>CAUPRW010000036.1:0-68687 GCA_963513825.1 uncultured Duganella sp.
AGCGACCTAAAACAGCCAAAAAGGAGAAAAATATCGACCCATCGTGACCGCACCGATTACAATTTAACCGCGTAACACCATCTCATGCGCAAGTGGGCACGATAGACCGGAATGGGTGGGCACGTTCACCGAAATACGCAGCAATAGTTTGTCTTGTAGTGAGTGAAATATTCTTCGGGTGTCCCAAAGTGTAAGAGCGCGGGCAAGGCCATTACCACCCCCCTTGCAAGCGGATCTTAAAGATATTGAATTTTTCCTCAGCCTTCGGCGTAGGTCGGAGCGCGTGTCCAAGCGCTGACTCAAGATGCTTAACCAATGCGGCCTTCGCGGTATTTTTCCCGAGAGTGCCATTGACTCTACTACTAGCGGCTCCGAGCAGGAGATCACAGAGTTGTATCAGAACAACTTCGCTCGACGGTAGGGACTGAACCCTTTCGATGCTCGACGTTAGACTCGCGCGTGACAAGCATTTTGCTAACACGGGCAACCGTTTAAGATCTCGATTGCATTTGGCGTCGCAGTATATTTGATACTGATTGAAATCCAAAATCCAATGATGTAGAAGCTGGTAATAGAATTTGTAAAACCCTAGCTCCCCATCGTTATCGTGCAGTGCCAGATTAATCTGCTCGCGGTCGACCGCTATGCATCGGAAACGGACGTGCTCACCGTAGCCCATAAAGAGGTTAACTAACTCGATGTAAAAATCTGATTTGCTGGCAGAGACCTTAGTCCATTTGATTTCGCCCCAAGTCAAATGCTGTTGCCTAAGAGCGTAGATTTTTCCCTTCAACTCCTCACGAAGTTCGGCGGGTATCCAAAGGCTCCCTATCATCAAGTAGCGAGCGCGTGGCGCTTCCGAAGTCAAAACATCGGGATTTGCCTCGTCGCAATACACTTCAAATTTCATGGAAACCTTCCTAAAACTCTGCTTGCGCCGCATTCAACTCATCGAGAAATTCGAGCGAGCGTTCTAAGGCGTGGGATTTGCTAGGGGACAATCATAAATGTTGAGACGTCGTTGCGCTAGTGATTCTGTGACTTTAGTGATTGAAATTGGCGAGTATCGATGGGTGGAGACTGCCGCCATCTCTACCATCAAAGTGCAACTGACCAGGAACGCCAGCGGTTAAGCGACTAATGCACTATCCAGTAAAAGTGCGATGGCATCAAGGCCACGCTCGATGCCGTCGGCGGCGAGGCGTCGATGGTTCTGCTTCAGTTTCTCATATCGCTCGGCATCAGCGCCACCATAGCGGCGACCTGACAGGGCTTCTGATATTTCGCTGGAAACCTTTGCATCACCCAACACTTGTTTGAAGGAGTGCCGCATCGAGTGGAAGTAAGCCAAGCGGCTGGCATCAAACCCCTCTTGTTTTGCAATCGCCTCAAGTTCGCGGCCACCCCAACGACTGATGTAATGGCTCCATTTAGTAATCTGGCCGAGTTCAGACTTAACTTCGCGGGGTTTCCATTCCTTTTCAAATGGGCGCTGAAAACCTGCGTGTTGCTGACTTCGCAGGAAGTCAATGAAGCCGTGCCGAATCAACGACGCATGTATCGGCACACTCCGCCAGCTTGACACTTTTTTCATCGATTTTCGAACGACGCCGTCGGGGTCCGGGCGTCCGTCAAATAGCAGATACCATATGCCAGCTTCGTCGTCGTTGACCAAGTCTGATTTCAAATTTATCTGGCACAGTTCTTCAAGGCGGCATCCCAAGAAGGCGGGGGCGACCGAAACCCAAAACTTATAAGGGTTACTACGCCTATACTGCTTGGCGTTTTTGAACACCAGTCCAAGTTGCTCCAAGGTGAAGGCGTCTCTGTCATCTGATTCGGGTGCCTCCCTCTTTGGGACTAACGTCTTGGTCGTGAGCGGCGTTAGTCCGGCAGATCTGACGCGATACCAGTTCAGGAAAGTTGCGACGGTGGTCATGTAGTGACCCTGCGACGTAGTATTTGGGACCGTCGCTACAACGTGATCGCAGTAGCTGACAAAATCTGCCTGGTCGATTGTCAGCACGTCTTTGGCATCGCCAAAGAATTTTCGAGCATGATCGAGTTTGCTGCGATAGGTCGCTTTAGTCTGGGCTTTAGTCTGGGACTTGATGAAGTATTCCGCAACTGAGTCACTAAACGTCTTCTTAGTGCTTGGGCGACCAACAGGTTTAACACGTTCGCCAACGTTCTCTAACGCGGTTCTGATCGCTGAGTTCACTGCGTCTTCTTCGTGCGGTTCAGCCTTCACGTATAGCGACGATGGTCGCCCAAGCTCGTTGAGGTCGAGCCTCATTTCGTAATTAAGCGTGATGTAGTCGGACTGCTTTGATTTTGTTGCCATTGCTATGCGCTGAAAGATTAAGTCTGTCTGCGTTGCGAGTGACCGACTGCGGATAATGGCGACCCGGCGGTCGCTTGTCTCTAGAGACTGAACTAGCACTTGCCGACCAACGGCGTTTTGCGCCGCAGTCGGGACGCGTCGGCGAAAATAATAGATGGTCCCGTGCCTTGATCTAGTGAGAAATTTTGCTGCCATGTGTAGCACCTTTGTGCAACACCAGCGACTAGAGTGGCAAAGAAAAAGCCGCTGAACCTTTCGGATCAACGGCTTATCGAATTCTTGGTGGTGATAGGTGGACTTGAACCACCGACCCCAGCATTATGAATGCTGTGCTCTAACCAACTGAGCTATATCACCTGCAACGCCCAGCATTATCGAGGTTGGGCTTTGGCCTGTCAAGGGAGGCCAAAAGATTTTTCTGAAAAAGTACGGGCAATCGCGCGGCGGTCGCTAAAACGTTGGCATATTGGTATTCTGTGAGCCGGACTATCAGCGTACAACGAAACGGAGATGGTATGGCCACCAATATTTTTGTGAATTTGCCCGTGCGCGACTTGCCGAAATCGGTGGCGTTCTTTACCCACCTCGGCTATTCGTTCAACCAGCACTACACCGACGACGGCGCCACGTGCATGATCGTGGCCGAGAACATCTTCGTCATGCTGTTGAGCGAGGAGCGCTTCAAGACCTTCACGCCCAAGCCGATCAGCGATGCGCGCGCGTCGACCGAGGTGCTGGTGTGCCTGCAGGTCGATTCGCGCGAGCAGGTGGCGACGCTGGTAAACAAGGCGATCGAGGCCGGCGGCAGCGCCTACAAGGCGCCGCAGGACCACGGCTTCATGTACGGCCATGGCTTCCAGGATCTCGACGGCCACCTGTGGGAAATCATTTATATGGATAGCGCGCCGCCGACCACGTAGGGCGGATTACGCCGCGAAATTCGCCCACGCCCGACGCGGCCACGTGGCCCGCGCGGCTAGCCGAGCTTGTCGGCGATGCGCGCCAGCATGGCGCCGGCCGGGTCGGGCGCCAGGCAGTCGAGCGCCACCCGCTCGGGCATCGAGCGCAGCCACGTCAACTGCCGCTTGGCCAATTGGCGCGTGGCGATGATGCCGGTCTCGCGCATCGTCGCGTAGTCGATCGTCCCGTCCAGATACTCCCACGCCTGCCGGTAGCCGACGCAGCGCATCGACGGCAGCCCCGGATGCAGGTCGCCGCGCCGGCGCAGCACTTCCACTTCCGTGATCAGATTGCCGTCGTCGGATTCCTCCAGCATGATGTCGAAGCGGCGCGCGATGCGCTGGTGGAGCACCGCGCGGTCCGACGGCTCGAGCGCGAACGACAGCAGCTCGAACGGCAGCTCGGTTTTCTCGCGCAGCGCCAGCAGCTCGGACATCGGCTTGCCGCTCAGCGCGCAGATCTCCAGCGCGCGCTGGATGCGCTGGGCGTCGTTGGGCGCCAGCCGCGCGGCCGTCTGCGGGTCGAGCGCGGCCAGCCTGGCGTGCATCGCCGGCCAGCCGACGCGCGCGGCGTCCTCCTCCAGTTGCGCGCGCAGCGCCGGATCGGCGCCGGGCAGGTCGTCCAGGCCGTCGGCCAGGCCTTTGAAGTACAACATCGTGCCGCCGACCAGCAATGGCAGGTTGCCGCGCGCGACAATCTCGCCGACCAGGCGCAGGGTATCGGCGCGGAACTGCGCCACCGAGTACGCATCGAGCGGGTCGAGGATGTCGATCAGGTGGTGCGGCGCGGCGGCGCGCTCTTCGCGCGTGGGCTTGGCGGTGCCGATGTCCATGCCGCGGTAGACCAGCGCCGAGTCGACCGAGACGATCTCCGACGGGATGCGCTGGGCGATCGCCAGCGCCGACGCGGTCTTGCCGGACGCCGTCGGCCCCATGATGGCCACCGCCAGCGGCTTTGATACCAGTGCGTTCATGTCATTGGCCGCGCAGGAACAGCTTGTCGAGCGCGCCGATTTCGACCTGCACCCAGGTCGGGCGGCCGTGGTTGCACTGGTCGGCGCGTTCGGTCGTTTCCATCTGGCGCAGCAGGGCGTTCATCTCCTGGGTCGAAAGGATGCGGTTGGCGCGCACCGCCGTGTGGCAGGCCAGGGTGCCGAGCAGTTCGTTCTGGCGTTCGATCAGCACGCGCGAGCCGCCGAATTCGCGCACGTCGCGCAGCACGTCGCGCGCCAGCGTTTGCGCGTCGGCGTTCTTGAGCAGCACCGGCACCGAGCGCACCGCCAGGGTGGTCGGCGAGAGCGCGGCGATGTCGAAGCCGAGCGCCTGCAAGGTCTCCTGGTGCTCCTGCGCGGTGCCCACTTCGACCGCGTCGGCGTAGAAGGTGACGGGGATGAGCAGCGGCTGCACCTGCATCTCCTCGCCGGCGACGCGGCTCTCCAGGGCGTTTTTCAGTTGCTCGTAGAGGATGCGCTCGTGCGCGGCGTGCATGTCGACCAGCACCAGGCCCTTGGTGTTTTGCGCCAGGATGTAAATGCCGTGCAGCTGCGCCAGCGCGAAGCCGAGCGGGAACTCCTCCTGCGCCATGGCGGCGGCCGACACGGTGAAGGGGCTCGCCTGCGGCAGCGCCATGTCGGCTTCGGCGCGGTAGCCGTCGATGCGGCCGGCGCCGCCGAACAGCGCGCCGTACTTCTCGGTGCTCTGGGCGACGCCGCCTTCGCTGGCGCCAAAGCGCGGCGCGCCGTAGCCGGCGCCGGTATTGAGGCCCGGGCTGGAACCGCCGGCGGCGTCGCCCGCGCGCGAACCGAACGGCGACGGCGAGAACGTCGGCGAGTAGTCGGGAGCGAGCAAGGGACCGAACGAGGTCTGCTCGCCGCGCCAGGTCGAGCTGCCCAGGCTTTCGGCCGCCGGCAACGGCGACGGCACGCTGCCGTGCGAGGTGGCCGAGGTGGCCGCCAGCGCGCGCTGCACCGCGTGGAAGACGAATTGGTGCACCGCGCGGCTGTCGCGGAAGCGCACCTCGATCTTCGACGGGTGGACGTTGACGTCGACCAGCGCCGGGTCCAGCTCGAGCGCCAGCACGTACGAGGGAAAGCGGTCGCCGTGCAGCACGTCCTGGTAGGCCGCCTTGACCGCGTGCACCAGCACCTTGTCGCGCACGAAGCGCCCGTTCACGTAGAAGAACTGGCCGTCGGCGCGCGCCTTGGAGGCGGTCGGCAGGCCGACGAAGCCGTGCAGGCGCAGCACGCTGCCCCGCTCATCGATCGACAGGCGCGCCTCGGCGAAGCCGTCGCCGAGGATATGGGCGCTGCGCTTGGCCATTTCGCTCACGTTCCAGTGGTCGATGGTGCGGCCGTTGTGGCTGAGCGAGAACGACACGTCCGGGCGCGCCAGCGCGATGCGGCGCACGACCTCGGCGCAGTGGCCAAATTCCGTCTGCTCGGACTTGAGGAACTTGCGGCGCGCCGGCGTGTTGAAGTACAGGTCCTGGACGTCGATGGTGGTGCCCAGGGCGCCCGACGACGGCGAGACGGCGCCGTTGTGCGAGCCGACGATTTCCCACGCGTGCGCGGCGTCGGCGGTGCGCGAGGTCAGGGTGACGGCGGCCACCGAGGCGATCGAGGCCAGCGCCTCGCCGCGAAAGCCCAGCGTGCCGACGTTTTCCAGGTCGTCGAGGGAGGCGATCTTGGAGGTCGCGTGGCGCGCCAGCGCCAGCGGCATCTGCTCGGGCGGGATGCCGCGGCCGTTGTCGGTGATGGCGATGCGTTTGACGCCGCCTTCCTCGAGCCGCACGGTGATCTGCGTGGCGCCGGCGTCGAGCGCGTTCTCCAGCAGTTCCTTGACGACGGCGGACGGCCGCTCGACCACCTCGCCGGCGGCGATCTGGGAAATCAACTGGTCGGGCAGGGCCTGGATCGGGCGGGGGGAGCGGGGGGAGGTGTCTGGCGCGTTCATCGTCGAGATTATAGCGCTTGCGGCGGCGTTCAAAGCCGCAGTCCGCAAGCGGGGATGGACCCCGTGGGGTCCATCCCCTCCGGCTGGGGTTAGGGCGCCGGCTTCTCGCGCACGGGAATCGGCGCGTTGCACAGCTCCACATACGCGGGCGAGAACTTGTTCCACGGCCCGCCGCGGTTGCGCTGGGCCTCGATTACCCGCTTATATATAGGCGCCTCGCTGCGCATCACCTCCAGGTGGCTGCGCTCGGCCTCGGGCACGTCGGCCGCCAGACGCACCGATTTGATCGTTAATTTGGCCTCGTTCGCACCATAGAAGCCCATCGCCTCGCCGCCGCGGGGCTGCGTCGACAGCAGCGCCATGCCGGCGACCACGCGGCCGACGACGGTGATGTTGCGGTCCAGGTGGCGCGGCGCGTGGCCGTTGACGGCATACAGTTCGGCGCCGTTGCCGCTGTCGGTGTCGTTGTCGCGGCCGACGCCGACCATCGCGTAGCAGTGCGCCAGCCATGTGGTCCTGGTCTTCGGATCGCGTCCGACCGGGAAACCGTTGGAGTGGCCGATCTGGGGCGCGTAGCCGTCGAAGTCCATCTGGCGCACAAAGTGCTTATCGTTGGCCATGGGGACGGTGAATTCGCCGGCCACCTTGGCTTTGGCCGAGCCGAGCGGCTTGGGATTTTTTTCGGCGTCCGGGTCGCCCCATTGCGCCACGTAGTTGTCCTGCGAGCGCAGCACGGCCAGGCCGTCGTAGTATTTTTCCCTGGCCAGGGTTTTAATGTTGGCGACGTTTTGCGGCGCGAAGCCGGGCGCCAGCTCGATCACCACGCGCCCGGCCGGCAGTTCCATGTACAGGGTGTTGTCCGGATCGAGCGCGCGCCAGTCGGCCGCAGTGGATTGTTTGACCAGATCGCCGACGCTGGCCTTGACCGGCAGGTCGGCTGCCACGGCGGTGGTCGCGAGGGCGAAGACGGCGAGCGACGGCAACGCGTAAGTACAAGTACGTAGCAGGTGTGTCAGGGACATCCAATATCTCCTTGGTTGGGCGAGTTCGCTTGCTGTGGGCACGCCGACGATTGTAAACTGGTTAAGAGGGCCGGAGAAGGGGCGGGAAACTTCGACCTTTCGCGGCATTGGTGGTGTATGATTCCGGCGCACACTTTATGGGAAGAATATGGATTTTATGCAATTCTTCGACATGATTCTTCATGTCGACAAAACATTGGAAGTGATCATTCAACAATATGGCACGCTGGTGTATGCGGTGCTGTTCGCCATCATCTTCTGCGAAACCGGTCTGGTGGTGCTGTTTTTCTTCCCTGGTGACACCCTGCTGTTTATCGCCGGCGCGCTGTGCGCGGTGGGTGAAATGAATCTGGCGCTGCTGATGGTCTTGTTGATCACCGCGGCCGTGACGGGCAACACGCTCAATTACTGGATTGGCGAGGCCATCGGCCAAAAGGTGTTTACGCACGATTACCGCTGGCTCAACAAGGACGCCCTGCGCCGCACCCACGAATTCTTTGAAAAACACGGCGGCAAGACCATCGTGCTAGCCCGTTTCGTGCCGGTGGTGCGCACGTTCGCGCCGTTCGTGGCCGGCGTGTCGGACATGACGCACGCGCGTTTCCAGCTCTACAACGTCACCGGCGCCGTGCTGTGGGTGGTGCTGCTGACGACGGCCGGCTACTTCTTCGGCAATATCCCGCTGGTGCGCGACCACCTCACCGAGATCGTCATGGTCGGCGTCGGCGTGGCCGTGGTACCGATGCTGCTGGGCGGCGTCTGGAAGCTGGGCCGTCGCGTGATGGGCCGCTAACCCCCCCCCCGTCGGGGTCAAGTCTGTCATTTGGACACGTGCTGAACTGTAGTTGGGGGCGATCGCCATCACCACTGCGGTTGACAGATGAGCTTGTGTCCAAAAGACAGACTTGACCCCCCGCTGGTTGAAATAAATCCCTGCGCCGTGGCGGGCGCGTCTCAAGTTTTGCCCAAAAGCATCCGTAAACCAGTAGGTAATTCTTTTACTTCTGGAAGCCCATGCGTACTCTGCTCACCCTGATTGCCTGCTGCGGCGTCGTTATGACCGCCGGCGCCGCGACCGACGCGCCCGCTTCGGCGACGGCCAAGCCACCGGTGGCCGGGGCGGCGGGCGCGCGCGCCGGGTCCGCCGGTTCGGCAGCCGCCAGCGCCGCGTCGACGCCGCGCAAGCCGGCCGAGGGCGACGCCGAGGCCGAGCTGTCGGCCAAGATCGCGGCACGCCTGGCGATCATGCGCGCCAACCAGCAGGCCCGCGCCGAGGCCGCCGCCAAGGCCAAACGGGCCGCCGCCGTGGCCGCCGTGGCCGCCGCCGCGCCGCCGCCCAAATTCTTCAGCAACACCTGGTCCTACGAGGGCGAGACGGGGCCGGCCAACTGGGGCAAGATCAACCCGGCCTGGGCCAAGTGCGGCAACGGCAACCGCCAGTCTCCGATCGATATCCGCGACGGCATGAAGGTCGAGCTCGAGCAGATCACCTTCGATTACCATCCGTCCACCTTCAACGTCACCGACAACGGCCATACGGTGCAGGTGATGGTCGGCAGCGGCAATTTCATCACGGTGCAGAACCGCATGTATGAGCTGATCCAGTTCCATTTCCACCGGCCGTCGGAGGAGCGCATCAACGGCAAGGGCTATGAGATGGTGGTGCACCTGGTGCACAAGGACGGCGAGGGGCGCATCGCGATGCTGGCGCTGCTGCTCGAGCGCGGCAAGCCGCAGCCGGTGGTGCAGACCGTTTGGAATAATCTGCCGCTCGAGAAGCTCGAGACGCTGGCGCCGTCGGTGGTGCTCGATCCGATGGACCTGCTGCCGGCGCGGCGCGATTACTTCACCTTCATGGGGTCGATGACGACGCCGCCGTGCCAGGAGGGCGTGCTGTGGCTGGTGATGAAGGAGCCGATCCAGGCTTCGCCGGCGCAGATGGCGCTGTTTAGCCGGCTTTATCCGCTCAATGCGCGGCCGATACAGCCGGGGTCCGGGCGGATCATCAAGGAGTCCAATTGATGCTGGCGGGCGGCGCGTAAGCGGGCAGCGCCGCCGACGGAGCTTGGCGGATTACGCTGCGCTAATCCGCCCTACGCCGATGTTGGCTGCCATTCGACGGGACGACGCGCGCGGTGGTGTCGGTTGCCATTCGGCGGCGCCGACATGCGCGGTGGTGCCGGTTGCCGTCGGCGGCGGCCTTGTACACGCTTTTATCAGGCGCAGATGCGGTGCTTGCCGGTCCAGCTGGCGCCGGCGGCCAGCGGCCCCTGGTCCACGCGCGCCGGTTCGATGCAGACGAAGCGCTGGTATTCGTCATCGGCCAAATCGACCAGCGCGGCGGCGTCGGCCTGGCCCGGATTCCACACCACCCATTCGCTAAACCCCTGCTGCTCGAGCCGCAGCGTGGCGTCGGCCGTGTTGAGCGTCAGCGTCGGCGTCGACTGGTACAGGCGGTCGTGCTTTTCGGTGAAGTGCAGCGCCGGGTGCTCCTGCGTGGCCGTGTTCAGGTGGTGGTCGGTGTAGCGCTGGTGTTGCAGGCCGCTGATGCTCGTCGCGCTCAGGTGGCCGACGTCGTAGTAGGTGTGCAGCGCCACGCCGAAGGCGAAGGCCTGGGCGCCGCTGTTGCGCACCGTGTAGTCGGCGCCCAGCGCGTCGCCGTGCAGCGTGAAGCGCAAGGTCAGCTCGAAGGCGTGCGGCCAGGCCTGCGCGTGTTCGGCCGACAGGTCGTTCTGGTCGAGGCGAAATTCGACGAAGGAGCGGCCGCCGTCGCCGCCGCTGTCGGTCAGGCGCCAGGTGCTGACGCGGGCGAAGCCATGGCGCAGGCCCGGGCCGCGCACATTAAACTGCGGGAAGATGACCGGCACGCCGCCGCGGATCGCCTTGCTGCCGTCGAGCGGCGTTTGCGCGCTGACGAACAGGCGCTCCTTGCCGTCGGCGGTTTTCCAGGATAGCAGGTGGGCGCCGAACAGCGACACGGTCGCCTGCGCGCCGTCGGCGGCGGTCAGGCGCACCGCGGGCAGGGCGCCAAATTGGGTCATCGTCACTACAGCCATGGTTCTTCCGTAAAGGGTTGGGTGGTGGAGGCGCTCAGGTCAGCGGGTTCTTCGCCAGCGGCGGGTTTTTGGCGAAGTAGCGCCGGATGCCCTTGACGATGGCGTCGGCCATCTGGTTCTGGTAGCCGTCGTCGAGCAGCTTGGCCTCCTCCTCCGGGTTGGAGATGAAGGCCGTCTCGATCAGGATCGATGGAATGTCCGGCGCCTTGAGCACGGCGAAGCCGGCCTGCTCGACCGAGCCTTTGTGCAGGCGGTTGATGCCGCCGATTTCGCCGAGCACCGATTTACCGAGCTTCATGCTGTCGTTGATCTGCGCCGTCGTCGACAGGTCGAACAGCACGCTGGCCAACTGGCGGTCGTGGTTCTTGACGTTGACGCCGCCGATGGTGTCGGCCTGGTTCTCCTTGTCGGCCAGCCAGCGCGCCGCCGTCGAGCTGGCGCCTTTTTCCGACAGCACGAACACCGACGAGCCGCGCGCCGATGGCTGCACGAAGGCGTCGGCGTGGATCGACACGAACAGGTCGGCCTGCACCTTGCGCGCCTTTTCCACGCGCTTGCCGAGCGGGACGAAGTAGTCGCCGTCGCGCGTGAGCATCACGCGGATGTTGGGCGCCGCCTCCAGCTTGGCCTTGAGGCGCTTGGCGATGGCCAGCACGATGTCCTTTTCCTTGCTGCCGTTCTTGCCGGAGGCGCCCGGGTCCTCGCCGCCGTGGCCGGGGTCGAGCGCGATGGTGAGCATGCGCACCATGTTGTTCTTGTCGGCCTTGACCTGCGCCTCGGCGGTCCTGACCTGGTTGCGCAGTTCGGCGCGCGGCTCGGCCTTCATGTCCGGCTTGAGGGCGTCGAGCTGCGCCTGCGGCGATTGTGGCGCCTGCGGGGCGTTGGCGGCCATCTCGGCCTCGCCCGGTTTGAGCGGCGGCATGTCGCCCTTGGGCGTGGCGCCGGTGGCCGCCCCGGCCTGCTCCGACGGCGCCTTGCCGTCGGTCGACCAGTTGCCCTTTTCGATCATGGCGGCGATCGGGTCGACCTCCTTGACCGGGTACAGGTCGAAAATCAAGCGGTCCTTGTAGCTGCCCGCCGGCGGCAGCGTAAACACCTGCGGGCGCACCTCCTCCTTCAGGTCGAACACCAGGCGCACCACGTTGGGCCGGTTCTGGCCCACGCGCACCTGCTTGATGTAAGGGTCGTTCGACTGGATCTTGGCCACCAGGCTTTTGAGCGTGGGATTGAGCTCAAGCCCCTCGATGTCGACCACCATGCGCTCGGGGTCCTTGACGATGAAGTGGGTGGCCTTGAGGACGGCGTCGTTCTCCAGCGTGACGCGGGTGTAGTCGTCGGCCGGCCACACGCGCACGGCCAGGATCTGCGCCGCGCTGGCGCGCAGCGGCGCGGCCAGGGAGGTCACCGACAGCATCAGGGTGGCGCCGGCCTTCAGGACGGTGCGCCGCGAGACGGCGGGCGCGGACGACGCGGTCACATGTTGGGAGCGAATTTGAGGCTTTGAAGGCATGAGTTACCCAGTGCTGTGGACGCCTGCAATTCTACATCACGACCGTGGCCGGCCACGCTCAGGTACAGGTCGATGTCGGGCGGCGGCAGCACGCGCTCGGCCTTTTCGGGCCATTCGACGATGCAGATGTTATCGCCGTTGAAGTCCTCGCGGAAGCCGGCGTCGAGAAATTCCTCGGGGCTGCCCATGCGGTACAGGTCGAAATGGATGACGTTGAGCGCCCGCCCGCCCAGCGTGATCCGATAGGGTTCCGACAACGTATAGGTCGGACTTTTGACGGTGCCGGCGTGGCCGGCGGCGTGCAGCAAGGAGCGGGTGAGGGCGGTCTTGCCGGCCCCCAGGTCGCCGTGCAGGTAAATCGTCAGGCCCGGCGCCAGCGCGCCCGCCAGGGCCGCGCCGAGGGCCGCCGTCGCTGCCTCGTCGTGGAGATGGGCTGTGAAGTGCTGCATCGAATAGAATGTCATGTTGGTTGTATCGCCAGCCATTGTAACCGCCCGCGTCCCTATCAAGCCACCGATGTCCCTGCCAGAATCCAATTTAGCCGAACTCGCCCTCAGCATCAAGCGCTGGGGCCGGGAGCTGGGCTTCGCCGATGTGCGCATCACCGACATCGACCTCGGTCACGCGGAGGCCGGCCTGCGCGCCTGGCTCGACGCCGGCATGCATGGTGAAATGGACTACATGGCGGCCCACGGCATGCTGCGCGCCCGTCCGGCCGAACTGGTGCCCGGCACCGTGCGGGTGGTCAGCGCGCGCATGGACTACCTGCCGAGGGAGGCGGAAAGCCACGGCGGTGACGGCGACACGGAGGATTGGCGCGCGCGCGAACGGCGCCGGCTGGCCGACCCGGGCGCCGCCGTGGTCTCGGTCTACGCGCGCGGCAGGGACTATCACAAGGTGCTGCGCGCGCGCCTGCAGCAGCTGGCCGACAAGGTCAAGGCCGAGATCGGGGAGTTCGGCTACCGGGTGTTTACCGACTCGGCGCCGCTGATGGAGCTGCCGCTGGCGGAAAAAGCCGGCATGGGCTGGCGCGGCAAGCACACCTTGCTGCTCAATCGGACGGCCGGGTCGATGTTCTTCATGGGCGAGTTCCTGGTCGACCTGCCGCTGCCGGTGGACGAGCCGACCGGCGCCCACTGCGGCCAGTGCTCGGCGTGCATCGACATTTGCCCGACCCGGGCCATCCTCGGGCCGGGCCGGCTCGACGCCCGGCGCTGCGTGTCCTACCTGACCATCGAGCTTAAAAGCGCGATACCGTTGGAGCTGCGGCCCTTGATCGGCAACCGTGTGTACGGCTGCGACGACTGCCAGACGGCCTGCCCGTGGAACAAGTTCGCGCAGCGCGCCGTGCTGCCGGACTTCGACGAGCGTCACGGCCTTGGCAGCGCGTCGATGGTGGAGCTGTTCGCGTGGAGCGAGGAGGAGTTCAACCGCAAGATGGAGGGCAGTCCGATCCGCCGCATCGGCCATGAGCGCTGGCTGCGCAACCTGGCCGTCGGCCTGGGCAACGCGGCGGCGGCCGGCGCGGCCGGCGACGCGGCCATCGTCGGCGCGCTCGCGGCGCGGCTGGACCATCCATCGGCGCTGGTGCGCGAGCATGTCGAGTGGGCGCTCGCTTGCCACGGGCGTTGACGGCGGCTCCTGGCGGATTGGGCTACACTCGTGCGGTTATTTTTCCTAAGAGGCCGATGTCGATGCAAACTTCCACCAGGTTCTTCGCGCTGCTCGCCGGCGCCTCCCTTTCCCTCGCGGCGCAGGCGGTCGGCTTCGACGCCTGGGCCGACAAGGTCGCCGACGCCAAGCTGCGCGGCGATCCGGAACAGGCCACCCAGAAGCAGTACTTCAGCGGCAAGGAGCAGGATGCGCTCGACCGCGCGCTCACGCCCAATACGCCGCAGTACCGCAAGGCCGAAGTGGCCAAGGCCAGGGCCGCGCTCACGCAGCTGGCGGCCATCGATCAGGCATCGCTCACGTCGCGGCAGCGCGCCAGCGCCGCCGCCATCGCGTGGAACCTGCGGGGCGTGGTCGACGCGGCGGCGTTCGAGGACCACCAGTTCGTGTTCAACCAGTTCACCGGCCTGCATGTGCAGCTGGTGAACTTCCTGTCGCAGCAGCACCCGATCCGCAACCAGCGCGACGTTGAAAACTATCTGGCGCGCCTGAAGGGCGTGGCCGGCAAGATCGACACCGGCATCGCGCGCGCGCGGGACGCCGCCGGCCGCGGCTTCCTGATGCCGACCTTTATCACGCAGTCGGCGATCGGGCAGCTGGACCGCTTCCTCGACGGCGGCGCCGACAAGAACGTGTTCGTCGCCTCGCTGGCGCAGCGCATGGCCGCGTTGAAGGACGTCCCGCCCGAGCGGCAGGCCAGCTTCACGGCCGAGGCCACGGCCACCGTCAGGCAGTCGATCCTGCCGGCGTTCGAGCGCACCCGCGCGCTGCTGCAAGAACAACTGCCGCGCACCACCGCCGACGCCGGCCTGTGGCGCCTGCCCAACGGCGACAAGGCCTACGCGCTGGCGCTGCGCCGCATGACCACCACCGACTACACGCCGCAACAGATCCACGACATCGGCCTGAAGGAGGTGGCGCGCATCGAGAAGGAGATGGACGGCCTGCTGGCGTCGCTGGGCTACAAGGACGGCGGCATCAAGGAGCGCATGGTCAGGCTGGAGGCCGACTCGCAGCCGAAGGAGGCCGACCCGCGGCCGGCGATGCTGGCCCGTTACGACGCGCTGATGCGCGACGCCGAGGCGCGCGCCAAGGATTTGTTCGACCAGACGCCGAAGGCGCCGGTGGTGGTCAAGCGCGAGCCGGCCTTCACCGAGAAGACGGCGGCCGCGCACTACTCGGCGCCGGCCAGGGACGGCAGCCTGCCGGGGGTGTTCTGGGCGCCGATGCCGGGACCGGACTACCGCATCGTTGGCATGCGCACGCTGGTGTACCACGAGGCGGTGCCGGGCCATCATTTCCAGATCGCGCTGCAGCAGGAGAACATGGGCTTGCCGCGCTACCGGCGCGACCGGGTGTTCAATTCGGGGTCGGCGTATGTGGAGGGCTGGGCGCTGTACGCCGAGCAGCTGGCGGCGGAGAACAAATGGTATGACGGCGATACCGTCGGGCGCCTCGGGCAGCTCGACGCGGAACTGTTCCGCGCCAAGCGGCTGGTGGTCGATACCGGCCTGCACGCGATGAAGTGGACGCGCCAGCAGGGCATCGACTATGGCATTCCGGCGGCGGAGGTGGAGCGCTATGTGGTGATGCCGGGGCAGGCGTGCGCGTACAAGATCGGCATGCTGCGCATCCTCGACCTGCGCGCCAAGGCTGAAAAGGCGCTGGGCGACAAGTTCTCGATCAAGGATTTCCACAACACCGTGCTGCAGACGGGCGATGTGCCGTTGTCGGTGCTCGAGCAGGTGGTCGACGAGTGGATCGCCACGCGCAAGGGCTGACCGCGCTCTACCCCATGACGCGCATCGGTTAGCCGCCGCCAATGGTTGTGGGGACGTACCCCGTACGGGGTACGTCCCCGCCTTGCCGTGCGGGGGCGCGGGCCGCTACTTCAGCAATCCCGCCAGCTCGACCGCCGTCTTGACCTGCATCTTGTCGAAGATGTGCGCGCGGTGCACCTCCACCGTGCGCATGCTGATGCCCAGCTGGTCGGCCACCACCTTGTTCATCTTGCCCGCAAGGATCAGGTCGAGCACCTCGCGCTCGCGCGCCGACAGGGTCGCCAGGCGCGCGTGCACGGCCGCCATCTCGCCGGCCTTGCGCGAGCCGGCCAGGCCTTCCTGCACCCGGTCCATCAGCTGGTTGTCGTTGAACGGTTTCTCGAAGAAGTCGAAGGCGCCGCGCTTGAGCGTGTCGACCGCCATCGGCACGTCGCCGTGGCCGGTGAGGAAAATGACCGGCATGCGCTGCGTGAGCCCGCGCGCGGCCAGCTGGTCGAACACGGCCACGCCGTTCATGTCCGGCATGCGCACGTCGAGCAGCACGCAGTCGCCGTCGGCGTCGAATTCGCCCGTCTCGGCCTGCTGCAGGAATTGCAGCGCGCCTTCGTAGGCGCGCGAGGCGATCCCGCGCGAAGTGGCCAGCCAGGTCAGCGAGTCGCGCACGACCGCTTCGTCATCGACGATATGCAGCATTTCAGGTCTCCTGTTGCGTGGCCGCCGGCACCGCCGGCAGCACGAACGTAAATATGGTGCCGCCTTGCGGATTGGGGCTGTAGGTGAGCGAACCGCCATGGAATTCTATCGCAGTCCGGCAGATGTTCAGTCCCATGCCCATGCCCTCGGCCTTGGTCGAGAAGAACGGCGAGAACAAGCGCTGCGCCACCTCGTCGGCGATGCCGTGGCCCTGGTCGATCACCGCCACGCCCACCTGCGCGCTGGCCGCATCATACTCCGCCACCACGCTGAGCACCCGACGCTGCGGCGGAATGTGCTGCATCGCCTCGATGGCGTTGCGCGTGAGGTTGAGCAGCACCTGCTCGATCATCACGCGGTCGGCCAGCACCGCCGGCAGGTCCGCGGGAATGTTGGTCTGGTACGAAACATAGCTTTGCCGCGCCTGCAGCTCGATCAGCGCCTGGATGCCGTCGAGCAGGGATGCGATGCCGACCGCCTGGCGCAGCGGTTCGCGCTTCTTGACGAATTCGTGCACGCTGCGGATGATCTGGCCGGCCCGCTGCGCCTGCGCGCTGGCCTGCTCCAACGCCGGTTTGAGCAGCCCGGCGTCGACCGCCGCGCCCTTGTCCCCGGCCCGCCCCAGCACATTGAGCGCGCCGGTGGTGTAGCTGGAGATGGCCGCCAGCGGCTGGTTGAGCTCATGGGCCAGCATCGAGGCCAGCTCGCCCATCGTCGCCAGGCGCGCGCTGGCCTGCAGCTTTTCCTCCTGCTGGCGGTTCAGTTCCTCGACCCGCTTGCGGTCCGAGATGTCGAGGATGGAGCCCATCCAGCCGGTCTGCTTGCCGTGGCTGTCGACCAGCGGCGCCTCGAACACCAGCACCGGCACGCGCTGGCCGTCGGGACGCTGGAAGAAGGTCTCGAACTGCGGCGTGACCTTGCCCGCCAGCACCGAGGCGAAGCGGGTCTGGTATTCGGCCATCGCCTCCGGCGCCCAGTACGGCATCGGCGGCAGGCGCCCGACGATGTCCTCGGCCGGGTAGCCGACGATCTGGCAGAAGGCCGGATTGACGTAGGTGATGCGCCCTTCCAGGTCGCGCGCGCGCAGGCCCGTCACCAGCGAGTTCTCCATCGCCGTGCGGAACGACATCTGCTGGCGCAGCGCGCCCTCGGCGGCGAGCCGGCGCGAGATGTGACCCCACAGCGCCACCAGGCTCCACAACAGGCCCAGCGAGAGCACGATGACCGAGCCGACCAGCAAATTGGGCAGCAGCTTGGGCGCGCTCTTGACGCTGTCGGTCACCAGCCGCACCGAGGCGCCGGGCAGGTCGAGCGCGCGCTTGTGGGTGTAGACGCCGTGGCCGGGGCCGGCGGCGGCGCGGCGCGCGAGCACCTTGTCGTCGCGGTCGACCAGCGTGACCTGGTTGTCCTGCGCGAACCACCACGGCACCATTTCCTCGAGCAGCGCGCTGGTTTTATAGGTGGCCACCAGGTCGCCGACGTAGTCGCCGCCGCCAAAGAGCGGCACGTGGTAATCCATCAGCACCTCGGACGGCGCGGCGGCCGGGTCGGCCGCCTGCGCCTCCGGCTGCGTGTACATCGGGTTGCGCGTCTTGCGGGTCAGCTCCATGGTCGCGCGCGAGGCGGCCGACAGCCCCACCGGCGCCGCCTGCGGATCGCTGCTGGCCACCAGCGTGCCGTCCGGCCGCAGCCACACCACCCGCAGCAGTTCCTTGCCGTTGCGCAGCACGCGCGCCAGCCGGTCGTGGCCCTGGGCCGGCGCCAGGCGGCCCAGGCCGATCTCCTGCGCCAGCGCGGCCAGGCTTTCCTCGTCCCTACCCAATTGAAAGCGTATGGTTTGCTCGACCCACAGCGTGTCGGCGATGAGCTGCTCCTGGCGCTCGTTGCTCTCCATCTGGCGCGCCTGCCACGGCAGCCAGATCAAAATCGCCAGAAAAAACAACAGCAGCACGATCGGCAGCAGCCAGCGCAGCGACGAATTGGCGTGCGTGCGTCGGGCTGGAAGCGGCTGGGAATGCGGGTTTGTCATGGGCGCTCAGGGTATAGCGTTGGCGGAACGGCGTTATTGTGGTTTTCCACAATTGAATAATGCGACGTTGTCCTGAAGAATCTATCAAACTACAATAATAGTGTACTTTCTTACCCTTGGAGACTTCATGAAACTGAAACACGCCTTGCTCGCGCTTAGCGCGGCACTGAGCTTCAACGCCTACGCGCAAGCGCCCATCGTCATTAAATTCAGCCACGTGGTGGCCACCGACACGCCCAAGGGCCAGGCCGCCGAGCGCTTCAAGCAACTGGCCGAGAAGGCCACCAACGGCCGCGTCAAGGTCGAGGTGTATCCGAACAGCCAGCTCTACAAGGACAAGGAAGAACTCGAGGCGCTGCAGTTGGGCGCGGTGCAGATGCTGGCGCCGTCGCTGGCCAAGTTCGGCCCGCTGGGCGTGAAGGAATTCGAAGCCTTCGACCTGCCGTACATCTTCCCGTCCAAGACGGCGCTCTACAACGTGACCGAGGGCGAGATCGGCAAGGGCTTGATGAAGAAACTGGAACCGAAGGGCATCACCGGCCTGGCGTTCTGGGACAACGGCTTCAAGGTCATGTCGGCCAACAAGCCGCTGCGCTCGCCGGCCGATTTCAAGGGCTTGAAGCTGCGCATCCAGTCGTCCAAGGTGCTCGACGCGCAGATGCGCGCACTCGGCGCCAATCCGCAGGTGCTGGCGTTCTCGGAAGTGTACCAGGCGCTGCAGACGGGCGTGGTCGACGGCACCGAGAATCCGCCGTCGAACATGTACACGCAGAAGATGCACGAGGTGCAGAAGTACGTGACCGTGTCCAACCACGGCTACCTGGGCTACGCCGTCATCGTCAACAAGAAGTTCTGGGACGGCCTGCCGCCGGACATCCGCACCGCGCTCGACAAGGCGATGAAGGAAGCGACCACGTTCGAGAAGGCCATCGCCCAGCGCGACAACGATCTGGCGCTCGAGGCGATCAAGAAGACCGGCAAGACCGAGATCTACACCTTGAGCGTGAAGGAACAGGCGGAGTGGCGCAATGCCCTGCTGCCGGTGCAAAAATCGATGGAAAGCCGGATCGGCAAGGACCTGATCTCGGCCATCAACAAAGAAGCGGCAAAGTAAGCTTTACAGCACAAGCTCGCCGACGGGGCGGCGCTCGCCGCCCCGTCCACAATTCCTCTTAGAAGGATCCCTCCATGAAATTCCTCGATAGACTCGAAGAATGGCTGATCGCGACCCTCATGGGCGCGGCCACCATCCTGATCTTCATCGCGGTGGTGCACCGCTACCTGTCCGGCCTGCCGATTCCCGGCCTGCAGGACTACCTGATTCAACTCAACACCAGCTGGACCCAGGAAGCCTGTATCTATATGTTCGTCTGGATGGCCAAGTTCGGCGCGGCCTATGGCGTGCGCACCGGCATCCACGTCGGCGTCGACGTCATCATCAACCGCATGAGCACGCCGTGGCGCAACAAGTTCGTCGTCTTCGGCCTGCTGGCCGGCGCGCTGTTTACCGGCATCATCGGCACCCTCGGCGCCAACTTCGTCCACCACATGGCGCAGACCGACCAGACCTCGGCCGACCTGGAAATGCCGATGTGGATCGTCTACCTGGCCGTGCCGCTCGGTTCCTACCTGATGTGCTTCCGCTTCCTGCAGGTGCTCGTCGCCTTCGTCAAGACCGGCGAGCTGCCCAAACACGACCACTCGCACGTCGAGGGCCTCGATGAGGAACTGTCGGCCGACAAAGGAGCCAAAGCATGAACGCGCTGATTATCTTCGTGCTGCTGCTGGGCTTGATGTTGACCGGCATGCCGATCTCCATCTCGCTCGGCCTGACGGTGCTCACCTTCCTGTTCACCATGACCGAGGTGCCGATCGACACGGTGGCGTTGAAACTGTTTACCGGCATCGAGAAGTTCGAAATCATGGCCATCCCGTTCTTCATTTTGGCGGGCAACTTCCTCACCCACGGCGGCGTGGCGCGGCGCATGATCAACTTCGCCAGCTCGATGGTCGGCCACTGGCACGGCGGCCTGGCGCTGGCCGGGGTGCTGGCCTGCGCGCTGTTCGCCGCCGTGTCGGGCTCGTCGCCGGCCACGGTGGTGGCGATCGGCTCGATCATCCTGCCGGCCATGGTGCGCCAGGGCTATCCGAAAAGCTTCGGCGCCGGCGTGATCACCACCTCCGGCGCGCTCGGCATCCTGATCCCGCCATCGATCGTGATGGTGATGTATTCGGTCACCACCAACACCTCGGTGGGCAAGCTGTTCATGGCCGGGGTGGTGCCGGGCATCATGCTGGCGTTCTTCCTCGGCCTGACCACGTGGTACCTGGCGCGCAAGCACGGCTACCCGCGCATGGCCAAGGCCGGCTGGGGCGAGCGCTGGTCGACCTTCCGCAAGAGCGCCTGGGGCCTGCTGCTGATCGTCATCGTCATGGGCGGCATCTACACCGGCACCTTCACGCCGACCGAGGCGGCGGCGATGGCGGCCGTGTACGCGTTCTTCATCGCCGTGTTCGTCTACAAGGACTTGAAGCTCAAGCAGGTGGGCAAGGTGCTGCTCGATTCGGCGGCGATGTCGGCGATGCTGCTCTACATCATCACCAACGCCATCCTGTTCTCGTTCCTGATGACGAGCGAAAACATCCCGCAGGCGATGGCCGAGTGGATCACCGGCCAGGGCTTGGGCGTGATCAGCTTCCTGCTGGTGGTCAATGTCCTGCTGCTGTTGGCCGGCAACGTGATGGAGCCGTCGTCGATCGTGCTGATCATGGCGCCCATCCTGTTCCCGGTGGCGATGAAACTGGGCATCGATCCGGTGCACTTCGGGATCTTGATCGTCGTCAATATGGAGGTGGGGATGTGCCATCCGCCGGTGGGCCTGAACCTGTACGTGGCCTCGGGCATCACCAAGATGGGCATCACGGAATTGACCGTTGCCGTGTGGCCATGGCTGTTGACGATGCTGGGCTTCTTGATCTTGGTCACATATGTACCACAAATTTCTTTGTGGCTCCCGAATTTAATTTACTCTTGAAATGACGCTGCGCTGCAACCTGAAAAAAACGGGAAAAACCGAAAGAGATACGTTATGATGGCGTCGCTCTCAGGGATTCCCGAATAAGCAAATTTGTCGGGGTAGCAAGGGCACGGAATTGTAGGTGGGGAGTGTGATAGAAACGGTAATTAATACCGGCAATCGATCGAGGAGACACACGTTTTACAGAATGTCGTTGTTACAGCCCTGCAGGCCGCCACAAGCGCGCTACGGGGCGGACAAACGACCGGGAACGTGAAGCAGGTTTAAAAACGCACCGTCAGGTGCGTTTTTTTTCGCCCCGGCGTTTTACAATGCCGACGGGGCGTGTCACCTTTACCGGATCGTGACGGCGACGCCCTTCGCTTGCGCGACGCAAGGCTGTAGCGGACACGCAACATGATGGTGCATTGCGATACACTAGCGAGTCGGATAAAGACCTTTTTTGGTGCGCCAACTGTGACGAATATACAACATCAGCATGAAATTTTTTCCGCCATTGTGGCATTGCCGCTGGGGAAAATCGGCGTGCGCACGGACGCCGGCCTGATCACCGAGCTGTGCTACCTGCCGCCCCATTTTGATGCAAAGGAGGCGCGGGACCCGGCCGCCGCGCTGGCCGTCGCCCAGCTGCGAGCGTACTGCGAGGATCCCGATTACCGCTTCGACCTGCCGCTCAAGGGGGCCGGCACCGAGTTCCAGAAGTCGGTGTGGGACGCGATCGGTTCGATTCCCCGCGGCAGCGTGCGCACCTACGGCGAGCTGGCGCGGCACATCGGCTCGGCGCCGCGCGCGGTGGGGCAGGCCTGCGGCGCCAACTGGTTCCCGGTGGTGATCCCGTGCCACCGCGTCACCTCCGCCGCCGGCCTGGGCGGTTTTGCCAACAGCGACGATCCCAACGGCTACCTGCTGGGCATCAAGCGCTGGCTGCTGGCCCACGAGGGATCGAGCGAATACGCATGGCACCAGACAACGCTGCTCTGATCGACGAGTTCTGCGACAGCCTGTGGCTCGAGGACGGCCTGTCGAAGAACACGCTCGAGGCCTACCGGCGCGACATGCGGCTGTTCGCCCAATGGCTCGCCTCCCAGCGGCCCGGCGTGGCCGGCCTGGCGGCCGTGGCCGCGCACGACATCGAGGGCTATATCGCGGCCCGCCACGGCGACAGCGGCAAGGCCACCTCGTCGAACCGGCGCCTGTCGGTGATCAAGCGTTTCTACCAGCTGCTGCTGCGCCAGCGCCGCATCACGGACGACCCCAGCCTCAAACTGGTGTCGGCCAGGCAGCCGCACCGCTTCGTCCACACCTTGAGCGAAATTCAAGTCGAGGCCTTGCTGGCGGCGCCCGACGTCGCCACGCCGCTGGGCCTGCGCGAACGCACCATGCTGGAGCTGATGTACGCCAGCGGCTTGCGCGTGTCCGAGCTGGTCGAGCTCAAGATGCTCGAGCTGAGCCTGAACGATGGCGTGCTGCGCGTGACCGGCAAGGGCGCCAAGACGCGCCTGGTGCCGTTCGGCCAGCAGGCGCGCGTGTGGATCGAGCGCTACCTGCGCGACGCGCGCGGCGTCATCCTCAACGGCCAGGTCGACGACGCGCTATTCGTGACCGGGCGCGGCGGTCCGATGACGCGCCAGATGTTCTGGGTGCTGATCAAGAAGCACGCGCTCAAGGCCGGCATCACGGCGCCGCTGTCGCCGCACACCTTGCGCCACGCGTTCGCCACGCACCTGCTCAACCATGGCGCCGACCTGCGCGTGGTGCAGTTATTGCTTGGCCATTCGGACATCTCGACCACGCAAATCTACACCCATGTCGCACGGGAACGCCTGAAACATCTGCATGCGCAACATCATCCCCGGGGCTGAAAAACTTGCCTTGGCCGTATCTGCGTCATAATGTGACCAGGTAATCAACCGGATAGAGAAGAGGTAGCAAATGGCGAAGACAAACTTCCAGTACGAAAAACGTCAGCGCGAGCTGGAAAAGAAGAAAAAAGCGGATGAAAAAGCCCGGCGCAAGGCCGAGCTCAAGGCCAACCCGGGCCTGGCCCAGGAGGGCGAAGAGGTCGAGGACGACGAAGCGGGCGGCGAGGCGGCCGAGGCGCCCAAGGAGTGACGGCGGCGGCCGGCGATTGAGCCGCGCCGCACCCCGGGACGGCGGGGACGTACCCCGCGGGGTACGTCCCCCGCGCGCCGCCTTGCGGGGTAAACGGCGCCGCCAGCCGCTCAAGCGTGATGTTTTACTTCGCGCAGGTGCTCGGCATGTTCCCCCTCGTGCTGCCCGCGCTTGAAATAGCGCGCGCAGCGCTTGCCGAGGCTGTCCAGATACGTGTACGCCACCGGCACCACCACCAGCGTCAAAATGGTCGACGTGATCACCCCGCCGATCACCGCGCGCCCCATCGGCGCCTGCGTCTCGCCGCCTTCCCCCAGGCCTATGGCCATCGGCAACATGCCAAACACCATCGCCAGGGTCGTCATCAGGATCGGCCGCAGGCGCACCTGGCCGGCGCTCATCAGGGCCTCGAACTGCCCCGCGCCCTCGCGCTGCGCCTGGTTGGTGAAGTCGACCAGCAAGATCGCGTTCTTGGTCACCAGCCCCATCAGCATGATGAAGCCGATCACCGAGAAGATGTTCAAGGTGCTGCCGGTCGCCAGCAGCGCGACGAGCACGCCGATGAGCGACAGCGGCAGCGACATCATGATCGCCACCGGCTGCAGGAAGCTGCCGAACTGCGACGCCAGCACCAGGTAGATGAAGATCACCGCGATGCCGAGCGCGATCATGGCCGAGGTCATGCTTTCGGCCATTTCCTGGGCGTTGCCGCCGACGTCGAAGCGCACGCCGGCCGGCAGCTCGATCTGCTGCATGGCCTTGCGCACGTCGGCGTCGACGTCGCCGCCGGGGCGCCCGTCCGTGTTGGCGTAGATCGCCACCCGGCGCTGCAGCGCCTGGCGCTTGAGCACCTGCGGGCTGAACGAGGGCACGAAGTCGACCACCTGGCGCAGCGGCACCATCACCGGCCGCCCGTCCGGGCCGAGCTTGCTCGAGGCCAGCGACAGGTCGGCCAGGTCGGCCACCTTTTGCCGGCCCGACTTGGGCAGTTGCACGTTGACGTCGTAGTTCTGGCCGTCCGAGGCGAGGAAGTGGCTGGTGGTGTCGCCGGCCACGAACGGGCGCAGCGCGGTGCCGATCTGCTGCACCGTCAGGCCCAGGTCGCTGGCGAGCTCGTTGTTGATCTTGACCGTGGTCGACGGATTGGCGCCCTCCTGGCTGTATTCGAGGTCGACCAGGCCGCGGATGCCGCGCATCTTGTCCATCAGGCGGTGCGCCACGGCGTCGAGCTTGCCTTCGTCGGTGCCGAGGATGGCGATGAAGATCGGCTTCATGCCGACCGACAGCGTGATGCCGGCGATCTTGCCGAGGCGCTCGCGGATCCTGCCCTCCATGACCTTTTGCGACGGCCGCCGGTGGGTCTTGCGGTCGACCAGCTTCATGTCGAGGCGCGAGACGTTGCGGCCGTCCTCGGTGCCGACCACGGCGATGACGCTGGCGATCTCGGGGAATTCCCTGAGCGCCGCCTCGACCTGTTGCACCTTGTTGTCGCTGTATTCGAGGCTCGAGCCGACCGGCGTCTTCATCTGCAGGTTGACCCAGCCGTTGTCCTGCTCGGGCATCATCTCGCCGCCGATCATCGGCACCAGCATGATGCTGCCGGCAAACAGCGCGAAGGCCAGCGCCAGCGTCGCCTTGCGCCAGCGCAGCGCCAGCGCCAGCACCTTGCCGTAGACCACGTGCAGCCAGTCGACGCCGCCCTCGACCCAGTGCATGAAACGGCCCAGCCACGGCGCGTACTTGAAGCGGTCCTTGACCGGGTCCGGCCACACCGACGAGAGCATCGGGTCGAGCGTGAAGCTGACGAACAGCGACACCATCACCGCCACCGCGACGGTGATGCCGAACTGCAGGAAGAAGCGGCCGATGATGCCCTGCATGAAGGCCACCGGGATGAACACGGCGACGATGGCGAAGGTGGTGGCCATGACGGCCAGGCCGATTTCGTTGGTGCCGTCCTCGGCCGCCTGGCGGTGCTTCTTGCCCATGCCCAGGTGGCGCACGATGTTCTCGCGCACCACGATGGCGTCGTCGATGAGCAGGCCGATGCACAGCGACAGGGCCATCAGGGTCAGGAAGTTGAGCGTGAAGCCGAACGCCTTCATTGCGATGAAGCTGGCCATCACCGAGATCGGCAGGGTCAGGCCGGTGATGATGGTCGAGCGCCACGAGTGCAGGAAGAAGAACACGATGACCATGGTCAGCACGGCGCCCTCGACGATGGTGCGCTTGACGTTGTCGAGCTGGCTTTTGACCTTGACCGATTCATCGTTGAGCAGGGTCAGGGTGATGTCCGGCGGCAGCGATTTTTGCAGCTCGGCGACCACCCGCTGCACGCGCGTGCCGACCTCGACGACGTTGGCGTCCTGCACCTTGGTGATGTCGATGGTGACGGCGCGCCGGCCGTTCAGGCGCGAGATCGACATCTCCTCCTGGGCGCCGTCGATCACCGTGGCCACCTGTTCCAGGTAGACCGGGCCGTTGGCGCGGCGCGCCACGATGATCTTGTTGAAGTCGCGCGCCTCCTTCATTTTGTTTTCCACCCGCACCAGCTGCTCGTTGCCGGCAAAGCTGATCGAGCCGGCCGGCAGGTTGGTGTTGGTGGCGGCGATGGCGGCGATCACCTCGTCGACGCCGATCGCCTGCGCGGTCAGGTCGGCCGGCCGCAGGCTCACCAGGATCTGGCGCGCGGCCATGCCGTTCAGGCGCACCTGGCCGACCCCGGCCACGCCCTGGAAGCGCTTGCCGATGATCTGGTCGGCCATGGTCGACAGTTCGCGCAGGCTGTGGTCGGTGGCCGTCAGGCTGACCTGGGCGATCGGCTGGCTGTTCTCGCCCTCGAAGCGGACGATGAACGGGTCCTTGGCCTCGCGCGGGAAGCGCGGGCGCACCTGCGCCACCTTGTCGCGGATGTCCTGCATCGCCTTGTCCATATTGGTCGACAGCTCGAAGTCGACGTAGACGGCGCCGCGCCCCTCCCACGAGTTGGCGCGCAAGGTCTTGATGCCGCTGACGGTGTTGACCACTTCCTCGATCGGCCGCGTGATGTCGTTCTCGACCGCCTCGGGCGAGGCGCCCGGGTAGTTGACCTCGATCATGGCGCCGGGGATGTCGACGTTGGGCATGGCCTCCATGCCCAGCTCGCGGTAGGAGAACAGGCCCAGTACGACGAGCGCGACCATGACCATGGTGGCGAACACCGGGTTCTGGATGCTGGTTTTAGTGATCCACATGGTCAGCCCTTCGCCAGCATGGCGGCCTTGGCCGGCGTCGACGGCGTGGCCATCTCCTTGGCCGTGGCCGGCAGCTTGACCGAGGCGCCGGGCTTGACCCCGTTCAGTTTCGAGACGATGACGTTGGCGCCCTTGTCGAGGCCGTCGACCACCTCGGCGTAGCCCTCGTCGTCGTTGCGCAGGCCCAGCGTGACCGGCTGCGCCACCACCTTGCCGTGCTCGATCTTGTAGACCAGCTGCCGGCCCGGCTCGCCGCGCAGCGCCGTCATCGGCACGATCGGCGCCACGCCGGAGCGCTCGGTGACGATGCTGCCCTTGGCGAACATGCCGGCGCGCAGCGCGGCGTCGTCGTTGCGCACGGCGATGTAGACCAGCATCGCGCGCGAGCCGGCCTCGGTGGCCGGGTTGATGCGCGCCACCTTGCCCTCGAACGCGCGCTGCTGGAAGCCGTCGACGCGGAAGCGCACGTCCTGGCCCACCTTGACGCGCGGAATTTCCGAGGCCGGCACCTGGGCCTCGAGCGTCAGTTCGGACAGGTTGACGATGCTGTAGACCGGCATGTCGGGCGAGAGCTTTTCGCCGGCCTGCACGTGGCGCTTGCTGACCACGCCGCTGATGGGCGCGCGGATGATGCCGTCGTTGAGCGCGATGCGGGCGATCTCGACCATGGCGGCGGCCGACTTGACGTTGGCGCGCGCCAGCGCCACCGTGTTCTGGGTCGAGTCGAAGGCGTTTTGCGAAATGTATTTCTGCGCCAGCAGGGCCTCGCTGTTGGCCTCGTTCTTGGTCGCCAGCGCCAGCTTGGCCTGGGCCTCGTCGAGCATGGCCTGCTGCTGTTGCAGGCGCGCGCGCAGGTCGGCCTGGTCGATGCGCGCGAGCACCTGGCCGGCGGCGACGGCCTGGCCTTCCTGCACCGTGGTGGCCTCCACCACGCCCGAGATCTTGGACTTGATGGTGGCCGAACTCAGGGGCGCCAGCGAGCCGGACAAGGGCAAGCTGACCGCCAATGATCGGGCGTCGACGGCCGCGACGTCGCCGCTGGCCAGTTCGAACACGTCTTGTGGTTTGTCCCGCTTGGCCTCGGCCCGGGCCGCCGGCGCCGCGCCGCCGCGCGCGTCCGGGCCGCCGCGCAGGACGGCCCAGCCGCCGGCCGCCAGGCCGAGCGCGACGAGCACGGCCACCGGCTTGCGCCAGCGCGGACGGCGGACGGTGGGGGTGCTGGAAAGGGGCAAGGTTTCTAGTTTCATATCGTTCTTCTGCGTAAGTGGGGCGGGGCCGAGAGGGTGCGCATGTTGGCACTTTATGAATTTGCAAGGGGCGCCGCCATCGAAATGCGACGAGTGGCGCAAACGGGCGGCTGAAACGCGTAAAACCGGGATCAAGCGTGTTTGAGGCACGTCAAGGGCGCCGCCGCCGCAGGGGCAAGAATGGCGAAGGCCTGCGAGGGCGCCACCGCCAAGGGAGGGGCCCCGTGTCCGTCGACTTTCATTTGATGTACCAAAACACCAGCGACGCCATCGCCCTGCTACGCGACGGGCGCATCGTCGGCGTCAACCCGGCCGCGCTGGCGCTGTTCGGCTGCGGCGAGCCGGCCGCCATGCTGGGGCGCGGCCTGGACGCGTTCTCGCCGCGCCGCCAGCGCGCCGGCGTGCCGTCGGCGCCGGCGCTGCGCGAGCGGGTGGCGCGCGCCGGCAGCGACGGCAACCACCGCTTCGAATGGTGCTGCCTGGCGCCGGGCGGGCGCCGCTTCTGGACCGAGATCCTGATGACGCTGGTCGAGCAGGCCGACGGCGCGCTGCTCTACACCGTCATCCGCGACATCACCGCGCGCCGCCACGAGCAGCTCACCCTGTACCTGGCGCTGATGACCGACCTGGCCGAGCGCCGCCGCGCCGAGGCGCGCACCCGCCATCTGGCCGAGCACGATTTCCTCACCGACCTGCCCAACCGTGTGCTGCTGCTCGACCGCATGGGCCTGGCGCTGGCGGCGGCGCGCCGCAGCGGCCGCATGGCCGCCGTCCTGTTCCTCGACCTTGACCGCTTCAAGAACATCAACGACACGCTCGGCCACCATGTCGGCGACCAGCTGCTCAAGGAGGTGGCGGCGCGGCTGGTCAAGTGCGTGCGCGGGGTCGACACGGTCAGCCGCCAGGGCGGCGACGAGTTCGTCGTGATCCTGGCCGACATCGGCGGCATCGCCCAGGCCGCGCACGTGGCCGCCTCGATCCAGCAAGCGATCGCGCAGGAGTTCGTGCTCGAGCCGCACCGGCTGCACGTGAGCACCTCGATCGGCGTGAGCATCTTTCCCGACGACGGCGCCGACATCGACACGCTGATGAAAAACGCCGACCTGGCGATGTACCACGTCAAGGAGAGCGGGCGCAACGGCTATCAATTCTTCAGCCCCGAGATGAACGCGCAAATCGTCGAGCGCGTGGCGCTGGAGAACGAATTGCGGCAAGCGTTGACGCACGGGCAGTTTACGCTGGTCTACGACGCCGAGGTCGACTTCGCCAGCGGCGCGCCGGTGGCGGCCGAGGCCTTGATACGCTGGCGCCACCCGCGCCGCGGGCTGCTGCTGCCGGAGCGCTTCATCGGCGTGGCCGAGGACAGCGGGCTGATGGTGCGGATCGGCCAATGGGTGCTCGAGCAGGCCTGCCTGGCGGCGCGGCGCTGGCGCGACGCCGGGCGGCCGCTGGTGGTGGGCGTGAACCTGTCGCAGACGCAGTTTTTGCAAAAGGACCTGGTCGAACGGGTGCGTTCGGCGCTGGCCGCGTCCGGCCTGCCGCCGGCGCTGCTGCAACTGGAGCTGACCGAGGCGATGCTGATGAAGCACGGCGCCGGCGCCGCCGCCGCGCTGGCGGCGCTGCGGGCGCTCGGCGTGCGCTTGGCGCTGGACGACTTCGGCACCGGCTACACGCGGCTGGGGCACTTGCGCGAGTACCGGCTCGACAAGTTGAAGATCGATGTGTCGTTCGTCGGCGACATCGGCGAGCCGGGGCAGGGCGGCGCCGCGCTCGGCGCGCCGGTGGTCGACGCCATCATCGCGGTGGCGCACAGCCTGGGGCTGGCGGTGCTGGCCGAGGGCGTGGAAACGCAAGCGCAGTGGCGCTTCCTGCGCGAGCGCGGCTGCGACCAGTACCAGGGGCGCTACGCGCGTGTCAGCGGCAGCCTGGACGGTTTGGGGGATTTGTTGCATGACCCGTGATGCAACAATGGGTGGGTTTCGACGGCGCTTGCATGGCGCATTGCGGTTTAACGGTTTGACGGTTTAACGGCGCAACGCGTCGCCGCTCAGATTTCGTTGGCCCGCTCGCGGCCGCGCCGCTCCTCGTACATGCGCACCCGCACCAGCACCTGGCCGTGGTCGGACGCCTCCGGCTTGGCCTGCAACAAATGGTCGTTCAGATAGGTCACGTCGACCACCTCGCCGACCGCGAAGCGCGAGGCCGGATTGAATTCCTCCGACACCAGCACATGGTCGATGGTCATGTAATGCCCCTCGTGAATGTTGGTGTAACCTACATGGCGCAAGCGGTCGCGCCCCAGCTGGATCTGGTTGCTGTCGAACAGCCGCCCCGTCAACTGCTCGTCGGCCAGCCCGACGGCGCCCGAGCCCATGACGATGGTGGTGGTGACGGCGTCGGCGGTGTCGTTGAAGTCGCCGAGCACGATGCGCGGGCGGCGCCCGTCGCGGTCCATCTGGCTCAGCAGCGCGCGCAGCGCCACGGCCTCGGTGCCGCGCCGGATCAGCGAGCGCAGGTTGGCCTGCGCGTACAGCATGGCCTCGTCGCCCGGCTCGCCGTGGCGGTAGTCGGGGCGCTTGGACTTGAGGTGGATGACCAGCACGTCGATGACGCGCCCGTCCGGCAGCAGCACCTGCGCGTGCAGCGGCGCGCGGGCGAAGCGGTCGGCGTCGCGGTTGCCCTCGGGCATGGCCACGCCGTCCGGGAACAACTGGTAGGCGTGCGCCGGCGCCGCCAGCGGCAGGCGCGAGACCAGCGCCACCTGCGGCGTCGGCCGCGGCTCGCCCGTGTGCGGGTCGGGCGCCGGGTCGAAGCCGGACAGCGACGCCTCGCGGTAGCGGCGGCTGTGGGCCAGCACGTCGCGCAGCGCCGCCATCGAAAACACTTCCTGCAAACCGATGACGTCGGCGTCGAGCTGGTCGAGCTGTTGGGCCGTCCACAGCACCTTGGCCCGGTATTCGTCCGGCGTCAGCGGCGCCAGGTTGTCGTACAATTTCGCCCCAGGTTGGGAAAGATTGCAAACATTGAAAGTGGCAAAGCGAATTTCCTGCTGCATAATGAGAAGCTCCTGTAGACGACAACTTCACGAACAGCGTATCACGCATGGCCAAAAAAGAGCATATCTCCGAAACCCCGGCGACCCAGTTCCTGCGCAAGCACAAGGTCGTTTTCACCGAGCATCCCTACGACTACGAGGAGCACGGCGGCACCAGCGTGTCCGCGCGCGAGCTCGGCGTGGACGAACACCACGTCGTCAAGACGCTGGTCATGCAGGACGAGGGCGCCAAGCCGTTGATCGTGCTCATGCACGGCGACCGCAAGGTGTCGACCAAGAACCTGGCGCGCGGCATCGGCTGCAAGTCGGTCGAACCGTGCAAACCCGAGGTGGCCACGCGCCACAGCGGCTACCAGATCGGCGGCACCTCGCCGTTCGGCACCCGCAAGGCGCTGCCGGTGTACGTCGAGGATAGCATCCTTGCGCTGGAAACCATTTATATCAATGGCGGCAGGCGCGGCTACCTGGTCGGCATCGCGCCGCGGGTGCTGGTCGAGCTGCTGGGGGCCAAGGCGGTCCACTGCGCTCTGGCCGACTGAGCCTTGGCAGTGTATATTCACCATCCCCGCCGCAGGGCCACCTCTGCCGCGTGCATGGACGGATGGCGGCCAGGTCTCGCCCTGCCGGCGTCGTAACATTTTTTGAGGAAACAATGAATACAGTTTGGATGACCGTGGCCGCCTATCTGCTCGGCTCGATCTCGTTTGCCGTGATCACCAGCAAGTTGTTCGGCATCGCCGATCCCCGCACCTACGGTTCCAAAAACCCCGGCGCCACCAATGTGTTGCGAAGTGGTAACAAAGCGGCCGCCATCGTGACCTTGATCGGCGACGGCGCCAAGGGCTGGCTGGCGGTCTGGCTGGCGATGCGCTACGACCAGCAATTGCAGATCGGCGACGCCACCATCGCGCTGGTGGCGATCGCGGTGTTCCTGGGCCATTTGTGGCCGGTGTTTTTCCGCTTTGTCGGCGGCAAGGGCGTGGCGACCGCGCTGGGCGTGCTGCTCGGCCTCAATCCATGGCTGGGGCTGGCGACCTTCGTCACCTGGCTGGCGGTGGCGTTCGCGTTCCGCTACTCGTCGCTGGCGGCGCTGGTGGCGGCGCTGTTCGCGCCGTTCTATTACGGCTTGCTGTTCGGCTTCGATCCGCAGCTGGGGGCGGTGTTCATCATGTGCGTGTTGTTGATTTTCCGTCATCGCAAGAACATCTCGAACCTGATCGCTGGCAAGGAAAGCCGCATCGGCAGCAAGAGCAAGGACGCGGTCAAGGGCAAGAAGTAAGTGACACGCCGGCGCGGGGGCGGGGTTGCGCGGCAGCGCCGCCCGAAGCGCTTGAAATCGCCACGCCCGCCGCCATATGCTGACCTAATTACTTTCAGCAAAGGCCCCCATGAGCACTCCCGTCAAAATCGATTTCGTCTCGGACGTTTCCTGCCCGTGGTGCGCGATCGGCCTCAAGTCGCTGGAACAGGCGCTGGTCAACATCGGCACCGATGCCGACGTCAGCCTGCATTTCCAGCCGTTCGAGCTCAATCCGGCGATGGCGCCCGAGGGCCAGAACATCGATGAACACCTGACCGAGAAATACGGCTCCACGCCCGAGCAGCAGGACCAGGCGCGCGCCATGATCCGCGCCCGTGGCGCCGAGGTCGGCTTCGACTTCGCCATGCACAAGCGCAGCCGCATCTACAACACCTTCGACGCCCACCGCCTGCTCCATTGGGCCGAGGGCGAGGACGCCGGCAAGCAGCGCGCGCTCAAGGAAGGGCTGTTCGCGGCCTACTTCACGCTCGGCGAGGACCCCAGCTCGCACGAGGTGCTGCTGCGCGTGGCCGGCGAGGCGGGCCTCGACACCGCCGTCGCCGCCGAGGTGCTGGGCTCGGACCGCTACGCCGCCGAGGTGCGCGAGCGCGAGCAATTCTTCCAGCGCCACGGCATCAACTCGGTGCCGGCGGTGATCATCAACGAACGCCATTTGATCTCGGGCGGCCAGCCGGTGGCCGTGTTCGAAAAGGCGCTGCGCGAGATCATGGCGCAAGCCTAACGGTCAAACGGCGAAATAATTGCGGGTCAGCGGCGGCGCGAATGCGCCCGTGGCGGCGGTTTTGTTATAAGATTAATTCGCAGTACCCATTTATGACACGCCGCCGTCTCTACACAGGGAATCCATGCTGGCCGCAGACAATGTACACCCGCTGACCACCGCCCGCCCGTCGGCCGACCAGTTCCGGCTCGCCGCGCTGCACCGTTATGACATCCTCGACACGCCCGCCTGCGAGGACTTCAGCTTCCTCGCCGAGCTCGCCGCGCGCGTGTGCGACGTTCCCTACGCCTTCATTTCGCTGGTCGACGCCGAGCGCGTGTGGATCAAATCCTGCGCCGGCATGCATATCGGCGAGCTGCCGCGCGGCGAGAGCTATTGCTCGCTGGCGGTGCTGGGCAACGCCGCCACCGAGATCGCCGACCTGACCGCCGACCAGCGCACCGCCAACATGACCTTGACCGTCAACGCGCCGCACATGCGCATGTACAGCAGCGTGGCGCTGACGTCGTCGGACGGCTACGCCATCGGCACGCTGTGCGTGATGGACGTCAAGCCGGGCGGGCTCGACGAGGGGCGCCGCGCGCTGCTGGCGCGGCTGGCGCGCCAGGTGATGGCGCTGATCGAACTGCGCGCCAGCTCGCGCACGCTGGCCGACACCGTGCGCGAGCTTGAGTTGCTGGCCACCACCGACGAGCTGACCGGCTTGCACAACCGCCGCTCGCTGCTGCAGCGGTTGCGCTTCGAGGCGGCGCGCGCCAAGCGCTTCCGCGCGCCGCTGTCGGCCGTGATGATCGACCTCGACCACTTCAAGCGCGTCAACGACGAGCACGGCCACGCCGTCGGCGACCAGGTGCTGGCCCACGTCGGGCGCCTGCTGCGCGAGAGCGTGCGCGTGATCGACGTGGCCGGCCGCTATGGCGGCGAGGAGTTGTGCGTGATCCTGCCCAACACGCCGCTCGACGGCGCGCTCAAGTTCGCCGAGGCGCTGCGGGTCAAGATCGCGGCCCAGCCGCATGCCGTCGAGTCCGGGGTGCTGCGGGTGACGGCCAGCCTCGGCGTGGGCGCCGTCGACCACCTGGACATCGCCGACGCCGAAAGCCTGCTGCGCCAGGCCGACGCCGCCCTCTACCGCGCCAAGCACGCCGGGCGCAACCGCGTCGAAGGCGCGCCCACCGAACAACCATGAAAGGATTACCCTGATGCCCACCGCCACCTGGAACGGCGTCGTCATCGCGCAAGCGAACGACGACGAAGTCGAAATCGTCGAAAACAACGTCTACTTCCCGCCCTCGGCGGTCAAGGGCGAATACCTGCAGGCGAGCGCGCACACCAGCCGCTGCCCGTGGAAGGGGCTGGCCAGCTACTACAGCGTCAGCGTCGACGGCAAGGTCAACGAGAACGCCGCCTGGTACTACCCGCAGCCGCTGGAAAAAGCCGCCCAGATCAAGGACCACATCGCGTTCTGGCGCGGCGTGGAGGTAAGCCGCTAGTGGCGGCGCGCGCGCGGCGCGATGCCCTCCCATGGCGGCGCCCGCCGGTGGCCCGCTAGCCCATGGACAATCTCACCCATAGCATCATCGGCTTCGGCGTCGGCGAACTGGTGCACCGCAGCCTGCGGCCCGAGGCCGGCGATGGCGCGCAGCGCGTGCGGCACCGCTTGTTGCTGGCCGCGTGCGCGCTGGCCAGCAATTTCCCCGACCTCGACCTGCTGCTGTCGGGCCGCCTGCCCGATCCGCTCGGCTATCTGCTGGACCACCGCGGCCACACCCACACCGCCTTGCTGGCGCTGCCGCAGGCCTTGCTGCTGGCGGCGCTGCTGTGGCTGTGCTGGCCGTCGGCGCGGGCGCTGCTCAAGGCCAGCGGCGCGGCGCGCCGCGGGCTGGCCGCCAGCGTCGCGGCCGGTTTCGCGCTGCACCTGCTGATGGACTACACCAATTCCTACGGCCTGCATCCCTGGTATCCGTTCACCGGCCGCTGGTACTTCGGCGACATGGTGTTCATCGTCGAACCGTTGTTCTGGGTGGCGATCGGGGTGCCGATGGCGCTCGTGATGCGCTGGCCGGTCGCGCGCGGCGTCGGGCTGGCCGGCTTGTTCGCCGCGCTGGTGTTTTTCGCCGTCAAGGGCTATCTGGGCTGGCCGTCGTTCGCCGCGCTGCTGCTGGTCGGGCTGGTGTGCGGCGCGGCGCAATGGCGCGCGCGCCCCGGCGGCAGGGCCGGCCTGCTGCTGGCGCTGGGCGTCGGCGTCGCCTTCATCGCGCTGCAGGGCGCGGCGTCGCAATTGGGGCGCCGGCTGGTCGTGAGCGCCTTGCACCACAGCGATTCATCGTCGCGCGTGCTCGACGTGGTGATGACGGCGTTTCCGTCGCAGCCCTTGTGCTGGATCTTTGTCACCGTCGAGAGCAACGAGGCGGCCGGCACGTACCGGCTACGGCGCGGCGTCGCCAGCGTGGCGCCGACGTGGCTGGCGCCGCTGGCGTGCCCGGCGGCGCTGGTCGAGTCGCGATCGGCGCCGGCGTTGTCGGCCTCGGTGGCGCAGTTCGACGCCAGGGAGGGCGGGCTGGCGCAACTGCGCGCGCTCAAGGACGGCAACTGCCAGGTGGACGCCTGGCTGCGCTTCGGCCGAGCGCCGTGGCTGGACATGGCCAATCACCAGCTATCGGACTACCGCTTCGCGCTCACGCCGGGCGGCAACTTCACCACGTTGCGCATCGCGCCGGGGGAGGCCTGTCCGGCCGGCGTGCCCGGATGGGGCTATCCGCGCCAGGACCTGCTATCGGCCCCGCGCGCCATTCCCGGCGGCTCCCCAAAATAGCCACCCCCGCACGCTTTCAGTGCTTTCCCAGCCGTATCGTGTGGTGTGTTTGAGACAAAAGTCAATAGAATAGGCCGATTAGGACAAACTTTGTCCAATCTTCTTGGCACGACAATTGCATTGCTATTGAGAAAGGGAGAAGATCAACGCTAAAGGAGGACGTCATGAACGCAACCGAAGACACCGTAAAATCGAATCTGGTCCACGAATCGTCGGCCGACGAGCACCGCCTGCGCAGCGAGCGCATCGCCGCGCGCGGCGTGCAGCTTGGCAAAGCCAAGGGAAAATACCTGATTCCCCTGGTCGGTCTGGCCGTGCTGGCCTCGATGGCTTTCGCCCAGGCCTAAGGCTTACACCACCCTGATCTCGTCCAACGGCCAGCGCGGCCGGACGTTGAACGAATAGTCCCGCTTGGCCGCGTCCGGGTTGATCATCAACCGCATCGCGCCGGCGAAGGCGATCATCGCGCCGTTATCGGTGCAAAACTCCAGCTCGGGGTAGTACACCCTGAACTTCTTCCTGGCCGCGGCCTCGTTAAGCGACGCCCGCAGCTGGGAGTTGGCCCCAACCCCGCCAGCGATCACCAGGCGCTTCAAGCCCGTGTGCTTGAGCGCCGAGACGCACTTGGCCGTCAGCACCTCGACGATCGCGTCGACGAAGCCGCGCGCGATGTTGGCCTTGTCCTGCTCGCAAATATTGGCGATCACCTTCTCTTCGTGGTTCTTCACCATCGTCAGCACCGCCGTCTTCAGGCCGGAGAAGCTGAAATTGAAATCCTTGGTGTGCAGCATCGGGCGCGGCAGCTTGTAGGCCGTCGGATCGCCGAACTCGGCGAGGCGGGAGATCGCCGGCCCGCCCGGATAACCGAGCCCCAGCAGCTTGGCCGACTTGTCGAAGGCCTCGCCGGCGGCGTCGTCGAGCGTTTCGCCCAGCAAGGTGTACTGGCCGACGCCGTCCACGCGCATCAGCTGCGTATGGCCGCCCGACACCAGCAGCGCGATGAACGGGAACTCCGGCGGCTGCGACGCCAGCAGCGGCGACAGCAAATGGCCTTCGAGGTGGTGCACGCCGAGCACCGGCTTGTCGAGCGCCAGGCCGAGGCTGCACGCGACCGAGGAGCCGACCAGCAGCGCGCCGGCCAGGCCCGGGCCCTGCGTGTAGGCGATGGCGTCGATGTCCTGCAGCGATTTGCCGGCCCCTTCCAAGGTCTGCGTCAGCAGCGGGATGGCGCGGCGGATATGGTCGCGCGACGCCAGCTCCGGCACCACGCCGCCGTATTGCTCGTGCATCGCCACCTGCGAGTACAGGGCGTGGGACAGCAGGCCGCGCTGCGTGTCGTAGAGCGCGAGGCCGGTTTCGTCACAGGAGGATTCGACGCCGAGAACGATCATGGAAGGGCTGCAAAGTGGAAGGGTAATCCGCCATTGTAATGGAAAGCGCGCCCGTTGACCTTGCATGGCTGCACCAGCGCTTGCGGCGCCGCACCGGCCGGGTGCGTAATTTTGCCATTAGGACAGGGTTTTACACCGATTTAACCTATTTGCCGTGTGGCACTGGTTTTGCTTAGAGGGTAAGAGGAACTTTGACTGCCGGAGGGCGCGATGTCGGAACAATGGAAGCTGATTTGCAAACTGAAGGACGTGCCGCTGAGCGGCGCGCGCCACGTGCCGCGCGGCCTGGCCTGGCAGGAGTTGCCGGGCGTGGCGCTGTTCCGCACCGACGAGGAGAGCGTGTTCGCGGTGCTTGAGACGGTCGACGTCGAGCCGCGCCAGAGCGCGGCGCGCAAGTACTCGGTCAAGGTCGAAGATTGCAAGGTGTACCTGGACCTGCAGGAGTTGAGCGCGCCGGCCAGCAAGGCCGAGGCCGCGCTGGCCGGGTCGTTCGGCGTGGCGACCCGGGTGATGGCGTTCGGCTAGCGTCGGCCCGGGGCGCTTACGGGCGCTTGAGCAACTGCTGATGCGCCTCGCGCAGCATCTTCTCGGTCGTGTCCCAATCGATGCAGCCATCGGTCACCGAGCAGCCGTACTTGAGCTCGCTCAAATCGGCCGGAATCTTCTGGTTGCCACCGACGATGTTCGACTCGATCATCACGCCCACCAGCGACTGGTTGCCCTGCGCCACCTGATGGATGACGTCGGCCATCACCAGCGGCTGCAATTCCGGCTTTTTGTAGCTATTCGCATGCGAGCAATCGACCACCAGGTTGGCCGGCAGCTTGGCCTTGGCCAGCGCCTGCTCGGCGATGGCGATCGACACCGAATCGTAGTTCGGCCGGCCGTCGCCGCCGCGCAACACCACGTGGCCGTAGGCGTTGCCGCGGGTGCGCACGATGGCCACATTGCCTTGCGCGTTGATGCCGAGGAAGGAGTGCGGGTGGGCCGACGACAGGATCGCGTTGATAGCGATGCTGATGTCGCCGTCGGTGCCGTTCTTGAAGCCGACCGGCGTCGACAGCCCGGACGACATCTCGCGGTGCGTCTGCGACTCGGTGGTGCGCGCGCCGATCGCGGTCCAGGCGATCAGGTCGCCCAGGTACTGCGGCGAGATCGGGTCGAGCGCCTCGGTCGCCGTCGGCAGGCCCAGCTCGCACACGTCGAGCAGGAACTGGCGCGCCTTTTCCATGCCGACGTTGACGCGGAACGAGTCGTCCATGTCCGGATCGTTGATGTAGCCCTTCCAGCCGGTGGTGGTGCGCGGCTTTTCGAAATACACGCGCATGACCAGCAGCATCGTGTCGGCGACTTCGGCCTGCAGCGTTTTGAGGCGGCGCGCGTAGTCCAGGCCAGCCACCGGATCGTGGATCGAGCACGGGCCGACGACTACGAACAGGCGCTTGTCCTTGCGGTCGATGATGTTGCGCAGGGCTTCGCGGCCCTTCATCACGGTGTCGGAGGCGCTGTCGGTCAGCGGGAGCTTGCTGTGCAGGACCTCCGGCGACGGCATGGGAGCGAACGAGGTGACGTTGATATTTTCGATGTCTGGCGAGATCATGATGGGCTGACTTTATTTCTGGGGACATATAGTGTAGCCGAAAACCGTGGCGGGGCCGACGGGGCCGCCGCCAAAGTCGAACCCCGCAGGGCCGGAGAGGGGACGTACCCCTCGGGGTACGTCCCCGTGGCGGCGCCGCGCTTGGGGGGAAAGCAGGCCTTCGGGTTGCCCCCGGCAAGGCGGCGCACCCGCTAACGGCGAGGAATGCTATGCTCACGCCATGACGACAAACACCGAACCCTTCCTGGCCGCCCGACTCATCAAGGAGATCGGCCGCGGCAAAAACGGCGCGCGCAGCATGTCGCGCGACGACGCCCACGACCTCTACCAAGCCATGCTCGACGGCCGCGTGTCCGACCTCGAGCTGGGCGGCATCCTGCTGTCGATGCGCATCAAGGGCGAGTCGGTGGAGGAAATCGCCGGCTTCCTCGACGCCGCCGAGGGCGCCTTCGAGCCGCTGGCCGCGCCGCCGGGACAGTTCGCGCCGGTGTGCATCCCCAGCTACAACGGCGCGCGCAAGATGGCCAACCTGACGCCGCTGCTGGCCATGCTGCTGGCGCGCGAGGGCGTGCCGGTGCTGGTGCACGGCGTCGCCCACGACCTCGGCCGCGTCGCCAGCGCCGAGGTGTTCGAGGCGCTCGGCGTGTCCGCCGTGCGCCACCGCGCCGAGGCCGAGGAGGAAATGGCCAAGGGCCACGTCGCCTTCATCACCATCGACGCGCTCGCGCCCAAGCTGGCCTACCTGCTGTCGCTGCGGCGCCGGCTCGGCGTGCGCAACTCCACCCACACGCTGGTCAAGATCATGCAGCCGTTCGCCGGGCCGGCGCTGCGGCTGGTGTCCTACACCCATCCGGAATACCTGGAAATGCTGGGCGAGTACTTCACCACCTCGGCCCTGCACGAGCGCGGCGACGCCTTCCTGATGCGCGGCACCGAAGGCGAGACGGTGGCCAACGCCAACAAGGCGCAGCAGATCGACTGGTTCCACGGCGGCCTGCGCACGACCCTGGTGCCCAAGCAAACCCAGGTCGGCGAGTTGCCGCTGCTGCCGGAGGACAAGAGCGCGGCGGCCACGGCCGAATGGATCGCCTCCGTGCTCAGGGGCGACGTGCCGGTGCCGCCGTCGATCGCCGAGCAGGTGGCGCAATGCCTGCTGGTGTCGCGCACCTTGCAGTCGCGCCAGCGCGTCAGCGAGCCGATCGAATAGGTCCGGCGCCGGGCCCATCGGCGGCCAACCCGGGCCGGCCGGCGCGAGTCGCGTACAATACCGCCCCTTATCTGATGGGATCTCGACATGGCAAAGTTTGATGTGGCAGTAATCGGCGCGGGCGCGGCCGGCATGATGTGCGCGGCGACGGCGGCCCGGCGCGGCAAGCGCGTGGTGCTGGTCGACCACGCCACCAAGCTGGCCGAAAAAATCCGCATCTCCGGCGGCGGGCGCTGCAACTTCACCAACGTCAACGCCGGCCCGGCCAACTTCCTGTCCGAGAACCCGCACTTCTGCAAGAGCGCCCTGTCGCGCTACACGGCCGCCGACTTCGTCGCGCTGGTCAAGAAGCACCGCATCGGCTACCACGAGAAGCATCGCGGCCAGCTGTTCTGCGACGACTCCGCCGAACAGATCATCGACATGCTCAAGGACGAGTGCGCCGCCGGCGACGTCCACTGGTGGATGCCGTGCAAGGTGGAGGAAGTGCGGCGCGGCGCCGAAGGCGGCTTCGTTTTGCAAACCGATAGCGGCGAGATCGAAGCCGATAGCGTGGTGATCGCCACCGGCGGCCTGTCGATCCCGAAAATCGGCGCGACCGACTTCGGCTACCGCATCGCCCGGCAGTTCGAGCTGCGCATGGTCGAGCCGCGCCCGGCGCTGGTGCCGCTGACGTTCGATGCGCAAGCGTGGGCGCCGTTCGTCGAGCTGGCCGGCATCGCGCTGGAGGTCGACGTCGAGACCGGCTCTTTCAAGGGCCGCAACCCGACCGGCGGGCGCTTCCGCGAGGATTTGCTGTTCACCCACCGCGGCCTGTCGGGCCCGGCGATCCTGCAAATTTCCAGCTACTGGACGCCGGGCACGCCGATCGTCATCAACCTGATCCCGGAGCTGGACCTGGCCGCCACGCTGATCGAAGGCAAGGGCACCATCAAGAAGCAGTTGGGCAATGTGTTGTCGCAATGGCTGCCGGCGCGGCTGGCCGAGGGCTTGCTGCTGGCGCACGGTTTCGCGCTCGACGCCCGCCTGGCCGACCTGCCGGACGCGCAACTGCGCAAGCTCGGCGCGGCCGTCAACCAGTGGACCATCACGCCGAACGGCTCCGAAGGCTATAAAAAAGCCGAAGTGACCCGTGGCGGCGTCGACACGCGCGAGCTGTCGCAGCAGACCATGATGGCCACCAAGGTGCCCGGCCTGTACTTCATCGGCGAGGCGGTCGACGTCACCGGCTGGCTCGGCGGCTACAATTTCCAGTGGGCGTGGGCATCGGGTGTGGCGGCGGGGCAGTCGGTCTGATATACTGGTCGTTCCTGCTGTAGCGGCGCTTGTGCAATCGTTGAAGTTATAGAAAGATTGCCTCAGGTTGTGTCACTGATGCCGCATTGTTTTTGCAGGGAAAACCACACGACGGGCCGTCCACGCGGCCTGTGGGGTTCCATTTTGCTGCAAAAGCTGCTATAGTCTCTTTCTCCCTATAACCTCAAACGGTTTGAATTTTTACATGACCACTATTCGCCTTAAAGAAAACGAGCCGTTCGAAGTCGCAATGCGTCGCTTCAAACGCACCATCGAAAAAACCGGTCTGCTGACCGAACTGCGCGCACGCGAGTTCTACGAAAAGCCAACGGCTGAGCGTAAGCGCAAGCTGGCCGCCGCAGTGAAGCGTCACTACAAGCGCATCCGCAGCCAACAGCTGCCGAAAAAACTGTTCTAATTCTGCCACGCGCAGTTTCAACCCGGCAGCATGGCGCTTGCGCCGCGGGTTGAGTTAGAAAGATACCCGCTCCGGTCACCCGCAGCGGGTTTTCGCGTTTCTACACCATCTATTTACCAAGGGAAATCCACATGGGCCTGAGAGAACAAATCACCGAAGACATGAAAAACGCGATGCGCGCCAAGGAAGCGTCGCGCCTGGCCACCATCCGCCTGATCCTCGCTGAAATCAAGCGCAAGGAAGTCGACGAGCGCATCGAGGTCAACGACGACCAGACCGTCGCCATCGTGGAAAAAATGATCAAGCAGCGCAAGGATTCGATCACCCAGTTCGAAGCCGGCAACCGCCAGGACCTGGCCGACATCGAAAAAGCCGAGCTCGTCGTGCTGGCCGCCTACATGCCGGCCGGCCTGTCGGACGAGGAGGTCGCCGCCGAGGTGGCCGCCGCCGTGGCCGCCTCGGGCGCCGCCGGTCCGCAGGACATGGGCAAGGTCATGGCCATCGTCAAGCCGAAGCTGGCCGGCCGCGCCGACATGACGGTGGTCTCGGCACTGGTCAAAAAGGCGTTGTCCTCGGCATAATCAGCGTGCGCCCTGTCGGGCCACGTTTGCCGTTTTTATCCCCGGCGCGCCTTGATCCGCATCAAAACCGGATCGGCGCGGCGGTATAGTCTGAAAAATTACCAAGACCGCGCAGCCCTGTGATCCCACAATCCTTCATCTCCGATCTGTTGAACCGCGTCGACATCGTCGACGTTGTCGGACGTTACGTGCAGCTGAAAAAAGGCGGCGCGAACTTCATGGGCCTGTGCCCGTTCCACAGCGAAAAATCGCCCAGCTTCACCGTCAGCCCGACCAAGCAGTTTTACCATTGCTTCGGCTGCGGCGCGCACGGCACCTCGATCGGTTTCCTGATCGAATACTCCGGCATGGGCTTTGTCGACGCCGTCAAGGACCTGGCGCAAAACGTCGGCATGGTCGTGCCCGAGCAGGACGACAAGATCCCGCCGGCCCAGCGCGCGCAGATGCAGGCGCAAAGCCTGGCGCTGTCGGACGCGATGACGCAGGCCTGCGACTTCTACCGCGCCCAGCTGCGCGGCGCCACCGACGCCATCGCCTATTTAAAGAATCGCGGCCTGACCGGCGAAATCGCCGCCCGCTTCGGCCTCGGCTACGCGCCGGCCGGCTGGGACGGCCTCAAAAGCATCTTCCCCGACTACGAGGCGGTCGCCCTGGCCGAGGCCGGCCTGGTGATCGACAAGGTCGACGAGGACGGCGGCAACCGCAAGCGCTACGACCGCTTCCGCGAGCGCATCATGTTTCCGATCAAAAATACCAAGGGGCAGGTGATCGCCTTCGGCGGCCGGGTGCTCGACCACGGCGAACCGAAGTACTTGAATTCCCCGGAAACGCCTTTATTTTCAAAGGGCTTCGAGTTGTATGGCTTGTTCGAGGCGCGCCAGGCGATCCGCGACGCCGGCTATGTGCTGGTGACGGAAGGCTACATGGATGTGGTGGCGCTGGCGCAGATGGGGTTTCCGCAAGCGGTGGCGACGCTGGGCACGGCCTGCACCACCCACCATGTGCAGAAACTGCTGCGCCAGACCGACATGGTCATTTTCAGTTTCGACGGCGACAAGGCCGGCCGCCGCGCCGCGCGGCGCGCGCTGGAGGCTTGCCTGCCGCACGTGACGGACAACAAGACGATCAAGTTCCTGTTCCTGCCGACCGAGCACGACCCGGACAGCTACGTCCGCGCCCATGGCAAGGAGGCGTTCGAGCAGGAGATCCACGAGGCGATGCCGTTGTCGCAGTTCCTGATCAAGGAAGTGGTCGGCGAGCATGATTTGCAAAGTCCGGAGGGCCGGGCCCGCGCCCAGTTCGACGCCAAGCCGCTGCTGCAGTCGATGACGCCGACCGCCTTGCGCCTGCAGATCGTGCGCGGGCTGGCGCAGCTGACGCAGACCACGCCGTCCGAGATCGAGGCGCTGTTCGAGCTGGCCAAGCCGGTGGCGGTGGCGCGCAAGGCGCCGGCCCGCAGCGGCCGTCCGGTGCCGGTCGGGCTGGAATTGCAGATCGTGCGCTTGCTGGTGGCGCATCCGCCGTTGTCGCTCGACATCGACGCGGCGGCCCTGAAGGCGTTCGAATTTTTCGGCGCCGAACCGGCCGAGCGGCTGGCGCAACTGGTGGCGTCGGCGCAGGCGATGGGGCCGAACGGCAGTTTCGCGGCCTTCGCGCAGCATCTGAAGTCGCAGGGCGACGAGTACGACGGCATCATCGCCGAGGTGGTGCGGGACTCGGAGTCCGATTTCGACGCGGTGCGGGCTTTCCTGCGCGGCGCCATCCGCCAGGTCAAGAACGACGCGTTGAAGCAGGAATTGAGTCAATTGTTCGCCGCCGGCCTGTCGTCCGACGAGATTGGCGTGCGTTATCGGGAATTGACTTCGCAACAAGACCAGCTGTTGCGCGAAGCGCAAGCGGAGTTGGCGAACCGATAATGTTGCGGTGCGGGTCGGGATGGCGTGTTCAGGCCATCCTCCGCACCGGGTTTACGGCGGGGGAAGCGGGGCGCTTCCCTCTGGATATTGAAAAGTGGCGTGCTATAATAAAACGCTAAGTGTTGTATCTTTTGGCATCGTTTTTTGTTCAGAGTGTGTTTGTTTTCAGTACGTTTGCTGCTTAACCGAGTCACAGTTTCTTGCCCCCACGCACGTGACAGGATGCAGTAGAATTTTGCCGAACAGCGGTGGAGTTCCGATTGTTCGGCCTGACCAGGTGTAAGTAAGTCGTAGTATTGTCGAGCCGAGTCGGCAAGTTCGAAGACGTAGGTTCGATGGAACCGTAAGAAACTTTATCCTAAATAAGCAAGTCGTTGTGTAATCGAAAGCGCCTGTGCCAATCAAGAAACCTGAATCCAAAGCGGCTGCAAAGCCGAGCAAAGTGACCGCCCAATCCGCCAAGACGGCGGACAAGTCGGAAACGCGCGTCGCCAGCGGCAACCCGCCCGCGGTCAGCCAGACCACGGACGCGGCCACCCTCGCGGCCATCGACACCTCGGGCTACGTGCTGCCATCGGTCAAAGTGCCGGGCCGGCGCGGGCGCAAGCCGAAAGAATTCCAGCCTGAAAACGACGAAGTGGCCGCGCTGAACGCGGTCGAGCGCGCCGAGCTCAAGGCGGTCGACAAGGCCAAGGCCAAGGACCGCAAGGCCAAGGAAAAGGCCTTGCTCAAGGACGCCTTCTCGTCCGACACCGAGGCCAGCGAGGAAGAGCTCGAGCGGCGCCGCCAGAAACTCAAGAGCCTGATCAAGTTCGGCAAGGAGCGCGGCTTCCTCACCTACGCCGAGATCAATGACCACCTGCCGGAAAATATCGTCGATCCCGAAGCGATCGAGGGCATCATCGGCACCTTCAACGACATGGGCATCGCCGTCTACGAGCACGCGCCGGACGCCGAATCGCTGCTGCTGTCGGACAACGTGGCCACCGTCACCAGCGACGACGAGGCCGAGGCCGCCGCCGAGGCGGCGCTGTCGACGGTCGACTCCGACTTCGGCCGCACCACCGACCCGGTACGCATGTACATGCGCGAGATGGGCTCGGTCGAGCTGCTCCCGCGCGAGGGCGAGATCGAGATCGCCAAGCGCATCGAGGACGGCCTCAAGGACATGATCCAGGCCATCTCGGCCTGCCCGGTGACGATCGCCGAGATCATCGCCGCCTCCGACCGCATCCGCGCCGACGAAATCAAGATCGACGAGATCGTCGACGGCCTGGTGGACGACAGCGACGAGGTCGCCGCCGCGCCGGTGGCCGCCGCCCCGGCCGACGAGGACGACGAGGAAGAGGAAGAGGAAGAAGAGGAAGAAGAGGAAGAGGAGGAAGCGAGCGCCTCGGGCGCCGCCGGCTTCTCGGCCGAACAGCTCGAAGCGCTGAAGAACGCCGCGCTGGAAAAATTCGACGTCATCTCCACGCAGTTCGACAAGATGCGCCGCGCCTTTGAAAAAGAGGGCTACAACTCCAAGGCCTACGTCAAGGCGCAGGAGGCGATCTCGTACGAGCTGCTGGGCATCCGCTTCACCGCCAAGGTGGTTGAAAAGCTGTGCGACACCTTGCGCGGCCAGGTCGACGAAGTGCGCCACATCGAAAAGCAAATCCTCGATGTCGCCGTCAACAAGTGCGGCATGCCGCGCGCCCACTTCATCAAGGTCTTCCCCGGCAACGAAACCAATCTGGACTGGGTCGACGGCGAAGTGAACGCCGGCCACGCCTACAGCGCCATCCTTGGACGCAACATCCCGACGGTCAAGGAACTGCAGCAGCGCCTGATCGACCTGCAGGCGCGCGTGGTGCTGCCGCTGCCGGACCTGCGCAACATCAACCGCCAGATGGCGGCCGGCGAAATGAAGGCGCGCAAGGCCAAGCGCGAAATGACCGAGGCCAACTTGCGCCTGGTGATTTCGATCGCCAAGAAATACACCAACCGCGGCCTGCAATTCCTTGACCTGATCCAGGAAGGCAACATCGGCCTGATGAAGGCGGTCGACAAGTTCGAATACCGCCGCGGCTACAAGTTCTCGACCTACGCGACGTGGTGGATCCGCCAAGCCATCACCCGCTCGATCGCCGACCAGGCGCGCACCATCCGCATCCCGGTGCACATGATCGAAACGATCAACAAGATGAACCGCATCTCGCGCCAGATCTTGCAGGAAACCGGCGCCGAGCCGGACCCGGCGACCCTGGCGATCAAGATGGAAATGCCGGAAGACAAAATCCGCAAGATCATGAAGATCGCCAAGGAACCGATTTCGATGGAGACGCCGATCGGCGACGACGACGACTCGCACCTGGGCGACTTCATCGAGGACAACAACACCCTGGCGCCGTCGGACGCGGCGCTGCACGCGTCGATGCGCGGCGTCGTCAAGGACGTGCTCGATTCGCTCACGCCGCGCGAAGCGAAGGTGCTGCGCATGCGCTTCGGCATCGAAATGTCGACCGACCACACGCTCGAGGAGGTCGGCAAGCAGTTCGACGTCACCCGCGAGCGCATCCGCCAGATCGAAGCGAAGGCCCTGCGCAAGCTGCGCCACCCGAGCCGTTCCGACAAGCTGAAAAGCTTCTTGGAAGGCAACTAAGGCTTGACTAGCGGCCGGGCTAGCCCTTATGCTCGCGAGTTCGTTTTAAAAACGAGCGCGCGTCGGAGGGCTAGCCTGCCCCCGGCGCATCGGTAATACCCTGGGCCTCTAGCTCATGCTTGGTTAGAGCAGCGGACTCATAATCCGTTGGTGCCGTGTTCGACTCACGGGAGGCCCACCATAACCAAAAACGGCTCAGATTCCGCGTCTGGGCCGTTTCCAGACTTCCTTTTCTGGCATCGTTGCCGTTACTCTTGCGCTACAACTCATCCGGGGTGGCGGAAGGTAACGCGCACTCAACTGTGCTGTTCAGCAGCTTGCTCCAGCAATGCTCTGACCGGTTCGTAAGTTGAACCCGAAGTGGCAGGTATATCCATCCTTATCAAGCGTGCAGGACAGGTTGCCTTTGTTTCGCTCACGGTAGCTTTGGTTCGTGCCGCAGCCATCTTTGGCGTCGGGATACATTGAGTCAAACATGTCTTTTGCAACTGCGCCAGTGACCATAAATGACGCTTTGCGATCGGTCTGCGTTGGCGGTCGTTCCTCTCCCAAGTCGTTCGAGTAGATCAGGTAGGACCCCTTGAACGACTTGTATTGCCACCAGTCAGGCTTCTCCATTGCATAAGCTATCGAAAGGCTGGTGATTGCGCCAAGGCTCAATGTGATGAGTCGTTTCATGTTGAGCTCACAGTGCCACGTGGAAGTGATGATCGTGATTTTTGAATGCCTTCACGAACGGAATCCCCTTGTCGTTGAACAGTATTTGGCGCACGCCAGGGTATGCCTGGAAAAGAGCGATCAGCTTGGCCGTTCCAACACGATCGTATTCTTCTTGATACCAATACACTTGGCTTTGACTGCCGTCTTTGCGCAGGGGGCGAACATCAACTTCTAGTCCACTTTTATGGGTTTTGTGCTTGGCATAAGCCACACCTCCAGCAAGGCTAATGTTTCCGATGCCGAATTTTCGGTTGTCGATCGCAGCCCATTCTCTTTCAATAAAAAAGATAAAGGACAACATCGATGGGTGGGCATATTGGCCTTGTCCATCTGGTGGGGTGCCGTACACGTAGTAGCGTGCTTCCTCTGGCGCCTGTGGAAGTATGAAGTAACCACGTGAATCTTTAGGTTGGATTTCTAGCATGGCGGGACTTCCTCATGCGATCCGGTTGACGGACAAATCCCAGCCGCCAGCCGTGTTGCCGCCGGCGCCGCCGCCGATCTTCTGCTGAGTGTACTTCCACAACACCTTTGAAAATTTTAGCCCGATGGAATCGTGTAAAACATCCCCCTCGTGCACCACTTGGGTCATGCTTCCAATTAGTACATTTTCCAGTTCCACCTCGTAGTACTTGACGCGTTCACCCTGTCCATCTGCGCGCATGAACTCCAGTTTTGCTTTTGGTATAGTCCGTCCCGCTGAGCAGTTTTGCATCAAGAGGGGAGAGGATATGTCCGCGAGTTTGGAGATCGATAGGCTGGTGTGTTCGCAGCGTTCGGCGGTGTGGCCGCCGGCCGTTGATGCTGTCGCGCTTTTCGGCTGCATCACGCCCCATTGCGCGGTTGTTACTTCTATCCATCCTTGGTGGGTAGAGTCGACCGATTCGCCCTTGATTCCGTCGATCCGCAGATATACGTCGATAGCCATGATTGCTCCAGTGGTAGTTGAGGGAAGAACTGAGGCATTGTTGCTCCCTTCAACTGACTAATAATTGGGAGGCATCAAGCTAAGAGCAGTAAAATTTGTGGCCCGCGTCTCACGGCATTGCACTCCCGGTCCAGCATGTTCTGTAGCGTTGCTGACAGTTGCCGAGCGACGGCTGATTTTTAGCGCGCTGAAGTTGGCTTGGGCAACCGGCTTTTCTATCGGCTCCGCCCGGAAGGCCGCAAGATTGATTCCTTTTTCATTTCCGGACGGTGGACGCGTTATCCCAGCCGCAACCGATGACGATGGACGACAAGAGAATCGCGACTTTAGTTCCGCCGGTGAGTTTGGTCTTGATCGAAGCTTGGATGGCCAGCACATCGTAATATGCGGAGGTGTCACTCTCTTCGCGGTATAACTTGCTAATGCCTTTACCGCATCAATTCACCGTCTCCCGCCGCCCCCATGATTCAGGAAACCCGTCCACCGCCGCCTCCGATTGACAATGCCGCAGGCAGCGGGGATCATGGGTGGATGGAAAAGCGTCTCGAAAAACTGGAATCCGAGCTTTCCGCTATCAAGTTGGGCCTTGGAATCATCAAGGCCAGCGGTGCGACGAAGTCGGACATCGCGGAGCTGAAGGCAACCGTTTCGGAAGCCAAGTCCAACGTCATCCTGTGGGTTGTCACCGCCGTTGTGCTTGCACAGATACTTCCCGGTCTGTTAAGGCAGTTTGGATTCATGTGAGCATCATCTGGCAGCCGACGAGCCGCGATCGCGGGCAACGTTGAGGAAGCAGCACACCTGCTGGGTATCGCTGGCTATTTTCGTCCCTGAGAAACAGGCGCTGCGGCTCTGGTCCGCAGTGCCATAACGCGTCGATGTCCACAGCGTCCCTCAGCGCGCCGCCATGATTTCCTTCCTGAACCAGTCGTCGAGCATTTGTTTGTCGTGCCCGTACAAGTCCTGGTTGTAGCTGCGCGAACCCATCAGGTAGTTCGGATCGGACAGCTCGCGCTCGCCGCTGCGCAGCACCTTGCCATCCTGCTCGATGCTGTAGCGCAGATGCATCCTCGGCCAGTCGGCCTGACCTTTCATCACGCGGATGTCGCGCACCGGCACGCGCGGGAACACGTCGCCGGCCAGGTCGATGTCGATGAATTCGACCTTCAAATCCTGCCCCTCGGGCAACTGCGCGGCCAGCCGCGTGATGTGGTCGCGGAAAATCATTTCCATCGATTCGCGGTCGGAGGCGAAGCGCGGAACATCGGTCATCTTTTCAGGATTGATATAGGTGACGGTGGCGGCGGCGTGGGCGCCGGCGGCGGCCATGCACACGACCAGCGTGCCGAAGCTACGGATGAGGTAATTCATGGATGACGATTCCTTTGGCGACGTTCCGGGCCGGTGGTCCCGACCCTTTGCCCGTAAATATACGCCGATTCGACCTGCCATATATTTCGCTGTGCAGGCCATTGCAAATATGCCAAAATTATCGACTGACACTAACCTGAACGTAAGGCGTACCGGTGAATTTCCCTTCCTTGGCGCAACTGGCGCCGCACGGCACCAGCCTGATGGCATTGACGATCGCGGCGGTGCTGCTCACGCCCGGTCCGACCAACACGCTGCTGTTCCTGGCCGGCAGCCGCGATGGCTTCCGTCGTTCGCTGCGGCTGATCGCCGCCGAGTGGGCCGGCTACATGATCGCCATCACCATCTGGTGCGCCTTCCTGGCGCTGGCGGCGGCCGTCGCGCCGTGGGCGCCGACCGTGGCGCGCGCCTGCGCGGCGACCTACATCGCCTATTCGGCCGTCAAATTGTGGCGCACCGCGCCGCAGGCCGGTGCCGCCGGGAGCGCGGCGATCGGGCCGCGCGCCTTGTTCTTCGTCACGCTGCTCAATCCCAAGGCGTTCTTCTTCGCCACCGTGGTGTTCCCGCCGCTGGCCGACGGCGCCGCCGCGCTCGGGCAAGCCTATTTGCTCTTCAGCAGCCTGCTGATTCCGATCGCCGCGCTGTGGATCGCAATGGGCTCGGCCGTGCTGGCGTATCCGGGCACGACGCCGCGCCAGCCGCTGGTGCACCGCATCGCGGCCGGCGTGTTGCTGGCGTTTTCCGGATCAATGTTTGTGTCGTTGCTGGCGTCGGCCCGTTGAGGGCAGGGGACTCGATTTTTCTCGCCTCATCCAATCGCGCGCCTGGCTGGCCATACTAAAATCGCTATTCAAGAGATACCAAAAGGAGAACTCGGATGATTGATCTGGATCGGCGCAGTCTAGTCCTGGCCGCCGGCGGCGTGCTAGCCGCGGCGACCTTCGGCGCCCCCGCGCTGGCGGCCACGCCCGAGCGCAAACTCGGTTATGCGATTGTCGGCCTCGGCGGTTACGGCCTCGGCGTTATCATCCCGCAGTTCAAAAACTGTCAATACAGCAAGCTCGTCGCGGTCGTCAGCGGCGACCCGGCCAAGGCCAAGCGCGTGGCGTCCGAGTACGGCGTGCCCGAGAGCGGCATCTACGATTACAAGAGCTACGACAAGCTCAAGGACAATCCCGAGGTCGACGTCATCTATATCTGCCTGCCGGTGTTCATGCACGCGGAATATACGGTGCGCGGCGCCGCCGCCGGCAAACACATCCTGTGCGAGAAGCCGATGGCCTTGTCCTCGGCCGAGTGCGAGACGATGATCGCGGCGTGCAAAAAGGCCGGCAAGAAATTGATGATCGGTTACCGCAGCCATTTCGAGCCTTACAACCTGGAGGCGATCCGCCGCGCCCGCGCCGGCGAGATCGGCAAGCTGCGCTATTTCCGTTCGGAGCATGGCTTTACCACGGGCGGCACGTCGTCGTGGCGCTTGAAGAAGGCGCTGTCCGGTGGCGGTTCGTTGATGGATATCGGCATTTACGCCCTGCAGGCGGCGCGCTACATGACCGGCGAGGAGCCCATTTCCGTGTACGCCAAGGAAACCACCGACCGCTCCGATCCGCGTTTCCGCGAGGTCGAGGATATGATCGAGTTCCAGCTCGAGTTTCCGTCGGGGGTGATCGGTTCGTGCATGTCGATGTATAGCGCCAATCAGAACCATATTTTGTTGATGGGCGATAAGGGGCGCATCGAGCTGGAGCCGGGTACCAGTTATAGCGGCCATCGCTTGTGGGTGGGCAATGGGCGCAGCAACGAGATCACGCCGCCGCCCGGGCCGGGCAAGACGCAGTTCGCCGGGCAGCTCGACCATATGTCGCAGTGTGTGGCCGGCAACCGCGAGCCCATCGTGCCGGGGGAGGAGGGCTTGCGCGATATGCGCATCATCGAGGCGATTTACAAGTCGGCGCGCGAGCAGAAGCGTATCGCGCTGTAGCGTGGCGGCGCGCGGCTTTGCGCTTTTAAGGCCTACCGGCCAGGTAGGCCGCTTCTTCGAAGGGCCCCCGGGGCGGATTGGCGGGCCTGGCCCGCTAATCCGCCCTACGGAGTTCTTCGGCGACTTTGATGTCGAGCATTGAGATGACGAGGTCGTCTCCGGTCAGCAGTTCCTTCAGTGGGAAGCCGTCCTCCATGGCGATGACGGCGCCGGCCGGCACCTTTTCCACCACGTCGCCGCCCGGTGGCGTGTGCGGCATGAAGGCGAATTGCGGAAAGCGGGTTTTGCCATGCTCGGCGATCTCGCTCAGCGTGCGCGGCGCGGCGCGCAGCAGGCCGTTGCGCACGTGGTGCTGGCGCGCTTCGCCGCGTTGCTTGAGCAGCGCCGTCAGGCGCACGATTTCCTCGGTCAGCCGGTCGGCCTCGGCCTGCTGCTGGCCCAGCGCCTCGTCGCTGAGCGCTTCTTCCCATTGCGTCAATTTCAACAGGCCGCGCTTGTGCAGCGTCTGCCGCTGCAGGTCGATTTCGATGGCGGCGGCGCGGCTCTGGTGCGAGTCGAGATCCTGCGCGACGCTGGCGTCGCCGTTGGCGCGGTGCCATTTGTCGCCGAAGTTGAACACCAGGCCGTCGAAATAAAAGTACATCGGCAAGCCGTGCGCCGGGGCGTATTCAAGCACTTCTTTTGCCGTCATGGTCCAGCGGGTGGCCAGCTCGGCCAGGGTCAGTGTCAGGGGTTCGATGGTCGGCATGGTGGGCGGTGGAATCGTCAAATATTGGGCGCCATTTTCTCACAATCGCCCGGCAATTGTGGTGCCGTCGCGCAAAAGCTTGCGCATGAAGATGGTCGCCTGCGGGTTGTCGTTGTAGCGCGCGCAACGCTCATAGCCGAGCCCGTCGTAGAGCGCGATGGCGGCCCGCAGGTCGTCCTTGGTGTCGAGGTAGACGGCGGCGTGGCCGGCGTCGGCGGCGTGCGCCTCGAGTTCCCCCATCAGCGCGCGCGACAGTCCGCGCCCGCGGTAGCGCTCGGCCACGTACAGACGCTTGCATTCGACGGCGCCGGCGATGTCGGGCAGCGGCCGCATCGCCACGCACGCGGCCGGCGCGCCGTCCACATAGGCGATCCACATGGCCGAGCTGGCATCGTCGAGGAAGGCGCGGATGGCCGCGTCGTCGTCGCGCAGCACCACGCCGATGGCCTCGAAGTATTCGTACAGCAAATGCCGGGCGTCGTGCAATTGCGCCGTCGTGGCGCGCACGATGCGCGTGGCCGGCGGCGACAGGATGTGCCGCACCCGGTTGAGGGCGTCGAGCAGCTCGCGCCGTTGTTCGCCGCCCAGGTCGCCCAGCATGCGGATCGTCTCGGCGGCGGCGCGCTGGTCGATGTCGGCGATCACGGCGCGGCCCGCCTCCGTCAGGCTGAGCAGGGTGGCGCGCTTGTCTTGCGCCGAGCGCACGCCGGCAAGCAGGCCGCGCTCGGTGAGCGAGCGGACCATGCGGCTCATGTAGCCGGCGTCGAGCCCGAGCTTGGTGCGCAGGTGGTTGGCGGTGCAAGCGGGCGCGTGCGACAGCTCGTACATCAGGCGGCTTTCGCTCAGGGAGTAGTCGGTGTCGAGGTAGTGCCCGCGCAGCAGGCCGAGATGGACGGTGTAGAAGCGGTTGAAGTCGCGGATGACTTCGGCTTGTTGGCGCATCGGGTCCGGTGCTTGGTTCATAGGGTATCCATTCGGTTGATTGCTTGCCTTTGGCAAGTAATTTGTCGAATATACCGTCGGGCGGTCTGGCGGTCAAGCCGCCAACGGCTCTTGGTGGATTACGTGCTGCGCACTAATCCACCCTACGCCGCAGTTACGGGCATCGGTGTGTGGCGCGGAGCTTGCAGGATTACGCGCGGCAAGCACGAAGCGACGCGGTAAAATGGCGGCTTCCCCTCAACGGAGTAGCGAAGATGATGTTTTTAAAAGTGCCGTTTGCGGAAAAAGACGAAGCCAAGGCGCTCGGCGCGCGCTGGAACGGCGAGCGCAAGTCGTGGTACGTCCCCGACGGCAAGCCGACCGAGGCGTTCGAACGCTGGATGCCGCCGGGCGGCGCCGACTTCGTGCCCGCCAAGGCCGCCGCCGCGCCGAAGGCCAAGCCGGCCTCGGTCGATTCCTACGTCGGCAAGTCGGTGATCGGCAAGTTCTATCAGGAACTGCCGCACGACTGCGACCCGTTCACCGCGTGCCCGGTGTGTGCGCCGGCGCTGGCCGCGTCCGGCTGGCAGGCCGCGCACGAGGACGTGGCCAAGCTGCTGCAGGCCTTGCGGGGCTGAGATCGTTTTCATCCGACGGCGCGCCGCGATACGGTTGAGTTAGCGGCCCGCGCCACGGGAATCTGTTCTAGAATACTGACGAGATTACAACAGTAGAAGCCGCCGATGAACAGCCACACGATGCAGCCCGTTTTTCGCACCGAGGACCGGCCGGCGGCGCCGGTCGCCAGCTTCCGCCAGCCCGCCGATATCTTTGAGGCGCTGTTTCAAAGCATCCAGGGCGGCGAGAAGCATGTGCGGCCGCTGCTCGACCTGGTTCCCGATTCGCGCTTTCTCGGTTTCATCGAGGTCGGCTACGCGCTGCGCGCCTGTCTCGAGGATACGGCGCGCCGCGACTACCTGTTGCAGCGCCTGCGCCCGCATCTGGGCGTGATGATCGGCACGCTGCCGGCCAGCATCCTGCCGCACGGCATGCTGCCCAAGCAAACCCCGCCGCCGGGCTTCCGCGACCTGGCCGCGATTTCCGACGATGAAGTGCGCGCCTGGCTGATCGAGGACGGCAGCCTGGTCTACGGCGAACTGGCGCGCTACGAGCTCGACAACCTGTTCGAGGCGATCGCGCCGGTGCTGCGCCCGGGCGGCGTCATGGTCGACCTCGGCAGCGGGCTGGGCAAGGTGGTGATGTCGGCCGCGTTGGCGTTCCCATTCCAGCGCTGCGTCGGCGTCGAGTGCCTCGGCTACCGCCACCGCATGGCCATGCAGCGCCTGCACAATCTGCTGGCGCTGTCCGAACGCGGCGTGGCGCACCTGCCGGCACCGCTGACCCCCGACACCCCGCTGACGCTGCCTTTCGGCCAGGCCGCCACGGGCCGCCATTTACTCGAACTCGGCTCGCGCATCGCCTTCATCGAAAGCGACATGTTCAAGGTCGACGTGCGCGATGCCAGCCTGGTGTTCTTGTACAGCACCTGCTTCGGTCCGCAAATGGATGCCATCGCCGACAAATTGGCCCGCGAGCTGCAAGAGGGCGCGCTGGTGACCACCACCACCTACACGCTCAAGCATCCGGCGTTCACCTTGCTGCATTACTTCCCGGCCGGCACGGTCGCCTGGACCAATGTGATGCTCTACAAACGCACCGGCGCGCTGGCGTCGCTGCCCCCGGCCGACGTCACCCAGCCGCATCAACCTGACGCGGCCGAATGGGAGGCGCGCGCGCGCCAGGATTTCCTGGCCATGTACGCGCGGGCGGCCTAGCCCGGCTGTAGCAGCCACCTGCGCGCGGTCGCGACGATATGGTCCGACATCGTGCGCGTGAACGGCGTATCGATATCCCACCGGTACCACGTCAGCGGCACGTCCAGCACGTGGCCGGGCGCCAGGTCGACCAGGGTGCCCGCCTTCAACTGCGCCTCGCACTGCAATAACGGCAACATGCCGTAGGCGAATCCGGCCTCCAGCCAGCGCACGAATCCCTCCGAGCTCGACAACGAATGATGGGGCGTGCGTCCCGTATAGCCGGTTTGCTGGGCGATGAACCGCGTTTGCAGCGCGTCCTTGCGGTCGAAATGCAGCGCCGGCGCCTGTTGGACCGCCTCGGCGGTAAAACCGTCCGGAAACCAGCGCGCGCCAAACGCCGGGCTGGCCACGCACAGATACCGCATCGCCCCCAGCGGTGTCGACGAAGTTCCCGCAACCTGCGCCGTCTCGCTCGTAACGCAGCCGAAAACGCCCCCTTCGCGCAGCATCGTCATCGTATGGTCCTGGTCGTCGAGGCGGATGTGCAACATGCACTCGCCGGCGCCGAGCAAGGGCGCGAGCGCGTCCTGCAGCCAGGTGGCGGCGCTGTCGGCGTTGATGGCGATGGCGATCTCCGGCCGCGCCGGCGCGCCCGGCCCGGTGTGCGGAAAGTCGGTCAGCGCCGCCTCGAGCAGTTGCACCTGGCGGTAATGGGCGATCAGGCGCTGTCCCGCCGCCGTCGCCAGCGGCGGCTGGCTGCGCACGATCAGCAATTCGCCGGCGCTGTTTTCCAGCATGCGGATGCGCTGGGAAACGGCCGACTGGGTGATCGACAGCGCCACGGCGGCCTTGTCGAAGCTGCCATGATCGATCACGGCGTCGAGCGCCGCCAGTCCCCGGTAGTCGATTCGGCTCATTAGTGCCTCTAATATCTGGTCAGTATTATTAATTATACTTATATTTTGGCGGGCACTATGCTGGCGTCTTTATCGCATCGGGAGGCACCAATGGAAGTGAACGCATGGTTGAAAGGTTTCGCCCTGGGCGGCGGATTGATCGTCGCCATCGGGTCGCAAAACGCTTATCTGCTGCGCCAGGCATTGAAGCGCGAATATGTGCTCACTTGTATCGCCATCTGCGTGGCGTGCGATGTCGTGCTGATAGGCGCCGGTGTGGCCGGCATGGGAAAGTTAATCGTCGAAGCGCCGGTGCTTTTATTCTGGATAAAACTGGCGGGCGCCGGATTTTTATTCTGGTACGGCGTCAGGGCGGCGCGTTCCGCCTTTAATCCGGTGGCGATGGCCGCCGATGGCGCTAAACCCGCGGCCAGCCGCCGCGCGGTGGTGGCGGCGATGCTCGCTTTTAGTTTATTGAATCCCCATGTTTATCTCGATACGGTGGTTTTACTGGGATCGATAGGCGGCCAGCAAGTCGGCGATGGTCGCTGGTATTTCGCGCTGGGGGCGATGGCGGCTTCCATCATTTGGTTTTGCAGTCTTGGCTTCGGCGCCCGATTTTTAATACCGGTGTTCGCCCGTCCGGGCGCGTGGCGGATATTGGATGGCGTGATCGCGGTGGTTATGTGGCTATTGGCCGCATCGCTGTTTTTATAACCATCGGGCCGCGCCGATTAATCCACGTGTGCGGGCGGTCCGAGTCGTCCGCCCGCTTGCCTCACGCTTGAAACTGGCTGGTTCATGCCAATTTTTGGTCTATTTACCACAGCGCCGTACCGGTGGGACTGCGCCGAAAGCCGCAAATTCCCTGCGTGGCCGGCGTCTTGGTTGAAATATATTTCCACGTGGAATGACTTCGCCGCGTTGTCTGGCTTACAATAGCAGGGGCGCGAAAGTGTTGCGCACCGTTATTGTGGGAATAAGCAAGCATGGAACCAGGACATTATGTGAGCAACTTGGCGATGGCTGGCGCTTTTGCGTCCGACGCCATCCTGAGTATTCTTCTTATTTTCCTTTGGTTGACCCAGCCCAAGGAAAAACACGCCTTATTCTGGGGACTTGGTCAATTGGCCGTCATGGCCGGTGTAATGACCTGGTTCTTGGGCGAATCTATATTCCCGCAACAATTGAGACTTTTTATCTGCGCACTGATGCTCACCGGTGGAATCATCGGTTATTGGGGCGGCACCCAGTATTTTCTCGGCGATTTACGCCGCCACCATTTGCGCAAGATGATCGTCGCCGCCGTCGTGATGACGGCCTTGTTTTATCTGATGTGGAATGGCATTCACGAGCACATGGCGCCGGTGACGGCCTCGATCAGCGGCGTCGTCATGTGGTGGATGGGCGTGCGGCTGATCACCACGCAACGGCGTTATCGGTGGTTGGGTTATACATTGGTCGCGCGCGGCATATTCAATATTCTCAGTTCCATCACGCTGGGACCGGAACTGTATTTAATCTGGTTCATCGGAACGGCGGTGCTCAAAACGCTGTCCATGCTGGGCCTGATTTATTCGGTCCAGGATGAAATCCAGCAACGCTACGTGCGCACCGTCGACAGCCTGAGCCATGGCTTTTTGATCAGGGACCGGCGCGGTTACGTCCACGTCGCCAACGAGCGCTGCGCCCGCCTGCTGGGTTTCGAGCGCGCCTCGGACCTGATCGGCAAGCACGTGTGCGAACTGCTGCCCGACCTGACGCCCGCCATGGCCGACGATTATTTCCTGCGCTTCGAGGCCGACGGCGTCGTCTATCCGCTGACCGAAACGGCAACATTGCGATTGCACGACGGCAGCGTGCTGCCGGTGGAAATGATGGGCTCGCCCTACATTGAGCGCGGCCGCCTGTATTGCCTGGTCCAGCTGCTCGACGTCAGCGAGCGCAAGAAAAAGGACGACCTGCTGTACCAGGCCGCCCGCATCGACCCGGTGACCGGCTTTTTCAACCGCCACGCGCTGTCGACGCAGCTGGCCGAGGAAGTGGCGGCGGCCGCCGCCGCCGGGCACGAGTGCGCCGTGCTGTTCCTCGACCTCGACAAGTTCAAGCGCGTCAACGATTCCTTTGGCCACGCGATCGGCGACGAACTGTTGCGCCAGACGGCGCACCGGCTGTACGGCGTGTTGCGTCCGAACGACGTGCTGGCCCGCTTCGGCGGCGACGAGTTCATCATCGTCATGCCCGAGCTGGCGGCGGGCTCGGCCGAGCAGATGGCCCGGCTGTGCGCCGAGCGCGTGGTCGCCGCCATGGCCGGGCGCTTCGACCTGGCGCCGCACGCGGTGGGCGTGTCGAGCAGCGTCGGCGTGGCCTGCTACCCGCAACACGGCAGCGATGCCGATATGTTGATACGCAACGCCGACATCGCCATGTACGAGGCCAAGAAGGCCGGCCGCGGCGGGGTCTGCTTCTTCAACGACGCCATGAACGCCGCCGCCAAGGAGGCGCTGGTGATCGACGGCGCGCTGCGCGGCGCCATCGAGGCGGGCGAGCTGCGCCTCGAGTACCAGGCCATCGTCGAGGCCCGCTGCGGCGCGCCGGGCGAGCCGGGCAAGCCGGGCAAGCTGGGCAAGGTGGAGGCGCTGCTGCGCTGGCACAACGCCCAGCTGGGCGAAGTGCGGCCGGACCGCTTCATCCCGGTGGCCGAGGACAGCGGCCTGATCGTCGCCATCGGCACCTGGGTGCTGGGCGAGGCCTGCCGGCAAATGGCGGCGTGGCGCCACGGCCCGCTCGACGGCCTGGTGGTGAGCATCAACGTCTCGGCCTGGCAACTGGCCGACCCGGCCTTCGTCACGCTGGTCGAGCGGGCCCTGGCCGACAACGGCCTCGACGGCAGCCGGCTGGAGCTCGAACTCACCGAGCGCGTGCTCATCGACGACGGCGGCCAGGTGCGCGCCGTGCTGCAGCGGCTGCGGGCGCTGGGCCTGAGCATTTCGCTCGACGACTTCGGCACCGGCTACTCGTCGCTCAGCTACCTGACCCGCTTCCACCTCGACACGCTCAAGATCGACCGCGCCTTCGTCCGGGACATCGAGCACAGCGAGCGCAGCAACAGCCTGGTCAACGCCATCATCGCCATGGGCCACAGCCTGGGCCTGCGGTTGGTGGCCGAGGGCGTCGAGACGGCCGGCCAGGCCGCCATCCTGGAGCGGATGGGCTGCCACTACCTGCAGGGCTACCACCTGTCGCGCCCGTTGGCGCCGGAGGCGTTGCAGCGCTTCGCCGTGGCGCGCCTGGCGGCGCCGCCGTGTCACCCGGATGTCATGGCGCCGTCATCGTGAAGTCACATGTTCTTCCTACAATCTTGCGAGTCGATCATTCCACCCACAAGAAAGAAGAACAATCATGCAACAGCGCTTCCCCCTGAAACCTTTGTGCCTGGTGGTGCTGCAAGCACTCGCTTTCCACGCCTACGCCGCCGACGGCGCCGCCGATGCCGCCGATGCGTCGGCCACCGCCGGCGCCCTGGCCGGCCCGATCCAATCGGTCGAGATCACCGGCCGCGGCCAGTCGCGCCAGGTGCAGAACATCAACAAGGCCGACCTGGCCGAGGCGCTGCCGGGCACCAGCCCGCTCAAGGTGCTCGACAAGCTGCCGGGCGTGAACTTCCAGTCGGCCGACCCGTTCGGCGCCTATGAATGGTCGACCTCGTTCAGCATCCGCGGCTTCAACCAGAACCAGCTCGGCTTCACGCTCGACGGCGTACCGCTGGGCGACATGAGCTACGGTAACAACAACGGCCTGCACATCAGCCGCGCCATCTCGTCGGAAAACATCGGCAGCGTGCAGGTGTCGCAGGGCGCCGGCTCGCTCGGCACCGCCTCCACCAGCAACCTGGGCGGCACGGTGCAGTTCTTCACGCTGGCCCCGACCGACGAGTTCGGCGTGACGGCCTCGCAGACGCTCGGCAGCGACTCGACGTCGCGCACCTTCGTGCGCGTCGACACCGGCCTGATCGGCGGCGCCGTCAAGGCCTACCTGAGCGGCACGCGCCAGCGCACCGACAAGACCAAGGGCGAGGGCGCGCAGGACCAGGACCAGATCAACTCGCGCTTCGTGTTCAACTTCGGCGACAACAGCCTGACCGGCTTCCTGAACCACTCGGACCGCAAGGAAGTGGACTACCAGGACATGTCGAAGGAAATGATCGGCCGCCTCGGCGCCGACTGGGATAACTACCAGCCCGACTGGCAGCGCGCCGTCAACGCCGCGCGCAACCAGTTCAGCGGCGCCGTCAACAGCCTCGACGACGCCTACTATTCGGCCGGCGGCCTGCGCAAGGACACCCTCGGCGGCCTGACCCTGGACCTGAACTTCTCGCCGGCGCTGCAACTGAAAACCACGCTCTACAACCACGAGAACGAAGGCCAGGGCCACTGGTACACGCCGTACGTGGCCACCGACGCGGCCAACCCGATCTCGCTGCGCACCACCGAGTACGAGATCAAGCGCCACGGCGTGACGACCGACCTGACCTGGGACCTGGGCAACCACACCGTCAGCGCCGGCGCCTGGGGCGAGCGTTCCGACCACACGGGCAGCCGCAATTACTATGCCGTCACCGGCCCGGCCGACACCATGGTCTACCTGCGCAATCCGTTCCGCACCGACTGGGCGCAGAACTTCATCACCACCACCTCGCAGTATTACGTGCAGGACAGCGTGAGCCTGATGGACGGCAAGCTCAAACTGAACGCCGGCTTCAAGAGCGTCAGCGTCGACATCGCCGCCCGCAACATCGTCGGCACGCGCGCCGCCGGCAAGCTCACGGCCGAGAAGAACTTCCTGCCGCAGGCCGGCGTCAACTACGCCCTCGGCGCCGACGACGAGGTGTTCGCCTCGGCGTCGAAAAACATGCGCGCCTTCCAGCCGGGCGTGGGCGGCCCGTTCTCGCAGACCCAGGCCGCCTACGACGCCGGCGTCGGCAACCTCAAGCCGGAGACCTCCACCAACGTCGACCTCGGCTACCGCTTCAAGCGCGCCGCCGTCCAGGGCTCGCTGGCCGTCTACAACGCCCGCTTCGACGACCGCCAGCTCAGCGTGGCCACCTGCGCCGGCATCGTCGGCTGCCCGTCGACCTTCGTCAACGTCGGCAAGGTCGACACCCGCGGCGTCGAGGCGATCGCCGTCTGGAAGCTCAACCGCGAGATCAGCTGGTTCAACTCGTACACCTTCAACGATTCGAAGTACAAGTCGGACTACCGCGACAACAACGTGCTGGTGCCGGTCAACGGCAAGACCGTGGTCAACGCGCCGCGCAACCTGTTCTCGACCGAGCTGTCGTACGAGACCGGCGCCTGGTTCGCGCGCGCCGGCGGCAAGTACACCGATAAGCGCTACTACACCTACCTGAACGACAATGGCGTGCCATCGTTCTGGCTGGCCAACCTGTCGGCCGGCTACAAGTTGAAGTCGCTCGGCTGGCTGAAAGAGGCGTCGCTGCAGGTCAACGTCACCAACCTGTTCGACAAGGAATACATCAGCACGATCGGCACCAACGGCTTCCAGGCCAGCGATCCGAAGGGCACCGCGCAGACACTGCTGACCGGCGCGCCGCGCCAAGTCTTCGTCACCTTGAGCGGCAAGCTGTAAGCGGTCTAATCGCCGCGGCAACAGGGCGTTCCATTCGATAAAATTTGCGTCAAACGTAAGGTTTAGGGAATGGAACGCCTTTGTTGCTTGGGGGGATACAGGCGGGTGGGGGGTGCTGGCGGCCTCCAGGACATCGCTGCATACTGGTGCTCATATCGAGCCCCCGGAGGTACGCCGTGAAATGGTTTTATGATTTGAAAATCGCCACCAAGTTGATCGCCTCGTTTGGCCTGGTATTGCTGCTGACCTTGGTGCTAGGGCTGGCGTCGATGTGGTCGACCTCGCGCGTCAACCAGGCCTCGAGCGACATGGCTGAGAACTGGATGCCGAGCGTGCGCATGGCGATGGAATTGCGCGCCGACGTCGGCGAGTTCCGCCGCTGGGAACTGGCGCACATGCTCAACACCGAGACGGCCCGCTACGCCACCTACGACAAGCGCTTCGACGAAACGCTGGCGTTGATCAAGACCCACCGCGCGGCCTACGAAAAATTGATCAACAGCCCGGAGGAGGGCGCCATCGTGGCCGACTTCGACAAGGCCTGGACGTCCTTTCTAGAAGACCACGCCAAGATGATCAAGCTGTCGGCCGACGGCCGCAAGGAGGAGGCGCTGGACCTGTCGCGCGGCGCCTCGGCCACCAAGCTGGCCGCCGTCACCGACGCCACCGGCAAGCTCGTCAAGCTCAACATCGACGGCGGCGACGCCGCCAGCGACGCCGCCACCGTCGTCTACACCGAGGCGCGCACGATATCGATCATCCTGCTGGTGGCCAACATCGGCATCGGCCTCGCGCTGGCGCTGTGGATCGCCCGCATCGTCTCGGCGCCGCTGCAAAAGGCGGTGGCGGTGGCCACGGCCGTCGCCGCCGGCGACCTGACCCCGGCCATCGAGGTCGAGAGCGCCTGCGAGACGGGCCAGCTGATGGGCGCGCTCAAGGACATGACCGGCAACCTGCAGCGCCTGGTCAGCCAGGTGCGCGGCGGCACCGACACCATCGCCACCGCGTCGGCCGAGATCGCCGCCGGCAACCAGGATTTGTCGTCGCGCACCGAGCAGCAGGCGTCGAGCCTGGAGGAGACCGCCTCGTCGATGGAGGAGTTGACCAGCACCGTCAAGCAAAACGCCGACAACGCCCGCCAGGCCAACCAGCTGGCGCAGTCGGCCTCCGGCATCGCCGTGCGCGGCGGCGACGTGGTCGGGCAGGTGGTCGGAACGATGTCGTCGATCAACGAGTCCTCGCGCAAGATCGTCGACATCATCTCGGTGATCGACGGCATCGCCTTCCAGACCAACATCCTGGCCCTCAACGCGGCGGTCGAGGCGGCGCGCGCCGGCGAGCAGGGGCGCGGCTTCGCGGTGGTGGCGTCCGAGGTGCGCAACCTGGCGCAACGATCGGCGTCGGCGGCCAAGGACATCAAGGCGCTGATCGGCGACTCGGTCGAGAAGGTCGAGGCAGGCACGCAACTGGTCGACCAGGCCGGCGCGACGATGCACGAGATCGTCGCCAGCATCACCCGCGTGACCGACATCATGAGCGAGATCACCTCGGCCAGCGCCGAGCAGAGCGACGGCATCGAGCAAGTCAACGTGGCCATCACGCAGATGGACCAGGTCACGCAGCAGAACGCCGCGCTGGTCGAGCAGGCGGCCGCGGCGGCCGAATCGATGCAGGAGCAGGCCGCGCGCTTGAGCGAGGTGGTCAGCATCTTCAAGTTGAACGGGGCGCCGCCGGCGCCGCTGGCCGCGCCGGCCAAGCGCAAGGCGGTGGCGGTGGCGGTGGCGCCGGCGCGCGTGGCGTCGGCGCCGAAGCGCCCGACCGTGAAAGCCAAACAAGTCGCCGACGGCGACGAATGGGAAACCTTCTAACGGCGCTTCAACGAGGACGCAGGGCGCGTAGGGCGGATTAGGCGGCACGCCGTAATCCGCCATGCCCGCGCCGCCGACGTCGCGTCGCCTCGCCTCGCGCTTTATTCCCCCTCGCCGCCCTGGCGCGCCCGCCACGCCGCCAGCGCCGCGCGGTACCTCTCCAGCTCATCCTGATACAAATCGTCGACGCAATACGCGCAGCCGCCGTGGCAGCAATCGCGCGGGTCCGGCGGCTGCGGCGCCACCGGTTCGGGATCGTCGAGCGCCATCGCCGTCACGCCGGCGGCAGCGCCAGCAGCGCCATGTTGCGGCCCTTTTCCTTGGCCCGGTACAGCGCGCGGTCGGCCATCTCCACCAGCAGCTCGGGCGAGGTATCCTCGGTCGGCACGATCACGGCCACGCCGATGCTGATCGTCATGATGCCGAACGGCGACTGCTCGTGCGGCATCTGCGCGCGCACCAGCTGCGCGCAGATCTCCTCGGCCGCGCCGAAGGCGTCGGTGGCGTCGGTGGCCGCCGCCAGCAGCGCGAACTCCTCGCCGCCGTAGCGGGCCACGATGTCGGTGGTGCGGCGCCCGTGCGCGGTGATCAGCTCGGCCACGGCGCGCAGCGCGGCGTCGCCGGCCTGGTGGCCGTAGTAGTCGTTGTAGCGCTTGAAGTAGTCGACGTCGAGCATCGACAGCGCCAGCGGCTGGCCGGTGCGCGCGGCGCGCCGCCATTCGGTCGCCAGCGCCAGGTCGAAGCCGCGGCGGTTGCCCACGCCGGTCAGGCCGTCGGTGGTGCTGAGCGCGGCGAGCTTGCGGTTCGATTGCTCCAGCTCGCCGGTGCGCGCGGCCACCAGCGCCTCCAGCTCGAGCTGGTGGCGCGTGAGGCGCTCGATGCGGATGCGGTAGGCCAGCATCAGCGAGCCGACCACCAGCGCCGCCATGCCCAGCCGGAACCACCAGCGCTGCCAGAACGGCGGCGTGATGGTGATCTTGAGCGTGGCCGGCTCCTCGTTCCACACGCCCAGGTGATTGGCGGCCTTGACGCGGAACACGTAGTGGCCCGGGTTGAGGTTGGTGTAGCTGGCGCTGCGGTGCGAGGCGTCGGTCTCCACCCAGTCGCGGTCGAACCCCTGCAACTGGTAGGCGTAGCGGTTCTCGGACGGTTCGGTGTAGTGCAGCGCCGAGAACTCGATCGAAAACACCGACGCCTCCGACGACAGCGTGAGCGCCGTCGGCGACGTCACCGGCCCCTCGGCCTTGACGTTCTCGCGCGGCTTGCCGTTTTGCAGCGAATGGTTGAAGACGGTGATGTCGGTGATGGCCACCTGCGGCGGCACCGAGCTGGTGCGCACCTTGGACGGCGCCACGCCGGTCATGCCGTGCACCCCGCCGAAGTACAGCATGCCGTCGGCGGCCGCCATCGACGAGTTGACCGTGAAGCCTTCGGTCAAACCGTCCGAGGCGCTGAAGTGGCTGACCTTGCCCGTTTCCGGATCGAGCCGGAACAGGCCGGCGATGGTGCTGCACCAGACGTTGCCGTCGAGGTCGTGCTCGATGGCGAGGATCTTGTGCGAGCGCATCGCCGCCGCGTACGATTTGAAGCTGACCTTGCCGTCGGCGCCGGTCTGCATCAGGTTCAGGCCCTTGCTGGTGCCGACCCAGATCCGGCCCTTGGCGTCCTCGTGCAGGCTGACGATGTTGTCGTCGGACAGGCTGTCAAGGTCGTCGTTGGCGTGGCGAAAATGGGTGAATTTTCCGCTGGCCTGGTCCAGCAGGTCGAGTCCGCCGCCGTTCCATTCGGAGCCGGCCCACACCCGGCCCTGGCGGTCCTCCAGCACGGCCGAGGTGCCGTTGACGCTGCGGCTGCTGATGTTCTGCGGATCGTTGTAGTAGAAGACGCGGGCGTCGGTGCGCGGGTCGTAGCGGATCAGGCTGTTGCCGGTGGCCAGCCACAGCGCGCCGCCGCCGGCCGGCGCGATGGCGTTGATGTAGTCGCTGGCGGTGTTGCCGAAGTGGATGGCCTGGAACGGGCTGTCGGGCGTGTCGAGCCGGTTCAGGCCGTTCGAGGTGCCCAGCCACAACGGTTTTTTGCCGTGCTGGTCGGCCCGCGTGTCCTGGAACATGCTGTAGACGATCGAGTGGCTCAGCTTGCCCGGGGTCTTGTCGTCCGCGTGGTAGCTCTTGACCACGGTGCTGGTGGCCGGATCGTACAAGCTCATGCCCACGTTGCCGCCCATCCACAGGCGCCCGTCCGGCGCCCGCGCCAGGCTCAACAGCGCGTTGCTGGCCGGCGCCGAGCGCCGGTCGATGCGGAACGGCACGTGGCGGGTGAAGCCCTCGCTCGACAGGTTGGCCAGCGCGATGCCGTCGGTAAACGAGGCGATCCACAGCATGCCGCCACGGTCTTGCATCACCGCGCGCAGGTTGTCGCCCGGCAGGCTGTACGGATCGTCGGCGGCGTGCACGAACTGGTCGAAGCGGCCCTCGGCCTCGTTCCAGCGCAGCAGGCCGGCCGACAGGGTGGTGCACCACAGCACGCCCTTGTGGTCGACGTCGAAATTGGTGATGCGGCTGTACGGCGAGGCCACCGCGCGGCGGGTGCTCCAGTCGCCCTTGCCGTCCCAGCGGATCACGCCGGACTCGGTGCCGATCCACAGCGCGCCGGCGCGGTCGAACTGCAGCGCGCGCACGATGTTGACGCGCGCGTCCGGCACCTTGGCCGGGTCGACCTGGTGGTGGCGGAACACGGTCGAGCCGGGCGCGAGGTAATCGAGGCCGCCGGGCCAGGTGCCGATCCACACGCCGCCGGCCGCGTCCAGCGCCAGCGCGTTGAGGTCGTTGCTGGCCAGGCTGCCGGGGTCGTTGTCGTCGTGGGCGTAGACGGTGAAGCGGCCGGTGTTGGGGTTGAAGTGCTGCAGGCCGCCCCAGCTGCCGACCCACATGCCGTCCTTGCCGTCGGAAATGATGTTCTTGACGATGCGGTGGTTCTTCGGCGCCTTCGGCGGCGCCACCACGGTGAAGTCGTTGCTCTCCGGATTGAAGCGCGCCAGCCCGGCCTGGGTGCCGGCCCAGATGCGGCCCTGCTTGTCCTCGTAGATGGCCGAGACGCGGTCGTGCGGCAGGCTGGTCGGGTCGTTGGGGATGTTGGTGTACTTGACGGCGTGGTAGCCGTTGTAGCGGTACAGGCCGTTGGTGTGGGTGCCGACCCAGACGTAGCCCTTCCTGTCCTGCATCATCGACAGCATCGACGGCTCGTCGCCGCCGAGCGGGCCGAGTTTCTTGAAGCGCAGCGACGGCGCCGGCGTCGGCGCCGGCGCCGGCGCGGCGGCGGGGGAGCCGGCGGAAACAGCGGAAACGGCGGGCGGCCCGGCCAGCAGCGCGCCGGCCAACGCCAAGGCCGGCAACGACGACAGCAAGACACGACAGGCGCGGCGCGACGCCGCTTTCAGCACAAACATGGTGGGGTATCCGATGGCGTAACGGGGCGCACGGCAGAGCGATGTGGGGCCCGTGAAGATGGATTCTGAAAAGAAACCCTATTATACATGCCATTGATGCAATGGTTTCGATATAAAAAAGGCGGCCCCGCGCGCGCCGGCCGTAATTAGGGTATAGTTTACGGCGCTAATTGTATCCTGCTCATTGTATTGGCTGGCGCCGCCGCATCATCCTTATGCACTTATCGCACTTCCCCGGTTTGGCTTCAGCCTGAGGCGCCACCGGGCGGGCAGCGCAGAACTTGTCGTTAATTGAAGAAAGCTTGGTTGTCCGCCGCAGGGCCGCCGCATACACTATGTCCGAAACCGAGATCACCACCCCGTCCGCCACCGAGCCGTCCGCCGCCGGCGTCGCCACCACGCCGGCCGCCGCCACACCCGCCGCCGCAGCAGCACCAGCCGCCGCCGCACCCGTCGCCGACGCCGCCGACGCCGCGCCGGCCGCCGCCGACATCGTGGTCGCCGCCGACGCCGCCCCGCGCGTCAAGTTCGCCGACTTCGGCCTCTCGCCCGACATCCTGCGCGCGTTGGACGACCAGGGCTATGTGCACCCGACGCCGATCCAGGCCGAGGCCATCCCGGTGCTGCTCAAGGGGCGCGACGTCATGGGCGCGGCCCAGACCGGCACCGGCAAGACCGCCGGCTTCGCCCTGCCGATCATCCAGATGCTGCTGGCCCACGCCAGCACCAGTACCTCGCCGGCGCGCCACCCGGTGCGCGCGCTGATCCTCACGCCGACGCGCGAACTGGCGGTGCAGGTGGCCGAGAACGTCAAGGCCTACGCCCAGCACACGCCGCTGCGCTCGACCGTCGTGTTCGGCGGCATGGACATGAAGGGCCAGACCATCATCCTCAAGGCCGGCGTCGAGATCGTCATCGCCACGCCGGGCCGCCTGCTCGACCACATCGAGCAGAAGAACATCAGCCTGTCGCAGGTGCAGATGCTCGTCATGGACGAGGCCGACCGCATGCTCGACATGGGCTTCCTGCCGGACCTGCAGCGCATCATCAACCTGCTGCCCAAGCAGCGCCAGAACCTGATGTTCTCGGCGACGTTCTCGCCGGAAATCAAAAAACTGGCCAACACCTTCCTGAGCAACCCGGTCACGATCGAGGTCGCGCGCAGCAACCAGACCGCCGACAAGGTCACCCAGGTGGTCTACAAGGTGCCGGAGAACCAGAAGCACGCGCTGACGGCGCACCTGCTGCGCCAGCGCGAGCTCAAGCAGGTGATCATCTTCTCCAACACCAAGCTCGGCGCCGGGCGCCTGGCCAAGGGCCTGGAGCAGGAGGGCATGAGCGCGGTGGCCATCCACGGCGACAAGACGCAGCAGGAGCGCATGGCCGCGCTCGAGGCGTTCAAGAAGGGCGAGATCGACATCCTGGTCGCCACCGACGTCGCCGCGCGCGGCCTCGACATCACCGACCTGCCGTGCGTGATCAACTACGACCTGCCGTACAACGCCGAGGACTATGTGCACCGGATCGGCCGCACCGGCCGCGCCGGCGCCTCCGGCGACGCGCTGTCGATCTACTCGGACAAGGACGAGCGCCTGCTGGCCGACATCGAAAAACTGATCAAGCAAACCATCCGCCGCGGCGAGCTGACCGGCTTCAACCCGGCGCCGGCCTACGGCGAGGGCGCCGAGCGCCGCCCGCGCCGCGACGAGGCCGGCCGCGCGCCGGCCGCCCGCGGCG
>CAUPRW010000037.1:0-65684 GCA_963513825.1 uncultured Duganella sp.
CGTGATTTATGCTCCACGCTTCCTTCCCACGGTCGATTACTCTTCCGCAGTTGCGCTTCACTTCGCTCGCTGTGGTCAGCTCGCGGCGGGACTTTCACCCACAGGAGTGCGCCCATGCTGGGCGCACCCATAAAAAAAGCCCCTGAAAATCAGGGGCTTAGTCTCATCCGTTTGCCTGGCAATGCCAGCCGCTGCCGGTCAGGCCATCATTCCCACTCGATCGTCGCCGGCGGCTTGCCCGAGATGTCGTACACCACCCGATTGATGCCGCGGACCTCGTTGATGATGCGGTTCGACACCTTGCCCAAGAGCGCGTGCGGCAGGTGCGCCCAGTGCGCCGTCATGAAGTCCTGCGTCTGCACCGCGCGCAGCGCGACGACATACTCGTAGGTGCGGCCATCGCCCATGACGCCAACCGACTTCACCGGCAGGAACACGGCAAACGCCTGCGAGGTTGCTTCGTACCAGTTGGTCGGCACGCTGTCCTGATCGAAGCCCGGCACCACCACCGCCTCGTACGGCGTGTTGCGCAGCTCTTCGATGAAGATGGCGTCGGCGCGGCGCAGCAGGTCGGCGTAGTCCTTCTTCACTTCGCCCAGGATGCGCACGCCCAGGCCCGGGCCCGGGAACGGGTGGCGGTAGACCATGTCATGCGGCAGGCCCAGCGCGACGCCCAGCTTGCGCACCTCGTCCTTGAACAGTTCGCGCAACGGCTCGAGCAGCTTGAGCTTCATCGTCTCCGGCAAGCCGCCGACGTTGTGGTGGCTCTTGATGGTCTGGCCCTTCTTGCCCTTGCCGGCCGATTCGATCACGTCCGGGTAGATGGTGCCCTGCGCCAGCCACTTGGCGTTGACCAGCTTGCCCGACTCGACCTGGAACACTTCGACGAATTCACGGCCGATGATCTTGCGCTTTTGCTCCGGGTCGGCGACGCCGGCCAGGTGGCCCATGAACTGGTCCTCGGCGTCGACGCGGATCACCTTGACACCCAGGTTCTTGGCGAACATGTCCATGACCATCTGGCCTTCGTCGAGGCGCAGCAGGCCGTGGTCGACGAACACGCAGGTCAACTGGTCGCCGATGGCGCGGTGGATCAGCGCGGCGGCCACGGACGAATCGACGCCGCCCGACAGGCCGAGGATGACCTCGTCGGTGCCGACCTGGGCGCGGATCTTCTCGACCGCTTCCGAGATGTAGTCCGGCATGTTCCAGTCCGACTTGCAACCGCAGATCTCGTGCACGAAGCGGCCCAGCATGGCCTTGCCCTGCACCGTGTGCGTCACTTCCGGGTGCCATTGCACACCGTAGAAATGCTTCTCTTCGTTGGCCATGGCGGCGATCGGGCAGCTCGGCGTGTTGCCCATCAGGACGAAGCCGGGCGGCATTTCCAGCACCTTGTCGCCGTGGCTCATCCACACCTTGAGCATGCCGTGGCCCTCGTCGGTGACGAAGTCGTTGATACCGTCGAGCAGCTTGGTGTGGCTGCGCGCGCGCACCTCGGCGTAGCCGAATTCGCGCACCAGGCCGTTCTCGACCTTGCCGCCCAGCTGCGCGGCCATCGTCTGCATGCCGTAGCAGATGCCCAGCACCGGCACCCCCAGCTCGAACACGGCGTCCGGCGCGCGCGGGGCGTCGCCTTCCAGGGTCGAGCTGTGGCTGCCCGACAGGATCACGCCGGCGGCGCCGTAGTTGCGCACGAACTCGTCGCTGACGTCGTGCGGGAACACTTCGGAGAACACGCCGGAGTCGCGCACGCGGCGGGCGATCAGCTGGGTGACTTGGGAGCCGAAATCGAGAATGAGGATTTTAGAATGCATGGATGTCTACTGGAGAGGTCTGGAATGGAAAAACGCCGGCTGTCTAGCCGGCGTCGCAAGGACTGCTTAGTCGCCGGAACGGTAGTTCGGCGCTTCCTTGGTGATTTGCACGTCGTGCACATGCGATTCGCGCATGCCGGCCGAGGTGATCTCGACGAACTCGGCTTTGTTGCGCAGCTCGTCGATGGTGGCGCAGCCGCAGTAACCCATCGATTGGCGCACGCCGCCGACCAGCTGGAAGATGATCGCCAGCACGCTGCCCTTGTAGGCGACGCGCCCTTCGATTCCCTCCGGCACGAACTTGTCGGCCTTCATCGTGGCGTCCTGGAAGTAGCGGTCGGCCGAGCCGTCGCTCATCGCGCCCAGCGAACCCATGCCGCGATACGACTTGTACGAGCGGCCCTGGTACAGGATCACTTCGCCCGGCGCCTCTTCGGTGCCGGCGAACATCGAGCCCATCATCACGGTCGAGGCGCCGGCGGCCAGCGCCTTGGAGATGTCGCCCGAGAAGCGGATGCCACCGTCGGCGATGCACGGCACGCCGGTGCCTTCCAAGGCCTCGGCCACGTTGGAAATCGCGGTGATCTGCGGCACGCCGACGCCGGCGACGATGCGGGTGGTGCAGATCGAGCCCGGGCCGATGCCGACCTTGACCGCGTCCGCGCCGTATTCGACCAGCGCCTTGGCGGCGGCGGCCGTGGCGATGTTGCCGCCGATGACGTCCACGTGCGGGAACTTGCTCTTGATCCATTTCACGCGGTCGAGGATGCCCTGCGAGTGGCCGTGGGCGGTGTCGACCACCAGCACGTCGACGCCGGCGGCGACCAGCAGCTCGATGCGTTCCTCGTCCTTGGCGCCGACGCCGACGGCCGCGCCCACCAGCAGCTTGCCGTGCTGGTCCTTCGACGCGTTCGGGTGCTCGGTCGACTTCTGGATGTCCTTGACGGTGATCAGGCCGCGCAGTTCGAAGGCGTCGTTGACCACCAGCACGCGCTCGAGGCGGTGCTTGTTCATCAGGCGCTTGGCCTCGTCGCGGTCGGCGCCCTCGGCGCTTTCCTTGATGAACACCAGCTTTTCGCGCGGGGTCATCTTGGCGCGCGCCTCGGCGTCGAGTTCCTGTTCAAAGCGCAGGTCGCGGTTGGTGATGATGCCGACCACTTCCTTGCCTTCGACCACCGGGAAGCCGGAGATGCCGTATTGCTCGGTGAGCTTGATGACGTCGCGGATCTTCATCGTCGGCGGGATCGTGATCGGGTCGCGCAGCACGCCGGCCTCGAAGCGCTTGACCTTGGCCACTTCGCGCGCCTGGTCCTTCGGATTCAAATTCTTGTGGATGATGCCGATGCCGCCCTCTTGCGCCATGGCGATCGCCAGACGGCCTTCGGTCACGGTATCCATCGCCGCCGACAGCAGCGGAATGTTCAACGTGATATTGCGGGTCAGGCGGGTTTTGAGGGACGTATCGGCAGGCAGAACGTTCGAGTACGCTGGGACGAGAAGCACGTCATCGAACGTGAGTGCTTTTTGGAGAAGACGCATAGCAATTCCTATAGGCGCAAAAGCAGATTATACAGAGAATGGAACGTTCTGTCTTGGAACTTCGCCGCCCGCAAGATCCGAACGCCGCGATGCAAATATTTTAGCCTTGTGGGATTTGGATAGTTTTTCTTTAAACAGTTTATGTATAGTTATTCAAACGGATAGACAAATAGCTAACATTCCGGATCAGGCGCGGATTTTCTTTTTCACCTAACAAGGATTAAAAATGAGCAAAACAATTTTGCGGCTGCTGTCGATGCTGGTGGTGGCGGCGTCGGCGAGCGGCGCCATGGCCCAAACGGTCTACGGCGACAATATCGACGTGACCGTGTCGCATGGCTACGCCCCCGTTTCCCATGCCGGCAACGCCTTCACTTTTTCCGGCAACAGCTATGTTCTCGATGGCGGCTGGCAGCCGGCGACCGCGAAAACCATATTCACGGCGCAGGCGCACGCCGGCCAGGCCCTGACCGGCAAGCTCAGCTTCACCATGGAACTTCAGTACGAGTACGGCGCCACGCCCTTCCCGTCCACCGACTACACAGCGTTCGCCCAGGCGCAAGTGGACGTGCTGGCGCCACACTGCCCGCAAGGTTGCGGCCCTTTCGATTCGGACCTGGTCGGCACGGCCCAGGGTTACGCGTCCTCGACCACCGCCGACCCGGTCAACGGAACGCTCACCATCATCTCCGACCAGAGCCAGGCCAGCGGAAACTATAACCTGCTGCTCACCCAGATGCTCGAATATGTGTCGCTCAACCCCGCCTACGGCAGCCTGACGATCAATTCGTTCACGATCACCTTCGAGACGGTCAGCGTCAACGCCACCACCTTCGCGAGCCCGGTGCCGGAACTGCCGCCGGCGGCAATGTTTGGTGCCGGCATCGTGGCGCTCGGACTGACCGCGCGCCTGCGCCAAGCCCGACGCGCGCGACGCCACCTCGTTTAAGCCGCCCCCGCAAGCGTTGTTTTTCTACCCATGCGCAATTCCCCTGCGCTGCGCCATGGCTCAAGCTGCCGTATGATATCGCTATCAACATCCCTATAAGTATTACTGATGACGAAATCACAAGTTGGCAAGAGTCGCGCCAGCGGCCGTATCACGTTGGCGATGGTGGCAAAACACGCCGGCGTGGCGACGATGACGGCCTCGCGCGCCATCACCCAGCCGGACATGGTGTCGCAGGCGCTGCGCGACCGGGTCGACAAGGCCGTCATCGACCTCGGCTACGTGCCCAACCGCGCCGCCCGCGCGCTGGCCTCGTCGCAATCGAAGGTGATCGCGGTGCTGGTGCCGTCGCTGTCGAACGCGGTGTTTACCGAGGTGCTCGCCGGCATCCAGGACGCGCTCGACGCCGACGATTACCAAATCCTGATCGGCAACACCCGCTATTCCGACCAGGAGGAGGAAAAGCTGATCGGCACCTACCTGCAGTCGAACCCGGACGGCATGCTGTTGTCGGGCCTGAGCCACAGCGCCCGCGTGCAGCAAATCCTGACCAACTCGCGCGTGCCGGTGGTGTCGATGATGGACATGTCGACCGATCCGGCCCAGCTGACGGTGGGCTTTTCCCAGTTCCAGGCCGGCCAGGCGATGACCCGCTACCTGCTCGACAAGGGCCACAAGCGCATCGGCTTCATCGGCGCCCAGCTCGACGAGCGCACCTTGCGCCGCGCCGAGGGCTACCGCCAGGCCATGCACGAGGCCGGCCTGGCCGACGCCCGGCTCGAAGTGATGGTGGCCGAACCGTCGACCATCGCGCTCGGCGCCGAGCTGCTCGGGCGCATGCTGGCCCAGGCGCCCGACTGCGACGCCATCTTCTGCTGCAACGACGACCTGGCGCACGGCGCCATTTACCAGTGCCAGCGGCGCGGCATCGCCGTGCCGACCCAGCTGGCCATCTGCGGCTTCAACGACCTGCCCGCCTCGGCATGGATGAATCCGTCGTTGACGACGATCGGCACGCCGCGCTACCGCATCGGCTTCGAGGCGGCCACCTTGCTGCGCGCGGTGATCAAGGGCGAGGCGCCGCCGAACCGCCAGATCGACCTGGGCTTTACGCTGATGGCGCGCGAAAGCGCCTGACGGGCGCGCCGCCGCCCGCCCGCGCGGCCGTCGACGCGATTGCTGCCCGGTTGATGCGCCGCACCATCGAATCTTGTTTACAAATCGCGGCAAAGCCTTACACTACAAACAATACTGATAGCGCTATCATAAGCAGGAGACGAGATGACATCCGATACTTTCGACGTGACCGATCGCGCCGCGCCGGGCTCCGTCCGGTGACGGCGCGCCAAGCTCTCCCGGGGCGGTGCTTCCCGCCGCGTCGGACCGCGCGCCCCCGCGCGTAGTCCGGCGCGTCCCGCCCCTTTCGGGCAGTGCGGCTCCGGCCGCACTGCCTGTTTTTACATCCGTCATCAACAAGGCCACTGTGAACAAACGACTGACCTGGCGCGAAAAGATCAGCTACGGCGTCGCCGATATGGGCTTCAATTTCTATTGGACCAATATCGCCACCTTCCTGCTGATCTATTACACCGACGTGTTCGGCATCTCGGCCGGGGCGGCGGCCTCGATGATGTTTACGATCAAAATCATCAACGCCTTCACCGACCCGATGATCGGCGCCGCCGCCGACCGCACCACCACCCGCTTCGGCAAGTTCCGCCCCTATCTGATCTGGGTGCCGGTGCCGCTGGCCTGCGCCGCCATCCTCACCTACACCACGCCCGACCTCGGGCATGACGGCAAGCTGGTCTGGGCCTACGCCACCTACCTGCTGATGATGGTCTGCTACACCTGCATCAACATCCCCTACAACGCCCTCTCCGGCGTGCTGTCGGCCGATCCGCAGGAGCGCTCCACCGTCAACGGCCTGCGCTTCATCTTCGCCTTCGCCGGCGGCACGCTGGTGACCGCCGCCACCCCGGCCATGGTGGCGTGGCTGGGCGGCGGCGACGACAAACTGGGGTGGCAGCTGACGATGCTGGCCTGGAGCGTGTTCGCCTCCGGCCTGTTCGTGCTCACCTTCCTCAACACGCGCGAGCGCATCGCGCCGGCGCCGACGCAAAAGTCCAACGTCATGCAGGACATCGGCGACCTGTCGCGCAACCGGCCGTGGGTGGCGCTGTTCTTCCTGGCGCTGATCATCATGATCACCATCACGCTGCGCACCACCAGCGCGGCCTACTACTTCAAGTACGTGGTCGGACGCCCGGAGCTGATGCAGGGCTTCGTGCCGGCCTATATGATCTCGGCCGCCGTCGGTGCCTCGCTCACGCCGTTCATGACGCGCTTCATCGACAAGAAAAAGCTCATGATGATCCTCATGAGCGTGACGGCCGTGCTGTCGTCGGCCTTTTTCTTCGTGCCCAAGGACCAGGTCACGCTGATGTTCGCGCTGCAGATCGGCATGGGCCTCGCGCTCGGTCCGAAGTCGCCGCTGGCCTTCTCGATGTACGCCGACACGGCCGACTACAACGAATGGCGCACCGGCCGCCGCGCCACCGCGATGACCTTCGCCGCCGCCACCTTTTCGCAAAAGCTCGGCACCGCGATCGCCGTCGCCGTCATAGGCTCGCTGTTCACCAGCCTCGGATACGTGGCCAACGCCACGCAGTCGGCCGGCTCGCAGGCCGGCATCGTCTGGCTCATGTCCTTCATCCCCGCCGCGTTCGCGGTGCTGGCGGTGGCCGTCATGTTCTTCTATGACCTCGACCAGGACAAGCTGCTGCGGATCCAGGCCGACCTGGAACAGCGCAAGGCCAAGCCCGAATAGCCGCGCCCCATATCCCCATCTGAATCAGCCTTATTTACGGAGACCGTCTCATGCTACGCCCAACCCACAATGGCGACCGCTTCGAACTGACCAGCGCCACCGCGATGCCGCGCGCGGCCGGCTTCCTGTGGAACCAGAAGATGATGATACAGGTGACCTGCCGCGGCTACGCGGTGGCCCAGTACATGCAGCCGGAGCCGGCCAAGTACGCGTACGCGCCCAACCTCGAAGCGAAGACCTTCATGCAGCCGGAGCAAAACTACTACGCCCACCATCCGGGCCGCTTCTTCTACATCAAGGACGAGGAGACGGGAGAGCTGTTTTCCGCGCCGTACGAACCGGTGCGCGCGCCGGTCGACCGCTTCAATTTCTCGGTCGGTAAAAGCGACATCGAATGGAGCGTCGAGCATCTGGGCGTGCGCGTCGAACTGACCTTGAGCATCCCCACCACCGACGTGGTGGAGCTGTGGTCGCTGCGGGTGACCAACCTGTCCGGCCGCGCGCGCAAGCTCAGTGTCTACCCCTACTTCCCGATCGGTTACATGTCGTGGATGAACCAGTCGGGCGAATACCGCGCGGACTTGGGCGGCGTCGTCGCCAGTTGCGTCACGCCTTACCAGAAGGTGGCCGACTACTTCAAGCAGAAGGATTTCAAGGACAAGACCTACTTCCTGTGCGAGCAGGCGCCGCTGGCGTGGGAGGTGCAGCAGCAGGCCTTCGAGGGCGAAGGCGGCTTGCACCACCCGAGCGCCGTCCAGCAGCCCATGCTCGCCAACGGCGACGCCCGCTACGAAACGCCGGCGGCCGTGGTGCAGTACCGCCTGGCGCTGGACGACGGCCAGGCGCAGGACTACCGCTTCATCTTCGGCCCGGCGTTCGACGACGCCGAGATCATCGCCATGCGCGACAAATACCTGGGCGCCGCCGCCTTCGAGGCCGCCCGCAAGGACTATGCCGACTACATCGCCGGCGGCCGCGGATGTCTGCGCATCGAAACGCCGGACAAGGAGTTGGACAACTTCGTCAACAACTGGTTGCCGCGCCAGGTGTTCTACCACGGCGACGTCAATCGCCTCAGCACCGATCCGCAGACGCGCAACTACCTGCAGGACAATATGGGCATGAGCTACATCAAGCCCGGCGTCATGCGCGCGGCCTTCCTGCACGCGCTGTCGCAGCAGGAGGCCAGCGGCGCCATGCCGGACGGGATCCTGCTGGCCGAGGGCGCGGAGCTCAAATACATCAACCAGGTGCCGCACACCGACCATTGCGTGTGGCTGCCGGTCGCGCTCAAGGTGTACCTGGACGAGACCAACGACTACGCCATCCTCGACGAGCAGGTGGTGGGCCACGAAAGCGGCGAAGCCCTCACCGTGGCCAAGCGCATGGACGCCGCCATGGATTGGCTGCTGCAGTCGCGCGACCAGCGCGGCTTGAGCTACATCGCCCAGGGCGACTGGTGCGATCCGATGAACATGGTCGGCTACAAGGGCCGCGGCGTGTCGGGCTGGCTGACGGTGGCCACCGCCTACGCGTTGAACCTGTGGGCGGGCGTTTGCGAAACGGCGGCCGCGCCGGCGCTGGCGGAAAGCGCCAAGCGCTTCCGCTCCGGCGCGCAGGCGGTCAACCGCGCCGCCAACGAGCACCTGTGGGACGGCGACTGGTACGCGCGCGGCATCACCGACGACAACGTCACCTTCGGCGTGAGCAAGGACAAGGAAGGCCGCATCTACCTCAATCCGCAAGCGTGGGCGATACTCGGCGGCGCGGCCAACAACGGCCAGCGCGCCGCCATGATGGCGCAGGTCGAGCGGCAGCTCGATACGCCTTACGGCGTGGCCATGTTCGCGCCGCCGTACAGCGCCATGCGCGACGACGTTGGCCGCGTCACGCAAAAGCATCCCGGCTCGGCGGAGAACGGCGCGGTCTACAACCACGCCTCGATCTTCTATATCTATAGCCTCTACACCATCGGCGAAGGCGACCGCGCCTACAAGCTGCTGCGCCAGATGATCCCCGGCCCCGGCGAGGCCGACTACCTGCAACGGGGCCAGCTGCCGGTATTCATCCCGAACTACTATCGCGGCGCCTACCACCAGTATCCACGCACTGCGGGCCGCTCCAGCCAGTTGTTCAACACCGGCACGGTGTCGTGGGCCTACCGCTGCTTCATCGAAGGCCTGTGTGGCTTGAAAGGTGATAGCGACGGCTTGGTGCTCGCGCCGCAGTTGCCACGCCACTGGGACGCCATCAAGGTCACGCGTCAATTCCGTGGCGCCACGTTCGAGGTGGCGATCCGCCGCGCCGACGTCGGCGAGATTCAGGTTTCGATCGATGGAAAACGATTGCCTGAACCGCGCGTGACCGGTATCGTTGCGGGTGGCGTGCACGCGCTGGAGGTTTTGATCCCGCGCGCCGACCGATAAATCAAATCATAAGGACATAGCAATCGTATGAAGAAGCGTATTTGGCTGTCACTGGCACTGGTCTATCCCCTCATGCTGTCTTCCACGTTGAGCGCATCGGCCCATGCCGCCGACGCCCCGCGCCCCTGGCTCGACAAGGCGCTCACGCCGGACGCGCGCGCCGAGCAGCTGGTCAAGGCCATGACGCTGGACGAAAAGATCCAGACGGTGTTCGGCTACTTCTCCACCGATTTCGAGTCCAAGAAACACATCGCGCCGAAGGAAGGCCGCAAGGATTCGGCCGGCTTCATCCCGGGCATCGAGCGACTGGGCCTGCCGCCGCAATGGCAGGCCGACGCCGGCGTGGGCGTGGCCACCCAGGCGGCGTCGAAAAAGCCGTACCAGCGCACCTCCCTGCCCTCCGGCCTGGCCACCACCGCCACCTGGAATCCGCAGCTCGCATTTGCCGGCGGCGCGATGATCGGCAGCGAGGCGCGCAAGACCGGCTTTAACATCATGCTGGCCGGCGGCGTGAACCTGATGCGCGAACCGCGCAACGGGCGCAACTTCGAATACGGCGGCGAGGATCCGCTGCTGGCCGGCGTAATGGTCGGCGAGCAGATTCGCGGCATCCAGTCCAACCACATGGTCTCGACGCTCAAGCACTTCGCCTTCAACGACCAGGAAACCAACCGTAACAACATCAACGTCAAGATCGACGACACGGCCGGCCGCATGTCGGACCTGCTGGCGCTGCAAATCGCCATGGAGCGCGGCGATCCGGGTTCGGTGATGTGCGCCTACAACCGCGTCAACGGCGCCTACGCCTGCGAGAGCGACTACCTGCTAAACCAGGTGCTCAAGCAGGACTGGGGCTTCAAGGGCTACGTCATGTCCGACTGGGGCGCGACCCACTCGACCGTGCCGGCCGCCATGCACGGCCTGGACCAGCAATCGGGCCACCCGTTCGACAAGTCGGCCTACTTCAACGAGGCGCTCAAGGAGGCGGTGGTCAACGGCCACGTGCCGCAGGCGCGCCTTGACGACATGGTCAAGCGCATCACGCGCGCTATGTTCGCCAATGGCCTGATCGAGCATCCGGTGGCCACGCCGACCTCCGACGACGGCGGCATCGACTTCGCCGCCAACGGCAAGGTGTCGCAGTCGGACGCCGAGGAAGGCATCGTCCTGCTCAAGAACAGCAACGAGCTGCTGCCGCTGGGCGAGAACGTGCGCACCATCGCCATCATCGGCGGCCACGCCAACGTCGGCGTGCTCTCCGGCGGCGGCTCGGCCCAGGTCTATCCGGTCGGCCTGTCGCCGGTGGCCAACGAGGGCCCGGCCTTCTTCCCCGGCCCGATGACCTACCACCGCTCGTCGCCGCTGCAGGAACTGAGCACGCGCAGCAAGGCGCGCATCGTCTACCACGACGGCAAGGACGCCGCCTCGGCGGCCAAGCTGGCCGCCGCCAGCGACGTCGCCATCGTCTTCGGCAACCAGTGGATGGCCGAATCGATCGACGCGCCGGACCTGAACCTGCCCAACAAGCAGGACGCGCTGATCGCGGCCGTGGCCAAGGCCAACGCCAAGACCGTGGTCGTGCTGCAAACCGGCGGCCCGGTCGTCATGCCATGGCTGAGCAACGTCGGCGCGGTGGTCGAGGCCTGGTACCCGGGCACCAACGGCGGCGCGGCGATCGCGCGCGTGCTGACCGGCGAAGTCAATCCGTCGGGCCGCCTGCCGGCCACCTTCCCCGCCTCGGTGGCGCAGTTGCCACGGCCGGTGATCGACGGCGACGCCGTCACCAAGGACGAGAACATCATCGAAAAGCTCGCCACCGACTACAACATCGAAGGCGCGGCCATCGGCTACAAATGGTTCGACCTGAAGGGCCACAAGCCGTTGTTCCCGTTCGGTTACGGCCTGTCGTACACCAGCTTCGCGTACTCGGACCTGAGCGCGGCCAAGTCGGCCGACGGCGCCGGCATCGACGTCAGCTTCAGCGTGCAAAACACCGGCAAGCGCGATGGCAAGGCGGTCGGGCAGGTGTATGTATCGCCGGCGGCGGGAGGCTGGGAAGCGCCGAAGCGCCTGGGCGGCTGGGACAAGGTGGCCGTCAAGGCCGGCGCCAGCGGCAAGGCCAAGCTCAAGATCGACCCGCGCCTGCTGGCGATGTACGACAGCGCCAGCAAGAGCTGGAAGATCGCCGGCGGCGAATACATCGTCACCTTGGCCGAGTCGGCGGGCGCCAAGCCGGCGGCCACGGTCAAGGTCAAGCTGGACGCGCGCACCGTCGACATCCACGGGCGTTAAGTTAAGTCGGGCGGCGCGCAAGCCACACGCGCTGCCGCCGACGGTTTATTTCTCTTTCCAGAACACGTCGACCGTATCGATACGGTCGGCGTTCCACGCCTGCACTTTGGCCTCGACGAAGGTGCCTTCCGTATCGTCGCGCGGCGTCAAGCTCGAAGCGTGGTAGCGGAAGCCGGCGCCATGCTTTTCCAGCGCCAGCTGCTCCGCCTTGCGGCTCAAATCACCGTTCTGCCCCAATTGTTTGCCGGTCAGCGCCAGCATCGACAGCGCCACGCCAACGGTGAGCGCAACGTTGATGGCCGGCTTGCGGCGGCCCGACGACTGGATCGCCGCCTGCACCGGCTGGCGGCCCAACTGCTGCAAGAGCCAATACAGCAAGGCACAAAACAGCACCAGCGGCAGGGCCGCAGCGAAATGCGCCGCCGGCGCCAGGCGCAGCTGGGTCAAGGTCAGGTCGAGCGGCTGCATCAGCGACATCGCGCCGCTGGCGACGGCCATCGGCAGCAGGATGGCGGCGATCCAGATCAGCGCCGAAGCGGCCCTCAAGCTGCCGCGCATCAGCAGCAGCCCGGCGATCACGGCCGGGATGGTCATGCTATAGGAATAGCCGGCGCCGGTCGACAGGCACCAGACCAGATAAGCGACGTCAAGCAAGCCCACCACCAGCAGCACGACGCCGGCGCGGCGCAGGATTTGCGGCGCGGTAAGTGTATCGATCAATTCAGCCCCACAATATTTTCAGTTGGCCAATATTGTACAGCGGGAGGGTCAGTGCCGACATTCGGACATTGGGGAACTTCCGCCCCTCAAATAAGTTCCCCATTTTGTCGATTTGTCCGAATGTCGGCACTGACCCTCCCGGGGTTAGTAGGCGGTTTTGGCGGCGACGGTGACGGTGATCGAGGTGCCTTTGCCGGGCTTGCTTTCGATGTCGAGGCTGGCGCCGATGCCGTCGGCGCGCTCGCGCATGCCGACCATGCCCCAGTGCCCCGGCCGGTGCCCCTGCGCCGCGACCGGTTCGTCCAGGCCGCGGCCGTCGTCGCGGATGCGGATGACGAAGGCGTCGCTTTGGTACGATAACTCGAGCACGATGCGGCCGGCGTCGGCGTAGCGCGAGGCGTTGAACAGCGCTTCGCGCGCGATCGCGTAGATCTCCTCGTGCACCGCCGGCCGCAACGGACGCGGCATGCCGTAGACCTGCATGTCGAATACGTGCGAGCGGTGCTCGGCGAGCCCTTTGCCGAACTGCGCGAGCGTCAGCTCCAGCATTTCCGGCGAAGCCGAGGCGCGCATGTCCATGATCTCGTCGCGCCCTTCGACCAGCAGCTTTTCCGCGAGATTGAGCGTTTGGTCCAGCCGCGCGCGCGCCGGCGTGCCTTCCTCGATGTCGCGCCGGTGCGCGTCGAACGACATGAGCAGCGCCTGTATGCTTTGCAGCAGCGTGTCGTGCAGCGTGCGCGCGATGCGCGTGCGCTCGGCCAGCCGGCCTTGCAGCCGCTCCTGCATCCGCTGCGTCAGGCTGCGTATGCGCATCGCGTAGACGCCGTATAACAACAGCCCCGCCAGCGCCGCCAGCAACAGCTTGAACCACGCGCTTTGCACGAACGTCGGCGGGATGTCGATCTCCAAAGTCGCGCCCTTGGTGTTCCAAACGTTGTCCTCGTTGGCGGCGATGACTTCGAAGCGGTAGTCGCCGGGCGAGAGGTTGCTGTAGCCGGCCCGCCGGCCTCCCTCAAGGTCGCGCCAGCCGCGATCGAGGCCGACCAGCCGGTAACGCAGCCGCACCCGCTCCGGCACCGACAGGCTCAGGGCAGTAAAGTCGATCTGCAGGTCGCGCGTGCCGGCCGGCAGGCGCAAGGCGCCGGCGCGCGGGATCGCATGGCGCACGCCGTCGGCCAGCAGGCCGACCATCTGCACCGGCGGCGCCAGGCGGTTGCGCGGGATGCGCTCGGGGTCGATGCTGCCGGCCGACGAGGTGGTGGCGTACCACAGCAGGCCGTCGCGCGCGCGCATCAGCGACGGCACCGGCCGGAATTGCGGCGCGTGGCCCTGCATGCCGTCGCGCGCGTCGAAGCGCTCGAAGGCGACGCGGTGGCCATCATCGTTCAACCAGCGCGCCAAGTCCGCGGCGGCGATGTGGTAAAGGCCATCCGCGCCGTGCAGCCACAGGTCGCCGCCGGGCAGCAGGACGATGCCGGAGACGCCGCGAAAATGTTCGTCACGCTCGCCGCGCAAGGCCACGAAGCGGCCGTCGCGGTACAGCGCGACGCCGTCCTCGCCGCCGGCCCACATGGCCTTGCCGTCGAAGTACACTTGCAGCACCGTGCCCAGTCGCAGGCCGTCGCCCTCCCCCAGCGCGCGCGCGCCGTCGCGACCGACCACCGTGATCCGGCTGCGCAGATGCGCCATCCACAGGTCGCCGGCGCCGTCGCGCGCCATCGACGTGACCAGCAGATCGGCGATGCCGCGCAGGCCGCCCCATTTGATCCAGCTGCCGTCGGCGCCTATCCTGTACACGCCCTTGCCAGAGGCCATCGAAACCCACAGCGCGCCGTCGCGGTCCTGCTGCAGCGCGTGCACCCGCAGGCCTTTGAGCTCGGCCGGCAAGGGCAGCAAGGTGACGGTGCCGTCGGGCGCGCGCCGCAGCACGCCGTCCATCCCGCCCAGCCAGAGCACGCCGTCGGGCGCCGTGTAGCTGGCCGTCATCGGCCCCGGCGCCTGCCGCGCCAGGCGCCCGCCGGCGCCGTAGCTCCACAGGTCGCCGGCGTAGTCGCCGATCCAGACCTCGCCCGACGGCGCGGCCACCAGCGCCGGATAGTCGAGCGGCTTGACCACGGGGACCGTGCGCAGCCGATTGGCGCGCAGCCGGTCGATGCCGCGCGCGGTGCCGATCCAGAAGTTGTCCTCGCGGTCGCGGAAGATCGCGTTCAGGCGCGGGCCGCTGAGGCCATCAGCCTTCGTCAGGGTTTGCTCCGGCGGATTGGGGCCGTCCGCCACCACTTGGCGCTCAAGGCTGTCGGTGTGGATCAGCCACATGGTCTGCTGGCGATCGAAGTGCATGCCCTGGGCCGCGATCTCGGGCGCCGCCGCGACGCCGGCAGGCGGCGCCGTCGTGCGCACGCGGTAGTAGCCGTGATGCGTGTCGTTGCCCCAGATCGTGCCGTCCGGCGCTTCGACCATCCACACCAGCGTCACGCGCGGCCATGCGTGGGTGAAGGCGCGCTCGCCCGCCCGGCGGAAATAGGCGCCGGTGTTGGTGGCCACCCAGGTCGTGCCGTCACGCGCGAACAGCACCTGGAACACGCCCAGCGATGGCAGTCCCACCTCCGCGCCAAGGTATTGGAACCGGCTGGCGCCGGGGGCCAACACGGCCAGGCCGTCGCGCATCGTCACCCACATGCCGCCGTCCGGGCCGGCGACGATGTTGATGGCGCCGACCGGGCGCAGTCCCTGCTCCTCGGCGTACCTGCGGGCGCCGTCGCGGGTGAACACGTCGACGCCGCCGAGTCGGTAGCCGACCCAGAGCGCGCCGTCAGGGGTGGCGGCCAAGCCCATGACGTTGTTGGACGCAAGGCGGTGTCCGTAGATCTCCTCCACCCGCTCGAAACGCACGCCATCGAAGCGATACAGCCCGGTCGCCGTGGCGATCCACAGCCAGCCGTCGGGTCCCTGGGCGAAGGTTGTCGCGCTCGACGGCGCGCCATCGAGTTCGGTCCATGCCGTGTGGGTGTAGTCGGTGAGCAGCGGGCGTGCGGGCGACGCTTGGGTGGGCCCTCCCGCCGCCAGCATCATCAACAGCCATAGCCCGACGGCGCGCGCAAGCCTCATCGCGCCGCCAGTCGGGGCGTGTAGCGCAGGCCGAGCCACACCGTGGTCGGCACGGAGAACGTGTCCTTGAGCAGATTGCGGCCCGGGCCCACATAGCTGGTCATCCGGCTGCCGCCGACGTTTTGTACCTGTCCGAAGACGGTGAGCTCCGGGCCGATGCCGTAGCTGGCCTGCAGATCCACCTGCGCCCGCGAAGCCCAGTACAAGTCCTGCCAGGCGATGTCGGGCACGATCGAGCGCAGCGCCCTGCCCTGGTAGTTATAGGCGGCGCGCAGCTCGAGTCCGTCGCGCAGGAAGAATACGCTCAGGTTCGCGGCGCGGTCGGGCTGGCCCACCAGGCGATCCAGCGCGCGGGTCGACTTGTCGGCCTTGAGCACCGTCATCCGGCCATCCATGATGGTCGCGTTGGCGCTAAAGCCCACACCGCGCAACGCCGGATGCAGCCAGGCCAGCGAGTTGACGATGACGCTCGCCTCCAGCCCCTTGACCGAGGCGGCGGCCGCGTTGACCGGTTGCGTGACCACGGCGTTGGCGTAACTGACATTCTGGTAGCGATAGCCGACCGACGAGGTGTCGAAAATCTCGTCCTTGATGTCCTTGTTGAACGCGGCTAGCGACAGTACCCCGCCAGCGGGCAGGCGGTAGTCGAGCGCGATGTCGGTGTTGGTCGAGCGGCGCGGCCGGATGTCCGGATTACCCACCGTGACGGTCACGCCGGCGGCGTTCGGGTTGCCGGCGTCCGCCGCGTTGACGAAGCTGATCGCGCTGCGCGCGGCGTAGGCGTCGTAGCCCGGCCGGCCGATGGTTTGGCTGGCGGCGGCGCGCACGTCGACGGCATCGCTGACCCGGTAGCCCGCCTGCGCCGACGGCAGCAGGAAGTGGTAGCGCGAGCTCGAAGGCAGCGGCGTCCAGCTGCCCGCGACCAGCGCGCGGCCCACCGTCTCCTGGCGCGTGGCGTCGCTGCGCAGGCCTAGCCGGGCGCGCAACCGCTCGCCCGTGTAATCGCCCTGGAGATAGGCGCCGAGGGTGCGTTCGCTATGCTCGAAATTATCCTGGTTGCTCAAGTTGCGCTGGTCGGTCACGTTCATCGCGCCGGCCGCTTGCAAGGGCGCGATCTGCGCGGCCGCCCGCGCCGGATCGATGGTCAGCAGGCCAAGGCCGCCGCGGTTGTACCACAGCGGCGCCGTCGGGCCGATGACGCTCGCCAGCGTCAGCGCGGGCGCGCCGGTGTTGGGCACCAGCTCGTAGCGGTAGATGTTGTACTCGGGTTTGTCCACCGTGTAGGCGACGCCGGCGCCGACGCCGAATCCGGATTGTTTCGGCTCGTAGCGGTAGTCCGCCCTGACGTTGGCGATGGTGTCGGTGGCCGCGCGCGCGTAGTCGGGACGGTAGTACAGCAGCTTGTAGTTGCCCAGCCGGTTCCACGCGGACGGCGCCACGTTGAACGAGTGATTGAAGGCGCTGGTGTCGTAGTCGAAGCCATATTCGGGCGTGGCCACCGGGGTACTGCCACCCCTGCCCGGCGCGCTGTAGCTGGCGTTGGTGGCGTACTTGATCATCACGATCGGCTCGCGATAGGTGGCGCGCGAGACGTTGGCGCGCAGGCCCAGGTTGTGGTCGGGCGCCGGCTTCCAATCCAGGCCGCTTTGCAGCATGCTCGTCGCGCTGGTGATTTGCTGCCACGAGTAGCCCACTTCGACGGCGCCCGCGCCATAGGTGCCACTGGTCGCCGTCTGCCTGGCGACAGTCGCCGTGTTGCGCGGGTCGATCAGGTTTTCATTGCGCTCCATGCGGTCGCGGAAGCGGTAGTAGCCGCCGGTGACGAAGGCCGACAGCCCGGCGGACGGCCTGGCATCGGCCTTGACCGTCACGCCGGCGCGGGTGCGGGTGTTTTGCATGTACCAGTACTTGTCCTGCTGCGGCACGGCGCGGCCGTTGCCGGTGCTGGCGCCGGCCACGCGCCGGCCTTGGTCGTCGTAGAAGTTCTCGGATACGGTATCGGTGCTCATATGCGCGTCGGCAGTGGTGTCGAGCTGTTGGTAGTTCGCCGCGAGCACGAGGCCATAACGCTGCTCCGGTCCGAACGTGAAGCCGCCAGTCGCCGCCAGCCGCCCGCCGATGCGGTCCTGCGGGCGTGGACGCGACACGCCGCTGGCCGTGCCGCCCGCGCCCTCGATGGTGAAGAAGGCACGACCGCCGCGGTCGAAGGCGCTGCGGGTGCGGATGTCGATGGCGCCGCCGATGGCGTTGGGATCAAGGTCGGCGGAGAAGGTTTTGTTCACGACCAGCTGCTCGATCATCGACGACGGCAGCAAATCGAGCCGGGCGCCGCGCCCCATCGAGCGCAGATTGCCGTTCGGGCCTCCGGCCGACGCCAATGGCGAGCCGTCGACGGTGACGTTGTTGTACGCCGCCCCCAACCCACGGATGACCGGGCTGGTGGCCTCGTCGCGGGCATGCTCGCTGTCGGATGTCGGCAGCACCGATACGCCCGGCAGGCGCCTCAGCGCTTCGACGACGGTGTTGTCGGGCAAGGCGCGCACGGTTTCCGCATCGAGCATGTCGGCGATGGTCAGGGTATCCGGCTGGCGGCCAAAGGCAGGCGCGACCTTGGCGCCGGTGACAGTCACAACGGAGCCGTTGGCGGGGTTAACCGCGTCGCCAGCGCTCGCGGCCGCGCCCCCATCCGGCAGCGGCCGGGCGCCACCATCGTGCGCCATTGTGAGCGCTATCATCGACGCCGCCAAAACCTGGCCGCGACGGCGCGGCAATCGGGCGGGCCGGCTACGCGGCGGGCTTGCGGCGCCGCCGGGCATGTTTGGGATCGGCGATCAGCGGCCGATAGATCTCGACGCGGTCATGCTCGCGCAGCACCGTGTCGAGCGGCTTTTTCTTGGCGTAAATGCCGGTCTGCACGGTCGCCAGGTCCAGGCCCGGCACTTCGCCCAGCACTCCGCTGGCGGCGATGGCCTGCTCCAGCGTGGTGCCAGCCGGCACTGTCAGCGCGCGCAGAAACTGCACCGCGTCGCTGGCGTAACAGACCTCGACGTTGATGGTCTCAGACGCCATAGACGGTTTCCGCCCGTTTGCAAAAGGAGTCGACCATGCTGTTGGCGATCATGCCGAACACCGGCCCGACCAGCTTGTCGAGCAGCGTGCCGGAGAACTCGTAGCGCATGTCCAGCTCGATCTTGCAGGCGTCCTCGCGCAGCGCCTTGAAGGTCCACACGCCATCGAGGCACTTGAAAGGGCCGTCGACCAGCTTCATCTTGATGGTGGCCGGCGCCGTGTTCTCGTTGGAGGTGGTGAAGCTTTGCTTGACGCCGTGGTAGTTGATGCCGATGCTGGCGACGACCACGTCGCCGTTGCGCTCGCGGATCTCGACGCCGCTGCACCATGGCAGGAATTTCGGATAGTCGTCGATGTTGGCGACCAGGTCGAACATCTGCTGGGCGCTATAACCGAGGAAAACTGATTTGTGCACTACTGCCATTGTCTAACCATTTGCTATGATGTGGAATTAGTCGCGTTGTTTGACGCGAAGCAGTAGTTTAACCGACCCGCACGGGTTTTCACCTGATTTACGCCCCCATGACCATTGCCGATAACAAAAAAGCCTTTTTTGACTACTTCATCGAAGACCGCTACGAGGCGGGCATCGTGCTCGAAGGCTGGGAAGTGAAGGCGATCCGCGACGCCCGCGTGCAGATCAAGGAGGCCTACGTCACCATCAAGGGCGACGAGCTGTTCCTGTTCGGCGCCCACATCAGCGCCCTGCCGACCGCCTCCACCCACATCAGCCCGGAGGCCGTGCGCACCCGCAAGCTGCTGTTGCACCGCCAGGAGATGGACAAACTGATCAGCAAGGTCGAGCGCGCCGGCTACACGCTCGTGCCGCTGAACCTGCATTACAAGGGCGGCCGCGTCAAATGTGAAATCGGCCTGGCCAAGGGCAAGAAGATGCACGACAAGCGCGCCACCGAGAAAGACCGCGACGGCAAACGCGAGGTGGCCGCCGCCATGAAGACCCACAGCCGCTAGCAGCGGCTAGCGCCCGGCTGCGCGATCGCCCGCGCCAGCGCCGCGCCAGCCTGCCGCCGCGCGCCACTGTTGCGCGCTCCGTACACAACCCGGTGCCGAACCGGGTTTTTTATCGTCCCGTGAATTTCTAAGTGGAAACATCCGTGCTAAACTGGCGGCAGGATTATTTTACATTCCACCGTGTACTTTTGACGATGAGGCAACAATGGCGCTGAAACTAGTAATGGCCCTGACCGCCGGCGCGCTGCTGGCGGGCTGCGCGGCGCGCTACACGCCGACGCCGTTGGCCGCCAACTTCCCGATCACCAAGCAGGCCAAGCTGCAGGCGGCCTACCATTGGGGCATCGTCTCGAACAGCATCGAGAAGCGGCTGATCGCCGAACTCAAAAAGAGCCCGGTGCGCCCGGTCTACATCAACGAACCGAAGGACCCGAACCCGTTCCAGCGCGCGCTGGTGGCCCAGTTGACCACCTCGCTGGTCAACGACGGCTACGTCGTCTCGCGCGCGCCGGCCGGCTCGCTCAAGATCGACCTCGACGTGCAAACGGTGACGTTCTCGCCCGACCGCCCGCAATACCGCCACATCGGCGAGCGCACCGCGCTGCCGGGCGGCGTCTGGATGAGCGAGCTGGAGGCGCCGCAAGGCGAGAACTGGACCATCGCCAAAACCGGCTGGGATCCGTTCGACATCACCAACGCCCAGTTCGCGCCTGGTCAAACACCCAGGACCGAGATCATCGTCACCATTTCGGTCTCCGACCAATATCGCTATGTGGCGCGCAACACGTCGGCCTATTACGTGGCCGACACCGACCGCGAACTGTACGGCATCGTCGATCCGCAGCCCGAATCCACCAAATTGACCCGTACCTTCAAAGTACGCGGAGACATGTAATGCCGATGAACCATCTGGCCCGCGCCGCCGCGCTGGCGCTGCCGCTGTTGCTGGCGGCGTGCTCTTCCACCCCGGCCAAGGAGGAAGGCAATTATTCGACGATCTCCTCGAACCAGTTCATCGACGCCAACTACAAGGCGGCCGATTCGCTGATGCATCAACTCAACGGCAAGCTGAGCGCGGACAAGCCGCTGATCATGGCCACCATCGTCAACATCGACGCGCTGGAACAGACCACGACGCTGGGACGGCTGGTGTCGGAGCAGTTGTCGACGCGGATGGCGCAGGGCGGGATGAGCATGATCGAGATGAAGTTGCGCAACAACGTCTATCTGAAGCGCAACCAGGGCGAATTGATGCTCACGCGCGAGATCGGCGAAGTGGCCACCGCGCACAACGCGCAAGCCATCGTGGTCGGCTCGTATGCCGAAACCAGCGACATGGTGTTCATCAACATCAAGGTGATCCAGCCGAACACCAACTTCGTGCTGGCCGGGCAGGATTACGTGCTGGCCAAGGAAGCGATCGTGCGCTCGATGCTGCAGCGGAACTAAGGCGCGGCGGCGTCACAGCAATCGCGGCAACACCTCGGTCGCGGCCGCCGCCACCTTCAAGCCGATCAAATCGTCGGCGCGCGTCTTGCCCAGGTTGATGGCGGCGATCGGCTTGCCGGCCGCCGCCGCCAGCTTGCAGAACCGGTAGCCGGAAAACACCATCAGCGACGAGCCCACCACCAGCAGGGCGTCGGCCTCCTCCATCATGCGCAAGGCCTCGGCCGTGCGCGGCGCCGGAATATTATCCCCAAAGAAGATCACGTCCGGCTGCAACACGCCGCCGCAGTAGGCGCACACGGGCACGTGGAAGTGTTGCAGCGCCTCGAGCTCGACCTCGGCGTCGCCGTCCGGCCGCACCTCGGCGTCAACCGCGAACAAGCCCGGATTGGCCTCCAGCAACTCGGTCTGGATCGACGCGCGCTCGACCACCCGGCGGCAATCGAGACAGACGACCCCGTGGATATTGCCGTGCAGTTCGATCAGCCTTCGGCTGCCGGCGCGCTGGTGCAGGCCGTCGACGTTTTGCGTGATCAAGCCGTCGATGCGGCCGGCCTCCTCCAGCGCGGCCAGCGCGCGGTGGCCCACGTTCGGCGCGGCGTTGGCCAGGGTCGGCCAGCCGACCATGCTGCGCGCCCAATAGCGGCGGCGCACGGCCTCGTCGCGCCGGAAGTCCGGGCCCTGGATAGGCGCGCGGCCGCGCCGCACGCCGTCGCTGTCGCGGTAGTCGGGAATGCCGGAACTGGTGCTCAGTCCGGCGCCGGTGAGGACCAGCACGCGCTGGTGCCGGTGGAGAAAGGTGTGCAGGTGGTCGATTTGAGCGTTCAGGTCCATGCTTGCCATGGTAGCCGAATCCCGGTGGTAGCATGTGGCAGGCGCTATCGCGTCCCCGGGTTTGACCCGGGTTTGCCACCGATGGCGATAAGTTGCATATAAATTTACTGTTTAGTAGAACCGTTTGCTTCTGGTAAGGCATCTACGGCAAACAATGGAGGATGGCGGATGCGTCAAACACAGGGCCTGTCGACGGGCTCGCTACCGGATGCGAACGAAGCATGCCTGCTGGGCAGGATAGCGGGCGGGGACAAGGTCGCCTTCGAGCAACTGTACCGAACTTATTTTTCGCGCTTGTCGCGCTTTATCGGACGGATGACCCGCAACGCGACCTTGATTGAGGAAATTGTAAACGACACCATGTTAGTGGTCTGGCAAAAAGCTGAGACGTTCGATAACAGTTGCAAACCGTCCACATGGATTTTCGCGATCGCCTACCGCAAAACACTCAAGGGTTTGCGTGGCACCGACGATCCGGTGGAGTCCGACTCCTCGCTATACGAGGACGAAAGCGGCAATCAACCCGAACAGGTGATGTCCCGCCAGCAACTGCAAAGCACGGTCGCGGAGGCGCTCGATCAATTACCGGCAGCCCAGCGCGCGGTGATGGTGCTAACCTATTATCATGAGATGGCCTACAGCGATATCGCTGAAGTGGTCGACTGCCCGGTAAACACGGTCAAAACCCGCATGTTTCACGCGCGGCACAGATTGAAGGATTTGTTGTGGAACGAAAGATAGATCAGTCGATGAACGGGAGAGTCTTCAGGTTGGATGTCCCGGCACACCAGGCGGTGCAGGAACTGCTGCCCTGGTACGCGTCATCGCAACTGGAGGCGGACGACGCGCGCCGCGTGGAGGTGCATTTGCACACCTGCGAGCAATGCCGTCACGATTTGCAATGGGAGCGCGACATGCTGGACGAAGGGAGCGCCGACAGCAACCTGCCGCCGGGCGTGGACATGGAACGTGCCTGGGCGCGGCTGCTGCCGGCGCTCGGTCCGCAGGACGCCGCCGACGTTATGCCGGCACTCGCCGACGTGGCGGGGGCCGGCCCGAACGCGGTTGCCGCGCAAACCGGCGCCACGGCATCGGCGGGCGTGGGGGCCATGCCCGCCGCGCCAGCGACGGCCGACAGTCCGGCCGCGCCGGCCAGCGCCGGGACGGCGAACTCGCCGCGTCGCTGGTGGGGCATGGGCGCGGCCAACCAGCCGACCTGGCTGCGCTGGGCGGTGGCGGCGCAGTGGGTACTGATCGTCGGCCTGGTGGCGCTGCTGGTGCGCCCGGACGATCCGGCGCCGGCCTACCGCGTGCTGGGCAACAGCGTCGGCAATCCGGTCGGCAACCTGGTGGTGATGTTCCAGCCGACCACCACCGAGCGCGAATTGCGCCGCATCCTGCAAGCCCAGGGCGCGCGCGTGGTCGACGGTCCGACCGTGACCGACGCCTACCTGCTCAGCGTGCCCGATGAGAACCGCGAACGTGCGCTGCAAGCGCTGCGCGCCGACCCCGCGGTCAAGCTGGCCGAGGCGCTCGACGACGGCGGAACGCCTTGAACCCGCGCGCCACCTTGCTGGCGGCCCTGCTGGCCCTGGCGGGCGTACTGGGCGCGACCGGCTGCGCAAGCGCCCGGTCGCATGAGGCCGGCACGGCCACGGACAGCATCGGTACACCGTCTGCGACGCCGGCCGCGCCCGTCATGGTCGCCACCGGCACGCCGATCGCCGCCGTGGCCGCCACCGCCGGCCCGCCGCCCGGCGACGAACGTATCCTGCCGCCGGCCGACGATGGCGGCTACGATCCGGGCGCGCACCAACTGCTGGTGATGCTGCGCCTGCCGGCCACGCACTACCGGCCGGACGCCACCTATGGCGGCCGCTACATCGACGACAGCGGCAGCGGCGGACGCCGGCGCCGCGCCGAGGCCCTGGCCAGCGAGCACGGGTTGACGGTGGTCGAAGGCTGGGCCATGTCGCTGCTCGGCATCGATTGTTACGTGATGCGCTACGGCGACAGCGCCGACGTCGTCCGCCTCATCGAAGCGCTCTCGCGCGACCCGCAAGTCGAATGGGCGCAGCCGGTGTCCCGCTTCGAGGGCATGGCGGGACAGGCGCCGGGCGGCACGGCGCGCCCGGTCGGCATGGCCGCGCCGGCGCAGGTGCCGGTGGCGGTGGCCGGCGCCTCGGCCGGAACCGGCCTGGCCGACGTGCTCTATCCGGTGCAGCCGGCGGCGCGCTACTGGCACGTGGCCGACCTGCACCGCTACACCACCGGGCGCGAAGTGCGGGTGGCCGTCATCGACAGCGGCGTCGACGGCAGCCATCCGGATTTGCAGGGGCAGCTGGCGGTCAACGCCAACTTCGTCGACGCCGGCGCACCGCCGCCGGAAATCCACGGCACCGCCGTGGCCGGCATCATCGCCGCGCGCAGCGGCAACGGCGGCATCATCGGCGTCGCGCCCAGGGCCAGGCTGATGGGCTTGCGGGCCTGCTGGCAATTGCCCAACCTGAGCACGCGATGTAACAGCTTCACGCTAAGCAAGGCGATCAACTACGCCATCCTCAATGGCGCCAAGGTCATCAACCTGAGCCTGTCCGGTCCGCCCGACAGGCTCTTGGACCGTTTACTGGACGTCGCGCTCGAGCGCGGCATCGGCGTGGTCGGCGCCATCGACGCGCAGTCGAACGCGCCGGCCTTCCCCGCCAGCCATCGCGGCGTGCTGGCGGTGGCCTCGCAGGCGAGCGTCAAGGTGTCGGGCAATTTCGCGCCGGCCAACGCCAGCGCGCTACTGCTCAAAACCGCCGAGGCGGCCGGCCTCGAGCGCCCGCTGTTCGCGCCCGGCAACGACATTCCCACGGCGGCGCCGGGCGCGCGCTGGTCGTTCGTCAGCGGCAGCTCATACGCGGCGGCGCACGTGTCGGGCATGCTGGCGCTGCTCGGGGAGTTGCAGCCCGGGGCGACGCCTGCCGGCCTGCGGCGCATGCTGCAACCGCCGGAACTATTGAACGCTGTTAATATTGACGCATGCGCCACTATCTCCCGTTTGATCGACCATTGCAGCTGCGGCTGCCCCACCAACGTCTCGCAGCGCGGCGCCAATCCGTGACCGGGCGCGTGCTTGCGCTGGCCTGCTTGTGCGCCGCCGCGCCGCAAGCGGCCGCGCAGGTAGACATCAGCGGCAGCGCGGCGCTGCAGTCAGAGTACCGCTACCGGGGCCAGAATCCCGGCAAGGGCGGCGCGGTGCCGCAGCTCACCGTCAACATCGACGGCGTCACCGGCTGGTATCTGGGCGGTTTCGCCAGCGCCATGACCATCGGCGACGCCGAAGGCTACAAGTTGCAGGGCTACGCCGGCTACGCGCGGCGCATGCGCTCGGGCGGCAGCTGGGAGCTCGGTTGCAGCCGCATCACCTACACGCAGGCGCATCCGAATGATTTTTCGGAGTGCTACGCCGGCTTGAGCTTCGAGCGTGGCAGCACGCGGATCTATTACTCGCCCAAGTATCTCGGCTTTGACGCCAAGACCGTCTACGCGGAGGTCAGCGCGTTCTATCCGATCCACCCGCGCTTTAACCTGATCGGGCATGTCGGCGTGCTGTACAACCTCAGCGACGGTTACTGGGCCGGCATTCCGACCTCGTCGCGGGTGGACGCGCGCATCGGCGTCGGCATCCCGTTCGGCAATTGGACGGTGCAAATCGCCCGCGAATATGTGCAGGACGACGGCCGGCGCTACATTTCTTATCCGGTCCATCCGCCCAAGTCATGGAGCTTCGGGCTGACCTACGCGTTCTAGATCGGCCGTTGCTTGAGGCGGATCACGGCTGCACGCGCGCGCGCAGTTCCTCGACCGAGGCGCGCCACGCCTCGTAATGTTCGCTCTCGGCCCACAGCTCGCGCAACTCCGATTGCTCGGACAGGATGCGGTCGATCGCCAGCAGCGCCTTGTCCTCCAGGTCCGCGCGCCGGCGCGCCTTGGGCTTGCGCGCCGCCACCCAGGCGTCGACGGCGGCGCTGTCCTCGCCCGCCGTCCCGCCCTTGCCCTGCAGGCGCGCCAGCACCTCGATCGCCACCAGCGCCTCCGCCGCGAACGGCGCCTCCAATTCGCCGCCACTGGCGTCGAGCGCGGTGTTGAGCGTATCCTCGACCGCGTCCAGATTGCCTGTCTCGCCCAAGTCTTGCGCCCAATCCTGCGCGTAGTCGTTGCCGAATGCATCCACCGCCCATGTTCCCATCACGTGCTCCTTAAACTTTGGCCGGTTTGATCAACGGCGCATCCTTCTGCGTCTTCACCACCTGCATGGCGGTGGCGATCAAGCCGCTCATCTCGCCCAGGTTGGCCGGGATGATGATCGAATTGTTGGTCTTGGCCAGCTGGGCGAAGGCGCCCACGTACTGCTCGGCCACCTTGAGGTTGACGGCGTCCTCGCCGCCCGGCTCGCGGATCGCCGCGCCCACCTGGCGCAGCGCCGAGGCGTTGGCCTCGGCCAGCGCGACGATGGCGGCGGCCTGGCCTTCGGCGCGGTTGATGGCGGCCTGCTTGTCGCCCTCGGAGCGGGCGATCTGCGCCTCGCGCTCGCCGTTGGCGATGTTGATCTGTTCCTGCTTGCGGCCTTCGGAGGCGGCGATCAGGGCGCGCTTTTCGCGTTCGGCGGTGATCTGCGCCTGCATCGCGTGCAGGATTTCCTTCGGCGGCGTGAGGTCCTTGATCTCGTAGCGCAGCACCTTCACGCCCCAGTTGGCGGCCGATTCGTCGATCGCGTTGACCACCGTGGTGTTGATATGGTCGCGCTCCTCGAAGGTTTTGTCGAGCTCCATGCGGCCGATCACCGAGCGCAGCGTGGTCTGCGCCAGCTGCGTGATGGCGGCGATGTAGTTCGACGAGCCGTACGAGGCGCGCATGGCGTCGGTGATCTGGAAGTACAGGATGCCGTCGACCTGCAGCTGCGTGTTGTCCTTGGTGATGCACACCTGCGGCGGCACGTCGAGCGGGATCTCCTTGAGCACGTGCTTGTAGGCGATGCGGTCGACGAAGGGGATCACGATGTTCAGGCCCGGCCCCAGGGTGGCGTGGTATTTACCGAGCCGCTCGACCACCCACGCGTGCTGCTGCGGCACCACGTTGATGGTCTTGAACACAAACACCAATGCCAGTACGAACAAGACCAGGCTTACATTGCCAAAACTGATATCCATCTAAACTCTCCAGTGAGTGTATCTTAGCCGGCCACGATCAGGCGGCTGCCGCGTACTTCGCGTATCTTGTACTGCCCCGGCGCGGGGTTCGCCTGCGCCGCGCCGTGGTCGAGCTCCACGTCCCACAGCGCGCCGCGATACATCACGCGCGCCGCGCCATCCTGCCAGGCCGGCACGGTGACGGTCTGGCCGATGTCCATGTTGACGTTCGGGTCGCGCTCGGCGCGCACGGCGCCGCCGGTTTTGCCGAAGCGGCTGCGCCGCAGCGCGACCGTGGCGGCCACGCCGACCAGCGCCGCCACCAGCGTCTGCAAGGCAGTCCCAAGGCCGAGCAGCGCGGCCAGCGCGCCGGCGGCCAGTCCGATGGCGATCATCAGCAGGTAGAACGTGCCGATAAACAATTCGACGATGACAAGCACCCCGGCGGCGACAAGCCAATAACTCCAGTCAGCCATGATGTACTCCCATTGCGACGGTTGAAAAATGCAAAAACCCCCGCTTCCCGGACCGGGACACGAGGGTTTTTGCTGCAGGACAGATGGTATTGATAGAGTTTTTTGCAACTAAATTCGACAACTCCAGTCTATACCATTTTCAATCCGCGTCAAACTTTATTATTACTTCTGCAGCGCGGCCAGCTTCTGCCACGTGTCGATCACCGAATCCGGATTCAAGGACATCGACTCGATGCCCTGCTCCATCAGCCAGACCGCGAAGTCCGGATGGTCGGAAGGACCCTGGCCGCAGATGCCGATGTACTTGCCCTGCGCGCGGCAGGCCTTGATGGCCAGCGACAGCAGCGCCTTGACGGCAGGATCGCGCTCGTCGAAGTCGGCCGCCAACAGCGCCATGCCGGAGTCGCGGTCCAGGCCCAGGGTCAGCTGGGTCAGGTCGTTGGAACCGATCGAGAAGCCGTCGAAGTGCTCGAGGAACTGGTCGGCCAGGATCGCGTTGGACGGCACTTCGCACATCATGATCAGGCGCAGGTCGTTCTCGCCGCGTACCAGGCCGTTCTTGGCCAGCAGGTTGACGACCTTCTCGGCCTGGCCCAGCGTGCGCACGAACGGCACCATGATCTCGACGTTGGTCAGGCCCATGTCGTTACGCACGCGCTTCATGGCCAGGCATTCCATCTCGAACGCGCCGGCGAAGTCCTCGGCCAGGTAGCGCGCGGCGCCACGGAAGCCGAGCATCGGGTTTTCCTCGTCCGGCTCGTAGCGCGAACCGCCGATCAGTTTTTTGTACTCGTTCGACTTGAAGTCGGACAGGCGCACGATCACCGGTTTCGGCCAGAAGGCGGCGGCGATGGTGGCGATGCCCTCGGCCAGCTTGTCGACGTAGAAGGCCTTCGGCGAGGCGTGGCCGCGCGCGACCGACTCCACCGCTTTTTTCAGGTCGGCGTCGATGTTCGGGTATTCCAGGATCGCCTTCGGGTGCACGCCGATGTTGTTGTTGATGATGAATTCCAGGCGCGCCAGGCCGACGCCGGCGTTCGGCACCGACTGGAAGTCGAACGCCAGTTGCGGATTGCCGACGTTGAGCATGATCTTGGTCGACAGCTTCGGCAGCTCGCCGCGCGCCACTTCGGACACTTCCGTCTCCAGCAGGCCGTCGTAGATCTTGCCCTCGTCGCCTTCGGCGCAGGACACGGTGACGAAGGTGCCGTCCTTGAGGACCTCGGTGGCGTCGCCGCAGCCGACGACCGCCGGCACGCCCAGTTCGCGGGCGATGATGGCCGCGTGGCAGGTGCGCCCGCCGCGGTTGGTGACGATGGCCGAGGCGCGCTTCATGACCGGTTCCCAGTTAGGGTCGGTCATGTCGGCGACCAGCACGTCGCCCGGCTGCACGCGCTCCATGTCGGCCGGGTCGTGGATCACGCGCACCGGACCGGCGCCGATCTTCTGGCCGATCGCGCGGCCCGACGTCAGCACCGTGCCGCTCGATTTCAGTTTGAAGCGCTGCTGCACGTCGGTCGCCTTCTGCTGCGACTTGACGGTCTCGGGACGCGCCTGCAGGATGTACAGTTTGCCGTCGCGGCCATCCTTGCCCCACTCGATGTCCATCGGACGGCCGTAGTGGTTTTCGATGATGACGGCGTACTTGGCCAGTTCCACCACTTCGGCGTCGTTGAGCGAATAGCGGTTGCGCATTTCGACAGGCACGTCGACGGTCTTGACCGAACGCCCGGCCTTCGCTTCGCTGGTGAACTCCATCTTCAGCAGCTTGGAGCCGATGTTGCGGCGAATGACGGGCGATTTGCCTTTTTCCAGCATCGGTTTGTGGACGTAGAATTCGTCCGGATTGACGGCGCCCTGCACCACCGTCTCGCCCAGGCCATAGCTGGAGGTGACGAAAACGACGTCCTTGAAGCCGGACTCGGTGTCGATGGTGAACATCACGCCGGCCGCGCCCAGGTCCGAGCGGACCATGCGCTGCACGCCGGCCGACAAGGCCACTTCGGCGTGGGTGAAGCCCTTGTGGACGCGGTACGAAATCGCGCGGTCGTTATACAGCGAAGCGAATACGTGCTTCATCGCGTCGAGCACATTGTCGATGCCGACGACGTTGAGGAAGGTCTCCTGCTGGCCGGCGAACGAGGCGTCCGGCAAATCCTCGGCGGTGGCCGACGAGCGCACGGCGAACGACATCTCGGTGCTCGAATCGGCCACCAGTTTGTCGTAGAAGGTTTCGATTTCCTGCTGCAGGCGTGGCTGGAACGGGGTTTCGACGATCCATTGACGGATCTCGGCGCCCGCTTGCGCCAGCGAGCGCACGTCGTCGATGTTCAAATCGGCCAGGCGGTCAGCGATGCGCTCGGCCAGCGGCTTGCCGCCGTTGACGCTGTGCGACAGGAAGTCGCGGAACGCCTGGGCCGTGGTGGCGAAACCACCCGGCACCCGCACGCCGGCTTCCGCCAGTTGGCTGATCATCTCGCCGAGCGAGGCGTTTTTACCGCCGACGGATTCGACATCCGTCATGCGCAAATTTTCGAACGACGCGACGTAAACCGCTTCGTTGTTCTGCTCCTTCAATGCTGCGTTGGACATATTGACACCTTTTGATGATAGAAATCTTGCGGCGGTGCGCAGACGCGGTACCTTCGGGTACGCTGTTTCATTCTTGTTATTCTGGTCGTCGTGCAGCACAATCTTACCTATGGCGTCCATTCTACAGCCTGCGGCTCAAATTGACGATTCACAATCCTGACAGGCTTACATCACATGACACAAGAACAACGCCCACCCCTGCCCGCGTCCGCCCGCACCGTCTTTTTCGTCTCGGACGGCACCGGCATCACGGCCGAAACTTTTGGTCACTCGGTGCTCACGCAATTCGAGCTGCGCTTCCGCCAGGTCCGTCTGCCGTTCATCGATACCTTGGACAAGGCGCACGACGCGGCGCGCAAAATCAATGAGGCTTTTGCAACCGACGGTCAACGTCCGATCATTTTTTCGACCCTCGTGCAGACGCAATTGTCGGACGTGATCCGCCAATGCAAGGGCATGTACATGGACCTGTTCCAGACATTTGTTGCCCCTCTGGAACAAGAATTGAATGTCAAATCGACACACACCATTGGCCGTTCACACAACATTGTGGACAGCGAAGAATACAAAAACCGCATCGAAGCGATCAATTTCTCGCTTGCGCACGACGACGGCCAGTCGCACAAGAACCTGGCCTCGGCCGACGTGATCCTGGTGGGCGTGTCGCGCTCGGGCAAGACGCCGACCAGCTTGTACCTGGCGATGCAATACGGGATCAAGGCGGCCAACTACCCGTTGATCCCGGACGATTTCGAGCGCGGCAAGCTGCCGTCGTCGCTGTACGACTTCAAATCGAAGATCTTCGGGCTGACGATCACGCCCGAGCGCCTGTCGGAGATCCGCAACGAACGGCGCGCCGGCAGCAAATACGCCGCGCTGGAGAACTGCCGCTACGAGGTCAACGAGGCGGAAATGATGATGAAGCGCGAAGGCATCCGCTGGCTGTCGTCGACGACCAAGTCGATCGAAGAGATCTCGACGACGATCCTGCAGGAGATCAAACCTAACCGGCGCGAGTACTGATATGGCGCGGCGCAGCGGGATGGGTATGATGCTGGGTATGGCGTTGGGCCTAGTGGCGGCGCACGCCGGCGCGCAGGTTGGCGCGGCGCCCGTGAAGGAAGCGCCATCGCTGGCGGCCGCCTACGAGGGAAGGATGAAGATCGGCGCGGCCATCGAGCCGGCGCAACTGACATCGGCCGAAGCGCCGCTGCTGGCGGCGCACTTCAACAGCATCGTCGCCGAAAACGTCATGAAACCGGCCGACATCCAGCCGAAGGAAGGCGCCTACAACTTCGCCCCGGCCGACAAATTGGTCGCGTATGCGCAAGCGCATAGCATGGTCATGCGCGGCCACACGCTGCTATGGCACCTGCGTACGCCGGAATGGATGTGGACCGACAAGGCCGGCGCGCCGGCGTCGCGCGAGCTGGTGCTGGCGCGTTTGAAGTCGCATATCGAAACCGTCGTGGGACGCTACAAAGGCGCGGTGTATGCCTGGGACGTTGTGAACGAAGTAATCGACGAAAAGCAGCCCAACTGCCTGCGCAAGGACAAATGGTTCGCCGCCACCGGCGAGGATTACATCGAGCAGGCGTTCCGCTACGCGCACGCGGCCGATCCGAAGGCGCGGCTCTACATCAACGACTACTCGACCGAGGAGCCGGCCAAGCGTCAATGTCTGGAGCGGATCGTCAAGGGATTGCTGGCGCGGGGGGTGCCGGTGCACGGCGTCGGCCACCAGATGCATGTGTCGATTTACGGGCCGTCGGTGGCGTCGATCGACGAATCGCTGACGACCTTCGCCCGGCTCGGGCTCGAGAACCAGGTGACGGAGCTCGACGTCAGCTTGTACAAGTACCAGGCCAAGTCGCTGGCCGACAGCGAGGCCAAGCTGCTCGAGCTGCAAGGCCGGCGCTATGGAGAGCTGATGAAGGCATTCCTCGCCCATCCCGAGCTGCGCGCGGTCACGCTGTGGGGCATATCGGACAGCCACACGTGGCTCAACCACGGCGAATATGCAGACCGCAACGACTCGCCACTGCTATTTGACCGGCAACAGCGGCCGAAGCCCGCCTTCCACTCCATGCTAAACGCCGCCCCCAACTAATTCCCACCTCGGGGTCAAGTCTGTCATTTGGACACGGGCTCAGCTGTTGCGGCCCATTACAGCTGACCTCGTGTCCAAATGACAGACTTGACCCCCGTGGGGGTTCAGGTTTGGTTTTGGCGTACTTGCTCGAAAAAGCAGACGGCGGCGCAGGCGGCGACGTTGAGCGATTCGACCTGGCCCAGATGCGGAATTACCACCTGGTGCGTGGCCATCGATAGCAAGTCGTCGGCGACGCCCTGCCCTTCGTGGCCGAACAGCCAGGCCACCGGTTGGCGCAGGTCGACGTCGTACAGGCGCTGCGTGGCGTAGCCGCTCGTCGCCAGGGTGGCGACCTTGGCTGCCGATACCAGCGCCGCGAGGTCGACGTTTTCGAAGATGTCGAGCACGAAGTGCGCGCCCATCGCCGCCCGCAGCACCTTCGGCGACCAGCAGAACGCCGTGCCGGCGCTGCAGTACACTTGCGTGATGCCCGCCGCCGCCGCGCTGCGCAAAATGGAGCCGACGTTGCCGGGGTCCTGCACGTTATCGAGCAGCACCGCCGATACGGTCAGCGCCTCGGTGACGGCGCGCTCCGGCGTCGGCACCGAGAACATCACGCCGACGCCGTGCTCGACCTGGCTGACGGCGTTGTACAGCGCGTCCGGCAACGCCAGCACGTGCGCGTGCTGCGCTTCGAGCTGGCCGACGATGTCCATCACTTCCGGATTGTGCAGCGCCGTTTCGCTGACAATGCATTGCTCCGGCAGGCCGCGCAGCTGCAGATACGCCTGGCACAGGTGCACGCCGTCGAGCAAGGTGCGTCCGGATTTGCGCCGCGCCTGCGAGCTGCCGGCCAGCTTGACCAGCTCCTTGTATTGCGCGTTGTCGCGCGAGGTGATGGTTTTCATGCGCAGCCTCCGGCCGGCAGCAAATCGAGCGTTCCGGATACCCGCACCGTTTGCACCGTTTGCACAACCTGCACCGCTTGCACTACGGCGCCGTCACGCAGCGCGTGCAGCGCCAGCACTTCGCGCACCGGGGCGAACGAACGCCGGTGCACCGGCGAGGCGCCGTGCTCGCGCAGCCGCTCCATGTGCAACGCGGTACCGTAACCCTTGTGCTGGTCGAAGCAGTAATGCGGATACTTGGCGTGCAAGGCCACCAACGCGGCGTCGCGCGCGGTCTTGGCCAGGATCGAGGCGGCCGATATCGCCTCGACCTTGTCGTCGCCGCCGATGACGGCGATGCTCTGGATCTTCATCACCGGACAGCGATTGCCGTCGATGAGCGCGAGCGTGGGCACGGTTTTCAGCGCTTCGACCGCGCGCCGCATCGCCAGCATCGACGCTTGCAAAATATTGAGCTTGTCGATCTCCTCCTCCGATGCCTCGGCGATGGCCCAGGCCAGCGCCTGCGCCTTGATCAAGGGCGCGAGCAGATCGCGCTTGGCCTCGGTGAGCTTCTTGGAGTCGCGCAGGCCTTCGATCGGACGCGAGGCGTCGAGGATGACGGCGGCGGCGAACACCGGCCCGGCCAGCGGGCCACGGCCGGCTTCGTCGACGCCGCAAATGATCTCGTCGGGCGAATCGGGCAGGTCGTCGAACAGACCGGGATGTTGATTTTTCACGTTAAGTCTCTACTTTGATATGACCTTGAGCACGGCGGCCGCGCTCTCCGCCGCGCTGTTGCGCAGCAGGCTTTGATGCATGTCGCTAAAGCGCTGCACCAGCTTCAAACGGTGCGGCACGTCGCTGAGCTGCTTCCACATGGCGTCGGCCAGCCCTTTCGGACTGGCGGCGTCCTGCAGCATCTCCGGCACCAGGAACTCACGCGCGAGGATGTTCGGCAATCCGATCCACGGCTGGTAGCCGAAATGGCGCAGGATCTGGTATTCGGCCGCCATCATCTTGTAGGCGATGACCATCGGCTTCTTGAACAGCGCCACCTCCAGCGACGCCGTCCCCGAGGCCACCAGCACGGCGTCGGCGGCGGCGATGGCGGTGTGCGACTGGCCGTCGAGCAGCTGCACTTCGACGTCCTGCAATCCGGCCTGCGCCACCAGTTCGACGAAGTAGCGGCGCTGCCGCTCGCCCGCCATCGGCGCGACGAAGCGCAGCGAGCGGTCGCGCTGCTTGAGCAGCCTGGCCGCGCCGACGAAGGCCGCCGTGTTGTACTTCAACTCGGACATGCGGCTGCCCGGCATGATGGCCACCACGTTGGCGTCCTCCGGCAGGCCGAGCACGCGGCGCGCGGCCGCTTCGTCCGGCACCATCGGTATGAGCTCGGCCAGCGGATGGCCGACATAGCTGACCGGCACCCCGGCCTGGCGGTAGATCTCCTCCTCGAACGGGAACACCACCAGCATGTGCGAGACGGCCTTGATGATTTTCTTGATGCGTCCACCGCGCCAGGCCCAGATCTGCGGTCCGATGTAGTGGATGGTGGGGATGCCGGCGTCCTTCAACTGCATTTCCAGACCGAGGTTGAAACCGGGATAGTCGGCGCCGATGAAGGCGGCCGGCCGCTCGGCCAGCAGGCGGTCGCGCAGTTCGTTCTGGATGCGTTTGATTTCGGGATAGCGCGGGATCACGGCCAGCAGGCCGCGCACGGTCAGCTTGTCCATCGGGTAGTGCGACTCGAACCCCTGCTCGATCATGCGCTCGCCGCCGATGCCGTGGAAGCGCGCATCCGGCAAATGCGGACGCAGTCCCGATAGCAGGCGCGCGGCCAGCACGTCGCCCGAAGGCTCGCCGGCGACGACCGCCAGCGACAATGGCGATCGCTCCGGCAGGCGCATGTCAGCGGACGATGCCACGGCTGGCGACGCCGAGGAATTCGCGCATCGCGCGGATGTGCTGGGCCACCTCCTCCGCCGCCGCGGCCTCCTCGGCCAGCAGCGCCGCCTTGGCCTCCTCCAGCGTCAGGCCGGAGCGGTAGATCAATTTGTAGGCGGTGCGGATGCCGTTGATCTGCTCGCGCGTGAAGCCGCGCCGCTTGAGGCCTTCGATGTTGACGCCGTGCGCCTGCGCCGGATTACCGTTCAGCAGCACGAACGGCGGCACGTCCTGCGTCAGCGAGGTGCTCATGCCGACAAAGGCGTGGGCGCCGATCTTGCAGAACTGGTGGACGTTGGCGAAGCCGCTCATGATCACCCAGTCGCCGATTTCGACGTGGCCGGCCAGCTGCGCGTTGTTCGAGAAGATCGTGTTGCTGCCGACCTGGCAGTCGTGCGCCAGGTGGACGTAGGCCGAGATCCAGTTGTCGTGGCCGAGCGTGGTGACGCCCTTGTCCTGCACCGTGCCGGTGTTGAAGGTGCAAAATTCGCGGATCGTGTTGCGGTCGCCGATGCTCAGGCGGGTCGGCTCGCCCGACCATTTCTTGTCCTGCGGCGCGGCGCCGATCGACGAGAACTGGAAGAACTTGTTGTCGCAGCCGATGCTGGTGTGGCCTTCGATGACCACGTGCGGCCCGACCACCGTGCCCGAACCGATGCGCACGTTCGGGCCGATGACCGAGTACGGCCCCACCTCGACGCTGCTGTCGAGTTCCGCCTTGGGGTCGACGATGGCGGTGGCGTGAATCTTCGACATGCTCACTTCCCCATTAACTGGCTGGCGTCGGTGGCGCTGCGGATGGTGCACATCAGTTCCGCCTCGAGCGCGAGCTGGCCGTCGACCGTGCCGACCGCCTTGTACTTCCAGATGCCGCGCGCGTGGCGCAGGATTTCGACGTTCATCACCAGCTGGTCGCCCGGTTCGACCGGACGCTTGAAGCGGGCGTTGTCGATGCCGACGAAGTAGACCACCGAGTTCTCGTCGGGCTTGACGCCGATCGACAGGAACGACAGGATGGCCGCCGTCTGCGCCATCGCCTCGATCATCAGTACGCCCGGCATGACCGGCTTGTGCGGGAAGTGGCCGTTGAAGAATTCCTCGTTGACGGTGACGTTCTTGATGGCGGTGATGCTCTTGTGGGCCTCCCAATCGAGCACGCGATCGACCAGCAGCATCGGATAGCGGTGCGGCAGGTACTGTTTGATCGTGTGGATATCCAGGCACTTCTTGGTGCAGGTGGATTCGGAGGTGTCCGGCGTGGTGGTCATAGCTATTTCTCTTCTTGATTCGTCAGTGTTTTAATTGTTTTTTCCAGCGCCCGCACCTTGTCGCGCATGGCCGACAGGTTGCGCACGATGACGGCCGATTTTTCCCATTCGGCCGGGCGCGACATCGGGTAGTAGCCGATGTAGGTGCCAGGTTCGGTCAGCGAGCGCGGGATCATCGTCGACGGGCCGACGTTGACATGGTCGGCGATGGTGATATGGCCGTTGATCATGGCCGCGCCGCCGAAGGTGCAGTACTTGCCCACCGTGGTGCTGCCGGCCATGCCGACGCAGCCGGCCATGGCCGTGTGCGCGCCGATGTGGCAGTTGTGGGCGATCTGGATCAGGTTGTCGAGCTTGACGCCGTCCTCGATCACCGTGTCGGCCAGCGCGCCGCGGTCGACCGTGGTGTTGGCGCCGATGTCGACGTCGTCGCCGATCATCACGCGCCCGGTCTGCGGGATCTTGATGTAGACGCCCTTCTCGTTGGCGAAGCCGAAACCGTCGGTGCCGATCACGGCGCCCGAGTGGATGATGCCGCGCGCGCCGATCTGGCAGTAGGCGTGGAAGGTGACGTTGGCGAAGAAGTGGGTGTCGTCGCCGACGACGGCCTCGCGCCCGATGTAGCAGCCGGCGTCGATGACCGCGCGCTCGCCGATCACCGCGCCCGCTTCGACCACCACCTTCGGCCCGATGTGGGCGCTGGCGGCGATCTGCGCGCCCTCGCCGACGAAGGCGGTCGGGTGGATGCCGGCCGGCGGCACGATGGCCGTGAGCGAATAGAAGTACTGCGCCGCGCGGGCGAAGTAGACGTAGGGGTTCGGGGTGACGATGCGCGCGCCGCCATAGCCGGCGGCGATGAATTCGTCGTCGGCGGGCGAGACGATCAAGGCCGCCGCCGCCGTCTGCAGCGCCTGGGCGCGCAGTTTGCTGTTGCTCAGAAAGCTGATGTGCGAAACGCCGGCGTCGGTCAATGGCGCGATCCCGGTCACTTCCAGGTTCGCGTCACCCATCAACTGCCCGCCGAAGCGTTCGACCAATTCTTCCAGTCGAGTGCCCATCGGGGTATCCAATCTTGTGTGATTTATTTGTCTTTATCGAGCGCCGCCAGCACCTTGTCGGTGATGTCGATGCGCGGGCTCGCCCATACCGCGTCCTGCAGCACGATGTCGAAGCCTTCGACATTGGCCAGTTGGCGGATGATCTTGGTGGCGCGGTCCGAGATGGCCTGGCGCTCCTCGTTGGTGCGCTGGCTCAGGTCCTCGCGGAACTCGCGCTGGCGGCGCTGGTATTCCTTGTCGAGTTCGAACACGTCGCGCTGGCGCTTGACGCGGTCGGCCTCGGACAGCGCCGGGCCTTCCTTCTCGAGCTTGTCGGAGGCCGTCTTCAGGCGCCCGGCCATCTCCTGCATGGCTTTTTCGCGCGTCTTGAACTCTTCCTGCAGCTTTTCGCTGGCCAGCTTGGCCAGCTTCGATTCGTTGTAGATCCGTTCGGGGCTGAGCCAGGCGATGCGCGAGGCCGACGTCTGGGCCTGCACCGGCGCCAATGCACTCCAGCCCAGCGCGAGCACGGCAAGGTATTTGGTCAGATGAGCGGATGCGGTCTTCAACTTGTTTCTCCGAGATAAATATTGGTGCGGTGGCCGTACAAAGCGCCCCATCAGAAACCGGTGCCCATCTGGAACTGGAAGCGCTCGAGGCGGTCGCCCGGTTTGACGTTCAACGGCTTAGCATAACTCAACTTGAGCGGACCGACCGGCGAAATCCAGCTGATGCCCAGGCCGGCCGAATAGCGCAGCTGCGACAGGCGCATCTTCTCGCGTTCCTGGTAGACCTGGCCGGCGTCGGCAAAGCCGAACCAGCGCAGGCTGCGGTCCTGGCCCGAGCCGGGGAACGGCATCTGCAGCTCGGCGTTGCCGATCAGGCGCGAGGCGCCGCCGAGCGCATCGCCGTAGGTCGGGTCGACCGCGCCGAGCGAGGAGCTCAGGTAGCCGCGCACCGAACCGATACCGCCGCCGTAGAAGTTCTTGAACACCGGGTAGTTGCTCTCGCCCAGACCGCGGCCGTAGTCGATCTCGCCCTTGAGCGCCAGCGTCACCTTCGAGAACAGCGGCTTGAACCACTGGTGGTCGTAGACGGCGCGGAAGTACTTCTGCTGGCCGATGACGTCGAGCTCGAGGTTGATGCGCTGGTAGCGGCCGGCCGTCGGCGTGAGCGCCGAATCGCGGCTGTCGCGCGCCCACGCCATCGTCAACGGCACGGCGTTGGTCTTGGCCGTGCCGATGCCGTCGGGCGAACCGGTGATGTCGCTGACGTACTGGCGGAAGCGGTTCGGCGAGGTGGCGTCGGTCTCGATCTGCGAGCGTTCCAGGCCGATGCCGAAGAACACCGTGTCGAGCTCGGAGAACGGCACGCCGTAGCTGATGCGTCCACCCTGCTGGCGGATGGTGTAGCTGCCGACGTTGAGCGCCGGCGGCTGCTGCGTGCGCAGGTAGAGCTCGTACGAACGCGACACGCCGTCGTCGGTGAAGTACGGGTCGGTCTGCGAGAACGAAATGGTGCGGCTGTACTTGGACGTGTTCAGTTCCATGCCGACGGTGGTGCCCGAGCCGGCGAAGTTGGCCTGCTGGATCGCCGCCTGGAAGGTGAACTTCTCCGACTGCGAGAACGCGCCGCCGATCTGGAAGTTGCCGGTCGGCTTTTCGACCACGGTCAGGTTGACGTCGACCTGGTCGGAGGTGCCTTGCGCCTCGGGCGTGTCGACGGTGACGTCCTTGAAGTAGCCGAGGCGGTCGACGCGCTCGCGCGAGAGCTTGATCTTGTTGGCGTCGTACCAGGACGACTCGAACTGGCGGAACTCGCGGCGGATCACCTCGTCGCGCGAGGTGGTGTTGCCGGCGATGTTCATGTGGCGCACGTAGGCGCGCTTGCCCGGATCGATGAAGAAGGTGAACGCCACCTCGCGCTTGTCGCGGTTGATGTCGGGATTGGCGTTGACGTTGGCGAAGGCGTAGCCGAAGGTGCCGAGGCGGTCCGAGATCAGCTTGTTGGTGGCGGTGAGGCGCTCGCCGGAGTAGGTTTCGCCGTTCTTGAGCAGCACCAGCGAGCGCAGCTCCTCCTCGCGCCCGAAGGTCTCGCCTTCGAACTTGATGCCCGAGACGGTGTACTTCTCGCCCTCGGTCACGTTGATGGTGATGTAGATGTCCTTCTTGTCGGGCGTGATCGACACCTGCGTCGAATCGATGTTCATCTCGATGTAGCCGCGGTTGAGGTAGAACGACTTGAGCGACTCGATGTCGCCGGTCAGCTTGGTCTTGGAGTACTGGTCGGCCTTGGTGTACCAGCTGAACCAGCCGCCGGTGTTGAGGGCCAGTTGGTCCTTCAGTTCCTTGTCGCCGAACACCTTGTTGCCGACGATGTTGATCTGCTTGATCTTGGCGATGTCGCCCTCTTCCACCGCGAACGTGATGTTGACGCGGTTGCGCTCGATCGGGGTGACGGTGGTGACGATCTTGACGCCGTACAGGCCGCGCGAGAGGTACTGGCGCTTCAACTCCTGCTCGGCGCGGTCGACCGAGGCCTTTTCGAACGTCTTGGCCTCGCCCACGCCGATGTCCTTCAAGGCCTTGACCAGCGTGTCCTTTTCAAATTCCTTGGTGCCGGCAAATTCCACCTTGGCGATGGCCGGGCGTTCCTCGACCAGCACCACCAGCACCTGGCCGTCCGCCTCGAGCTTGACGTCCTTGAAAAAACCGGTGGCGTACAGCGCCTTGATGGCGGTGACGCTCTTGTCGTCGTTGAAGGTTTCGCCCACGCGCACCGGCAGATAGCTAAACACCGTACCGGCTTCCGTCCGCTGTATGCCTTCCACGCGGATGTCCTTGATGACGAACGGTTCGATCGCCAGCGCGCGGCCGGCGCACAGCGCCAGGACGGCGGCGCCGATCAGGCTGCGGCGCATAGAAGGGGAAGTAATACGGTCAGAATATAATTTCATCGGGGTTATTCAATGGCTAAATCAACGAACTACTTTATAAGAGCCGGGCGACGTCGTTAAATATCGCCAACAGCATTAACGTCATCAGCAAACCGATGCCGACGCGCTGCGCTATCTCGTTAAAACGTTCCGGCACAGGACGCCCAGTTAAAACTTCCAGCGAATAATACAGCAAATGCCCCCCATCTAGAACCGGAATCGGTAGCAAATTCATCACCCCTAAACTGATGCTGATGAAGGCGATAAAGCTTAAATAACTGATCGCGCCCATGCGCGCGGTCTGTCCCGCGTAATCGGCGATGGTGATCGGACCGGTGACGTTTTTAAGCGAGACTTCGCCGACGATCATTTTGCCGATCATCTTGAGCGTCATCGTACAAGTGTCCCAGACCCGCACGAGCGCCTTGCCGACGGCCGCCGGCGGCGACGAGGGCACGCTGATCATATCCGGCTGCAAAGCGACGTAAGCGCTGATCTTACCGACTGTTACAGTTCCTTTGCCGCTTTTTGCCTGCTCCGGCTGCGGCGTGACGGCCAGCGTCAACGGCGCGCCGGCGCGGCGCAGCGCCACTTGCACCACCTTGCCGGGCGCGGCGCGGATGATGTCGATGAAGGCGATGCCGTCGTCGACCGCCACGCCGTCGACCGCCAGCAGCAGGTCGCCCGGCCGCAGGCCGGCGCGTTCGGCCGCGCCGCCGGGCAACACCTGCTGCACCACCGGCGCCGGGCGGGCCACGCCGATGCCGAGCTTGCCGAGGATGTCGCCTTCGAGGTCGAGCGCGGCCATCGCCTCGGCCGGCAGCGCGAGGTGGCGGCGGCCGACGCCGGGACGCTCGACCGTCAGGCGCGCCTCGGTTTTGTCGATGGCCGACTGCATCAGGTGCCAGCGCAGTTCGGACCAGACGGTGACCGGCTGTTCATTGACGGCGGTGACCAGGTCGCCGCTGCGCAGGCCGGCCTGCCAGGCGGCGGTGGCCGCCGCCGGCGCGGCGCCGGACGGGCCGGCGGCGTTGGCCGGCGCCGCGCCCTCGCGCTCGACCACGCTGATCTTGCTGACCGGCTCCTCGACGCCATGCATATACAAACCGGCGAACAGCACGATGGCGATCAGGAAGTTGGCGGCCGGGCCGGCGGCGACGATGGCGATGCGCTTCCACACGTTCTGGCGCGTGAATTCGCGTTTCAAATCGTCGGCGGCGATGGTGCCGACGTCGGTCTCGCGCGCGTCGAGCATCTTGACGTAGCCGCCCAGCGGCAGCGCCGAGACGGCCCATTCCGTTTGATCGGGGCCGAAGCGGCGCGACCACACCACCTTGCCCATGCCGACCGAAAAGCGCAGCACCTTCACGCCGCACCAGCGCGCCACCAGGTAGTGGCCCAGTTCGTGGAAGATGACGAGCGAGCCGAGGCAGACGACGAACGCCAGGACCGTTTGCAGGAAGTTCATTTTGCCAGCCCGGCGATATGGGTTTCGGCGGCCCGGCGCGCCAGCGCGTCCTGCGCCATGACGGCCTCGATGCTGTCGGCGGCGCCGTGCGGCAGCGCCGCCATCACGTGCGCGATCACGCGGTCGATCTGGCGGAAGCCGATCCTGAGGTCGAGGAAGGCTTGCACGGCGATCTCGTTGGCGGCGTTGAGCAGCGCCGGCGCGGTGCCGCCGGCACGCAGCGCCTCGAACGCCAGCGCCAGGCACGGGAAGCGCGCGTAGTCGGGGCGCTCGAACCGCAAGGTGGCGATCCGGGTCAGGTCGAGCTGGGCGACGCCCGAATCGATGCGCTCCGGGTAGGCCAGCGCGTGGGCGATCGGCGTGCGCATGTCCGGGTTGCCCAGCTGCGCCAGCACCGAGCCGTCGACGTAGGACACCATCGAGTGGATCACCGACTGCGGGTGGATGACGACGTCGATGCGGTCGGCCGGCGCGCCGAACAGCCAGTGCGCCTCGATCACCTCCAGGCCCTTGTTCATCATCGTGGCCGAGTCGACCGAGATCTTGCGGCCCATCGACCAGTTCGGGTGCTTGCAGGCTTGATCGGGCGTGACGGCGTCGAGCGTGTCGACGGCGCGCGTGAGGAACGGGCCGCCGGAGGCGGTCAACAGGATCTTGGCCACGCCACTGGCGCCCGGCTGGCGGCCATAGGACGCCGGCAGGCACTGGAAGATGGCGTTGTGTTCGCTGTCGATCGGTAGCAGCACGGCGCCCGCTTCGGCGGCGGCGTCGATGAACAACTGGCCGGACATGACCAGCGCTTCCTTGTTCGCCAGCAGCACTTTCTTGCCGGCGCGGGCGGCGGCCAGGGTCGGCGCCAGGCCGGCGGCGCCGACGATGGCGGCCATGACGCTGTCGACTTCGGCGGCGCTGGCGATCGCGCACAACGCGTCCTCGCCGTGGTCGACCTCGGTGGCGACGCCGGCCGCGCGCAGCAGCGCGCCGAGGCGAGCGGCCGCTTCGGCCGTGCCGACGACGGCGCGCGCCGGCCGGAAGGCGATGCACTGCGCGGCGAGCTCGTCGACGCGGCTGTGGGCCGACAGCGCGTACACGCGATAGCGCTCGGGATGGCGGGCGAGCACGTCCAGCGTGGACACGCCGATCGAACCGGTGGCGCCAAGGATGGTGATGCGTTGCATAGGAATGTCTTTCAGAGCCAGGCGGTCAGCAGCGCGGCCAGCGGCAGCACGGGGATCAGCGCGTCGACGCGGTCGAGCACGCCGCCGTGGCCCGGCAGCAGGTTGCTGCTGTCCTTGATGGCGGCGCGGCGTTTGAGTTGGGATTCGAACAGGTCGCCGATGACGGAGGCGGCCACGATCAGCAGCAGCGCGAGCAGCGTGAGCGCCCAGCCGAAGCGCGCCTGCAGGCGCACGGCGAAGGTGTCCTGCAGCCACGGCACCGAGGCGGCCAGCACGATGGTGAGCGCGGCGATGGCCAGCACGGCGAGGCCGCCGCCGATGGCGCCCTCCCACGATTTGCCGGGCGAGATGGTCGGCGCCAGCTTGCGCTTGCCGAAGGCCTTGCCGGAGAAATAGGCGCCGATGTCGGCGATCCACACCAGCGCCAGCACCGACAGCAGGAACAACGGCGACTTCAGGTACAGGCCGACGATGGCGAAGAAGCAGGCGAAGATGGCAAAGCTGAACGTGATGGCCATCGACCAGTTGGCCGCGCCCTTGAGCGGCGGCAGGCCGAGGCCGAGCGTGGGCGCGTAACGGATCAGCCACAACAGCGCGGCCACGCCGTACAGCGCGGTGACGGCGCCCGGCTTGGCGCCGTACATCAGCAGCACGAACAGGGCGCAGCTGACCACGCCGGCGACCTTGGCGGCGAGCGGCGAGAGGCCGAACAGGCGCGCGCCCTCCCACATGGCGGCGCCGACGAAGACGGTCACGACCAGGGCGAACGCGGGGAAATAATTGAAGAACAGGACCGGCAGCAACACCGCCAGCAAGAGCACCGCGGTAATAATCCGTGTTTTCAGCATTAGTTGGTCTTTTCTGCCAGTTGCGCGCCGGTACGGCCGAAACGGCGCTCGCGGTGCTGGTAGGAGGCGATCGCCTCGTCGAGGCATTCGATCGAAAAATCGGGCCAATAGGTTTCGGTGAAGAACAGCTCGGTGTAGGCGAGCTGCCACAGCAGGAAGTTCGAGATGCGCTGCTCGCCGCCGGTGCGGATGAACAGGTCCGGCTCGGGCGCGTAGGCCATCGCCAGGTGCGGCGCCAGCTGTTCCTCGGTGAAGTCGGCCGCGCCCGGGTGGGCGGCGACCATCTTGCCGACGGCCTGCATGATGTCCCAGCGCCCGCCGTAGTTGGCGCAGACGGTGACGGTCATGCGGGTGTTGTTGGCGGTCTTGCGCTCGGCGTTGGCGATCATGCCCTGCAGCTTGGCGTCAAAGCGGCTCAGGTCGCCGACCACCTTGAGCCGGATATTGTTGGCGTGCAGCTTGGAGACCTCGCGGTCGAGCGCCGTCACGAACAGGCGCATCAGCAGCGACACCTCTTCTTCCGGGCGGCGCCAGTTTTCGGAACTGAAGGCGAACAAGGTCAGGTACTCGACGCCGCGCCGGGCGCAGGCCTCGACGACCGTGCGCACCGCCTCGACGCCCTTGACGTGGCCGGCCACGCGTGGGAGGAAGCGCTTGGTTGCCCAACGCCCATTGCCATCCATAATGATCGCGACGTGGCGCGGCACATTCGGGGCTTCCGGAACCTCGGTAGTCGAACTCGTATATTTCATGAAAACTTTGCTGCCAAAGTGTAAAGTATTGCAGGTGTTGCTGGAAAAGACAAGACGCCCGCGGCCGCCACCCCGCACACCGGCGCGCTGCGGGGACGTACCCCCTGGGTACGTCCCCTCGCCCATGGCGCGGGCGCGGCCGCCGGCGTCGCGACGGGCTTACACCGTCAACACTTCCTTTTCTTTTTCGACGACCATCTTGTCGATGTCGGCGATGAACTTGTCGGTCAGCTTTTGCACGTCGTCGGAGGCGCGGCGCTCGTCGTCTTCCGAAATGGCCTTGTCCTTGACCAGCTTTTTGAGCGATTCGTTGCCGTCGCGGCGGATGTTGCGCACCGCGATCTTGGCGTCCTCGGCCTCGCTCTTGACCAGCTTGACCATTTCCTTGCGGCGCTCCTCGGTCAGCGGCGGGGTCGGCACGCGGATCATGTCGCCCTGGGCCGACGGGTTCAGACCCAGGTCGGCGTCGCGGATGGCTTTTTCGATGGTCGCGGCCATTTTCTTTTCGAACGGCTGCACGCCGATGGTGCGCGCGTCCATCAAGGTCACGTTGGCCACCTGGGTCAACGCGGTCGGCGAACCGTAGTACTCGACCATCACGTGGTCGAGGATGCCGGTGTGGGCGCGGCCGGTGCGGACCTTGGCCAGATCGGCGCGCAAGGTTTCCAGCGATTTGGTCATGCGTTCTTGCGCATTCTTTTTAACGTCAGCTACGGACATTGCTGCTCTCCTGTGATCGGATATAGATAGTGATAAAGCGTTAAACGTGAACCAGTGTACCCTCATCCTCGCCCATGATGACGCGTTTGAGCGCGCCCGGCTTGGTGATGGAGAACACCTTGATCGGCAGTTTCTGGTCGCGGCACAGCGCGAAGGCGGTCGCGTCCATCACTTGCAGGTGCTTGGCGATCGCCTCGTCGAAGGTGATCGAATGGTACAGCGTGGCGTTCGGGTCCTTCTTCGGGTCGGCCGTGTAGACGCCGTCGACCTTGGTGGCCTTGAGCACGATCTCGGCGCTGACCTCGGAACCGCGCAGCGCGGCGGCCGTGTCGGTGGTGAAGAACGGATTGCCGGTGCCGGCCGCGAACACCACGACCTTGCCCTCTTCGAGGTACTGCAGCGCCTTCGGGCGCACATACGGCTCGACCACCTGCTCGATGGCGATGGCCGACATCACGCGCGCGGTGATGCCGACGTGGCGCATGGCGTCGGCCAGGGCCAGCGCGTTCATGACGGTGGCCAGCATGCCCATGTAGTCGGCCGTGGCGCGGTCCATGCCTTGGGCGCCGGGGGCGACGCCGCGGAAGATGTTGCCACCGCCAATGACGATCGCCAGTTCCACGCCCATTTTCGCGACCTCGGCCACATCGGCGACCATCCGTTCGATCGTGCCGCGGTTGATGCCATAAGGATCATCGCCCATCAGGGCCTCGCCGGACAGTTTGAGGAGGACGCGCTTGTAGGCTGGTTTGGACATGAGACGGGGCTCCTAAGTGTATGGGGTTGATTCGGGGGAAGGCTGCCGGCGCCTATCATACCTTGAGATAGGCGCGACGGCCGCCGGGGACAACTTGCATTACGGACAAGATTATCTTGTCGGGCTAAAAAAACGGGCCTCGCGGCCCGTTTCAACTATTAACCCTGGGAAGCGGCCATCTGAGCGGCCACTTCTGCGGCGAAGTCATCGACCTTCTTCTCGATGCCTTCACCGACGACGTACATCGTGAACGCTTTGACGGTGGTCGCTTTTTCCTTGAGCATCTGTTCGATCGACTGCTTGTCGTTCTTGACGAACGCCTGGTTCAGCAGCGACACTTCCTTCAGATACTTCTGCACCGAGCCTTCGAGACGCTTGGCGACGATTTCCGGCGATTGCGCAGGCTTGCCGGCGGCGGCGGCGGTGGCCGCGTCCTCGTCGGCCTTCAACTGGGCGACCGAGCGCTCTTTTTCGATCAGTTCGGCGGGAACCTGGTCGGCCGACAGCGACACCGGCTTCATCGCGGCGATGTGCATGGCGACGTCCTTACCGACTTGCTCGTCGGCGCCGTCGAACTCGACGACCACGCCGATGCGGGTGCCGTGCAGGTACGAGGCCAGCTTGGCGCTCGTTTCGAAGCGCTGGAAGCGGCGGATCGACATGTTCTCGCCGATCTTGCCGATCAGGGCGGCGCGCACTTCGTCCAGGGTCTGGCCGTTGCCGGCAGGCAGGGCCAGCAGCGCGGCGACGTCGGCCGGGTTGTTTTCAGCGACCAGCTTGGCGGCGGTGTTGGCCAGGTTCAGGAAGTCGTCGTTCTTGGCGACGAAGTCGGTTTCCGAGTTCACTTCGATCAGCGCGCCCACGCCGTTGGCGATGTAGGTGGCGACCACGCCTTCGGCGGTCACGCGCGACGACGCTTTCGAGGCCTTGCCGCCCAGCTTGACGCGCAGGATCTCTTCGGCACGGCCCATGTCGCCTTCGGCTTCGGTCAGTGCTTTTTTGCATTCCATCATTGGCGCGTCCGTCTTGGCGCGCAGTTCGCCTACCATTGCTGCAGTAATCGCTGCCATAGTGTTTCTCCTGTATTCGGTATTCGGTGGAAGGGGAGCGGCCGGTGAGCCCTGCTCTACCCATTTACGTTAAAAAAAAGGGGGAGCTGTTGGCCACCCCTTTTTCCTTACAGCCTGTAAAGACCAGACAATTAAGCCTGCTCGCTCACTTCGACGAATTCGTCGCCGGCTGCGGCTTTAACCATTTCAACGATCTCGTTGCCGGCCGCTGCGCGGCCTTCGAGGATCGCGTCGGCCACGCCACGGGCGTACAGCGTGATCGCTTTGGACGAGTCGTCGTTGCCTGGAATGACGTACTGGACGCCTTCTGGCGAGTGGTTGGTATCGACCACGCCGATGACCGGGATACCCAGTTTCGCCGCTTCGGTGATGGCGCCTTTATGGTAGCCAACGTCAACGACGAAGATAGCGTCGGGAACGCCGCCCATGTCCTTGATACCGCCGATCGATTTTTGCAGCTTGATCATTTCGCGCTGGAACATCAGGCCTTCTTTTTTCGACAGCTTCTCGACCGAACCGTCTTCGATCTGGGCTTCCATGTCCTTCAGGCGCTTGATCGAGGTCTTGATGGTCTTGAAGTTGGTCAGCATGCCGCCGAGCCAACGCTGATCGACGAAAGGAACACCGGCGCGGGCCGCTTCAGCGGCGATGATTTCGCGTGCCTGGCGCTTGGTACCAACCATCAGGATGGTGCCGCGGTTCGAAGCAACCTGCTTCACGTGTTTCATCGCTTCTTGATACATACCCATCGTCTTTTCCAAGTTGATGATATGGATCTTGTTGCGGTGACCGAAGATGAACGGTGCCATCTTTGGGTTCCAGAAACGGGTTTGGTGACCAAAGTGGACACCGGCTTCCAGCATTTCGCGCATCGTTACGGACATAATTTTAACTCCAGGGTTGGGTCTGGAATCCGATCAGTCACCATGGAGGCACCCTTGTCGATCGGATTCGCGTTTATAAATAAACAATGATTAACTACAATTGCTTGAACGGTGAGTCAAATCCAAGCAACCCGAGATTCTACACTGAAAACAGTGGCCGAGGCAAGCGCGCCGGCGTGGGCGCCGTGGGCGACATGGCCTTGTCCAGGGCAAATGTGGCGAACTGTTGCGCAACCGGCGGCAAATTGTAACAAACCGCAATTAGTTATTCACGATCAACCCTTTGGTATCGTTTTTGTAATATCATTCGATGAATATTAGTTTCGTACTACTAAGAAAGTTTGTTGAATTACAACACGTAGCACTTCGGAGAAATACCCCATGTCGACCCTCCTTGCCATCACTTTAGCGGCGGCAGCCACGGTTCAACCCAGCTGTTCCTGGGACAATCCCGGCGCCAACCCGTACACCGGCAATCCAGCGGCGGCCATCGACCGCTACACGGATTTGCCGGAATCGGCGCGCGTCAAGCTAAAGCGCCGCATCGAGTACGGCAATCCGGACGAGATGGTCACCATCACGCGCGACGCCATCACCGGGCGCCACCACTACGATCCGAAGATCCGCGACATGCACTTCGGCGCGGCCTCCGTCTGCGGCAGCGTCACCCGCACCAAATGGAGCGAAAAGCGCGCAGAGCCGGCCGCCGTCTACTGCGCCGAAGACCATTGCATCCTGGTGCCCAAGATTTGCGGCAACGTCAGCCGTATCACGCGCCTGGCGCTGCCGGGGGCCAAGCCGCCGGTGGCGGCCACGCCGGCGCCGCGCCCGGCCTGGGACATGCCCGACACCGAACTGGGCCTGCTCGACGCGCCGCCCGCCGAGCCGCTGCCGGCGCAGCTGCCGGAAGTTGTGTTGCTGAGCGCGCCGGTGCGGCCGGTAGTGGCCGCCGCGCCGCCCGCCGCGCCGCCAAAGGACGACTGGTACAACCGTCCACGCCCGATCGCCGGCGGCCCCATCGGCAGCGGCGTTCCCGGCACGATGATACGCCCGCCGGTCATTCCATCCACGCCCGGCAACCCGGTCTCGCCGGTGCCGGAACCGGAAACCTACGCCATGATGCTCGCCGGCCTCGGCCTGGTCGGCTACCTGGCCCGCCGCAAGCGCAAGCAAGCGTAATTGGCGCCGCCGCCCGGCCCCGGCGCCGCCCGGGACCGCGCGCGGCGTATCCGCGCAGCACCATTTCCACCATCAGACGGCCGTTGCCGCACGCGACGCCCCCGCCGTCGTTTATAATTTCAGCATATTTGCGCGCCGCCGGGACATCGTCCCCCGCCGGCCGCCACTTTACCGTTTACTTTGCCGATTGCGATCCACTATGTCTATCTCCATCAAATCCGCCGAAGATATCGCCGGCATGCGCGTGGCCGGCCGGCTCGGCTCCGAAGTGCTCGACTACATCACCCCCTTCGTCAAGGTCGGCGTGACCACCGGCGAGCTCGATCGCCTGTGCCACGAGTACATGGTCAACGTCCAGGGCACCATCCCGGCGCCGCTGAACTACTGCCCGCCCGGCTACACGCCGTATCCGAAGGCGATCTGCACCTCGGTCAACGACGTCATCTGCCACGGCATCCCGGGCGACAAGGTGCTCAAGAGCGGCGACTCGGTCAACCTCGACATCACCGTCATCAAGGATGGTTATCACGGCGACAACAGCCGCATGTTCCTGGTGGGCGAGCCGTCGATCATGACAAAACGCCTGTCCGACATCACCTATGAGTGCATGTGGCTCGGCATCGCCAAGGTCAAGCCGGGCGCCCACCTGGGCGACATCGGCCACGCCATCCAGCAGCACGCGGAAAAAGCCGGCTACAGCGTGGTGCGCGAGTTCTGCGGCCACGGCATCGGCAAGATCTTCCACGAGGAGCCGCAGGTGCTGCATTACGGCCGGCCGGGCACGCTCGACGAGCTCAAGCCGGGCATGATCTTCACCATCGAGCCGATGATCAACGCCGGCAAGCGCGAAATCCGCGAAATGGGCGACGGCTGGACCATCAAGACCAAGGACCGCAGCCTGTCGGCGCAGTGGGAGCACACCATCCTCGTGACCGAAACCGGCTACGAGGTGCTCACGCTGTCGGCCGGCAGCCCGCCGCCGCCGGCGTTCATCACCAATGCGGCGTCGGCACCGGCCGCGCCGGCCGTGGCCGCGTAACAGCGCATGTCGGCCGTCATGAAGAACGAGCTGCGCGGGCAGCTCAAGCGCCAGCTCAAGGCCGAACGCCAGATCGTCATCGCCGGCTTCCAGGCCGACGGCATGCCGGAAAAGCTGCTGCGCAGCCTGCGCCAGAGCGTCGACGCGGTGCTCACGACGGCCTGGCACGCCGCCCGCCTGCCCGAGAACACGGCGCTCGTCGGCGTCGGCGGCTACGGCCGCGGCGAACTGTTCCCCTATTCCGACGTCGACCTGTTGATCCTGCTGGAGGAGGCGCCGGACGCGCCGACCACCGAAAAACTCGAGGAACTGGTGCAGCTGCTGTGGGACCTGGGCCTGGAGATCGGCCACAGCATCCGCACCGTCGACGAGTGCCTGACCGAGTCGGCGGCCGACATCACCGTGCAAACGAGCCTGCTCGAGGCGCGCATCATCTGCGGCGACGAGCAGTTGTTCGACCAGCTGCAACAGCGCTACAACGAGGCGATGGACCCGCGCGCCTTCTACCACGCCAAGCTGCTCGAGATGCGCCAGCGCCACGCCAAGTACGAGGACACGGCCTTCAGCCTCGAGCCGAACTGCAAGGAGAGCCCGGGCGGCCTGCGCGACCTGCAGGTGATCCTGTGGCTGGTCAAGGCGGCCGGCCTGGCCAACTCGTGGCGCACCCTGGCCACGAGCGGCCTGATCACGCAGACCGAGGCCAAGCAGCTGATGGAAAAGGAGCGCGCCTTCAAGGACATCCGCGTGCGCCTGCACCTGCACGCCGGCCGCCGCGAGGACCGCCTGGTGTTCGACATCCAGACCGCCATCGCCGAGTCGCTCGGCCTGCAGGCGACCGGCAGCGGCCCGGGCATGCGGCGCGCCAGCGAATACCTGATGCAGCGCTACTACTGGGCCGCCAAGACGGTCACCCAGCTCAACACCATCCTGCTGCAAAACATCGAGGAACGGCTGTTCCCGCAGGCAGAGCTGGCCACGCCGATCAACGAGCGCTTCAACGACCTCAACGGCCTGATCGACATGCGCGAGGACGACACCTTCGCCCAGCGGCCGTCGGCCATCCTCGAGATCTTCGTGCTGATGACCGAGCGGCCCTCGCTCAAGGGCATGACCTCGCGCACCATGCGCGCGCTGTGGCACGAGCGCTTCCGCATCGACAGCGCCTTCCGCGCCGAAGCGGCCAACCGCGCGCTGTTCCTGCGCATCCTGCAGGCGCCGCAGGGCATCATCCACGCGCTGCGGCGCATGAACGACCTGTCGATCCTGGGCCGCTACCTGCCCAACTTCCGCAAGATCGTCGGCCAGATGCAGCACGACCTGTTCCACGTCTACACGGTCGACCAGCACATCCTGATGGTGGTGCGCAATATGCGCCGCTTCACGATGGCCGAGCATGCGCACGAATACCCGTTCTGCAGCCAGCTGATGGCCAACTTCGCGCAGCCCTGGCTGCTGTACCTGGGCGCGCTGTTCCACGACATCGCCAAGGGGCGCGGCGGCGACCACTCCAAACTGGGCACGGTCGACGCCGAGCAGTTCTGCGTCGACCACGGCATGGGCGCCGAGGACACCGGGCTGGTGGTGTTCCTGGTCGAGCAGCACCTGGCCATGTCGCAGGTGGCGCAAAAGCAGGACCTGTCGGACCCGGACGTCATCGCCGCCTTCGCCAAAACGGTGGGCGACGAGCGCCACCTGACGGCGCTGTACCTGCTGACGGTGGCCGACATCCGCGGCACCAGCCCGAAGGTGTGGAACGCCTGGAAGGCCAAGCTGCTCGAGGACCTGTACCGCATCACCCTGCGCGTGCTCGGCGGCGAGCCGCACAGCGCCGACCACGAACTGAAGAACCGCCAGCAGGAGGCGCTGGCCACCTTGCGCCTGTACGGCCTGGGACCGGACGCGCACGAGGCGTTCTGGCGCCAGCTCGACGTCGCCTACTTCCTGCGCCACGACGCCTCCGACATCGCCTGGCAGACGCGCGCGCTGTACGACCGCTTCACCAGCGACAAGCCGATCGTCAAATGCCGCCTGGCGCCGATCGGCGAGGGCTTGCAGATCGCCGTCTACATCCGCGACCAGCCGGACCTGTTCGCGCGCATCTGCAGCTACTTCGACCGCAAGAACTTCAGCATCCTCGACGCCAAGATCCACACCACGCGCCACGGCTACGCGCTCGACACGTTTTTGGTGACGGAGCAGAACTTCGCCAAGAGCTACCGCGACATCATCAACCTGATCGAGCACGAGCTGTGCGGCGCGCTGACCCATCCGGAGCCGCTGACGGCGCCCGGCAAGGGCCGGCTGTCGCGGCTGTCGCGCACGTTCCCGATGCAGCCGACGGTGGACTTGCGCCCGGACGAGCGCGGCCAGTACTACCTGCTGTCGATCGCCGCCAACGACCGCACCGGGCTGCTGTACGCGATCGCCAACGTGCTGGCCAAGTACCGGCTCAACCTGCACACGGCCAAGGTGATGACCCTGGGCGAGCGGGTCGAGGACGTGTTCCTGATCGACGGCCCGGTGCTGGGCAACGCGCGCAGCCAGCTGCAGCTGGAAACCGACCTGCTCGAGGCGATCAAGGTGTAACGCGGCCCCGATCCAATGTACCACCCACCACTACAGAAAAGCACCATGTCAGAAGAACTATTACGCCTGTCCAAGCGCATGTCCGAACTGGGCCTGTGCTCGCGCCGCGAGGCCGACGAATGGATAGCGCGCGGCTGGGTCCGCGTCGACGGCCAGGTCGTTTCCGAGCTCGGCAGCAAAGTCCATCCGAGCCAGAAAGTCACCGTCGAGCGCCAGGCCGCCGCCGAGCAATCGAAGCGCGTGACGGTGCTGATCAACAAACCGATGGGCTACGTCAGCGGCCAGGCCGAGGACGGCTACCAGCCGGCCGTGGTGCTGGTCAAGCCGGAAAACCGCTGGCCGGACGACCCGTCGCCGGAACTGTTCCACCCCACCCAGTTGCGCTCGCTGGTGCCGGCCGGCCGGCTCGACATCGACTCCGTCGGCCTGCTGGTGCTGACCCAGGACGGCCGCGTGGCCAAGCACCTGATCGGCGAAACGACCAGCGTCGACAAGGAATACCTGGTGCGGGTCGAGTACACCAAGCCGGGCAAGCTGCCCGAGAGCGACCTCAAAAAACTCAACCACGGCCTGTGGATGGACGGCAAGCCGCTGCTGCCGGCCAAGGTGCGCTGGCAAAACGACGACCAGCTCAGCTTCACTTTGCGCGAGGGTAAAAAACGCCAGATCCGTCGCATGTGCGACATGGTCGGCCTGAAGGTGGTCGGCCTGAAGCGCGTGCGCATCGGCAAGGTCAAACTGGGCGACCTGCCGGTGGGCCAATGGCGCTACCTGCGGCCCGAAGAGCAGTTTTAAGCCGGCGCCGGCGCGCGCCACGCGCCCGCGCGTGGACCAAACCGCACATACACGAAATATTCTCGTTAATTATTGCCATTTAGCAAGCCAAGCGCGCGAATAAATTGTAAACTGTCCGCACCGACCTCGCATTGCTGAAGTCATTATCAAAGAGATATGCCGTCGTGAACGATCCCATACCGAACCAATTCCGCCGGGGCCCGCCCAGCCTAAAAGATGCTGTGGAGCCTATTCCGGCCGGTTCCAAGCCGCATGACATGACCGATGAACATGACATCGGCGATGCCCTGACGCTGTTGGCCGACAACGGCGACGCCGTGTCGATCTATCCCGCCAGCACCACCAACGTGGTGATGGCGCGCATCAAATCCGTCGATCCCGAGCATCCGCGCTTCGTGCTCGAACTCAACGAAGGCGAATTCCTGCCGCCGGGCGAAGCCACCTTTGTCGCCTGGCTGCGCTCGGCGAAGATCCAGTTCAAGCTGGCGTCGGACGACTGGGCCTGCCAGCCCGGCGTGCCGACGCTGATACCGCTCGGTTTTCCGCTCAAGTGCCTGGTGCTCAACCGGCGCGCCTCGACCCGGCTGGAAACGCCGCTGGGCATCTACTACATGGCCTCGTTCGTCCTCAACGGCAAGCCGTACGAATTGCAGCTCTACGATTTTTCGTCCGGCGGGGTCGGCATGCGCGCGCCGCCGCGCGACTGCGTCGGCCTGCACGTGGGCCGCAAGCTGCAGCGCGTGCGGCTCGAACTCGGCCCCGATTCGGTCATGATCGCCGACCTCGAAGTGCGCCTCTCGCGCACCTTCCGCTCCTTCCTGCTGGGCGAACAGGTGCAGATCGGCTGCCAGTTCACCAACTTGTCGCCCGCCATGCGCGACGAGCTGACCCGCCTGCTCGAAAAACTCAACAACAACCGCCACCGCTAGCACCAAATCGGTGCATCCATCGACGGGCGCACCAAAATGGCGCCCCGTCGCCTCCCGATCACGGCCGGCTGTCAGATGTCTTCGCGGCATGTTCCTTGCTTATTCGTTAGCTGAAAATAACGATAAGCCAGACACCCCATGAGCATCACCGCGGCAGAGACCGAACCGCCCCAGCGCATCGTCAAGATCCGGCGCGACTACAACACCTGGGTGGCCAACGAGACGATCGAGGACTACGCGCTGCGCTATACGCCGCGCTCGTTCCGCAAGTGGTCGGTGTTCCGCGTCTCCAACACGGCCTTCGGCGCCATCTCCTTCCTCGTGCTCGAGGCCATCGGCGGCACCATCACCGTCAACTACGGCTTCATCAACGCGCTGTGGGCCATCATGGCGGTCGGCCTGATCATCTTCCTCACCGGCCTGCCGATCAGCTACTACGCCGCCACCTACGGCGTCGACATGGACCTGCTCACGCGCGGCGCCGGCTTCGGCTACATCGGCTCGACGATCTCGTCCTTCGTCTACGCCTCGTTCACCTTCATCCTGTTCGCGCTGGAGGCGGCCATCATGGCCTACGCGCTCGAACTGTATTTCGGCCTGCCGCTCTACCTCGGCTACATGGTCAGCGCGCTGGCCGTCATCCCGTTGGTCACGCACGGCGTCACCTTGATCAGCCGCATCCAGATGCTCACGCAGCCGGTCTGGCTGGTGCTGATGGCCCTGCCCTTCGTCGCCATCGTGCACAAGCGGCCGGAGTTGCTGCCGCAACTGATGGACTACGCCGGCCGCTCCGGCGAGAACGGCCATTTCAACGTGTTGATGTTCGGCGCGGCCACCGCCGTCGGCGTCGCGCTGATCACGCAGATCGGCGAGCAGGTCGACTTCCTGCGCTTCATGCCGCCGAAGACGGCCGAAAACCGCCTGCGCTGGCACTTCGGCGTGCTGGTCGCAGGTCCCGGCTGGATCTTGCTCGGCATCGCCAAGATGCTCGGCGGCGCGCTGCTGGCCTTCCTGGCCATCAGCAGCGCGGTGCCGCTCGAGCTGGCGGTCAACCCCACGCATATGTACCTGGCCGGCTTCGGCCAGGTGTTCGCCAATCCGCAGTTCGCGCTGCTGGCCACCGCGCTGCTGGTGGTGATCTCCCAGGTCAAGATCAACATGACCAACGCCTACGCCGGGTCGCTGGCGTGGTCGAACTTCTTCGCCCGGCTCACGCACAGCCATCCGGGGCGCGTGGTGTGGGCCGTGTTCAACGCGCTCATCGCCGTGCTGCTGATGGAGCTCGACGTGTTCCAGGCGCTCGACCAGGTGCTTGGCCTGTACTCGTGCATCGCCATCTCGTGGATCACGGCGGTGGTGGCGGACCTGGTGGTCAACAAGCCGCTCGGCCTGAGCCCCAAGGGCATCGAATTCCGTCGCGCGTATTTATACGACATCAACCCGGTCGGCGTCGGCGCCATGGTGCTGGCGTCGGCGTTGTCGGTGGCCGCCTTCATGGGCGTGTTCGGCCACCAGGCGCAAGCCTTCTCCGCCTTCATCGCCCTGCTCACGGCGCTGGCGGCCGCGCCGCTGATCGCCATCGCCACCAAGGGCAAGTACTACATCGCGCGCCAGCCCGGCGTGGTGCAGAAGACCTGCGTGATCTGCGAGAAGGAATACGAGGCCGAGGACATGGCGCACTGCCCGGCCTACCAGGGCTCGATCTGCTCCCTGTGCTGCTGCCTCGACGCGCGCTGCAACGACGTCTGCAAGCCGCACGCCAAGGTGTCGGCGCAGTGGCAGCAGGCGATGCGGGCGATCCTGCCCAAATCCACGTGGCGCTACCTGGGCAGCGGCCTGGGACACTACCTGCTGCTGATGATCGTCACGGTGCTGTTCCTCGGGGCCCTGCTTGGCCTGATCTACTACCACGAGCAATCGGTGCTGCCTGCCAGCGACGCGGCGCTGCTGCCGCAACTGCGACTGGTGTTCTTCAAGATCTTCGCCGCGCTCTTGATCACCAGCGGCATCGTCGCCTGGTGGCTGGTGCTCACCAGCGAGAGCCGGCGCGTGGCGCAGGAGGAATCGAACCGTCAAACGGGCCTGCTCACGCGCGAGATCGAACTGCACAGCCAGACCGACGCCCAGCTCCAGCAAGCGAAGAAAACCGCCGACCAGGCCAACCAGGCCAAGAGCCGCTACATCGCCGGCATCAGCCACGAGATCCGCACGCCCCTGAACTCGATCCTCGGCTACGCCCAGCTGCTCGACAACGATCCCTCGATCCCCGAGCACCGCCAGCAGGCCATCCGCGTGATTCGCAGCAGCGGCGAGCACCTGCTGTCGCTGATCGAGGGCACGCTCGACATCGCCCGCATCGAGGGCGGCAAGCTGACCTTCGACACCAAGGAGATCAACTTCCCCGACTTCATCGGCCAACTGGTGCGCATGTTCGAACTGCAGGCGGCCAACAAGGGCTTGAGCTTCCGCTACGAGCTGACCGGCGCGCTGCCGCGCATCGTGCGCGCCGACCGCAAGCGGCTCGGCCAGATCCTCATCAACATCCTCGGCAACGCCGTCAAGTTCACCAGCGAGGGCGGCGTCGTGCTGCGGCTCAAGTACGCGCGCGAGATCGCCTCCTTCGAGATCGAGGACACCGGCCCCGGCATCCTGCAGGAGGAGCTCGACCACATCTTCGAGCCGTTCACGCGCGGCAGCGCCAGCGCGCACGCCAACGCCAGCGGCACCGGCCTCGGTCTGCCGATCAGCAAAATGCTCACGCAGCTGATGGGCGGCGAAATGAAGATCCGCAGCGCGCCGCGGCAGGGCAGCTTGTTCCACATCCGGCTGTTCCTGCCCAGCGTGCACGTGAGCGGAAAACAATTGAAGGAACTGGAGGCGCCGGCGCAGCAGCGCACCGGCTATCGCGGCCCGCGCCGGCGCATCCTGTGCGTCGACAACGAGCGGGTCGACCGCGAACTGCTGCTCAACATCCTGGCGCCGCTGGGATTCGAGGTGGCGCAGGCCGCGTCGGGACTCGAATGCCTGGACCTGCACGCATCGTTCAAGCCGGACCTGATCCTGATGGACCTGGCCATGCCGGGCATGGACGGCTGGGAGGCCAGCTACATCCTGCGCCGCCGGCAGTTGTCTGCGGTGCCGATCGCCATCGTCTCGGCCAACGCCTTCGACAAGGGCATGGAAAACCCGGCCGGCATCAAGGCCGAGGATTTCATCATCAAGCCGGTCAACGTCACCGAGCTGCTGGACTGGATCGGACGCCGCCTCGCGCTCGACTGGATCACGCAGCCGCGCGCCGACGCGATCAGCAGCGAGATGCCGACCGCCGCCGCCATGACGCTGCCGCCGCCGGAACAGATGGCGGCGATCGAGGAACTGATACGCATCGGCTACGTGCGCGGCATCCAGTCCAAGCTCGACGAGATCGACGCGCTCGACACCCGCTACAACGGCTTCACCCACACCATGCGCGATTTCGCCAAGCGCTTCCAGCTCGATGCGATGGCCGACTTTGTCCGAAAGAACAAGAACCATGAACTTCAACATTGAACCCGCGCGCGGCAACCTGGTGCTGGTGGTCGACGACGTGCCGGAAAACCTCGCCGTGCTGCACGACGCGCTCGACGAATCGGGCTTCACGGTGCTGGTGGCGAACAACGGCGAGGCGGCGCTGCTGCGCGCCGCCGAGGCCCAGCCGGACATCATCCTGCTCGACGCCATCATGCCCGGCATGGACGGCTTCGAAACCTGTCGGCGCCTCAAGGCCAACCTGGCCACGCGCCACATCCCGGTGGTGTTCATGACCGGCCTGACGGAGGCCGAGCACGTGGTGGCCGCCTTCGAGGCCGGCGGCAACGACTACGTCACCAAGCCGCTGCGCACCAGCGAGGTGCTGGCCAGGATCGCCGCCCACATGCAGACGGCGCGCCTGATGGACCAGGCCCGCAGCGCGCTCGACGCCTTCGGCAACGCCGTCATCGCGATGACGCCGCGCGACGGCAAGATCGTCTGGCAAACGCCGCTCGCGCGCTCCTTGATGCAGGGTTACCTGGTCGACGCCGAGCTGCCCACCTGGCTGGCGGCCACGCAGGCGGCGCACAGCCAGGGCCAGTCGCACCCGCCGCTGACGCTGGCGCGCGGCACTCGCAGGTTGATCTTCTCGGCCGCCGAATTCAGCGAGGACGAACAGTGGATGATCGTGCTGCGCGAAGAATCGGACGTGGCGCAGATCGAAAAGCTGATGGCCGCGTTCAAACTGACGCAGCGCGAATCGGAGGTGCTCAATTGGCTCATCAAAGGCAAGACCAACCGCGACATCGGAGAGATCCTCGGCACCAGCCCGCGCACGGTCAACAAGCATCTGGAGCACGTGTTCGTCAAACTCGGCGTCGAGACGCGCACGTCGGCCGCCGCCGTCGCGCTGAGCAAGCTGCGAGCCGGTGGGCGCAACGAGGAGCTTGAGCGCTCCTGATGCAAGCGCTGGTGGCGGGTGCCGGCAACTGCGCGTTACTGGACCCGCTCACGCTTGAACTGCCATAAGACATCCAACGGCGACAGGCGGCTTCCGCCCCAAATCGGACCTTCGCATCCGATTACCGAACACGCGCCGAACAGCCACAACGCTCAGCGATTCGGAAAATACTAATTAAAAAATCACATGGTCTTTTTCATCTATTATTTTACTTTGAAATATAATCGCAGTGCAGTGCAGTGCAATTGAAATATTGAATTAACCTTTAATCACAAGGCGAAAAGCCTATTTCTTTTCACCGGCCTTTGAAAAATACTCTGCCAATTTTTCAATTGTTGGAATTTTATCTGCAATTTTTTCAGTAATAGACGTAAGCGTCTTCCCAGCGCCGTCTGGACTCCCTGACCACCGTCATTCATGATCGAATTTTGGCACAGCATTTGTGCCCACAAATTCTGATTATGGACACAAATTTTCAACCGATCACTTCGACGAATGCGCGCGGCCATTATCGGCAGCACTCCTTGGAGTTCAAGCGCGCATTGGTGGCGTTGTCGCTGGAACCGGGCGTCTCGGTGGCTCGCATTGCACGCGAGCACGGCGTCAACGCCAACCAAGTGTTTAGCTGGCGCCGCCTCTATCAACAAGGACGCCTCGGCGTGCCTGCGTTGATGCGCGACGATGGCCTGTTGCCGGTGGTGCTGGCGCCAACGGCGCCTGCTCCGGGCAACGCCACCGCCGACGTCGACGCCGACGGCACGATCGTGCTTGAGCTGGGTGAGGTGCGCGTGAGAATCGAAGGCCAGCCCAACGCGGCCGCGCTGGCGCAGGTACTCGATCGGGTGCTGCGATGATTGGCCTGCCCGCCGGCACCAAGGTATGGCTTGCCGCCGGCACCACCGACATGCGCTCCGGCTTCAACGGCCTGGCTGCCAAAGTGCAGACGGCGCTGGAGGAAGATCCGTTCAGCGGCCACGTATTCGTGTTCCGGGGCAGGCGCGGCGACCTCATCAAACTCCTGTGGTGGAGCGGCGATGGCCTGTGCCTGTTGTCCAAGCGGCTTGAGCGTGGTCGCTTCATCTGGCCGCAGGCTACCAACGGTTCGGTGGCGCTGACGCAGGCGCAGCTGTCGATGCTGCTTGAAGGCATCGACTGGCGGCGGCCGGAACGGACCTGGAGACCAACGTCGGCCTTGTAAACGACACAATGCTCGCGTAAACTTGGCACATGCTCAGCCCAGCCGACCTGCCCAACGACATCGCCGCCTTGAAGGCGCTGCTGCTCGCTCAAGACGAGGTGGTTGAAGGGCTGCGCGAACAGCTGAACACGCGCGCCGTCGAGATCGAGCACCTCAAGCTGCAGATCGCCAAATTGCGGCGCATGCAGTTCGGCCGCAAATCGGAAAAGCTGGATCATCAAATCGAGCAGCTGGAGCTGCAGCTGGAAGACCTGCAAGCCGACGAGGCCGAGGCGGCGCGCGAGATGCCGGCGGCCGACCAGGCGCCGCGAAAGAAGTCTGTGCGCCGGCCGTTGCCCGATCATTTGCCGCGAGACGAAAAGGTGTATGCGCCGCCGGCCGATGCTTGCCCGGCCTGTGGCGGCGGCCTGCGGCCGCTGGGCGAGGACGTGGCCGAGCAACTGGAGTTCGTGCCGGCCAGCTTCCGCGTGATCCGCCATGTTCGTCCGAAACTGGCGTGCTCTTGCTGCGACGCCATCGTCCAGGCGCCGGCTCCAAGCCGTCCCATCGAACGCGGCATTGCCGGCCCGGGCCTGCTGGCGCATGTGCTGGTGGCCAAGTTCGCCGATCATCTGCCGCTGTACCGCCAGGCCGTCATTTACGCCCGCGAAGGCGTCGACCTCGATCGCGCCCTGCTGGCGGGCTGGGTCGGCGCCGCCAGCGCATTGCTGCGTCCGTTGGTCGATGCCATTCGCCGCCACGTGCTGACGGCGTCGAAGCTGCATGCCGACGACACGCCGATCCCGGTGCTGGCGCCCGGCAATGGCAAAACCAAGACGGCCCGTCTGTGGACGTACGTGCGCGATGACCGGCCCGCCGGCGACACCACGCCGCCGGCGGTGTGGTTTGCCTACACGCCCGACCGCAAGGGCATCCATCCGCACACCCACTTGGCTAAGTTCGAGGGCGTGCTGCAAGCGGACGCGTACGCCGGCTTCAACGCCTTGTTCGAGGACGGCACGATCGGCGAAGCGGCTTGCTGGGCGCACGCGCGGCGCAAATTCCACGACCTGCACGCGGCGCGCGCGACGCCTCTGACCACCGAGGCGCTGCGCCGGATCGCCGAGCTCTATGTGATCGAGGCCGAGATCCGGGGCAAGCCTCCCGACGAACGACGACAAGTTCGGCAAGCTCGCTCGCGCCCGCTGCTCGACGACTTGGAACGCTGGCTGCGCACCACACTCGAAACGCTATCGCGCAAGTCCTACACGGCGGCGGCGATCCTGTACGCGCTCAAGCTCTGGCCGGCGCTGCTGCGCTACTGCGACGACGGCGCCATCGAGATTGACAACTCGGCGGCTGAACGCGCCTTGCGTGGTGTCGCCATCGGTCGGCGCAACTATCTGTTCGCCGGCGCCGACAGCGGCGGCGAACGGGCCGCCGCGATCTACTCGTTGATCGGCACGGCCAAGCTGAACGGTGTCGACCCCGAAGCCTGGTTGCGTCACGTGCTGACGCATATCGCCGATCATCCCGTCAACCGGGTTGATGATTTCTTGCCTTGGAACTGCAACCTGCCAGCAGCCCTCTGAGATGACGCCGCTTCCCAGCGGTGTGACGCTATCATCGATCAAATTGCCACGGCACTCAAGACGGCGCTGAGCGGACGCTTACTAATAGACTTAGCTAAATCACTGTTTAATACATCGGATGCTGGACTAATATTTGCCTTTTTATCGTAAAGACGAATAGGATTTTGCCCGAAGTTCTCGATAGATATAGTTAATAGCTGACCAAGTTGTTGTTTGCAGAGCAACTATAAGGTTTTGTTAGGCACTCTTACTTCACTCACTGCCTGCTGGCGCATCATGCCGCTCTGGACTTTCAGGCAGTTTTTCTTGCGGCAGAGGTTGTTTCGTGTTTATGAAATTGAATTCAGTATCCGGACGCGGCGGCACAAGCGCATTTAATGCCCAATCGAATTCTGCCCTCGATTCATGTGACAGATCAATGCTCATCAATTCTTTGATCTGACTTCGCCACATTTCATTTATGGCTAGTCGAAACATTTCTTCACATTCGCCTGATGAATGTGGCGGAATTATAGTTCCAGGTACTGGGCTGATAGGCTGACCGATCAATCCGAAAGGAGTTGCTCGAAAATCAGAATGGTCTGCAAGAACGAGGACTTTAAATTCTTTAAAGCCCCACTCTTTATAAATCGTATCGGATCTCTTCGGCTCGAACTTTGCGTTGGGCGCGCCGATAAACAAAGCCAAAAACAAAGTGGAGTTTTTATGATGATAATTGAATTCATCATAAAATATCTTGCTTGCCTTTTCTCCCTTGGATGCACCTATATCATACAGCGGATCAGTCAAATCTGTGTAACGAGTAAAAAAAACAGGTGAAAAACCTTCTCCGGTCTTAACTGCTGAAACTTTACTAATGCTATTTGATTTCTTTCCATCCTTTAAGAGCATATGACGGTTCATCAATGAATATTCGTATCCTGGGGAAGGATGCAACGAAAACCGATGTTCAGCTATCTCTGCCTTAAGGTCAGTTAGCCCCGCATTGCGTCCCGAATAAATGCGAATATAGACTGACCCATCAGGCCGTTCCGACATCACAAGCAAACGGCGATACGTACCGTTCGCTGACACAACAACTCTAACCTGTTTATCTGCCATAACTTAGTAATGTCGATTAAGAGCGCCTGATAAAACCGTTCGACGTACCGCCAGCAAACAAGCGAGCATGTAAGCGAAAGGAAAGCCTGATGCACGTCTGCTCGCCGCTCACGTCGAATGCGCAATCTGCGGAAGCGGTGTAGCCAGTATTTTCGGCGCCTTTTTTCCAGCGGCGACCGGAGACCTGCCGCATCCCATCAGTGCGCAAACTGCGTATAAGATCGCGAAAAAGTTTGGCTTACGCATCTGAACACGCTCCTAATCTTTGTTGGCATTGCTTGCGAAGTGACACTTGTGTCCGCTCTTGGCCGGAGACTGCCGGTCAGTTGACACTATACATCGCCTAAAGTGAACTCCAACGACTGCATTCGCAATCCTTCCGCAGCCTTTACGCAGGGGGCGTCCAATACATACTGAAGGAATGACTCCACCTCGTCGCCCCACAACCATTGATTCCCCCCATCTATCGCGATGTCCTCCTTACGATAGCGACAGTTCATTTGTAGTTGCTGCATCCCATCGTATTCTCCAGAGTCATCCGCGAATGAAAACTGCCGAGTCAAATTGATGGAAAAATGGTTATCCCAGCTATATGGACCACCCCACTGAAACAAAAGCATATCGCCATCAGCCTCTTTCGGACAACCATCAACTTGCGTTACCGAAAACAACTTAATGAATTTCTCCAATGCCGGGGCCAACGCTGTACCTGATGGAATGTCGTTTTCAAGTTTCTGCAAAACTTCTATCGGAGTCATTATCTAATGCTACTTCTCTTCAAAATTGATGTGTCTGCTTTTGGCCGTTAGCGGCGCTTCGCAGACGGTACTTTCAGGTCAAGTCTCATCGAGTGCACTTTAACGCTGCTTCTCAGCGGACCCGGCCACCGGGGCCCGCAATACAAGGATGCTAGCAGGACCACGCTGCCTTTTCGCGTTCACTGCATAGACCTCCATTTTTATCGCCAGCGGTTTGTTCGTCACGTAGGGCGATTCGAACAATAGGAAATCGAAACGCATTGAATCGCCTTCTTGCACTCCAGTCACGGGCACCTCCTCCACAGCCAGCCCACTGTCCTTAGCCTGCACTTTGAACTGGAAACCGATCTTGTCGAGTTTGGTCATGGCGGCGCGTGGCCAACGGATCCGCACGCTCACCTTGCCCGAACGGCAGGCTTCGATTCGTTCGCGGTAGTCGGTAGGGATATCGGGCACGCGGTCGATACGTTCAGTTTTCAGCTTCGGCGCCGGCAAAGCACGGTTCAAAGTGGCTTTATCCCACTGGAAAGTCTTCGGTACCGATGGAGCGAACTCCCTATTACTGGTGATCAAAAAACAAGCGGAAGCCGGCGAGGTAAAGCAGACCAGGAGACACAACGCGCTCAGTAAGTGATGCATCACGCGCTTCCGTGGCATCGGTCCTCTTTTAGAAAGCGCTGCGGAAATTTCACAAAAAGCAAATGGACTCATCAAATATCAAACGGAGTGAATGAAGCAACGTCAGCTGTTGGCCGTAGCCGGTCTGCGAGTACTAGTTTTACTTCATTACTAGAGCTGTGGCTCCAATTAGCCAACCGAGAATAAAGCTAATGCCATAGCCTGCCAGTGGCACCGGGAACGCGCCGTACATCCAAGCGAAGCCGGACACCAAAAAATACGCTGCCAACCCGGCGGCCGCAGGGCGCTTGCTCATGTCATCCGCAAGCACCAGCGGACTGAGGGAAGTAAGCAACAAACAGAGCCCGCCGCACAAAGCCAGGATGGGTGAAACTTCTGCAGCCAAATGAAAAATCCCTTCGACGTGAGGAACTGACTCGAGCGGATCTGGCCGAACAGCGCAGATAAGCAAGGTAAGCAATGCCATCGGTACAACCCAAAGCAGCAACTGCAATCTGCGCTGCGCGACGACCCAGATCGCGACCGCAGCGATCAAGGCTGTCAACTGTGACATATCGGGCTGCCACGCCAGCATGGCCGCCATCACCAGCACCGCAATCGCATAGCTGGGATGCCCGGTCATGCGAATTCCCCGATCTATCAGCAATATGGCACAGGGCATCACAAGCGCAGCAACGTTCAGTTGTACAGAACCAACGGCGAGCCAGCGATGCACGCCTGACTGACTCGGCCCCACTAATATGCTCAGTGCGAGCGCAGCGATCATGACTGCGACTATCGACGGCGGAGGCATGCTTAGCCTGCGTAATCCCGCGCACAGCGCAACCGTCACGCCCCACATCACGGGATTACGCAACCATAAGCTTGCCGCTCCGCCCGTAGCCATGATCGCTACTGTGCCTGCCAGCACGGTCAGGCCGGACAAAACCACAAATGCGAGCAAAAAATTACGCTCGTGTTTGGACCGTTCACTTTGCGCCATTGATAGATCCGAATTATAAAAAGCAGTCATATTTCCCTTCGAACGTGACCGTCAGCTCTTGGCCGAAGGCGGCCATCATCCCCTAGAATAGCAGCTTGTCCAGCTGCAAAACCCACCAATTCTCACAGTTGATCGATGACACCCCAAACCCGCCCCTCGTCCCTCCTGCGGGAGCGGGACCCCACCCAAGGAGTATGCATTGGAGGTGGGCCGCGCAGCTCCGTGTAGCAAAAGCCCGATTTTCCACCCTATTTCTTCCTATTTTTCCCGGGATTGAACTATCGCCGCGCTTTCCGGTCTAAATATGGAAAAGCAGAACAAAATAGGGGAGAAAATCGGATGAATACCA
>CAUPRW010000038.1:0-65462 GCA_963513825.1 uncultured Duganella sp.
CGGCCAGGCGGGGACGTACCCCTTGGGGTACGTCCCCTAAGCGGCCGCGCATGCGCCTCGCCCAAGGCATGCGGGGTAATCTCCCCCCCCCCCCCAAATTTTCCCCGATTTTGGCGCCGGAGGTGCCGGCCTTGGGTGAGGCGCATGCGCCGCCGCGTAGGCCCCGCACCCCAAGGGGTACGACCCCGCCGGGCCGTCCGGGGGAAATATGTGGGGGGAGGGGAGCTTACCCCGCATGCCTTGGGCGATGCGCATGCGCTGCCGCTTAGGGGACGTACCCCAAGGGGTACGTCCCCGCCTGGCCGTGCGGGGGAAATATGTGGGGGGAGGGAAGCTTACCCCGCGTGCCTTGGGCGCTGCGCATGCGCCGCCGCTTAGGGGACGTACCCCGGGGGGTACGTCCCCGCCTGGCCGTGCGGGGTTAGCCGGGCGCGACTACTTCTTAGGCTCGGCCTGCACCACCTTGGTTTCCTGCTTGGCCAGCTGCACCGGCAGGCCCTTGAGGTGGTTGAGCGCTTGCGCCAACTGGAAGTCGTCGCCGCTGCCGTATTCGAGCGGCTTGCGCGTCTTTTCCAGGGCGACGATGCGTAGCTGTTCCTCGAGCTCGTCGCGCTTGGCCTTGGCGACCTCCTGCTCGCGGTCGTTGCTCAGATGCTTGTCGAGGTCGGCCTCGCGCGTGCGCAGCGCGTTCAGGCCGTCGCCATCGGCGTTTTCATCGACCGCCAGGTCCGGCGTGATGCCCTTGGCCTGGATCGAGCGGCCCTTGGGCGTGTAATAACGCGCCGTGGTCAGCTTGACGGCCGTGTCGGCGGTGAGCTGGCGTATCGTTTGTACCGAGCCCTTGCCGAACGTTTGCGTGCCGATGATGTCGGCCCGCTTGTAATCCTGCAGCGCGCCGGCGACGATCTCCGACGCCGACGCCGAACCGGTGTTGACCAGCACCACCATCGGCACCCGCTTGACGGCGGCCGGCAACCTGGCCAGCGCGTCGGCCTCGCTGCGCAAGGTGTAGTACTCGGGACGGCCGTAGAAGATCTGCTTTTGGTCCGGCAACTGGCCGTTGGTCGAGACGATCGCCGCGTCCTTCGGCAGGAAGGCGGCGGCCACGCCGATGGCGCCCTGCAGCACGCCGCCGGGGTCGTTGCGCAGGTCCAGCACCAGGCCCTTGATGTTGGGGTCCTGCTGGTACAGTTCGACGATCTTGGCGGCCATGTCGTCGATGGTCGGCTCCTGGAACTGCGAAATGCGCAGCCACGCGTAGCCCGGCTCGACGATCTTGCCCTTGACGCTTTTCTGGTGGATTTCCTCGCGCGTGATGTTGAACACCAGCGGGTCGGCCTCGCCCTTGCGCAAAATCGTCAGGCTGACCTTGGAGTGCGGCTCGCCGCGCATCTTCTTGACCGATTCGTCCAGGCTCAAGCCCTTGACTGCGGTGCTGTCGAGGCGGCTGATCAGGTCGCCCGCCTTGATGCCGGCGCGCCATGCCGGCGAGTCCTCGATCGGCGCGACGATCTTGATGTAGCCATCCTCGCTTTGACCGATCTCAATGCCGAGGCCGACGAATTTGCCCTCCGAGCCTTCGCGCAGCTCGGCGTAGGCTTTCTTGTCCAGGTAGGCGGAATGGGGATCGAGCGAGGCGACCATGCCGGAGATCGCTTCGGTCAGCAATTTCTTGTCCTCGACCTGCTCGACGTAGTCGGACTTGATCAGTCCGAACACGTCGGCCAACTGGCGCAGCTCCTCGAGCGGCAGCGGCGGCTGGACCGGCTTTTGCGCCATCGCCGAAAACTGCAGGGAGATGGCGACGCCGGTGACGACGCCGAGGCCGACCAATCCGGTATTCTTGAGTTTCTTGCCCATGTTTCACCTGTTGGAACAATGTACAGAGAGACATCACGCGGGTCAGAGCGCGCGCGATGTGCATGAGCCGAGTATAAACCTGATTTCAGGCAAGCGTAGTAGCTCCGCCGAAATCATTTATACCTTTACGGAAATTTACAACGGTGGCCGTTGACATTGAAACCACGCCAATGCCCGCTTGGCGTTACGCTAATTTTGCATAATCTTACGGAGTGTTTCCCTTACGTTCACGGCGGTAAGCATTTGTAAGAAGTGCCGACCGGGCGCCGGCCGCGGCCTACACTGAATTCGTAATTTCTCTCTACCCTGAAGTGGTTTTCGCCTGCGCTCCCTTGCGCAGGCTTTTTTTTGGGCCGCACGGGGTGGACTGCCTGGTACCCCGCACCCCCGTGCGGGGACGTACCCCTTGGGGTACGTCCCCCAAGTGGTGGCGCGCGCGTATCGCCAAACGCGCGCGGGGTTGGGTTTATCCGCTATTGATGGAGCTGCCATGCGTACACTGTTGTCCACCCTCGCCGCCGCGCTGCTGCTCGGCGCCGCCGTCGCGCCGTTGCCGGCCGCCGCCATCCCCATCTTCGACATGCATGCCGAGGACTTCCTGCCGCTGGCGGCGGACTTGAAAAAGTCGCTCAACCTCAATCCCAACCAGCAAACCCTGTGGCAACAGACGGAGGGCAAGACGCGCAACCTGCTGCGCGAGCGCAAAATCCGCCGCGACCGCCTGCAGGCGGCCACGCAAGCCGGCACCCAGAATCCCAACGCCGAACTGCGCGACTTGACCAAGGCCATCGACGAGGAGACCGACGCCGCCGCCGCCGAGGAGAAGCTGCTGCGTGAATGGTGGCTGACCGTCAACGATGCGTTAAATGAAAGCCAGCGCCGCATTGTCGTGCAACAGGTCGGCGAGCATTTGCTGCGGGTGCCCGACAACGGCGCCGCTCCGCGTGGAGGTGGCGGCGAGCACCGTGAAGAAGGCGGCGAGCGGCGCGGTGGCGGCCGGCGCGGCGGTGGGGCCGGCGGCATGGGTGTCGGCGTCGGCGCGGGCGGCGCCAGCATCAACCTGCCGGGAGGCGGCTAACGCTGCTTGTCCCGCAGCGCGCGGCGCAGCCGCCAGTTCTCGGCAAACAACATCACCACGGTGGCGGTGGCGAAAATATCGAAGGCCCTGGCCTGGAAATACCACCAGAACAACCAGGCCAAGGCCGCGCACACGGCCCCGGCGCCCACCAGCAGCAATCTGTCAATCAGAAACGCGAGCATTTTCATGGGTACTCCCGCAGGTATTGATATGCCAGCCATGCTACACCCGCGGTCGCGGCGGCGTGTATCGTAAAGTAAAAAAGCGCCACGGCAGGATGTCGACACCGCCCCGGGCGGTAGAATATTCGCGCGCCCGCCACAAGCGGCCGACGATATGAGTTGAAGCCTATTTAAAGGACCACCGTGAACCGCTTCCTGCCCAGTACCCTGACCCTGGCCCTGATGGCCGCCCTCGCCGCCTTCGCCGGCAACGCCGCCGCTGCCGATCCCGCCGCCGTCAACGCCGATTCCGCGCCCACCTCCGGCATCGACCTGAAGAACATCGACGCCGGCGTGCGCCCGCAGGACGACTTCTACACCCATCTCAACGGCCAGTGGTTGAAGAGCACCGAGATCCCGGCCGACAAGTCGAGCTGGGGCACCTTCGCCAAGCTGCGCGACGACACCTTGTCCGAGCTGCGCGGCATCGTCAAGAAGACCGAGGCGCAAACGGGCAAGAAGGCCGGCAGCGACGCCCAGAAGATCGGCGACCTCTACGCCAGCTTCATGGACGAGAAAAAGCTCGACGCGCTGGGCATCCGCCCGCTCACGGGCGAACTGAACCGCATCCGCGCGATCAAGGACAAGAAGGCCTTCCCGATGCTGATCGCCCATCTCGACAAGCTCGGCGTGGCCACGCCCTACGGCCTCTACGTGCGCCAGGACGCGCGCGAATCGACCAGGTACGCGGTCGGCATTTCGCAAGGCGGCCTGGGCCTGCCGGACCGCGACTACTACCTGAAGAAGGACGACGCCAAACTGGCCGCCATCCTGGTCAAGTACGAGGCGCACATCGCGCGCACGCTGCGCCTGGCCGGCGCCAAGGAGCCGGAGGCCAGCGCCAAGGCCATCGTCGCGCTCGAGACCGCGCTGGCCGAGGCGCAGTGGACCAAGGTGCAGAACCGCGACCCCGTCAAACGCTACAACAAGACGCCGACCGCCAAGCTGCCCGAACTGGCGCCCGCCTACGACTGGGGCCACGCGCTGGCGGCGGCCGGCGTGGGCAACAAGATCGACTACGTCATCGTCAACCAGCCGAGCTACCTGGCCGGCTTCGCCGCCGCGCTGGAGCAGACCGACCTGGCGACCTGGAAGGCCTACTTCGAATGGCAGTTGCTGCGCAGCGCCTCGCCTTACCTGTCCAAGCCGTTCGCCGACGCCAGCTTCGACTTCTACAGCACCGCGCTGACCGGCGTGGCGGTGCAGGAGCCGCGCTGGAAACGCGGCGTGGCGCTGGTCGAGCGGTCGATCGGCGAGGGCCTCGGCCAGCTCTACGTGGCCGAGTACTTCCCGCCCGAGCGCAAGGCGCGCATGGACCAGCTGGTGAAGAACCTGCTGGCGTCGTACCAGGCCAGCATCGACGGCCTCGACTGGATGGGCGCGGACACCAAGAAGGAGGCGCAAGCCAAGCTGGCCAAGTTTACCCCGAAGATCGGCTACCCGGCCAAGTGGCGCGACTATTCGGCGCTGGCGATCAACAAGAACGACCTGATCGGCAACGTGCTGCGCGCGGCGAACTTCGCCAACCAGCGCATGGTCAACAAGCTGGGCAAGCCGATCGACCGCGAGGAATGGGGCATGACGCCGCAGACCGTCAACGCCTACTACAATTCGACGATGAACGAGATCGTGTTCCCGGCCGCGATCCTGCAGCCGCCGTTCTTCGACGCCAGGGCCGACGACGCCGTCAACTATGGCGCCATCGGCGCCGTCATCGGCCACGAAATCAGCCACGGCTTCGACGACGGCGGCAGCCAGGCCGACGGCGACGGCAACCTGCGCGACTGGTGGACCAAGGAGGACCGCGCCAACTTCAAGGCCAAGACGGACGCGCTGGTCAAGCAGTACGGCGCCTACAGCCCGCTCAAGGGTTACCACGTCAACGGCGAGCTCACGCTGGGCGAGAACATCGCCGACAACAGCGGCGTGGCGGTGGCCTACAAGGCGTACAAGCTGTCGCTGGGCGGCAAGCCGGCGCCGGTCATTGACGGCCTGAGCGGCGACCAGCGCTTCTTCATGGGCTTTGGCCAGGTGTGGCGCGTGCGCATGCGCGACGAGCAGCAGATCCTGCAGGTGAAAACCGATCCGCACTCGCCCGGGCAGTTCCGCGCCAACGGCACCATGGTCAACCAGCCGGGCTTCTACGACGCCTTTGGCGTCAAGCCCGGCGACAAGATGTATGTGGCGCCGGAACAGCGTGTCATCATCTGGTAACAATGATATCGCTGTGATATAACGTCCTGCGGCGGTCTTCAGGCGTGCAACCCGCACCCCAATGCCGCAACGCCAGCGTCCCGCCAAAGGCGCGCCGGGTTAGCCTTCTATCTTTAAAGGAATTTCTGTGAAACGTCATCTCGTAAGTGCATTGATGCTGAGCCTGATCGCAGGTTTGGCCGGCGCCGCGGACACCACCAAAAGTGCCAGTCCAGCGACCGCCGCCACCGCCGCCACCGCATCCAGTGGCAAAATGACCTCCGGCATCGCCACCGAATACATCGACCCGGCCGTGCGCGCGCAGGACGACCTGTTTACGCACATGAACGGCAAGTGGCTGGCGACGACCGAAATCCCGGCCGACAAGCCGAGTTGGGGCAGCTTCGCCAAGTTGCGCGACGATATACAGCCGCAGCTGCGCGCCATCATCGAGGGCGCGGCCAACACGCCCAACAAGGCGGCCGGCACCGACGCCCAGCGCATCGGCGACTTCTACGCCAGCTTCATGGACGAGGCCAAGCTGGAACAACTGGGCGCGACGCCGCTCAAGGCCGAGTTCGGCCGCATCGCCGCCGTCACCGACAAGAAGCAACTGCCGGCGCTGATCTCGCACTTCAACCAGATCGGCGTGGGCGCCCCGTACGCGTTCGGCATCCACCAGGACAACAAGGATTCGACCAAGTACGTGGCCGACCTGTACCAGGACGGCCTGGGCCTGCCGGACCGCGACTACTACCTCAAGGCCGACGACGCCAAGCTGGCCGACGTGCTGGCCAAGTACGAACTGCACGTGGGCAAAATGCTGACCCTGGCGGGCGACCCGCACGGCGCCGTCACCGCGCACGCCATCGTCGAATTCGAAAAGGAACTGGCCAAGCTGCAATGGACCAAGGTCGAGCTGCGCGATCCGATCAAGGCCTACAACAAGGTCGAGTTGGCCAAGCTGCCGGCCATGGCGCCCGGCTTCGACTGGAATACCTACCTGGCCGACACCGGCATCGCCGGCAAGGCCGGCTATGTCATCGTCAGCCAGCCGAGCTACTTCAAGGGCATGACGGCGCTGCTGGAGAAAACCCCGCTCGACACGCTCAAGGCCTACTTCCACTGGCAGACCGTGCGCGCGTTCGCGCCCTACCTGAGCAAGGCTTACGTGGACGAGAACTTCGCCTTCTACGGCACCGTGCTCAGCGGCGTGACCGAGCAGCGCCCGCGCTGGAAGCGCGGCGTTTCGGTGGCCGAGGGCGCGCTGGGCGAGGCGGTCGGCAAACTGTACGTCGAGCAGCACTTCCCGGCCGAGCGCAAGGCGCGCATGGAGGCGCTGGTCAAGAACCTGCTGGCGTCGTACAAGACCAGCATCGACAAGCTCGACTGGATGAGCCCGGTGACCAAAAAGCAGGCGCAAGCCAAGCTGGCCAAGTTCACCACCAAGATCGGTTATCCGAACAAATGGCGCGACTACTCGAAACTGGAAGTGTCGAAGGACGACCTGGTGGGCAACGTGATCCGCTCGCACCAGTTCGAGTACGACAAGGAATTGAACAAGCTGGGCAAGCCGATCGACCGCGAGGAGTGGGGCATGACGCCGCAAACCGTCAACGCCTACTACAACCCGGAGATGAACGAGATCGTGTTCCCGGCGGCGATCTTGCAGGCGCCGTTCTTTGACGCCGACGCCGACGACGCGGTCAACTACGGCGCCATCGGCGGCGTGATCGGCCACGAGATCAGCCACGGCTTCGACGACCAGGGTGCCCAGTACGACGGCGACGGCAACCTGCGCGACTGGTGGACCAAGGCCGACCACAAGAACTTCGCGGCCAAGACCAAGATGCTGGTCAAGCAGTACAGCGAGTTCAGCCCGCTGCCGGGCTACCACGTCAACGGCGAGCTGACCCTGGGCGAGAACATCGCCGACAACAGCGGCGTGGCGATCGCCTACAAGGCCTACAAGCTGTCGTTGAACGGCAAGCAGGCGCCCGTGATCGACGGCCTGAGCGGAGACCAGCGCTTCTACATGGGCTTTGCGCAGGTGTGGCGCATGAAGATGCGCGAGGCGGCGCAGATCAACCAGATCAAGACCGACCCGCACTCGCCGGGGCAGTTCCGCGCCAACGGCACGATGCGCAACCAGCCGGGCTTCTATGACGCCTTTGGCGTCAAGCCGGGCGACAAGATGTACCTGCCGCCGAAGGACCGCGTCATCATGTGGTAAAACGCGGATGAAAAAAAACCTCGCCGTGGCGAGGTTTTTTTTTCGCCGGTGCCGGCCGCTCACAGCTTGCCGACCGCAGGCCTTGGGGTCGTACCCTGCGGGTACGACCCCGGTGTGCCGGGTTGCGGGGTAAAGCGCCCGCAGCCCCTACAGTTTGCCGACCGAAACCGGCTTGCCCTTCTGAACCTTGGTCAGGTACACGGTGGTCAAGCCCTGGTGGTCGGTCGGGCTGAACGCGATGTCGAGCCCGCCGAGATTGGCGTTGAGTTTCTCCAGCGTCGCCAGGAAGCTGGCGCGCGTCAACTCGGCGCCGGTCTTTTTCAAGGCCTCCACCAGCGCCACGGCGTTGATGTAGCCCTCGAGCGAGGTGTAGTCGGCGTCGCCGGCGCCGGCCGCCTTCATATCGGCGCGGTACTGCTTGACGATGGGGATCGATTCATCGAACGGCGACGGCACCACCTGCGTGATGTAGACGCCCTCGGCCGCGTCGCCGGCCGCCTTGATAAAGTTGGCCGTGCCGACGAACGACAGGTTGAAGAACTTCGGCTTGAAGCCGGCCGCCGCCGCCTTTTGCACGAACGCGGCGCAGGCCTTGTAGGTGCCCACCATCAGCACCGCTTCCGGCTTGGCGGCCATCAGCGTGGCCAGGCCGGCGTCGACGTCCTCGGTGTTGCGCTGGTAGTGGCCCTCGCCGGCCATCGTCATCTTGCGCTTTTGCAGCGCGATCTGCAGCCCTTCCTTGCCGACCTTGCCGTAGGTATCCTCCTGGAAGAACAGGCCGATCTTGGTGACGCCGGCGTCGGTGACGAGGCGCTCGACCTGCAGCTCGATTTCGTTGAAGTACGAGGCGCGGATGTTGAAGACGTTTTTGTTCAGCGGCGTGCGCAGGAATTCGGCGCCGGTGAACGGGGCGAAGAACGGGATGTTCGCTTCGCTCACCAGCGAGATCGCCGCCTTGCTGGTCGGCGTGCCGACATAGCCGAACAGCGCGAACACGCCGTCCTTCTTGATCAGTTTTTCGGTGGCGGCGGCGGTGCGCGGCGGATCGTAGCCGTCGTCCTCGCTCACCAGGGTGATCTTGCGGCCGTTGACGCCGCCGGCGGCGTTGACCTTTTTGAAGTAGGCCTCGCTGCCGGCCTTGATGCCCAGCCCGAGCCCGGCCGTCGGCCCGGTGAGCGCGTTGGCCATGCCGATTTTGATCTCGGTGGCGGTGACGCCGGTCTCGGCCGAAACGGCCGACACCAGCGATGACAGGAGCAATCCCAGCGCGGCAGCAAACAATCTGTTTTTCATATTCTTGCCTTCCAAGTATGCCGGCGCACCGGCTGTGCGACATCAAATAATTGCCCAACGAGAACAGTGATCCAACAGTAGACCTTTGTGTGTCGCGTGACAAGGCCGGTTTTGCAACGCATAACTTGCCGATCGCCAGTCGGAGGCACCGGCACTGGCGCGCCGGTGCTGGTAAACTGGCGTCTCCACTCCATAGGAAAGCCCCATGCGTCTGCGTTATCTGGCACCGATTTTTTTCCCGCTGTTGCTCGGCGGCTGCGGCGAGTCCTATACGCCCGCCAACCTTTACATGGCGACCACGCCGGATTGCAAGACCTGGCAGGAAGGCTCGCGCTTCGAGCTGCCGCGTGGGATGAGCGTGGCGACCACGCCGCCGGTCACGCTGCCGGACGGCGGCGCCGAGTTCACGTTCGTGTACATCGTGCAGCGCGGCGAGCGCGCGCGCTTGCTCTCGCGCGATTACAACGTCACCGCGCCGAAGGGGCCGGTGCTGCACAAGGCCGAGCTCGTCACGCTGTACCAGCGCACCACCAACTCGCGGCCGGAGATCGTCGACTCGATCCCCAAGGTGCCGGACATGTTCGTCGCCAGCGCGTCCGGCGAGGAAACGTTGTGGCGGGTGCGGGTGCGGGTCAAGGACAAGCTGCCGGAGCGCTTCGACGTGGTGGTGCCGGCGTTCGAGATCGGCTTGAAGGAATACCCGGTGCGCACGTTCACGTACCGCTACTTCCCGGAGCGCAAGGCGTTCGGCTTGTGCAGCTAATGGTCTGGGCCACGCAGCCGCGCAGCCACGCAGCCGGGTAGCCACGTAGGGCGGATTAGGCGGCACGCCGTAATCCGCCATGCGTGCGTCATCGGCGGCCCACGGCGGATTACGCTGCGCCAATGCGCCCCACATTGCGCTAGCAATTTTCTGATTTTGTGGCCGACGTTCGCTGCGAATGCGGCAATCCGCACGACGTGGGCGGAAAATTGCGGATTTCCGCGCCAAAGAGCCGCCACCGTTTACGGCCGCCCGTTTAAAATCAAAGGCTTACGTCGCCGGTTCACTTGGCACGGAAGCTGCAATGTCTCCCATCACAACAAACACAATGGAGACACGCAATGCCCAACATCCCGCAACAATTCCGCCTGCTCGCCCTGACCGCCGCCATCGCCTTCGCCTCCACCGCGCAGGCGCAGGAGGTGGTCCGTCTCGGCAACCTCAAGTTCGCCCACTACGGCGCGGTCTCGTACATCAAGGAAATCGCGCCCAAGTGCGGCCTCAAGGTCGAGGAACACGTGTTCGCCAAAGGCCCGGACGTGATGCAAGCCATCCTGGCCGGCGAGCTCGACGTCGGCGCCACCGCGTCCGAGGCGGCCATCTCCGGCCGCGCCAACGGCGCGCCGATCTATGTGGTGGCCGGCTTCGCCAAGGGCGGCGCGCGGCTGGTCGCGCGCCCCAACGAGAACATCAAATCGATCAAGGACTTGAAGGGCAAGAAGGTCGGCGTCACGCGCGGCGGTATCCACGAGGTGCTGCTGATCGCCGAACTGGCGCAGGCCGGCTTGAGCTCGTCGGACAAGCCGGGCAAGGACGTGCAGCTGGTGTTCCTCGCCTTCGCCGACCTGAACCAGGCGCTGATGGGCAAGAACCTCGACGCCATCATGCAGAGCGAGCCGCAGTCGTCGCAAGCCATCAACAAGGGCTACGGCGTCGAGGTGATGAAGCCCTACGACACCGCCATCGGCGAGCCGGTGCGCACGCTGGTCATGAGCGAGAAGTTCTACAACGAAAAACGCCCGCTGGCGCAGAAGTTCATGAACTGCTTCGTCCAGGCCACCAAGCTGTTCATCGACAACCAGGCCGTCGCTGAAAAATACGTGCGCGAGATGATCTTCAAGAACCAGATCACCAAGGACGATTTCGAGGACGCGATCAGCAATTCGCCGTACAGCTACGACGTCACCGCCGAGCACATCCAGGTCACCACCGACATCATGCTCAAGACCGGCGTCGGCCGCATGAGCAAGCCGCCGGTGGCCAGGGACTGGGTCAAGACCGACCTGCTCGAGGCGTCGAAGAAAAGCCTGGGCATCAAATAATACAAGGAGACGAGATGAACAAACAAGACTGGCGCCAGGGCGCCACCGGGGCCGTGGTGCCGATCGTGATCGTCGTGCTGTGGCAGGCCAGCGCCATGCTCGGCTGGGTCAATCCGCAGGTGCTGCCGTCGCCGCTGGCGGTGCTGGCCAAGTGGGTCGAGTACCTGCTGCCGCTGACGGCCTACGATCCGGCCGCCGGCTCGTGGCTGTCGTGGGCGCTGTCTGGCGAACTGCTGGGCGACACCTTGAGCAGCCTGTACCGCGTGGTGGTGGGCTTCGCCGTCGGCGCCGGCCTGGCCTTGCCGCTGGGGCTGATGATGGGCGCGAGCCAGCGCATGTACGCCTGGCTCAACCCGCTCATGCAGGTGCTGCGGCCGATTCCGCCGATCGCCTACATTCCGCTGGCCATCCTGTGGTTCGGGCTGGGCAACGCGCCGGCCGTGTTCCTGATCGCGCTCGGCGCCTTCTTCCCCGTGCTGGTCAACACCATCGCCGGCGTGCGCCAGGTCGACGGCATCTACATCCGCGCCGCGCGCAACCTCGGCGTCAACCAGCGCACGATGTTCGTGCGCGTGATGCTGCCGGCGGCCGTGCCCTACATCCTGTCGGGCGTGCGCATCGGCATCGGCACCGCGTTCATCGTCGTGATCGTCTCCGAAATGATCGCCGTCAACAACGGCCTCGGCTTCCGCATCCTCGAGGCGCGCGAGTACTTCTGGTCGGACAAGATCATCGCCGGCATGATCAGCATCGGCTTGCTGGGCCTGGTCATCGACGTCGGCATGAACAAACTGAACAATCATTTGCTGCGGTGGCACCGTGGCCTGGAGAATTGAGATGAGCGCGAACATGAATCCCACCCATATCCAGGTCGGCGGCGTGCACAAGGTGTTCAAGACCGACAGCCGCGAAGTGGTCGCGCTCAAGGAAATCAACCTCGACATTCCGCAGGGCCAGTTCGTCTGCCTGCTGGGGCCCTCCGGCTGCGGCAAGTCGACCCTGCTCAACGCCATCGCCGGCTTCTCGCTGCCGTCGTCGGGCACGATCACGGCCGACGGCAAGCTCGTCACCGGGCCGGGGCCGGAGCGCGGCATGGTGTTCCAGGAGTACGCGCTGTTCCCGTGGATGACGGTGGAGAAAAACATCGCCTTCGGCCTGGAGATCAAGGGCATGGCGCCGGCCGCGATCGGTGCCAAGGTCGGCGAGCTGCTGGCGATGCTGTCGCTGAGCGACTTCCGCCACCGTTTTCCGAAGGATTTGTCGGGCGGCATGCGCCAGCGCGTGGCGATCGCCCGCGTGCTCGCGCTCGACTCGCCGATCATGCTGATGGACGAACCGTTCGGCGCGCTCGACGCGCTCACGCGGCGCAACCTGCAGGACGAGCTGCTGCGTATCTGGGCCGAGCTGAAGAAGACGATCATCTTCGTCACCCACAGCATCGAGGAAGCGATCTACCTGGCCGACCGGATTGTCGTGATGACCTACCGTCCCGGCACCGTCAAGCGTGACATGCTGGTCGACCTGCCGCGCCTGCGCGACCCGTCCGCCGCCGAATTCAACGCCTTGAAGCGCGAGCTCGGCCAGCTGGTGATGGAAGAGCAGCAACGCCACCACAACGACGAGATGCGCATGGCGGCGGTCGACTAGAAGGGCGGATTAGCGCAGCGTAATCCGCCAAGCGCCGCCGATGACGCGTGCAACGGCGGATTACGGGGCGCCGCCTAAAATCCGCCAAGCGCCGCTGATGACGCGTGCAACGGCGGATTACGGCGTGCCGCCTAATCCGCCCTACGATACACCTGAGCTAAAATCGCCGGATGCGCGCCAAAAAACCTCTGCTGCTGCTGTTCGCCCTGCTGTGCGCGCTGGCCGTCATCGCCGGCTCCTACCTGGCCGGCACCTCGCGCGCCCGCGCCGAGCTGCGCATGCAAGGCCAGCGGCAATTGCAACTGATGGCGCCCGACCTGCAATCACTGCTACAAAAATACGAAACCCTGCCGTTTGTGCTCGGCTTCCAGCCCGACCTGATCGACGCGCTGGCCCATCCCTCGGACGCCCAAGCGATTATCCGCCTCAACAGCACCCTGCAAACCATCCAACAACAAGCCAAGGTCGGCGCGATCTACGTGATGGACCGCGCCGGCCTGACCATCGGCGCGAGCAACTGGGACCAGCCGCTCGGCTTCGTCGGCAAAAACTTTTCCTACCGCCCGTACTTCGACGCGGCGCTCAAGGGCGGGGCGGGGCGCTTCTACGGCATCGGCACCAGCACCAGCGAGGCCGGCTACTTCATCGCCCAGCCCGTGTACGGCCGCGGCAGCGCCGGTGGACCGGTCACCGGCGTGGTGGCCGTCAAGATCAGCCTGGCCGACTTCGAACGCACGTGGCGCAGCAGCGACGACGCCATCGTACTGGCCGACCGCAGCGGCGTCATTTTCCTGAGCAACCGTCCCGACTGGATCTACCGTAGCCTGACCCCGCTCGACGCCGCCACCGAGCGCCAACTGGCGCACACCCAGCAATACATGGGCAAGACCGTCACGCCGTTGTCCGGCCATCCCGACCTGGTCGTCACGCAGGCCGTTGGCGAACTGGGCTGGCAGCTGATGCTGTTCCCCGGCCAGTCGCGCGTGCTGCGCGCCGGCCTGCAATGGGCATTGGCGGCGGCGTTGCTGCTGGCGTGCGCCGTGCTGGCCGGCTGGGCCGCGCACCAGCGCCGGCGCCGACTGGAAGAGCGGCTGGCCTCGCGCGCGGCGCTGCAAAAGGCCGAGCTCGAACTGAACGACAAGATCGTCGAGCGCACGCAGCAACTGCGCACCACCAACGAGCACCTGGAGGGCAAGTACGCCAAGCTGAAGGAAACCGAACACCTGCTGCGCTCGACGCAAAACGAACTGGTCCAGGCGGGCAAGCTGGCCATGCTGGGACAGATGGCCACAGGCATCACCCATGAACTGAACCAGCCGCTGGCCGCGATCCGCGCCTTCGCCGACAACGCCCGTGTGTTCCTCGAACGGGGGCAGGGCGGGCAGGTGGCCGGCAACCTCGGCCACATCAGCGAGGCCAGCGCGCGCATGGGCGCCATCATCGGCCAGTTGAAGGGCTTCGCGCGCAAGGATGAAACGCTGGGTACGGTCGAGCTGGCCGCGTCGGTGCGGGCGTCGGCGTTTTTGCTGGAGAGTGAATTCCGCCGCCACGGCGTCACGCTTGAGATCGACATCGGTGAAGCGGGCCTGCAAGTGACCGGCGACAGCGTGCGCATCGAGCAAGTGCTGATCAATCTGCTGCGCAACGCGCTCGACGCGGTCGAGGGCGCCGAGCGGCGGGTGGTCGCCATCGGCCTCGCGCGCGATGGCGAATACGCGCTCATCAGCATTGCCGACAGCGGCGACGGCATTCCCGAGCAGGTGGCCGCGCACCTGTTCGAACCGTTCTTCACCACCAAGCCGTCCGGCAAGGGACTGGGCCTGGGACTGGCGATCTCGTCGTCGATCGTGCAGGCGATGAACGGCCAGCTCACGGCGCATAATCAGACCGACGGCGGCGCGCGCTTCGAGCTGCGCCTGCCGCTACAAACACAAGGAGCATGACGTGCAGGCGATCCTGATTGAAGACGAAGCGGCGCTGCGGCTGGCCACCAGCCAGGCGCTGGAACTGGGCGGCTTCAGCGTGCAAGCGTGCGCCAGCGCGGAGGAGGCGCAAGCGCTGCTGCGCGCCGACTATGCCGGCGTGGTCGTCACCGACGTGCGCCTGCCGGGCCGCTCCGGCCTCGACGTGCTGGCGCAGGTGGCCGCGCTCGACGCCGAGCTGCCGGTCGTCGTCGTCACCGGCCACGGCGACGTCGACATGGCGGTGGCCGCCATGCGCGGCGGCGCCTACGACTTCATCGAAAAGCCCTTCGCCAGCGGCCGCCTGCTCGACGCCGTCGCGCGCGCGCAGGAGCGGCGCCGGCTGGTGCTGGAAAACCGCCAGCTGCGCACCGAGCGCGCCCGGCACCCGGACCTGCCGGACCTGATCGGACGCTCGCCCGCCATCGAGCAACTGAAAGTCCTGGTGCGCAACGTCGCCCCGGCCGGCGTCGACGTGTTGATCAATGGCCAGACCGGCACCGGCAAGGAAGTGGTCGCGCGCCTGTTGCACGCCGCCAGCGGACGCAAGGGCAACTTCGTCGCCATCAACTGCGGCGCCTTGCCCGAATCGGTGTTTGAAAGCGAGATCTTCGGCCACGAGGCGGGCGCCTTCACCGGTGCGCAAAAGCGCCGCGTGGGCAAGCTCGAGTTCGCGCACGGCGGCACCGTCTTCCTCGACGAGATCGAAAGCATGCCGATGGCCTTGCAGGTCAAGCTGCTGCGCGTGCTACAGGAGCGCAAGCTCGAACGGCTTGGCGGCAACGACTCCGTCGCGCTCGACTGTTCGATCGTCGCCGCCACCAAGGTCGACCTGCTGGAGCTGAGCGCGCAAGGGCTGTTCCGCGAGGACTTGTATTACCGCATCGGCGTGGTCGGCATCGACCTGCCGCGCCTGCGCGACCGGCGCGAGGACATCCCGTTGTTGCTGGCCCACTTCACCGCCGAGGCGGCGGCGCGCTACCGGCGCGCGGTGCCGGCATGGAGCGCGCAGCAGATGGCGCAATGGCAGGCGGCGGACTGGCCGGGCAACGTGCGCGAGCTGCGCAACTTCGCCGAGCGGCTGGTGCTGGGGATCGTGGCCGCGCCCGGTGGCGCGGCCGGAACCGTGCCGGGACTTCCATCCGGGATCGCGGCGGATGGCACGGACGGCAGTGCATCGGTTGCCGGAGCGGGTGCCGCCGGAGGCGGCATCTTGGGCGGCGCGTTATCGCTGCCGCAGCGGATCGACCGGCACGAGCGCGACTTGATCGTGCAAGCGCTAGCCGCCGCCGATGGCAACGTCGGCCTGGCGGCCGACAATCTGCAAGTGCCGCGCAAGACGCTGTACGACAAGCTCAAGAGGCACCAGATCGGCACCGGCCGCGCCGGCAAGGAAGGCGACCGCTAGCGGAGCCAAACCCCGCCAACATTGAGCGATACGCCAGCGTCACCACTTAGGGGACGTACCCCACGGGGTACGTCCCCGCCTGGCCGTGCGGGGTGATCGCTGGCGCTGACCACACGCCGACCGAAGCGAGCGCCAGCACGACGGCACCGGCCGCGCCGGCAAGGAAGGCGACCACTAGCGGAGCCAAACCCCGCCAGCATTGAGCGATACGCCAGCGTCACCACTTAGGGGACGTACCCCACGGGGTACGTCCCCGCCTGGCCGTGCGGGGTGATCGCTAGCGCTGATCAGACACCGACCGAAGCGAGCGCCAGCACGATCAAAAAAAAACCGGCCCAAGGCCGGTTTCGATGATCCCGCGACGCGCCTACTTCGCCTGCGCCGGCTCGGCAGCCTTATCGGCGGCCGGCGCCGCGGCCGGCACTTCCGGCTCCTTGAACTTCGCGCCCGCTTTGTTAGCCATGTACACCACGGCGCGCGCCACCTCGACATCATCGAGGTCCGGATTGCCGCCCTTGGCCGGCATCGCGCGCAAGCCTTCGATCGCATGCTTGACGATGGTGTCGTACCCTTGCGCGATGCGCGCTGTCCAGCTGCCGGCATCGCCGAACTTCGGCGCCCCGGCCACGCCCGCGCCATGGCAGGCCGCGCAGGTGGAGGTGTAGATGGCTTCGCCCGATTGCAGCACCTTCGGCGCGTTGGCGTCCTTGAAGGTGAAACCGGAGTCGGCCACCGGAGCGAGACGGGTGGCGATTTCTTCCGGGGCCTGGCTGTTGGAGCCGGCGCCGGTCAGCTTGTCTTCGGTGACGAACTTGACCAGCAAGATGATGCCTAAAACGGTGACGGCGAAAAAGCCGATCACAGCAGCGACGAGCTGCTTGGGTGTTCTGATTGCGGATTCGTGTTCGTTATGTGCGTCGCTCATGATTTCCTTAACAGACTAATGTCGAGCCGGGGTGGCGTGCGAAACTGATCAAGCAGCTGCCTTGCAAAACCTTCACCAAACGGGCGATTATAGACTCAAAAATCCCTGTGTGGAAACGCCAAGGTACTCAAAACGACACTTTCCATGGACGGGAGGCGATAAAAACGGTATCCTACGGCTCACTTCAAGTAATCCCCCTACGCGGCTGTAGCTCAGTGGATAGAGTATTGGCCTCCGAAGCCAAGGGTCGCTGGTTCGATTCCAGCCAGCCGCACCAGTTTTCAAGTAGTGCATGGAGTACCGGGTCGCCGGTGGACGGCTTGCACCTGGTGACACGCATTTAGAGCGACTAACTGCTCGCAGACTGCTCTCGCGGTAGCGTTCCTTCCTCAGCCTTTTTTCTGCAACGCTGTGACAACCTGTCTATGGCTTTTGTACAGCATGTTTTACTCATTGTTGTGGCCCTCGAGTAGTAGCATGGCTATCTTCAGCTATACATGGCGTGAGACCGCTTCATAGAATTCCTCCGGTTCTCCGTTCCGTTGCCCGAGTCGCCAAACAGCGGCTGCCCCGTGCTTGTGCTACTATGTAACTACGTTGTAACACATAAGACCAAGGCCATGAGCGAAGCAACCTTTACCTTCCGGGTCGATGAAAGCCTGAAAGACCAATTCACGACAGCCGCCAAGGCCCGCGACCGCACCGGCGCCCAGCTGCTGCGCGACTTTATGCGAGACTTCGTCCGGCAGCAGCAGGAAGCCGCGGAACATGACGCTTGGTTCCGTCGCCAAGTGCAGAGCGGTCTAGACTCGGCCAATGCCGGCAGCCTGATCCCCGCCGCAGAGGTTGAAGCCAAGTTCGCCGCCAAGCGAGCCGCCACACGTCGCCGACTGGGCGCCGCCGAGTGATGGAGTTGTTTTGGACGCCAGAGGCGATTCAAGACCGCGACGACATCTACGAATACATCGAGGCCGACAATCCGGCTGCCGCGCTCGCCCTCGATGAGCTGTTTTCAGAAAAGGCGGGCCGCTTGGTCGATCATCCCGGCTTGGGCAAGCCTGGTCGCGCTGTCGGCACTCGTGAGTTGGTAGCACACCAGAATTACATCCTTGTCTATGACACTGCCGGTGATGTAGTGCGCGTGCTGCGTGTACTGCACGCAGCCCGTCAGTGGCCACGTTCCCGCTTTGGCTCGCAGAATTGACGGTCGGTATCAGCAGATGAGCCATCGCGCTTAGCTTCGCGAGTCGAGGAGCAATTGCTCGCGCAAGAAAATTTCTGTCTTCCCCCCCCCCGCGTTACAAAATCTCCCAAGTTACCTTGATACTTTTTTGTATTAGTCGCCGTCTAATGCCGGAAACTTGACGCGGGCCTTGCCCAGCCGCTTGGCGTCGCGCTTCTTCCACCAGAGATAGATCCCGGTCGCGCTCAGCATGGCGACCACGGCGCCCACCATCGACAGTATCGCTTTGTACGTCGTGCCTCCAAGCGAGGCCATGTGAAGGCTGGTCAGCCAGGTCGTCATGGTGTCGCCGGCCGCCGCCCCGGTCGGCAGCCAGACGCCGCGCACCTCGCCGCTGCGGGCATCGATGTACAGCGTGGTCTGTACGTAGGTGTCGCGGATGTCCCGGCTGCTGGCGACGGCGTAGCGGTAAACGCCGCTGCCGGCGTCGTAGAACATCCAGTCCTCGGCGATCACCCGGAAGTCCAGGCGCGCTGCCTGCGCCGCCATCTCGCGGCGGCCGATGGCGCGCGCGGCCCGCCAGTCGATGGCGGGGACGGTGTCCGGCCGGGCCAGGCGCGGGAACGACTTGTGGTCGGCCTGGTGGGCCAGTACCTTGCGCACGGCCGGGCTATAGACGGTCGGCAGGGCCAGGGCGACGCTGCTGAGCGCGATGACGAATAACATCGGCCACAGCCAGAGGCCGCCGGCGCGGTGCGGATCGACGTTGCGCTTGTAGAAGCCGGTGCCGCGCCGGATCGTCCAGGCCGGCCGCCAGCGCGCCAGCCACGGGCGGCCCGCCGTGCTGCGCACGCCGGCCGGCAAGGTCAGATAGAAACCGATGAAGCAGTCGACGGTCCACACCAGCGCCACCACGCCGAAGGCCAGCGCGCCGGGCGCGCCGAAGGTGAGCGTGTAGTGCAGCCGGTAGATGAAGGGCATCAAGGCCTTGCGGCCCTGTCGCAGGTCGTTGGCGTTGCGGCTGCCCAGGATGGCGCCCGTGTAGGGATGGACGAAGACCTGGTTGTCCGCCAGCGGCCGCGCCATGCCGCCGGCGCCGGGGCGCGGGGTCAGGAAGAATTGCATGGCCAGGCCGGGCTCGACGCGCAAGGGCTGGAATGCCGCCTGCGCCTGCGCCGCCAGAGCCCGCTCGCGCTAGGCCAGCGGATCGAGCGGCACGGCGCCGTTGCCAGGAATAGCTCCGGACCGTTCCAGTTCGGCGTTCCACGCCAGCAGTATGCCCGTCAGGCCCGCCACCAGCAGAAAGCCCGCCATGCCCAGCCCGGCATAGCGGTGCAACCTCACCAGCAGGGGACGTACCGCGCGTGGGCGCATCGCATGCCGCCGGCTCAGAACTCGAACTGGGCGCCGAGGTTGACCGTGCGCGGCGCGCCCTGGATCAGGCGGTTCGATCCCGCCATCAGCCAGTAGGCTTTGGCGCCGAGGTTGTCGATGTTCACGCGCAAGGTGGTGCGCACGTTGCCGATCGAGGTGACGTGGCGGGCGCCGATGTCCCATACCGTGTAGCCCGGCAACTGCCAGGCGTTGCCGGTGTCCAGGGCGCGCGCGCCGACGTAGCGCACGCCGCCGGTCAGCGTGGCCGGCAGCATGGCCGGCGTGTATTCGCTATAGACCGCGTATTGCTGGCGCGACGCGCCGGCCGTGCGCTTGCCGTCGAGCAGGCCGAAACTGGTTTTGGTATTTTTCGCGTCCAGCAACACGGCGCTGGCCAGGATGTTCCAGCGCCGGTCCAGCCGCAGCTTGCTCGACAATTCCAGGCCCTGGTAGCGCGCCTCGCCATCCTGGGTGTAGCGGCCCTCGGCGGTGATGTAGCTCAGCCCCTGGTTCATGCGGAACAGCGCGGCGCTGGCCGACCAGGCCTTGCCCTCGGCCTTGACGCCAAGTTCGAGCTGCTTGCTTTTCAGCGGCGCGAAGACCTGGCCCGCGTTGACCGTGCCGGTCGGCGCCACGGCGCCTTGTTCCAGCGCTTCCACGTAGCTGGCGTAGGTGGAGACGGCGGCCACCGGCCGGTACACCAGCGCCAGGGTCGGCGTGGTGGCGCTCTTGTCGTAGCTGGTCGACTTGAACGTGCCGCGGCGCACGCCGGCGATGACGTCCACTTGCGAACCGATGCGCATCACGTCGGAGGCGAACAAGCTTTTTTGACGCTCCGGAAAGTTCCAGCCACCCTCGGTCCAGCCGGTCCGCAATTGCGGATCGGCGAAATGCGTGGGCGTGCCGAGCGTGCCGGCGCCGACGATCGATGACTTGAAATCGTTCGACTCCTGCGCGCGGATATCCGAATACGACGCGCCCAATGTCAGCGTGTGGCGCACCGCGCCGGTCGCGGCGCCGCCGCTCAACACGGCCTGGGTTTGCTCGGAGCGCACGCGCGACGGCAGCGAGATCTGCATCTCCGTGTAGCGCCCGGCCGCGTTGGCGTACAGGAAGCTGTGGTCGCTGAACATGTCCTGGTCCCACTTGCGATAGGACACGCTGGCATTCCACGCCGGCGCCAGCTGCCACGACAGCGAGCTGCCGAACGACGTGCTGCGCACCTGGCTGTAGGTGAACGGCGAGGCCAGGCGCTTGCCGCCGTCGACGGCGGGCGGCGGCGCGGCGATGGCGTTGTCGCGCTCGCCGGTGGCGTTGGGCACCAGCTGGTAGTACACGGCGTCGACGCGGCGTTCCTGGTGCAGGCCGTCCACGCTCCACAGCAGGTCCGGCGTCACGCGCCAGTCGAAGCTGGCCGCGGCGGTCTGGCGGTCCACCTTGCCGCCGTCCTTGACGTAGGTGTCGCCCTTTTCCTCGACCAGGTTGACCCGGTAGCCGAAGCGGCCGTCGTCGCCGAAGCGCCCGCCCGCGTCGCCATGGACCAGCACCTTGCCGTCGTCGGTGACCTGCGTCGCCAAACTGAGCACGGGCGTGTCGGTGGGGCGCTTCAAGCTCAGGTTGACGATCCCGCCCGGCGTGCCGAAGCCGTACAGAAAGCCGCCGGCGCCCTTGAGCACCTCGATGTTTTCCATGACCTCGACCGGCAGCTGGGGCGCGCCGAGGAAGCCGATCAAGTCCATGCCGTCGAGCTTGTAGTTGTTGCGGTAACTGAGCAGCACGCCCCGGATCAACAGCACGTCGCCGGTGCCGGCGACATAGTTGCTGCCCGAGGCGACGCCGGCGTCGCCCTTGACGGCGTCGACCAGCGAGTGCGCCTGCTTGTTCTCGATCAGCTCGCGCGTGACCACCTCGACGCTGTAGGGCGTGTCGCGCAGGTCGCCGGCGCCCAGGGCGCCGAGCCGCACGCGGCGGGCGCGGTAGGCGTCGTCTTCGCCGTTGAGCGCGCCGGTGACGACCACTTCCGGCAGCACGGTCGCCCGCGGCGGTGGCGCCGCGGCGGCGGCGGGCGGGGCGGCCCGGCGCAGGGCGTAGCCGTCGCCGCGGGCGACCGCTTCCAGGCCGGTGTCGCGCAGCACGGCTTGCAGCGCCGCTTCCACGCCGAGGTTGCCGTTGACGCCCTCGGAGCGCACGCCGTCGAGCTGCGCCGGTTCGAACGCGAGGTTGACGCCGGCGCTGCGGCCGAAGCGCTCGAGCACGGAGGCGAGCGTGCCGGGGCCGATCGCGTACGTCTTGACGGCCGCGCCCGCCGGGTCGCTGGACGGCGGGCGCGCCGGCGTCTGCGCCCGTGCCGCCAGGCTGGTCGCGGCGTAGCCGGACAGGGCGATCGAGAGGGCGGCCGCGAGGCGGGTGGGGCGCGCAAGGCGCGACTGGCTTAGCATCATGAGGGTTCCAGACAGTGAAAGGAAAAAGGGGTTCTTTCCTGTCAGGTCGAGCGAGGAGGCCAAATCCCCTCACTTTTTTTCAAATTATTTGTCGGCGCGGGGCGGCGGCGCGCCGGACGGCCCCACCGCGACCCAGAACCGGGTGCGGTAGTGCACCCGCAGGTTGAGCGTTTGCGCCAGAAAACGCAGCACGCGGTCGGTGTCGGCGACGTGGAACACGCCCGATACCGGCAAGTGCGCCACCTCCGGCGCGCAGCTCACCTGCCCGCGACGGTAGCGCGCCAGTTCGCGCAGCAGCACGTCCAGGCGCATGCGCTGTCCGGCGATCACCCCGTCGGCGAAGCCGTCTTCGGCGAAGGCGCACGGCGCCGCCGGCGTGGCGCCGTCTTGCGCCAGCCAGGCCGCCTGGCCCGCCCGCACGAGCGCCGTGGCGGCGCCGGCCGGGTGGAGTTCGACCGCGCCTTGCCGCACCCCCACGCGCGCGCGCCCGCCGTCGCCGTCGAGCCGCACGACGAAGCGCGTGCCCAGCGCGCGCATGGCGCCGGCCGGCGTGTCCACCCAGAACGGCCGTTTGATCCGGGCCGGCGCGTCCGCCCCGGTGGTCACCATGATTTCGCCGCGCCGCAGGATGATGGCACGGCGCGCGGCGGTGAAGTCGAGGTCGACGGCGCTGTCCGTGTTGAGCACGATCGCGCTGCCATCGTCGAGCCGCAGCGTGCGCCGCTCGCCAACGGCGGTGCTGGCGTCGGCGGCCAGGCGTTGCCAGCCGAGGTCGTCGCGCCGCTGCCAGCCGAGCAGGGCGGCCAGGCCGCCCAGCGACAGCAGCGCCAGGCCATGGCGCCGGCGTTCGCTGTGCCGCAGGTGCTGGCGCTCGGCGGCGGCCAGGGTGTCGCGCGCGAGCGCCGGCGGCACCGCGGCCAGCGCCGGCGCCAGCGTGGCCACGCGCTGCCACGCCAGCGCGTGCAGCGGGTCGGCGGCCAGCCAGTGCTGGAAACGCGCGCGCGTCTTCGGCGACGGTTCTCCATAGTCGAGCTTGACGCTCCACAGGATGGCGGCGTCGATGACCGTCGCCGGCAGCGGCGCGCCGGCGTCGGACGTGGCCGGCGCCATCACTCGAAGCGCATGGCGTAGCAGGCGCGCAGGGCCTTGGCCAGGTAGCGCTCCACGGTCGCCAGCGATAGCCCCAGTTGCGCGGCGATCCGCGGGCAGGTCAAGCCGTCGAGCTGGGCCAGCAAAAAGGCGGTGCGCACGGCCGGCTTGAAGCCGTCGAGGATGGCGTCGATGGCCACCAGCGTTTCGAGGAACATGGCGCGGCTTTCCGGCGACGGCAGGTCCGACGGCGGCAGCGCCGCCAGCGTTTCCAGCCAGGCCAGCTCCAGTTCGCGCCGGCGCCAGTGCTCGACCAGCAGGCGCCTGGCGATGGTCGACAGCAGCGCCTTCGGTTCGCGCGCGGCGATCGGTTCGGCGCGCGAAAGCAGGCGCATGAAGACGTCCTGCGCCACATCGGCCGCCTCGGCGGCGCTGCCCAACTTGAAGCGCAGCCATCCCTTCAGCCAGCGGTGGTGGTCGAGGTATAGGCTGCTCACTTCCTGTTGCAACGACATATTGGCGGCCGCCACACTGCCTCCGTGGAGTAAGGCCGGCTCGCGCCAGCTAGATGAGAATGATTTTCATTCATTATAGCGTGGGTTCAAGCCGGTGACCAGACGCGGGCAGTCCTTCCCCGTCGAAAGGGATAGCGCCGCATGGTGATTATCGGTGATGCGATGGCGGCGGCGAACGGTCACACTTGCGACAAGGGCCTTCCCCGCCCGTCACCTAGGAAAAAAAACGATGAGCTCTGATCACACTGACGTCAGCCCGGCGCGCCGGGCGGCAATTATCGGCGGACTAAGCGCGGTGGCCGGCGCCGCCGCCAGCCTGCCCCTCTCGGCCTCGGCAGCTGCCGCGGCCCCCACCAAACATCTTCAAGGAGCTATGCAAATGGACAGCGGTTACGTGACAGTGAAAGACGGCAGCAGCATCTTCTACAAGGACTGGGGTCCGAAGGACAAGGAAGCGATCTGGTTCCACCACGGCTGGCCGCTGACCTCGGACGACTGGGACAACCAGATGATCTTCTTCCTGCAGCAGGGCTATCGCGTGATCGCCCACGACCGCCGCGGCCACGGCCGCTCCACCCAGACCGACCACGGCAACGACATGGACACCTACAGCGCCGACGTCGCCGAACTGGCCGCCGCGCTGAAAGTGAAAAAGGCGATCCACGTCGGCCACTCCACCGGTGGCGGCGAGGTCGCCCGCTACGTGCGCCAGCATGGCAAGGGCCTGGTGACCAAGGCGGTGCTGGTGAGCGCGGTGCCGCCGATCATGGTCAAGTCGGCCGCCAACCCGGACGGCGTGCCGCTCGAGGTGTTCGACGACATCCGCAAGGGCACCGCCTTCAACCGCTCGCAGTTCTACATGGATTTGACGATCCCGTTCTACGGCTACAACCGTCCCGGCGCCAAGGTGCAGGAAGCGGTGCGGCAGAACTGGTGGCGCCAGGGCATGATGGGTGGCGTCAAGGCGGCCTACGACTGCATCTTCCAGTTCGCCCAGGTCGACTTCAGCGACGACCTGCGCGCGCTCGACATTCCGGTGCTGGTGCTGCACGGCGAGGACGACCAGATCGTGCCGTTCGCTAACAGCGGCGCCAAGTCGGTCAAGCTGCTCAAACACGGCAAGTTGATTTCCTACCCGGGCTTCCCGCACGGCATGCCGACCACCCACGCCGACCAGATCAACGCCGACCTGCTGGCCTTCTTCAAGTCGTAATCCCCCGCCGCGCCGGTCCGGGCGGACCGGCGCGGCAGTCAAGCGCCGCCGCCGCGCGCCACGACGGCGGCAGGGCTGCGGTTACTGCTTGATCATCGTGGCGCGGATGCTGCCGGCCTGATTGGGCGCGCTGATGGCCCAGATCGAGGTCCAGCCGCCCGAGCTTGGCCAGACCACGTTGGCGCTCTGGCCGTTCGACAGATAGCCGGTGCTGGCGACCACGCTGCCGCCCTTCCACAGTTGCACCCGCACGCGCGCGCCGCCGCTGCCGATCGCCGTCACCTTGTACGTCGCGCCCGGTACCGGCGCGGCCCAGGTCACCCCGCCCGACACGCCGGTGCCGTTCGAGTTCGATTGCTCGACCACGGTCGGCTTGTTCGGGAACTCGATGCTCTGGGTGAAGGTGTTGAACGGCGCCGGCGTGCCGCTGCCCGCCTGGGCCTGCCATGGGCCGCGCATCGACAGGATGTTGAAGTTGCCCGGCTTGTCGGCGGTGGTCGGCTGGCCGTTGCCGTCGACGTAGCTGCTCGCCGAGATCACCTGGCGCAGGGCTTTGCGCATGTGGTCCATCTCGTTGTACATGGCGTTGTCGGCGCTCGGGTTGTTGGTCCAGAGCCGGAACGGCGCGCCGTTTTCCACGTAGATCGAGAACGGCGTGCCGACGTTGCGGTCGACCACGCGCGCGCCGTAGACCTTGAGCGTGTCCACCACCTTTTGCAGCAGCGGATTGTTGTAGGTCATCTTGTAGTCCGGCGGCAGCATCATCAGCGCGCCCTCGGGAATCTGGCCGCTGTTGTCGCGTTCGGCGTAGGCGTCGGCCGAGGTGGCCGGATAGATGTAGGTCGGCGCCCGGCTCAAGCCCTCCTTGGGCATCGACATCGCCAGCGCGTGTTCATACAGCGGCTTGCCATCCTCGACCTCGTGGATGCGGATCAGGCCGCCGATGGTCGACACGCCGGTCGCGCGCGCGCCCTGGTAATAGTGGGCCGGATCGCCCCAGCCGCGGCCGTCGAGCGGGGACCAGGCGTGCAGCGCCGCGCGCCATTTGCCGTCCACCAGTTTCAACTGCCAGAAACTGTGCACCCTGCCGGTATACGGGTCGACGATCTCGGCGTGGCCGTCGGACTCGGTGGCCGGCGTGGTGGCCGCCGGCCAGCGCGGGATCGTCACCGAGGTCGGCTTTTCGCGCGCGTCCGGATCGGTATCGCCGCCGTTGGACGGGTACAGCGCCACGACCATCGGTTTGTCGTCCTCCTTGGCCAGGAAGGCGGCGGTCGACCACGCGCCGCTGCCGACGGAAGGCTTGTAGATCCCCTCGGGCAGCACGTAGGCGCCGAACACCGGACCGATCGGCCGGATGTTCCACGGCGAGTCGGCGGCGAAGGGGCGTTTGAAGGTGCCGAATGGTTCGGTTTGCGCGAAGGCGCTGGCGGCCAGCAACGAGGCGGCGGCGACAACCAGATACTTTTTCATATCGTCTCCAGTAGGGTGGGGTAGTTAAACGGATTTAACCAGCAATACTGTAGGCGAAATTGTGTCGCGGAAAACTATCCGATTGTCACAAACATGCCCTGATAAAAATATTTCATATTAGGTAAGTCGGCTAGGGCCCCAGGCAGGCCGCCAGCATGTCGGTAAACAGGCGGATCTTGGCCGCGCCGCGCCGGCTGGCCGGATAGACGGCGTGGATCACCACGTCCATGTCGCCGGGGTTGGCGTCGTAGTCGGCCAGCACCGGCACCAGCGTGCCGGCGGCCAGGTCGTCGCGCACCAGCCAGTCCGCCAGCAGCGCCAGCCCCATGCCCCCGAGCGCGGCCTGGCGCAGGATGTCGGCGTTGTTGACGCTCAGGCCGCCATCGACGTCGACCTCGACCTGCCGGCCGTCGCGCCGCAGGCGCCAGCTGTGGCGGTTGGCGCCGTAGGAAAATTGCAGGCAGTTGTGGCGCGCCAGGTCGGCCGGCTCCAGCGGCGCGCCGTGCCGCGCCAGGTAGGCCGGACTGGCGCAAATGTGGCGCCGGTGGCCGGCCAGCTCGCGCGCGATCAGGTTAGGCTGCTGTTGCGCGCTGCCGATGCGGATCGCCACGTCGACCGCCTCGTCGACCAGGTTGACGTAGTTGTCGCTCAGCCGAAGGTCCAGCGCCACCTGCGGATGGCGGCGGGCGAACTCGGGCAGCAGCGGGGCGATGTGGCGCACCGCCAGCGTGACCGGGGCGGCGATGCGCAACACGCCGCGCGGCTCGGCGCCGCGCCCGGCGGCGGCGTCGTCGGCCTCGTCGAGCGCGGCCAGGATCTGCGTGGCGTGCGCGACGTAGGCGCGGCCGCTGTCGGTGAGCGTGACGCTGCGCGTGGAGCGGTTGAGCAGCGGCGCGCCGAGGCGCTGTTCGAGCGCGTCGACCAGCCGGGTGACGGACGAGGTGGCCACGCCCAGCTGGCGCGCGGCCGCCGAAAAGCCGCCGTTGCGGGCGACCAGGCAAAAAGCGTTCAATTCGGCGAAGCGGTCCATGATGTCGTTGCGTCCAGCGCAAAGGTGTACGTGAATCCAGCCATATTATCACCGGCCCGTGCTCGTTATACAGTGGTGTCAACCATTCAGGCTTTAGGAGGCCATATGCACATCACCCCGCTTAGCGCCGGTTTCGGCGCCACCATCGAAGGTTTGGATTTGCGCGGCGCCGGTCCCGGCACCGCCCGCCTGCTGCGCGCCGCGCTGCTCGAGCACGGCTTGCTGGTGGTGCGCGGCCAGACGCTCACGCCGCAGGAACAGATCAGCGCGACCGGCCTGTTCGGCACGCTCGAGACCTTCCCCGCCATGCGCGGCCAGCTCGACGGTTTCGAGGAGATCTTCCGCGTCGCCAGCCGGCCCGAGGACGGGCACGTCGAGGTCGGCCGCTACTGGCATTCGGACGGCTCATTCCGGGCCGACCCGACACCGATCAGCTTTTGGTACTCGGTGGCGCAGGCCAGCGAGGGCGGCGACACGCTGTTTACCGACCTGCAGGGCGCCTACGCGGCCTTGCAGGACGATATCCGGCAAGAGTTCGACACGCTGCGCACGGCGCACCGCAACGGCGTGGTCCACCCGCTGGTGCTCAAGCACCCGAAGACCGGCATCCAGGCGCTGTACCTGAACGTCGGCCTGACCGGCGGCGTGCTCGGTTACGGGCCGGAGCGTTCCCGCGCGCTGATGGAGGCGGTCGACCGCCACTACTCGCGCGACGGCGCCACTTACCGCCACCACTGGCTGCCGGGCGACGTGGTGGTGGCCGACAACCTGCACGTGGCGCACAAGGCGACGCCGATCGCGCCCGGCGCGCGCCGCATCCTCAACCGCACCACGGTGCGCGCGGACGGCGTCATCTGGCACGAGGCGGCGCCGGCGCGGCCGCTTGCGCCGGCGGCCTGACCAGGGTTGGCGTGGAGCCGCGATCTTTCCGCTACGCACGATTGGATAGACGGCTGGCAAAGCTTGTATTTGAGATAAACTCTTGCTTCCCCGCTCATCTTGGTTCCCAGTCATGCCTAATAAAACGCTCGACGACGTTGGCTTCCGTCGCATTCTTGCCCGCAACATCACGCTGCCGCTGGCGGCCGGCGTGGTCAGCGCCGGCGTGTTCGTGGTGCTGCTGGTGTACCTCGTCACGACCATGAACTGGGTCGAGCACAGCGAACGGGTGATCGGCAACGCCAGCGAGATCAGCAAGGAGATGGTCGACATGGAGACCGGCCTGCGCGGCTATATGCTGGCCGGCGAGGAAAATTTCCTGCAACCGTATGTGCTCTCCAAGCCCAAGGTCAACGCCAGCATCGCCAGCCTGCTCAAGCTGGTCGAGGACAATCCGGCCCAGGTCGACCGCTTGCGCACCATCCTGGCCCAGCACCAGCAATGGGATCTGTACGCGCAGGAAATGATACGGCTGCGCGCGGCCAACGGCGACGTCACCGGCCCCGTCAAGACCGGCCGCGGCAAGAACCAGTTCGACGAGATCCGCCGCCTGCTCGACGCCTTCATCGACGTCGAGCTGCGCATGCGCCAGGACCGCAACGCCTCGGCCCGTACCGTCACCATCGGCGTGGCCGTGTTGTACCTGCTGCTGACCCTGGGCGTGGGCGGCGCGCTGGCGTGGTTCGGCCGGCGCGAGCTGCTGGGCCTGTCCAAGACGTATAACGATGTGCTCCGGCAGCACACCGAGCACGCCGAGCTGCTGCAGCAGCAGGCGTGGCTGCGCACCGGCCAGAGCGAGCTGGCGCAGCAGGGTATCGGCCAGCTGGCGCTGCCGCAACTGTCGTCGGTGCTGCTGCAGTTTTTGGCGCGCTACCTGGGCGCCGTGGTCGGCGTGCTGTACCTGCGCAACCACGACGGCAGCCTGCGCCGCGTGGCGTCCTACGGCTTTAGCGCCGAGTGGGAACGGCGCGAGCAACAGCTCAAGTCCGGCGAGAGCCTGGTGGCGCAGGCGGCGCTGGAACGGCGCCTGATCCGCCTCGACAAGGTGCCGGCCGACTACATCCAGGTCGCCTCCGGCCTGGGCGCCGGCGCCCCGGCCAGCGTGCTGCTCGCGCCGCTCGACAACGACGGCCAGATCAACGGCGTCGTCGAGATCGGCCTGCTGCGCCCGATCACGGTGCGCGACATGGATTTCCTCACGCTGGTCAAGGGCAACATCGGCAACGCCATCGAGGCCAGCCAGTCGCGCCAGCGCCTGCAGGAAGTGCTCGAGGAGACCCAGCAGCTCAACGAGGAATTGCAGGTGCAGCAGGAGGAACTGCGCACCGCCAACGAGGAACTGGAGGAACAGTCGCGCGTGCTCGAGGAGTCGCAGGCCAGCCTGGAGAACCAGAAGGCCGAGCTCGAGCAAACCAACGAGCAACTGGCCGAGCAGGGGTCGGCGCTGGACCAGAAGAACGCCGCGCTGCACAAGGCGCAGCAGGAGCTCGAGGAGCGCGCGCGCGAACTGGAGCGCGCCAGCCAGTACAAGTCGCAATTCCTGGCCAATATGTCGCACGAGTTGCGCACGCCGCTCAACAGCTCGCTGATCCTGGCCAAGCTGCTGTCGGAAAATTCCAGCGGCAACCTCAACGACGAGCAGGTACGCTTCGCCAACACCATCTACTCGGCCGGCAACGACCTGCTCAACCTGATCAACGACATCCTCGACATTTCCAAGGTCGAAGCCGGCAAGCTGGACCTGGTGCCCGAGCAGCTGTCGCTGCGCCACGTGGTCGAGGGCATGGCGATGGTGTTCGAGCCGTTGGCCGCGCAAAAGAAACTGGCCTTCCACGTGCAGGTGGCCGACGACCTGGCCACGCACATGGTCACCGACCGCCAGCGGCTCGAACAGATCCTCAAGAACCTGCTGTCGAACGCGCTCAAGTTCACCAGCCACGGCCAGATCACCCTGGCGGCGCACGCGGCCGGCGACGGCGCGGTCGGCTTCTCGGTGCAGGACACCGGCATCGGCATCCGCCAGGAGGACCAGCAGGGCATCTTCAACGCCTTCCAGCAGGCCGATGGCACCACCAGCCGCAAATACGGCGGCACCGGCCTGGGGCTGTCGATCTCGCGCGACCTGGCGCACCTGCTGGGCGGCGCGATCAGCCTGGTCAGCGAGCCGGGCAAGGGTAGCTGCTTCACGTTGACGATGCCGCTGCGCTGGACCGCGCCCGAGCCGGGTCCGCGCGTGGGCAGCGCCAGCGCGCCGGCCACGCTCGACGCCGGCGGCGCCAATGGCGGACCGAACGGCGGGCTGGGCGACTACGCCGCCACCTCGCTCGGCCTGGCGATCGCGGCGACCACGCCGCAGCCGGGCTTCGGCTACGCGCACGGCGACGGCGCCGATGAAGCGCCGGCGCCGCGCCCGCGCGCCTTCGACGACGACCGCCACCTGCTGCCCGACGCCAGCGCCTCGGCGCGCCTGGTGCTGGTGATCGAGGACGACGCCGCCTTCGCCCGCATCCTGTACGACCTGGCGCGCGAAAAGACCTACCGCTGCCTGGTCGCCTTCGACGCCGACGAGGGCCTGGCGCTGGCGCGCCAATACCGTCCGGACGCGGTGCTGCTCGACATCCGCCTGCCGGACCGCTCCGGCCTGTCGGTGCTGCAACTGCTCAAGGACGACGCCACCACGCGCCACATCCCGGTGCACGTGGTGTCCGGCTCGGACAACGGCGAGGCCGCGCTGCACCTGGGCGCGATCGGCTTCGCCCTCAAGCCGACCACGCGCGAGCAGCTGGTCGAGGTGTTCCGCCGCATCGAGACCAAGCTGACGCAAAAGATCAAGCGCGTGCTGCTGGTCGAGGACGACGAGCGCCAGCGCGACAGCGTGGTGCAGCTGATCTCCGACGACGACGTCGACATCGTCGACGTCGGCAGCGGCGAGGAGGCGCTGGCGCTGCTGCGCACCACCGTGTTCGATTGCATGATCATCGACCTCAAGCTGCCCGACATGCAGGGCAACGAGCTGCTGCAGCGCATGTCCGGCGAGCAGCTGGCGGCGTTCCCGCCGGTGATCGTCTACACCGGGCGCAACCTGTCGCGCGCCGAGGAGGCCGACCTGCACAAGTATTCGCGCTCGATCATCATCAAGGGCGCGCGCTCGCCCGAGCGCCTGCTCGACGAGGTCACGCTGTTCCTGCACAAGGTCGAGGCCGACCTGTCGTCCGAGCGCCAGACGATGCTGCGCACGGTGCGCTCGCGCGACCGCGTGTTCGAGGGCCGGCGCATCCTGCTGGTCGACGACGACGTGCGCAACATCTTCGCGCTGACCAGCGCGCTCGAGCAAAAGGGCGTGCTGGTCGAGGTCGGCCGCAACGGCTTCGAGGCGATCGAAAAACTCAACCACAACCCGGACATCGACCTGGTGCTGATGGACGTGATGATGCCCGGCATGGACGGACTGGAGGCGACGCGCCACATCCGCAACGACGCCCGCTTCGCGCGCCTGCCGATCATCGCCATCACCGCCAAGGCCATGAAGGACGACCAGGAGCAATGCCTGGCCGCCGGCGCCAGCGATTACCTGGCCAAGCCGATCGACCTGTCGCGCCTGTACTCGCTGCTGCGCGTGTGGATGCCCAACGGCGAGCGGGGCGGCTGATGACCACGCCAAGGACCGCGCATGCAAGCTAGCGACACCGACATCGAGCTGAAAGTGTTGATGGAAGCCATCTACATGAAATACAGCTACGATTTCCGCGACTACACGGGCGCCTCGCAAAAGCGCCGCGTGCTGCACGCGCTCAAGGAAATGCAATGCGCCAGCATCTCGGCGCTGCAGGCGCGCATCATGCACGAGCCGGCCGCTTTCAGCGAGTTGCTGCAATACCTGACGATCCCGGTGACGTCGATGTTCCGCGACCCGACCTACTTCAAGGCGCTGCGCGAGCACGTGGTGCCGGTGTTGCGCACCTATCCGTCGCTCAAGATCTGGATCGCCGGCTGCAGCACCGGCGAGGAAGTCTATTCGATGGCGATCCTGCTCAAGGAGGAGGGCCTGCTCGAGCGCAGCATGATCTACGCCACCGACATCAATCCGCAATCGCTGGAGAAGGCGCGCAAGGGCGTCTTCGCGCTCGACGCCATGCGCGACTACACGGCCAACTACCAGGCCGCCGGCGGCACCAGCAGTTTTTCCGACTACTACACGGCCGCCTACGACGCCGCGCTGTTCGACCGCGCGCTGTGCGAGAACGTCACCTTTGCCGACCACAGCCTGGCGACCGACGCCGTGTTTGCCGAAACGCATTTGATCAGCTGCCGCAACGTGATGATCTACTTTAAGAAGCGGCTGCAGGAGCGCGCCTTCGGGCTGTTCCACGAGTCGCTGTGCCACCGCGGCTTTTTGGGCCTGGGCAGCAAGGAGAGCATCGATTTTTCGGCCTACGCGCCCAGCTTCGAGCCGGTGCAAAAGCGCGAGCGCCTGTTCCGGAAGCGCTAGCGATGAGCCGTCCAGTTCCGCCCCCGCCGCCGTCCGGCCCGCCGGCCCCGGGCGCGCACGGCGCGCGGGCCGCGATCGGCGCCGCGCTGGCCGGGCGCGTGATCGAGGCGGTGGTCATCGGCGCCTCGGCCGGCGGCGTCGGCGCGCTGCTCAAGCTGCTGCCGGATTTGCCCGCCGGCTACGGCCGGCCCGTGGTGGCGCTGCTGCACCTGCCGGAGAACCGCCAGAGCCAGCTGGCCGACGTGTTCCGCCAGCGCATGGCGCTGCCGGTGCGCGAGGCCGCCGACAAGGAGGCGCTGTCGTCCGGGACGCTATACTTCGGTGGTTCCGGCTACCATCTGTCGGTCGAGTCGGACCGCAGTTTCTCGCTCAGTTGCGAGGCGCCCCTGCACTTCGCGCGGCCGGCCATCGATTTTTTGATGGAATCGGCGGCCGACGCCTACGGGCCCGCGCTGCTGGGCATTTTATTGACCGGCGCCAACCAGGACGGCGCCGCCGGCCTGGCCGCCATCGGCCGCGCCGGCGGCCTGACCGTGGTGCAGGACCCGGACGACGCCGAGGTGGCGACGATGCCGAGGGAGGCGATCCGTTTGCGGACCCCGGACCTGGTCCTGTCCCTGGACGATATACACACACTGCTGTTGATGCTGGAGAAGAACTGATGCAAGCCGAGCACCCGACCAAACTGCTGATCGTCGACGATCTGCCGGAAAACCTGCAAGCGCTCAACGCCGTCATCCGCGGTCCGGGGCGCGAAGTGTTCCAGGCCGGCTCCGGCGAGGAGGCGCTCGCGCTGCTGCTGCAGCACGACTTCGCGATGGCCTTCCTGGACGTGCAGATGCCGGGCATGGACGGCTTCGAACTGGCCGAGCTCATGCGCGGCACCGAGCGCACCCGGCAAATCCCGATCGTGTTCGTCACGGCCGCCGGCAAGGAGCTCAACTACTCGTTCAAGGGTTACGAGGCCGGCGCCGTCGACGTGCTCTACAAGCCGCTCGACTCGCGCGCCGTGCGCAGCAAGGTCGAGGTGTTCGTCGCCCTCTACGAGCAGCGCGAGGCCACGCGCGCGCAGGTGCGCGCGCTCGAGCTGGCGCGCCAGAAGCAGGAGGAGACGCTCGCCGAGCTCAACGCGGCGCAGGCGCAGTTGCAGCGCGCCCTGGCCATGCGCGACGAGTTCATGTCGATGGTCTCGCATGAGATGCGCACGCCGCTCAACACCCTGTACCTGGAAACGCAGCTGCGCAAGATGCAGCTCGAGCGCGGCAACATGGCTGCCTTCGGCGCCGAGCAGTTGCAGCGCATGGTGGCGCGCGACGACCGCCAGATCCAGAGCATCATCCGCCTGATCGACGACATGCTCGACGTGTCGCGCATCCGCAGCGGCAAGCTGTCCTTGCGGCCGGGCTGGGTGGAGCTGTCGGGCCTGCTGCGGCGCGTCGTGCACGACCTCACGCCGCAGGCGACCACGGCCGGCTGCAGCATCAGCCTCGAGGCCGACACGCCGGTCAGCGGCTGGTGGGACGAGTTCCGCATCGAGCAGGTGGTCGTCAACCTGCTCACCAACGCCCTGCGCTACGGCGCGCGCCAGCCGGTGGCGGTGACGCTGGTGGTCGAGCCGGAATGGGTGCGGGTCGAGGTGCGCGACCAGGGCCCGGGCATCGCGCCCGAGCAGCAGAAGAAGATCTTCGAGCCCTACGAGCGCGGCGTCGGCAACGAGGTGCCGTCGGGGCTGGGCTTGGGCCTGTATATCTCGCGCGAGCTGGCCGAGGTGCACGAAGGCACCTTGACGGTGGCCAGCGTGCCCGGCGAGGGCGCGGTGTTCAGCCTGACCTTGCCGCGGCGGGACGCGCCGCCGGCGTAGCGCGCTTAACGCGCGCCCGATTCCTCGCGGCGCTGGATCAGGTAGGCGTTCAGGTCGTCGAAGGTGATGATGCCGCGCTGGGCGGTGTCGATGCTGTCGAAGTTCTTGTCGACGATGGTCAGGCCGGCCTGGCGCGCCTCTTCGCGGTTGAGCGTGCCGCTGTGGTCGGCGTCGGCGTCCTCGAAGCGTTTCTTGAGCTTTTGCAGCGTCGTGAAGCGCAGCAGGACCGGGCCCGACGGGATGTCGCGCTGCGGCTGGCGCATCGAGCGCGGCACGTAGGAATCGGAATAGGGCGTGGCCGCGGTGGACGCCGACGCCGTCCGGGCGACCGGCGCCGCCGGTTCCGCCGGCGCGGTCTGCGCGCCGGCCGTGGTTGCCGCGAGCAGGGCGGCCAAGGTGCTCAGTTGTTGAAGGTTCATCATTTTTCTCCCCGCCATCGATCGATGTACGGCTCTGGTTGCCACTGTGAGCCGATTGCGTGGATTAATCAAACACCTTCTATTGTGCGGTGCGATTTTGTCGCCCGAAAGCATCATCTGTGGTGGCTAAGTCATTGTTTTCATGGGCAATTTTGTCCAATGCGCAATGTGTTCTGGATGGCATGGGAAAACCGGCGATGCGGGGTACCAGCGCTATTTTTTCCAGAAGCCCAGATGCGCCACGCGCGCCTCGTCCTCGCGCAGCGGACCGACCACTTCGGTCGGGCGCTGGCCGCGCGCGAACACCTCGCGGCACGGCAGCGACAGCGTCGGATTTTCGGGATCGCTGCCGGTCAGTTCGAGCAGGCTCGCTTCCGACATCGCGTACACCACGCGTCCGACGCCGCTCCAGTAGGTGCCGCCGGCGCACATCGCGCACGGCTCGGCGTTGGCGTACAGGGTGGCCGTGGCCAGCTGCTCCGGGCTATGGCGCTGCGAGGCCAGGCGCAGCGCGTTCATCTCGGCGTGCGCGGTGCGGTCGCCGCTCGAGGCGTTCATCGCCTCGGCCAGCACGGTGCCGTCGGCGGCGACCACCATCGCCGCGAACGGGTGGTGGCCCTCGTCGCGCGAGCGCTGGGCCAGCGCCAGCACGCGGGTGAGCAGTTCGTGGTCCTGCGGGGTCGGTGGGCTCATGTCGTGTCTTTCGTTTAATCGTCGCGCAGCACGCCGTAGCGCACATTCATGCGCTTGAGGTAGGCGCGGTAGGCCAGCGACATGCGGTCGCACGCCACCGACACCTCGGCGCCGGCGATCAACGGCAGGCGCGCCGGACGTTGGCTTTCGAGGATGGGCAGGTCCTGCAGGAAGATCGTGTCCTGGAAGGCGCGCAGCTCGTCCGCGCTCGAGTCGAAATCGGCCAGCGCCATGATGATCCACACGCGCGTGGTGGTTTCAGTGAGCGGTTGCGGCAGCAGCGCGATCGCTTCCGGGATGCCGTGCGGCGGATGCTTGGTCAGTATCGCCGTCAGCGGCCGCACCACGCGGTAGGTGTAGTCGATGTCGTCGCCACCGGTGGCGGCCTTGCTGGCCTGCGGCTGCCACGCGCGGCATTGCTTGGCCCAGACGCCGCTGCCGTAGGCGGCGTCGTCGAAGGTCTCGACCGTGTAGTCGGCGATCGCGGCGTGCTCGCGCACGCCCAGTATGCCGTCGTGCACGAAGGCGAAATGCGCCATGTCGAGGAAGTTCTCGACGATGCGCGGGCCGCTGCTGCGCACCTCGTAGGGGCCGCACCAGACCTTGCGCAGGCGCGCGTCGGCAAATTCCGGGAACGGCGGCGGCGCCGGCTTGGCCGGCGTGCCGAGGCACACCCACACCAGGCCGTAGCATTCGTGCGTGTGATAGGTGGCCACGCGCGCCTTCAGGTTGTCGGGCGCGAGCGCCGGCAGCGCGGGGATGTGGCGGCAGCGCCCCTCGGCGCCGAAGCGCCAGCCGTGGTAGGCGCAGCGCACGGTGTCGTCGACGATCCCGCCCATCGACAGCGGCGTGCCCCGATGCGGGCAGCGGTCTTCCCACGCGTGGGCGGCGCCGGCGCCGTCGCGCCACAGCGCCACGCGCGTGTCGAGCAGCTCGGTGGCGGTGATGGCGCCGGCCACCAGCGCCGTCGACAGCGCCACCGGGTGCCAGTCGTTCAATAGGACGGGATCGATCGTCATGTCGGCGTTGCCGGCTTACTTCGGAATGGCGCCGTCCACGCCCTGCACGTAGAAGTTCATCGACAGCAGGTCCTTGAGCGGCACGGCCACCCCGGCCGCGTACTTGACGGCGCCCGACTGGTCCTTGATCGGGCCGGTGAACGGGTTGAAGGTGCCGGCCGTCATGGCCGCCTTCTTCTCCTCGAAGACCTTGGCCGCGTCGGCCGGGACCACGGCGTTCAGTTTCGACATCTTGACCATGCCTTCCTTCAGGCCGCCGCGATAGTCGCCGGTTTTCCAGGTGCCGGCCATGACCGCCTTGGCGGTGTCGATGTAGTAGCCCGACCAGTCGTTGGTGGCGGCCGTCAGGTGGGCCTTGGGCGCGAAGCGCGACATGTCCGAGTCCCAGCCGAAGGCGTAGACGCCCTTTTCCTGCGCCACTTGCAGCGTGGCCGGCGAGTCGGTGTTCTGCGCCATGACGTCGGCGCCCTGCGCCACCAGCGTTTCCGCCGCCTGGCGCTCCTTGGCCGGGTCGTACCACGAGTTCACCCAGATCACCTTGGTCTTGATGCCGGGGTTGACACTTTGCGCGCCGAGCGTGAAGGCGTTGATGTTGCGGATCACCTCCGGCACCGGGAACGAGGCGACGAAACCGAGCGTCTTGGACTTGGTCATTTTGCCGGCCAGGATGCCGTCCAGGTAGGCGCCCTCGTACAGGCGCGATTCGTAGGTGCCCAGGTTCTTGCCGGTCTTGAAGCCGGTGGCGTGCAGGAAGACGACGCCCGGCGTCGACTTGGCCACTTTCTCGGTCGGGTTCATGTAGCCGAACGAGGTGGTGAAAATGAGTTTGTTCCCTTCGGCGACGAGCTTGCGGATCACGCGCTCGGCGTCGGCGCCTTCGGGCACGTTTTCCACGTAGGTGGACTTGACCTGGCCGGCCAGCGCCTTTTCCATCGCCAGGCGGCCCTGGTCGTGGGCGTAGGTCCAGCCGGCGTCGCCGACCGGGCCGACGTAGACGAAGCCGATCTTGAGCGGTTCGGCCGCCAGCGCGGGCAGGGCGGCGGCGCCGAGGGCGGCGGCAAGCGCAGTCAGTGCCAGGATTTTGCGACGGTTTATCATGCGGTTTCCTTTTGGTGGTTGGTTGAGGCGATTCGTGGGCGGATCGGGCGGAGCGCCGTCATTCGTCACGCGCCGCCGGCGGAACTTGTCGGATTACGCTGCGCTAATCCGACCTACTTTTTTTGCTCGCTTTTTAGAAGTGGTATTCGGCGCGCACCATCGGCGTGCGGGCGGTGGCGCCCGGGTTGTTCTTGTCCGAGTTGCCGAACTTGTTTTTCCAGTACTGGTACTCGACGCCGACCTTGAAGGTGTTCTTCGGCGCGCTGACCACCGCGCTGGCGTCGTACATGATCTGCATGTCGATGTTGGTTTCGCGCGCGGTGTCGCCGCCGAATTCGTCCTTGCCCTTCTTGGCGATGAAGTTGGCGTAGCCTTCGAACGAGAGCGGAATGCCGATGCTGAACGGGATGCCCCATGCGGCCGTCAGCATGGCGTGCGTGTCGTAGCGGTAGCGCGGCGTGGCGACGTTGGTGAAGGTGTTGAACGGCGCGTTGCTCTCCCACAGCGCCAACAGGCTGACGTCGAGGAAGCCGGGAACGTCCATCATCAGGGTCGGACCGGCGACCACCATGCGCTTTTTGGAGTTGTAGCCGGCGTCGGTCTTGCTGTTGTAGTCGAAGCCGGCGGTCAGGCCGACGCCGCGCACCGGGCCGAAGGCGAGCGTGCTGCCGGTGACCTTGCCCAGGTCGAGCGTGTGGCGGTAGACGGCGTACGCTTCGTGCGCGCCGCTGGCCGCACCGGCCGACGACGGGTCGTCGTCGGACGACATCAGGAAGTCGACGTTGAAGAAGTTCTTGCCGTATTTGTAGCCGGAGACGTGGCTGAAGTTGACGATGTTCTTGGTGATGTCGTTGTTGTTGAACGGCTCGGCGAAGCGGGTGCCGTAGCGGTAGCCGACATAGGTGTCGCTCCAGTCGGCGGCTTGGGCGGCGCAGGCGCAGCCGGCGAGAAGGACGGCGACGGTGCGGGTGACGAGGTGGGACATCATGCGAACTCCAGTCAGGTGGTGGAAGATGCGGGGTGAACGAACTTTTTTTGTATCCAATTTGATCCAACAATTGGATTCAATCCTGTGATCTTCCCTAGCAAGTTGCAGGCCATGGGACGTCGGCGGCGCTTGGCGGATTACGCTGCGCTAATCCGCCCTACGAGGCTCCCCCGCCCCGCGTTTAAAAGCCCGACAGCGCCTCGGCCAGATTGACCTTTTTATCTGCGATGTCGAGGTGCAGGCGCGCTTCGATTTCGAGCAGGTGGTGTTCGATCAGGTGCGTCGCCTCGGCGGCCTTGCCTTGCTCGATCAGCGTGGCCAGGTCCTGGTGCTCGTCGTTGCCGCACATCGGCGAGCCCGGTGTTTCATAGAGCGCGATGATGAGCGAGCAGCGCGACACCAGTTCGGCCATGAAGCGCTGCAGCACGTGGTTGCCGGCCAATTCGGCCAGCAGGATGTGGAACTCGCCGCCCAGGCGTATCCAGCCGGCGCGGTCGCCGGTGCGGCGCGCCTGGTCCTCGGCTTCGAGCGCGGCCCTGATCTGGCGCAGCGACGCCGGCGTGGCGTTGCGGATCACCATGGGGATGATCTCGCGCTCGATGGCGCGGCGGGCGGCGAAGATGTCGCGCGCCTGCTCCGGCGTTGGCGAGGCGATGACGGCGCCGCGGTTGGGGCGCAGTTCGATGATGTGGTCGTGCGCCAGCCGTTGCAGCGCCTTGCGCACGGTGGTGCGGCTCACTTGATAGAGCTCGCAGAAATCGGCCTCGCCCAGGTGGGTGCCCGGTGGCAGGCGGTGGCTCATGACGGCGTTGACGACGGCGCGGTAGATGCGCAGGTCGACCGCCGTGGTGCCGCGTTTGAGCGGGGCGGCGGCGGTCGGTGCGGGCGCCCCGGCGGCCGGTTGGGCTTTCGGGGGGCTTTTGCGTTTGCCTTGTGGGCGCGTGGAACTGGTCGATGACATGGTTCGGACTCCGGTGGATACATACGCGCATATAAAGCAGGAAGTGTGCTCACTTTGGCGGGTGGTTTGTGTACAACCGCGGGGAGTCGGTGCACGGTTTTGGTGATGGGGTGTCGTATTCGGTGCGTGCCACCCCGCACGGCCGGGCGGGGACGTACCCCGAGGGGTACGTCCCCTAAGTGGAGGCGCGCGCGTCGAGGCGAACGCGCGCGGGGGGTGGCCGGCCATGGCATGCTACTTGCGTCTGCCGACGTAACAACTTTGTATACGATGAGGACAGCGGATGAAGCAAGAACCCCGGCTGCGGATGCTCGGCATCTCCAAGATCTACCCGTCCGTGGTGGCCAACGCCGGCGTCGACCTGACCGTGATGCCCGGCGAAATCCACGCCGTGCTTGGCGAGAACGGCGCCGGTAAAAGCACGCTGATGAAGATCATCTACGGCGTGACCAAACCGGACGAGGGCCAGGTGATGTGGGAAGGCCGCCAGGTCCACATCCATTCGCCGCAGGACGCGCGCAAGCTGGGCATCGGCATGGTGTTCCAGCACTTCGCCGTGTTCGAGACCTTGACCGTGGCCGAGAACATCGCGCTGGCGCTCGACGAGAAGGTCACGCCGGCCGAGCTGGCGCCGCGCATCCGCGCCGTCTCCGAACAATACGGCCTGCCGCTCGATCCGTTGCGGCTGGTGCACAGCATGTCGGTCGGCGAGCGCCAGCGGGTGGAGATCGTGCGCTGCCTGCTGCAGTCGCCGCGCCTGCTGATCATGGACGAGCCGACCTCGGTGCTCACGCCCGACGCCGTGCTCAAACTGTTCGAATCGCTGCGGCGCCTGGCCTCCGAAGGGGTGAGCATCCTGTATATCAGCCACAAGCTCGATGAAATCCAGTCCCTGTGCGACAAGGCCACGGTGCTGCGCGCGGGGCGCGTGTCCGGCACCGCCAATCCGAAGCAGGAAAGCGCGCGCTCGCTGGCGGAGCTGATGATCGGCCGCGAGCTGCCGGTGTGCGTGAACGTGCCGCGCGAACCGGGCGAGGTGCTGCTGGCGATCGAGCATCTGGACGTGCGCAGCGAGGACCCTTTCGGCACCCATCTCAAGGACATCAACCTGGCGCTGCGCGGCGGCGAGATCGTCGGCATCGCCGGTATTTCGGGCAATGGCCAGCAGGAGCTGCTCAAGGCTATCTCGGGCGAGCGTCCGCTGCGCGCGGCGGCGGCCGTGGGCGGCGGCGCGAGTGCGGGCGGCGCCACCGGCGCGGGCGACGGCGGGGCCGGCGGCGCCATCCGCCTCGGCGCGCTCGATGTCGGCCGGCTCGACGCCGCCCGCCGCCGCCAGCTCGGCCTGGGCTTCGTGCCGGAGGAGCGGCTCGGCCGCGGCGCCGCGCCCGAGCTGTCGCTGGCCGACAACGCGCTGCTGACCGGCTATCTGCCGGCCGCCAACACCGGCATGGTCAGGCATGGCCTGATCCGGCGCGACGCCGTGCGCGAATTCGCGCGCAAGGTCATCGCGCGCTTCAACGTCAAGTGCGGCGGCGAAGGTTCGGCCGCGTCCAGCCTCTCGGGCGGCAACCTGCAAAAATTCATCGTCGGCCGCGAGATCGCGCTCGCGCCCAAGGTGATGGTTTTCGCGCAGCCGACGTGGGGCGTCGACGTCGGCGCGGCCATGCTGATCCGCCAGGCCATCCTCGACATGCGCGACCAGGGCGTGGCGGTACTGGTGTTGTCCGAGGAGCTCGACGAATTATTCATGCTCAGCGACCGCATCGCGGTGCTGGCCGACGGCCGCCTGTCGCGCGCCGTGCCGGCCGCCGAGACCAGTATCAACCAGATCGGCGTGTGGATGAGCGGCGATTTCACCTACCAGGGAGTGGCCGACCATGTCGAGGCTTGAACAACGTCCGGAACCATCGCGCCGCATGATGCTGGCCTCGCCCCTGATCGCGGCGGCGGCCATGCTGCTGACCGGCTCCCTGCTGTTCCTGTTCCTCGGGCAGGAGCCGCTGCACGCCTTCCACGTCTACTTCATCAAGCCGTGGACCACCTTGTACGGCGTGGGCGAGCTGCTGCTCAAGGCCACGCCGCTGATCCTGTGCGGCGTCGGCCTGGCGATCGGTTTCCGCGCCAACGTCGCCAACATCGGCGCCGACGGCCAGCTGACGGTCGGCGCCATCGCCGCCGGCGCCGTGGCGCTGTACTTCGACCAGGTCGCGGCGTGGTGGGTGCTGCCGCTGATGCTGGCCGCCGGTGCGCTCGGCGGCATGGCGTGGGCGGCCATTCCCGCGCTGCTGCGCACGCGCTTTAACACCAGCGAGATTTTGGTCAGCCTGATGCTGGTCTATGTGGCCTACCATCTGCTGAGCTACCTGGTGCACGGACCGATGCGCGATCCGGACGGCTTCAACTTCCCGCAGTCGAAGATGTTCGGCGACTCGGCCACGCTGCCGCTGCTGGTCGAGGGCTTGCGCGTGAACGCCGCCTTCCTCCTGTCGCTGGCGGCGGCGCTGGCCGCCTGGTTCTTCTGCAAGCACACCTTCGCCGGCTACCGCATGCAGGTGAGCGGCATGGCGCCGGCGGCGGCGCTGTACGCCGGGTTCAGCGAACCGCGCAACGTCTGGCTGGCGTTCATGGTCAGCGGCGCGCTGGCCGGCGTGGCCGGCGTCGGCGAGGTGGCCGGGCCGCTGGGCCAGCTGCAGCCGTCGGTGTCGCCCGGCTACGGCTTCGCGGCCACCATCGTCGCCTATGTCGGGCGCTTGCATCCGCTCGGCGTGGTGCTGTCGGCGTTGTTGATGTCGCTGCTCTACATCGGCGGCGAGACCGCGCAGATCGAACTGCAGGTGCCGTCGGCGATCACCGGCATGTTCCAGGGACTGCTGCTGTTTTACCTGCTGGCGGCCGACCTGTTCATCCACTATCGCATCAAGCCGCGCGTGCGCGCCATCGCGGCCACCGTTGGAGAAGCCGCATGATCGATACCGCGCTGTTAATCGCCTTCCTGGCCAGCACCGCCGGCGCGGCCACGCCGTTGGTGGTGGCCTCGATGGGCGAGCTGGTGACCGAGCGCTCCGGCGTGCTCAATCTGGGCTTGGAGGGCATGATGCTGGTCGGCGCCGTGGTCGGCTTCGGCGTCACGCTGGCCAGCGGCCAGATGTGGCTCGGCCTGTTGGCGGCGATGGCGGCCGGCATGGCGATGGCGCTGATCTTTGGCTTCCTCGTGCTGACCTTGCAGACCAACCAGGTCGCCACCGGCCTGGCGCTGACCTTGTTCGGCATCGGCGTGTCGGCCTTCATGGGGCGCGGCTTCGTCGGCCAGACGGTCGAGCGCATGCCGCAGCTGACCTTCCCGCTCCTGTCGGAGCTCCCCTTTGTCGGCCCGCTGCTGTTCCGCTTCGACGCCATGGTTTACCTGTCGGTGGCGCTGGTGGCGCTGATCGGCTGGATGCTGGCGCGCACCCGCCTTGGTTTGGTGATCCGCGCCGTCGGCGAGTCGCCCCACAGCGCCCATGCGATCGGTTTTCCCGTCATCGCGCTGCGCTACGGCACGGTGCTGTTCGGCGGCGCCATGGCCGGCCTGGGCGGCGCCTACCTGTCGTTGGCGTTGACGCCGATGTGGGTCGAGGGCATGACGGCCGGGCGCGGCTGGATCGCGCTGGCGCAGGTGGTGTTTGCGACATGGAAGCCGCGCGGCGTGCTGGTGGGCGCCTACCTGTTCGGCGGCGTGACGGTGCTGCAGTTCCACGGCCAGGGCCTGGGGCTGGCGATCCCGTCGGAGTTCCTGTCGATGCTGCCGTACCTGGCTACCATCGTGGTGCTGGTGATAATTTGTCGTAATCCGCAGACAATCTTGCTCAACAAACCAATGTCGCTGGGCCAGAATTTCAAGCCGGACTGAGCTGTTGTTGCTTGCCGACGGAAGATTGAAACTTCAACCAGATTCAGACAGGGATTTCATGTCGTAAACCGATTTTGCAACAATTGGTGATGTTTGCAGAGCGACTAGTGTGTATGTTGGGGGACGTAACTGACGAGTTCGTTACGACGACGGCCCTAGCCCCCGGTTCGTCCATGTCCAAAGTTTTTAACAATAAAACACAAAGGAATGGGCCATGCGCACCAACACACCTGTTACCCAAAACGAATACGTCATGGAAGATGGCAAGACCATCGTCTCCAGCACCGACTTGCAGGGAAATATCAACTACGCCAACCCCTACTTCCTCGAGGTGAGCGGCTTCACAGAGGAAGAGGTGATGGGCGCGCCGCAAAACATCGTGCGCCATCCCGACATGCCGGTCGAGGCCTTCGCCGACCTGTGGGCGACGATCAAGGGCGGCATGCCGTGGACCGGCCTGGTCAAGAACCGCTGCAAGAACGGCGACTATTACTGGGTGCTGGCCAACGTCACCCCGGTCATCGAGCAGGGCAAGCCGGTCGGCTACCTGTCGGTGCGCACCAAGCCGAGCCGCGAGCAGGTGCGCGCGGCCGACGAGCTGTACCGCCAGTTCAAGGCCGGCAATCCGCGCCGCATGCGCATCGCCAACGGCAAGGGTGTTTCGACGGGCGTCATGGCGCGCGTGGCCGCCATGTTGCAGATGTCGCTGGCGACGCGGCTGGGTGTGTCGTGCGCGCTGATGGGCGGGGCGCTGGCGCTGCTGGCGGCCTGCCTGCTGGGCATGGGCGAGGCCGGCCTGGCCGGCGCGCGCGGCTGGCTCGGCGGCGTGGCCGTGGTGGCGATGCTGGGCATGGCGGTGTTTTGCCGCGGCCTGTATCTGCACGTGGCGCTGCCGCTGGCGCATGCTACCCGCGCGGCGCGCATGATGGCCGGCGGCGACCTGACGGCCACCATCGAGGTGCGCCGCGACGACGAGGTCGGCCAGCTGCTGGCGGCGCTGCGCCAGACCAACATCAACCTGCACAGCATCATCGGCGACGTGCGCGCCAACTTTGACGAGATTTCGGTTGCCACCGGCGAGATCGCCAGTGGCAACCTGGACCTGTCCGGACGCACCGAGTCGCAGGCGTCGAGCCTGCAGCAGACCACGGCCAGCATGGAACAGCTGACTTCGACCGTGCAGCAGAGCGCGACCAATGTGGCCAGCGCCAACAACCTGGCCGACGAGGCCAAACAGGTAGCGGCCGAGGGTGGCAACATCGTCTCGCAGGTGGTGGCGACGATGGGCGACATCAGCGCCTCGTCGAACAAGATTCTCGACATCATCGGCCTGATCGACGGCATCGCTTTCCAGACCAACATCCTGGCGCTGAACGCGGCGGTGGAGGCGGCGCGCGCCGGCGAGCAGGGACGCGGCTTCGCGGTGGTGGCCTCGGAGGTGCGCAGTCTGGCGCAGCGCTCGGCCACGGCGGCCAAGGAGATCAAGACGCTGATCGACATGTCGATCTCCAAGGTGCAGGCCGGCACGCTGCTGACCAACAGCGCCGGCGTGACCATGGGCCACGTGATCGAGTCGGTCAGCAAGGTGTCGGCGGTGATGGGCGAGATTTCGAATTCGACCCGCGAGCAGAGCACCGGCATCGGCCAGGTCAACCAGGCGGTGATCGAAATCGACGACATCACGCAGCAGAACGCGGCGCTGGTGGAGCAGGCGGCCGCCGCCGCCGGCAACCTGGCGCAGCAGACGCGTTGCGTGTCGCAGGCGATGGCGGTGTTCAAGCTGCGGCACGCCCAGCGCCAGGGGCGCGTGGCGGCGCCGCTGGCGCCGCCACGGCAGCCGGCCAAGGCGCCCAAGCTCAAGCTGGTCGCGCACGGCTGACCGGGGCGGACTCGCTTATCATGCTGGTTTGACGGTAGGGGGTCGACGGCATGGGCGGGACGGTGACATTGCAGGGGCAGGGCTGGGGTTTCGCGGCGGAGGCGCCGACGACGGTGCTGGAGGCGGCCGAGCGCGCCGGCGTGCGCCTGCCCAGTTCCTGCCGCAACGGCACCTGTCGCACGTGCATTTGCCTGAGCGTGGGCGGGACGGTGCGCTACAAGGTCGACTGGCCCGGGCTGAGCCTGGACGAGAAGCGCGAGGGCTATATCCTGCCGTGCGTGGCGGTGGCGGACGGCGATCTGGTGATCGTGGCGCCAGCGGCCAAGCGGGCCAGGTAGGTCGGATTAGCCGGCACGGCGTAATCCGACAGGCGCCGTCGGCGGCTCAAGGCGGATTACGCTGCGCTAATCCGCCCTACGGGGCTTTGCGCAGGCGGCTCAACAAGGCGTCGGCCGATTCGCTCAGCGGCACGCCATGGCGCCGCAGCAGCTGGATGTTGAGCACCATGTTTTCCAGCACCAGCTTGGCGGCCACCGCCAGCAAGGTCAGGTGCTTGTCCTCGTCGCTGAAGTTCTCCATGGCGTCGGCCATCTCGCACAGATGGTTCGAGATCAATCCCCGCAGATCATGCTCGTCGAACGGCAAGTCGGCGAAATCGATCGGGTCTTCCTTTTCCACTTCCTGCATCAGCAGTTCCAGCTCTTGCGGCGTGATCGACATGCGGCGCTCCGGTAGTTGACGCGCCTTCATTTTAGCGAAACGGCCGCCAATCCGCGTTAGAATCTCCATTGAATCCAGTCGACCAATGAGAAAATAAACATGGCGCAACTGATTTTTACCCAGCAACTGGGTCGATTCATGGCCGTGCCGCAGGTGGAGACCGACGCGGCCGACCTGCGCGGCGCGCTCGACGCCGCCTTCGACGCCCACCCGCGCCTGCGCGGCTACGTGCTCGACGAGCAGGGCCATCTGCGCGAGAACGTCGTCATCTTCATCGACGGCCGGCGCACCCGCGAGCGCGAGCGCCTCGACGACGCCCTCGCGCCCCTTTCCAACGTCTACATCTTGCAAGCCCTATCAGGAGGCTGACATGTCCGACCGCGCCTATCTCGCCACCCGCAAGGGTTTGTTCGAACTGTCCCGCGCACACGAGGCGTGGCATGTGGACCGCCAGCACTTCCTCGGCGATCCGGTGTCGATGGTGCTGCCGGACCGGCGCGACGGCAGCGTCTACGCCGCGCTCAACCTGGGCCACTTCGGCGCCAAGCTGCACCGGCGCGATCCGGGCGCCGACGCCTGGGTGGAAATCGCCGCGCCGGCGTTTCCGCCCAAGCCGGCCGACAGCGACGACAAGGTCGACTGGGCCGTCAAGCAGATCTGGTCGCTGGCGGCCGGCGGGCCGGACCAGCCCGGCGTGCTGTGGGCCGGCACCCTGCCGGGCGGCTTGTTCCGCTCGAGCGACCGGGGCGACAGCTGGCAACTGGTCGAGGCGTTGTGGAACGTGCCCGAGCGCGCGCAGTGGATGGGCGGCGGCTACGACGTGCCGGGCATCCACAGCATCTGCGTCGACCCGCGCGACAGCGGCGCGGTGCTGGTGGGCGTGTCGTGCGGCGGCGCCTGGCTCACCACCGACGGCGGCGCCAGCTGGACGGCGCGCGCCAAGGGCATGGTGGCGAGCTACATGCCGCCCGAGCTGGCCGAGGTGGAGGCGGTGCAGGACCCGCACCGCATCGTGCGCTGCGCCGGCGAGCCGGACAAGCTGTGGTGCCAGCATCACAACGGCATCTGGCGCAGCGTCGACAACGGCGCCCACTGGACCGAGGTGCGCGCCGCGCCGCTGTCGAACTTCGGCTTCGTGACGGCGGTCCACCCGCGGGACGGTGAGACGGCCTGGTTCGTACCGGCCGAGGCCGACAGCAGGCGGATCCCGCCGCGCGCCGCGCTGGCCGTCACCCGCACCATCGACGGCGGCCGCAGCTTTACCGCCTGGCGCGGCGGGCTGCCGCAACAGCATTGCTACGACCTGGTCTACCGGCACGGGCTGGACGTGAGCGACGACGGCCGCTTGTTGCTGATGGGCTCGACCACCGGCGGCGCCTGGCTGTCGGAGGACGGCGGCGGCCAGTGGCAGACCATCTCGACGACGTTGCCGCCGATTTACGCGGTCAGTTTCGCCTAGTTCCCGTGCCGCCTGGCCGCCTGTTAGGCCGGTAGCGCGTAATAGGCCAGGAACATGTCGACGGTGGTGTCGATCACCTGCTGTTGCATGGCCGCGTCCAGCGGCGGCTGGTTGAGCGTCACCTGCGGCCAGAAGGCGAAGGTTTTCAGCTGGCCCTGCAACATATGCGAGGCCAGCGAAATGTCGCCCGCGCGCAGCTTGCCGTCGGCCTGGGCGGCGCGCAGCCATTGCGTGACGGCTTCCTCCTTCGAGCTCAAGCGCGCCACCATCTCCTGCCCCCGTTCCGGCGAGTGGATCGACTCGGCGATGGCCACCCGCGCCAGGTCGAGGAAATAAGCATCTTGCAACATATCCATCTTGGCCCGCAGCATCGCCAGCAATTGCTGGCGCAGCGGCACGTCCGGCCGATAAGGCACGTCCACCATCGAACAAATACTGCACCACAATTGATGCAATATTTGCGCGAACAGTTCGTCTTTACTGGGGAAGTGGTTGTAGACGGTGCGTTTGGACACCCCGGCCGTCGCGGCGATCTTGTCCATGCTGGTCGATTCGAAACCGCTGGCGCGGAATTCGGCGATTGCCGCGTCGACGATGGCTTGGCGCTTGCGGTCGGTCAGCTTGAGGGGGGCGCAGGGCAGGTTCATGGTTTTATTTTACACCGTCTGGTTTACTTTCTCAAAAAATGTAACTACACTGTGTAGTGTACATTTTCTCCCTTGGAGTTACTCATGGCTTATCCCACCGCTATCGCCAAATCGTCCGACAACGGCCTCGACGGCCTTGACGGCTTGTCCGTGCCGAGCGCCCCGCGCACGCGCACCGGCAAGTTCCGCAATCCGGTCAAGATGCATACGATGGGCTTGCTCCAAGGGCTGGGCCTGATGCTGCGCGTGCTGTTCGACAAACCCGCCGACACCGTGCCGCGCCAGGCCATTCCCGTTCACGCGATCACGCAGCGCCAGTTATTGGATGCTCCGGATCGCACACTTTTCCGACTCGGCCACTCGACGGTGCTGCTCAAGCTCAACGGCCACTTCTGGCTGACCGATCCGGTGTTTTCCGAGCGCGCCTCGCCGGTGCAATGGGCCGGACCGAAGCGCTTCCACCAGCCGCCGATCAGCATTGACGAGCTGCCGCCGATCAAGGGCATCATCCTGTCGCACGACCATTACGACCATCTGGACAAGGCGGCCGTGCTGCGGCTGGCGGCCAAGACCGAGCACTTCATCACGCCGCTGGGTGTGGGCGACCGGCTCGTCGCCTGGGGCATTGCGCGCGCCAAGGTGCGTCAGCTGAGCTGGTGGGAAAGCACGCAGGTGGCCGGCGTGCGGCTGGTGGCGACCCCGGCGCAGCACTTCTCCGGCCGCTCGCTCAACGACCGCAACAAAACGCTGTGGGCCTCGTTTGTGATCGAAGATCGCGGCGTAAAGGTGTTTTTCAGTGGCGATAGCGGCTATTTCGACGGATTTAAGGAGATCGGCCGCAAATATGGGCCGTTCGACCTCACCATGGTCGAGACCGGCGCCTACGATCCGCAATGGCCGGACGTGCACATGCAGCCGGAGGAGTCGCTGCAGGCGCACATCGATCTGCGCGGCAAGGTGATGATGCCGATCCACAACGGCACGTTCGACTTGTCGATGCACGCTTGGCACGACCCGTTCCAGCGCATCGCCGAGCTGGCCGGCGAGCGCCGCCTGCCGCTGGCGACGCCCGAGATCGGGCTCGCGCTCGACATCATGCAGCCTGCGCTGGACGGCAAATGGTGGGAACCGCTGGTCGAGCGGGAAATGGTGGCGGCCGCGGCGGGGTAAAAACAGCTACGGCAGGGTAACCGTGGCGGATTGGCGCGCGGCGCGTAATCCGCCGAGCGCCGCCAACACCGCGTGCAGCGCCGGAATCAAGCCAGCACGTTAATCAGCTTCCCAATCGTCTGCCCCAGCGCGTTCAGCTGGGGCCGAGCGCTGGACGAGATGGCCGGGAGCGTCTGCTCGGCGCGCGCCGGGCGCTCGATCGCCGCATCCAGATTGGGCGCTGGCGTGGCAGCCGGTGCCGGACGGGCCGCCTGCTCGCTCTCGCGCCGGGTATCGTTCAGCGCCCGCCTGTCCTTGGTCAACTGGCCCTGGCTGCGTTCCAGCCGGCTGGCATCCTGGCTTACGCGTGCCTGGTCCTGTTGCACCAATCGCTCAGCCTGAGCGACCGACGCCTGCAACGCATTCACGGACATTACGGTAGCCACGATATTCCCCTCAAAATGCCGGACGCGACGATGCAGAATTGACATCGCCGTTTGAAGATTAGGTCATGCGCGGACAAAAGGCAAGCGCCGCCCGCTGACATGCGGGTGTTGTATTTGTGTAATGCTTTAACTGATCGCAGTGGCGGCTAGCTCATCAGCACCGTTATAATCAACGGTCAACATTGAGCGATTCTCCATGAACCTACAGCTCCTCGCAAAGTTTCTCGGCATGTCGAAAACTACTGTGAGCCGGGCGTTAAACGGTTACCCTGAGGTCAATATACGCACCCGCGAGCGGGTGTTGAAGGCCGCCAAGGAGGCCGGCTACCAGCCCAATCCGCTGGCGCGCAGCCTCGCGCTGGGGCGCTCGAACGTGTTCGGCATCATCTACCCGCTGCTGCCGTCGGACCTGGGCGACCCGATGTTCCTCGATGTCGTCTCCGGCATGTCGTCCAAGCTCGAGGAGGTCGGCAAGAACCTGATCATCGCGCCGGTGTCGCCCAACGCCGAGCAGCGGTCCTACCAGCAAACCGTATTGGGCCGCCGGGTCGACGGCCTGGTGGTGGCGCGCACCTTGGTGCGCGACGAGCGCATCGGCTTCCTCAGCAAATCCAAATTCCCGTTCATCGCCTACGGGCGCACCCAGCTGGACGCGCCGTACGCGTGGTTCGACTACGACAACGCCGCCGGCACCAGCATGGCGATGGAACGCCTGCTGGCCTGGGGGCACAAGCGCGTAGCGTTGATCAGCGCGCCGCTGGAATTCAATTTCGCGCGCCAGCGCCGTGACAGCTTCGTCGCCTCGATGGCGGCGGCCGGGCTGGCGGTCGATCCGCGCCACCTGGTCGTCAGCGCGCTCGACCGCCGCAGCGGCTACCAGGCGATGCAGCAATTGCTGGCCTGCTCGCCGCGGCCGAGCGCCGTCATCGTCGACAACAACATCGCCGGCATCGGCGCGGTGCGCGCGCTGCGCGACGCCGGCGTCGAAATGGGCAAGGAAATGTCGATCATCGTCTGGGGCAGCATGGCCGACACGCTGGCCGGCGCCAACGTCACCACCATCGACCAGCCCGAGCCGCTCAAAGCCGGCGCGCGCATGATCGAAATGCTGCTGGCGCTGGTGAACGGCACGCCGGCGGCCGAACTGCACGAACTGTGGCAGCCCGTCTTCCTCGCCGGCACCACCGTCGGCCCCCACCTCTCATAACCCCATCGGGGTCAAGTCTGTCATTTGGACACGAAGTCATCCGTAGTGGCTTGATACAGTCGAGGCCGTGTCCAAATGTCAGACTTGACCCCGATATATTAGTGGACGGCGGTGGCTTCGATTTCGAACAGCATGCCGTCCAGCGCCAGGCGCGGCACGGGGATGAGCGTGCACGCCGGCGTCGGGTGGTCGCCCCACATCGCGCTGAGCGCGGCGCCGAAAATCTTGAGCCGTTCTTCGCTATGGTCCACGATCAGGACCGTGAGCTTGGCGACGTGGGCGACATCGGCGCCGGCCGCGGCCAGCGCGGTGCGCAAATTGGTCAGCGCTTGCTCGACTTGGGTGCCGAAATCTTCCGATAACACGCCGTCGGCGCTTTCGCCGCCCTGGCCGGCGATGTAGATCAGCCGCGCCGGCGCTGCGGCGACGACGACGTGGCTGTAGCCGTTGGGACGCGGGTCGTATAGACCGGGTGGGTTGATGAAGGTTAGTTGGGTCATGGCGGCCTTTTCGTGTAATGTGGGTGCGAACACTATAAAATCTCAACTTAACTTGAGGTCAAGGATTTTTATATGGCGACACCACCGAAGGAATTGGGCATCGGCGAATTGGCCGCGCGCGCGGGCGTGGCCGTGTCGGCCTTGCACTTTTATGAGGCCAAGGGTTTGATCCATTCAGTGCGCTCGGGCGGCAACCAGCGGCGTTACGCGCGCGCGGTGCTGCGCCGGCTGGCGGTGATCAAGGTGGCGCAGCGGGTCGGCTTGCCGCTGGCGGCCATCGCCGAGGCGCTCAACGCGCTGCCGTCGGGACGCACGCCGACCGTGGCCGATTGGCGCCGCCTGTCGGCCGCGTGGAAGCTGGAGCTTGAGGAGCGCATCCGGACCCTGACGCAGTTGCGCGATCAGCTCGATGGCTGTATCGGTTGCGGGTGTTTGTCGTTGAAGGCTTGCCCGCTTCGGAACGCGCAGGATGCCTTGGCGCGCGAAGGGGCGGGACCGCATTTCAAGGGCTAGCCCTGCCAGGGCCTGCCGGTTCGCGGCGCCGGCGACGCGGGCAGGGCGGATCGCGCTGCGCTAATCCGCCCCGCGCTTACATATTGCGCCGGTACTGGCCGCCGACTTCGAACAGCGCGGTGGTGATCTGCCCCAGCGAGCAAACGCGTACCGCTTCCATCAGCCGCTCGAATACGTTGTCGTTGTCGATGGCCGCTTTTTGCAAGGCCGCCAGCGCGTCCGGGGCGTGCGCGGCGTGGCGGCGGTGGAAGTCCTCCAGCCGCTTGAGCTGCGATTGCTTTTCGTCGTCGGTGGAGCGCGCCAGTTCGATCTTTTGCGGCTCGCCGGCCGCCTTCGGATTGCGGAAGGTGTTGACGCCGATGATGGGCAGCGTGCCGTCGTGCTTCTGGTGCTCGTAGAGCATCGACTCTTCCTGGATCTTGCCGCGCTGGTAGCCGGTCTCCATCGCGCCGAGCACGCCGCCACGCTCGGCGATGCGCTCGAACTCCTGCAGCACCGCCTCTTCCACCAGGTCCGTCAATTCCTCCATGATGAACGAACCCTGGTTGGGGTTCTCGTTCTTGGCCAGGCCCCATTCGCGGTTGATGATCAACTGGATCGCCAGCGCGCGCCGTACCGATTCGTCGGTCGGCGTGGTGATCGCTTCGTCGTAGGCGTTGGTGTGCAGCGAGTTGCAGTTGTCGTAGATGGCGATCAGCGCCTGCAAGGTGGTGCGGATGTCGTTGAAGTCGATCTCCTGGGCGTGCAGCGAGCGGCCCGACGTTTGCACGTGGTACTTGAGCTTTTGCGAGCGGTCGTTGGCGCCGTATTTGTCACGCATCGCCACCGCCCACAGGCGCCGCGCGACGCGCCCGAGCACCGTGTATTCCGGGTCCATGCCGTTCGAGAAGAAGAACGACAGGTTGGGCGCGAAGTCGTCGATGTTCATGCCGCGCGCGAGATACGCTTCGACGAAGGTGAAGCCGTTCGATAGCGTGAACGCGAGCTGCGAGATCGGATTGGCGCCCGCTTCGGCGATGTGGTAGCCGGAGATCGACACCGAGTAGAAATTGCGCACCTGGTGCTCGACGAAGTACTGCTGGATGTCGCCCATCACCTTGAGCGAGAATTCGGTCGAGAAGATGCAGGTGTTCTGCCCCTGGTCCTCCTTGAGGATGTCGGCCTGCACGGTGCCGCGCACGTTTTGCAGCACCCATGCGCGCAGCCTGGCCGCTTCGTCGGCGTCCGGCTGGCGCTGGTGCTCTTCGACGAAGCGGTCGATCTGCTGGTCGATCGCGGTGTTCATGAACATCGCCAGGATGGTCGGCGCCGGGCCGTTGATGGTCATCGAGACCGAGGTACTAGGGCTGCATAGATTAAAGCCGTCGTACAGCACCTTCATGTCGTCGAGCGTGGCGATCGACACGCCCGAGTTGCCGACCTTGCCGTAGATGTCCGGACGCGGCGCCGGATCGGCGCCGTACAGGGTGACGGAGTCGAACGCGGTCGACAGGCGCTTGGCGTCCATGCCGGTCGATACCAGCTTGAAGCGGCGGTTGGTGCGGAAGGCGTCGCCCTCGCCGGCGAACATGCGCGTCGGGTCCTCGCCTTCGCGCTTGAAGGGGAACACGCCGGCCGTGAAGGGGAACGAGCCGGGCACGTTTTCGAGCATCAGGAAGCGCAGGATCTCGCCGTGGTCCTCGTAGCGCGGCAGGGCGACCTTGCGGATCTTGGTGCCCGACAGCGTGTGCTGCACCAGGCGGGTACGGATTTCCTTGTCGCGGATCGTGACGACGTAGTCGTCGCCCGCATACGCCTCCCGCATCCGCGGCCACGCGGCCAGCAGCTTCTTGGCGCCGGCGTCCATCGCGACCTCGCGCTCGGCGATCACGTCGTCGAAGTCGCCGGCCTTGTGCGCCAGGGCCAGCATGCGTTTGGCTTCGGTCAGTTGCTGGCGTTCGCGCGCCAGCGTGACCTGCTTGCGCGTGGCGCGGTGGTAGCCGCGCACGGTGTCGGCGATCTCCGCCAGGTAGCGCGCGCGCGCCGGCGGCACGATCACGTGCTTGCCGCTCGAGTGGCGCGCCGCCACCGGCGCCAGCTTGCCCGGCTTGAGCGGCAGGCCCAATTGCGCCAGCTTCGTCAACAGGCCCTGGTACAACGCGGTGACGCCGTCGTCGTTGAAGCGCGAGGCCTGCGTGCCATACACCGGCATCTGGTCCGGCTGCTGGCTCCACAGCTCGCGGTTGCGCTGGTACTGCTTGGCGACGTCGCGCAGCGCGTCCTGCGAGCCTTTGCGGTCGAATTTGTTGATGGCGATGAAGTCGGCGAAATCGAGCATGTCGATTTTCTCGAGCTGCGAGGCGGCGCCGAATTCCGGCGTCATCACGTACATCGACACGTCCACGTGCGGCACGATGGCGGCGTCGCCCTGGCCGATGCCGGAGGTCTCGACGATCACCAGGTCGAAGCCGGCCACCTTGCAGGCGGCGATGACGTCGGGCAGCGCCTCGGAGATTTCGGAGCCCGCTTCGCGCGTGGCCAGGGAGCGCATGAACACGCGCGCTTGCAGCTGGCCATTCGCGGCCCACGGATTGATCGCGTTCATGCGGATACGGTCGCCCAGCAGCGCGCCGCCGGACTTGCGGCGCGAAGGGTCGATCGAGATGACGGCGATGTTGAGCGCATCCCCCTGGTCGAGGCGGATGCGGCGTATCAGTTCGTCCGTCAGCGACGATTTGCCGGCGCCGCCGGTGCCGGTGATGCCCAGTGTGGGCACCGGCAGGCCCTCGGCGGCGGCGTGGATGTCGGCGCGCAGCGCGGGGGCGGCCTTGCCGTTCTCCAGCGCCGTGATGAGCTGGGCCAGCGGCCGGTGGCGCGCGGCGACGTCGCCTTCGCGCAGCGGCGCGAGCGATGTCGGCGCGTAGGTCGACAGGTCGATGTCGCACTGCCGGACCATCCATTCGATCATGCCGACAAGGCCCATGCGCTGGCCGTCCTCGGGACTGAAGATGCGGGTGACGCCGTAGTCGTGCAGGTCGGCGATTTCGTCGGGGACGATGACGCCGCCGCCGCCGCCGAACACCTTGATATGCGCGCCGCCGCGCTGGCGCAGCAGGTCGAGCATGTATTTGAAGTATTCGACGTGGCCGCCCTGGTAGCTGGAGATGGCGATGCCCTGCACGTCCTCCGCCAGCGCGGCGGTGACCACCTCGTCGACCGAGCGGTTGTGGCCCAGGTGGACCACCTCCACCCCGTTCGACTGCAGGATGCGGCGCATGATGTTGATCGAGGCGTCGTGGCCGTCGAACAGCGAGGCGGCCGTCACGAAGCGGATTTTGTTGCGCACGCGCGGCTGGTCCGGCACTGCCGCGATGGTCGGAGCGGAGAGGTCGTTCATAGTGTCCCTTCTATTCTGTGCGTCGATCTGCGTCGTACGTATTGTGTGGGTATTATATGACGTTTACGTAAACGTAAGTTATCGGGCTCACGCCGCGCGCTGCCGGCTAAATTGCGCCAGCAAGCGCGCCTTCTCGGCGTGGAAGACGGCCACCGCCTTTTCCTTCACGTGACCGAAGCCGCGCACTTTTTCGGGCAGGTTCGCCAGCTCGACGGCCAGCGCGTGGTTTTCCACGGTGAGCTGCCCCGTCAAAACGGTGACCATCGCGTGATATTCGACGATCAGCGCGCGCTCCATCCGGCGTTCGGCGCTGCGGCCGAAGATGTCGAAGGCGCCGCCGCGCAGGCCTTTGAACTTCGCGAGCAGTTTAAACGCGCTCCACATCCACGAGCCCAATTCCGCCTTGACCAGATGGCCCTTGGCGTCCTTCTTCGCAAACAGCGGCGGCGCCAGATTGAACTTGATCGAAAATCCGCCCTCGAACTGCTGTTTGAGCTGATCGGCGAAGCGCCCGTCCGTGTACAGGCGCGCCACCTCGTATTCATCCTTGTACGCCATCAGCTTGAAGTAGTACTTGGCCACGGCGGTGGACAGCTTGTTGCCCAGTCCGAGCGACGATTCCTTGGCGCGCACCTGCGCCACCAGTTGTTGGTAGCGGGCCGCGTAGGCGGCGTTTTGGTAAGCGGTCAGGAACTCGACGCGCCGGGCGACGATGTTCTCCAGGCTTTGCGGCATTTGCACGACGATGGCCTGCGCCGGCGCTGCCACGCGCTCGACCCGCTTGAGGTCCACGGCCGCGCGCCGGCCCCACAGGAAGCTGCGCTTGTTCGAGGCGATGCCAACGCCATTGAGTTCGATCGCGCGTAACAGCGACGCCTCCGTCAGCGGAATGCGTCCGCGTTGCCACGCGTAGCCGAGCATGAACAGGTTGGCGGCGATCGAGTCGCCCATCAGCGCCGTCGCCAGCCTGGTCGCGTCGATGAAGTCGGCCGCGCCGGCGCCGCCGACCGATTCCTCGATCAGCGCGCGCACCTCGGCCACCGGATACTGCCAGTCGGCGTTCTGGGCGAAGGTGCCGGGCGGCTGCTGGTGCAGGTTGATGACGGCCAGCGTGCGGCCGGGGCGCATCTTGGACACCGCGTCGGCTGCGCCGGCGGTGAGCATGTCGCAGCCGAGGATGACGTCCGCCTCGCCGGTGGCGATGCGCTGCGCGCGCAGGTGCGCCGGCGTCCTGGCCACCTTCACGTGCGAGGTGACGGAGCCGTTTTTCTGCGACATGCCGGTCATGTCGAGCACCGACGCGCCTTTGCCTTCAAGGTGCGCGGCCATGCCCATCAAGGCGCCGACGGTGATCACGCCGGTGCCGCCGATGCCGTTGATCAGGATGTTGTAGGGCTGCTCGCACGATGGCAGCGCCGGTTCGGGCAGGGCGCCAAAGCCGTCGTCTGCGCCGTCCTGGTCCGGCTTGACGCCGGCGCGCGATTTTTTCAGCGTTCCGCCTTCAACCGTGACAAAGCTCGGGCAGAAGCCCTTCGCGCACGAGTAGTCCTTGTTGCACGACGATTGATCGATGGTGCGCTTGCGGCCGAACTCCGTCTCCTTCGGCAGGACCGAGGTGCAGTTCGACTGCACGCCGCAGTCGCCGCAGCCCTCGCACACGGCTTCGTTGATGACCATGCGCCTGGCCGGATCGGGGTACTCGTTTTTCTTGCGGCGGCGGCGCTTCTCGGCCGCGCAGGTCTGGTCGTAGATCAGCACCGATACGCCTTCGACTTCGCGCAGCTCGCGCTGGACGGCGTCCATGTCCTTGCGGTCGTGCAGGCTCACGAGCGTCGGCAGCGCGCCGCGATCGGTGTAGCGGTTCAGGTCCTCGGTCACCAGCGCGATGCGTTTGACTCCCTCGGCCGCCATCTGCCGGGCGATCATCGGCACCGACGTGATGCCGTCGACCGGTTGGCCGCCCGTCATGGCCACGGCGTCGTTGTAGAGGATCTTGTAGGTCATGTTGACCCTGGCCGCCACCGCCGCGCGGATGGCCAGGTAACCCGAGTGGAAATAGGTGCCGTCGCCGAGGTTCTGGAACACGTGCGGAATTTTGGAGAACGCGGCCTGGCCGATCCACGGCGCGCCTTCTCCGCCCATGTGGGTGGTGAGCTTGTTGAACTCCGGGTAGATCGACGTCGCCATCACGTGGCAGCCGATGCCGGCCAGCGCCAGGCTGCCCTCCGGGACCTTGGTCGAGGTGTTGTGCGGGCATCCGGAGCAGTAGAAGGCGGGGCGGAACGGCGTGTTGATGGCTTTTTTGAGCACCGCGTCCTTGGCGTCGAGGAAGGCCAGGCGCGCCTTGATATGGTCGAGCGTGACGGGGTCGTCGATCAGCCGCTTGACGCGCGCGGCGATCACGCGCGCCACCTGCGAGACCGAAAAGTCGGCCTTGGACGTGAGCAGCCACTCGCCGCGCGGCGCCACCCATTCGCCCTTTTCGTCGAATTTGCCGATCACGCGCGGGCGCACGTCGTCGCGCCAGTTGTAGAGCTGCTCCTTGAGCTGGTACTCGACGATCTGGCGCTTTTCCTCGACCACCAGGATCTCGTCGAGGCCCTGGGCGAATTCGCGCACGCTGTCCGGTTCCAGCGGCCAAGGCATGGCCACCTTGAACAGGCGCAGGCCGACGGCGGCCGCCATGGACTCGTCGATGCCCAACTCCTCGAGCGCCTCGAGCACGTCGAGGTAGGATTTGCCGGAGGCGATGATGCCCAGCTTGGCGTTCGGGCTGGTGATGGTGGTGTGGTTCAGGTGGTTCTCGCGCGCGTAGGCCAGCGCCGCGTAGATTTTATAGTCCTGCATCAGCGCCTCCTGGTTGCGCGCCTGCTGGCCCAGCGGAATGCTCGACAGGCGCGCGTTCAGGCCGCCCTCGGGCATGGCGAAGTCGCGCGGGATCTTCACCTCGACGCGGAACGGATCGGCGTCGACCGAGGCCGACGATTCGACCGTGTCGGCCAGCGCCTTGAACGCCACCGTGCAGCCGGAAAAGCGCGACATGGCCCAGCCGTGGATGCCGAGGTCGAGGTACTCCTGCACGTTGCACGGGTACAGCACCGGGATCATCGAGGCCGAAAACAGATGGTCGGACTGGTGCGGCAGGGTCGACGAATAGGCGCCGTGGTCGTCGCCGGCCACCAGCAGCACGCCGCCGTGCTTGGCGGTGCCGGCATGGTTCATATGCTTGAAGACATCGCCGCAGCGGTCCACGCCCGGGCCCTTGCCGTACCACATGGCGAACACGCCGTCGTATTTGGCCTCGCCGATCAGGTCGACCTGCTGCGAGCCCCAGACGGCCGTCGCGGCCAGGTCCTCGTTTACGCCCGGCACGAATTGCACGTGGTGGGCTTGCAGATGCGGGGCGGCCTTCCACAGGTTCTCGTCGAGGCCGCCGAGCGGCGAGCCGCGGTAGCCGGAGATGAAGCCGGCCGTGTTCAAGCCGGCGGCCTGGTCGCGCACGCGCTGCATCATCGGCAGGCGCACCAGCGCCTGGATGCCGGAGAGGAAGATGGCGCCGCTGGTGGCGGTGTATTTGTCGTCGAGGCTGACGGTGGTCAGGCGGGCGCCGGCGTCTCTGGCGGACGTTGCGGTGCCGGTTGCCGTGGTATCGGGCATGGCGGGGTCTCCGGGTTGGGTATCGAATCGCACCCGAAGCCGGTGGCGCCGGATAGGCGCGCCGAATTCGGGCCAGGGCCGCATGGTGAGCGGGGTTGGCCCTAGTATGAGCCCGACTTGACGTATACGGAAATAGCGAATCCCAATCGAACCATAAGAAAAAGTGATCCCCCCTCTCGTTGAGGGTCAGTGCCGACATTCGGACAAATGCGACAATTTCGGAACTTTGCGGATTGGCGAAAGTTCAAAAATGTCCGAATGTCGGCACTGACCCTCCCGCAAATCTAAATCCTGACAGGAAACTATTTGCTATACTGAAAATAGAGCTGTCCTTCCCTCCAGCCTAGACGCGGGTGCCCGTATGCTAAAGAAAGTCGACGCCTCCCAACTGAAGGTGGGCATGTATATACATGACCTCAGTTGCGACTGGATGACCCATCCGTTCATCCGCAACCGCTTCCTGCTCACGTCCGACGATGAAATCCGCAAGATCGTCCACGCCGGCATCCACGACGTCGTCATCGATAGCAACAAAGGCCTCGACCTCGAGGAGGCGCCGTCGCTGGCCGAGGCGCAGGCGGCCACCGAGCGCGAAATCGTCGAGATCGTCGCCAAGGCGCCGGTCGTCACCCGCGTGCCGCTGGGCGAGGAGATGCGCCGCGCCGCGCAGATCCGCCACCAGGCCGCCACGCTGGTGCGCGCCGTGATGCAGGACGCGCGCCTGGGCAAGGCGATCGAACTGGACCAGGTCGAACCGGTGGTGCAGAGCATCACCGAGTCCATCCTGCGCAACCCGGGCGCCCTGGTCGGCCTGCTGCGGATCAAGAACAAGGACGATTACACGTTTTTGCACTCCGTTAGCGTCTGTACGCTGCTGGTGGCGTTTTGCCGCTCGCGCAGCATCGCGCCCGAGGTGACCCACCAGGCCGGCCTGGGCGGCCTGCTGCACGACACCGGCAAGGCGCTCGTGCCCGACGCCATCCTCAACAAGCCGGGCCCGCTGACGGACGAGGAATTCGCCATCGTCAAGCGCCATCCGCAGGACGGCTACGACATCTTGCGCAAGACGCCCGGGCTCGGACCGATTCCGCTCGACATCACGCTGCGCCACCACGAGCGCCGCGACGGCAGCGGCTACCCCGGCCACCAGGCCGAGGAGCAGATCAGCGAACTGGCGCAAATGGCCGCCATCGTCGACGTCTACGATGCCATCACCGCCGATCGTTGTTATCACAAAGGCATGTCGGCGGCCGCCGCGCTGCGCAAGATCTATGAGTGGAGCAAGTTCCACTTCAATCCCCAATACGCCCAGGAATTCATGCGCTGCGTCGGCATTTATCCGGTCGGCACCATGGTGATGCTGGAATCGGGGCGGCTCGGTGTGGTAATCGAGCCACACGAGACCAATCTGCTCGCGCCCAAGGTCAACGTGTTTTTCAACACCAAGCAAAAGGTCTACATCAAGCCGGAGACCGTCGACCTGTCGCGCGGCCTGGGCTTCGGCGGCGGCGACAAGATCGTCGGCCACGAGTCGGCGGCCAAGTGGAACGTCGATCCGATGCGCTTCCTGAGCCTGGCCTAGGCCGGGGGGCCTAGAAGAACTCGGCCGTGTCGTTGGCGGCCGTGCTCTGCAGCAGGCCGCCGCTGAGCAGCTCGTCGTAGTGGCACACCAGGTTGCGCCCGTGGCTCTTGGCGTAGTACAGCGCCTGGTCGGCGTGGCCGAGGATGATTACCGGCGCCTCCAGCGGGCTGATGCTCACGAAGCCGACGCTCACCGTCACCTTGCCCACCTGCGGGAAGTCGTGCGAGGCCACGTTCAGGCGGAACCGTTCGATGATCTTCTTGGCGTTGTCGAGCGTGGTCGAGCGCAGCAGCACGACGAATTCCTCGCCGCCGAAGCGGAACACCCGGTCCTGGGCCCGGAACGACGACGTCAGCAGGTTGGCGATGAGGATCAGCACCTCGTCGCCGTACAGGTGGCCGAAGCGGTCGTTGACGTGCTTGAAATGGTCGACGTCGACCACCGCCAGCCATTGCTTTTCCTCGTCGCCGTGGTGGCGCCGCTCCGGCTCGCCCGGCAGGGTGAGCGCGTCCTGCTCGATGCTGGCGGCGAGCATCTTGGCCAGCTGGTCGTCGAAGGTCTTGCGGTTGAGCAGGCCGGTGAGCGAGTCGCGCTCGCTGTAGTCGAGCAGGTTCTGGAAGTTGCGGTAGACGCTGACGATGCCGCCGATGATGTGGATGGTGTCGCTGGTGTACGGCGTCGGGTTGACGATCTCGAGGCAGGTGTCGGCCTTGTCGCCGAGCCAGATCGGCAGCCACAGCGTGTGCTCGCCGGTGGCGTCGGCGACGTCGGCGCCCGATTCGTGGTGGGCGAGGCAGTGCGCCAGCGCCGGGAACGACTCGATCGGCTCGCCCGGGTGGTGCAGGTCCGAGGTGTCGACCATGGCCGCCGGCGCGCCGGCGGTGACGATGGCGCGCGGGCGCACGAACACCTTGCCGCGCACCGTGGCCAGGGTCAGCACCCGGACCTGGCGCGCGCGCGCGAGCTCCTGCACCGCCGAGATCACCGAGATGTCGAGCATCGTGTGATCGCGGTGGCCGGTCATGTCCACCATGTGTCTCAGTAGGGAATCCATCGTCTTCTCTGGAAAATTATCACACAACCTCGCGGTCGGCCTCGCTTTGTTCACGCCTATCGAGCCCAATTTCTCTGATAGCCAGGCGCACGGTCGAGTAGCAAGTCGGGGCCTTTCCAAAGAACAGCTAAGCAGGATAATAGCTTTTTGCAATCAAGGCAATTCTTGTGTGCGAAAAAAATGTTTTGGCCCGGCGCCGGGCCGCCCCCGAGCATACTCCTAAGAAACATCGACGGCTTGACGCAACACAGGGCCGGCCCCGGCGGCGCCCCCCGCGCCGCCGCCGCCAGCGCAAAATAATTCCACACGGAAAAACTTGCGGCACGTCAACTCCCCCAAATCTGCCGAACGTATAGTGCGTTCAATGGCGCGGAAACGGCGGTCTGCAGGCCGCCGTCCCGCGCCAGAGCTTCCTTCAATCACCAGGAGTACATGATGAACTCATTTATCGCAGCAGCGCGGGCGTTCGCGTCCGACGAGGACGGGATCACGGCCATTGAATACGGCCTGATCGCGGCGACCATGGTCGCCGTGGTCGCCACCGCCTTCAGCGTCCTCGGGCCGACCTTGGCCGACGCCTTCAAGAGCATCAACACCGCCGTCAAGAACGCCACCGGCGGCACGGCGGCGCCGACCACGCCGTAACGGCAAGGCTTTCCGGTCGCCCCCCGGCCGGAAAGCCTTTTTGTCGGAGGAGCGCCATGCCCCACGCCACCGAAATCATCCTGATGTGCCTGGTCACGCAGGCGGCCGTGACCGACCTGGCCATGCGCAAGATCCCCAACATCCTCATCGTCTGCGGCCTGCTGCTGGCGCTCGCGCTGCCCCTGCTCGCCGGGCGCGCGGGCGCCGCGCTCGCGCCTTGGCTGGCCGGCACGCTGGCCGGCTTTTTCCTGTTCCTGCCGCTGTACCTGCTGCGCGGCATGGCCGCCGGCGACGTCAAGCTGATGGCCATGGTCGGCGCCTTCGTCGGGCCGGCCGCGGCGCTGCGGGTGGGCATGCTGGCCTATCTGATCGGCGGCGTCATGGCGCTGCTGCTGTTGCTGCGTAGCGGACGCTGGCGCGAGGGGTGGCGCAACATCGCCGCCATCTGCCGGCCGTTGTGGTGGCGCCTGCTCGGCGTGCCGCTGGCCTCGGTGCCGCCCACGCCCGCCACCAGCGTCGGCGGCATTCCCTACGGCGTGGCCATCGCGCTCGGCACGGCCGGCGTTGTGGCGTGGGCGCATCGCTGACCGCCACGCCGGTGCCCGGTTTGCTGCGCGTCAATGTCGCACCGCCCCCGCCCGATAGACTTGATTCCTCAATGAAACAATTCAGTCCGCGGAGACCGCCATGCCCCTGCTCGATCCCTCACCCTACGCCGCCGGCGCCGACAGCGAGCCCGAGCACGCGCTGCCGCCGCCGCCGAAAACCCTGCGCGACACCGGCCTGCCGCAGCAGCTGGTGGTCGAGCTCATCGCCAAGGCCGTGTATGTCGGCGGCCGCACGCCGCTGCCGCAGCTCACCACCAAGCTGCACCTGTCGATCAATGTGCTGCGCGAGGCGCTCGACTTCCTGGTGGCCGAGCACGTGGCCGAGGTGGCGTGGCGCGGCGAGTCCGACATCGACGTCCAGTACCAGTTGACGGCCGCCGGCAAGCAGCGCGCCGGCGCCTGGATGGAGCGCTGCCGCTACGTCGGCCCGGCCCCGGTCACGCTCGAGGCCTACCGCGCGATGGTCGAGCGCCAGGCGGCGCTGGCGCCGCGGCTGGCGGCCGACGACCTGGCCGCCGAATTCGCCGACGATTTGCTCGCCCCGGCGGTGCGCCAGATGCTCGGCGCGGCCATGTACTCGGGCCGCACGATGCTGCTGCACGGCCCCGCCGGCGGCGGCAAGTCGACCCTGGCGCGGCGCCTCGGCGCGCTGCAGCAGGGCCTGGTCGCCGTGCCGCACGCGCTGATGGTGGGGCAGGACATCCTCCAGGTGTACGACCCGGCGCTGCACCGCGCGCCGCTGCCGCGCCAGCTGCGCCAGGGGCCCGAGCGGCGCAGCGGCGACGCCCGCTGGGTGCTGTGCCAGCGGCCCGTGGTGGCGCTCGACGGCGAGCTGGCCGAGGACATGCTCGACCCGCGCCCGGACACGCCCAACGGTTGCCACCGCGCGCCGCCGCAGCTGACGGCCAACAACGGCCTGCTGATCGTCGACGACCTCGGACGCCAGCGCATGCCGGCCGCCGAGGCGCTCAACCGCTTCGCCCAGGCGCAGGAGCAGCGGCGCGCGCAGCTGTCGCTGGCCGGCGGCTACCATTTCAGCGCGCCGTGCAGGATGCGCCTGCTGTTTGCCACCAGCGCCGCGCCGGAGGCGCTGCTCGACGCCTCGGCGCTGCGCCGGGTCGGCTACAAGATCGCCGTCGGCGCGCTGGGCGCGGCCAGCTACCGCACGCTGTTTCGCCAGCAGTGCCTGGCCGAGGGCGTGCTCTATGACGAGGCGGCGCTGCGCTACCTGATCGACGAGCTGCACGCCGGCGCCCGCGTGCCGTTGCTGGCCTGCTGCCCGGCCGAGATCCTCGGGCGCGTGGTCGATTTCGCCGGCTTCAACGGCACGCCGCCGCGCCTGACCATCGCCGCCGTCGACCAGGCCTGGAGCAGCATGCACGCCGGCGCCGCCGCGCGCCAGGCCGATGCCGGCGCCGACACGCTCGACCAACTGGCCCAGCACATCGTATGAAGAACCGGCGCGCACTGTTGATGATGGCGCTGGCCGTCGTGCTGGGATTGGCGGCGGTGCTGATGGCGTCGCGCTGGCTGCTGCGGCAGGCGCCGACGACGGCCAACCGCATCGTGGTGGCCGCCGCCGACGTCAGCCTCGGCCAGCGGCTCACGCCCGAGATGATGAAGACGCTCGACTGGCCGGCCGACAGCCTGCCGCGCGGCGCGCTGCAGGACCCCGCCAAGCTGGTGGGGCGGGTGCTCAAGACCAGCGTGCTGCGCGACGAGCCGCTCGGCGAGGCCAAGCTGGCGCCGGCCGGCACGCTCGGCGGCCTGTCGGCGCTCATCGCCGAGGGCAAACGCGCGATGACCGTGCGCGTCAACGACGTGGTGGGCGTGGCCGGTTTCGCCCTGCCGGGCAATTTCGTCGACATCATCGTCAGCACCCAGGCGGCCGGCGCCGGCCGCGAGAACGCGATCTCCAAGATCGTGCTCGAACGGATACTGGTGCTGGCCGTGGCGCAGGAGGTGGGGCGCGACGAGACCAAGCCGCGCGTGGTCAACGCCGTCACGCTGGAGGTGACGCCGTCGCAGGCGGAGAACCTCGACCTGGCGCGCAGCGTCGGCAGCCTGTCGCTGGTGCTGCGCAACCAGGTCGATCCCCGCCCCGGCGTGACGGACGGCGCCACCAAGTCCTCGCTGCTCGGCGTGGCCGCGCCGACCGCCGCGCCGGCGGCCGAGCCGGTGGCCGCCGAGCCGGCCGTCGTGGCGCGTCCCCAGGTGGCGGCCGCGCCGCGCCCGCGCAACTGTGTCGGCGTCATCGCCGGCTTGCAACGCACCCAGGAATGTCTGTGAGCCCCCCATGAAAACGCCAACCCGCCTCTCCACCCTGCTGCTGCTGGCGGCGGCCGCGCTGCCGCTGCGGGCGGCCACGCCGGAAGCGCCGGCGCCGGCCCGCAAGCCGGAGTTGTCGTCCGCGCCGGCCGCGCCGTCCGCGGGCGCGCCGGC
>CAUPRW010000039.1:0-62682 GCA_963513825.1 uncultured Duganella sp.
CGCCACCACGCCGGAGGCGGCCAACGCCGCCGGCGCCATCGCGGCCCAGCAGGCCAGCGCCGCGCAAACGACGGCCAGCAATCTGGCCGCCGCCAACGCGGCTGCGGCCGACGCGGCGCAGCAGGCGCGCGCCGCCCAGGTGGCGGCGGCGCAGGCGGCCACGGTGCAAACCAATCCGCTGCAGGGCAACCCCGCGCTGGCGGCGGCCATCGCCGCCTACAACATCAGCGACCCGGCCCTGCTGGGCGCCAACGCGCGCGCCGCGCAGACCACCGTGAGCGCCATTCCGCGCGTGGCGGCGGTGTCCGGCCCGGCCCGGACGCGCGGCGTCGGCCAAGGCCAGTAGCGCCGGCGCGCATGGCCCGCGCGCATGCGCAGAACAGCACAGCGCCGGCGCTGCACCGGGTAAACCGGCGAGCCGACGCCGGTGCCGCATCGAGCGCGTGGCCGAATTAAATTTCGATGCACGCGCCTTTAACGGCTCTCCCGGTGAAAAAACTCCCGATCCGGCGTCAAAGTCGCACGATAATACGATTCGTTTTTAGCCATAATCACGGATTGCATTTCATAACCATCGACATCGGGAGTTCGAATGAGATTGAAGCACAGCGTGAAACACAGCGTTCAGCACCTCGCAGCGGCAACGGCGCTACTGGCCGCCACCGCCGCGCACGCGCAGGATACCGTCGTCAAGATCGGCCATAGCGGCCCGCTGTCGGGCGCCCAGGCGTTTTCCGGCAAGGACAACGAAAACGGCGCCCGGCTGGCGGTGGAGGAACTTAACGCCAAGCCGATCACCGTGGCCGGCAAGAAGCTCAAATTCGAACTGCTCTCCGAGGACGACCAGGGCGACCCGAAAGCCGGCGTCGCCGCCGCGCAAAAGCTGATCGACAACGGCGTCAAATACGTCGTCGGCCCGTACAACTCGGGGGTGGCGATTCCCTCTTCGCGCGCCTACAACGACGCCGGCGTGCTGGTGGCCACCGTGGCCACCAATCCGAAGATCACGCAGCAGGGCTACAAAGGCCTGTTCCGGGTCAACGCCAGCGACTCCCAGCTCGGCTCCAAGATGGCGCTGTACGCGGCCAAGGAACTCAAATTCAAGACCGTGGCCGTGATCGACGACCGCACCGCCTTCGGCCAGGGGGTGGCGGAGGAGTTCAAGAAGCAGGCCAAGGCCTCCGGCATGACGGTGGCCGGCCATGAGTTCACCACCGATAAGTCGTTCGACTTCAATGCCATCCTGACCAAACTGAAAAACAAAAACGTCGAGGCCATCTTCTTCGGCGGCTACGCGCCGCAGGCGGCGCCGATGGTGCGGCAGATGAAGCAGTTGGGGATCACCGCCAAGCTGCTCGGCGGGGACACGATCTGCACCGGCGAGATGGGCAAGCTGGGCGGGGACGCCGTCGCCGACAACGTGCTGTGCTCGCAGGGCGGCGCCATCCTCGACAAGGCGTCCAGCGGTCCGGCCTTCAAGGCCAAGTACAAGGCGCGCTTCAAGCAGGATGCGGATGTGTATGCCGCTTCGTATTACGACGCGGCGATGTTGTATGCGCAGGCGATGCAGACGGCCAATTCCATCGATCCGGTGAAGGTGCAGCCGGTGATCGCGGCGGGGTCGTATAAGGGCGTGGCGGGCACTTATGCGTTCGATGCGCGGGGCGATATGAAGCAGTCGCCGGTGACGATCTTTACATTCAAGGGTGGACAGCCGGTGCCGTTGACCAGCTATTGACCCGGGATTTTATCGCGATTATTGAGCTCGATGAGCGTGGCAAAAGCTTGCCGGGCGCCTTCGCACGCTTCGGCGATCCGCGCGGGATCGGTGACGTGCTCGCGCAGCTCGCCGACGAAGCGCTGCCAGCGCGGACCCGGCGAACCGGCGCCCCGTAAATAGTCGAGCGGGTGCGGCGCGAGCCGCTCGCGCAGCCGTTTGTACAGCACCGCGCCGCCCAGTTGCGACCCTTCGATCACGTAGCACACACCCCAGCGCCACGCCGGGCTGCATGCCGCCGGCCAATCGGCGCCGGCCTCCACACGGGTGCGCGGCGTCATTCCCTCCAACGTCGCATGCGCCAGGTCATGGCGGATCGCGCGCAGATATTGCGGCAGCCGCGGGCCGTCGTCAAAGCGCGCCAACCAGCATTCGATCGGCGCCAGCCATGCCTCCAGCAGCCGCAGATGGTCATGATAGGCGCGCAGGTCGGCCGCGTCGGCGGCCAGCGGCGTGTGCGCGTCGAGCTCGGCATGCAGCCGCGCGGTCGTCCGCCGCAACGCCGCCAGCGCATCGACATCTACTGTGGAAATTTCTTCCAAGATACTTCCTGTGCGCGTTCCTGATATCAAGATTTTACACAGCGCAATGCTAGCGCGCGCACGGTAGAACCCTCGAACCTCGGGAACAATGGGGCTAAGGTAAAATTTATGGACTAAAGCATACTGCCTATGAACCAAAACCAATCCCAGAACTGTTCCGTCCTGCTGATCGACGACGAAGCGATGGCCGAAGACTTGATCGGCTACCACATGTCGCGCCAGCAAGGCATCACGCTGCGCTACGACAACCGCGCCGAGCGCGCCGTCGAGCTGTGCAAGGAGGTCGAGGCGACGGTGCTGCTGGTGGACCTGCGCATGCCCGGCGCCGACGGCTTCGACGTGATCCGCATGCTGCGGGCGGACCCGTACACGGAGCACCTGCCGGTGATACTGCTGTCGTCCGAGGACGACGCCGACATCAAGGCACAAGCCTTCGCGCTCGGCGCCAACGATTATCTGGTCAAATGGCCCGAGGCGCGCGAGCTCGAGGCGCGCATCCGCTACCACTGCGCCGCCTACCAGGCGCGCCAGCAGCGCGACGCCGCCTTCGCCGAACTGCGCGAGCGCGAGGAAGAGCTGCGCGTGAGCCAGGCCGCGCTGCACCAGGCGCAAAAGATGGAGGCGATCGGCCAACTCACCGGCGGCGTCGCGCACGACTTCAACAACGTGCTGCAGATCATCAGCGGCAACCTGCACCTGCTGCAGATGGTCGGCGACGTCAACCCGCAGGGCATGGCGCGCATCGAAAACGCCTTGAACGGCGTCGAGCGCGGCGCCCGGCTGGCGGCCCACCTGCTCGCGTTCGCGCGCCGCCAGCCGCTGCAAAGCGCGGTGGTGGACCTGACGCCGGTGCTGGCCGACATGGACGACATGCTGCGCCGCGTGCTCGGCCCGCGCGCGGTGGTCGTCGCCGACATCGCCACGCGCCTGTGGAACACCGACGTCGACGTCAGCCAGCTCAATAACGTGATCCTCAACCTGGCCATCAACGCGCGCGACGCCATGGGCGGCGACGGCACGCTCACCATCCGCGCCCGCAACCTGGAGGCCGGCGCCGAGCAACTGGCCAAGATCGGCGACGGCAAGGGCGACTATGTGCTCATCGAGATCGCCGACACCGGCACCGGCATGTCGCCGGAGGTGATGCAGCGCGCCTTCGAGCCGTTCTTCACCACCAAGCCGACCGGCCAGGGCACGGGGCTGGGCCTGAGCATGGCCTACGGCTTCGTCAAGCAGTCCGGCGGCGAGATCGCGCTGCAAAGCACGCTCGGCGCCGGCACCTGCGTGCAGATCTACCTGCGCCGCAGCCAGGCGCAGGCCGCGCCCGAGCACCACGCGGCGCTGCCGGCGCTGACCGGCGGCGTCGAAACCATCCTGGTGGTGGAGGACGAGGAGGCCGTGCGCGCGGCCACGGTCGACATGCTCTCGACGCTCGGCTACAAGGTATTGAGCAGCGCCGACGCCGAACAGGCCACGCACCTGATCGACGGCGGCGTCCACATCGACCTGCTGTTTACGGACGTGATGATGCCGGGCCGCGTGAGCAGCCTCGAATTGAGCGAGTTGGTGCGCGCCAGGCTGCCGCAGGCGCAGATCCTGTTCACCTCCGGTTACGCCGAGGGCGTGCTGTCGCACGACGGCAAACTGCCACCCGGCGTGAACCTGCTGCAAAAACCCTACACCGTCGAAACCCTCAGTTCACGCATCCGCCACCTGCTGCGCCGGCGCGCGGCGGCCAACAGCGCTACTGTGGCTTAACGTAGCGGTGCGATCCCGGCGGCGGCTCGTTGAGCACCGCCCAAAAGATACCCAGGTCGGCGATCGCCCGCACGAACTCCTGGAAGTCGACCGGCTTGACGACGTAGGCGTTCACGCCCAGCTCATAGCTGCGGATCAGGTCCTGCTCCTCGCGCGAGGACGTGAGCATCACCACCGGGATGCTTTTGAGGGTGGCGTTGCCGCGGATCTCGGCCAGCACTTCCAGGCCGTCGACCTTGGGCAGCTTCAAATCGAGCAGCACCACGGCGGGGTTGCCCTGCTCGCGGTTGGCGAACGAGCCGCGCGCGTTGAGGTAGTCGAGCGCGTCGGCGCCATCGCGCACGACGATCACTTCATTGGCCAATTGGCTGCGTTCCAGCGCGATCAGCGTGAGCTCCAGATCGTGGGGGTTGTCTTCAACCAGCAGGATGGGCTTTAACATAGGGGTGCCTCAAACTTTATCGGTGTTTGTATTGGTATTGGTTGGTATGGCGAAGGAGAACGTCGCCCCCTCGCCGGGCGCCGACCGCGCCCAGACGCGGCCACCATGACGCTCGACGATACGCCGCACGTTCGCCAGGCCGATGCCGGTGCCCTGGAAATCCTCCATGCGGTGCAGCCGCTGGAACACGCCAAACAGCTTGTGCGCGTAATCCATGTTGAAACCGACGCCGTTGTCGGCGATGTGGAACACGGTTTCGCCGGGCAGCTGCTCGCTGCTGATGCGGATCACGGCCGGGTCGCTCTGGGCGGTGAACTTGACGGCGTTCGAGAGCAGATTGTACAACGCCAGCTGCAGGAACGACGGATCGGCGACGATCACCGGCAGCGGTTCGATGCGCCAGTCGATACGGCGCGTCGGCGTGTCCGGCGCCAGCTTGTCGATGCAGCCGCGCACCAGGTCGTCCATGCGCACGCGCACCGGGCGCAGCGCGGCGCGCCCCATCTGCGAAAAACTGAGCAGGTCGTCGACCAGTTTGCCGGCCAGCCGCGCCGATTCCTTGATGTTGACCAGGAAGCGCTGGCGCCGCTCCGGATTGTCGCTGCCGGCCGTCTCCATCAGCAGGTCGGAAAAACCGACGATGTGGCGCAGCGGCGCGCGCAGATCGTGCGAGACGGAATACGAGAACGCCTCGAGCTCCTTGTTGGCGCGGCCCAGCTCCTCGGCCAGGTCGGCCATCTGCTCGGCGCGTTCGAGCGCGATGCCCAGCAGCGCGGTGCGAAATTCAAGCGCCAGTTCCAGCTCGCCCGCGTGCCATGGCGCCGAGGTGCCGTGGATGGCCTCGCGCCAGCTGGTGAAGCTGGTGCGCGGCGAGAGCATGCCGGCCGACTTCTCCAGCTTTTCCGGACGGCCGGCCCAGTCGATCGTGTGCACCACCTCGGGCCGGAACCACAGCAGGTAGTGCTGGTGGATGCGCGAGATCTGCATCGCCAGCAGGCCGCTGGCCGGCCCCGTGAAGCCGGCCGCCGGCGGATAGGCAGCGCCCAGGTGCTCGCTGTGGAACAGGTCCTGGTGAACGTCGGCGCTGAGCCAGTCGACCAGCGCGCGTATCTGCTCGTCGTTGGGCGTGTGGCCGTAGGTGATCAGGCGATCGTCGACGACGATGGCGACGCCGCCGGCGCGCGCGAAGCGCAGCAGCTCGGGCAGCACGCTGCGCAGGTTTTCGATGAAGTCGGCGCCCTGCGTGAGCCCGCCGAGCAGGTTTACCATCACGCGCCGCACCTCGAGCCGGAACTGCAGCTGGTCGGCGTCCTCGCGGTTGCGGATGTGCAGGGCGAGGATTTGCCCGACCTGCTCGCACACGCTGCGCTGGTGGAAGCTCAGGTGGCGCGCCTGCGCGTGGTGGCAGGAGATCAGCCCCCACAGCTTGCCCTTGACGATCAGCGAGACCGACATCGACGCCAGCGTGCCCATGTTGCGCATGTACTGCAGGTGGATCGGCGAGACGCTGCGCAACGAGGCGAACGAGAGGTCGTTGGCTTTGCCCGTGAGGGGATTTTCCGGCGGCACCAGGCGCGCCGGCTGGTAGTCGGCGTCCTGGATCAGGCGGATGCGGTTGGCCAGGTACAGCTCGCGCGCCTGGCGCGGGATGTCGCTGGCCGGGAAGCGCTGGCCCAGGTAGCTGTCGTAGCCGTCGTCGACGCATTCGGCCAGCACGTTGCCGTGGCCGTCCTGGTCGAAGCTGTAGACCAGCACCCGGCCGAAACCGGTGAGCGCGCGGATTTCGGTGGCCGCCAGCCGGCTCAATTCGACGATGGTGTCGGCGTCGCTGATCTTGTTGAGGAAGTCGCCCACCAGCGGATAGAGCTGCTGCATGCCGGCGCCGACGCTGCGGGCGCGCTCGAATTCGAGCATCAGCAACTCGTCGTAGGCGTGGGCCAGCACGTCGAACTGCTCGCCCTCGAGCCCGACGGTGGCGATGTAGGCCGGCCGCTCGCGCAGCTCGCCGCCGCGCAGGTCGGCCTCGAGCGCCTGCGCGCTACGGGCGCCGATGACGTCCGCCAGCGGCCGGCCGAGCGCGTGTTCGGGGGCGATGCCGGTGAATTCGGCCAAGTTGTCGCTCACCTGCAGCACCTCGAGCCCGCGCGAGAGCGCCAGCAAAAAGCCGTGCGGCTGGATGCTGCCGGGGGTGCGTATCGGCTCGCTTTCACATGTCGCTAAGTCGGTGGCGATGCTAACTTGTGGCATGGTGGCTGCGGGCGGACCCGATGTTAACAAAGCCGCATGATATCAACTTTTAAGCGGCCCCGACGCACGATGCGCAGCCAACGGCGGGTCAACGCCGGCGTTACCCGAGCCGCAGTTCCCAGTAGCCCATGTCGATCCAGCGGTCGAACTTGCGCCCGACCTCCTTGAAGTGGGCCACCTTTTCAAAGCCGAGCCGCTCGTGCAGCGCCACGCTGGCCGGGTTGGGCTGGGCGATGCCGCCGATGGCCATGTGGATTTCGCGCGCGCGCAGTTGATCCAGCAACTCCTGGTACAGCGCCGAGCCGATGCCCTTGCCGCCCTCGCCCGGCGCAACGTAGACGCTGGTCTCGGCCGAGTAGCGATAGGCGCTGCGCACGCGCCACTTGGTGGCGTAGGCGTAGCCGAGCACCCTGCCGCCGGCCTCGTAAACCAACCAGGGCAAGAAGGCCATCACGTCGCCGATGCGGCCGGCCATCTCGTCCGGCGTGACGGGGCGCTCCTCGAAGCTGATCACGGTGGTGGCGACGTAGTGGTTGTAAATGGCGACGATGGCGGCGGCGTCGTCGGGCGTGGCGGGGCGAATCATCTATCAAGTCTCCTGCGGGCGGTGGATAGGTCGTCGAAAAGGGGAATGATGGCGAGCGTGAGCACCGCCAGCGCCAGCGGCACGGTGGCGGCGAAGCCCAGGTATTTGAAGCCGAAGGCGCCGGCCAGGCCGCCGGCCAGGAAGGCGCCCAGCAGCGAGCACAGCAGGGAAAGGCGGTCGCGGTCGGCCACCACCCGCTCGCCCGTGCCGCCGTCGCCGTTCCAGTAGAGCAACTTGCCCAGTTCGATGCCGATGTCGGTCACCAGCCCGGTGACGTGGGTGGTGCGGATCTCGGCGCGCGAGACCTTGGTGACGATGGCGTTTTGCAGCCCCATGACAAAGCACAGCAGCGCCACCGTGGCCGGCAAGTGGCCGTGCAGGGCCAGCCGGCTGCCCATCAGGCCGAACGCCAGCAGCAGCGCCGACTCCAGGGTCAGCGGCAGCGCGTAGCGGCTGTGGGCGCCGCGCCGGCGGCCCCAGTTGATCAGGATGGCGGAGGTGGCCGCGCCCAGGAAAAAGGCCAGCAGCGACGCCAGGCCCGCCAGCAGCAGCGCCGTCTCGCCCAGGGCGGCGTTGTCGGCCAGCGCCGAGACGATGCCCGACATGTGCGACGTGTACTGCCCGACCGCGAAAAAACCGCCGGCGTTGACGGCGCCGGCCACGAAGGCGAGCGCGCGGCCAAGGCGGCGGTTGCTGATATCGGTGCGGTGCGGCCCGGTCAGGGCGCGCAGGTACTGCATGGGCATGGCGGGCCTCGTTGGCGGTCTGCTGTCGGCCCGACGATTGTAATCGATAGTCCGGCGGCTGGCGAAGTGCCGGCCGCCGGCGCCGCAACATGAATCGTGCTAATGACCGCCGTTGCCGCCCATGCCTAGTGCGTGGTCTGCGGCAACACGGCACGGGCGACGCCGTCATGGATTTCGAGCGAGCGCGGCGTCTCCTGGCCAAAGCTCATCTTGTAGCAGACCTGGCCATCCTTCCACGCCGTCGGCAACACCATCAGCAACTGGAACGCGCTCGGCTCCTCCTCGCGGCGCGGGAAGATCGCCGGCGTGCCGGCCAGCACGATGGCGCGCATCGGCTGCTCGCCGTCGATCTCGAGGTGGTGGCCGCGCACCGAGATCGCCCGGCTCGCGCCGCAGGCGTCGTCGAGCTGGACGTGTCCGACCACGCTGTCGTTGCGGCCGTCGACTACCAGGTTCAAACGCAGCGTCGGACCGCCGTCGGCCGGGCTGTTGACTTCATAAACGGCGGTGAATAACTGACTCATGATGTGTTCTCCAGGTGGTCTCAAATGCATGGTTGCACTGTACGCGTCTGTCCTGAACACAACCTTCCGGTTACCTTCCGCTTATTAAGCCACTGTTTTCAAACGGTTTTTTAAGATCATAAAAACGACATCCCGCAGGCGTCGGCGCGGCTGCGGGATGTCGTGGGAAGGGAAAAGAGCGGATCAGCGGCGCGGCAGGCGCCAGTCGGGCCGCACATAATGGCAGGTATAGCCGTTGGGAATACGCTCGAGATAATCCTGGTGCTCAGGTTCGGCTTGCCAAAACGGCCCCGCCGGCGCCACTTCGGTCACCACCTTGCCCGGCCATAAACCGGAGGCGTCGACATCGGCGATGGTATCGAGCGCCGTCGCTTTCTGTTGCTCGTCGACATAGAAAATAGCCGAACGGTAACTAGTACCCAGATCGTTGCCCTGCCGGTCCACCGTGCTCGGATCGTGGATCTGGAAAAAGAATTCGAGGATCTTGCGATAGCTGATGACGGCCGGATCGAAATCGATCTCGATCGCCTCGGCGTGGGTGCCATGGTTGCGGTAGGTGGCGTTGGCGACGTCGCCGCCGGTGTAGCCGACGCGCGTGCTCTGTACGCCGGGCATCTTGCGGATCAAATCCTGCATACCCCAAAAACAGCCGCCGGCCAGAATGGCTTTCTCAGTCGTCATCATGATTCCTTTTCAAGTTGGCTCGCAGGGGAGATAGGCATTTAGAGATGGTGACGGTCATGCAATTTTCAAGCAGTGCCTCCGCTTATCCGCACAGAAATGTTAAATACCTTTCCTTGAGATGCCGGTTTCCCATATAATTTAATTCAGGAGGGCAATTAATCTCCTGCCGCCGTGCCCAGATCCACCGCACGCGCCCCCACACCCGGCCTGGCCCCAGCCGAAAGACGCAACGCTTCAGTTGCCCACTTTTTCGAACAACATCATGGACCAGCCCAACGCAAGCAAACGCGTACTCATTATCGACGACAACATCCAGGCGGCCGACGTCGCGGCGGAGTTGCTCGGCCTCTACGGCTATCACACGGCGGTGGCCTACAACGGCCCGCAAGGGTTGCAAACCGCCAAGGAATTCTTGCCCGACGCCATTCTGCTGGACCTGGGCATGCCGGCCATGGATGGCTTCGCCGTGGCCGCCGCGCTGCGCGCGCAGCCCGCATTCGGCAGCGTCGCGCTGGTCGCCTTCACGGCCTGGGGCGACAAGGGCACGCGCCAGCGCACACACGACGCCGGCTTCGACCAGCACGTCACCAAGCCGGCCGGCATGGAGGAAATCCTGCGCGCCATCGCCAGCGCCTGCGACATGCGCGCCGGCTTCGTGCGCAAGATGGCCTAGGGGCAGCGGTACGCGCCGCGCGGTTGCCTTGTGCTACTGTCTAGATAACACAGGAGGCCACACCATGATGATCGAACGACGTTCCCGCCCCGACCGCGCCAAGGCCATCGCCGTGCACGCCGGCATCGCCATGCTCGATACCGAAGGCCGCGCGGCCGCCATTGAATTCCTCGAGGACGCCGGCGTGCCGCTGCCTGTCATCGAGCGCGTGCTCAACGAGCCGGACAAACGGCGCGCCGCCGACCGCGACTGAACGGGACCGCCCGGATTACTTATCGCCGACCAACTGGATGGCGTCGATGGTCTTGTAATCGTGCTCCACATTATTGGCGTAGGTGACTTTCACCGCCTTAGTCTTGTACGCGGTTTTGTCGAAGGTGCGCAGGAACCAGGTGCGGTTACCCCGGTCGTCGCGCTTGACGTCGTTCACGCCCTCCCACGCGGTGTGCCATTTGCCATCCGTGTCCTGCAACTCCACCTTGTTGATTGCCTCCACGCCCTGCCCGCTCGGCACAACGACCCGCACCTCGGTGGCGTTGACAGGCGTGGCGTAACTCGTTTCGAGCCAATCGAAGCCGCGGTCGATATTGTTGTTTCTCCATGCGTTGCCGTCGCTCGGTCCGACCGCATTTTTGGCCAGATGGGAATCGCTGGGCGTCTTGCCGTCCCCCTCGCCGAAGACGGAACTGGCCTTGGCCTCGGTCGCCCACTGCGCGCGCGGATCGTTGATGTATTTATCCTCCATCACGCCATATGCCAGCAGCGCCTGCTTGCGGGCCAGCTCGCGCTGCGCCCCGGTTTGCTCGGCCGGCGGCGTGGTGGTGGTCGCCGATGGCGCCGGCGCGGTCACCGGGACCGGCTCGGCCACGACCGGCACCTGCTCGGCCTTCTCATGTTTTTTACAGGCGGCAAGCGCCGCCGCCACGATCATGGCGCCTACGATGGCATTGCGTTTCATCCGGTGTTCTCCCTTGCGAAGTAAGTTATCAAAATGATCTTACATTATTTAAGGCCGGAACGGGCGCACCGATGAGCGCGAAGCCATGTTCGCTTGCGCACGGATTGCCGCGCCCGCCGTTTCGTGCAGCATGGCATTCCGCCCCACATTGCATAAACCAATGTTAAAAAATTATTTGGCATGCTCGACAATGCGCTGACGGCGCCCGGTTCCGACACGGCGCTGGTGCGCCAGGGCGTCAGCGGCCTGGACCTGGTCGATAAGCAATTGACGCAGCGGCTGGCCGACTTCATCGCAACCGGCGGCGATCCGGCCATCCTGCTCGAACTGCGCGCGCGCCACGACGACGACGGCGCGCTGCTCGGCAACCCCGGCCAGCTCGATTGGTGGATCCGCACGAACGCCGTCGTCACCGACTTGCGCGAGTCCGCCGCCGCCAACAGCGTGGCGGGGCGGCACAAACTGTACCAGCGCGTCGCCAACGACGAGGCCGGCGTCGCCCTGCTCGTCAGGCTGGGCAAGGCGCTCGAGGCGGTGGACCGGGGCCGCCTGCTGGGCCACACGGGCGCGGCCATGCCGGACTGGCTGCAATACCTGCTCAACGACGCGCTGTGGGGCGCGCTGCCGGGCCGCAGGGACGAAAACCAGCAAGCCGAGCGGCCGGCCTGGGATGTCACGCTGCTGCGGGCCTTGCTGGCGCACGACGACTACCCGGCGGCGATGGTGCTGCCGATTATTTTCGAGCGCAAGCAGCTTGACGGCGCCTTTCACAAAACGCTGTTCGCCCGCCTGCTCGCGCCCGGCGCGCTCGACGACTACATGCTGGCCCATGGCGCGGACGTGCGGGCGACGGCGGCGGCGCTGTCGGCGGCCGGGCGCATCCTGCTGGTGAACCGGATCGGCGCCAGCGCCGCGCTGCTGGCCGCCTTCCCCGACGTGGTGGTGCGGCTGGCGGCGGCCGACGGCCGCACCGTGCGCGCCGCCGCCGCCCGCTACATCGACCGCCTGGACAAGGCCGACGGCACGGCCCACATCGGCGCGCTGCTGCGCGACGGGCTGACCGACGAAAAGGTCAACGCGGCCGACCTGCTGGCGCGCACCCAGGGCGAGGCCGCGCTGCCGGTGCTGGAGGCGGCGCTGGCGGCCGAATCAAGCAAGCCGGTGCAGCAGGCGATTCGCGCGGCGATCACGCGCCTGGGCGCGGCCGACGACGCCGGCGCGCTCGCGCTGCCAGAGCCGCCGCCGCTGCCGCCGGCGCCCGCGCACCGGCTGGCCGACGACGCCATCGATCTGCTGCTGGCCAACCGCGCCGAGCTGCTCGAACAACTGCGCATCGGCGCCGAGGATGAGGCAGAGCACAACCGCAGCGGCAAATACACCTACAAATTCCAGCAGGAGCATTACGCGCGCTACCGCAAACTGTCCGACAATGAGCTGCGCCTGGCGCTCAAGGCGCTCAACGGCGAGGGCGCCGCGAGCGCCATCGAGTTGTTCGACAAGCGCGACGGGTCGTTTGCATCTGATCGGAGAAGACAGGGGCAGTCTGTTGGCCACGCAGCAGTTCCTGCTGGCGACCGGCCTTGACCATGTCGCCGGCGCAGTCGAACGCTACCTCGCCGCGCCGGATGCGGCCAAAGCGCTGATGCTGGTGTGTGTGCCAGACCTGCGCGGAATTGGATACCGGGTTTATCCATAGCTGAGGTCTTATTTAACTCGATAAAGCGCACACAGCTTATTACCGTCGGGATCGCGAACGTAGGCTAGGTGCATCGCGCCCAAGCCGCCATCGCGCAGGCCTGGCGGATTTTCGCAAGTGGTGCCGCCGTGCGCGAGCGCGGTGTCGTGAAACTGTTGCACCTGTTCGGGCGAAGCGCATTTGAAGCCGATCGTGCCGCCATTGGCACAGCTCGCGTCCTCCCCATTGATCGGCTGCGTTACACAAAAGCTGTTGCCGTCATGGCGATAAAAAAGCCGCTCGTGGCCACTTGCTGCGGTGTTACGAAAAGGCTCGCCCACGCCGATCACGCCGAGCACGGCGTCATAAAACTGCTTCGATCGCTCGATATCGTTTGAACCTATCATCACGTGACTGAACATTTTTACCTCCAAGTGAAATGGTCGGACGATAGTATGCCGGTGGACGTAGGATTTCAAGACGACGGAGGCGGCTCCTGAGAAATCGTAGGGGTACTTGGGCTCGCCACGAAGCGCGGTTAAGTCAGATTTGCGGTGAAAAGCCCCTCCGGCCGACAGCATCGCATAGCGGAGGCCGGAACATCAATTCGCAAGAATTGTTAATGTCATATTGCCCAACATTGTGCATAAACAAGTCCTGTGCCGGATGGAACACTAGCATTAGAGGCTCAGTGCGAGCGCGATATGCTCCTTTTTGACTTCCTTCGACGAGGGCTAGATATGACGACCCATGCACCGACCAAGACGACATTCGAACAATGGCAAGACGGAATAAACAAGGCAGCTGGCGATAGCCGTTGGCAAGCTTACGATAACGAGCTTAAACAAATCGCAAGCGAATTCAATCTGCACCTGAGCTCCACGCGCGGTTATCGGCAACTGGACTGGCTACTCATCAAAGCGATGATTTGGACCGAATCTGGCGCAGCAAGTATTGAGTGGCAAACCAAACCCATGCAGATTGGCGTCAGGGGCGATCCAGGGCTAACCTCTATTCTCTCAGGCAGGAAGGAGGCGAACTAATCATGCCGCCAAAATGGCAAAGGCGGCTAACAGTGGGTACGGTAAGAAGCATCCCTACGCACAATATTCGTGCTGGCGTTGGATACCTACTTATGCGAATGGCGAATTTCGAGTTTCGAAGTGTTCCTGCGAGTGACGATTCTGCCATGCATCAAGTTACTGTCAAGCGAGGCGACAGCTTAGCAACAATCGCCAAGGGCGAAGAAACCACTGTTGAAATACTGAAGAACTTGAACCCAACATGTACCAATTTGAGCCCTGGGCAGATTTTGAAATTTAAAAAGGGCTCGGTACAACGCGTTATCACGGGATGGCGCCAAATCACTACCGACCAGATCGCTCGTCGCTACAATGGTGGCGGCGATCCTAACTATGCGAAGAAGCTCGACTACGCGCTCAGCTTACTACGCCCCTAAACGGAGCCTTCATGCGGATTGCAAATCTCATCGTCCTCACCGCCGCGCTTACGCTGCAGGACTTTCCCGACACGGTCTGGGCGGCTGAACCTCAAAGTGACGGCAACGTGCTCGAACAATGTGGAGCCTACTCGCAGGCCGGCATGCGGGAGTGTCTGGCGAAAAAATCGGACGAAAGCAACGCGGCACTGAAGCAAGCCGAAGATGAAGCGATCGCTGCACTGTCGAAATGGGACGAGGATGAGAGATTCATCAAGCTCGCGAAGGAAAAGCTGCGGGCCTCCAGCAAAGCGTACGAGCAATATCGAAACGCGCAGTGTGCTTTCGCATCCTCGCTTGGCGGCGGCGCAGCCGGTAACGCTCCGGCAATCCGCCACCTTACCTGCCTTAAAACACTCGATGACGCACGCGCAAAACAATTAAAAATTGACGCATCCGCACTTCTGCCCAAATAGCGCCAGTGAGGTAAGTAGGGAAATCGTCGCAAGCTCATTCATAAAACATATGGCCTGCTAGCCATCATGCCCTTGGAAGACGGACGCGCCTGTGTCCAATCGTCCCTCTGACACCTCGGTTTTTCTGAGACAACAAAAAACCCGCTTCTAGGAAGCGGGTTTTGAGACTTCTTGGTACTTTTTACTGCTGTGTTCTGGTGCCGCTTGCCGGAATCGAACTGGCGACCTTTTCATTACGAATGAACTGCTCTACCAACTGAGCTAAAGCGGCGAAGTCGCATATTCTAACAAATATTTCCTGCTGTACGCTAGCCCTAAAACGATAAATTTTAGCCGTGCTGCAAAAATGACATTGCTTTGTGGGCCGGACGGGCTATGGGCTGGGCCACTTTAGCTGTTTCACAGGCAGAGGAGGACGTGATCCGTGCGCGTTCCCGACGGAGCTTGGCGGATTACGCTTCGCTAATCCGCCCTACGAGTTTCCGCTGGTTTCGTTTGTTCCGCTGGTTCCGCTGGTTCCGCTGGTTCTGCGGGAGTCGTTTGCTTCGCTGGATCCACGTGTTCACGTGGATCCCCTGGTCGCTGCGGCTTAGCCTTGGTGGTAGCCGGTCACCACCGCCACTTCGTCGCGCGAGCCGAGGAACACCGGCACGCGCTGGTGCAGCTTGGTCGGCTGGATGTCCATGATGCGCTGCTTGCCGTCGGTCGCCGAGCCGCCCGCCTGCTCGACGATGAAGGCCATCGGATTGGCTTCGTACATCAACCGCAGCTTGCCCGGCATCGAGGTGTCGCGCGTGTCGGCCGGGTACATGAAGATGCCGCCACGGTTCAAGATACGGTGCACGTCGGCGACCATCGAGGCCACCCAGCGCATGTTGAAGTTGGTGCCGCGCGGGCCGTTTTCGCCTTCCAGCAGTTCGTCGACGTAGCGCTTGACCGGCGCGTGCCAGTGGCGCGCGTTCGACATGTTGATCGCGAATTCGCGGGTCTTGGCCGGGATCTTCATGTCGCGCTGCGTCAGTACCCACGAACCCATCTCGCGGTCCAGCGTGAAGCAGTTGACGCCATTGCCGGTGGTGAGCACCAGCATCGTCTGCGGGCCGTAGACGGCGTAGCCGGCGGCGACCTGCTTGGTCCCCGGCTGCATGAACGCTTCTTCGCTTGGCTCGCCCATGCCTTCCGGCGCCTTGAGCACCGAGAAGATGGTGCCGATCGAGACGTTGACGTCGATGTTCGACGAGCCGTCCAGCGGGTCGAAGGTGAGCATGTATTCGCCCTTAGGGTAACGGTTCGGGATCGGGTGGATGGTTTCCATCTCTTCCGACGCCATCGCCGCCAGGTGGCCGCCCCATTCGTTCGCTTCGAGCAGGATCTCGTTGGAGATGATGTCGAGCTTTTTCTGCACTTCGCCCTGGACGTTTTCGGTGTCGGCCGTGCCGAGCACTTCGCCCAGCGCGCCTTTGCCGACGGCGTGGCTGATGGTCTTGCACGCGCGCGCGACCACTTCGATCAGCAGGCGCAGTTCGGCCGGAATCGTGTTGTTCTGGCGCTGTTCTTCGACCAGGTATTGAGTGAGGCTGATGCGTTTCATGGCTTCCCTTGTGGTGAAATATAAATCGTTTAAATTGTTTTTAGTTGGCGAGCGCCTTGGTCACCACTTCCAGCACGTCGTTCGACAGCTTGGCGCGGGCGGCGACCTTTTCCAGCGCGCGCTTCATCTTGGCCTGCAGCGCCGGGGCGTATCGGCGCCAGCGGTCCATGCCGCGCGCCAGCCGCGCGGCCACCTGCGGGTTGATGGCGTCGAGCTTGATCACGTGTTCGGCCCAGAATTCGTAGGCGCTGCCGTCGGCGGCGTGGAATTGCGACGGATTGCCGCTGGTGAAATTGAAGATCAGGCTGCGCGCGCGGTTCGGGTTCTTCAACGTGAAGGCCGGGTGCTCCATCAGCTTGCGCACGCCAGCGACGTCCGTCGTCGGCGCGGCGGCCTGCATGGCGAACCATTTGTCGACCACCAGCGCCTCGCCTTCGAAGTCTTCGTAGAAGTTCTTCAGGTACGGGCCGGAGGCGGCGCCGCTGTGGATCATCGCCACCAGCGCGGCCGAGCGGTCGGTCATGTTGCCGGCCTTTTCGAACTGCTGCTGCGCGAGTTTGAGCTCGGCCATGTCCGGCGCCACCATCAGGTACGACAGGCACAGGTTCTTCAACGCGCGCTTGCCGGCCGATAGCGCGTCCGGGCTGTAGTCGCCCGGCGTCTGGTTGGCGTGGTATTGCGCCAGCAGTTCGGCCTTGAGCGCAGCGCCGATGGTGCGGCGCATGTACTGGCGCGCCGTGTGGATGGCGTGCGGGTCGACCACCTCCATCTGCTCGGCGATGATGGTCTCCGACGGCAGGATCAGGGCCAGTTCGCGGAAGGCCGGGTCGAGCGTTTCGTCGGTCAGCACGCCGCGCTGGGCGTTGATGAAGGTGGCGTCCAGTTTCAGGTTGGCGTCGCTGCCGCCGGCCGCCGCCACTTGCGCGGTCAGCTTGAGCAGGCGCGCCATGGCCAGGCGCTGGCCCGCTTCCCAGCGGTTGACCGGATCGCTGTCATGGCTGAACAGGTGCAGCAGTTCGGCGTCCGTGTAGTCGTATTCGAGCACCACGGGCGCGGAAAAGTCGCGCAGGATCGACGGCGTCGGACGTTCGTCGACGTTGCGGAAGCGGAAAATCTGCTCCTGCTCGGTCAACTCCAGCACCACCGTGGTGGCGCCCTTGGCGTGCTTGCCGCCCTCTAAAGTCAACGGCAGGTCCCGGCCGCTGGCCGACAGCAGGCCGACGGCCACCGGAATGTGGAACGGCAGCTTGTCCGGCTGGCCGGCCGAGGCGGCGCAGCGCTGGCTGAGGATGATGTCGAAGTTGCGCTTGACGGCGTCGTAGCGCGTGCGGGCGGTGACCACCGGCGTGCCGGCCTGGCTGTACCAGCGCTCGAACTGGCGCAGGTCGCGGCCGTTGGCGTCGGCCATGGCGGCGCGGAAGTCGTCGCAGGTGACGGCCTGGCCGTCGTGGCGCTTGAAGTACAGGTCCATGCCCTTGCGGAAGCCGTCGCGCCCCACCAGCGTTTGATACATGCGCACCACTTCTGCGCCCTTCTCGTACACCGTCACGGTGTAGAAGTTGTTGATCTCGACGAAGGAGTCCGGGCGCACCGGGTGCGCCATCGGGCCGGCGTCCTCGGGAAACTGCGCCTGGCGCAGGGTGCGCACCTGGTCGATGCGGGTGACGGCGCGCCCGCTGTCGGTGCCGATCATGTCGGCGCTAAACTCCTGGTCGCGGAACACCGTCAGGCCTTCCTTGAGCGAGAGCTGGAACCAGTCGCGGCACGTAACCCGGTTGCCGGTCCAGTTGTGGAAGTACTCATGGCCGACCACGGCCTCGATGCCGGCGTAGTCGACATCGGTGGCCACGCGCGGGTTGGCCAGCACGAACTTGGTGTTGAAGATGTTGAGGCCCTTGTTTTCCATCGCGCCCATGTTGAAGTCGCCGACGGCGACGATCATGAAGCGGTCCAGGTCCAACTCCAGGCCGAAGCGCTCCTCGTCCCAACGGATCGAGTTCTTCAGGGACTGCATCGCGTAGTCGGTCTTGTCGAGGTTGCCTTCCTCGACCCACACCTGCAGCAGCGCCTTGCGCCCGGACTGCAGGGTGTACGTCTCCTCCTGGCACACCAGCCGCGCCGCGACCAGCGCGAACAGGTAGGACGGCTTTTTGAACGGGTCTTCCCACTTGGCGTAGTGGCGGCCGTCGCCCAGGTCGCCTTCTTCAATCAGGTTGCCGTTAGAGAGCAGCACCGGATAGGCGGCCTTGTCGGCGCGCAGCATGACGGTGTACTTGGCCATCACGTCCGGACGGTCCGGGAAATAGGTGATGCGGCGGAAGCCCTCGGCCTCGCATTGCGTGAAGAAATTACCGTTCGACACGTACAGGCCCGACAGGGTGGTGTTTTGCACCGGCGCGCACAGCGTTTCGATCTCCAGCACGACCTCGGCCGGCGCCTTTTTGATCGTCAGGGTCGAGCCATCGAGCTTGTACTCGGTCGGCGCCAGCGCCTTGCCGTTCAGGCGCAGCTGCACCAGTTCGATCTCCTCGCCGTGCAGCACGATGTCCTGGCTCTGGCTAGCCGGGTTGTGGCGCAGCGTGACGCGGCTGGCCACCACGGTGCGGTCCGGGTCGAGGTCGAAGCCCAGTTCAACCGTCTCGACCAGAAAAGCCGGCGGGGTGTAATCTTTGCGGTATATCGTCGTGGGGCTGCTATCGTTGCGCATGGGGGCTCTGGGGGACGTAGGCAAAAGCCTATTTTACCAACACCGGCGCCAGCGGACGCGTGAATCGGCGGTGGCGGACGCGGCGGTGCGCATGCGCCGGCGATTAGTTGCCGAAATAAGTTGCTTGTTTCCACGCCGCCGTAACAATCTGTAATAATCATGCAGGGTCCGAGCGCCCGTCATAAACTTAGCACTGGAACATACCGTCTTACCTGAGAGGGCTACACCATGAAATATCTCGCCATCCTGGCGACTGCCGCCGTGATGCTGTTGACCGGCTGCGCCACGACCATCCGCAGCGATGTCACCGCCTTCAACGACTGGCCCGCCGACCTGCAGGACAAAACCTATGGCTTCGAGGCGCCGCAAGGGGCCGACGACACGCTCGAATTCCGCAGCTATCAAGTGCTGGTGGCCAATGAACTGGGCAAGCTGGGCTTCCGCCAGGCCGCCGAGGGCCAGCATCCGAACTTGCTCGTGGGCATGAAGTTCGTCACCATCGACCATCCGGTGCGCGTGCTCGAAGCGGACGATCCGTTCATGGGGCCGTACTGGGGTCCGGGCTACGGCCGCTACGGCTGGGGCTACTCGCGCTGGGGCTATCGCCCGTATTTCTATGATCCGTTCCGCTTCAACACCATGCGGATCGAGGAGCGCGTCAAGCACCAGTACCAGCGCCAACTGCGCGTGACCATCAACACCACGACCGGGCGCAAGCTGTACGACGTGACGGTGCAAAACACCAGCCTGATCCAGGCCACGCCGTATGTGATGCCGGCCCTGGTGCAAAGCGCGTTCACCGGCTTCCCCGGCCCGAGCGGCGTGCCGCGCCGGGTCGACCTGAAGATCGAGCCGACCGAGCGGCCGGTTGAAACGCCAACGCCGGCGGTGGCCGGACAGCCCGCGCCGGCCCGCTAGGCGGCGCAAAAAAACCCGGTCGCGCGTGACCGGGTTTTAATTTTCCCCCATAACCAAAAAGCCCCTGCGTGCATCAGCACACAGGGGCTTTTCAGTTACTGCGACCGGGAATTACTTGGTAGCGATCTTGGCCGCTTCCTTCAGGTCGCCGACCTTTTCTTGCACTTTGCCTTCGGCTTGGTTGGCCAGGCCCTTGGCTTCTTGCTCTGGCGAGTCGATCAGATCGCCGACTTCTTCCTGAATCTTGCCGCCGATGTTTTTCAGCTTACCTTCGATTTGGTCTTTGTTCATGATGTTGCTCCTGTTTGGTGCAAACCGGAATGGCTTGGCTTGAGAGACAGAATAGCCAAGTCGGCTTAGCTCATCTGTACGCTTCCGTACCAAACGCGCACCGCCGGTTTTCACTCCAGCATTTTGCTCAACAAGACGACGCCCCATGTGTACGCTGATGTACACTGCCAGCGTGCCACTGGCCCAGCCCCCGCGAGACCGCACAACATATTCCCAGCGTTATACGGCCGCAGGTCTTTGGAGCACTATGGAAACACTCGATCCCGTCTCGCAGACGTCGGCCCGCGCCGACGCCTTGCGCCAGCAAGCCCACCTGTCGATCTTCGAAAACAGCCCGGACTGCGTCAAGATACTCGCCATCGACGGCAGCCTGATGGCGATGAACGTCAACGGCCAGTGCGTCATGGAGATCGACGATTTCGGCGCCGTGTGCGGCGCCATGTGGCCCAGCCTGTGGCCCGAGCCGATCCGCGCGCACGTCGAGCAGGCGATGGCCACGGCGCGCGCCGGCAGCATCGGCCAGTTCCAGGCGCAGTGCCCGACCGCCAAGGGCACGCTCAAATGGTGGGACGTGGTCGTCAGCCCGCTGCTGGGCACGGACGGCTCGCTCCAGGGTTTGCTGTCGATCTCGCGCGACATCACCGGCCAGCGCGACGCCGACGAGCGCGAACGCAAGCTGGCCACCAAGCTGCGCTTCGCGCTCGAGGTGGCGCGCTACGGCGAATGGGACCTCGATGTGCTGTCGGGCAGCGTCAGCTTCAACGCCCACTTCGAACAATGCTTCGGCCTCGCCGAGGGCGCCACCGGCTGGCGTCTCGAGCACCTGTTCGCACGCGTGCACGCGGCCGACCGCGCGGCGGTGGCGGCGGCGCTGCAATCGGCGCAAACCGGCCAGGCCGGCTTAAACGTCGAATTTCGCGTCGTCTGGCCCGACACCACCATCCACTGGGTGCATATGCGCGGCAGCCGCTACCTCGAAGCCGGCTACGACAACCACCTCACCGGCCTGATCTCCGACGTCACCGGCCGCGCGCGCGACGCCGAGGCGCTCAAAAGCGCCTACCTCAAGGAGCACGCGTCGGTCTCCGAACTGGAGCGCCAGCTCAACCAGCAAGCCGCCGACCGCGACCGCATGTGGCGCCTGTCGACCGATCTGATGCTGGTGGCCGACTTCAATTCCCGCATCGTCTCGATCAACCCGGCCTGGACCAGCATCCTCGGCCACCAGCCGCCGGACGTCATCGGCAACGATTTCCTCGGCTACGTGCATGCGGACGACCACGCCGCCACCATCGCCGAGGTGGGCCGGCTCGCCAGCGGCCTGACCACCTTGCGCTTCGAGAACCGCTACCGCCACGCCGACGGCTCCTGGCGCGACATCTCCTGGACGGCCGTGCCCGACATCGACCTGATCCACGCCGTCGGGCGCGACATCACCGACGAAAAACGCGCCGCCGAGGCGCTGCGCCAGACCGAGTCGGCCCTGCTGCAATCGCAAAAGCTCGAATCGATCGGCAAGCTGACCGGCGGCGTCGCGCACGACTTCAACAACGTGTTGCAAATCATCTCGGGCAACTTGCAGCTGCTGCAAATGGCGGCCGGCGCCGACGCCGCCACGCTCAAGCGGCTGGCCACGGCGACGGTGGCGGTCGAGCGCGGCGCGCGACTGGCCTCGCAGTTGCTGTCGTTCGCGCGCCGCCATCCGCTCAAGCCGGTGGTGGCCGACCTGCGCGAACTGCTGCAGTCGATGGACGACCTGCTGCAACGGGCGATCGGCGAATCGGTCGCCGTCGAACTGGCGGTCGACCACCAGCTGTGGCGCACGCTGATCGACCCCAACCAGCTCGAGAACGTGCTGCTCAACCTGGCCATCAACGCGCGCGACGCCATGGACGGCGAGGGCCGGCTGACGATCGAACTGCGCAACGCCGAGCTCGACGCGGCCTATTGCGCCGGTCACCCCGAGCTCTGTCCCGGCCAGTACGTCATGCTGGCCGTCTCGGACACCGGCTGCGGCATCGCGCCGGAGCTGGCCGACAAGGTGTTCGAGCCCTTCTTCACCACCAAGCGCGAGGGCGAAGGTACGGGCCTGGGCCTGAGCATGGCCTACGGCTTCATCAAGCAGAGCGGCGGCCACATCAAGGTCTACAGCGAGGTCGGCCACGGCACCACCTTCAAGCTGTACCTGCCCCGCTCGATGGCCGAGCTGGAGAGCCTGCCGGCCGCGCTCAACGGCCCGGTGGTCGGCGGCAGCGAAACGGTGCTGGTGGTCGAGGACGACGCCCAGGTGCGCGAGACGGTGGTGGAAATCCTCAAGGGCCTCGGCTACGCCGTGCTCAAGGCGGCCGACGGCCAGAGCGCGCTGTCGATCATCGAGAGCGGCCTGCCGATCGACCTGCTGTTCACCGACGTGGTCATGCCGGGGTCGCTGCGCAGCCCGGAGCTGGCGCGCCGCGCCAAGGCCGTCCTGCCGGGGCTGGAGGTGCTGTTTACGTCCGGTTATACGCAAAACGCCATCGTCCACGGCGGGCGGCTCGACGCCGGGGTCGAATTGCTCAGCAAGCCTTACCGGCGCGAGGATTTGGCCCGCAAGATCCGCTTCATGTTCGCCAACAAGCAGCACGTCGAGGCGCTGCACCGGGAGCGCTCCAGCCTGAAAGCGGCGCCGCCGCAAGCCGGCTGCGAAACGCGCCGGCGCAGCATCCTGCTGGTCGAGGACAACGAGGATGCGCGCATGCTCACGGCCGAGCTATTGGAATCGTTGGGGCACGGGGTCGACGCCGTCGGCACGGCCGAGGAGGCCTTGCTGCGGCTGGCGCGCGGCGATATCGAGGTGCTGCTGACCGATATCAGCTTGCCGCGCATGTCCGGCATCGACCTGGCCGCGCAGGCGCGGGCCGAGCGGCCGGCGCTCGATATCGTCTTCGTCAGCGGGCATGACAAGGACAACGCGGGCTTGTCGGACCCGGCGGCGAAGTTTCTGCTCAAGCCGTTCAATCTGGCGCAGCTCGATTCGGCGTTGGGGTGTTGAGGGAACCCGAACGGCGCACGGGGGGCTTTGACGGCAACGGTGCTCGTGGGGTCGGACCCGGCGGGGTCCGACCCCGGCTGCCGGCATGCGGACAGAGACGAGCCGCGGGCATGCGGACAGAAGCGAGCCGCGGGGGCGCGGACGAGAGTAAGCTACAAGGGACGCGGACGAGAATAAGCTAAGGGAATGCGGGCACGCCGGCTAAGAAGGCACAAGCGCCGAAGTCGCATGGGGTCGGACCCTTCCGGGTCCGACCCCGGTGTGCGGGGTGCGGGGTGCAACCTCAAACACCGGCATGCCGCTTCAAGTACATCGGCATCAACCACCAGGCGATGGCGATCAACGCCGCCATGATGCCGGCCATGACCATGCCCACCGTGGCGCCGAACACCTCCGAGATGACCAGGTCGGTCCCCAGCACCAGCGCGATCGCCAGCGCGAACGACCCCGCCACGATCTGCTTGGTCGCCACCCGCTTGAAGCGCGCGCGGTCCTTCAACGGCCGCATCAAGCGGTGCTGGATCGCCGGCGCGCTCAACAGCACCAGGCTGGTCAGCGACAGGAAAAACGTCGCCAGGAACAGCAGCTTTTCGGTATGGTCGATCTGCGCGAAGCCGGCATTGAACGGCAAAATGATCAGAAACGCCGACAGCATCTGCGCGCCCGGCAGCAGGATGCGCATTTCGCTGAGCATGTCGGAAAAGTCGCCGCCGTCCTCCTCTTCCTCGTCGCGGCGCAGCTTGTCCTTGACCTGGTCCTCCTCGAACAGGCTGCCGCTCATGGCACGATGATGGTCGAACCGGTCGTTTTGCGCGCCTCGAGGTCGATGTGCGCCTGGGCCACGTCGGCCAGGTTGTAGCGCTGGCGCACGTCGACCCTGACCGCGCCGCTGTTGACGACGCCGAACAGCGACTTCGACGCCGCCTCCAGATCCTCGCGCGTGGCGATGTAGGCGCCCATCGACGGCCGCGTGACGAACAGCGAGCCGCGGCTGTTCAGCTCCGAGAGCGCGAACGGCGGCACCGGGCCGGAGGCGTTGCCGAAGCTGACCATGGTGCCGAGCGGCGCCAGGCAGTCGAGCGACCCGGTGAAGGTGTCCTTGCCGATCGAGTCGTAGACCGCGCACACGCCCTTGCCACCGGTGATCTCGCGCACGCGCTCGGTGAAGTTCTCGCGGCTGTAGTTGATCACATGGTCGGCGCCATGTTCGGTCGCCAGCGCCGCCTTCTCGTCCGAGCCGACGGTGCCGATCACCGTCACGCCCAGCACCTTGGCCCACTGGCAGGCGATCAGGCCAACGCCGCCGGCGGCCGCGTGGAACAGGATGGTGTCGCCGGCCTTCAGGTGCACGGTGCGGTGCAGCAGGTACTGTACCGTCAGCCCTTGCAGCATCATGGCGGCGGCGGTGTCGAAGCCGATTTTCTCGGGCAACACCACCAGCTGGGCCGCCGGCATGTTGCGCGCCTCGGCGTAGGCGCCGTTCGGGCGGCCCGCGTAGGCCACGCGGTCGCCGACCTTGACCTCGGTGACGCCCTCGCCGACCGCCTCCACGGTGCCGGCGCCCTCCATGCCCAGGCCGGCGGGCAGCGGCTGCGGATAGAGGCCGGTGCGGAAGTAGACGTCGATGAAATTCAAGCCGATGGCGCTGTGGCGCACCTGCGCCTCGCCGGGGCCGGGCGGCGCCAGGTCCACGTCCACCAGTTCCATCACCTCCGGTCCGCCCACGCGGTTGACACGAATTGCCTTGGTCATCACAGCCTCCATTAAACGATAGTCAGAGTGTAGCGTGCCCCCACAAAAAGCGGACACACCCCACACGCGTCGCAACGTCGTAGGGCGGATTGGGCGGAACGACGTAATCCGCCATCTCCGAGCCGCCGACGGCGCAACCACGGCGGATTACGCTGCGCTAATCCGCCCTACGACGCTACGAAGCGCGCAGCTGCAACTGCGACAACACCAAATGCGCCGACGACACGTTGGTCGCGCACGGCGTGTTGTGCACGTCGCAAGCGCGCACCAGAGCATTGATATCCGGCTCGTGCGGCTGCGGCGTCATCGGATCGCGCAGGAAGATCACGCAATCGATCTCCCCCTGCACCAGCATGGAGCCGATCTGCAAATCCCCGCCAAACGGCCCCGAATGCTTGCGATCGACCTCCAGCCCCAGCTCATTGATCAGGCGCCCGCCCGTGGTGCCGGTGGCCACCAGCATGCAGGTCGACAGAAAGGCACGGTATTCGCCGGCCAGCAGGATCATGTCGTCTTTTTTCTTGTCGTGGGCGATCAGGGCGATGCGGGTTTTCATGGCGTTATCCATCTATATGGTTTATTTGGTTTAGCGATTTTACTTCTTTGACAACAGGTAAATGCCCGACATGACCAGCGCGGTGCCGGCCAGTTGCCAGGAGGTGACAGGCTCGCCCAGCAGCAGCGCGCCCAGGAACAAGGTGGACACGGGACCGATCATCCCCGCCTGCGAGGCGGTGCCGGCGCCGATGCGCTCGACGGCGGCCATCGTCATAAACACCGGCATGACCGTGCACAGGATGCCGTTGACCAGCGACAGGCCGTACACCGGCAGCGGCTGCGCCAGCGCCGAGGCCGGGCGCAGGACAAAAAACTGGGCGATGCACGCCACGCTCGACACGCACATCGCGTACGACACCAGCCGCAGCGCGCCGAGCCGCTTGACCATCTCGCCCGACAGCAGCAGGTAGACGGCGTAGGCGGCGGCCGAGCCGGTCACCAAGGTCGCGCCCAGCGCCACGTTGGCGCCGCCGTTGTCCAAATCGTGCAGGAACACGAACACGATGCCGCAGTAGGACGTCAGCAGCGCGAGCCACTGGCGGCGGCTGATGTGGTGCTTGAGGATGGTTGAGCTGATCAGCAGCACGAAGGTCGGCGTCAGGAACAGGATCAGGCGTTCGAGGCCGACGGTGATGTATTGCAGGCCGAGGAAGTCGAGAAAGCTCGAAAGGTAGTAGCCGACCAGCCCGAGGCCGACCAGGCGCCAGCGGTCGGCCGCCGACAGAGCCGGCCCGGTGCGCATCTTCCACACGGCGACGGCGGCGAACACCGGCAGCGAAAAGATCATGCGGAAGGCCAGCACGGTGACGGCGTCGAGCTCATAGCGGTACAGCAGCTTGGCGACGATGGCCTTGGTCGAGAACAGCACCGCGCCGCCGATGGCGATGCCGAGGCCGCCAAGGTAGGCGGCGCGCGCCGGGGTCGTTGTGCTTTTGTCCATGCGGCAATTGTACGGCAACGCGGTTGGCAGCGAAAGCCGGCCGGCCACGGCACGGCACCGAGGCCGCCTTGAAAGCCGGCCAACCACCGCCCCCACGTCGGGGACGGACCCCACCGGGTCCGTCCCCATCACCCGCGGCGGCGGCGACGACGCGACGCCTGCCGGGGTGGAACGGTTTCGCCGGCGGCGCCACGCGCTCCCCCCAAGCCACACCGGGGTCGGACCCGGAGGGGGCCGACCCCACCCCGCCGCCGTCGCGGGTGGACGCCGACGCCCTCCCCCGCCGGCGGTTTCGCCACCCCCGACTATGGTAAAATACCGCCCTCACCGCATAGCAACGACCACCAACAACCCCGCGCCGAAGGAAGACCGAACATGGCTGGACACAGCAAATGGGCCAATATCAAGCACAAAAAAGCAGCTACCGACGCTAAACGTGGCAAGATCTGGACACGTCTGATCAAGGAAATCACCGTCGCCGCGCGCATGGGCGGGGGCGACATCCAGACCAACCCGCGCCTGCGCCTGGCCGTGGACAAGGCGGCCGACGCCAATATGCCGAAGGATAACGTGCAGCGCGCGATCACCCGCGGCACCGGCGGCGAAGACGGCGCGGCCTACGAGGAAGTGCGCTACGAGGGCTACGGCATCGGCGGCGCCGCCATCATCGTCGACTGCATGACCGACAACCGCGTGCGCACGGTGGCCGAGGTCCGCAACGCCTTTAACAAAAACGGCGGCAACATGGGCAACGAGGGCTCGGTGGCCTTCATGTTCAAACACTGCGGCCAGTTCCTGTTCGCGCCCGGGACCAACGAGGACGCGCTGATGGAAGTGGCGCTCGAAGCCGGCGCCGAGGACGTGGTGGCCGATGAGGAAGGCGGCTTCGAAGTGCTGTGCGGCCCGCACGACTTCGCCACCGTCAAGGACGCGCTGGAGGCGGCCGGCTTCAAGGCCGAAGTGGCCGAGATCATCATGAAGCCGGACACCGAAACCGTCATCTCCGGCGACAACGCCGTCAAGATGCAAAAACTGCTGGACGCGCTGGAGGCGCTGGACGATGTCCAGGAAGTCTATTCCAACACGCTGATCGAAGACTGAGGATTTATGAAAATATTGGTAGTCGGCTCCGGCGGCCGCGAACACGCGCTGGCCTGGAAATTGGCGCAGTCCGAACGCATCCAGATGGTCTACGTCGCCCCCGGCAACGGCGGCACCGCGCGCGACTCGCGCCTGGTCAACGTCAACATCACCGATCTGCACGAGCTGGCGACCTTCGTCGAGCAGGAGCACATCGGCCTGACCGTGGTCGGCCCGGAGACCCCGCTGGCCGGCGGCATCGTCAACCTGTTCCGCGCGCGCGGCCTGAAGGTGTTCGGCCCGACCAGGGAAGCGGCGCAGCTCGAGTCGTCCAAGGACTTCGCCAAGGCGTTCATGCAGCGCCACGGCATTCCGACCGCCAAATACCAGACCTTCTCGGACGTGGCGCAGGCGCACGCCTACATCGACGCCAACGGCGCGCCGATCGTCATCAAGGCCGACGGCCTGGCCGCCGGCAAGGGCGTGGTGGTGGCGCTGTCGCTCGACGAAGCCCACCAGGCGGTCGACGACATGCTGGCCGATAACCGCTTCGGCGACGCCGGCGCCCGCATCGTCATCGAGGAATTCCTCGCCGGCGAGGAAGCGAGCTTCATCGTCATGTGCGACGGTAAAAACGTGCTGCCGCTAGCCACCAGCCAGGACCACAAGCGCCTCAAGGACAACGACGAAGGCCCGAACACGGGCGGCATGGGCGCCTACTCGCCGGCGCCGATCGTCACCCCGGCGATGCACGCGCGCGTCATGCGCGAGATCATCAACCCGACCATCGCCGGCATGGCCAAGGACGGCATCGTCTTCACCGGTTTCCTGTACGCCGGCCTGATGATCGACGCCGCCGGCAATCCGCGCACGCTGGAGTTCAACTGCCGCATGGGCGACCCGGAGACGCAGCCGATCATGTCGCGCCTGAAGACCGACCTGGTGACGGTGATGGAACACGCCGTCAACGGCACGCTCGACACGGTCGAACTGGAATGGGACCGCCGCACGGCCGTCGGCGTGGTGCTGGCCGCCGCCGGTTATCCGGACGCGCCGCTCAAGGGCGCCGTGATCGAGGGCATCCCGGCCGAAACGCCGGAATCGGTGACCTTCCACGCCGGCACCGCCGAAGTGGGCGGCCAGCTGCAGGTCACCGGTGGCCGCGTGCTGTGCGTGGTCGGCCTGGCCGACAGCGTCAAGCTGGCGCAAAAGCAGGCTTACGAAGTGGTCGACCAGATCTCGTTCGAGGGCATGCAGTGCCGCCGCGATATCGGCTGGCGCGGCCTGAAACACTGATCGCCGCGGGGCAGGCCGCCATCGGCATGGCACAGCGCCCGCTTCCACCCCGCACGGCGCTGCGCCCGGGGACGTACCCCAAGGGGTACGTCCCCTTTTTGCAGGGGGGTAAAGGCCGCCAACCCGGCGCCCGCTATGACAAACCCCCGCATCAGGGTACAATCGACCCTTGGTTTTTTTTAACGCACAGCACAACATGCCGTCTTCCCCCAATCCGCAGGCCGTCAAGGCCTTCCTGCTCGATCTGCAGGCCCGCATCGTCGGCGCGCTCGAAGCGCTCGACGGCAAGGCCTTCCTGCGCGACGAGTGGGAGCGCCCCGAGGGCGGCGGCGGCATCTCGCGCCTGGTCGAGGAAGGCAACGTCATCGAGCGCGGCGGCGTCAACTTCTCGCACGTGATGGGCGCCAAGCTGCCGCCGTCGGCGTCGGCCATGCGCCCCGACCTGGGCGGCAAGCCGTGGGAAGCGATGGGCGTGTCGCTGGTGATCCATCCGCGCAATCCCTACGCACCGACGGTGCACATGAACGTGCGCTTCTTCACCACCACCACGGTCGAGGGCGAGCCGGCATGGTGGTTCGGCGGCGGCATGGACCTGACGCCCTATTACGGCGACAAGCAAGACGTCAAACACTTCCACCAGAGCTGCCGCGACGCGCTCGCGCCGTTCGGCGACGACCTGCACGCGCGCTACAAGAAGTGGTGCGACGAGTATTTCTACCTCAAGCACCGCCAGGAGGCGCGCGGCGTCGGCGGCGTTTTCTTCGACGACGTGAACGAAGGCGGCTTCGATCACAGCTTCGCGCTGATGCAAAGCGTCGGCAACGCGTTCCTGACGGCCTACCTGCCGATCCTGGAGCGCCGCAAGGACGCGCCATACGGCGAGCGCGAACGCGACTTCCAGGCCTACCGGCGCGGCCGCTACGTCGAGTTCAACCTGGTGTTCGACCGCGGCACCCTGTTCGGCCTGCAGTCGGGCGGGCGCACCGAGGCGATCCTGATGTCGATGCCGCCGATCGTCAAATGGCGCTACCGCTGGGAGCCGGAGGACGGCACGCCGGAGGCGGCGCTGTACGCCGACTTCCTGCCGCACCGCGACTGGCTGGCCGCGTGACAAAGGCCATGGCACAGCGGGTGGCACTGCTGGGCGGCAGCTACGATCCGGTACACCACGGTCACGTCGCCCTCGGCGCCTATTTCGCCACGCTGCTGCAAGTGGACCAGCTGCGCGTGATCCCGGCCGGCCTGCCGTGGCAAAAAGCCATGCTCAAGGCGACGCCCGAACAGCGCGCCGAGATGGTGGCCATCGCCTTTAAAGACCAGCCGTTCAACGTGGTGGTCGACATGCAGGAGATCGAGCGCGCCGCGCAAGGACTGCCGACCTACACCATCGACACGCTGCGCCTGGTGCGCGCCGAGCTGGGGCCGCAGGCCTGCATCGCTTTTTTGATGGGCGCCGACCAGCTGCAGCGGCTCGACACTTGGAATGAATGGCGGGCGCTGTTCGACCATGCGCACATCTGTGTCGCCGCCCGCCCCGGCTTCGACATAGGCGCCGCCGGCCTTCCGCCGGCGGTCGCCGAGGCGTTCTCCAGCCGTCTGGGAACGCCCGAACAAATCCGCAACACGCCGCACGGTCTGACTTATCTGGCACAAGACTTCGCGGTGGATATCTCCGCCACCGAAATACGTGCGGCATTACAACGGGGGGAACAGGCAAACTCGCTTATCCCGCCGCTAGTGCTAGACTATATTGAACAACATAATCTCTACAAAAGCTAAATGGACATCAAAAAACTGCAATCCCTCGTCGTTGACGCCCTCGAAGACGTCAAGGCCCAAGACATCACGCTGTTCGACACCACCCACCTGACCAGCCTGTTCGACCGCATCGCCATCGCCTCCGGTACCTCCAACCGCCAAACCAAGGCGCTGGCCGCCTCGGTGCGCGACAAGGTCAAGGCCGCCGGCGGCGACGTCTACGGCATGGAAGGCGAGGACACCGGTGAATGGGTGCTGGTCGACCTGGGCGACATGATCGTCCACATCATGCAAGCGCCGATCCGCGCCTACTACCGCCTGGAAGAGATCTGGGGCGACAAGCCGGTCAAGCTGGGCGCGGCCAAGCGCAAGTCGACCAAGGAAGGCGAGGAAGCGGACGAGCCGAAGAAAATCTCCAGCCACCTGGCCGCCGGCAAAAAAGCCGTCGACGCCACGCCGGTGATCGAGAAGAAGACCCCGGCCCGCAAGGCCGCCGCCGCCAAGCCGGCCGCCGAGAAAAAGCCGGCCGCCAAGAAGGCCGCCATCCCGGTCGGCAAAACCATCAAGGTCGGCAAGACCAAGAGCGCGGTCGCCTCGGCCGAAGCGTTGAAAGCCCTGCCGCCGAAGCCGAAGGCGCCGAAGGCCGCCAAGCCGAAAGCGGACGAAGCGCCGGCCAAGACGGTCATCAAGCGTATCAAAAAAGTCGCGGAGTAATCCGCGATGCAGCTGATCATCGCTGCGGTCGGCCATAAAATGCCGGCCTGGATCGAAACGGGCTTCGCCGAATACGCCAAGCGCATGCCGCCCGAACTGAAGATCGTGCTCAAGGAAATCAAGCCGGTCGACCGTTCGGGCAGCAAAACCGCCGCCACCGCCATGGCGCTCGAGCGCGAGCGCATCGAGGCGGCGCTGCCCAAATCGGTGCGCATCATCGCGCTCGACGAGCGTGGCAAGGACCTGACCTCGGTCGGTCTGTCGCAGCAGCTCGAGGCGTGGCAGCAGGACGGGCGCGACACCGCCTTCCTGATCGGCGGGGCCGACGGCCTCGATCCCGAGCTCAAGGCGCGCGCCGAGGGCCTGATCCGCATTTCCAGTATGACGCTCCCTCATGGTATGGTACGGGTATTGTTGGCCGAACAACTGTATCGCGCCTGGTCGATAACCCAGAACCACCCCTACCACCGGGTATGACGGCGTCAGAAAATATCACATGAAACTGGTCGAAAAAAAGATCTACCTCGCCTCCAAAAGCCCGCGCCGGCGTGAGTTGCTGCGCCAGATCGGCATCGATTTCGAACTGCTGCTGCTGCGCGCGGACGGCCCGCGCGGCGCCGACGTCACCGAGGACGTGATCGACGGCGAAGCGCCGCTCGACTACGTGGCCCGCGTGGCGCAGGAAAAAGCCGCCTTCGGCTACAACCTGGTGCAGCGGCGCCACCTGACGCCGCGCGCCGTGCTCACCGCCGACACCACCGTCACCATCGACGGCCAGATCCTCGGCAAGCCGGCCGACCGCAAGGAGGCCAGCGCCATGCTCACGCAGCTGTCGGGCCGCACGCACCAGGTGCTCACGGCCATCGCCGTGCACTCGGCCGACTTCACCGGCAAGGTCACGCAGGTGTCGGAGGTGCGCTTCGGCGTGCTCACGCCGGCCGCCATCGCCGCCTACTGCGCCACGCAGGAGCCGTACGACAAGGCCGGCGGCTACGGCATCCAGGGCCCGGCCGCGCAGTTCATCGAGCATATCGCCGGCAGCCACTCGGGCATCATGGGCCTGCCGCTGTACGAGACGGCGCAGTTGCTGCGCCAGGCCGGCCTGCCGCTGCCCTGACGCGCCGCGCGCCGCCACCCCGCAACCCGGACGCTGGGGACGTACCCCATGGGGTACGTCCCCTTTTTGCCGCCGTGCGGGGTACAGCCGGCCGCCACCCCCACCCCGCACGCTGGGGACGTACCCCATGGGGTACGTCCCCTTTTTGCCGCCGTGCGGGGTACAGCCGGCCGCCGCCCCGCACCCCGCGAACCGGGGACGTACCCCACGGGGTACGTCCCCTTTTTGCCGGGGTACGGGTTCGTGTATGATCAGTCTTCACATAGCCACAGAAGCCGCGCCAGCCGGCCGCCGAGACACATGAACGAAGACATCCTGATCAACATCACCCCGCAGGAGACCCGCGTCGCCCTGATCCTGCAAGGCGCCGTGCAAGAGCTGCACATCGAACGCACGCTCACGCGCGGCCTGGCCGGCAACGTCTACTCCGGCAAGGTGGTGCGGGTGCTGCCCGGGATGCAGTCGGCCTTCATCGACATCGGCCTCGAACGCGCCGCCTTCCTGCACGTGGCCGACATCTGGGAAGCGCGCCCGCACGACGGCGGCGGCCAGAACGCCACCCCCACCCCGATCGAGAAAATCCTGTTCGACGGCCAGGTGCTGACGGTGCAGGTCATCAAGGACCCGATCGGCACCAAGGGCGCGCGCCTGTCGACGCAGATCTCCATCGCCGGGCGCATGCTGGTGTATCTGCCGCAGGACGCCCACATCGGCATCTCGCAAAAAATCGAAAAGGAAGCGGAGCGCGAGGCGCTGCGCACGCGCCTTCAAAGCCTGCTGCCGGCCGACGAAAAAGGCGGCTACATCGTGCGCACGCAGGCCGAGGACGCGTCGGACTCGGACATCGCCGCCGACGTCGAATACCTGCGCAAGACCTGGAGCGCGATCACGCACGGCGCCAAGACCCGCCCCGCCACCACCCTGCTGCACCAGGATCTGAGCCTGGCCCAGCGCGTGCTGCGCGACTTCGTCCACGACGACACGGCCACCATCCAGGTCGACTCGCGCGAGAACTACCTGAACCTGGTCGAATTCGGCAAGGCCTACACGCCCGGCGTGCTGCCACGGCTGCAGCACTACACGGGCGAGCGCCCGCTGTTCGATTTGTACGGCGTCGAGGAGGAGATCCTGCGCGCGCTGGGCCGGCGCGTCGACCTCAAGTCCGGCGGCTACCTGATCGTCGACCAGACCGAGGCGATGACCACCATCGACGTCAACACCGGCGGCTTCGTCGGCGGGCGCAATTTCGCCGACACCATCTTCAAGACCAACCTGGAGGCGGCGCACGCGATCGCCCGCCAGCTGCGGCTGCGCAACCTCGGCGGCATCATCATCCTCGACTTCATCGACATGGAGAACAACGAGCACCGCAACGCCGTGCTGCAGGAGCTCAAAAAGACGCTCTCGCGCGACCGCACCAAGGTGTCGGTGTCGAACTTCTCGGCGCTCGGGCTGGTGGAAATGACGAGGAAGCGCACGCGCGAGTCGCTCGCCCACATCCTGTGCGAGCCTTGCCCGGCCTGCGCCGGCAAGGGCCAGGTCAAGACCTCGCGCACGATCTGCTACGAGATCCTGCGCGAGCTGCTGCGCGAAGCGAAGCAGTTCAACCCGCGCGAGTTCCGCATCCTCGCCTCGCAGGAGGTGGTCGACATGTTCCTCGAGGAGGAGTCGCAGCACCTGGCGATGCTGGGCGACTTCATCGGCAAGAAGATCTCGCTGCAGGTGGAGACGGCGTACCACCAGGAGCAGTACGACGTCATTTTGATGTGAAGGCCGTGCGCGTCAATTCAACAGCATTTGCTGCCTGATCCCCTCGCAAATCTGCGCCTTCATTTGCGGCTCGAGTTTGGACAGGTCCAAGCCTTCGGACTTGCCTTGCAAGCATTGCTGATATTGGGTTTCATAGGATTTGCGGATTTCCTTCTGAACCTCGGCGGCGGCGCTATCCTCGGTATTCCGGCGCGCGTCCCGTGCAGCCTTGCGCGCGCACAGGTAACACTCCGTATCCGAGTCGAGAATTTGGTAGCGGGTGGACTCGCTGAGCCATTCGACTTCCGCCGGACTTTCGACTACGCGATAAATCGGTTCGCGTATCATGCTTTTCACCGCGCCCTTTTGCGGCGCAAGATAAACAGTCACTTCCGCACACTGCCCGGCGGGAGGCGCGATCCTGAGAATGTATTTGGAAAGCTTGCCAGATTGCGGCAGCGACCTGAGCGACGTGCTCGCGCTACACCGTCCCATTTTTCGCTCACATTTACATTCCGTGGTGCCGTCCGGCGCATCGGTATTGGCGCGTTTTTTCGTCGTGCTGCTGCCTGAGGTCTCGGACATCAAATCGATGGTCTTTTTGATGAGATCGCACTGCGGTCGAATATCTGGATGAGCATTTTGAAAATCGACGCTGCACGTCTTTAGGTACTGATCCTGCAAGTCAGCTTTCGACTGGGCTTGGGCCAGCGGTGCCCAAACGCCGCAGAGAAGAAGCAACACTGCGGTCGAAGCGGTAATTTTTATCACCTTCATATTCTTCCCTCGTGAATTCGCACTTATTGGCCCACCCGTATGCAGCCGTTGAGTGCCGATCGGCCCGCTTCCGCCAGACGTCGGCACGCGCGAATTGCCGTTTGCCGCGCTTGTCGAGACTAACAAATCGGCTTGCAGATTGAATCACCCCGGCGGGTGAAGTTTATTTCCGGAATTTTCGTTAGGCTTGCACCGGGTATCAAGCTGGCGTCGGCGCAGCGGTTTGTCGTTGGGACCAAGCGTCGCCTCGATCCCGCAGTTCCGCCCCCCTGACCGGACCTTCCACTGACGAGAACACTATGATGCGTAACACACTTCTCCCCGCCATTTGCCTGTCGCTGCTCGCCTGCGGCGGTGGCGGCGGCAGTACCGCCACAACGCCGCCACCGGCGCCCGCCGACACCCTGCTCGCCACCGAGGCGCGGTTTTCCGGCACCATCAACAACGTGTCGGGGGCGCCGCTCGCCGGCGTGAAAATCAACCTGCCCTACCGCAACGGCGCCTACACCGCGACCACCGACGCCACCGGCCAGTACTCGTTCAAGGTGAGGACCGCCGATTTCGCCACCGGCGGCATCATCGCCCTGCGCGCCTATGCGGACACGTTCGCGCCGGCGGCCTACTACTACCAGCTGCCGCTGCAAGGGAAATCGACCTATAACCTCGGCGCCACGCCGGTCGCGCTGACGCCGCTGGGGCCGAACGAATACGCCTCCGCCGGCTTCTCGGAACTGATCCATCTCGGTGACGACAACTACAGCGGTTCGCAAAACTCGCAATTGCAAACGACGTCGCGCGGCGACGGGTTCAGTAACACGCTGCTGGAGTGGAAAACCGCCGACAACAACAAATTTAAAACGGCGCGGGTCAAACTGCTCATTCGCGGCATGCAGGGCACGACGCAAACGACAAAAGGCGATGCCGGCCTGTTCGACGCCGCCGGCAACGCCATCGGCGCGCGCGTGGCGCTAAGCATGAATTCGGATGTCGCCGGCGGCTATTCCGCGTACACCTTCGACTATGCCGTTCCCGCCACCTTGCCGGCCGGTGCGGTCAGGTTTGTCGTGCGCACCGGCAGCCAACCTGGCGACCTGGACGACATTGAGTACACCGGCATCTCACTACAATTCCTGTAATCGGATCCGATCAGGCACCGAACGGCGTCGCTCAATGCGGCGCCAGGCTGGACAAGGCGCGTGCCAGTTCCCAGCGGCTGCCGATGTTGAGCTTGGCATAGATCTGCTTGAGATGGGTCTTGACGGTGTTGGGACTGAGCGACAGCGCCGCCGCCACGTCCGCCACCACGCCGTGCTCGTTGTGCGCCAGCGCGACGCGCGTTTCGGCCGGCGACAGGCCGAACACCTGGCGCACCAGTTGCGGATCGACCACGGCCGCCTGCGCGGGATCCTTGACGAACACCAGCGCCAGCGGCGACGGCGTGGCGCCGGACACGTCGTCGTGCTCGGCCGACCTGGAAAAGTGCAGCACCAGCGGCGACCGGCCCGCCGCGCGCGGCACGTGCACCACGGCCGCGTGGTGGCGCGGCGCGGCGCGCGGCGCCAGCGTGGCCTTGAGCGCGGCCGCGATGGCGGTGGCCACGGCCGGCGCGGCGGCGATGCGCGTGGCGTCGGTCGCCACCAGGCGCAACTCGGCGTTCTCGGCGCAGATGCGCCGCCCGGCGCGGTTGGCGAACACCACCTCGTTGGGCGGCCCCACCAGCAACACGCCGTGCGGCAGCGCATCGAGCGCGGCCAGGCTCGACGCCACCTTCAAATCGGCCAGCCGCAACCGTTGCATGACGCCCAGCGAGGCCGCCAGATGCGGCATGAGCAACGCCAGCCGCGAACGCTCGGCCTCGCCGAAGCCGGGGCCGTCGATGGGACGGAAGAACGAACACGTCACCGACATGGGCACGCGCGCGTCGACGCCCAGCACTATGCCGGTGAGCAGCTGGCCGACATTGTATTGGGAGAGGAATTCGCGGTACCAGCGCGACGCCAGCAGTTCGTGCCGGGGCACCAGTTCGTCGCCGGTGGCGATCAGGCCGCTGTTGAACAGACTGCGGCGCACGCCGGCCTGGCTCCACAGGTCGTCCCCATGGTAGCGGGTACGCCACAACTCGAGCGCGCTGGGCGGGAAGCGGTCGTTGAAGTATAAACCGCCGACGTCCGGCGGATGCAGCGGCGTGACCAGGATGGCCTTGTCGCAGCCGATCCACTGCCCCATCGCCTCGACCACCTTCTCCCAGCGCCCCGGCGCCAGCGCGGCCTGGTAGATCTGGCCGATCAACTGGCTCAACTGCGCGTGCGTGGCGTCGGTCGGCTGCAGGAGCGCTGGAGCGGTCATCAATAACTCCTATCGGGCTAGTGAACCCATTATATTGTCATAATGCTCTGATCGGAGCATCGGGGCGATCAATATCGCCCGCCAGGGAGTCATGGATGTTGTAACGACGCCGCGCCGCTCAGTGCTTGATGCCCTCCCGCTCGAGGTAGTCGAGCAACGGTCCCGGCTCGTCGGTCTGGATGGTGTCGATTCCCGCTGCGAACAGCGCGCCCCAGGTCTTGCCGGCGGTGCGCAGCGCCTCCAGATCGCCGCCCATACCGATCACGCTGATTACGCCCACCGCCGTCAGGCTGTTGGCCCACAGCCTCACTTTGGCCTGCGACACCACTTCGCGCAGCGGCTGGAACTGCGCCGGCGGCAGGAACACCAGCTCGACGCCCACCGGCTTGCGCCGCCCGGCCAGCTGCCGCTCGACGATCCGCGCCCCGCTTTGCGTCTGGCGCGCGCCGGACCACGGACCGGCGATCGGCATGTACGGCACCGCCGCGAACGGCGGCTGGTCGGCCACCGCCTGCGCCGTGCGCTCGTCGACGAAACTCTTGACCAGCACGTATTGGCCCATGCCGTGTTTGACGGCCTCGGCGATCGTTTGCGCATAGATGTCCTCGTCCTTGATATCGAGGTTGAGCATGATGCGGCCCTTGGCCGCCTCAAGCATCTCGGCCAGTGTCGGCACGCTTTCGGCGGTGGGCTCGGGCGACATGGCGCCGCCGAGGTTCTGCTTGAGCCGCAGTTCCTTGAGCTGCGCCAGCGTCAACGCGGACACCTTGCCGTGGCCGTCGGTGGTGCGGTCGACCGTGGCGTCGTGGATCACCACCAGCGTGCCGTCGGCGGCGCGGCGCACGTCGAGCTCCATCATGTCGACGCCCAGCAGCACGCAATGCTCCAGCGCCGGCCGCGAGTTCTCCGGCACGGCGGCCAGGTCCAGCCGGGGCGAGGCGTTGTGACAGCCCCGGTGGGCGGCGATGAACACGCCGGCGGCGGGATCGAGCAGCTTCTGGCGGATCTGCTCGGCCCGGGTGACGATGATGGCGCTGGTGCCGGCCGTGGTGGCCGTGGTGGCCGTAGTGCCCGTGGCGGCGGCGCCAGCAGTCGCGCCGGGCGCGGCGCTAAGTGCTGCCAGCACGGCCAGCGCGAGCGCGGCCAGCCGGGAAAAGGAAAGTAAGGAAATCATCGGTCGCAGGTCCAGTCCAAGGTTAGAAGTTCGGCGTGTAGCGCAGGCCGATCCACGCCACCATCGGCACCGAATAGGTGTCCTTGAGCAGGTTTTGGGACGGGCCGGTGTAGCTCGTCATGCGGCGGCGGTTGAGGTTTTGCACCTGGCCGAACACCGTCCACTCCGGGCTGATCCTGTAGCTGGCCTGCAGGTCGACCTGCGCGCGCGGCGCCCAGTACAGATCCTGCCAGGCGATATCGGGCACGATCAAGCGCAGCGCCTTGCCCTGGTAGTTATAGGCGGCCCGCAACTCCAGTCCCTTGCTCGCATAAAACACGGTCAAGTTGCGGGTCTGGTCGGGCTGGCCCACCAGACGGTCCAGCCGGCGCGTGCCGCCGGCCGCCTTGAGCACGCTCATCTGCCCGTCCAGCAAGCTCCAGTTGGCGCTAAAGCCGACATCGGCCAGCACCGGATGCACCCAGCCCAGCGAATTGACGACGGCCGCCGCCTCCACGCCCCGAACCGAGGCGTCCGAGGCGTTGACCGGCTTCGACACGAGCGCGTTGGCATAGGTTACGCCCTGGTAGGTGTAGCCGAGCGAGGACTGGTTGAAAATCTCGTCGCGGATGTCCTTGTTGAATACCGCCAGCGACAGCAAGCCGTTGGCCGCCTTCGGCAAGCGGTAGTTCACCGCCAGGTCGGTGTTGGTCGACAGGCGCGGCTTGATTTGCGGATTACCCACCGTGACCGTGACGCCCTGCGCGTTCGGATTGCCGGCGTCGCCAACGTTGACGAAGCTGATCGACGTGCGCGCCGCATACGAATCGTAGGTCGGCCGGCCGATGGTCTGGCTGGCGGCGGCGCGGATATCGAGCTCCGGCGTCGCCTGGTAGGTCAGCTGCGCCGACGGCAGCAGGAAGTCGTACCGGGAGCTGGTCGGCAAGCCGACCCAGGCGCCGGCCACCAGCGCGCGGCCGTTGGTTTGCTGTTCGGTGCGGTCCTCGCGCAGGCCGAACAGCGTTTTCCACTTGTCCGCGTTGAAGCTCACCTGCGCATAGGCGCCGGCGGTCTTTTCCACGTGCTCGAAATTGTCCTGGTTGCTGAAGTTGACCTGATTGGTGGTGTTCAAGCCGCCGGCCGCGCGCAGGGCGGCGATTTGCGCCAGCGCCGCCTGCGGATCGATGGTGATCAGATCGAGCCCGCGCTGGTTGTACTTGAGCGGCGCGCCGGGACCGGTAACGCCGGCCAGCGTCAGCGCCGGCAGGCTGGTGTTGGGCTGCATGTCGTTGCGGAAGATGTTGTAGCTTGGCCGGTCCAGCGTGTACGACACGCCGGCGGCAAAACCCAGGCCCGGCCGGTCGAGGTTGCGGCGGTAGTCGGCGCGCACATTGCCGATGGTGTCGGTGGCGGAACGGACGTAGTTGTCGCGGTAATACAGCAGCTTGTAGTTGGCCAGGTTGTTGTAGGCGGCCGGCGCGACGTTGAACGAATGGTTCAGGCCGCTCGTGTCGTAGTCGAACGCGTATTCCGGCGTGGCCACCGGCGTGGCGCCGCCGGCGCCGGGCGCGCTGTAGCTGGCGTTGGTGGCGTATTTGATCATCCGGATCGGCTCGCGGTAGGTCGCGCGCGAAACGTTGGCGCGCACGCCCACGCTCTGGCTGTCGTCGATCTTCCAGTCGGCGCCGCTTTGCAGCAGCTTGGTGGCGCTGGTCATGTCCTGCTGCGAGAAGCCGACCTCCACGTCGGCGCCCGGGTAGGCGCCGGAAGTCGGCGTCTGGTTGAAGACCTGCGCCGTGTTGCGCGGGTCGATCAGGTTTTCGTTCCGCTGCATCACGTCGCGGAAACGGTAATAGCCGGCCGTCAGAAAGCCGTAGACTTGCTCGTTGGGCTTGGCTTCAAGCTTCACCGTCAGGCCGAGCCGGGTGCGCTCGTCCTGCACATACCAGTATTTGTCCTGCTGCGGGACGGCGTAGCCGTTGCCCAGGTTGTTGCCGGCGAGGCGGTTGCCCTTGGCGTCGTAGAAATTCTCGAACACCGTGTCGGTGGTCATGTGGGTGTCGGTGCTCGTCTCGAGCTTTTGGTAATTGGCCGACACCACGGCGCCATACTCGCGCGCCGGGCCGAAGGTCAAGCTGCCGGTGCCGACCACGCGCTCGCCGACGCGGTCCTGCGGGCGCGGACGCGAAGTGTCGCTGGCCGCCCCGCCCGAACCCTCGAAGGTGAAGAACGGCTTGCCGCCGCGCTCGAAGGCGCTGCGGGTTTTCAGGTCGATGGCGCCGCCGATGGCGTTCGGTTCCTGGTCGGCCGAGAAGGTTTTCGATACCACCAGTTCGCTGATCATCGACGACGGCAGCAGATCGAGCCGCACGCCACGGCCGATCGAGCCGAGGTTGCCGTTCGGCGTGCCGGGCGAGGCCAGCGGCGAGCCGTCGATGGTGACGTTGTTGTAGGCCGCGCCAAGGCCGCGCAGCACCGGCGTGGCCGCCTCGTCGCGCGGATGCTCGTTGTCCAGCGTCGGCAGCACCGACAGGCCGGGCACGCGCCGCAGCGCTTCGACGATGGTGTTGTCCGGCAATCCCTGCACCTCGTTGGCGCTGACGACATCGGCGATGCCATTGCGGTCGAGTTTGCTTTCGATGGCCCGCAGATAGGCGCGCTTGATGCCGGTGACGTTGACGACGGCCGCCGGCGCCGGCTCGTCCGGGATGTCCTTGCCCTCCTGGGCATGGGCGTCCAGCACGAAGCCGAGCGCGAACGCCGAAGTGGTCATCAAGCGGCGGCGTTTGGAAATGGTGTATTGCATGGTCATGCTCTCCGATCCGGATAGGGGTGCGAAACGCGAAGTGCCCGGCCGGCGTGGCCGGATCGCCTTCAACGCTGGGCAGTGTAGAGCGGCGCCCGCCGGCGTTTTTCCGTTTCACGGTGAAAAATCACCGTGAAACCGGCCGTGCCACGGGCGCGCGGCGCGCGTGTCCCCCGCTGCGCGGCGACGGCGGCGTTTCGAACGGCAAAGGGGGGCCGGCCATGGCGGCCGGCGCGAGCGGACCGCGACGTCTAGTCCGTCAGGGCTGGCCGACGCGCAGGCCCAGCAGTTGGATATCGGTGCTGCCGTTGGCCTGCAACACGCACTGCAGCAACACTTCGAAGTCGGCGATCGCGCCGTCCGCCCGGAGCGCCTGGCGCATCAGCGGCGCCATCGAGGCCGGGTTCATCAGGTATTCGATGGCCGCGTCGGTGCCGGCCGAGGTGGTGCCCCCCAGCAGCAGCGTGTAGCCATCGCCGCCGAGGTTGCGCTTGAGGCCGATCAGCGCGTAGCCGCGCCGGCTCGGATCGCGGCCGGAGAACGCGTAGGTGGCGCGTTCCCCCTGGCGCGGGCGGTCGTTGCGGATGTTGTAATCGCCCGACAGGGGATCCCAGTCGATGTGGAAGTTGAAATGCTTGCGGTACAAGGCCCACCATGGATTGGAGTTCTCGACGCCAACCAGGATGGCGTTGCCGTGTTTGAGGTCGGCCAGATGCACATCGCGCGCAAAGCGGACATGGAAGCGCTCCGGCGCGGCGCGCGCCCGCTTGCCCAGCTCGGACGCCAGCGTCACCGAGGACATGGCGGTGTAGCGCCGCGCGCCATAGTGGGCCACGCTTCTGGCGCCGCCGGCCGTGTCGGCATCGCCGGGATAATTGGTGTTGTAGTCGCTCAGCTCGACCTGCCGGCGCACTTCGCTCTGGTACATCACCAGGCCGTTGTCGGCCACGATCAGCGCGGTATCGGTGTCGCCCCGCAGGATGGCTGCCCAGAAGCGGTCGCTGGCGTCGGCCGGCGCCTGGCTTCTGGCAAGCCATAACACCACGCCCGCCAGCAGCGCGACGACCAGCAGCGCGAACAGCAGGCGCCGGGTCGCCCGCGCGGGCGTGGAGGCGGCCGCGGCGCTTGCGGTGCCGGGCCCGAACGGCGTGGTCGGCGTGGTCGGCGACATCGGCGCGGTGCCGGCGCCCGGCTCGGCGCTCGGCGTGGCGGGTGCGCCATGCGTGCCTGCGGCCATGCCCGCCACGGGCGCTTCAGGTGGCCCGTCAGCGGCGTACAGCGGCGCCGCCGCGCGCTCCCCGGAAGCGGACGACGGCGGCGTCGCGGCAACGAACACCGGCACATAGGAGCCGCGTGGGATGGTGATGCGGAACCGGTCGCCGCGCCCCTCGTCCTCGTAATACGTGGCCAGGCGCTGGCGCAGCAACCGCGCGCTGCTGCGCACGATGGTATCGTCGGAAGCGTTGTAATGGTCGGGGCGGCCGAAGACGGCGGTGCCGATATTTTGTTCGCACAGGACTTTCTCGCCACCCTCCACGGTGGTGATGCACACGTAGCGCAGGAATGCCGACAACCGGGCGCTCTTCGAAAACGTCTTGCTGGCCAAAACGCGCGACATCGCTTCCATGAAGTGGTCACGATGGGCCGCCGACAACGATTGTTCGTCGGGCTTGATCGCTAAGGCTTCCATGGACATCTGCTGACTTCCTTTTTAACCTGGCCAGTGTAGACGGCATTTGTGACAGCGCCATGAAATCAAGGCAAGTGCTTTTCGGCAACCTCCATGCTAGACTGGCACTGTCGAACGGTCGCGGAACCTGCTCATGAGCGCATTCAAACACCTGATGTTCGCCTGCCTCCCCATGCTCGCCCTCGGCGTGGGCCTTGGCGCGCCGCGCCACGCCGGCGCCGCCGAGCGCCTTGCCGTCGGCGCCGCCTTCGCCCACATCTTCGAGCAATCGGCCGACGGCCAATGGCAGGGCCTCGGCGTCGACGTGCTGCGCGTGCTGGCCGCGCGCGCCGGCGACACCGTCCGCTTCAACATCTATCCTTGGCCGCGCGCCCAGGCCATGGTCGAACGCGCCCAGGCCGACATCCTGATCGGCCCCTACCGCTCGGCCGCGCGCGAGCGCCAGTTCGCCTTTGTCGACCTGCCCTTCTACCGCGACCGCCTGGTGTTTTACGCGCGCCGCCAGGCCGATCCGCGCTGGCGGGGGGAGTTCGGCCCGCTCAAGGGCGTGCGCATCGCGGCCGTGCGCGGTTGGCACTACGGCCCGCGCTTCGACCAGGCCCGCCCGCTGCTCGACATCAGCGAAGTGCCGCAATTGGACAACGGCCTGCAGATGCTGCTGCACGGCAGGATCGACCTGCTGGCCACCAATGAACGCAACAGCGCCGCGCCGATCGCCGCGCTGCCGCCCGGCGCCGGCTTGGTCGCGCTGTGCCCGGCCATCGCGCAACTGGACGGCTACCTGGCGTTCGCGCCCGGGCCGGCGTCGGCGCCGGCGCGCGACCGCTACAACGCCTTGTTCACCGAAATGGTCAAGTCCGGCGAGCTGGCCCGGCTGGCCGCGCGCCACGGCGTGCTGACCCCGTCCGGCGGCGTGGCCAACGGCCGCCTGGCCGCCGCCCACCGCGCCGACGTCACGCCCTGCCAGGCCCGCGCCCTATGATGCCGACCACGACAACACGCCCGTCCCGCGCCCGCGGCGCCCTGCTGCTGGCCGCGCTGGGGCTTTTGGCCGGCTCCGGCGCGGCCCAGCCGGCGCACCACGCGGCGCCGTTCGCGCCGATCCCGGTGCTGTCGATCTTCCCGCCGGTGCAGCCCAACGGCACCGCCGACGACGCCGCCGCCAGCGGGCGCCTGGTGACGGGGCGCTATCCGATGGCCGCGCCGGCCACCCGGCGCTGGCGCATCGCCTTCCTGTTCCCCCACCTCAAAGACCCGTACTGGAGCGGCTGCGCCTACGGCGTCGTCAGCGAGGCCCGGCGCCTCGGCGTGGCGGTCGACATCCTGCCGGCGGCCGGCTACAACGACCTCGACGGCCAGCTGCGCCTGATGGACCAGGCCATCGCCGACAAGTACGACGCCATCGTCCTCTCGCCGATCGGCATGACGGCCAACAACGCCTCGATCGCCAAGGCGCGCGCGGCCGGCATTCCGGTGATCGAGCTGGCCAACGACAGCCGCAGCGACGAGCTCTCGCTCAAAGTCACCAGCTCGCTGCGCGGCATGGGCCTGGAGGCGACCGGCTGGGTGGTGCGCGACGCCCAGCGCCGCGGCCTGAAGTCGATCAACATCGCGCTGCTGCCCGGCCCCATGGGGGCGGGCTGGGTCAAGGGCGAGGTCGACGGCACCCGCATCGCCGCCCAGCAGGCGCCCATCAAGGTCAACATCCTCGACATCCGCTACGGCGACAGCGACGCCGCCGGCCAGGCCCGGCTGGCGGCCGAGGTGCTGGCCAAGCATGGCGGCCAGCTCGATTACCTGCTCGGCTGCACCGGCTGCGCGCCGGCCGCGCTCGGGCCGCTCAGGGACGCCCACCTGGACGGCAAGATCCGGCTGGTCGCTTACGACCTGACCGGCGACATCGCCCGCTTGATCCGCACCGGCGCCATCCACGCCGCCGCCGACACCAAGGGCGTGAGCCAGACCCGGGTGGCCATCAACGCCGCCGTCAACCTGCTCGAGCGGCGCGGCAAGGCGCCGCCGCACACCATCCTCGTCGAGCTCGGCCTGGTCGACCAGCACAACCACGCCACCTACCCGTTCGATACCTCGATCGCGCCCGACGGCTACAAGCCGGTGCTGTCGTACGATCCGGCGCGCAAATAACATTGCTCGCCGCCTAATCCGGCGCCGTGGCCGCGTGGTTTTTTTGACGATGGGCTTGCTTGAACTTCTTTGTCGGACGGCTATATTGTCGTCTAGCTATCGCAGCCACCATCCGGAGAAGACCATGCCCCTGCCCCACTATGGCGTCCTCAAGGGACGCCCGATCAACCGCCAGCTCGGCTCGAGCCAAAACGCCCACTACCAGGTGCATGTGGTCGACGACACCACCGATTACCGCATCGCCATCAACGTCAAGTCGCAGCTGGCGCCGTCCGAGGTCGAGTACGTGGTCGAGCCGCACTTCGACCATCCGCTGCTGGCCCACCTCGACGAACTGCCGGTGGGCTGGTCGGCGCTGCCGTCCAAGCCGGCCGGGGCCGCGCTCGACTTCATCCGCGGCAACCTGTTCGACCCGCGCAAGATGGTGCCGCTGCCGCTGAGCATCAACGGCCCCGACAACGACCTCAACGACAAGATCGACCAGCACATCCAGCGCGCCATGGGCGACGAAAACGCGCTGCTGTACGCCTTCGGCGAGCGCTGGGGTCCTGAGCCGGGCAAGAAGGACAAGATCTTCGGCTTCCTGCCCGGCAACGGCGTGCACGACATCCACATGAACCAGGCCAACGACACCGCTTTCCGGCAGGACGACGGCGTCTACCAGGACGGCGGGCTGCTGCTGCACTTCCCCGACCAGAACCAATGGGTGGCGATCTTCCTCAAGTTCCAGTCGCAGACCTGGCACAGCGACGACCAGACCGGCCACCGCATCGACGGCGGCACCAGCGGCCCGCCGAGCGATTCGCCGACGCCGTCCGACCCGTTCGAGCCCGGCGGCCTGCCGACGCCGGAGGCGCCCGACGGCGCGCTGCGCATCGTCGCCGCGCTGGTCAACCCGGTGCAATCGCCCGAGGTCGAGACGGTCACGCTGCTCAACGTCACGCCGCAGGCGGTCGACCTGGCCGGCTGGAAGCTGCTCGACCGCGACAAGAACGCCATGCCGCTTGCGGGCACCATCGGCGCCGGCGAGAGCCTGCGCGTGACGCTCGCCGCGCCGGTGGTGCTGCCCAACAAGGGCGGCATCATCACGCTGCTCAACGCCGACGGCTTGCGCGTCGACGGCGTCAGCTACACCAAGGCGCAGGCGTCCAACCCCGGCTACTCGCTCAAGTTCTGAGCGGCGCGGAGTTCACATGCGCGCACAACGCACCGAGGGCGACCTGCACGTGCAGGCCATCGCCGGCAGCCACGTGGTCATCTTCGGCTTCGACTGGCCGGCCGCCCGCGCCGGCGAGCTGCAAGGCTTCGCCCTGCACCGCACCGACCACCACAGCGGCCGCGCCGACTGGCTGCAAAGCCAGAAGCGCTACCGCTCCACCGATCCCGGCACCGCCACCGGCACCCCGGTCTCGACCCGCCAGCATCCGCTGCAAACGTTCCAGTGGGCCGACTACACGGCCGCGCCGGACACCGACTACACCTACCGCGCCGTGGCGCTGGGCGGCACGCCGGCCGCGCTCACGGTGCTGGCTGAGGCCAGCGTGACGGTGCGCACGGCCGCGCGCACGGCCTCGGGCCACGCGGTGCACTTCAACCGCGGCGCGGTGGCGGCGCAGGAGTACGCGCGCCGTTTCCACAACCGCGCGCCGGAGGACGTGCCCAACGGCCAGGCCTTCGATTGGCTCAGCCGCGGCCTGCTCGAATCGCTGCTCGCCTTCATCGGCCGCGCCGGCGCCGGCGACGCGCTGCGCGTGGCCATCTACGAGGCGCGCCACGCGCCGGTGCTGGCGGCGCTGCGCCAGGCGCGCGAGCGCGGCGCCGACGTGCTCCTCGTCTACGACGCCAAGCAAAACGGCGACGACGACAGCCCCGCCTTCCCGCGCGAGGAAAACAGCGACCAGATCGCCGCCGCCGGCTTGAGCGACGTGGCGATCGCGCGCGAGAAAAATCCCAGCTACATCGCCCACAACAAATTCCTCGTGCTGTCGCGGCAGGGCGCGCCGGCGGCCGTGTGGAGCGGCTCGGTCAACTGGTCGCAGAACGGCTTCTTCGGCCAGCTCAACTCCGGCCACGAGGTGTGGGACGCGCCGCTGGCGCGCCAGTTCCTGGCCTACTGGGAGCTGCTGGTGGCCGACCCGGCCGGCGCCGAGCTGCGCCAGGCGGTGGCCGCCGCCTTCCCGCTGCCGGCGGCGTGGCCGGACGGCTGCACGCCCGTGTTCAGCCCGAGGCCCGAGCGCGACGCGCTGGACCGCTACATCGGCGCCATCGACGGCGCCGACGCCGTGCTGCTCACGCTCGCCTTTTCCATCGACACCCAACTGGGGCAGGCGCTCACGCCGGACAGTCCCGGCCTGCGCTACCTGCTGATGGACGGCCTGAAGGGCAACAAGACACAGGTCGACAAACTCAAACAGCCCGTGCGCCAGATCCGCGCCACCGAGAGCGGCCGGGTGGCGATCGGCGCCTACCTGCGCACCAGCGCCCTCGACCAGTTCCTGCTCGAACGCAGCAACGACATGGCGCAGCACGTGCAGTTCGTCCACACCAAATTCATGCTGGTCGATCCGCTCGGCGCCCGTCCGCTGGTGATCACCGGCTCGGCCAACTTCAGCGTCGCCTCGAGCCGGCAGAACGACGAGAACATGCTGGTCATCGCCGGCGACGACGACGTCGCCGACATCTACCTGGGCGAATTCATGCGCTCGTACACGCACTACGCCTTCCGCGACGCCGTCAAATCGGCCGCGCTGTCGGGCGCGCCGTTCGAGGTCAAACCGTTGAACGAGGACCGCAGCTGGGCCGCCGACTATTTCGGCACCGGCTTCCGGAGCCGGCAACGCCGGTATTTTTCACGCAGCACCATCTAGTCCACACCGAAAGGAGCCGCATCATGAGCGAATTGAGCACCACCCCCAGCACCAATCCGCACAACGCCAAATACCCGGAGATCATCACCGAGACCGAGACCGACGAACGCGAGGAAAGCACCGAGGAACAAAAGCTGGTGTACGAATCGGGCGCGCCGCGCGGCACGTCGGTGATCAAGAAGGTGACCGTCTCGAAGATCAAGATCCGCACCACCACGCCCTATCTGGGCACGGTGTGAGCGGCGGCGCTGGCTGAACATGGACGTCCGCCAAGACTTCGTGCGCCCGGTCGCGCACGCGCTGGCCGAACACGGCATCGTCGTGTTGGCCGGCGCGCGCGGCCTGGGTGCCGGCGCCACCGCGCGCGCGGCGCTGGCCATGCCGCCGGCGCCGCCCACGCCCCTCACCTGGGAGCTCGACGGCGACGGCGACACCCACGGCTACCTGGCCGGCTTCGAGCCGTTCATCGAGCGCCTGCTCGACGAGACGGCCGCCAACCGCCCGGCGCTGGTGGCGCGCCACGAGCAAAGCCTCAAGCGCATCTGGCCGCGCCGGCATTGCGCGGCGTTCCGCGTTCCGCGCGACCTGACCGGCACCTCGGCCAGGGAGGAGCGCACCCGCTTCTACCACCACGAGTACCAGAACAAGCTGCTGGTCGGCGTCGCCGAATTCATCATCGAAGCGATGGCGGCGGCCGGCGAAGCGGCGCTGAACACCACCGCCTGCGCGGCCGACGGCACGGCCACGCTGGTGATCGACAACGCCGAGCGCATGCCACCGACCTCGCGCCACCTGCTGGCCATCCTGCGGCGCCTGCAAGGGCCGCGCGGCGCGCTGCGGCTGGTCCTGCTCGACCGGGGCAGCCGCGCCAGCCCCAGCCTCGATCGGCGCGACCTGCCGACCGTGGTCCTGCCGCCGCCAACGCGCGAGGAATTCGACGCCGCCACCGCCGCCCTCACCGGCCACCTCGCCGAGGCCGCGCGCGCGGCCCTGTACCGCCAGGCCGGCGGCAATCCGATGGTGTGCCAAACGCTGGCCACCTGTCTCGGCCGGGGCCTCGGCAACGCCGCCGAACTGCCCGTCGACACGGTGATCGACCTCTATCTGGGCACGCTCGGCGCCGAGCGGCGCGCGGCGCTGGCGGCCGATTTCGTCGCCGCCGACTGCCGGGGCGACGCCATCGGCGCGCGCAATGCCGCCACCCTGCCCGGCGAAGTCATGGACGAGCTGCACCACGCGCGCCACGCGGCCGCGCTGGCGCGCCACCGGGCCGGCGCCGGCCCGCTGGTGCTGGCGCACGCGCTGGCCATCCGCGACCCGGCGCGGCGCCTGGCGGCGCTGGTCGAGCCGTGCGACGTGCTCATGGGGATAGGCCTGTACGACACCTGGTTCGCGTTCTTCGCGCCGCTCTTCTCGGCGCGCCCGCTGCCGGCCGGGCAAGGCGGCGACGCCGAGGCGGAAGCCGTCCAGGGCCTGTTCATCAACGCCGCCTTCGTGCTCTACTCGATGGGCTACACCGGCGCCGCCCTCGCCTTCCTCGACGAATTCCTTGCCGCCGCGCCGGACAGCCGCTTCGTGCCCACCGCCCTGTACGCGCAGTCGATGACGTACGGGCGCTATCAAGTCCCGGTCGACCTGGCGGCCGCCGAGAACTGCGCCGTGCGCAACCTGCGCCTGATCGACGAGAAGTTCGCCGACCATCCGCGCCACACCTACATCAAGGTCTTCGCCGAGAACGCGTACGCCTACATCAAGGCGCGCCAGGGCAAATTCGACGAGGCGCTGGCGCTGTGCGAGCGCGGCATCGCCGACATCGTCGAGCAGTACGGCGCGGCGCGGTTCCAGCTGCACCGCTCGATCCTGATCTACAACACCAGCCAGGTCTACGAGCTGGTCGACGACGCGGTGCGCGCCGAGCAGCGCCTGCGCGAGGCGATCGCCTGCGACCCCTTCTACGCCGAGTACTACAACGACCTGGGTAATTTGCTGTCGCGGCTCGACGGCCGCGAGGAGGAGGCGCTGGCGGCCTACGCCCGGGCTATTGCGCTATCGCCGCCCTACCACGAGGCGCACCTCAACCGCGGCATGCTGCGCGCCCAGCGCGGCGACGCGTACGGCGCCCGCGCCGACTTCGAGCGCGCGCTCGTCATCAAGCCGGGCGAGTGGCGCGCGTGGCGCGAGCTGGGCAACCTGCGCCTGGCGGCCGGCGACGCCGCCGGCGCGCTGGCCGCCTACGACCTGGCGCTGCGCCACGAACAGCGCGACGCCGACCTGCACGCCAACGCCGGCGTGGCCGCCTCCGAGCTGGGCGAACGGGGCGGCGCGATCCGCCACGGCCTGGCCGCCGTCGCCATCAATCCGCGCCACGGCGCGGCCCACAACAACCTGGCGGCGGAATTCGCCGCCCTGGCGCAGCGCGACGACGCCCTGCGCCACATCCGCCTGGCGATCGCCTGCGAGCCCGACCCGCAATACCGCGCCAACGAGGCGGCCATACTGCGGGCGCGCTAAGCGCCACGTCCCCCGAACTTGCGGTGGCGGCGGCGCCAGCTTATTTTTCCGCGTGCGCGGCCGTCGCAGTTGCCGCGGCCGCGTCGGCGGCGGCGTTCCACAAGGCCCACACCACGACACTGCGGTCGTCCGGGAATCCGGCCGGCTCGTTTTTTTCCCGCCTTTCGGGGGTGCTGGCCGGTCCGGCAATCACCGCCAGCATCTGTTGTCGCGGCACCCCGCAGTCCGTTGCCAGGCGCGACTTGACCTGTTCGGCCCGCGCCCGCGCAAGGCCGACGTTCGAGTCGTAGCGGCCGACCAACGCGCCGGTGAGCGGCAAACGGTCGGCCGAGCCGATCACCAACAGCATGCCGCGCGGCGCGCGCCCGACATGGTCGTCGCCTTTGGCATGCCAGCGGCGGCAGATCGCCTCAACCCGGGCGTGCATCTCCGGCGGCACCTCCGCCTAGCCCAGCTTGAACCCGGCGATCGGTTCGAACAGCTCCGGCGCGAAGTCGGCAAGCTGTTTGGCCACCTCCGCCGCGACATCCACTTTCACGTCGCTGTTGAACTCGTTTTTGGTGAAAGTGAAACCAAGCTTATCGAGCTTGAATTCAAGCTTGGCCAACTGCTCGATCTTGACGTCCTTGAACAGATAACCGTTGAACAAGCCGCACAGCAGCGCCACCGCACCGATGCCGCGCGCCAGCCGCGAGCGCGCCCACAGCAGCACGACGCCGGCCAACATCACCAGGGCCGTCAACCAGAGGGCCGTTGCATCCTTGCCGCTCGATGGAACGGGTAGGCGCGGCCCGTCCAGCGGCGGCGGCGCTTGGTAGTGATTGACCGTCAACAGCAGCACGAGCGCGATTGCCAGTATCGACGACACGAGTAGTGCGCGCATGAGCCCATCGAGGCTGCGCATCAACTGGAACAACAGCGCGCACCATGCCGGCGCGTTGCGCTTGGCGTCCCAGGCATGCAAGCATAGTTGAACAAGCGCGCGCGCCTTTCGGTGAGCATACAGAAGACCGACCAGGACCAGCATGGCCACAAGGATCGCAAGCACCGCCAGGTAAAACGAATTCATAGCCTTCCCATAAGTCCGGCGCCGGCCCGGTTGCCCGCCGCGCGCCAGCGCGCAGCGTAATCGATTGAAACGTTGAATATTTCTTAATGCATATTAGCATCTGGCTGGCCGGGAAAATCTCTCCAAATCTCGCACCGGGCCGGTCCCTGCCGCTGCTGAAAAAAGCGTCAAACACCCCCGTCGATTGTGCTAATGTTGTCGGACAAAACATAATCAAAGGAGACCGTATGCGCACCAGCATCACCCTGACCACCTGCATCGCCGCCTGCCTGGCCCTGGCCGCGCCGTTGGCGCTGGCCGACGCCCACCTGCCGGCGCCGGCGCCGACCCCGGCCGTCGGCGACTCGTGGACCTACCAGTACACGGACGTGTGGAAAGGCATCAAGGGCAACGTCAACAAGATCGAGGTCACCGCCGTCGACGAGCAGGGCGTGCACGTCGAGATCCGCCGCGCGCAAACCAACGCGCTGGTCGGCAAGCAGCTCTACAGCGCCGAGATGAACCCGGTCGACCGCGGCGCGATGCACTTCGCGCCATCGTTCGCGCGCTTCGCCTTTCCGCTGGCGCCGGGCAAGGAGTGGAGCACCGAGGCCGTCGGCGACAATCCCAAGCAGGGCAAGCACTGGCGCTACACCATCAAGGGCAAGGTGCTCGACTGGGAAAAGGTCAAGGTTCCGGCCGGCGAATTCGACGCCCTCAAGGTGGTGGTCGAGGCGCTCTACCGCGGCGACGAGGCCAACAGCAACGGCGGCAACGGCCAGCTGACCGAGACCATCTGGTTCGTCCCCGAGCTCAACAACTTCGTCAAGCTCGACTACCGCGACACCGACTGGCAGGGCCGCATCTTCAACCGCGACAGCTGGGAGTTGACCTCCTACGTGCGGGCCAGGTAGCGGCGGGGAGCCCGAGCATGGAACCGCCCCGCGCCACGCCATCGCCGTGCGCCCCGGCGCCGGCGCATGCCGACGGCCTGCTGCGCGCCCGGCCGGCGCTGCGCGAGGCGGCGCTGCGCGACGGCGCGGCGCCGCTGCCGCTGCCGCCCGGCGCGCACCAGCTCGCCTTCACCAACGGCCGCCGCGCGGTGCTGCACGTGCCGCCGGACGGCGCCGGCGTCGCGGGCCGCCCGCGCCAGCTGATCATGCTGCTGCACGGCGTGCGCCAGCTGCTCGGCGGCGCCGACGACAGCGCCATCGCGCACGCGGCGCGCCACGGCGCGCTGCTGCTGATCCCGCGCTCGCTCACCGACAGCTGGGACGTCATCCGCGGCGGCTACGGCCCGGACATCGCCTTCCTCGACCGCCTGCTGGCGTGGACCATGCGCCGCTACGCCGTCGATCCGCGCGCGGTGGTCATCGGCGGCTTTTCGGACGGCGCCTCGTACGCGCTGTCGGTCGGCTTGATGAACGGCGACCTGTTTAGCGACATCGTCGCCTTCTCGCCCGGCTTCATGCGGCCGCTGCGGCCCTTGCGGCCGGCCGCGCGCCCGCGCGTGTTCGTCGCCCACGGCGCGGCCGATCCGGTGCTGCCGGTCGAACGGGGGCGCGCCATCGCCACCCAGCTGGCGGCCGAGGCCTACGAGGTCGCCTACGCCGAGTTCGACGGCGCCCATGTGGTGCCGGCGCCGCTCGCGCGCGAGGCGCTGCGGCGCACCGCCGAGCGCTGAGGGCTTATTTGGAAATGCGCAGGATGGCGCTGGCGAGCTTGGAGAAGCACGGCGTCAGGTCGGCCTGGGTGGCGGCGTAGCAGTACACGCCGATCTTCTGCTCCGGCTTGAAGCAGCGGCTCGGCGCGTCGGTGGCGTTGGCCATGCATTTGAGCGTGTCCTCGCCCTTTTCGCCGTCGGCGCCGCTGCCGACCTTGAGCGCCGAGCCCAGGCCGAGCGTAAACACATAGATGCCCTCCTCGCGCGACTTGGCCGCCATCGCCTCGACCAGGTTGCGGGCGGCGCGGTTGACGTTGCGGTAGGTGATGGCGCTGGTGACCGTGCGCGGCGAGCTGGTGATGACGGGGAATTCGTATTTGGTGGCCGGGTCCTGCGACGCCTCGTAGCTCACGTGGGCGTTGTAGAAGGCCGGCAGCGCCGTGGCGCGGTTCTTCAGGTAGGTCCAGTAATACTCGGTCTCGGGCGTGCAGCCGTTGCCGATGTCGTCGGACTGCGCGTCGAGCTTGTACAAGCCGCCCGGCTCGCCGCCGCCATCGTCGTCGGTGGTGACGGTGCCGGCCGTTTTGCAATCGCTGGGGTTGTTCCAGGTCAGGTAGGTGCCGAACGAGTTCGGCGCGCCGTCGGAGAAGAACACGATCACGCGCAGGTTGGAGCGGTTCAGGTTGGCCGTCGGCACGCTGTTGATCATCGCGCGCGCCGCGTACATGCCCTCGGGCGAGGCGGTCGAGCCGTTGAACGAGTAGGCGGTGATGTGCTTGGTCATGCTGGCGCGGTCGAAGCCGCGCGCGGTGGGCCGGATCTGGTCGTCGACCACGGCGCCGTAGGAAAAATGCAGCAGGCCGACCCGGTCGCGCTCCGAATTGAATTGCTTGAGGAAGGTGATGGCCGAGCTGCGCACGGTGGCCGCCTGGCCGCTGAGCGAGCCGGAGGTGTCGAGCGTGACGACCATGTCGAGGTCCTTGCGCTTGGTCTCGGTGTAGACGTTGGGCGAGAGCGGCCCCGTGGCCAGCGGCCCCATCAACACGCTCGGCATGGTGGCCGAGGCGCTCACGTTGATGGTCACCTCGCCGCCGTTGAAGGTGACCTGGGTCTCCTTCAAGGTGGGCGTCGAGAGCAGGTAGTTGGCCGGGAAGTTGGCGTTGAAAAAGCGCGTGGCCGCCGCGCGGGCGTTGGCCGTCTGCGTGGCCTGGTCGCCGCCGATGCTGGTGGCGCGCGCGGCGGCCAGGCTGGCGGCGTCGGTGGCCGCGTTGAGCTTGGCCTTGATCATGTAGCTGAGCCCGGCGCTGAGCGTGAGCCCGACCACCGCGATCAGCGCCGTCACGCAAATGGCCAGCAGCACCGTCACCTGGCCGCGTTGTCGGGATACATGGGAGCGCGTCATCAGAACACCGTCATCGAGTAAAGATCGGGGCCGATGGTCGAGGTCGACACCGAGCCGAGGGAAAATGGCGCGAACACCATATTGAATTTGTAGAAGGTCTCGACCACGTAGATGACCTCGCCGTCGGCCAGCGTGCCGCTCATCAGCGACACCGCCGGCGCGTTGCTGCCGGTCGGCACCACGCAGGTGCCGGCCACGGGACCGGCCCAGTTGCCGCAGGTCCAAATCTTGCTGGCCGGGCCGTAGCCGCTGGCGCGGTAGCCGCGGTTGTTGACCGCATCGTCCCAGCGGTATTGTTCGAGCACGATGCTGCGCGTGGTGCCGCCGCTGGCCAGGCCGACGATGCGGGTGATGTAAATCATGCCGCGCTCGTTCATCTCCAGCGGCGTGCCGGAGGCGGCCACCTGGCCGAGGATGACCTGGGCGTTCTCCGACAGTTGCAGCGTGCCGCGCGCGGCCAGGTTGGCGCCCTCGCGGCTGAGGTTAATCAGGATCATGTTGGCCTGCACGCCGCGTCCGAGGTCGACCAGCCCGGCGATGAGCAGCACCAGCAGCGGCAGCCACAGCGCGAACTCGACGGCGGCCAGGCCGGCGGCGCGGCGCCGGCGGCGGGCGTGGATTGACATGGCGCCCCTCATGGCGTGTACGTCTCGTTGCGCATCGTCGTGGCGACGGAAAACTTCAGCTTGCCGCCCTGGAACAGGGCGCCGACCAGCGGCGTGACGATGGTCCAACTGCAATCGAGGCGGATCACGACCACGTCGCCGGGCCCGCCGAACATATTGGCCGTGTAGGCGTTGGGGGTCGCGTAGGTGGTGTTGTTGACCGAAATGACAGGATTGACCGAATCATACATCCCCACCGAATTGTTCTTGATCGACTGGATGATGGCCTGGTAGCGCTGGGAAACGCTGGCGTCCCCGCTCAGCTGGCTCTGGCCGGTGATGGCGAAGCGCGAGCCCTCGCGCACCGCGTACTGCATCGTCAGCGACGTGAAAAAGACGATGCTGAACTCGAACACGGCCATGAGCAGCAAAAACAACACCGGCGCGATCAGCGCCATCTCGACGGCGGCCGAACCGTGTTGCCGGCCGCGCCGCGCGGCACGCGAAAATCTGGTTACGTTCATCAACAAGCTTCCGTGAGGCGGACCGGGACAACACAGGGGACAGGCGGGAGCGCGCGCGGCGCGGCACTGCGGTGGAGACGTCGCGGGCCGCTTGCGCGGCGCCGCCGGCGCCACTGGCTCGGGGTGGCGAACGGACATTGTAACGCGCTTATTTTGTTTCGCGAAATCATTTAATGTTCCCTCATGGAATCCCAACAACGATCGCGCGCGATCCGGCTGGACAGGACCTGCTTCTGTGCGTAGACTCCGACGTGTCGCTAGCGCAACTATTTTGACGATCCTTTAAGATATACTCACTATAGTGAAACCAATGCTGTTGGGCAATCATTTACGCCCCGCATGCCGGGAGAGAGCAACACATTGGACAGCCTAGCCACAACTTTCATGCAGACAGCAGCTCACCAGGGGAACCGCGACGTCGCCGGCGCATCGATGATCTTCATCATGCGGCTGTTGCTGGCCGTCTCGGCGCTGCTGACCCTGTTCATCGCGCCGGACGACCTCGGCGCCAGCGGCACCCAGGGCGCGCTCACGTGGCTGATCTTCGTCGGCTACCTGCTGCACAGCGCCACCTTGCTGGTGGCCGCGCGCTACCACGGCAATCCGTTCTGGCACGGCAAGGTGGTGTACTGGCTCGACCTGGGCTGGTATTGCCTGATGATCTATTGCAGCGGCGGCGGCAGCAGCTATTTCTACCCCTTCTTCTTCTTCGTGATCCTGACCTCGTCGTTCCAGTGGGGCTTCGACGAGGGCGCGCGCATCACGCTGGCCTCGGCGCTGGCGCTGACGGTGGCGACGTGGCTGGCCAACAACGGCGGCAACCACGCCCAGCTGCTGCTGCGCACCACCTTCGTGCTCGCGCTCGGCTACATGATCGCCTACTGGGGCGGCCTGGGACTGACCCAGCGCCGCCGGCTGGCGCTGCTGCGCCAGGTCAGCCAGCTGTCCAATCCGCGCTTCGGCGTCGACCAGACCATCGCCTCGATCCTGCGGCAGACGCGCGAGTTCCACCAGGCCAGCCAGTGCATGCTGCTCATGCGCGGCGGGCCCGACGAACTGTGGCGCCTGCACACGAGCAGCGCCGGCGCCGCCCAGGCAACGCGCTCGATGCTTGGCGAGGCCGCCGCCGCGCCGTTGCTCGCGTTCGGCGCGGACGACCTGGTGCAGTACGCGCGCGCGCTGCACCCCCGCCTGCCGCGCACGCTGGAGGCGGCGCGCCGCGCCAACGGCGCTCCCGGCTGGGAGCGGCTGGGGGCGGACGCCGTCGCGCCGCTGGCCGACCTGCTCGACGCCGCCTCCTTCGTCAGCGCGCCGGTGCCGCTGCGCAAGGGCGAGGGCCGCATCTATCTGGTGTCGGACCGGTTGCGGCTGCACCGTGGCGACGCCGTGTTCCTGCAACAGCTGGCCGCGCAGGTGTTCCCGGTGATCGAAAACATCATGCTGCTCGACCGCCTGGCGTCGGACGCGGCGTTCCGCGAGCGCCAGAAAATCGCCCGCGACCTGCACGACAGCACGATCCAGCCCTACATCGGCCTGCGCCACGGCATCAGCGCGGTGCGCCAGGGGCTGGCGGACGACCACGCGGCCGCCGTCGAGCTCGACCGCCTGCTCGACATGACGGCCCAGGTCATCACCGACATGCGCGCCTTCGCCAAGACGGTGCGCCAGGGCGCCGCGCGGCAGGAGGCCGAGCTGCTGGTGGCGCTGCGCCGCCAGGCCGGCCAGGTGCGCGCGTTCTACGGCATCGGCATCGAGGTGCGCGCCGCCGACGACCTGAGCGTGAGCGACCGCCTGGCCGCCGAGGTGTTCCAGATCGTCAATGAAGGCATGAGCAACATCCGCAAGCACACGCGCGCCCGCGGCGGGCTGGTCGACCTGAGCAACGTCGACGGCCAGCTGCTGATCCGCATCGAAAACGACAGTCCGGAGGCGCCGGCGGCCCCATTCCTGCCCGGTTCGATCGCCGAGCGCGCCGCCGCGCTCGGCGGCACGATCACCATCGAACACCTGGCGCGCGGCGCCACCGTGGTCAGCGTCGCCATTCCGGTCTAACCAGGGAACTTGTCATGCACACCGCCACCACCGCCCCGATCCGCCTGCTGCTGGTCGACGACCACAAAACCATGTTGTGGGGCCTGGAAAAACTGGTCGAAAGCGCCGGCGACGGCCTGCAGCTGGTCGGCACCGCCCACAACAACGACAGCGCGCTGGCCGAGGCGCGCCGGCTGCGCCCGGACCTGATCGTGCTCGACCTCGACCTCGAGGGCCGCAGCTCGATCGAGATCCTGCCGGCGCTGATCGCCGACAGCGGCGCGCGCGTGCTGATCCTGAGCGGCAACCGCGACCAGGCGCTGCTGAGCGAGGCGGTGCGGCTCGGCGCGCGCGGCGTGGTCGGCAAGGAGGCGCCGGCCGAGGTGGTGCTGGCGGCGATCCGGCAAGTCCATCGCGGCGAGCTGTGCCTCGATCCGGCGCTGATGCAGGCGCTGCTCAACAAGATGGTCGCGCCGGCCCAAGCCGACCCGGAAGCGGCCCGCATCGCCGCGCTCACGCCCAAGGAGCGCAAGATCGTCGCCATCGTCGCCGACAGCAACGGCGCGCCCAACAAGGACCTGGCCGCCAAGCTGTTCATCGCCGAGCCGACCTTGCGCAACAACCTGACGACGATTTATCAAAAGCTCGGCGTGGCCAACCGGCTCGAGCTGTACGTGTACGCCACGCGGCACGGTTTGAACACGCCGACCTAGCCGCGCCCGCTTCGGGCGCGCGCCGCCCCGCCTCCCAACCTCCCCGCCACACCGCCCCCGGGCCGCCCCCGTGACATTTGTCACGGCCCGGCGCGACCACATCGTGACGTTCCTCCCCCCGACAAAGTGACATCCGTCCGATGCGGCGCGCAACGCCCATCCGTAGAATTCATTACATCAGCAGCGAACTTGAAACAGCTGAAAAAACATCAGCCAGGAACGACCAACAGGAGCGCGGGATGCAAGGAGCAAAAGGCAAGGCACGCGACATGGGCCGGTTCATCGGCGATGCCGGCGGTGCAAGCCTGATCGAATATGCATTGATCGGCGCGCTCGTTTCAGTGGTGGTCATCATTACGCTGCTAGCAATCTTAGGACCTAAAACCTGATCCCCGTTTTAGTGAAACGCCGTAGCAACCAAACTCACTAACCGACAAGGAAACCATCATGAACGCCATCAAAAATTTCATCAATGACGAAGCCGGCATCACCGCCATCGAGTACGCCCTGATCGCCGCCGGCATCGCCGTCGTCGTCGGCACCGCCGCCACCGCGCTCGGTACCCAGGTCAAGGCCAAGTTCAACGCCGTGATCGTCGCCCTCGGCGGCACCGCGGTCTAAGCCATCCGCTCGCAGTCATCCGACAACCAGACAAATCAAGGACACCATCATGAACGCCATCAAAAATTTCATCAATGACGAAGCCGGCATCACCGCCATCGAATACGCGCTGATCGCCGCCGGCATCGCTGTCGTCGTCGGCACCGCCGCCACCGCGCTGGGCACCCAGGTCAAGGCCAAGTTCAACGCCGTGATCGTCGCACTGGGCGGCACCGCTGTCTAAGCGCCGCACGCACCAGACCAGGACCGGCCGCAGCGCCGGTCTTTTTTTTTGCCCACCGCCGCCCCCTCTACACTCCTTGCGCTGCGCGGTGCCCGTGACATTTGTCACGCCGCCGGCGCCGAGATCGTGACAATGCTCCCGCCCATATCGTGACATCGGTCCGATGTGTCGCAAAAACAACTTGCGTAATATTCAACACCACAGCGGCGGAGTTGATACAGCCGGTCAGGAAAACCCCAACCCCGTTTTACCGACATGCCGTCCGTATTCGTTTCACAACCTCAATGACCATCAAGGAACCGCCATGCAAGCGATTAAAGATTTCATCAACGACGAAGCCGGGATCACCGCCATCGAATACGCGCTGATCGCCGCCGGCATCGCCGTCGTCGTCGGCGTGGCCGCCACCGCGCTGGGCACCCAGATCCGAAGCAAATTCAACGATGTGATCCGCGCGCTCGGCGGCACCGACGTCTAAGCGTCGCCACGCCCAAACGGACCGGCCCGCCGGTCCATTTTTTTTGCCTGGCGCAAACACCCTGCGCTACTATCGCAGCAACTGCCCTTTTCCAACTGAACCCCTCATGAACCAGCTGCCCCTGATTGTGCTGTGCGCCCTGCTGGCGCTGGCCGTGTGGAACGACCTGCGCACGCGGCGCATCCCGAACGCGCTGGTGTTTGGCGGCGCCGTCGTCGGCGTCGCGCTCAACGGCCTGTACCCGGAAGGCGCCGGGCTGTTCATCGCGCCGCAGGGCGGCATCGGCGTGTTGTGGTCGCTCGCCGGCCTGGCCACCGGCCTGGCGCTGCTGGTGCCGATGTACGCCATGCGCGCGCTCGGCGCCGGCGACGTCAAGCTCATGGCGATGGTGGGCGCCTTCGTCGGCCCGCAGGCGACCGTCGTCAGCGTGCTGCTGACCTTGCTGGCCGGCGGCGTGCTGGCGCTCGTCGTGGCCGCCTGGACCGGCCGCCTGCGCGCCATGCTGCGCAACACCTACCACATGAGCGTGTACGCCTTCATGCGCCGCCTCGGCGGCGAGGCGATCAAGATCGAGGCGCCGGCCGAGGCCAGCGGCCGCCTGCCGTACGCGGTGGCCATCGCCGCCGGCACGCTGCCCTACCTGATCTGGGGCGCCTGGCGCGGCGAAGCGTTGTTTTCCTGAAAAGTGTGTCTTTTTTTCGCCACGGCCGACACATGGAACGCACATGGTGTTGACGTGAGTCAATTATCTACCCACAATCTTCATACCCGTTCCACGACAAGGATTTCATGCACGCCGAGCCGGACCTCATGGCCGCCACCGCCGAGCGCAACGCCCCGGCGAACGCCCGCGCGCCACGCAGCATCGAGGAAACTGGACTGCCCTTCCTGTTCCTGACCGAACTGGTGGCCAAGGTCTTATTCCAGCGCGGACAAGTGCGGCTGCCCGAACTGGCTAGCCACTTGAAACTGAGCATCAGCGCCATCACGCCGCTGGTGACCTTCCTGCGCACCGAGAAACTGGTCGAGGTCACGCGCAGCGGCCACAGCGGCACCGACGCCGACCTGACCTACAACCTCACCGAAGCGGGCGCGCAGCGCGCCGTCGCCTGCCTCAACCGCAACGCCTACGCCGGCCCGGCGCCCGTCACCCTGGCCGCCTACGTGGCGCAGGTGGCCGCGCAAAGCGTGCGCCACCTGCACGTCACGCGCGCGCACGTGCGCGCCGGCTTCCACGACGTGGTCGCCAACCAGGGCGTGCTCGACCAGATGGGCGCGGCCATGAACTCGGGCCGCGCGATGTTCATCTACGGCCTGGCCGGCAGCGGCAAGACCTTCCTGGCCGAGCGCCTGTCGAGCCTGCTGCACGGGGTCATCGCCGTGCCGCACGCCATCATGATCGACGGCGAGGTGGTGCCGTTCTACGACCCGGTCCAGCACCGCGTGGCCGAGGCCGCGCCGGCCGAGCCGGCCGACGGCGGCGAACTGCTGCGCCAGCTCGACGCGCGCTGGGTGCGCGGCGTGCAGCGCCCGGCCGCCCTCACCGGCGGCGAACTGACGCTCGAGATGCTCGACCTGCGCTTCGACCCCAACACCCGCCTGTACCAGGCGCCGCCGCACCTGAAGGCCAACAACGGCATCTTCATCATCGACGACCTGGGGCGCCAGCGCTGCTCCCCGCTGGAGCTGATGAACCGCTGGATCGTGCCGATGGACCGCGGCGTCGATTATTTGTCTTTGCATACCGGCCACATTTTCCAGGTGCCGTTCGACGTCGTCGTGGTGTTTTCGTCGAACTTCCTGCCGGAGCGCTTGTCCGACGGCGCCTTCCTGCGCCGGCTGGCCTACAAGATCGAGGTGCCGCCCCAGACCGAGCCGGAATACGAACTGCTGTTCCGCCAGGCGTGCGCCCGGTACGGCATGGCGTTCGACGCCGACGCCTTCGCCTACCTGCTCGCCGAACACCACGCCAAGGAAGACACGCCGCTGCTGGCCTGCTACCCGCGCGACCTGATCCGCCAGGTGCGCGACCTGGCCCGCTACGAGGGCACGCCGGCGCGGGTCGACCGGCGCGCGCTCGACTGGGCGTGGAACAACTACTTCGCCGGCGCCGGCGCGCGCCGGGTCAACGAACAGCAGAAAAAAGAACGCGACCGCCGCGAGCAGCCGCCGCCGGCGTAGCGCCGGCCGGGCACGCACCGCGGCACCAACGAAGCACACGCAGCACGGCCGGGCGCCAAGCCCGGCACGACCCAACAACGAAAGCACAGCATGAGAAATACGCGGGCCTTGACGATGATAGCGGTGGCGCTGGTGATGGCGCTGGCGGCGGTGGTGCTGGCCGCCCAGTGGATCGCCGGCCAGTCCGCCAGCAACAGCAACAAGGTCGCCGTCGCGCTGCTCGACATCAGCATGGGCGCGCGCGTCACGCCCGAGCTGGTGCACATGGTCGACTGGCCGGTCAACTCGATGCCGCCCGGCGCCATCGTCGACGCCAAGGCCCTCGAGGGCCGCATCACGCGCACCAACATCCTGCGCGGCGAGCCGCTGATGGAAAGCAAGCTGGCCCCGGCCGGCACCAGCGGCGGCCTGTCGGCCGTGGTGGCGGCCGGCAAGCGGGCCATGACGGTGCGCGTCAACGACGTCGTCGGCGTGGCCGGCTTCGCGCTGCCGGGCAACTTCGTCGACATCCTGGTCAACACCCAGAGCGACGGCGGCGGCGACAACGGCGTGCGCGAACAGGCCATCTCGAAGATCGTGCTCGAACGCATCCTGGTACTGGCCATCGCCCAGGAATCGAACCGCGACGACACCAAGCCCAAGGTGGTCAACGCCGTGACGCTGGAGCTCACGCCCGAGCAGGTCGAAAAGCTCGACCTGGCGCGCAGCGTCGGCACCTTGTCGCTGGTGCTGCGCAACCAGATCGATCCGCTATCGGCCAACACCGAGGGCGCCACCAAGAGCAGCCTGCTCGACGAGGGCAGGCCGGCGCCGGTGGCGCACGCGCCCGCGCCGCCGGCCCCGCCCGCCCCGGCGGCGCCGCGACCGGCG
>CAUPRW010000040.1:0-60683 GCA_963513825.1 uncultured Duganella sp.
GCGCGCCCGTTGCCGCCACCGGTGGCGCCGGCGCGCGCGGCCTGGCCCCCCGGCGCGGCGCCGCCGGTGCCGAGCGCGCGCAGGGTGACGCCCTGGGTGTCCGAGGTCTCGGCCATCTTCTGGAAGCTCTCGCGCGCCTGGGCGCCGAATTCGGCCTGCAAGGTGGCCAGGTTGCGGCCCATCTCGAGCTGGCGCCCGTGCTCGTCGATGACCTTGAAGTTCATGAAGTGGTGGGCCGGCAGCGTCTCGGGCTTGAAGTCCGTGGTCAGCACCGAGATCGTGATCTGGGCGCGGATGTCGGCGATGATCGCGTCGATCAAGTCGCCCCGGCCGAAGGTGCCCGCCTCGTGCACGCGCTCGCAGAACCTGGCGGCGTAATCGGGCAGCGGCACGCAGTGGCGGCGCAGCTTTTGCGGCAGGGATTTGAGCAGCAGGTGCACCTTCTCCTTCAACATGCCCGGCACCAGCCATTCGCAGCGCTCGCGCGGCAGCTGGTTGAGCGCGAACAGCGGCACGGCCATGGTCACGCCATCGCGCACGCTGCCCGGTTCGAAGTGGTAGGTCAGCGCCATCTCCAGGCCCGTGACCGACATCATCTTCGGGAACAGGTCGGTGGTCACGCCGGCCGCCTCGTGGCGCATCAATTCGTCGCGGTTCAGGTACAGCAGCTTCGGCTCGGCCGCCGTGGCGTCCTTGTGCCACTTCTCGAAGCCGGCGCCGTTGACGACGTCGGCCGGGATCAATTTATCGTAGAAGGCGGCGATAAGTTCATCGTCGACGAGCACGTCGAGGCGGCGCGACTTGTGCTCGAGGTTCTCGATCTCCTTGATCAACTTGTGGTTGTGGGCGAAGAACGGCGCGCGGGTGTCGTAGTCGCCGCCGACGAGGGCGTCGCGGATGAAGATCTCGCGCGCCTCGGCCGGGTTGTGCAGCGCGTAGTTGATGCGGCGCTGGCTGTAGACCACCAGGCCATACAGGGTGGCGCGCTCGGAGGCGCTGACCTGGGCCCCGCGTTTTTCCCAGCGCGGCTCGCCCCACGATTTTTTCAGCAGGTGGCCGCCGACCTTCTCCAGCCATTCCGGCTCGATGCGGGCCACGCAGCGCGCGTACAGGCGCGTGGTGTCGACCAGTTCGGCCGCCATGATCCACTTGCCCGGTTTCTTGAGCAGCGAGGAGCCGGGCCAGATGTTGAACTTGATGCCGCGCGCGCCGAGGTAGCCGGCGCCAGGTTCGTCCTCGCTTTTAAAACCGATGTTGCCCAGCAGGCCGGTGAGCAGCGCCAGGTGCAGGTTCTCGTAGGTGGCCGGCGCCTCGTTGACGCGCCAGCCCTGCTCCTTGACGATGGTGAGCAGCTGCGAGTGGACGTCGCGCCACTCGCGCAGGCGCAGTTGCGACAGGAAGTTGGCGCGGCAGTTGTCCATCAGCTGGCGGTTGGTCTTTTTGTGCTCGATGGCGCTCTCGAACCACTGCCAGATCTTCAGGTAGCTGATGAACTCCGAGCGCTCGTCGGCGAACTTCTTGTGGGCCTCGTCGGCCGCCTGCTGGTGCTCCATCGGGCGGTCGCGCGGGTCCTGCACCGACAGCGCCGAGGCGATGATGAGCACCTCGTTCAGGCTGGCGTTGTCGAGGGCGGCGAGGATCATGCGGCCGACCCTCGGGTCGAGCGGCAGCTTGGCGAGCTTGTTGCCCAGCGCCGTGAGCTGGTTGTATTCGTCGACCGCGCCCAGTTCCTGCAGCAGCTGGTAGCCGTCGGCGATGGCGCGCGCCAGCGGCGGCTCGATGAAGGGGAAGGTCTCGACGTCGGTCAGGTGCAGGGACTTCATGCGCAGGATGACGGCCGCCAGCGACGAGCGCAGGATTTCCGGCTCGGTGAACTTGGGCCGCAGCAGGAAGTCCTGCTCCTCGTAGAGGCGGATGCACACGCCGTCGGCGACGCGCCCGCAACGCCCGGCGCGCTGGTTGGCGGCCGATTGGGCGATCGGCTCGATCTGCAGCTGCTCGACCTTGTTGCGGTAGCTGTAGCGCTTGACGCGCGCCAGGCCGGCGTCGACCACGTAGCGGATGCCGGGCACCGTCAGCGACGTTTCGGCCACGTTGGTGGCCAGCACGATGCGGCGCGCGTTGGTCAGCTTGAACACGCGCTCCTGCTCCTCGGCCGACAGGCGGGCGAACAGCGGCAGGATCTCCACGTGCGGCGGATGGTGCTTGCGCAGCGCCTCGGCGGCGTCGCGGATTTCGCGCTCGCCGGGCAGGAACACCAGCACGTCGCCGGAACCGATGCGGCACAGTTCATCGACGCCGTCGACCACCGCGTCCATCAGGTCGCGCTTGTCGCGAGCGGCGGCGCTGCGCTGGCCCTTGCCCTCGGCGTTGGCGATGGCCGCGGCGTTGCCGGCGCGCGGCACGTCGCTCTCGATCGGGCGGTAGCGCACCTCGACCTGGTACAGGCGGCCGGAGACCTCGATCACCGGCGCCGGCATGGCCGGCGTGCCGAAGTGGCGCGAGAAGCGCTCGGCGTCGATGGTGGCCGAGGTGATGATGACCTTCAGGTCGGGGCGGCGCGGCAGCAGCTGTTTGAGGTAGCCGAGCAGGAAGTCGATGTTCAGGCTGCGCTCGTGCGCCTCGTCGATGATGATGGTGTCGTAGTTCTTGAGCAGCGGGTCGGTCTGGGTCTCGGCCAGCAGGATACCGTCGGTCATCAACTTGACCGAGGCGCCCTTCATCAAGGTGTCGGCGAAGCGGACTTTGAAACCGACGGTCTCGCCCAGCGGCGTGCCCAGTTCCTGGGCGATGCGCTTGGCGGTGGACGAGGCGGCGATGCGGCGCGGCTGGGTGTGGCCGATCAAGCCCTTTTGTCCGCGTCCCAGCTCCAGGCAGATTTTCGGCAGCTGGGTGGTCTTGCCGGAGCCGGTTTCGCCCGAGACGATGATCACCTGGTGCTTTTGCAGCGCCTCGGCGATTTCGTGGCGGCGGCCGGAGACCGGCAGGTCTTCCGGGAAGGTGATGGCCGGCAGCGGGTTGCGGAAGGCCCGTTCGGCGGCGCGCGCGGCCTGCTCCTCGGGTGTCAGACGGGGCCTGGGCGCGCGCTGTCCACCCCGCACACCGGAGCCAGGGGTCTGACCCCGGACGGGGTCAGACCCCGCCCTGCCCTGGGGTTCGCCTCCCGGATTGCGCGCCTGCCGGCCCTGCGCTTGCGGGGCGCGGGACGGGGCGTTTTGCGGGTTGCGGGGCTGGCCAGGGGTGCTGGATGGGCGGTTTGCGGCGGTTTTCGGTTTATTGCTGGCGTCTGACATTGTTTTTTACAAGATTGGAGCGCGGAACTCGCACACCGAATTATAATGCGGCTAATGGAAAACCCTACCCAATTCGTCCAATGGCTGCGTTCCGTCGCGCCCTACATCCACGCCTTCCGCGGCAAGACCTTCGTGGTCGCCTTCCCCGGTGAACTGGTCAGCGCCGGCGCGCTGCAGGTGCTGGCCCACGATTTGTCGCTGCTGCACGCGCTCGACATCAACGTCACCGTGGTCTACGGCTCGCGCCCGCAGGTGGCCGAGCAGCTGGCGCTGCGCAACGTCGAGGGGCGCTTCCACAACGGCGTGCGCATTACCGACATCGCCGCCATGGAGTGCGCCAAGGAGGCCGCCGGCGAGCTGCGCCTCGACATCGAGGCCGCCTTCAGCCAGGGGCTGCCGAACACGCCGATGTCGAACGCGGCCATCCGTATCATTTCCGGCAATTTCATCACGGCGCGCCCGCTCGGCGTGATCGACGGCGTCGACCTCGAGCTCACCGGCGTCACCCGCAAGGTCGACGCCGAGACGATCCACTCGATCCTCGGCTCGGACGGCCTGGTGCTGTTGTCGCCGCTGGGTTTTTCGCCCACCGGCGAGGCCTTCAACCTGACGATGGAGGATGTCGCCTGCAGCGCCGCCATCGCGCTGCACGCCGACAAACTGGTGTTCATCACCGAGACCGACATGATGGTCGACGCCGGCGGCACCGAGATCCGCGAGCTGTCGTCGCACCAGGCCGAGGCCGTGCTGCAGGCCGGCTTCCTGCCCGACGCCACCGCCTTCTACCTCAAACACTGCATCAAGGCCTGCGACAACGGCGTCGAGCGCTCGCACATCGTGCCGTTCGCGATGGACGGCTCGGCGCTGCTCGAGCTGTTTACCCACGACGGCGTGGGCACCATGATCTCGCACGAGAACCTCGAATCGCTGCGCAAGGCCACCATCGAGGACGTCGGCGGCATCATCAAGCTGATCGAGCCGCTCGAGGCCGACGGCACGCTGGTCAAGCGCGGGCGCGAACTGATCGAGCGCGAGATCGATTACTTCTCCGTCATCGAGCACGACGGCGTGATCTTCGGCTGCGCCGCGCTATACCCGTTCCCGGAGCAGAAAATGGCCGAAATGGCATGCCTGACCGTCAACCCCGAGGTGCAGGCCCAGGGCGACGGCGAGCGCATTTTGAAGCACATGGAGAACCGCGCGCGCGCCATCGGCGTGACCAAGCTGTTCGTGCTCACCACGCGCACGTCGCACTGGTTCCAGAAGCGCGGCTTCGTGCCGACCACGGTCGACTCGCTGCCCAAGGACCGCCAGCGCATGTATAACTGGCAGCGCAAATCCCAGGTGCTGATTAAATCTTTATAATCACGGTTTATCGAACCGTTTTAGGAGCAACACAGATGGCCCGCACCGTGCAATGCGTCAAACTGAACAAGGAAGCCGAAGGATTGGACTTCCCGCCGTATCCGGGCGAACTGGGTAAGCGGATTTACGAGTCGGTCTCGAAGGAGGCGTGGGCCGCCTGGCTCAAGCACCAGACCATGCTGGTCAACGAGAACCGCCTGAACCTGGCCGACCAGCGCGCGCGCAAATACCTGGCGCAGCAGATGGAGAAGCATTTCTTCGGCGACGGCGCCGACGCCGCCATGGGTTACGTGCCGCCGACCGAGTAGGCTGTCACCCCGCGGTGGCGCCGCGGTCCGCCGGCGCCGCCGGTGTCGGGGACGTACCCCAAAGGGGTACGTCCCCCGGTTTGGCCGGGGGTTTGTCTTTAAAACGTCAGCGTCTTCACGCCTTCCGCCGTGCCCAGCAGGCACACATCGGCCCCGCGCGCGGCGAACAGGCCGACCGCCACCACGCCGACGATCTGGTTGATGGCCGCCTCCAACGCCAGCGGATCGGTAATGGCCAGCCCCGCCACATCCAACAACATGCCGCCGTTATCGGTGATGAACGCCTCGTCGCTGCCCGGCTTGAGGCGCAGCGTCGGCCGGCCGCCCAATTGGGCCAGCGCGCGCGCGACGGCGGCGCGCGCCATCGGCAGCACCTCGACCGGCAGCGCGAACTTGCCCAGCACGTCGACCAGCTTGGAGCCGTCGGCGATGCACACGAAGCGCTTCGATACCGAGGCGACGATCTTCTCGCGCGTGAGCGCGGCGCCGCCGCCCTTGATCATCGCGCCGCGGTGGTCGATCTCGTCGGCGCCGTCGATGTAGACGGCGATCTCCGGCACGTCGTTGAGGTCGAACACGGCGATGCCGTGCCCGCGCAGGCGGGCGGCGGTCGCCTCCGACGAGGCCACGGCGCCGGCGATGCGGTGCTTGATCTTGGCCAGTTCGTCGATGAAGAAATTGGCGGTCGAGCCGGTGCCGACGCCGATGATCGCGTGGTCGACCACGTAATCGATGGCGGCGCGGGCCACGGCTTGCTTGAGTTCGTCTTGGGTCATGGTGGTGGGGTCGGTTGTAGGAAAAAAACGGTCGGCGGGCCGACCAGGGCGTTATTTTAACGGATCGCCGCCCCCGGCCGCCCGTTCCGCCCTAAAATTGCGCTCAAACAACATCGGCCCGGCCCCGCTGTCGCACACTGGCAGCAGCGCGGCGCGCACGGCACGAACCATGCCGGCGGCGCCGGATGTGCGAGAATGGGACCAGCAGGTTCCATCATCATGATTGCCGGGGGTTGCATGCCACAAGCGAAAACCGTGTTGATCGTCGACGACAGCCGCGTCTCGCGGCTGCTGGCGCGCCAGTACATCACCGCCCTGCGCCCCGGCTGGGGCGTCGAGGAGGCCGGCACCGGCGAGGAGGCGCTCGACAAGGCGCGCGCCGCCCCGCCCGACCTGGTGCTGATGGACGTAAACATGCCCGGCATGGGCGGCATCGCCGCCGCCGAGCAGCTGCGGCGCGAGTTCCCCGCCCTGCCGGTCTCGCTGCTGACGGCCAACGTGCAGACGGCCACGCGCGAGAAGGCCGAGGCGCTGGGCATCGGCTTCGTCGAAAAGCCGATCACCGAGGCGCGCATCGCCGGCCTGCTGGCGCCGCTGGGGGCGCCATGATCGCGCTCTCGGAGCTCGAGCACGACGCGCTGGTGGAGATCTTCAACATCGGCGTCGGCCAGGCGGCCGCGGCGATGAGCGCCATCGTCAACGAGGAGGTGCGCATGTCGGTGCCCTCGATCACCTTCATCCTGCGCGCCGAGGCCGCGCGCCTGCTGCGCAGCGGCTTGTTCGCGCCCGAGCGCATCTGCGGCGTGAGCCAGCACTACGACGGCGCCTTCGACACCGAGGCCATCTTGATGTTCCCCGAGGATAAAAGCCTCGAGATCGTGCGCCTGATGGTCGGCGAGGGCGTGCCGCTGGCCGAGCTGACCGACATGGAGCAGGAGGCCATGTGCGAGATCGGCAACATCATCCTCAACGCCTGCGTCGGCACCTTGGCCAACCTGTTCGAGCACGAGCTGCGCGGCTCGCTGCCGGCCTACCACGTCGGCAGCAGCGACGACATCCTGCGCGCGGCCGGCACCGGGCCGGAGGCGGTGGTGCTGATGCTGCACATCGACTTCGTGCTCGAGCGCCACCAGATCCAGGGCTACGTGGCCTTCGTGCTGGACCTGTCGGCGCTGCACGACCTCAAGGCGCAAATCAACGCCTACATCGCGCGCGCGATCGGCCCGGTCTGAGCACGCCCATGGACCACGCCCTCGAGCGCCAGCACCCGGACCTGCCGCACAGCGTGCTCGGCGCCGTCAACCTCGGCGCGGTCGTGCTCGACGCCGACGCCCGCGTGGTGCTGTGGAACGCGTGGATGGGCCGGCACGCCGGCGTGGCCGGGCGCGAGGCCGTCGGCGCCGACTTCTACGCCCTCTTCCCCGGCCTGCGCGGCGGCCGGCTGGAGGCGGCCATCGGCCAGGCGCTGCGCGCGAACTTCGCCTCGGCGCTGTCGCAAAGCCTCAACAAGGCGCCGCTGGCGCTGTACGCGGACGCGCCGGCGCGCGCGCGCGGCGAGCGGCTGCGGCAGGCCATCGCCGTCACGCCGATCGCCGTCGCCGGCGCGGCGCGCCACTGCCTGATCCAGGTCACCGACGTGAGCGTGGCGGTGCGGCGCGAAACGCTGCTGCGCGAGCAGGCCATGGTGCTGCGCACGCAGACGTTCTCGGACGGGCTCACCGGCATCGCCAACCGCCGCCACTTCGACGTCGCGCTCGAGCGCGAGCACCGCCGCGCCCGGCGCGCCGGCGCGCCGCTGTCGCTGCTGATGATCGATATCGACCACTTCAAGGCCTACAACGACCACTACGGCCACCAGCAGGGCGACCAGTGCCTGATCGCCGTGGCCGGCGCGCTGGCGGCCATGCTCAAGCGCCCGTGCGACCTGGTGGCGCGCTACGGCGGCGAGGAGTTCGCCGTCATCCTGCCCGAGCTCGACATCGACCAGGCCGGCCGCGTGGCCGAGGCGCTGCGCGCGCGGGTGCGGGCGCTGGCCATCGCCCAGGCGCCCGGCGCCGGCGCGGCCGGTCCGGCCAGCGCGTCCACCCCGGCCACCGTCACCGTGAGCATCGGCCTGACGGCGCAGCCGGTGGCCGCGCCGGTCGGCGTCGAGGCGCTGATCGGCGCGGCCGACCGCGCGCTGTACCAGGCCAAGGACGCCGGGCGCGACCGGGTCGCCGCGCTGGCGCCGTGAACGGGCCGGCGCGCCGTGGCCAGGCCTTGCCGGATTCACGCCCCCGCACCGCCCGGCCAGCGCGCCGTGGCGCGGCGGCGGGCGTCACATCCAGATGCGATAAATCCAGTAGCGCTCGTCGCCGGCGGCCAGCGCGCGCGCCAGCTCGCCCGGCGTGTGGCCGGTGATGGCGCGCGCCTCGCGGCAGAAATGGGCCTGGTCCGAGTAGCCGCCGCGCGCGGCCACGTCCGACCACACGACGGTGCCGGCCAGGTGGGCGTCGCGGGCGTCGAAGAACGATTGTTCGGCGCGCTGGCCGCGCAGCAGCGCGCGCAGCGGCAGGCCGGCGCGCGCCTTGATGCGCCGTTCGACGGTGCGCGCGCCGCGCGCCAGCGCGCTGTCGGCCGCCTGCCGCGCCAGGTGGCGCACCCAGTCGCGCGCGAAGTCCTTGACCATCCCGGCCACGCCGGCCGGACGCGCGCCCTGCCACATCGGCCGCAGGAAGGCCTCGAGCAGCGCCAGGCGTGCGGCGTCGTCGGCGGCGGCCAGGACGGCGTCGGCCAGCGCCGTCCACGGCGCGCCGAGCGCCTCGTCGAGCGCGCCGAACCGGTCGACCCAGGCCGGTACGTCGAGCGCGGTCAGCGCGTGCAGCGCCTGCGGGTAGAACAGCACGACGAAGATACGCACCGGGCCGGGGTTATAGGTCAGCATGGGCCGCGTTTGCGGGCCGCAAAACACCACGCGCGGCGACACGTCGGGCTCGCCGGGCGGCGCCGGCGGCTCGAGCAAACGGGCCTCGCCCTCGATGTAAAAGCTGATCGAACATAGCGGCGTGGCCGGGAAATGGTTGCAGCGCTGGTCGGCGTCGGCCAGCGGCGCCTCCACGGTGCTGCGCGCGATGTACGCGCGCACGCACGAGGCCAGCGCGAACGACGGCGGGATCAGGCGCGTGGCGGCGGGGGCCGGGGTGGGGTCGGGAGCGGACATGGTCCGAGTTTATACCAAATTGATATCACCGCGCGGCGCCGGCCCGCCGCTGTCGCAAACGTTCAATACGGGGCGGCGCCGGCGCGGCATAGTGGGACATCGTCAACGCACACCAGGAGAGCGCCGATGCTGGAGAACACCGCCCCACTCGCCCCGCGCGACATCGACCAGTTGCCCGGTCCGGCCGCGTGGCCGCTGCTGGGCAATCTGCCGCAATTGCGGCCGCTGCGCATCCACCAGGACGTCGAGGCCTGGAGCCGGGTCTACGGCCCGCTGTTCAGGGTGCGCTTCGGCCGCACCGACATCGTCGTGCTGGCCAGCCACGCGCTGGTCGGCGCGGCGCTGCGCGACCGGCCCGACGGCTTCCGCCGGCCCGCCATCACCAGCGCCGTCGGCGAGGAAATGGGCGGACGCCCCGGCGTGTTCGTGGCCGAAGGCGCCGCCTGGCGCGAACAGCGCCGCATGGTGATGGCCGCGCTGGCGCCGCACGCGGTCAAGGCCTACTTCCCGGCGCTGGTGGCCGTCACCCTGCGCCTGCGCGCGCACTGGCGGCGCGCGGCCGCCGAGGGCCGGGCGATCGACCTCACCGACGACCTCAAACGTTTTTCCGTCGACGTCGTCGCCGGACTGGCGTTCGGCACCGACGTCAACACCATCAACGGCGGCGAGGACGTCATCCAGCGCCACCTCGACGTCATCCTGCCGGCGGTGGCGCGCCGCACGATCGCGCTGTTCCCGTACTGGCGCTACCTGCGCCTGCCGCGGGACCGGCAGCTCGACGCCAGCGTGGCCGCCCTCAACGGCGCCATCGACGCGCTGATCGCATCGGCGCGCGCCAAGCTCGTCGCCGAGCCGGCGCGGCGCGCGCGCCCGGCCCATTTGCTCGACGCGATGATCTGCGCGGCCGACGAGGGCGGCGGCATCGACGACAGCGTCATCGCCGGCAACGTCATGACGATGCTGCTGGCCGGCGAGGACACCACCAGCCATACCTTGGCGTGGATGCTGTACCTGCTGCGGCAAAACCCGGCGGCGCTGCGCGCGGCGCGCGACGAGGTGGCGCGGGTGGCGCCCGACCCGGCCGCGTTCACCATCGAACAGATGGACGGCCTCGATTACCTCGACGCCTGCGCCCGGGAGGCGATGCGCCTCAAGCCGGTGGCGCCGTTCCTTCCGCTCGAGGCGCTGCGCGAGACGGTGATCGGCGACGTGCGCATTCCCAAGGGCGGGCTGGTATGGTGCGTGATGCGCCACGACAGCGTCGACGAGACCCACGTGCCGCGCGCCGACGCCTTCGAGCCGGAGCGCTGGCTGCGCGGCGGCGAAGGGGCGATCGGCAAGCACCTGTCGATGCCGTTCGGCGCCGGCGTGCGCACCTGCCCCGGGCGTTACCTGGCGCTGCTGGAGATCAAGCTGGCCGCCGCCATGCTGCTGGGCGGCTTCGAGATCGCATCGATCGACACGGTCGACGGCGGGGAGCCGGAGGAGTTGATGGGGTTTACGATGTCGCCGATCGGTTTGCGCATGCATCTCGGGCGAACCGATGCGCGCTGATCATTCGATCCGCGTGACGACGCCATTGCGCGGCGTCGCGTCCTCGTGAAACAGGTCGAACAGGTATTCGCATAACTCGTCGTCGGCGACATCGTCGGGAACGATGAAGTCCGCCGGGCGGCGTTTGCCCTCCGCGCCAAGCTCGAAGGCACGCCGCTCGCCCGCCCCGCCGCGTATGGCGATCAGCCGCCCGAATACATTGAACCGAAACTCCTTCATCGCGCCCTCCCCTTTGATCAAGGAAGTATACCCGAGCGGTGCGCTACGAACCCGGTTAGGCCGGGCGCCACGTCGTCGCGCAGCGTGAGCTGCGGGATGTCGTAGTCGCCGCCGTTCTGCGGACGGAAGGCGATCGGCTCGGTCGTCGCCAGCGTGTCGAGACGCCGTCCCAACTCCTCGCGGATCGTATCGAAGCGCGCCTCGTCGACCCGGCTGGTGCGGTAGACCACGAACGGCGGCAGCACCTCGAAGCCCGGATAGTACAAGATGCCGTGCTGGATCGGGAACAGGATGTCGTCGATCGGCCCGTTGATGCCGCGCGCGCTGTAGTGGGATTGCCAGCCGCCGGTGGTCACGATCAGCATCGCGCGCTTGCCCGCCAAACCGCCCTCGCCATAGCGCTCGCCCCAGCGCCGGTCCGAATGCTCGCCCACGCCGTAGGCGAAACCATGGGCGTAGACGCGCTCGACCCAGCCCTTCAAGATGGCCGGCATCGAAAACCACCACATCGGAAACTGCAGGATCACGGTATCGGCCCATATCAGCTTTTGCTGTTCAAGGGCGATGTCCGCGCTCTGCCGCCCGCCGTCGAAGGCGCGCTTGGAATCGAGCGCGGCGTCGAAGCGTTCGGTGGCCGCGCCGTCGAGGCTGTCGTCCGCGTCCAGTGCCGGTTTCCAGTTCATAGCATACAAATCGGAGACCCGCACGGTGTGGCCGGCAGCCTGCAGCCGTTCGACGGTGAAGTTTTTGATGGAACCGTTCAGGGACAACGGCTCTGGATGGGCATACACGAGAAGGATATTCATTGCGGTCACTCCTGGATGGAAAACCGCAGCGTATGCCCTCGTCAGGTATATTAGAAATGAATTCCCAACATAGCAGGTATTAATATGGATAATTTACGGCGACTCGATCTGAACCTGCTGCTAACGCTCGATGTTCTGCTCTCGGAGCACAATGTCACGCGCGCGGCGCGGCGGCTCAATTTTTCCCAACCCTCGGTCAGCGTGCATCTGGCCAAACTGCGCGACATCTTCGGCGACCCGCTGCTGCTGCCCGGACCGCGCGGCATGAAGCCGACCGCCAGGGCCGAAGAACTGCGCGCGCCCTTGCGGCAGGCGCTTGAAGCGCTCGGACGCGCGGTGTCGCCGGCGCGGCCGTTCGAGCCGTCGAAGGCGGAACAAACATGGCGCGTGGCCGCCACCGACTACGGCGAATCGACCATCGTGCTGCCGGCGCTGGCCGGGCTGCGCGCGCGCGCGCCGGGCACGCGGCTGGCGGTGCTGGAGATGCGCCCGGCGCGCATCGCGCGGCAAGCCGCGCAAGGCGAGATCGACCTCGCCTTCCACACCAGCGAAGGCTCGCCGCCGGGCATGCGGCGCCGCACCTTGTTCGCCGAGCGCTATGTGCTGGCGGGCCGCGCCGACCATCCGCGCCTGGGGCGCAAGCCGACGCTCAAGCAGTTTTGCGCGCTCGAGCACGTGCTGGTGTCGTCCGATGGCGGCGGCTTCCACGGCGTCACCGACGCCGCGCTGGCGCGGGTCGGCCTGGCGCGGCGGGTGGCGTTGTCGGTGCCGCACTTCCTGTTCATGGTATCGGTGCTGCAAAACACGGACCTGGTGGCGATGCTCCCGGAGCGGCTGGTGCGCGGCAACCCGGCGCTCAAGGCGACCGCGCCGCCGGTCGACGTGCCCGGCTACGAGATGGCCATGCTGTGGCATGAGCGCTCGCACCGCGACCCCGCCCACCAATGGCTGCGCGAACATGTGCAGACATCGGTCCACGCCCAGGCATGATAGGATCGCGGTTGGCCCCACGCTTGATTGAGGAGTCCACCAACATGTCTTGCAGAACCGCCGCCTGTTCGTGCGGCCAGCTCAGCATCGAGGTCCACGGCGCGGCGCGCGGCGTGGGCATCTGCAACTGCCTGGCCTGTCAACGACGCACCGGCAGCGTGTTCGCCGCGCTGGCCAGCTTCGACGCCCCCTACCGGGTGCGCGGCGAAGCGACCGAATACGTTCGCACCGGCGAGCGGGGCGCGCGTTTCGTGTTCCGGTTTTGCCCGGTCTGCGGCAGCACGGTGTTCCACACCGAAGTCGGCAACGACGCCGCCGTCAGCGTCGCGGTCGGGGCATTTGCCGATCCCACCTTCCCCGCGCCCACGGTCTCCGTCTACGATTGCCGCAGGCATCCATGGGTGCATCTGCCTCCCGGCGCCCGCGCGTTCCCGACCGATCCTTGACACCCCACCGCGTGGGGGTCAAGTCTGTCATTTGGACACGAGCTGGTCCATTAACCAATATTACAGTCGGGGTCGTGTCCAAATGACAGACTTGACCCCGATGGGTTTAGCGCAATCCGCTGGCGGCCTTGGCCAGGTCGGTGATGCGGCCCCAGTCGCCGGCGGCGATGGCGTCCTTCGGCGTGAGCCACGAGCCGCCGACGCAGGCGACGTTCTTGAGCGCGAGAAATTGCGACGCCGTGTCCTGCGAGATGCCGCCCGTCGGGCAGAACGTGACGTCCGGCAGCGGGCCGTTGATGGCGCTGAGCATGCCCACGCCGCCGGCCGGCACCGCCGGGAACAATTTGAGCTGCAGGAAGCCCTGCTCGCGCGCGGCCATCACTTCCGACGGCGTCATCACCCCCGGCAGCAGCGGCAGGCCGCTGCTCTTGGCGGCGGCGATCAGCGCCGGCGTCAGCCCCGGCGAGACGCCGAAGACGGCGCCAGCGTCGCGCGCGGCGGCAAATTCGCCCGGCTGCGTCAACGTGCCGACGCCGACGATGGCGCCCTCCACCTCCGCCATGGCGCGGATCGCCGCCAGGCCGTGCCTGGTGCGCAGGGTCACTTCCAGCACGCGGATGCCGCCGGCCACCAGGGCCTTGGCCAGGGGCACGGCGTGTTCCGGTTCGTCAATGGCGATCACGGGGATCACGGCCGAGGTGCGCATGATGTCGAGCAGGGTCATAGTCATTTGATTTACGCTTCTTTCTTCATCGAGAAATCTTCATCGGAACCCGGCACGGTGTTGCCGACCGGGTCTTTGTCGTGCAGGCCGACGATGGTCGGAATCGGCGACGGCAACGGGAACGTGGTCGCGCCCTTCTCGGCCTCGCACACGCTGTGGCGGAACATGGCGAACAATTCGCGCCCCATGCCCACGCCGTTGGGCGTCAAGTCGGCGGTGGCCTGCTCGCGCGCGGCCCACACGGCCGGCTCGACCAACGCCTCGAGCGTGCCGTCCTTGGCGCAGACGCGGATGATGTCGCCGTCGCGCACCCGGCCCAGCGGGCCGCCGGCCAGGATCTCCGGCGACACGTGGATCGCCGCCGGCACCTTGCCCGACGCGCCCGACATGCGCCCGTCGGTCACCAGCGCCACGTGGCGGCCGGCGTCCTGCAGGTTGGCCAGCGCCGGCGTCAGCGCGTGCAGCTCGGGCATGCCGTTGGCGCGCGGACCCTGGAAGCGCAGCACGGCGACGAAGTCGCGGTCGAGCTGGCCGGCCTTGTAGGCGTCCATGAAATCCTCCTGCGAGTTGAACACCAGCGCCGGCGCTTCCACCGTCTGGTGCTCGGCCTTGACGGCCGACACCTTCATCACCGCGCGCCCCAGGTTGCCCTTGACCAGCACCGTGCCGCCGTCGGCCGAGAACGGCGCGGTGATCTTGCGCAGCACCGCCTCGTCGCCCGATTCGGCCGGCGCGTCGCGCCACACCACGCCCCGGCCGCCTTCGCCGAGGAACGGTTCGGTGCAGTGCCCGCGCAAGCCCTTGCCGAGGATGGTGGTGACGTCGTCGTGCAGCAGGCCGCCGTTAAGCAGCTCGCGGATGACGAAGCCGGTGCCGCCGGCCGCGTGGAAGTGGTTGACGTCGGCGTTGCCGTTCGGGTAGATGCGCGTGAGCAGCGGCACCACCTTGGACAGCTCGTTGAAGTCGTCCCAGTCGATGACGATGCCGGCCGCCTTGGCGATGGCCACCAGGTGCAGGGTGTGGTTGGTCGAGCCGCCGGTGGTGAGCAGGGCGACGACGGCGTTGACGATGGCTTTTTCATCGACCACGTGGCCGACCGGCAGGTACTCGCTCGACTGCGCCGTGATGACGGCGGCGCGCCGCGCGGCCGCCTTGGTCAGCTCGTCGCGCAGCGGCGTGTTCGGGGTGATGAAGGCGGCGCCCGGCAGGTGCAGGCCCATGACCTCCATCAGCATCTGGTTGCTGTTGGCCGTGCCGTAGAAGGTGCAGGTGCCGGCGCCGTGGTAGGACTGCGACTCGCCCTCGAGCAGCTCGGCGCGGCCGACCTTGCCCTGCGCGTACAGTTGGCGGATCTTGGCCTTCTCGGAGTTCGACAGGCCGGTCGTCATCGGCCCGGCCGGCACGAACACGGCCGGCAGGTGGCCGAAGTGCAGCGCGCCGATCAGCAGGCCCGGCACGATCTTGTCGCACACGCCCAGGTACACGGCCGAGTCGAACATATTGTGCGACAGCGCGATGGCGGTCGACATGGCGATGGCGTCGCGCGAGAACAGCGACAATTCCATGCCCGGCTGGCCCTGCGTGACGCCGTCGCACATGGCCGGCGTGCCGCCGGCGAACTGCGCCACCGCGCCCACTTCGCGCACGGCATCCTTGATCAGCGCCGGAAAGCCCTCGAACGGCTGGTGCGCCGACAGCATGTCGTTGTAGGCCGAGACGATCGCCACCGACGGTTTCTTGAGTTCCTTGAGCGAGAGCTTGTCGTTGGCGGGAAACGCCGCAAAGCCGTGCGCCAGGTTGGTGCAGGCCAGCGTGCCGCGCTGCACGCCCTGCACGCGCGCCGCCTCCAGGTGCGCCAGGTAGGCCCCGCGCGAAGGTTTGCTACGCTCGATGATGCGAGCGGTGACAGTTTCCAAGACCGGATGCAACGCCATGATGGTTCCTTATGAATGAATTCCGTGAAATTTTACTACAAAATCTCAAAACCGACTGTTTTTTCTCGTGTTCAAGCCCACGCACGCTGGCAAACGCTGGCGACCGCCGGTGCCGGAAAATCATCCTGGCCCATACGAAAACACGCCCCGGGGCGCGATAAAAATTCTATTCTTTCAATAGTGTCGTAGTGAATTTACCGGGTTTTCCTGTATGATTCAACCATCCCCCACCCTCTCAGACGAAGACGCCCGACCATTATGCGCCAGCCCGCCCTGACCACCACCGCCAGCTTCAAAGCCCTCGAGATCCACGCCGCCGACGCCAAACTGTGGCAAATGCGCCAGTTGTTCGCGCACGACGCGCAGCGCTTTCCGTCCCTGACGGTCGACGCGGCCGGCCTGTTCCTCGACTATTCGAAAAACCGCCTGACCGCCACCACCGTCGGCCTGCTGCTCGACCTGGCCCGCGAGCGCGGCGTCGAAAGCCAGCGCGACGCCATGCTCCGTGGCGAGAAGATCAATCTTACAGAACATCGGGCCGTGCTGCATACGGCGTTGAGATTGCCGCGCGGAAAAGAATTGACGGTCGACGGCCAGGACGTCGTCGCCGACGTGCACGCCGTGCTCGACCACGTCAAGGAGTTCACCGACCAGGTCCGCTCCGGCGCCTGGCTCGGCCACACGGGCAAACCGATCACCGACGTCGTCAACATCGGCATCGGCGGCTCGGACCTGGGCCCCAAGATGGCGGTGCTGGCGCTGCGCTCGTACGCCCACCCGCGCCTGAAGATGCACTTCGTCTCCAACGTCGACGGCCACGACATGGACGCCGCGCTGGCGCTGGTCGATCCGGAAACCACCCTGTTCATCATCGCCTCCAAGACCTTCGTCACGGCCGAGACCATGCTCAACGCCGGCACCGCCCGCGCCTGGTTCCTCAACACCGCCAAGGAGGAAGACCTGGCGCGCCACTTCGTCGCCGTCTCCACCAACACCGAGGCCGTGACGGCGTTCGGCATCGACCCGGCCAACATGTTCCCGTTCTGGGACTGGGTCGGCGGGCGCTATTCCGTGTGGTCGGCGATCGGCCTGGCCGTCGCGCTGGCGGTCGGCTTCGGCTACTTCAGCGACTTCCTGGCCGGCGCCCACGCCATGGACGAACATTTCCGCGCCGCGCCGCTCGAGCAAAACATGCCGGTGCTGCTGGCCATGGTCGGCTTCTGGAACCGCCAGTTCCTCGGCGCCGGCTCGCTCTCGATCGCGCCCTACCACCAGGACTTGAACCGCTTCCCGGCCTACCTGCAGCAGCTCGACATGGAAAGCAACGGCAAGCGCGTCACGCGCGACGGCGCCGCCGTCGACACGCCGACCTGCCCGGTGGTGTGGGGCGAATGCGGCACCAACGCCCAGCACGCGTACTTCCAGCTGCTGCACCAGGGCACCGACGTCACGCCGATCGACTTCATCGCCGCGCTGCGCGCCACCCACGACCTGCCGGGCCACCACGACTCGCTGCTGGCGAACTGCTTCGCCCAGTCCGAGGCCTTCATGACCGGCAAGACGGCCGACGAGGTGCGCGCCGACCTGGCGGCGCAAAAACTGGGCACCGACGAAATCGAGGCGCTGGTGCCGCACAAGACCTTCCCCGGCAACCGGCCGTCGAACACCATCCTCATGGACCAGCTCACGCCGACCACGCTGGGCGCGCTGATCGCGCTCTACGAGCACAAGACGTTCGTGCAGGGCGTGCTGTGGGACGTCAACAGCTTCGACCAGTGGGGCGTCGAGCTGGGCAAGGTGCTGGCCAAGAACATCCACGCCGAGCTGACCGGCGAGGTGCAGCCCGCGCGCCACGATAGCTCGACCAACGGCCTGATCGTCATGGCCAAAGCGGCCCAGCACATTTAAGGACGGCACCGGCATGAGCACACCGCACATCGACGTGGCCTACGACGCCGTCATGCAAACGGGCGAATGCCCGCTGTGGCACGAGCAGGAACAGGCGCTGTACTGGGTCGACATCCCCGCCTTCACGGTGCACCGGCTCGATCCGGCCAGCGGCGCGCACCGCGCCTGGCGCGTCTCGAGCGAGCCGGCCAGCCTGGCCGTGAGCGACAACGGCGGCTTGATCGTCGCCATGCGCTCGGGCTTTTACCACCTCGACACCGGCGCCGACGAGGTGCGCATCACCGAGATCGCCGCCGCGCCCTACGACACGTCGGTGGCGCGCTTCAACGACGGCCGGGTCGACCCGGCCGGGCGCTTCTGGGTCGGCACCATCTACGAGCCGCGCGACCGGCCGGCGGCCGAGATGTTCGTGCTCGAGCGCGGCGAGATCCGCAAGGCGTGGTCGGGCGGCATGACCAACTCGAACGGGCTCGGATTCAGCCTCGACGGCCGCACCATGTACCACGCCGACACCACCGCCCACCTGGTGCGGCGCTTCGACTTCGACGTCGCCGCCGGCACGGTGGCCAACCAGCGGCCGTTCATGCAGTTTTCGGCGGACAAGGCCAACAACTACGGCGGGCGCCCGGACGGCGCCGCGGTCGACGCCGACGGCAATTACTGGAGCGCGCTGTTCGAGGGCGGGCGGCTGGTCAAACTGTCGCCGCAGGGCGTGCTGCTCGACGAGATCGCGCTGCCGCTGCGCTGCCCGACGATGATGGCCTTCGGCGGGGCGGATTTGAAGACGCTGTACGTGACGAGCGCCGGCGAGCGCCCGGCCGCCGAGCTGGCGCGCTATCCGCTCAGCGGCAAGCTGCTGGCGATCGCGGTCGAGGTGGCCGGCCGGGTCGAGCCGGCGTACAAAAACTAAGCCGGCGCCGCGGAGGACGCGGGGGCGCGCGGGGTAAAAGCGGGCAACCCCCAGGCAAAAAGGGGACGTACCCCAAGGGGTACGTCCCCGGGCTGCGCGGGGTGCGGGGTACAAGCGGGCCACCCCCAGGCAAAAAAGGGGACGTACCCCAAGGGGTACGTCCCCGGGCTGCGCGGGGTGCGGGGTAACAGCGGGCGACCCCCAAGGCAAAAAGGGGACGTACCCCAAAGGGGTACGTCCCCGGGCTGCGCGGGGTGCGGGGTAAAAGCAGGCTACCCCCAAGGCAAAAAGGGGACGTACCCCAAGGGGTACGTCCCCGCAGCTGCGCGGGGTGCGGGGTAACAGCCGGCACCCCAAGGCAAACCACCAAAATGTAGTAAAGTTACTTGCATTCCACCGCATATCGTAGTAAATTTACACAACGAAAAACCGCCTCCGGGTATAGTGTCAACCCGGCGACGCGCTCTGCGGCGACTTCCCTATCCGGCACTACTTACTTGCGACGACTCTCAATTATGGCTCTTACCGATTTTGATCTGGTTCTGTTTGGCGGCAGCGGCGACCTGGCGATGCGCAAACTCCTGCCGGCGATGTACGCGCGCGACGTCGCCAACGACCTGCCGGCGACCGCCCGCATCATCTGCGTCGGCCGCGCCGACGCCAGCCAGGAGGACTTCCTGCAGACGGTCGAGACCACCTCCAAGCCGCACATCAAGTCGCCCGCCGTCACCCCGGCCGCGTGGACCCGCTTCACCGCGCGCATCGTCTACGTGTCCCTGAACGCCACCGACACGGCCAGCTACAAAAACCTGGCCGAGGCGCTGCGCCCGGACGAGACCATCACGCGCGTGTACTACCTGGCCACGCCGCCGGCGATCTTCTCGCAAATTTGCGACAACCTCAAGGAAAACGGCCTGGTCACGAAGAACTCGCGCGTGGTGCTGGAAAAACCGCTCGGGCGCGACCTGGCCTCTGCCAAGCAGATCAACGCCGAGGTGGGCAAGGTGTTCGAGGAGTCGCAGATCTACCGGATCGACCACTACCTGGGCAAGGAAACCGTGCAAAACCTGCTGGCCCTGCGCTTCGGCAACATCCTGTTCGAGCCGCTGTGGCGCCGCGAGTGGATCTCCGACGTGCAAATCACCATCGCCGAGAAACTCGGCGTGGGCAACCGCATGGGCTACTACGACACCTCCGGCGCGCTGCGCGACATGCTGCAAAACCACCTGCTGCAACTGCTGTGCATCGTGGCCATGGAGCCGCCCACCTCGATCGCCCCGGACGCCGTGCGCGACGCCAAGCTGCAGGTGCTGCGCTCGCTCAAGAAATTCACCCCCACCACGCTGGCGCAAAACATCGTGCGCGGCCAGTACCGCGCCGGCCACGTCGACGGCAAGGCCGTGCCGAGCTACCGCGACGAGCCGGACGCGCCGGAACACTCGCGCACCGAAACCTTCGTCGCCATGAAGGCCGAGATCGACACCTGGCGCTGGGCCGGCGTGCCGTTCTACCTGCGCACCGGCAAGCGCATGGCCGACGGCCTGGCCGAGATCGTCGTGCGCTTCAAGCCGATCCCGCACTCGATCTTCGCCCAGCCGACCAACAGCTTCCAGCCCAACTCGCTGGTGATCCGCCTGCAGCCCGACGAGGGCCTGCGCATGAACCTGATGGCCAAGACGCCCGGCGACGGCATGCGCTTGAAGCAAGCGGAGCTGGAACTGGACTTCCGCGAATCGTTCAAGTCGCCCCGCATGGACGCCTACGAGCGCCTGCTGCTCGACGTGCTGCGCGGCCAGCTGACCTTGTTCATGCGCGGCGACGAGCTCGAGGCGGCGTGGGAATGGGTCGAACCGATCCTCAACCACTGGGAGGCGGACGACAGCTACCCGATCCCGTACGCCTCCGGCACCTGGGGACCGGCGGCCGCCTCGGCGCTGATCGGCCGCGACGGCCTGCAGTGGCGCGAAGAAGCGCTGCCGGAAGACTAAGCCCGCCGCCCGATGCTGCTCGACTCCATCCGCACCCAGCTCGACTCGCTGTCCAAATCGGAACGCAAGGTCGCGCTGGCCGTGCTCGACCACCCCGGCCAGACGGTCAGCCAGAACATCACGGCGCTGGCCAAGAGCGCGCAGGTGTCGGAGCCGACCGTGGTGCGCTTTTGCCGCACCTTGGGCTACGACGGCTGGCACGAGTTCAAGCTCAAGCTGGCGCAGGGGCTGGCGCTGGCGCTGCCGGGCTTGAACGAGCAGCCGACCCAGGACGACCTCGCGGCCGACCTCGTCAACAAGATCTGCAGCCGCTCGATCAACACCCTGCTCGACCTGCGCAACAACCTCGACCCGGACGCCATCCAGCGCGCGCTCGACATCCTGGCCAAGGCCAACAAGATCGAGTTCTACGGCCAGGGCACGTCCGGCATCGTCGCCGCCGACGCCCAGCACAAGTTCTTCCGCTCCGGCGTGCCGACGGTGGCCTACGCCGACCCGCACATCCACAGCATCGCCGCCGCGCTGTTGCGCACCGGCGACGCCGTCGTGGCCATCTCGCAACGCGGCAACAGCCCGTCGCTGGTGCGCTCTATCAAGCTGGCGCGCCGCGGCGGCGCCGACGTCATCGTGCTGGCGCCGTCGGGCACGCCGCTGGCCGACCTGGCCACGGTGCTCATCCCGATCGACCTGATCTTCAACATCGACCCCTACACGCCGATCTCGGCGCGCCTGGCCTACCTGGTTGTCATCGACGTGCTGGCCGTCGGCCTGGCGCTGCAGCGCGGCCCGGAATTCCGCAAGAAGATGCAAAACGCCCAGAAGGCGCTGCAAGAGTTCGACTTGCAATTCGACTCCTTCATCGGCTAAGCTGTCAATCTAACAAAAAACCACTGCCGGCCTCCGGGGGTGTGTTAGCGCACGCGGGCCGCGCGGGCGCCATCCTATAATTGTCGCTGTGCTACAGTGTGGCTGTTTTCGCAGACACAACATTGCATTTTTGCACACGCAGCACATTGGCGGCCGACCAGCCCCGAGAGTGGACATGACTACCTTTTCTTCCTATACCGCCGAACCCGCAGTGCGCATGCCGCTGCTGACGACCGGCGTGTCCGGTTTCGACCAGATCCTCGGCGGCGGCTTTCCGGCCCACAGCCTGTACCTGATCCAGGGCCTGGCCGGCAGCGGCAAAACCACGCTGGCGTGCCAGATTGGCTTCCAGCACGCCCACCAGGGCAAAAAGGTGCTGATCCTGACCCTGATCGCGGAGACCCACGGCAAGATGCTCAATCACCTGAGCAGTTTCTCGTTCTTCGACGAAAAACTGGTCGGCGAGCGCATCGTCTTCCTCGGCGCCTACAACGAACTGCTCAAGGGCGGCCTGCGCGAGCTGCTCAAGTCGATCGCCAGCACGCTGGCCGACCAGCGCCCCGACATCATGATCATCGACGGCTTTCGCACCGTGCGCGAGGCCAAGCCGTCGGACGTGGCGCTGTCGGAGTTCATGCTCTCGCTCAATTCGCTGGTGTCGACGATGCAGTGCACCACCTTCCTGCTCTCGCCCACCGAGGGCAACGTGGCGGACTCGGAAAACACGCTGGTCGACGGCTTGATCGAACTGAGCCAGTACGAACAGGGCTTGCAGCTGATCCGCGAAATCAAGGTGTTCAAGCTGCGCGGCAGCAAGCATCTGCTGGGGCGCCACGTGTTCGAGGTGGGCGAGGACGGCGTGGCCATCTATCCGCGCCTCGAGGCCGTCAGCACGGTGTCGGGCGCCACGCCGGCCGTCTCGCGCCAGCGCCTCGGCTTCGGCATCGAGGGTTGGGACAAGCTGACCAACGGCGGCGTCGCGCGCGGCTCGACCACGGCGCTGCTGGGCAACCCGGGCGTGGGCAAGACCCTGATGGGCCTGCACTTCATCTACGACGGCCTCAAGCGTGGCGAAAATTGCCTGATCGCCGGCTTCTACGAGTCGCCGCTGCGGCTGCTGGAAAAGTCGGCCAGCGTCGGCATGGACATGGCGCCCTATTACGCCAGCGGCGCGCTTGAAATCATCTGGCATCCGCCGCTCGAGGTGCTGGTCGACGCCATGGCCCAGGACATGCTGCGCAACGTCGAGCGGCGCGGCGTGTCGCGCCTTTTGATGGACGGACTCGACGGGCTGCGCGAGATCGTCATCCACGAGGGCCGCTCGCGCTCCTTCCTGGCCGCGCTCGTCAACGAGCTGCGCTGCCGCAACGTCACCAGCTTCTTCACCCAGGAGTTGCCGTATTTCGGCAACGGGCCGGCGCACAGCGAGGTGTCGGCCTCGATGTTGTTTGAAAACATCATCCTGTTGCGCTACGTCGACGTGCGCGGCATCAACCGGCGCCAGATCGGCGTGCTCAAGCTGCGCGAGAACAGCTACGACGCGGCCAACCACATCCTGCTCATCTCCGACCAAGGCATGACGATCGAGGGCGCCGTGTTCGGCCCGGTCGCGCCGCCGCAGACGCTATAGCGAGATGACATGAGCGACTCCCCGGCAATCATGGACGCCAACCCGGATGGCAAGATCATCCTGGTGGTCGACGACGAGTTCGACGTGCTGTCGGCGTACACGATGCTGTTCGAATACCGCGGCTACCGCGTGCGCACGGCCGGCAACGGCGCCGAGGCGCTGGCGCTGGCCGCGCGCGAGCGGCCCGACATCGTCGTCTCCGACTACATGATGCCGGTGATGGACGGCGCCCAGCTGTGCCTGCAGTGGCGGGCCGACCCGGCCCTGCGCGCCATCCCCTTCATCCTGGCCAGCGCCGGCATCCCGCGCAAGGACGAGGTGCTGCCGTACGACACCTTCTTCCGCAAGCCGGTACGCTTCGAGGTACTGCTCGAGGAGATCGCCCGCCTGATCGCGCGCGGCCCGGCGGCCTGAGGCCCGCTGCGCAAGCATGCGGGGCGGCGGGCGGCGCAATCGGCCTCGCATGCATCCCGACCGCGCGCACGGCCGATTACGGCGTTCCGCCTCATCCGCCCTACGCAAACCGGTGGCGCTTGAGTACAATAAGAGCACGCAACCCCCTTACCTCAGATCGGCCGCGCACATGAACCAACTCGAACAGCTCAAGCAATTTACCACCGTCGTCGCCGACACCGGCGATTTCCAGTCGATCCAGGCCTACACCCCGCGCGACGCCACCACCAACCCGTCGCTGATCCTCAAGGCGGTGCAAAAGGACGAGTACAAGCCGCTGCTGGAAAAAGCCGTGCGCGACAACCTCGACCGCTCGATCCCGGACACCATCGACCACCTGCTGATCGCCTTCGGCAAGCAGATCCTGCGCATCATCCCGGGCCGCGTGTCGACCGAGATCGACGCCCGCCTGTCGTTCGACGTCGACGGCTCGGTGGCCAAGGGCCGCGAGCTGATCAAGCTGTACGAGGCGGCCGGCATCGAGCGCGAACGCGTGCTCATCAAGATGGCCGCCACCTGGGAGGGCATCCGCGCCGCCGAGATCCTCGAAAAGGAAGGCATCCACTGCAACATGACCCTGCTGTTCTCGCTGGGCCAGGCGATCGCCTGCGCCGAGGCCGGCGCCCAGCTGATCTCGCCGTTCGTCGGCCGCATCTACGACTGGTACAAGAAGTCGACCGGCATGGACTACACCGGCGGCGAAGACCCGGGCGTGCAGTCGGTCAAGCGCATCTACAACTACTACCGCAAGTTCGGCTATAAAACCGAGGTCATGGGCGCAAGTTTCCGCAACACCGGCCAAATCCTCGAACTGGCCGGCTGCGACCTGCTCACCATCAGCCCCGAGCTGCTGCAGCAACTGGCCGACAGCGACGCCCCGCTCGAGCGCAAGCTCGGCGCCGACAAAGTGCCGTCGTCGGGCATCATCAAGCTGACCCAGGACGAGAAAACCTTCCGCTTCCAGCTCAACGAGGACCAGATGGCGTCCGAGAAGCTCGGCGAGGGCATCCGCGCCTTCTGCGCTGATTCGGGCAAGCTCAAGCAAATCATTTCCGGCATGCGCTAGTTCGCGCGGCGCCGTTCGCGGCGGGCTTGCAAGGGCAGGAGCACGGTCGCCACCGCGCTCCTGCCCTTTGCCTTTTCCGCCACCGGTCGGGCCCTATCGGCAAGCGGACCGCGACCCCGATCTCGCACCAAAATGCGGCATCTGCGCCCATTTCGCCGCATATCGATATATACAAAACGTTACACAACTGACTGTATTACAATGTTGCAGCCTGCGCTGGCGTCCGCTCCAGCTAGCCTACGTCCAACACTATTCTTATCAGAGACCATCCATGAGATCCGTCCCTCGTTCCACCACATTCGCCTGCGCCGCCCTCACCCTCGCCGTGCTCAGCGCTTGCGGTAAAAAAGACGCCGCGCCGGCCGCGCCGCCACCGCCGAAGGTGGCCGTCGTCACGGTCGCGCCGGCCAGCATCACGCTCACCAGCGAGCTGCCGGGCCGCACCGAAGCCTCGCGCATCGCCGAGGTACGCGCGCGTACCGCCGGCATCGTCCTCAAACGCGTGTTCAAGGAGGGCGGCGAGGTCAAGGCGGGCGAGGTGCTGTTCCGCATCGATCCGGCCAGCTTCCAGGCCTCGTTCGACAGCGCCCAGGCCGCCGTCGGCCGGGCCGAGGCCAACCTGGCCCAGGCCGACCTGCGGGTCAAGCGCTACACGCCGCTGCTGGCCGCCCAGGCCGTCAGCCAGCAGGAATACGACGACGCCATCACCTCGCAAAAGCAAGCCCGCGCCGACCTGGCCACGGCCAAGGCGGCCCGCACCAACGCCGGCCTGACGCTCGGCTACGCCACCGTCACCGCGCCGATCTCCGGGCGCATCGGCCGCGCGCTGGTGACCGAGGGCGCGCTGGTGGGCCAGGGCGAGGCCACGCCGATGGCCACCGTGCAACAGCTCGATCCGATCTACGTCACCATCACGCAATCGTCGACCGAGTTGCTCAAGCTGCGCCGGGCCCTGGCCGACGGCAAGCTCAAGCGGGCCGGCAAGGACGAGGCGCGCGTGTCGCTGGTCACCGAGGACGGCCAGACCTATCCGCAGACGGGCAAGCTGCTGTTTGCCGACGTTTCGGTCGACCAGACCACCGGCTCGGTGTCGATGCGCGCCGAGTTCCCCAACCCGAACCGCACGCTGCTGCCGGGCATGTACGTGCGCGCCCGCCTCGAGCAGGGCGTCAACGAGGCCGCCATCACCGTGCCGCAGCAGGCCGTGGTGCGCGGCACCGACGGCGCCACCGTGCTCGTCGTCGGCGCCGACAACAAGGTCAGCGCGCAGGCCGTCAAGGCCGACGCCGCGCAGAACGGCAGCTGGGTCGTCAGCGCCGGCCTCAAGGGCGGCGAGCGCGTCATCGTCGAGGGCTTCCAGAAGGCCAAGCCGGGCGCGACCGTCACGCCGGAGGCCTGGAAGGGCCCGGTCGGCGCCACGCCGGCCGCCGCCGCTCCAGCCGCAGCCCCCGCCGCCGGCGCCCCGGCCGCGCCGGCCGCCACCAAGTAAGCGGGAGACCAGATGGCCAAGTTCTTCATCGACCGCCCCGTGTTCGCGTGGGTGATCGCCCTCTTCATCCTGATCGGCGGCGCGCTGTCGATCACCCTGCTGCCGGTGGCGCAATACCCGACCATCGCGCCGCCGTCGATCGTCATCGACGCCACCTACCCGGGCGCGACCGCCCAGATCCTCGACGACGCCGTCACCAGCGTGATCGAACAGGAAATGAACGGCGCCGACGGCCTCCAGTACGTCGAGGCCGTCAGCGAAGGCAACGGTTCGGTGTCGATCACCGTCACCTTCCTGCCCGGCACCAATCCCGACCTGGCCTCGGTCGACGTGCAAAACCGCATCAAGCGAGTCGAGTCGCGCCTGCCGCAGGCGGTCACGCAGCAGGGCGTCAACGTCAACAAGGCGCGCAGCAACATCCTGATGTTCGTCGGCGCCTCCTCGACCGACGGCAAGATGGACACGGCCGCCATCGGCGACTACCTGGCCCGCAACGTCGTCAATGAACTCAAGCGCCTGCCGGGCGTGGGCCAGGCCCAGCTGTTCGGCACCGAGCGCGCCATGCGGGTGTGGGTCGACCCGGCCAAGCTGGTCGGCCTGCGCCTGACGATGGCCGACGTCACCGCCGCCATCCGCGCGCAAAACGCCCAGGTCACCGCCGGCACGCTGGGCGACCTGCCCTCGCCCGAGTCGCAGGCCTACGCCGCGCCGATCGTCGTCCAGGGCCAGCTGACGTCGCCCGAGGAATTCGGCAAGGTGGTACTGCGCTCGAACACCAACGGCTCCATCGTGCGCTTGAGCGACGTCGCCCGGGTCGAGATGGCCGGCGCCAACTTCAACCGCAGCGCCCGCCTCGACGGCAAGCCCTTCGTCGCCGTCGCCGTGCAGCAGTCGCTGACCGGCAACGCGCTGGCCACCGCCACGCTGGTGCGCGCCAAGATGGACGAGCTGTCGAAGTTCTTCCCGCCCGGCCTGAAGTACACGGTGCCGTACGACACCTCGACCTTCGTCAAGATCTCGATCGAGGAAGTGGTCAAGACCTTGTTCGAGGCGGTGCTGCTGGTGTTCATCGTCATGTACATCTTCCTGCAAAACCTGCGCTACACGCTGATTCCGACCATCGTCGTGCCGATCGCGCTGATGGGCACCTTCGCCGTCATGCAGCTGGCCGGTTTCTCGATCAACGTGCTCACCATGTTCGGCATGGTGCTGGCGATCGGCATCCTGGTCGACGACGCCATCGTCGTCGTCGAAAACGTCGAGCGCATCATGAGCGAGGAAGGCCTCTCGCCGCGCGACGCCACCCGCAAGGCGATGTCGCAGATCACCGGCGCCATCGTCGGCATCACGCTGGTGCTGATCGCCGTGTTCATCCCGATGGCCTTCTTCGGCGGCGCCGTCGGCGCCATCTACCGCCAGTTCTCGCTGGCGATGGTGTCGGCCATGGTGTTCTCGGCGCTCATGGCGCTGACGTTGACGCCGGCGCTGTGCGCCACCATCCTCAAACCGGTCGAGGCGGGCCACCACACGGAGAAGAAGGGTTTCTTCGGCTGGTTCAACCGCAAGTTCGCCGTCACCGCCACCGGCTACCAGGGCATGATCGCCAAGATGCTCAAGCGCACCGGCCGCTTCATGATCGTGTTCGCGCTCATCTGCGGCGTGGTCGGCTGGCTGTACGCGCGCCTGCCGTCGTCGTTCCTGCCCAACGAGGACCAGGGCTACATCATCGCCAACGTCCAGCTGCCGCCGGGCGCCTCGCGCAGCCGCACCGAGGCCGTGCTGGCCCAGGTCGAGGACTACCTGCACAAGCAGCCGGCCGTGGCGCGCACCATCGCCGTGGCAGGCTTCAGCTTCTCGGGCGCCGGCCAGAACGTCGGCCTGGTGTTCGTGCCGCTCAAGGACTGGAGCGAGCGCGGTCCCGACGACGCCGCCGACAAGGTGGCCGCGCGCGCGCTCAAGGCCCTGTCGGGCATCGCCGACGCCGTCGTCTTCCCGCTCAGCCCGCCGCCGATCCGCGAACTGGGCAACGCCACCGGCATCACCGCGCGCCTGCAGGACCGCGCCGGCGCCGGCCACGCCGGCCTGCTCGACGCCCGCAACCAGCTGCTGGCCCTGGCCGCCAAGAGCGAGATCCTCAAGGGCGTGCGCCCGGAGGGCCTGGAGGACGCGCCGCAGCTGCAGATCGACATCGACCGCGACAAGGCCAACGCGCTCGGCGTGGCCTTCGCCGACATCAACAGCCTGCTGTCGACCGGGCTCGGTTCGAGCTACGTCAACGACTTCACCAGCACCGGGCGCCAGCAGCGCGTCATCGTCCAGGCCGACGCGCCGCAGCGCCTGCAGCCGGAAGACCTGCTGCGCATGAACGTGCGCAGCGCCGCCGGCGGCATGGTGCCGCTGTCGGCGGTGGCGAGCACGCGCTGGATCAACGGTCCGGTGCAGCTGGTGCGCTACAACGGCTACCCGGCCATCAAACTGACCGGCGACGCCGCCGCCGGCCGCAGCACCGGCGAGGCCATGGCCGAACTGGAACGCCTGGCCACGCAGCTGCCGCCGGGCTTCAGCATCGAATGGACCGGCCAGTCGCTGGAGGAAAAAACCTCCGGCTCGCAGGCGCCGGCGCTGTTCGCGCTGTCGATGCTGGCCGCCTTCCTGGTGCTCGCCGCGCTCTATGAAAGCGAATCGATCCCGATCGCCGTGCTGCTGGTGGTGCCGCTGGGGATCCTGGGCGCGCTGCTCGGCGCCCACATCCGCGACCTGCCCAACGACGTGTACTTCAAGGTGGGCCTGATCGCCATCATCGGCCTGTCGGCCAAGAACGCGATTTTGATCATCGAGTTCGCCAAGGACCTGCAGGCGCAGGGCATGGGCCTGGTCGAGGCGACGCTGGAGGCGGTGCACCTGCGCTTCCGCCCCATCATCATGACCTCGCTCGCCTTCATCCTCGGCGTGCTGCCGCTGGTGATCGCCACCGGCGCCGGCTCGGCCAGCCAGCGCGCCATCGGCACCGGCGTGATGGGCGGCATGATCACGGCGACCGTGCTGGCGGTGTTCCTGGTGCCGGTGTTCTTCGTGGTGATCCGCAAAATCTTCAAGGGCAGCGAACGCCAGCGCAAGCTGGCCGCTCACGAAATGGACGACAAAAAGCATGAGACCTATGACTAACCCGGCCCGCGCATCCTTCCCCGCCCCGCGCACGACGGCGCTGGCGGCGGCCCTCTTGGGCGCGACGCTGCTGTCGGCCTGCTCGCTGGCGCCGACCTACGAGCGGCCCGCCGCCCCGGTGGCGGCGGCCTATCCGTCCGACGCCGCCGGCGCCGCCTCCAGGACCGGATCGGCGCCCGCCGCCGCCGAGGGGCGCGACCCGCTCGACACGGGCTGGCGCGACTACTTCGTCGAACCGCGCCTGCAGCAGCTGATCGCCGCCGCGCTCGAGAACAACCGCGACCTGCGCACCGCCGCGCTGCGCATCGAGGAGGCGCGCGCCCTCTACAACGTGCAGTCGGCCGACCGCCTGCCGAACGTGAACGCCAACCTGGGCGCCACGCGCGCCAAGACGCCGGCCACCGTCTCGCCCACCGGCGAGAGCGTGATCGGCAGGCGGGTCGACGCCGGCCTGGCCATCTCCTCGTTCGAACTCGATTTCTTCGGCCGCGTCAAAAGCCTGAACGACGCCGCGCTGGCGGCCTACCTGGCCACCGACGAGGCGCGCCAGGCGGCGCAAATCAGCCTGGTCGCGCAAGTGGCGCAAGCCTACTTCACCGAGCGCGCCTTCGCCGAGCAGTACGCGCTGGCGCAGCAAACCTTCGAGGCGCGCGCCCGCACCTACAAGCTCACTCAGCAGCGCGCCGAAGTGGGCGCGTCGTCGCGCCTGGACCTGCGCTCGAACGAGACGCTGATGGAAACCGCGCGCGCGGCCGCGCTGACGCTGGCGCGCCAACGCGCCCAGGCCGAGAACGCCTTGACCTTGCTGGTCGGCCAGCCGGCGGCGACCGGTTCGGCCGCGAACGGCGCGGTGGCCGGCGGCGGCGCGCCGAACAATGGCGCGGGCACGCCGCCCGACGCCGGCCCGAACGGCGCGGCCAATGCGGCCAATGCGGCCGCCAGCGCCGGCGCCATGCCGAGCGACGCCCGCCTCGACGCGCTTGCCGCCGTGCCGGCCGGCCTGCCGTCCGAGCTGCTCGCGCGCCGGCCCGACATCCGCGCCGCCGAGCAGCGGCTCAAGTCGGCCAACGCCAACATCGGCGCGGCGCGCGCCGCCTTCTTCCCCCGCATCAGCCTGACGGCGGCCATCGGCAGCACCAGCCCGACGCTCGGCGGCCTGTTCGACAGCGGCACCGGCAGCTGGTCGTTCGCGCCGCAACTGGTGCTGCCGATCTTCGACGCCGGCCGCAACCGCGCCAACCTGACCCTGTCCGAGGTGCGCAAGAACATCGCGGTGGCCGATTACGAAAAGACCATCCAGACCGCCTTCCGCGAAGTGGCCGACGCGCTGGCCGCGCGCGACTACCTGGGCGAGCAGGTGGCCGCGCAGCGCGCCGTGCAGGACGCGCAGGCGGACCGGCTCAAGCTGCTGCAACTGCGCTTCGACAACGGCGTGGCCAGCTCGCTCGACGTGCTCGACGCCCAGCGCGAGCTGTTCAGCGCGCAGCAGACGCTGGTGCAGGCGCGCCTGTTGCGCACCAACAGCGCGATCGATCTGTATCGCGCGCTCGGTGGCGGCTTGAAGTAGCGGCCTGACTTCCACTGCGCCCCCCGACCACCCCGGGGACGTACCCCACGGGGTACGTCCCCAGCTTGCCGGGGTGCGGGGTAACGCCCACCGACCCACGAACCATGTCTTCACCCATCACCATCCGCCTGGGGCCGCGCGCCCGCCAACGCATCGCCGCCGAAGGGGTGCGCGCGGCCGACATCGCCATCATCCCGGCCGCCGCCGGCGGCCCCAAGGGCCTGATCCTCAACGGCCTTGATCAATGGCTGTTCGGCGCCTTCCTGCCCGCCGCGCCGCGCCCGCGCGCGCTGGTCGGCGCCTCGATAGGCGCCTGGCGCATGGCCGCCGCCGCGTTCGACGATCCGGTCGCCGCCCACAAGCGCCTGGCGCGCCTGTACGCCAACCAGCGCTACCCGGCCAAGGTCACGCCGGCCTACGTCAGCCAAACCTGCCGCGCGCTGCTCGACGAACTGCTCGACGGCCGCGCCGCCGAGGTGGTCAACCATCCACACCACCACGTCAACGTGCTGACCGCGCGCGGCAACGGCACCTTGGCGCGGGCCAACGGCGCGCGCTGGCGCGAGCTGGCCGGCTTCCTGCTGGCGGCCGCCGGCAACGCCGTCTCGCGCACGCGCCTGGCCGGCGCCATGGAGCGCGTGGTGTTCCACCACCGCGCCGACGACGCCGGCTGGCTGCGCGCGCCGTTCGACGCCTTCGCCAACCACTTCGTCGGCCTGTCGGCGGCCAACCTGCGCGAGTCGCTGCTCGCCTCCGGCTCGATCCCGCTGGTGCTCGAGGCGGTCAGGTCCATCGCCGGCGCGCCCGACGGCGCCTACTGGGACGGCGGCTTGATCGACTACCACCTGCACCTGCCCTACCAGCGCGACCCCGGCCTGGCGCTGTACCCGCACTTCGCCGACCACATCGTGCCGGGCTGGCTGGACAAGTCGATGCCGTGGCGCCGCCTTGGCGCCGGCGCCGCTGCCGCCCATCCCGCGCTCGAGAACCTGATCCTGGTGTCGCCGTCGCCCGCCTTTCTCGACACGCTCCCCAACGGCAAGCTGCCCGACCGCAAGGATTTCACCGCCTATGGCCAGGATCACGCCGGCCGCATCCGCGACTGGACCCGGGCCATCGCCGACAGCGAACGCCTGGCCGAGGCCTTCGCGCGCTGGTGTGAAAAACCAGATTTAAAAGAAACATTGTCTTTTTAATTAAGACACATTGTTTCGTATTCGCAACAACAAGCCACTGCGCACATGACCACCGACAAGCTCCGGCGCATACTGACAGGCATCAACTAAGCCACGCAGGCGCCGGCCCGGCGCGCCTGGCGTCATGGAGACCATCATGAACTTTCTGTCGCATATGCGGATCGGCGCCCGTCTGGCGCTCGCGTTCGCCATCGTCCTGCTGCTGGCCGTCGTCGCCACCGGCGTCGGTCTCGTCAACGCCCGCGGCAACGCGGCGGCCACCCGGCAAATGATGGAGCAGCCACTGGCCAAGGAGCGGCTGGTGTCGGACTGGTACGTGTTGCTGTACTCGGCCGTCGCCCGCACCGAACTGATCGCGCGCAGCAAGGACGAGACCTTGCCGGTGGTGTTCGCCGACACCATCGCCGCCAGCACCAAGCGTGGCGGCGAATTGCTCGCCAAGGTCAAGGAGCTGGTCGGCAACGACGAGGAGCGCAAGCTGTTCAACGCCACCGTCACGCTGCGCAACATCTACCAGAAAGCCAAGAGCGACGTCGGCGACCTGCGCAAGCGCGGCGATGACGCCGCCGCCGAGGCCTCGTACCGCGACAAGTTCCTGCCCGCCGCGCAAGCGTACAAGGACAAGGTCAACGAGCTGCTGCTCTACCAGCGCAAGGCCATCGACGACGCCGCCCACGCGATCGACGCCGCCAACGACCGCAGCAACACGCTGCTGCTGGTGCTCACGGTGCTGATGGTGGCCATCGGCTCGCTGGCGGCGTGGGTCATATCGCGCTCGATCACGGCGCCGCTCAAGTCGGCGGTCGACATCGCCGCCACGGTGGCCAACGGCGACCTGACCACGCGCTTCGACGGCCCCACGTCGCGCTCCGAGATCGGCGACCTGATGACGGCCCTCAAGGGCATGAACGACTCGCTGCGCAACGTCGTCAACCAGGTGCAGGTCGGCACCAAGACCATCGCCACGGCGTCCAACGAAATCGCCGTCGGCAATATGGACCTGTCGCAGCGCACCGAGCACCAGGCCAGCTCGCTCGAGGAAACCGCCTCGTCGATGGAGGAGCTGACCTCGACCGTGCGCCAGAACGCGGAGAACGCCAAGCAGGCCAACCAGCTCGCGCACGCGGCCTCGGACGTGGCCGAGCGCGGCGGCTCGATCGTCGGCCAGGTGGTCGACACCATGGGCACGATCAACGATTCGTCGCGCAAGATCTTCGACATCATCAGCGTCATCGACGGCATCGCCTTCCAGACCAACATCCTGGCGCTCAACGCGGCGGTGGAGGCGGCGCGCGCCGGCGAGCAGGGGCGCGGCTTCGCGGTGGTGGCCTCGGAGGTGCGCAACCTGGCGCAGCGTTCGGCGGCGGCGGCCAAGGAGATCAAGGAATTGATCGGCAACTCGGTCGAGCAGGTCGACATCGGCTCGAAGCTGGTGCAGCAGGCCGGCAGCACGATGAACGAAGTGGTCGACAGCGTGCGCCGCGTGACCGACATCATGGGCGAGATCACCTCGGCCACCAGCGAGCAAAGCATCGGCATCGACCAGGTCAACATCGCCATCACGCAGATGGACCAGGTCACGCAGCAGAACGCCGCGCTGGTCGAAGAGGCCGCGGCGGCGGCGGCCAGCATGCAGGAGCAGGCCGAGCGCCTGGCCGACGTGGCCGCGCAGTTCAAGCTCGGCGAGGACGGCGCGCGGCAATCGCTCGCGCCGCCGCCGGCCGCGCGCAAGGTGGCGGTGGCCGCGCGCCCGGCGCCGGCCCGTCCGGCGACGGCCAAGCCGGCGCCCAAGCTGGCGACGCCCGCCGCCGGTGCATCGCCGCGCAAAAGCGCCACGGTCGGCAACGACAAGGACTGGGAAGAGTTTTGAGTAGAACGCGACCGCGTAGGGCGGATTAGGCGGCACGCCGTAATCCGCCGATCCACGCGCCGCCAACACCGCTCAAGAAGTCAAAAACATCTGCTGCAAATCGTTAAGGAAGCGCTGCCCCAGCGCGGTCGGTTTGATCACCTTATAATCGCGATACAGCAAGCCCTTGGCCTCGGCCGCGTTCAAGCTCTTCTCGATCGCGTTCAGGCTCAATCCGGTGCGCTCGGCAAACAGGTTCGGATCGAAGCCGCCATGCAGGCGCAGCGTGTTGAGCATGAACTCGAAGCCCATGTCAGCGCGCCCGATCTCATACTCCTCCTGCACCGGCGCGCCCAGCGCGACCTGCTCCATATACGCCTTCGGCTGCTTATAGCGCGCCTGCCGCAGGATGCGGTGCGGGAACGACAGCTTCGAATGCGCGCCGGCGCCGATGCCCAGGTAATCGCCGAACTCCCAGTAATTCAAATTGTGGCGCGCGCGGTGACCGGCCTTGGCATAGGCCGACACCTCGTACTGCTCATAGCCGTTGGCGGCGGTCAGTTCGGCGATCATGTCCTGCATGTCGGCGCTGGCGTCGTCGTCGGGCAGCGCCGGCGGATACTTGGCGAACAGCGTGTTCGGCTCCATCGTCAGGTGGTAGAGCGACAAATGCGGCGGCTGGAACGCCATCGCCGTCCGCACATCGAGCCTGGCCTCCTCCAGCGTCTGCGACGGCAGCGCGTACATCAGGTCCAGGTTGAAGTTGTCGAAATTGGCCAACGCGATGTCGACCGCGCGCCGCGCCTCGTTGTCGTCATGGATGCGGCCGAGCGCCTTGAGGTGGCGCGCGTTGAAGCTCTGGATGCCGATCGACAGCCGGTTTACGCCGCTGGCGCGGTAGGACTTGAACTTCTCCGCCTCGAACGTGCCGGGATTGGCCTCCATCGTGATCTCGACGTCGCTGTCGAGCGGCAGCAGCGTGCGCACGTCCGACAGCAGGCGGTCGAGCCCCGCCGCCGACATCAGGCTCGGCGTGCCGCCGCCGATGAAGATGGTGTAGATCTTGCGGCCCCACACCAGCGGCAAGGCCTGTTCCAGGTCGGCGCGCATGGCGTCCAGATACGCCTGCTCGGGGAAGGCGCCGCCCTCCCTGGCCTCGTGCGAATTGAAGTCGCAGTAAGGGCACTTCTTCACGCACCATGGAAAATGGATGTACAGCGACAGCGGCGGCAGCGCCGTCAGGTTCAGCGCGCCGCTTTGCAGATACTTGAGCGCGACGCCGGCGGCGTCGCCCAGGTCGGCGCCGGCCGATGCCGGCGCGCCCGACTTGCCGCCGGCGCCGACGATTTTGATCGGGATCATTTGAGCTTCTCGACCAGCGCGCGCAGGGCCTGGCCGCGGTGCGACAGCGCGTTCTTTTCCTCGGACGTCAACTCGGCGGCGCATTTTCCCAGCGCCGGGATGAAGAAGTGCGGATCGTAGCCGAAGCCGCCGTCGCCGCGCGCGGTGGCGACCATCTCGCCGTTCCAGCGGCCGTCGGCGATGACCGGCTGCGGATCGTCGGCGTGGCGCACCAACACCAGCACGCAGTAGTAATAGGCCGATTTGTCGGCGTGCGCGGCCAGGTCGGCGATCATTTTGGCGTTGTTGCGCGCGTCCGACTTGGGCTCGCCGGCAAAGCGCGCCGAGTACACGCCGGGCGCGCCGCCGAGCGCGTTGACGCACACGCCCGAATCGTCGGCCAGCGCCGGCAGGCCGGTCAGGCGCGAGGCGTGGCGCGCCTTTTGCAGCGCGTTTTCGACAAAGGTGTGAAAAGGCTCGTCGGCCTCCGGCACGTCGTACTCGCCCTGGGCGTGGACGGAAAAGCCCACGGTCGAGAGCAGTTCGTTGAATTCCTTGAGTTTGCCGGCGTTGTTGGAGGCGAGGATCAGGCGTTGGGTCATGGTGGGCTGCGATCGAGAGTCATGCGGAGAAGGCGACATTGTAAACCTTTTGCCTGGCGCCGGCCCGCTACGGCACCAGCAGCGCCTCGATCTCGGGCCGGACATAGTTCTCCAGCGTGACCATCACCGCCTCGGTGACGATGTCGCGCGCCTTGGCCGGCGCGCCCCGGGCGGCCGCGATGGCCGCCTTCATGCCGAGATAGCCCATCTGGCGCGGGTCCTGCACCACCAGGGCGTCGATCTCGCGCCGTTTCAGGCCGTCGAGCAGGAAATCGCTGGTGTCGAAGCCGACCATTTTCTTGATGCCCGCCCCGCCGCTCTGGCGCAGCGCGCGCAGCATGCCGTCGCTGGCCGATTCGTTGGTGGCGAAGACGCCGTCGATCTCCTTGTGCCGGGTCAGCGCCGCCAGGCCGGCGCGCGCGATCTTGCCGCGCGTGCCGCCGCCGTATTGGTCGATCACGGCGATGTGGGGCGCGTGCCTGGCCAGGTGGTTGACAAAGCCGTTGGCGCGGTCCTCGGTCGAGGCGCTGCCGGCGATGGTGCGCATCACCAGCACCGTACCGCGCCCGCCCAGCCGCGCCGCCAGGCGCTCGGCGGCGAGCCGGCCGGCGGCGTGGTTGTCGGTGCCGACGAAGTTGGTGTGCCAGGCGCCGCCGAGCGCGGAGTCGACCACGACCACCTTCACGCCCAGCGCCACCGCCCTGCGCACCGGGTCCATCAGGCGCACGCGGTCGGTCGGCACGATGATGATGGCGTCAACGTCGGCGCGCGAATACAGGCGCAGGATGTCGATCTGCGAATCGATGTCGTCGTTGTAGGCCGGGCCGCGCCAGGTCAGGGTGACGCCGCCCTCCTCGCGCACCGCGCGCTCGACGCCCTGGCGCATGAAGGTCCAGAAGTCCTGGTCGCGCGACTTCGGGATGAACACGATATTGAGGTCCCGGGACAGCGCCGCCGGCGGCCAGCCCGCCCCCAGCAAAACCCACAACAGCAGCAAGACCGGCCACTTCCTCATCAATCCTCCCGCATCAGGTCACGTGGGCCCACCGAGGCAGCGTCCCGCCGGCCGGAGTACTTGAGCGCCGGCGCGCCGCGACCGGCCAACCGGCGCGCCGCCAGCCTGGCGTGTCATGCCACGCCCAGCACCTGCTTTTGCAACGCGATCAAATCGGCGATGCCGCCCTGCGCCAGGTCGAGCAGGCGGTTCATGCCGGCGCGATCGAAGGCCGCGCCCTCGGCCGTTCCCTGCACCTCGATGAAGTGACCGGCCTCGTTCATCACCACGTTCATGTCGGTGTCGCAGTTCGAGTCCTCCAGATAGTCGAGGTCGAGCACCGGCACGCCCTGGTAGACGCCGACCGAGATGGCCGCCACGAAGCCCTTGAGCGGAATGGCCGGCACCGCGCCGCGCGCCGCCAGCTTGGCGAAGGCGTCGTGGGCGGCGACCATGGCGCCGGTGATCGAGGCGGTGCGGGTGCCGCCGTCGGCCTGGATCACGTCGCAGTCCAGGTGCAGCGTGCGCTCGCCGAAGGCCTGCAGGTCGAAGGCGGCGCGCAGCGAACGGCCGATCAGGCGCTGGATCTCCTGCGTGCGCCCGGACTGCTTGCCGCGCGCGGCCTCGCGGTCCATGCGGGTGTGCGTCGACCGTGGCAGCATGCCGTACTCGGCCGTCATCCAGCCCTGGCCCTTGCCCTTCAGGAAGCCCGGCACCTTGTCCTCGATGCTGGCCGTGCAGATGACCTTGGTATCGCCGCATTCGATCAGCACCGAGCCTTCGGCGTGCTTGGTGTAGTCGCGCGTCAGGCGCAGCGCGCGCAGCGCGTCGACGGCACGGCCGCTGGGACGGGCGAAGGGGGTGGGGGTTAGGGTCATACGGGTTCCTTGATCGATAAGAATTGAGGCGTTGCGTGTGCGGCCGCGGCGGCCACCCGGCTAGTGCCGGCAGCATAGACCACAAACCGGCGCAGCACAACCGCGCCAGGGGCGGCGCCATTTCGCGGCGACTGGGCGCGAGGTAAACAATACTGAACCCACCGGCCGCAATTTTCTTTACAATGCAATATCCAGCAATTTCCAGACCATCTGGCGGCGCGGCGCTTTCCCGTGCCACCGCTTACCGCCGCCGGCGGCCGGATTGTGTGGATAAATGACTGTTTTGTAAAGATTAAATCGGGGATATCCATTGAGCATTTCCAGCATGACGGGCTACGCAGTCGCCACCAGTGAAAGCGCGGCGGGCACACTGACGATCGAAATCAAGAGCGTCAATTCGCGCTTTCTCGACCTTCAGTTCCGAATAAACGACGATTTGCGCGCGCTCGAACCCGATTTGCGCGCCGCCGTCATGGCCGCCATCACACGCGGCAAGGTCGAGCTGCGGCTCAGCTTTGGACGCAAGGCGGCCACCACGGGCGCGCAGGCGCTCAACGTCGCACTATTGACTGAATTGCAACGACTGCAGGGCGAGGTGGCGGCCCACTTCCCCGGCGCGCCGACCATGTCGGTGGCCGAACTGCTGCGCTGGCCCGGCGTCATCGAGGAGGCGCAGATCGGCCAGGAGTCGCTGCAGGCCGACGTCGCCGCGCTGACCGCGCGCACGGTCGAGGCCTTCGTCGTCAGCCGCCAGCGCGAAGGCGCGGCCCTGGAGGCGATGCTGACCTCGCGCATCGAGGCGATGGAGGTGATCGTCAAGCGCATCACGCCGCTCATTCCGCAGGTGGTGGCGGCGTTCCAGCAGAAGGCCGTCGAGCGCATGCAGGACGCGCTGGGCCTGGCTTGCCAGGGCTCCAATTCGGCGCTGTCGCGCCAGGACGCGCTCGAGCGCATCCGCCAGGAGGTGATCCTGTACGGCATCCGCATCGACGTCGCCGAGGAGCTGGGCCGCCTGTCGGCGCACCTGGCCGAGACGCGCCACATCCTCAAAAAAGGCGGCCAGGTCGGCAAGCGGCTCGATTTCATGATGCAGGAACTGAACCGCGAAGCCAACACCCTCGGCGCCAAGGCCTCGGTCAAGGAGCTGGCCGACGCCTCGATGGAGCTCAAGCTGCTGATCGAACAGATGCGCGAACAGGTGCAGAACCTGGAGTAGGCCCCAACCACCGACGCCGTTCACGCGGACGGTACCACGCTGACGTCAGGCTTTCACGGCGCGGTCGATTTTTCGGCCGCGCCGTTTGTCGTTACGGAGAACCGTGGACGATGTTCACGGCAGCGGCGCGCCGCCGCCCCATCCCCGGTCAGAGCAGTTGGTTGAGCTTGACGATCTTGATGTCGGCCACCGCGCCGATGGTCTTGACCAGTTCCAGCAGATGGGGCGAGGCATCGTGCCGCGCCAGCGCCTCGGCGTCGTCCCACGCCTCGAGCATGACGAAGCTGGCCGGGTCGCCCAGGTCCTGGTGCAGGTCGTAGCGGATGCAGCCCGGTTCGGCGCGGCTCGGCGGCACGACCTGGTCGAGCGCGGAGCGCACCAGCAATTCGGAACCCGTGTGGGCGGTGATGGTGGCGACGACGATCAGATCCGGCATGTTATTCCCTGTGCAAGTGTTGAGACTTCTATAATGGGGGCGGTTTTCCAAACGAAAACCCCCGAGGCGCGCGCGTTCCATGGCGGCGCCCGCGATCCCGATAATAACCAGACGGAGACTCAATGGCAAACATAGCAACAATGATGCGCTGCGCGCTGGCCGCCGCCGTGCTGGCCTGTGCGCCGGCCGCCACGCTGGCCGCGCCGCGCCTGCCCGACACCATCCTTTTCGGCGTCGCCTATTACGACGAATACACGCCGGTCGACCGCATCGACGAGGACGCGCGCATGATGAAGCAGGCCGGCATCAGCGTGGTGCGCATCGCCGAATCGACCTGGGGCACGCTCGAGCGCAGCGAAGGGGTGTTCGACTTCAGCCACGTCGACCGCATGCTGGCGGCCTTCGACAAGGTCGGCATCAAGGTCATCGTCGGCACGCCCACCTACGCCATCCCCACCTGGCTGGCGCGCCAGCATCCCGGGGTACTGGTCAACGCGCCCAAGGGCCGCGCCGAGTACGGCCCGCGCCAGAACATGGACATCACCAACCCCGATTTCCGCCGCGCCGCCGAGCGGGTGATCGTCAAGCTGGTCGAACACGTCAAGGACCACCCGGCCGTGATCGGCTACCAGGTCGACAACGAGACCAAGGCTTATTTCACCAGCGGCCCGAACGTGCAGGCGGCGTTCGTGGCGGCCATGCGCAGGCAGTTCCCCGACCTCGAGCAGCTCAACAAGGCTTTCGGCCTCGACTACTGGAGCAACCGCATCAACAGCTGGGAGGACTTCCCGTCGGTCAACGGCTCGATCAACGCCAGCCTGTCGAACGCCTTCGCCCAATTCCAGCGCGGCCTGGTCACCGAGTACCTGGCCTGGCAGGCGGCGCTGGTGCGCGAGCGCGCCCGGCCGGACCAGTTCATCACCCAGAACTTCGACATGAGCTGGAAGGGCCACTCGTACGGCGTCCAGCCCGAGGTCGACCACTGGGAGGCCGCCAAGCCGCTCGACGTGGCCGGCATCGACATCTACCACCCCGGCCAGGACCAGCTGACCGGCGCCGAGATCGCCTTTGGCGGCGACCTGGCGCGCTCGCTGCGCAACGGCCAGAACTACCTGGTGATGGAGACCCAGGCGCAGGGCTTCCCGCACTGGACGCCCTACCCCGGCCAGCTGCGCCTGCAAGCGTTCAGCCACCTCGCCAGCGGCGCCAACATGGTCGCCTACTGGCACTGGGCCACCACCGCCAACGCCATCGAAACCTATTGGCGCGGCGTGCTGTCGCAGAATTACCAGCCCAACGAGGTGTACGCCGAGGCGGCCACCATCGGCGCCGACCTGCGCCGGCTCGGCCCCAAGCTGGTCAACCTGCGCAAGAAGAACGAGGTGGCGCTGTACGTCAGCAACACCGCGCAGGCCGGCTTCGACGCCTTCAAGGTCAACGCCGAGGGCAAGAGCTTCAACTACAACGACGCCGTGCGCCCCTACTACGACGCGCTGTACCGCATGAACATCGAGGCCGACATCCTGTCGCCGTCGTCGACGGCGGCGCTGTCGGACTACAAGCTGATCGTGGTGCCGTCGCTGTACGCGGCCAGCGACGCCGAGATCGCGCGCCTGAACGCCTACGCCAAGGCCGGCGGGCGCGTGCTCTACACCTTCCGCAGCGGCTTTTCGGACGAGCACACCAAGGTGCGCTACGCGGCCCAACCGGGCGCCATCGGCGAGGCGGCCGGGGTGCGCTACAGCCAGTTCACCAATCCCGAGGGCGTCACCCTCGACGGCGATCCCTACGGCGTGGGCAAGGCGGACAACCAGGCGCGCTGGTGGATGGAGTTCCTGAGCCCGACCACGGCCAAGGTCCTCGCCCGCTACAAGCATCCGTCGTGGCCGGGCTACGCCGCCGTCACCCGCAACGCCTACGGCAGCGGCGAAGTGGGCTACGTCGGCTTCATGCCGTCGGACGCGGTGATCGGCAAGATCCTCGCCGAGCAGGTCGGGCGCGCCGGCATCGCCCTGCCGAAGGCGCGCTACCCGCTCATCGAGCGCGGCGGCACGCTACAGAACGGTCATCGCGTGCGTTACTTGCTAAACTATTCGGCCAAGCCGCAACGCCTGGCCTATGGCTACGCCGACGGCACCGAGCTGCTGTCCGGCCGCCCCCTGCGGCGCGGCCAAACGCTCGAACTCAAACCGTGGGGCGTGGCCATCGTCGAGGAGCGCTAAGCGCGCCCTACTTCGCCGCCAGCGCCGCCACACTTTCGGGGAGCAAGCATGGCCGCATCGAAGGTCGCATCGAACGCAATCCGGGTCGGCATCGGCGGCTGGGATTTCGCGCCCTGGCGCGAGACGTTTTATCCGAAGGACGTGCCGCGGAAAAAGGCGCTGGAATACGCCAGCCGGCACGTCACCAGCATCGAGATCAACGGCACCTACTACCGCACCGCCAAACCGGAACACTTCGCCGCGTGGCACGCGCAAACGCCGGACGATTTCGTCTTTTCGGTCAAGGTCAGCCGCTACGCCACCAACCGCAAGGTGCTGGCCGAGGCGGGCGAATCGATTGAGCGCTTCGTCGACAGCGGCCTGGCCGAACTGGGCGACAAACTGGGCCCGCTGCTGTGGCAACTGGCGCCGACCAAGCAGTTCGACCCCGACGACCTCGAGGCGTTCTTCCAGCTGCTGCCAACCAAGCTGGGCACGCGCAAACTGCGCCACGTGCTCGACACCCGCCATGACAGCTTCCGCTGCGCCGACTACGTCAAGCTGGCGCGCAAGTACAAGGTCGCCACGGTGTTTACCGACTCGCCCAAGTTCCCCTCCTTCGCCGACGCGACCGGCGAGTTCGTCTACGCACGCCTGATGAACGCGCAGGGCGAACAGGTGACCGGCTACACCAAGCCGGCGCTGAAAAAGTGGGCCGCCGCCGCGCAGCAATGGCAGGCCGGCGCCGCCCCGCCCGGGTTGCCCTACGTGGTCACGCCCACGGACGGCGCCAAGGAGCGCGCCGTGTTCATCTACTTCATCAACGGCGCGAAAGAGCGCGCGCCGGCCGCCGCGCAACATCTGATCGGCCTGCTGAAGGCGTGAGCGGCGCGGCGTTTTGACGACGATTTGAAGCCCGGCCGTTGCTCTTGGTAAAATACTCCTTTGGGCGCTGCCCGCATACGTATTTGAAAGTTAGACATGAGCTCATCCAACGCATTCGCCGGCAGCCTGTTCATGGTGGTGGCGCCCTCGGGCGCCGGCAAGTCGACGCTGGTCAACGCGCTGCTGGCGCAGGAACCGACGATCAAATTGTCGATCTCGACGACCACGCGCGCGCCGCGCCCCGGTGAGACCCACGGCAAGGAATACTACTTCACCACGGCCGACGATTTCACCGCGCGCGCCGACGCCGGCGAGTTCCTCGAATGGGCCGAGGTGCACGGCAATTACTACGGCACCTCGCGCATCATGATCGAGCAGCAGATGAAGACCGGCACCGACATCCTGCTGGAAATCGACTGGCAGGGCGCGCGCCAGGTGCGCAAGCAATTCCCGCAGGCGGCCGGCATTTTCATCCTGCCGCCGTCGATCGACGCGCTCGAACAACGGCTCAAGAAACGCGCCACCGACGAGGCCCACGTGATCACGCGCCGGCTGCTCGCGGCCGGCGGCGAAATCGCCCACGCTCCCGAGTTCGAGTATGCTATTATCAATGAAGAATTCGCGGTCGCCCTGTCGGAATTGACGGCGATTGTCAGAGCGGCCCGTTGCCGGTTTGCGCAACAAGCGGCACGCAACACCTCGCTATTTGCCCAATTGGGTATCCACGCTGAATAAATACACAAGATTTTAGGAGTTAAGATGGCCCGTATTACTATTGAAGATTGTCTGAAAACCATTCCGAACCGTTTCCAGCTGACCCTGGCCGCGACCTACCGCGCGCGCCAACTGCTGCAAGGCCACACGCCCAAAGTCGAAGCCAAGGACAAGCCGACCGTCGTCGCGCTGCGCGAAATCGCCGCCGGCAAGGTCGGGCTGGAAATGTTGAAAAAGGTCCCCATGTAAGTCGGGACCCGCGTTCCCGAACAATGAGAATGATGTGGTTAGCAGCGGTAGAGCAATAGCGCACGCCATCAGGTAGTATTGACATTCTCATCGCGACGGAACGCACACGTATGAATCTGATCCCCGCCGATCCGACATTGAGCGGCAAGCCCCGGTCCAAACAGCCGGCATCACAGCCGGCCAAAGCGCCGGCCGCAGCCACGTCGGGCGCCAACGCGGGCGATAGCACCGCCTCCACCATCGCCTCCTCCGCGCCGCCCCCCGCCCCGCCCGTGATTTCCTCGTCGCCGCTGGCCACGCCCACCCTGACCGCCGGCGTCGCCTCGGTCACGCACCTGACCGAAAAACTGGCGGCCTACATGTCGCCGGCCGAGCTCAAAAAAGTCAAGGAGGCGTACCGCTTCTCCGACGAGATGCACCTCGGGCAGGTGCGCAAATCGGGCGAGCCTTACATCTCGCATCCGATCGCCGTGGCCGAGATCTGCGCCGACTGGAAGCTCGACGCGCAAGCGATCATGGCCGCGCTGCTGCACGACGTCATGGAAGACCAGGACGTCAAAAAGGACGAGTTGATCGAGCGCTTCGGCGCGCCCGTCGCCAACCTCGTCGACGGTTTGTCGAAGCTGGAAAAAATCGAGTTCCAAAGCCAGATCGAGGCGCAGGCGGAGAACTTCCGCAAGATGCTGCTGGCGATGGCCTCGGACGTGCGCGTGATCCTCATCAAGCTGGCCGACCGGCTGCACAATATGCGCACGATGGAGGTCATGGCGCCGGCCAAGAAGGCGCGCATCTCGAGCGAGACGATGGAAGTGTACGTGCCCATCGCGCACCGCCTCGGCCTCAACAACATCTACCGCGAGCTGCAGGACCTGTCGTTCTCGCACCTGTATCCGCTGCGCTACCGCACCTTGGCCAAGGCCGTCAAGGCGGCGCGCGGCAACCGGCGCGAGGTGGTCTCGAAGATCCTCGACTCGGTCAAGACCACCTTGCAGATGGCCGACATCGAGGCCGAGGTCTACGGGCGCGAAAAAACCCTGTACGGCATCTACAAGAAGATGCGCAGCAAGCACCTGTCGTTCTCGCAGGTGCTCGACGTCTACGGCTTCCGCGTGGTGGTCGACAGCTTCCCCAACTGCTACGTGGCGCTGGGCACGCTCCATTCGCTCTACAAGCCGATGCCGGGCAAGTTCAAGGACTACATCGCGATCCGCAAGTTGAACGGCTACCAGTCGCTGCACACGACCCTGATCGGCCCGTACGGCACGCCGGTCGAGTTCCAGATCCGCACCCAGGAGATGCACCGCACGGCCGAGTCCGGCGTGGCCGCGCACTGGCTGTACAAGAACGGCGAATCGAACCTGACCGACCTGCAGCAGCGCACCCACGCCTGGCTGCAGTCGCTGCTCGACATCCAGCAGCAGACCGGCGACTCGGCCGAATTCCTCGAACACGTCAAGGTCGACCTGTTCCCCGATTCGGTGTACGTGTTTACGCCCAAGTCGAAGATCATCGCGCTGCCGCGCGGCGCCACGCCGATCGACTTCGCCTACTCGATCCACACCGGCATCGGCGACCACACGGTGGCGGTCAACATCAACAACGAGCCGGCCTCGCTGCGCACGGAACTGCGCAACGGCGACATCGTCGAAATCGTCACCGACTCGACGTCGCGCCCGAGCCCGACGTGGCTGTCGTTCGTGCGCACCGGCAAGGCGCGCTCGGCCATCCGCCACCACCTGCGCACCATCAACCTGCCCGAGTCGATCACGCTGGGCCAGCAGCTGCTGGCGCACGCGCTGACGTCGCTGGGCATGAGCGCGGACCTGGAAGAACACCTGATCGAGCGCCTGCTCAACGAGTCGAGCGCCAAGTCGCTCGACGAGCTGTACGCCGACATCGGCATCGGCAAGCGCATGGCCGCGCTGGTGGCGCGCCACATCTTCGGCCTGCGCGGCGGCGAATCGGCCAGCGCGCCTGTCGACCACAACAGCGCCGCCGAACTCGATCCGGTGACCATCTGCGGCAGCGAGGGTGTGTCGGTTCAGCTGGCGCCGTGCTGCCTGCCGATTCCCGGCGACTCGATCATCGGCCAGCTGCGGCGCGACCAGGGCCTGCTGGTGCACACCAACGACTGCACGCTGGCCAAGCGGCAGAAGATCAAGGAGCCGGACCGCTGGATCGCCGTCAAGTGGGGCACGGAATTGAACCGCCGCTTCGACAGCCGCATCAAGCTGTTGATCAACAATGAAAAAGGCATCCTGGCGCGGGTGGCGGCGGAGATCGGCGAGTCCGACGCCAACATCACCTACGTCGGCATGGACGAGGACAAGGAACACGTGCTGCACCAGTTGCGCTTCACGATACAGGTCAAGGACCGCGTGCACCTGGCCGGGCTGCTGCGCAACGTGCGCCGCGTGGCCGGCGTCAACCGCATCCTGCGCGAGCGCAGCTAGGCCGGCCGCGGGGCCGGGCGAACCGGCGCGGCCAGGCAACCGGCACGGCCAGCCACCCGCACGGCCAGCCACCCCGCAGGGCCAGGCGGGGACGTACCCCTTGGGGTACGTCCCCTAAGTGGTAACGCACGCGTATCGCTAAAGGCTGGCGGGGTTGGCTCGAGCAATGACGCACGCGTATCGCCAAAGGCCGGCGCAGCTTGCATCACAACGTACCCTCCGCGTTGATCGCCGTCCTGATCCGCTCCACGGCCAACTCGTCCAAGCGCTCCCGAAACAGCGCGACATACGCCTGCCGACGCTCGCCCGGCGTCATCCCCAGCCGCAAATACAACTGGTGCGGCGTGACCAGCGCGTCCGCCCTCCCCTCGGCATTGCAACGATAACTCGACCAACGATAATTCCCAGGGAATCCCACCATGCCCGCGCGCACCGGATTCAACTCGATATACCGCTGGCACGCGAGGAAGTAGTCCTCCGTTTGCACATTGCAGCTCTTATACGGTCCCCGCCAGACGGCGCCGCCGTGCCGGTAACGGTGGTTGAAGTACTGTGCATAAACCTGCATCACGGATTTCATCAGCCCACCGAGCGAGCGCGCATCGTCCACCGACAGCAGCAGGTGAACGTGATTGGTCATCAAGACATAGGCGTGGATCCGGCAGCGCGTGGCGCGCGCGTGGAAGGTAAGCGCATCGAGAAAATACTGGCAATCCCGGTCGGCCAGGAAGCACGGCTTGCCGTCGTGACCGCGCTGGATGACGTGTAGCGGAACGTCGGGAAGCAAGAGTCGATTTCGGCGTGGCATCACGGTCTCCTGGCGGTTCGATCGTCATGACGCTATCCCGGTGGTCGGCGGGCGGCGTGAGGTCGATCAATATCGCGCGCCGCGCCGGCGCGAAACCCCGCCTGCCGGGGCAACCCGCACGGCCAGGCGGGGACGTACCCCTTGGGGTACGTCCCCTAAGTGGCGACGCAAGCGTATCGCTAAAGGCTGGCGGGGTGGGAACGGGCAATGACGCAAGCGCATCCCGCCACCATCACGGCAGGCAACCCCGCACGGCCAGGCGGGGACGCAAGCGTATCGCTAAAGGCTGGCGGGGTGGGAACGGGCAATGACACAAGCGCCTCCCGCCACCATCACGGCCAGGCAACCCCGCACGGCCAGGCGGGGACGTACCCCTTGGGGTACGTCCCCTAAGTGGCCACGCAAGCGTATCGCTAAAGGCTGGCGGGGTGGGAGCGGGCAATGACGCAAGCGCATCCCGCCACCATCACGGCAGGCAACCCCGCACGGCCAGGCGGGGACGTACCCCTTGGGGTACGTCCCCTAAGTGGTGACGCAAGCGTATCGCTAAAGGCTGGCGGGGTGGGAACGGGCAATGACGCAAGCGTATCGCTAAGGGCTGGCGGGGTGGGCCGCGTGCCAACGTATCCATCCCACCACAGCAGCCACCTCACCGCCCCACCGGGTCATACCAATAGGCTTTGTTGGCCAGCGGCGTCTCCGGCGGCAGGAAGGGATTGTCCAGCCTGAAAATGCGCCGCCTGCGCAGCCCCACCTTTTCGATCAACCCGTCATACGCCTGATGAAACAGCCGGTCCAGCCGGCCGTCGGCGCTGATGATGCCCATGCCATACTCGAGCCGCTCGGCCAGCCGCGGCTGCCCCGGCGAGACGAAAAAATACCGCGCCAACGGCATGTACAAGGCCAGATCGCGCTCGACGGCAAGCGCGGGAAACTCGGCCGCGTGCGCATCCCGCTCGAACAAGGCTTCCTCCACCGCGCGCGGGAAGTACACGAAGCGCTGCGCCGCCAGCATGGCGTGCAGGCCGGCGGCGGAAATGCCGTCCACGACATTGAAGCCGGCGTGGCGCAACACCGCCGTGGCGCTCCACTGGCGTCCCGAGCCCACCGGCAGCGCCCGCAGTTGCGCCAGCGTGCCCACCGCGCTGAACTCCTTCTGCCGCCGGCCGTCGATCAAAAAAATGCGATAGCCGGAAAAGCCCTTGTCGAGCGGCACGCGGATCGGCGTCAGCTTGCGCTCCCATTCCTCCGAGGTGATCTGCGCCGTCAGGTTGACCAGCTCGCCCTTGGCCATCTCCTGCATCAGGCGGTCGCGCTCCATGATGCGCGGCGACTGGCGCAACTCGAACGCGCCATAGCGCGGGCTCGACGCCTCCAGCGCCGCCGTCAACACCGCCAGCGCGTAGCGGTCGCGGTAGTCCGGGTTGCCGAACACGTTGTCGAGCACGTAGGCGTCGAGCGCGCGCGCGGTCCGCACGCAGCCGCACAGCGCCAGCGCCAGCAGCGCGCAACCGATCAGGCGACGCGCGCGCGCGCCGTCGACGCGATGATCAGAACGCTGGACCGTTGCCGTCTTCATGGCACCCATTGTAACGGCTTCCGGCGCCAGGCCAGCCACCTTTACTTGGGCGCCAGCGGGTCATACCAGTACGCCTTGTTCGCCAGCGGCGTCTCGGCCGAGAGGAAGGGATTGTCGAGTTTATAGATGCGGCGCTTGCGCAATGCAAGCTTATCGATGACACCGTCGTAGGTCGCATGGAACATCTTGTCGAGGCTGCCGTCGGCGACCAACGACCGCATGCCGTGCTCGAGGCGCAGCGCGAGCCGCCGCTGGCCGGGGGCGACAAAGAAATAGCGCGGCAACGGCATGTAAATGGCCATGCTGGTCTCGATGGCCAGCGCCGGGAACGTTGCCACATAGGCCTGCTGCTCGAACACCGCCTCCTCCACGCCGCGCGGAAAATGCACGAAGCGGTGCGCCGCCAGCATGCCGTGCAGGCCGGTGGTGGAATTGCCCGGCACCACGTCGAAACCGGCGTGGCCGAACACGGCGGTCGAACTCCACTGGCGCCCCGCGCCCAGCGACAAGGCCTTTAGCTGCGGCAGGCCGGCCAGCGCGCTGAACTGGGCCTGGCGGGCGCCGTCGATCAGCGAGACGCGGTAGCCGGACAAGCCCTTGTCGATCGGGATGCGGATCGGAATCAGCTTGCGCTCCCAGTCCGGCGAGGAGATCTGCGCGCTCAGGTTGACCAGCTCGCCCGCGCCCATTTCCAGCAACAGGCGGTCGCGCTCCATCGACAGCGGCGAAATAGTGAGCTCGTAGGGTCCGTACTTCGCGCTCGACGCCCGCAGCGCCGCCTCGAGCACCTGCAAGGTGTAGCGGTCGCGGAAATCGGGCCGGCTGAAGTTGTGGTCGATCATGTACGAATCGAGCGCGCTGGCCGGCGCCGCGCCGCCGATCAGCGCCGGCAGCGCGCACGCGGCCAAAACGCGCCGGATGATACGGGCGGCGCCGTCGTCATGAATTACGTGAGAATTTTTAACAATTGCCAGGGTCATTTCGGCATTGTAACGGCATTCGCGTCGGCGTCAGTCCGGCGCCGGCGCCGGGTAGCTGACTTCGAGTATCTCCAACTCGTCGACCCCGTGCGGCGCCTGGAAGGTGATGACGTCGCCCTCGCGCGCCTTGGTCAGCGCGCGCGCCACCGGCGCCACCCAGCTGATCTTGCCGTTGAGCGGATCGAGCTCGTCGATGCCGACGATGGTGATGGTGCGCGTTTCGTCGTTCTGGTTGCTGTAGGTGACGGTGGCGCCGAAGAAGATCTGGTCCGAGCCATGGTGCACGCTGGGGTCGACGATGGCGGCCGAATCCATGCGCTTGGTGAGGAAGCGGATGCGGCGGTCGATCTCGCGCAGGCGCCGCTTGCCGTAGATATAGTCGCCATTTTCGGAGCGGTCGCCGTTCGACGCCGCCCAGTGGACGATGCGCACCACCTCGGGCCGGTCGACGTCGATCAACTGCAACAATTCGTCCCTGATGCGCTGGTAGCCGGCCGGCGTGATGTAGTTCTTCGAGCCGGCCGGTATCGCCAGCGCCAGCGCGGCCGCTTCCTCGTCGTCGTCGCCGTCCGATTCTTTGACAAATGCTTTATTCATGCCGGCCATTGTACCCCCTGCCCCGGCCGCACGGCAGCGGCCTTTTTCCCCGCGCCGGCGGCGCTTTCACGTATCATGCTGTCAGAGGAGCAACATAACCGACAATGAAACCCTTCCGACGATACGCGCGCAGGTTGTTCGCGCCGCTGGTTTATCTGGCCGCCGTGTTGCTGCTGCTGGAGGACTGGCTGTGGAACCTGGGCGCGCGGCTGATGGCCCGGCTGACCGCGTGGCCGCCGCTGCACCGGCTCGAGGCGTGGATCTGCCGGCTCGGCCCGTACGCGGCGCTGGTGCTGTTCGCGCTGCCGGCGGTGCTGCTGTTCCCGGTCAAGCTGTTGGCGCTGTGGGCCATGGGCAACGGCCACGCGCTCGCCGGACTGCTCGTCATCATCGCCGCCAAGGTGGTCGGCGCGGCCGCCGTGGCGCGGCTGTACCTGCTCACCCGGCCGGTGCTGCTGACCATCCTGTGGTTCGCCCGCCTGCTGCACTGGTTCCTGGCGCTCAAGCAGCGCTGGATCGCCGCGCTGCGCGCCACCGCCGCCTGGCGCCGGGTCGGCGCGCTGGCCGGCCGGCTGCGCAGCTGGCGGCGGCGCTGGTCGCTGCCGGCCCACCCGCACGGCCGGAGCGGCTGGACGGCGCGCTTCCGCCGCCTGTTGAAACGTTTCCGCGCGCGCTGGCGCGCATAATCGAGCATGACCACCGACCACACGCCCCCCATCGCCGCCGCCGCCGCCCCTGCCGCCGCCCCTCCCGCCGCGTCCGGTCCGTCGGCCGCCCCGGCAGCCGAAACGGCCGCCACCGTGGCCGGCGAACTGGCCGAGCTGCGCGCCCGCTTCGACGCCATCGTCTCCAACACGCCCGGCCTGGTCTACCAGTTCGTGCTGCACGCCGACGGCGCCGTCTCCTTCCCCTACCTGAGCGACGGTTGCCTGGCGCTGCTGGGCGTGACGGCGCCTGCGCTGCGCGCCGAACCCGGCCGCTTCCTCGAGCTGATCCTGCCCGACGACCGCCGCGCCTACGGCGAGGCCATGCGGGCCTCGGCGGCGGCGCTGTCCGGATGGAACTGGGAGGGCCGCATCTGGATCGACGCCTGGAAGGACGTCAAATGGATCAACCTGCGCGCCACGCCGCACGCGCTGGCCGGCGGCGCCGTGCGCTGGGACGGCATGATGACCAACATCACCGAGAGCAAGCTCGAACAGCTCGAGGTGCGCCAGTCGCGCGCCCGGCTGGCCGAACTGAGCGCCCACACCGACCGCGTCAAGGAGCAGGAGCGCACCCGCATCGCGCGCGAGATCCACGACGAGCTGGGCGGCAACCTGACGGCGATCAAGATGGCGCTGGCCATGCTCGCGGCCCGCCTCGACGGCGCCGATCCGGCGCTGCGCGAAAAAACCGACTACGTCGACGCGCTGGTCGACCGCACCATCGACGCCGTGCACCGCATCTCGCTCGACCTGCGCCCGGCCCTGCTCGACCTCGGCCTGGTGGCGGCGCTGGCGTGGCAGGTCAAGGAATTCGAAAAGCAGGCCGGCGTGCCGAGCACCTTTTGCGCCAACCAGCGCGACATCGCGCTCGACGACGACCAGGCCACGGCGCTGTTTCGCATCGCCCAGGAGGCGCTCACCAACATCGCCAAGCACGCGGCGGCGAGCCGGGTGACGGTCAAATTGGCGCGCCGGCGCCACCACGTGGCGCTCACCATCGCCGACAACGGCCGCGGCATCGGCCCGGCCGACCGCGCCAAGGCGGCCTCGTTCGGCCTGCGCGGCATGGCCGAACGGGCCCGCGCGCTGGGCGGAACGTTGACGTTAAGCCACGCCAGCGGCGGCGGCACCGTCGTCGCCATCAAAATCAGGCAAGATTAACCGCGATACCGCACAACGCGGGCCCGGCGCGGCGGCGCCCGGCACTACAATAGCTGGAGAAAACGTTACCATTGTGAAATAATGTCACGGCGGGCACCCCGAAAGCGCAGAGAATATAACAATGACCGAAAAAGCCATCATCAAGGTCTTCATCGCCGACGACCACGCCATCGTGCGCGAGGGCTTGAAACAGATCCTGGCCGAGACGCGCGACATCGTCGTCGCCGGCGAGGCCGAGAACGGCCTCGACGCCGTCAAGCTGTTCCGCAAGTCCGAGTGCCAGGTGATGCTGCTCGACATCTCCCTGCCGGACCGCAGCGGCATCGAGGTGCTCAAGCAGATCAAGAAGGAAAAGCCGGAGCTGGCCGTGCTGATGCTGTCGATGCACCGCGAGGACCAGTACGCGATCCGCTCGCTCAAGGCCGGCGCGGCCGGCTACCTGACCAAGCAGAGCGCGCCGCGCGAGCTGGTGACGGCGATCCGCCAGGTGGCCGGCGGGCTCAAGTACATCAGCGCGGCGCTGGCCCAGGAGCTGGCCAACCACGTCGGCGACGACCACGAGGCGCCGCCGCACGACACGCTGTCGGACCGCGAATACCAGACCTTGACGATGATCGCCTCGGGCAAGACGGTCGGCGCCATCGCCAAGGAGCTGTCGCTGTCGGTCAAGACGGTGAGCGAGTACCGGGCCCGCCTGCTGGTGAAGATGAAGCTCAAAAACAGCGCCGAACTGACGCACTACGCGATCAAAAACCAACTGATCGAGTAATCGGACGCGCGCGCCGCGCCGGCGCGGGTAAAATCGGCGGTGGGCCAGGCGGCGCCACAGCGGCATGGTTGACGGATTACACATAATTAATGCCCTGATGAAAGGCGCCTTCCGCCCCCTTATCCGGGCATGCCGCCGCCCAAGGCGGTCTTATTATGATGTAATCAGAAAACCTTTTAAAAGGCCGCGTGTCATCTATGTCCAAACCATCCACTCCCGAGCAGAATCCGGCCGACATCGCGCGCGAGGCCTTCAAGCGCCTGGCGGTGCGGCGCATCGCGCCGACGCCGGAAGCGTACCGGGATATTTATAACGAGATCGCCGGCATCACCGAGGCGGCCGCCAGCGCCGCGCCGGCGGTGGCGGCGCCGGCCGGCAGCGCCGACCCCGGCCCGGAATCGGTGCTCAGCCAGTTCGCCACGCGGCTGACGGAAAACACCGGCGACCTGGCCGAGTTCGGCCGCCGCTTCAACCGCGCCGTCAAAACGCGCGACTGGGAAGGCTACGCCAAGGCGCTCTCGCAACTGGTCGAGCGCCATTTCGTGGCCAAAAAAGGCATCGAGGTGGCCGGCGCCGGCGGCGACGACGAGCAAAGCCGCGTGCTGCGCGACCTGCTCAGCCGCACCCTGACCTTCGCCGTCGCCTCGCTGCTGGCCGGCGCGCCGGTGCTCGTGGCCGAGGCCGAATCGCTGGGCGCGGCCACCAAGCTGGCCCACAGCGAGGAGGCGCTGGCCGAGATCGGCCTGCGCCTGAAGCAATTGTGCTTCCAGATCGAGCTGCGCGGCGGCGACAGCGGCGAGCAGCAGGAATTGCTGCTGCGCCTGTTCAAGCTGCTGCTCGAGAACGTCAGCGAGCTGCTCGACGACGACAGCTGGCTGCGCGGCCAGATCGAATCGGTGCAAAACCTGATCGCCGGCCCGCTCGACGTGCGCGCGCTCGAGGAAGCGACGCGCAGCCTCAAGGAGGTCATTTACAAGCAGGGCCAGCTCAAGCACAGCCTGTCGGACGTCAAGCTCACCGTCAAGAACATGATGATGACCTTCATCGACCGCCTCGGCCAGGTCGCCGCCTCGACCGGCGACTTCCACGAAAAGATCGGCGGCTATTCGGAAAAGATCAGCAAGGCCGACAACATCTCTGAGCTCAACAGCATCCTCGACGAAGTGCTCAAGGAGACCCGGCTGGTGCAAAGCGAGGCCCTCAAGGCGCGCGACAAGATGGTGCTGGCGCGCCAGGAGGTGCAGGACGCCGAGACGCGCATCCACGCGCTCGAGGCCAAGTTGCAGCATTTGAGCGAGCTGGTGCGCGAGGACCAGCTGACCGGCAGCCTCAACCGCCGGGGCCTGGACGACGTCTTCGAGCGCGAGACCGCCCGCGCCGACCGCCGCGGCACGCCGCTGTGCATCGCCATCCTCGACCTGGACGACTTCAAAAAGCTCAACGACACCTACGGCCACATCGCCGGCGACGCCGCCCTCAAGCACCTGGTCAAGATCGTCAAGGACACCTTGCGCTCGATGGACGTGATCGCCCGCTTCGGCGGCGAGGAATTCCTGATCCTCATGCCCGAGACCTCCGTCGAGGCGGCCGCGACGACGATGACGCGCCTGCAGCGCGAGCTCACCAAGCACTTCTTCCTGCACGATAACGAAAAGGTGTTGATCACGTTCTCGGCCGGGGTGGCGTTGCGACGGCCCAACGAGGAGCAGACCGAATTGGTCAAGCGCGCCGACAAGGCGATGTACACTGCCAAGCAGACCGGCAAGAACCGGGTGGTGACGGCCGACTAGGGCATCGCCACCCTGCGCGCCCCCGCGGCCCGGCTTTTGCCGGGCTTTTTTTTGGCCGCGGCCGGGCGCGCTGTTACCCCGCACGGCCGGGCGGGGACGTACCCGGCGGGTACGTCCCCTAAGCGGCGGCGCGCGATGCGCCGCAAAAGCACGCGGGGTAGAGTCGGCCGATGCCCCTCCCCCCTTTTTTCAACCCCCGAACCCCGCAAAAAATATTTATTTTGCCCCTCAAGTTTCCGGCGGCGCGGTCGTTTAAACGGGTACACGGGATGAACTTGAGGGTCGACTGGCAACATTTCCGGTTGTTTCCAACCCTAAATTTTCCCGCAGGGCAACCGTTACCCATTACAACAGCGGTTTGATTGTCCCGGAACAGGGGGCAGACCAAAGTGGAATGAGCAACTCGCCCAACACGTAGCAATCTGGAGAATCATCATGGCACAAGTCATCAATAGCAACATCGCATCGCTGAACTCGCAACGTAACCTGAGCACCTCGCAAGCGTCCCTGTCGACCTCGCTGCAACGCCTCTCCTCCGGCCTGCGCATCAACAGCGCCAAGGACGACGCCGCCGGTCTGGCCATTTCCGAGCGCTTCACGTCGCAGATCCGCGGTAACCAACAGGCCGCGCGCAACGCCAACGACGGTATCTCGCTGGCGCAAACGGCCGAGGGTGGCTTGAGCACTGCCGGCGATCTGCTGCAACGTATCCGCGAACTGGCCGTCCAGTCCGCCAACGGCACGAACTCGGAATCGGACCGCAAGTCGATCCAGAACGAGGTCGCCTCGCTGTCGAAAGAACTCGACCGCGTCGCCAACACCACCCAGTTCAACGGCCAGAACGTGCTCGACGGCAGCCTGACCAACACCCAGTTCCAGGTCGGCGCCAACTCGAACCAGGTCATCAACGTCGGCGTGCAGAGCGCCAAGGCGACCGATCTGGGCAACAACACCCTGAAAGCGGTCAACAGCGCCTCCACGCTGGGCTCGGCCACCGCCACCGCCACCAACTTGCTGACGGCCGCCGAGACGCTGTCGATCAGCTCGGGCGCCGGCGTCACCACCAGCGTACTGGCCAAACAATCGGACAGCGCCAAAACCATCGCCGCCAGCGTCAACGCGCTGAGCAGCTCGAGCGGCGTGACCGCGCTGGCCAAGACCACCGCCACCATCGCCAACATCGGCACCGACACGTCCGGCGTCGTCGCCGACCCGGCCGCCTCGCTGGGCGTCAAGTTCACGCTGCAAAGCGCGAACGCCGACCCGGTGACGATCTCGGCATCGGTCAAGAACGGCGACCTGTCGGCACTGGCCCAGGCGATCAATGCGCAAAGCGGCACCACCAACGTCACCGCCAGCATCAAGATCAACCAGACCACCAACCAGAAGGAACTGCAGCTCGACAACATCAACGGCGACGACATCAAGATTGTCGGCACCGCCGACACCACCAACCAGGCGATGACGGCGGCCACCATCCGCGGCGTCGACGTGCCCGACGCGAACGCCGACGGCGTGCCCGATGCCGGCGCCGGCGTGGCGATGACGGGCACCGCCACCGTTGGCGGCACCGTCGACTTCTCGTCCGACAGCGGTTTCTCGATCACCACCACCGGTGGCGCCGGCGTCATCACCGGCGGCCTCTCGGTCGGCAGCGAGCTCGAATCGGTCGACAAGATCGACGTGAGCACCGTGGCCGGCTCGAACAAGGCCTTGCTGACGATTGATTCGGCGCTGAACCAGATCAACAAAAACCGCGCCGATCTGGGCGCGATCCAGAACCGCTTCGCCTCGACCATCGCCAACCTGAATACGACCACCGAGAACTTGTCGGCCTCGCGTAGCCGCATCCAGGACACCGACTTCGCCCAGGAAACGGCATCGCTGACGCGCGGCCAGATCCTGCAACAGGCCGGCACCGCGATGCTCGCGCAAGCGAACTCGCTGCCGAACGGCGTGCTGTCGCTGCTGCGTGGTTAAGCACCGGGATTGGGTTGACGTCGTACAGTCGCTCTGACCAGGTTCCCCGGCTGATGTCCATCGGCCGGGGATTTTTCGCAAAGGAAGCATCATGACTATCGATACCATAGGCTCGGCCACGCCGTCCCGCGCGGCCGAGCGCGCGCCCGTCAGCGGCGACGCGGCCGTGGCGCTGGGCGCGCCGCGCGCCCCGGCCACGGCGGTCGAGACGGCGGCCGCCGTCAAGGCGCCGGCCAACGTGCCGACCTCCGAGCAGCTCAAGGAGGCCGTATCCAAGCTCAACAAGGCGTCGCAGGACAAATCGCAAGGCCTGGAGTTTTCCATCGACAACGACAGCAAGCGCACCGTTGTCAAGGTGATCGACCAGACCACCAAGGAAGTGCTGCGGCAGATCCCCACGCCCGAGGCGCTGGAAATCGCCAAGGCGCTGGAATCGAAATCCGGCAGCGCCGGCCTGTTGATCCAGCAAACGGCCTGAAGCGGCCGCGCCGCGCGCGCGCCGCTTTTTCTTCTTTTCAGGCATGCTTGCCGCAGGCATCGCCCCAGCCGACCCGCCGCCGCGCGCCGCCGCCCGGATTCGCCGCTTTGCCCGAACTGGCCGGTAATCTCCCCTCTCAAGTCCGGTTTGATTGTGCCGATACTGTCTTATATTATTGCTTTACTTAGGAGCGCATCGTGGCCATCTCATCCCCCGGCATCGGCTCAGGCCTGCAGGTCAACGACATCATCAGCAAGCTGATGGTGGCCGAATCGACGCCGCTGACCCAGTTCGACAAGAAGTCGGCCAGCTACCTGGGCCAGGTGTCGGCCTTCGGCAATCTGTCGAGCGCGCTCGGCGCGTTCCAGTCGTCGCTGTCGGGCCTGACGTCGCTCAACGGTTTCCAGACCATGTCCTCGGCGCCGGGCGACGCCTCGATCTTCACCGCCACCAGCACCAGCAGCGCCACGCCGGGCAGCTACCGCGTCAACATCAGCCAGATCGCCCAGGCGCAGACGCTGGCCTCGGGCGGCTTTAAGTCGACCACGGCCACCATCGGCCTGGGCGCGCGCACCACCATCAATTTCTCGCTCGGCACCGCCGCCGGCGGCAGCTTCGGCCTGACCGGCGGCGCCCTCGGCGCCAGCCTGCACACGGGCGGCCTGACGCCGGGCGCGCTGAGCATCAACAACACCGCCATCGCCACCGACGGCACCACCCGCAGCGCGCGCCTGCTGGCCGACGCCATCAACGCCAAGAGCAGCACCACCGGCGTGTCGGCCAAGGCCGCGCCCACCGTCACCAATGCCGCCCTGTTCGGCGCGGCCGGCGCCTCGAGCTTCGGCGACGTCGCCACCGGCGCCGGCGCCACCTACTCGCTGTCGGTCGGCGGCGTCGAGATCGCGCTGCAGGGCGAGGGCGTGGCCGCCGGCGCCGGCGTGACGGCCGCCGCGATCGACACCGCGCTGACCGGCAACACGGCCACCGCGCGCGCGCTGGCCGACGCCAACATCACCTACACCGGCAGCGCCGCCGACGGCACCTTGCAGTTCACCAACGCCGACGGCAGCAACATCGCCATCGCCGAGGCCGTTTCCGGCCCCGTCACGGGCGGCCTGGGCAACAGCGGCGCGGCCAACATCGGCTCGAGCACCACGGCCGTCGGTTCGATCTCGCTGGTGTCGGCCGACGGCAGCCCGATCAACGTCGGCGGCACCAACCCGGCCGGCGCCGGCCTCACGCCCGGCATCGGCGGCGCCTACCTGGGCGCCACCTTCACGCCCGACTCCGACCGCACCAGCGGCAACATCGTCATCGACAGCAGCAACAACTCGCTGGCCGGCATCCGCGACGCCATCAACAAGGGCAACTTCGGCGTGACCGCCAGCATCGTCTCGGACGGCTCGACCGGCACCGGCGCCACCCCGAACCGGCTGATCCTGACCTCCACCGCCACCGGCCAGAATTCGACCATGAAGATCACGCTGGCCGGCTCCGGCGGCGACCCGGCCGATCCCGACTTGGCCGCCCTGCTGGCCTACGATCCGGCCGGCGCGCAGAACCTGAGCCAGAAGGCGGCCGCCTCCAACACCAAGGCCACCGTCAACGGCATCGACGTCACCAGCTCGAGCACCAGCATCGGCGGCGCCATCACCGGCGTGACCATCAACGCGGTCAAGGTCGGCAGCTCGACCTTGACGGTGTCCAAGGACACCTCCTCGCTGACGAGCTCGGTGAACGGCTTCGTCAAGGCCTACAACGAGCTCACCACCCAGATGAGCGCGCTGGGCGGCTACAACCCCGAGACCAAGGTCGGCGGCCCGCTGCTGGGCGACCCCACGCTGCGCACCTTGCAGTCGTCGATCCGGGCACAGTTGTCGAGCACGCTGACCGGCTTGCAGGGCACCAAGCTGAGCAACCTGTCGCAGATCGGCATCGCGTTCCAGAAGGACGGCACGCTCGCGCTCGATTCGGCCAAGCTGCAACGCGCCATCGACAACAACTACAACGACATCGCCGGCCTGTTCGCCGCGGTCGGCCGCAGCACCGACCCCGACGTCACCTTCGTCAGTTCCGGCACCAAGACCCGGGCCGGCGACTACGCGCTCGACATCACGCAGCTGGCCACCAAGGGCGTGCTGCAGGGCAGCGCCGCGCTGCCGCCCGAAACCACCATCGCCGCCGGCACCACCTGGACCGTCACGCTCAACGACACCGTGCCGGCCAACCTGGCCAACACGCAGACGGTCAGCATCCCGGCCGGCACCTACAATCCGAGCCAGCTGGCCACGATGCTGCAATCGTCGATCAACGGCGTGAAGGAATTCTCGGCGGCCGGGGCGACCGTGTCGGCCACGGTTGGCGACGACGGCCGCCTCAAGCTGGAGTCGACGCGCTACGGCTCGAAGTCCAACATCACGCTCGCCGACGCCACCGGCAGCGCGGTGGCCGACCTGTTCGGCGCCGGCGCCCCGGTCAAGGGCGTCGACGTGGCCGGCACCATCGGCGGCTTCACCGCCACCGGCGACGGCCAGACCCTCACCGGCGCGCCCGGCGCCGCCGTCGAGGGCCTGAAGCTGACCGTGGCCGGCAACACCACCGGTCCGCGCGGCACCTTCGGCTTCTCGCAGGGCTACGCCTACCAGCTCAACACGCTGGCGGCCGGCTACCTGGGCAGCGGCGGCGCGATCAGCAGCCGCACCACCGGCCTGAACAAAACGGTGGCCGACATCACCAAGCAACGCGACGCCTTCAGCGCGCGCCTGGTCGACATCGAGGCGCGCTACCGCAAGCAGTATTCGGCGCTTGACACGATGATCGCCAGCATGAACACGACGACGTCGTTTTTGACCCAACAATTGGCGGCCATGGCCAAGGCCTAGTTCCCCCAAACACAGGAGACGCAATATGTTCGGATCTCGACAAACTGGCGTGCATGCCTATGCCAAGGTCGGCATGGAAACAGGCGTTGTGGCCGCCAGCCCGCACAAGCTGATCGTCATGCTGTTCGACGGCGCGCTGGTGGCGCTCAACACGGCCTTGAGCGGCATGCGCAGCGGCAATATCGGCGAGAAAGGCAAGTCGATCTCGAAGGCCATCATGATCATCGACAGCGGCCTGCGCGCCGCGCTCGACAAGAAGGCCGGCGGCGAGATCGCCGAGGGCCTCGACGCGCTGTACGAGTACATGAGCGGACGCCTGCTGACGGCCAACCTCAGCAACGACCCGGCCATCCTGGAGGAGGTGCAGCGCCTGCTCATCGAGCTGCGCGACGCCTGGAACGCCATCGCCGACGCCCCGGCCGTGACCGGCATCAAACAACCCAACCTCGCGAGCGCCTGATCCATGATGACGAGCCAAGACATTTTATCCGTGTACGCCGCCATGGCCGCGCTGACCGAACAGATGGTGCAGGCGGCCACGCGCAGCGACTGGGACATGCTGGTGCTGCTCGAGGAGCGCGTGGCCGCGCACGCGCAGTCGCTGCGCGCGCAGCCGGCGGCGGCGCCGATGCGCGGCCCCGAGCGCGAGCGCAAGATCGACCTGATCCGCCAGATGCTCAACGCCGACCGCCAGATCCGCGACCTGACGATGCCGTGGATGGCGCAGCTGTCCAAACTGATCAGCACCACCGGCACGGAACGGCGCGTCGTCAACGCCTACGGCAGCGTTTAAAGCGGGCGCGCGCGATGCTGCCGCGCTTTGACACCACCGTCATGCCGGTGCGCCCGGCCGACGCCGTCGGCGCCGCCGCCGCCATCGGCGACAACCGCCAGCTCGCCTTGCAGCGCGCGCTGCAAAACATCGTCGGCCAGTCGGTGACGGCCGAGGTGCTATCCAAATTCAACGACGGCAGCTCGCTCGTCAAGGTGGCCGACACCGCCGTGCGCATGATGCTGCCGCCGGGCGTGAACGCCGGCGACGCCGTGCCGCTGACGGTGCTGAGCGCCACGCCGCGCCCGACCTTCCAACTTGGCAACGGCACGCCCGGCGCCGCCACCCTGGTCTACACCGAAGGCGGCGCCGCCGACGGCGGCGAGGCGCTGTATTCGCCGGCGTCGCTGGCGTCGCAGCAAGCGCCCGCGCAGCTCCCCGGCGGCGCCCGCCCGCGGGCCGGCGCCGCCGCGCCGGGAGCCGATGCCGGGGCCGCCGGGGCCGGGGCC
>CAUPRW010000041.1:0-59820 GCA_963513825.1 uncultured Duganella sp.
CGCCGACGGCGGCGCCGCCACCGAGCAGTACGCCCCCCACCATGCCGCCCACCCCGTCGCCGCTGCCACCGCCCACCCGGCGGCCATTGGCGCGGCGCGGCGCGCCGGCCAAGCGGCCGGCCGCCATGGGGCGCCGCAGGCGGCCGCGCATGCGCTCGAGTACGCGGCGCTGGACGACGCCTGGCATGGCGCCCCGGGCGCCTTCCTGCAACGGGCGATGCCCTTGGTGCGCGCGCTGCTGGCCGCCGCCCCGGTCGACGCCGAGGCGGCGCGCGCGGCCGACTGGCAGCCCGGCGCGCAGCAGCTGGCCTTGCTGGCCCGCTGCGCCAGCCTGGCCGGCGCCGCGCCGGCGCACGAGGACGCGCTGCGCCATTGCCGCGAACTGGCCGCGCACGGCGGCGACCGCGGCGCCCAACTGGCGCTGGGGCTGTGGTTCGCGCGCATGGACGGCGCCGGCAAGCGGCAGAGCCGGGGCATTGCCGCCGTCAACTTCAAGCGGGCCATCCGCTGGCTGACCCTGGCGGGCGAACAAGGCCTGGCAGATGCCTGGTTCGCGCTCTCGCGCATCTACCTGAAACCGGAGTTTTCGCAGCGCTGCGTGGCCGAGGCCCAGGGCTATCTGGAGCGGGCCGCCGAGATGGGCCATTGCGGCGCCCAGCTCGAATGCGGCATGTACGCCTGGCGCAACCGCCGCACCGACGAGGGCGGCGACGTGCGCGCCGTCTACTGGCTGCAGAAGGCGGCCGCGCAGGGCTGCGACGAGGCCGAGGCGGCGCTGGGCCGGATCGCGCACACGCCCAAGGAGGCGGCCTGGACCGGAACGGTCGACGCCGCCCTGGCGCGCGAGCTGGCCGCCAGCCAGCCCTTGCTGGCGGCGCGGCTGGAGCTGGCGGGTTTGTTCGGCTTGAGCCGGGCCGAGGCGCTGCTGCTCGATGTGAAGACGGCCGACCAGGGCCATTGCCTGGTGGTCGATATCCGCGCCTGCTACGGGCGCAGCAAGCGGCGCTTGATCGTGTTGCGCACCGCGCGCGAGCGCCAGGCGCTCGACCGCATCGGCCGGCTGTTCGACGGCGTCGATGCCGGGCCGGAGGGGCCGGAGGGCAATTACCGCCAGCGCCTGTACCGGCTCAAGACCTGGCTGCCGGCGGCCGGCGGCGACGATTTGCTGGCCGCCTGACGGCCGTTAAATTTCCATCTCGCCTTCGAACACCGTCACGGCCGGGCCGGTCAACAGCACCGGCTGGCCTTCGCCGGCCCAGCTGATCGACAGCCGGCCGCCGCGGGCGTCGACCCGCACCGGACTGTCGAGCAGGCCGCGGGTGATGCCGGCCACCACCGCCGCGCAGGCGCCGGTGCCGCAGGCGAGCGTTTCGCCGACGCCGCGCTCGAACACCCGCAGCCGGATGTGGCCGCGGTCGACAATCTGCATGAAGCCGGCGTTGACCCGGTTCGGAAAACGCGCGTGGTGCTCGATGAGCGGACCGGTCAGCTCGACCGGCGCGCTGTCGACGTCGTCGACCACCTGCACCGCGTGCGGATTGCCCATCGACACGGCCGAAATCAGCACGCTCTCCCTGGCGCCGGCCAGCTCGAGCACCAGCGGCCAGACGGTGGCGCCGCCCTGGCGCTCGCCGGCCAGGCCGTCGGCGTCGAACGGCACGCGCGGCGCGTCGAGCACCGGCGGGCCCATGTCGACGGTGATGCTGCCGTCGGCCTCGAGCCGCGGCGCGATCACGCCGGCCTTGGTCTCGACGGTGATGCTGCGGCGGTCGGTCAAGCCTTTTTCCGAGACGAACTTGACGAACGCGCGCGAACCGTTGCCGCACTGTTCGACCTCGCCGCCGTCGGCGTTGAAGATGCGGTAGCGGAAATCGCAGCCCGGCCGGGTCGGCTTTTCGACCAGCAGGATCTGGTCGGCGCCGACGCCGAAGCGGCGGTCGCCGAGCAGCTTCCACTGGGCCGGCGTGAGCGCGACGTCCTGGTTGATGCCGTCGATGACGACGAAGTCGTTGCCGGCGCCATGCATTTTGGTGAACTTGAGTTTCATCGTCAGTCTTCTAATTCGATCGTTGGTACAGCGACGGCTCGCCGTTGGGGCGCGTCTTGAAGCGCTTGTGGGTCCAGAAATACTCGGACGGCGCCTCGCGCACGCGCTCCTCGATGAACTCGTTCATGCGGCGGGTGGCGGCGACCATGTCCGGCCCCGGGTAATTGTCCCACACCGGATAAAACTTCACACGATAACCTTGATAGTCGGGCAGGAAGGTGGCGATCACCGGCATCACCTGGGCGCCGGTGGTGGCGGCGATGCGGGCCGTGGCCGTCAAGGTGGCCGCCTCGATGCCGAAGAAGGGCACGAACTCGGCGTCCTTCTCGCCGAAATCCATGTCCGGCAACATGAAGTAGGGCAGCCTGTCGCGCAGCGCGCGCAGGATCGGTTTGATGCCGTCCTGGCGGGTGAACAGCTTGACCGGCTTGAAGCGGGCGCGGCCGGCGCGCAGCACCCGGTCGAAGGCCTTGTTCTTTTGCTGCACATACATCGACGAGGCGCTCGCCACCATCGCGATCGAGGCGCCGGCCACGTCCAGGCAGACGAAGTGCGGGCACAGCAAGATGGTCGGCTGGGCCGTCATCGCCTCGACCGGCACCGGACCCGGCTCGACCGTGATCAGGCGGCGCAGGCGCGCCTCCGACGCCCACCACAGGATGCCGCGCTCCCATACGCTGCGCGAATAGGCCTGGAAGTGGCCGCGGGCGATGGCGATGCGTTCGGCCTCGGACAGTTCCGGCATGCACAGGCGCAGGTTGGTCAGCGCGATGTGGCGGCGCGCGCGCAAGGTCGCGAACAGCAGCGAGCCGGTCAGCTTGCCGACGCGCCCGAGCACTGGCAGCGGCAGCCAGTGCAGCAGCCACATCAGTCCAAGCAGCGCCTTCATGCCCGCTCTCCCGCCGCGTCCGGCGCGGTGATGCCGGCCGGCACCTTGTAGCGGTTGTAGCTCCAATAATATTGCGCCGGATTGCGGGCGATCAGGCGCTCCATGGCGGCGTTGATGGCGCGCGCCTGGGCCGCCGTGTCGCCGTCGAGCGTGCCGTCGAACGGCACGAAGCGCACGATGAAGCCTTTGCCGCCGGGCAGCCGCTCGGCGTAGGTGACGATGACGGTGGCCCCGCCCATCTGCGCCAGCTTGGCCGGCAGGGTCATGGTGTAGGCGCTGCGGCCGAAGAACTCGGCCCACACGCCCTCGCCCTCCTGCGGCACCTGGTCGGGCAGCAGGCCGATCGGCTTGCCTTTCTTGAGGAACTTGGCCAGCATGCGCACGCCGGACATGTTGGCCGGCGCCAGCAGCAGGTTCCGGCGCGCGCGCGCGCCCTCGACCAGCGGCTTGAGCGCGGCCTGCTTGGGCGGCCGGTACATCACCATGAGCTCGGTGCGCAGCGCGATTTCCTGCGCGACGATTTCGAAACAGCCCAAGTGTGGCGTCAGGAACACGATTCCGCGGCCGGCGTCCAATTCCGTTTGCACCAGGTTCCAGTTCTCGGCGGTGGCCAGGCGCGCCACGCGGGCGGGCGCGGCGCACCACACGAACGGCAGCTCGGCGATGCTTTTTCCGGCCTCGGCGATGGCCGCCGGCAGCTGCGCGCCATAGCCGGCAAGGGCCATGTTGTCGCGCATACGGCGACGATGCGAGGGAGAACACAGATACACGAGCCAGCCGAGGGCGGCGCCCGCCGCGTGCAGCAGCGGCAGCGGAAAGATGGACAAAAATCTGAAAAGATAAACAAGCATGAAGTCAAATCGTCTATATGAGGAGGAATCCCGGCTCTATTGCTCTAGCCAAAATTTTTTTAAGAAGCGTAAAATACCACGTATGCAGTGACCGCCGAGTTAACAGACAACTTGCGAGGCGGAATATAAATATCGCTAAAGCGTCGCAAGCCGTATTGGGTGAGCGACAACCATTCTCAACCCGTATCAGGAGCTTGCGATGTCAAACGACTATCTTTTCACTTCCGAATCCGTCTCGGAAGGCCATCCCGACAAGGTCGCCGACCAGATTTCCGACGCCATCCTCGACGCCATCCTGGCGCAGGACCCGAAGGCGCGCGTCGCCGCCGAAACCTTGTGCAACACCGGCCTGGTGGTGCTGGCCGGCGAGATCACCACGCACGCCAACGTTGATTATATTCAAGTGGCGCGTGAAACCATCAAACGCATCGGCTACGACAACACCGACTACGGCATCGACTACCGCGGTTGCGCCGTGCTGGTGGCCTACGACAAGCAGTCGCCCGACATCGCCCAGGGCGTCGACGAGGGCGCAGGCATCGACCTCGACCAGGGCGCCGGCGACCAGGGCTTGATGTTCGGCTACGCCTGCGACGAGACGGCCGAGCTCATGCCGGCCGCCATCCACTACGCGCACCGCCTCGTCGAGCGGCAGTCGCAGCTGCGCAAGGACGGCCGCCTGCCGTGGCTGCGTCCGGATGCCAAGTCGCAAGTGACTTTGCGCTACGTCAACGGCCGTCCGGTCTCGGTCGACACCGTCGTGTTGTCGACGCAGCACGCGCCGGAGATGCAGCACAAGCAGATCGAAGAGGCGGTGATCGAAGAGATCATCAAACAGGTGTTGCCGCGCGAATGGCTGACCGACACCAAATACCTGGTCAACCCGACCGGGCGTTTCGTCATCGGCGGCCCGCAGGGCGACTGCGGCCTGACCGGGCGCAAGATCATCGTCGACACCTACGGCGGCGCCAGCCCGCACGGCGGCGGCGCCTTCTCCGGCAAGGATCCAACGAAGGTGGACCGTTCGGCCGCCTACGCCGCGCGCTACGTCGCCAAGAACGTCGTCGCCGCCGGCCTGGCGCGCCAATGCCAGGTGCAGGTGAGCTACGCCATCGGCGTGGCCCGTCCGATCAACATCACGGTCTACACGGAAGGCACGGGCGTGATCGCCGACGACAAGATCGCCGCGCTGGTGATGGAGCACTTCGACCTGCGGCCGAAGGGCATCGTGCAAATGCTCGACCTGCTGCGTCCGATCTACGCCAAGACGGCCGCCTACGGCCACTTCGGCCGCGAAGAGCCCGAGTTCACGTGGGAGCGGACCGACAAGGCCGCCGCGCTGCGCGCCGCCGCCGGCCTGAGCTAACCACCGTCGGGGTCAAGTCTGACATTTGGACACGAGCTCTGCGCTGGTAGCCGTCCACGCCAGAGGCCGTGTCCAAATGACAGACTTGACCCCGTGGTGTTGCTTGAACCTGCTTTGACCCCGCATATTTGCCGCGCCGGCTGGCGATCCGCGCCAAGGTGGTGCTAGAATGTACCTTCCGAGGAGCGCTGCGACGAATTCACTTTTGCCAGGCTCGGAATCTGCAACCGCGCTCACGTACCTTTTTCTCACTGAAAGGAGGGCGTGATGAACGCCGTACTCAAATCCGCACCAGACTACCTCGTCGCCGATATTTCCCTGGCCGCATGGGGTGACAAAGAAATCAAGATCGCCGAAACGGAAATGCCCGGCCTGATGGCCATCCGCGAGGAATTCGCCGCCGCCCAGCCGCTCAAGGGCGCGCGCATCACCGGTTCGCTGCACATGACCATCCAGACCGCCGTGCTGATCCAGACGCTCGAGGCGCTCGGCGCCAAGGTCCGCTGGGCCTCGTGCAACATCTACTCGACCCAGGACCACGCCGCCGCCGCCATCGCCGCCGCCGGCACGCCGGTGTTCGCCATCAAGGGCGAAACGCTCGACGAGTACTGGGACTACACCCACCGCATCTTCGAGTGGCCGGCCGACGCCGCCGGCAACGCCGTCTACTCCAACATGATCCTCGACGACGGCGGCGACGCCACCTTGCTGCTGCACCTGGGCGCGCGCGCCGAGCAAGACATCTCCGTGCTGGCCGCGCCCGGCTCGGAAGAGGAAATCTGCCTGTTCAACGCCATCAAGGCCCACCTGGCGATCGACCCGGCCTGGTACTCCAAGCGCCTGCCGCAAATCCTCGGCGTGACCGAGGAAACGACCACCGGCGTGCACCGCCTGTACCAGATGCACAAGGACGGCAAGCTGGCCTTCCCGGCCATTAACGTCAACGATTCGGTCACCAAGTCCAAGTTCGACAACCTGTACGGTTGCCGCGAGTCGCTGGTCGACGGCATCAAGCGCGCCACCGACGTCATGATCGCCGGCAAGGTCGCCGTCATCGCCGGCTACGGCGACGTCGGCAAGGGCTCGGCCCAGGCCATGCGCGCGCTCTCGGCCCAGGTGTGGGTCACCGAGATCGATCCGATCTGCGCGCTGCAGGCGGCCATGGAAGGCTACCGCGTCGTCACCATGGACTACGCGGCCGAACACGGCGACATCTTCGTCACCTGCACCGGCAACTACCACATCCTGACCGAACAGCACATGCTGGCCATGAAGGACCAGGCCATCGTCTGCAACATCGGCCACTTCGACAACGAGATCGACGTCGCCGCCCTGAAGAAATACACGTGGGACAACATCAAGCCGCAGGTCGACCATGTGATCTTCCCGTCGGGCAAGCGCATCATCCTGCTGGCCGAAGGCCGCCTGGTCAACCTCGGTTGCGGCACCGGCCATCCGTCGTACGTGATGAGCTCGTCGTTCGCCAACCAGACCATCGCCCAGATCGAGCTGTTCGCCAACACCGACAAGTACCCGGTCGGCGTCTACGTGCTGCCCAAGCACCTCGACGAGAAGGTCGCGCGCCTGCAGTTGAAAAAACTCAACGCGCAACTGACCGTGCTGACCGAAGAGCAAGCGGCCTACATCGGCGTGTCGCAAGCCGGTCCGTACAAGCCGGACCACTACCGTTATTAATGTGACGGTGTGAGGCGGGGCCGGCCTGGTTGCCGGCCCTGTTTTTATCGAGCCGATTTTTTTTTGCAGCGAGACTTCGTTATGCGTCTGGTCCTTACCTGGTTAATCAATGCGCTTGCCCTGCTGGCAATTCCTTACCTCATGCATTCCGTCGATGTCACAAGCATCGGCGCGGCCCTCGTCGCGGCGTTCGTATTGGCCCTGGTAAATACGCTGATCCGCCCCGTGCTGTTGCTGTTGACCCTGCCCGTGACGATGCTGTCGCTGGGCCTGTTCATCTTCATCATCAACGGCTTCATGTTCTGGCTGGTGGCGCAATGGGTCGACGGCTTCCATGTCGACAGTTTCCTGTCGGCCATCGGTGGCGCCCTGTTGTACAGCGTGATTTCCTGGGCCCTGTCCACCATATTCTTGAAGAACTCAGATGACTAGCCATAATTTCAGTATCGAATTCTTTCCGCCGAAGACGGCGGAAGGGGCGGAAAAGCTGCGCGCCACGCGCGCCAAGCTGTCCGAGCTGAAACCCAAGTATTTTTCCGTGACCTTCGGCGCCGGCGGCAGCACCCAGCGCGGCACGCTCGACACGGTGCTCGAGATCCTCGCCGCCGGCGAGGACGCCGCGCCGCACCTGTCGTGCGTGGGCGGCACGCGCGAGTCGATCCGCGCCATCCTGGCCGAATTCAAGTCGCACGACATCAAGCGCATCGTCGCGCTGCGCGGCGACCTGCCCAGCGGCTACGGCGCGGCCGGCGAATTCCGCTACGCCAACGAGCTGGTGGAGTTCATCCGCCAGGAGACGGGCGACTGGTTCCGCATCGAGGTGGCGGCCTATCCGGAGGTGCATCCGCAGGCCAAGTCGCCGCGGGACGACCTGCTGGCGTTCGAGCGCAAGGTCAAGGCCGGCGCCGACGCCGCCATCACGCAATATTTTTACAACGCCGACGCGTATTTCCAGTTCGTCGAGCAGACCCGCGCGCTGGGCATCGACGTGCCCATCGTGGCCGGCATCATGCCGATCACGAACTACACGCAGCTGATGCGGTTTTCCGATATGTGCGGCGCCGAGATTCCGCGCTGGGTGCGGCTCAAGCTGGCCAGCTACGGCGACGACACGGCCTCGATCAAGGCTTTCGGGCTCGATGTGGTCACGCAGTTGTGCCAGCGGTTGCTGGCCGGCGGCGCGCCGGGCTTGCACTTCTACAGCATGAACCAGGCGGCGGCGACGACCGCGTTGTGGCAACGGCTGGTGTAGGCTGGGGCGCTCTTACCCCGCACGGCCGGGCGGGGTCGGACCCGGTGGGGTCCGACCCCATGCCGGTGGCGGCGCGTGGCGTGCCGCCAGCGCCGCCACCGTCGGCCGGGTCAGTCGCCGCTGATTTCAGTCACTATGCGGTCGAGCGCCACGTCGTGCGCGTCGCCGTCGAACGCCACCTGCAGATTGCTGTACGCGATGCCCACCGTTTGCGGCCGCGGCACACGCGCCAGCGTGCGGTCGTAAAACCCGCCGCCGTAACCGAGTCGGTACCCGCGCCCGTTGTACCCCAAACACGGCACCAGCAGCGCCGGCGGATAGGCCGCCGCGATGCGCAGCTCCGCCGGCACCGCCACCCCCATCGCATCCTTGACCATCGCCTCGCCGATGCGCCAGTGGGCAAATTCGAGCGCCGCGTGCCTGGCCATCACCACCGGCAGCAGCAGCCGGGCGCCGAGCCGCTCGAGCTCCCCGTACGCCGGCGCCAGATCCGGCTCGCCCGCCAGCGGCCAGTACACGCCGAGCGCCGCCGGCCGCGCCGCGCGCCACCATCGCACCACGCGTTCGCCGATTGCGCGGTCCCACGCGGCCCGCGCGGCCGGGTCGAGCGCGCGCCGCGCCGCCAGCAGGCGGGCGCGCAAATCGGCCTTCGACGGTGCGTCCGGGGCTGTTCGTCCGCTCTCGGCACGTGGTATTCTAGGGTCGCTGGTCATCGATTCATCGCCGGACGCAGATCCGGCCGTTGGTGTGGGTTGTCGCGTCATTTACCGCTTAAAGAGAGTTGCACATTGATTTCCGCTTCGAAATGGATTGCCGGCGTCGCCGTCGTGGCCTGGGTTGCGCTCAACCCCCTGTCGATGCCGCCGGCCCACGCCGAGGACATCGGCGCCGAAACCCGGCGCGAAGACGATGCCTTCCTGCTGATGCGCGACGCGGTGCGCCAGGACGACGCGGCCAAGGTCGACTTCTACGCGGCCCGCCTGGCCAACTATTCCATTCCCTCGTATGTCGACTATTATCGGCTCAAATCGCGCCTGAAAGACGTCCCCTACGCGGAAATCCGCGATTTCATGAAGCGTTACGAGGGCCAGGCCATCGTCGACCGCCTGCGCAACGACTGGCTGCTGGACCTGGGCCGCAAGCGCGACTGGGCCACCTTCGACGAGCAGCTGCCGCTGTTCGTCCTCAACGACGACACCCAGGTCAAATGCTACGCGCTGCAATCGCGCGCGCTCAAGGGCCACAAGGTGGCCGACGAGGCGCGCGCGCTGCTGACCTCCCCGTCGGTCTACGGCGAGCCGTGCGCGGGGCTGATCGCCACGCTGTTCCAGGGCGGCCAGTTCGACGCCAACGACCTGTACGAACAACTGCGCCTGTCCGGTGAATTCAACGCCACCGGGCAGGCGCGCCGCATCGTTGCGCTGCTCGGCGGGCCGGAGAAAAAAGCGGTGCAGGCGGTCGACACGCCGGCGCTGGCGCTGGCCAAGGGGCCGGGCGGCGGGCGCACCGAGCATGAGATCTACGTCGTCGCCATCGGCCGCATGGCCAAGACCAGCGTCAAGCTGGCGGCGCTGGCGCTGGAAAAAAACGCGGCCAAACTCACGCCGCAGGAGCGCCAGGAGGGCTGGGCGGCGATCGCGCTGCAGTCGTCGTATTCGCTCTCGGACGACACCCTTGATTACTGGAAGCGCTCGAACGGCGCCAGGCTCTCGCTCGACCAGATCCAGTGGAAGACCCGCATCGCGCTGCGCAACGGCGACTGGCGCCAGGTCAAGGCGACCATCCAGGCCATGCCGGCGTCGCTGCGCGACGATCCGGCCTGGACCTACTGGCTGGCGCGCGCGCTGATGGCCGAAGCCGGCGTGACCAGCCATCCGGGCGGCGAGGCCGAGCGCCTGCTGCGCAGCATCTCGGACCAGCCCAATTTCTACGGCCAGCTGGCGCTCGAGGAAACCGGCAACCTGATCACCATTCCGCTGCCAGGCCCGCCGATCACCGCCGCCGAAATCGCGCCGATCGCCACCAACCCGAACTTCAAGCGCGCGCTCAAGTTCTTCGGCATGCGCCTGCGCTTCGAGGGCACGCGCGAATGGAACTGGGGCCTGCGCGGCCTGGGCGAGCGCGAATACCTCGCCGCCGCCGAATTCGCGCGCCAGAACGACATCCTCGACCGCATGGTCAACACCTCGGACCGCACCCGCATCCAGGTCGACTACACGCAGCGCTTCCCGTCGCCGCACCACGACGTCATGCACCCGGCCACGCAGACGCTGGGCCTCGACAAGGCCTGGGTGTACGGCTTGATGCGGCAGGAGTCGCGCTTCATCCTCGGCGCCCAGTCGCACGCCGGCGCCTCGGGCCTGATGCAGGTGATGCCGTCGACCGCGCGCTGGGTGGCCAAAAAGCTGGGCCTGACCGACTTCGCGCAGGACATGCTGACCGACGTGCGCACCAACATCATGCTGGGCACGAACTACCTGAACATGGTGCTGGGGAACATGGACGGCTCCGAGGTGCTGGCCACGGCCGCCTACAACGCCGGGCCGGGGCGCTCGCGCCGCTGGCGCGCCACGCTCACCAAGCCGATCGACAGCGCCATCTTCATCGAGACCATTCCTTTCTACGAAACGCGCACCTACGTCAAGAACGTGATGTCGAACGCGACCTACTACGCCGCCCTGTTCGAGGGCCGGCCGCAATCGCTCAAGGCGCGCATCGGCACCGTCGCGCCGCGCTCCTACACGCCGGAAGAAGAACAGGAAGCCGCCTACGGCTCGCGCTGAACCCCTTATCCACACGGACGCACCATGCAGACCACCAAACTTGACCCCAGCCTGTCGCAATCCCTGGCCACCGCGCGCGAGCCCGGCCTCACGCTCATCATCGGCAACAAGAACTACTCGTCATGGTCGATGCGGCCGTGGGTGGCGATGACCGCGTTCGGCATTCCGTTCCAGGAGGTGCGCGTGCTGCTCGACCAGCCCGACACCGCCAACCGCATCTGCGGCTACTCGGCCAGCGGCCGCGTGCCGGTGCTGCTGGCCGGCGAGATGACGATCTGGGACAGCCTGGCCATCTGCGAGTATCTGGCCGAGCAGTTCCCCGAGCTGCACCTGTGGCCTCAGGACGTGGCCGCGCGGGCGATGGCGCGCTCGGTGTGCGCCGAAATGCACGCCGGCTTCGCCGACCTGCGCAACGCCATGTCGATGAACATCCGCGCCAGTTATCCCGGCAAGGGCCGCACCAACGGCTCGCAGGCCGACATCGGCCGCATCAGCGAGATCTGGGAGGAGTGCCTGTCGCGCTTCGGCCACCACCAGTTCCTGTTCGGCGACTTCTCGATCGCCGACGCCTACTACGCGCCGGTGGTGATGCGCTTGCGCACCTACGGCGTGTCGCTGGCGCCGGCGCTCGACGCCTACTGCCAGCGCGTGCTGGCCCATCCGGCCGTGGCGCGCTGGGTGGCCGAGGCGCTGGCCGAAACCGAAACGGCGCCCAAGCACGACGACATCCCGGACTGATGATGCGCGTATACGTCGTCGGCGGCGCCGTGCGCGACGCGCTGCTTGGCCTGCCCGTCAAGGACCACGACCACGTGGTGGTCGGCGCCACGCCGGACGACATGGTCGCCCAGGGCTTCCGCCCGGTCGGCAAGGACTTCCCCGTGTTCCTGCATCCGAAGACGCAGGAGGAGTACGCGCTGGCCCGCACCGAGCGCAAGACCGCGCCCGGCTACAAGGGCTTCGTGTTCCACACCTCGCCGGACGTCACGCTGGAGCAGGACCTGGTCCGGCGCGACCTGACCATCAACGCCATCGCCCGCGCCGACGACGGCACGCTGACCGATCCCTTCGGCGGCCGGCGCGACATCGAACAGCGCGTGTTCCGCCACGTCTCCGACGCCTTCGCCGAGGACCCGGTGCGCATCCTGCGGGTGGCGCGCTTCGCGGCCCGCTATCCCGACTTCCGCGTGGCGCCGGAAACCAACGCGCTGATGCGGCAAATGACCGAGCACGGCGAGGTCGACGCGCTGGTGCCCGAGCGCGTGTGGCAGGAGCTCTCGCGCGGGCTGATGGAGGACAAACCGTCGCGCATGCTCGAGGTGCTGCGCGATTGCGGCGCGCTGGCGCGCATCGTGCCGGAGCTCGACGCGCTGTGGGGCGTGCCGCAGCCGGAGAAGTGGCATCCGGAGATCGACACCGGCATCCACATCCTGCAGGTGATCGATTGCGCCGCCGCCGCGAAGCTCGAACTGCCGACCCGCTTCGCCTGCCTGATGCACGACCTGGGCAAGGGCGTGACGCCGCCGGCCACCTGGCCGGCCCACCACGGCCACGAGGAACTGGGCGTCAAACTGGTCGAGCAGGTGTGCAAGCGCCTCAAGGTGCCCACCGAGTGCCGCGACCTGGCCGTGATGACCGCGCGCGAACACGGCAACGTGGGCCGCGCGCTGCAGCTGCGGCCCAACACCATCGTCAAGCTGCTCGAGCGCTGCGACGCCTTGCGCAAGCCGGCGCGCTTTACGCAGATGCTGCTGGCGACCGAGTGCGATTCGCGCGGCCGCACCGGCCCGGCGGCCAGCTACCGCGACGCGCCGTTTCCGCAGTTGGCGCACCTGGAGGCGGCGCTGGCGGCCGCGCGCGGCGTCAACGCCGGCGAAATCGCCCAGGCCAGCGCCGCCAACCCGCGGCGCATCCCGGAATACGTGCACGGCGCGCGGGTGCGGGCCGTCAAGCTGGCGCTCAAGGCGCCCGACATCGATGGCGAGGATGACGCCGGCATGCCGCTGCCGCCGTCCGCCGCGGGCGGTGGCGCCTGAACCAGAGTACAATGTCGCCGATGGTGCGCTGCACCATGACCTGTCCGCCACCATGAACTCGATCGACCTCTTTCAAAATCCGCTGCGCCGCTGGGGCAAGCACAAAGACGGCAAGCGCCGGCCGACGGTGCTCGTCAAGGAGCTGCAGGAGCGCGACCGCCGCCGCATGGTCCGGCATTTCCTGGAGCTCGAGGGCGCCGACCGGCTGCTGCGCTTTGGCACCATGCTGCCCGACGAGCAGGTCGAGCATTACGTCAACCGCATCGATTTTTCGCGCGACATGGTGTTCGGCGTATACAACCGGCTGTTCAAGCTGGTGGCGGTCGGCCACCTGGCGTTCGCGCCGCGCGACCAGTCGCGCGGCGCCGTCACCGACAAGGAGCGGGTGGCCGAATTCGGCGTCTCGGTCAGCAAGAGCGCGCGCGGCATGGGCGTCGGCTCCAGGCTGTTCGAGCGCGCCGCCATCCACTGCCGCAACAACGACGTCGACACCTTGTATATGCACTGCCTGTCGTCGAACAAGACGATGATGCACATCGCGAAAAAGGCCGGCATGGAGATCCACCGCGACTACGGCGAGGCCGACGCCTACCTCAAACTGACGCCGGCCAATCCGGCCAGCGTGCTGCAGGAGGCGCTCGACGAGCAGTTCGCCACCCTCGACTACACCCTCAAGGCGAACAAGCGCTTCGCCACCAAATGGCTCGGCCGCCTGACCGGCCGAAAATAAATCGCATTCCCCCTCCCTTTAGTTAGAACCTTTACCGGCTGGCCTGGAATGAACGGTCAGACAAGATACGCAAAACGGTAACAAGGCCCTTCCAACGTGACGCTGATTTCCTCGCTTCTGCCCATGCCCTGGGCGGCGGACGCCGTGTGCGGCGCGCAGTTGCGCGCGCCGGACCTGGAGGTTTGCCTGCGGCTGCTGGTGCTCTCGCCGCTGCTCGAGGAGTGCGTGGTGCGCGCCGGCCTGCAGGAGTGGCTGATACGGCGCCGGCGACATGCACCGGGTTGGATCATGCCGGTGACGCTGTCGACGCTCGCCTTCGGCCTGCTGCACCTGGGCTCCGGCTGGCAGGCCGCCGTGGCGGTGCTGCCGCCGGGACTGGCGCTGGCGCTGCTGTACCAGCGCACGCGCCGCTGGTGGTGGTGCGCTCTGGCGCACGGCGGCATGAACGCCTTTGCGATCTCTGTCTGTAGCTAACAGATCAACCGATCAACTTCAGGAGAGTGGCATGACAGGTTTAAAGTTGGGATTCCGGCTGCGGCGGGAAGCGGTGGCGATGCTGCTACTAGGTACCGGAGTGGGGCTGGGGCTGGCGCCGCAGGCGGCCAATGCGCAAAGCGCCTTGAACGGCAGGAGCTTGTACCAGAACGGGCCCGCCGGCGGCGGCGCCACCTGCGCCTCGTGCCACGGGCCGACGCCGGCCAACAACGTCAACGGCATCCTGCGCGCGGCCAACCAGCCGTCGGTCATCTCGGCGGCCATCGCCAACAACCGCGGCGGCATGGGCGGCCTGTTCGCCAACCGCTTCAGCGCCACCGAGCTGGCGGACCTGGCGGCCTACATCGGCAATCCCAACGTCACCGCCGCGCCGGCCGCGTCGCTCACGCCGGCCAGCCTGGCCTTCACCGGCACCGCCATCGGCCAGACCAGCGCGCCCCTGAGCACCACCTTGAGCAACACCGGCAACGCCGCGCTCAATATCGGTAACATCTCGCTCGGCGGCGCCGCCGCCGGCGACTTTGCCCTGGGCGGCGGCACGTGCGCCAATGGCGCCGCCGTCGCCGCCGGCGCCAGCTGCACCGTGCAGGCCACGTTCCGTCCGAGCTCCGCCGGCGCCCGCGCCGCCACCTTGACCATTACGCACGACGCCACCGGCGGCGCCAGCACGGTGGCCTTGAGCGGCACCGGCAACGCCACGCCGCAGGCGACCATCGCGCTGTCGGCGCCGAGCGTGAACTTCGGCGCCCAGCTGACCGGCGCCGCCTCGGCCGTCTCCACCATCAACGTGAGCAACAGCGGCCAGGCCGCGCTGACGTTCAGTTCCATCGCCGTCGGCGGCGCCAACGCCGGCATCTTCACGCTCGGCGGCAGCTGCGCGGTCGCCACGCCGCTGGCGGCCGGCGCCAATTGCAGCGTCACGGTCCAGGCCACGCCAACGTCCGCCGGCGCCTACTCGGGCAGCCTGACGATCGCCTCGAACGCCTCCAACGGCAACGCCACGGTCGCCCTGTCGGGCAGCGCCTCGGCCGCCGCCGCCGCGCTCAGCGCCACGCCGTCGGTGCTCGCCTTCGGCCAACAGACCATCGGCGCGCCGGCCGCCGCGCAAACGGTGGTGCTGGCCAACACCGGCAACGTGGCCGTGGGCCTGACGCGCGTCGCGCTGACCGGCTCGCCCGCCTTCACCATCGCCGGCGGCGACTGCGGCGCCACCCTGGCCGTCGGCGCCAGCTGCTCGGTGCCGGTGCGCTTCGCGCCGAGCGCCGCCGGCGACGCCGCCACCACGCTGGGCGTGACGTCGAACGCGCCGGCGCTGCAAGTGGCCATCACCGGCAGCGGCACCACGCAGGCGGTCGGCGTACCGCTGTTGTCGGAGGCCGGCCCGATCGCCTTCGCCGACACGCAAGTGGGCGCCACCGCCGCCGTGCACACGACCACGTTGTCGAACAGCGGCAGCGCCGCCTTCCGCATCGCCACGCTGACCCTGGGCGGCGCCCAGCCGGGCGACTTCGTCCTCGGCGGCAGCTGCGCGGCCAACGGCGTGGTCGGCGCCGGCGCCAGCTGCACCATCACCACCGCCTTGCGTCCGACGGCGGCCGGCGCGCGCGCCGCCAGCCTGCTGGTGGTGACCGACGCCGGCGCCCAGTTCACGCTGGCGCTGGGCGGCAACGGCGTGGCCGTGGCGGTCGCCACGCCGTCGCTGGCGGTCAACCCGCAAAGCTTCGACTTCGGCGCCGTGACCATCGGCGCGGCCGCGCCGACGCGCCGCTTCACGCTCACCAACAGCGGCTCGGCGCCGCTGACGCTGGCCAGCGCCGCCTACAGCGGCCCGTTCAACGCGGTACCGGGCGGCACCGGCTGCGGCGCCTTCCCGTTCACGCTGCAGCCGGGCGCCGCGTGCGACCTGGTGGTCGCCTACACGGCGGTCAACCCCGGCGCCAACAACGGCAACGTGGTGATCCAGTCGAGCGTGGCCGGCAGCAGCTGGACCATCGCGCTGAGCGGCCAGGCCAACGCCGCGCCGTCGAGCGCCGCGCCGCAAAACAAGGGTGGCGGTGGCTGCTCGGCCTCGCAAGACGTCAACGATCCGGTGCTCGCGCTGCTGGTGATGCTGTCGCTGGGCGTGGTCGTGTGGCGCCGTCGCCCATCCAAACAATCGTAACCCTGGAGCGTCTATGAAAATGAAATCGATAGCGACCGCGCTGGCCATGTCGTTGGCCGCCGCGCTGGCGGCACCGGCGGCCGTCGCGCTGGAAAAGGGCGCCGCCGCGCCACCGTTCGACCTGCCAGGCATGGACGGCGCGGTGCAGCTGGCCAAATTGAGCGGCAAGGTGGTGTACGTGGACTTCTGGGCCTCCTGGTGCGGTCCGTGCCGCCAGTCGTTCCCGTGGATGAACGAGATGCAGGCCAAGTACGGCCCGCGCGGGCTGCAGATCGTCGGCGTCAACGTCGACGCCAAGAGCGAGGACGCCAAGACGTTCCTGGCGGCGACGCCGGCCAAGTTCACCATCGCCTTCGATCCGAAGGGCGCCACGCCGCGCCAGTACGGCATCAAGGGCATGCCGAGCAGCGTGTTGATCGGCCCGGACGGCAAGGTGCTGCTCGAGCACTCGGGCTTCCGCGACGCCGACCGCGCCGAGCTGGAAGCGAAGATCCAATCGGCGCTGGGAGCGGTCAAATGAAAAAACTGATCGTTCTGTCGCTGGCCGCGGCGATGGCCGCCGGCCTGTCCGGCTGCGCCTCGTTCGGCAACGTCCAGGCGTGGGAAAAAGGCACGCTGGCCAAGCCCGAGATGACCTTCAACGACGGCGGTTTGTTCAGCCGCTACGACGACCATATCTACACCAGCCGCGAGTCCTCGTCCGGCGGCGCCGGCGTCGGCGGCGGCGGCTGCGGTTGCAACTGAAATGGACAATTCGATGACGAGTAAAGAAATCACCACCACCGGCGACAATCCACTGTCGCTGGCCACTTCGATCCTGGCGGCGGCGTTGCTGCTGCCGGGCGTGCAGGCGCACGCCGAGGCGCCGCCGACCAATGGCGTCATCAGCGTCGGCTACCTCGATTACCGCGACAGCCAGTCGGGCCTGGACCGCATCCGCGTGCACGCGCCGTCGGTGTCGATCATGGCGCCGGTGGCCGGCGTCTGGAGCGTGAGCGCCTCGGCGGTGACGGACGATGTGTCGGGCGCCTCGCCGCGCTACCACACGGCCGTCTCCGGCGCCTCGCGCATGAGCGACGACCGCAAGGCCGGCGACGTCGCGCTCAAGCGCTACCTCGAGCGCGGCAGCGTTTCGGTGGGCGTGAGCTATTCGACCGAGCATGACTACGTGTCGCGCGCGCTGTCGCTGCAGGGCACCTTCGAGAGCGAGGACCGCAACACGACGTGGTCGGCCGGCTTCGGCCGCTCCAACGACGAGATCAATTCCACCGGCGGCGCCGTCGTCGGCGAGAAGAAGAACACCACCAACCTGCTGGTGGGCGTGACGCAGGTGCTCACCAAGGACGACGTGGTGCAGCTGACGCTCGCGCACGACCGCGGCCGCGGCTACTTCTCCGATCCGTACAAGGCGTTCGACAACCGTCCGCGCAGCCGCAACGAAAGCACCTTGCTGGCGCGCTGGAACCACCATGTCGAGTCGACCGGCGGCATCAGCCGCACCTCGTACCGCTACTACCGCGACAGCTACGGCGTGCGCGGGCACACGCTGGCGCAGGAGTACGTCCAACCGCTGTCGCAGGGCTGGACGGTGACGCCGGAGCTGCGCCTGTACACGCAGGGCGCGGCCGACTTCTACTTCGATCCGGTCTACGACGCCGCGCTGGGCGCGCCGTTCCCGCCCGGGTACAACTTCGCCAACCCGGGCTACTCGTCGGCCGACCAGCGCCTGTCGGGCTTTGGCGCGGTCACCGTCGGGCTCAAGGTGAGCAAGCAGATCGACAAACTGTGGTCGGTCGACGTCAAGGTCTCGGCCTACCAGCAGCGCGGCAGCTGGCGCGCGTTCCACTCCGGCAGCCCGGGGCTCGACACGCTGCGCGCGCAGACCTTCCAGATCGGGATCAACCGGCAATGGTAGAGGCGATCCACCGCACCGCGTTCGACGCGATGGCCAGCCGCTGCGAGATCCGGCTGGCGGCCCCCGACGCCCACACGGCCGAGCTGCTGTCACGCCAGGCCGTGGCGGAGGTGCGGCGGATCGAGGAGAAGTACTCGCGCTATCGGCCCGACAGCATCGTCTCGCGCATCAACGCCGCGGCCGGGCGCCAGTCCGTCGCCTGCGACAAGGAGACGATGGCGCTGATGTCCTACGCGGCCGCGCTGTTCGGCGCCAGCGGCGGGCTGTTCGACATCACCTCCGGCGTGCTGCGCAAGGCCTGGGATTTCCGCCGGCCGCGCGTGCCGGCGCCGCGCGTGCTCGAACCGTTGCTGGCGCTGGTGGGCTGGCACAAGGTTGCGGTCGACGCCGAGGAGGTGTTCCTGCGCGAGGGCGGCATGGAGCTCGACTTCGGCGGCTTCGGCAAGGAATACGCGGCCGACCGCGCGGCCGCGCTGCTGATCGAGGCGGGCGTGCGGCATGGCTACGTGAACCTGGGCGGCGACATGCGCTTCATCGGTCCGCAGCTCGACGGCCGGCCGTGGAGCATCGGCATCCAGGACCCGCGCGATCCGGACGCGGTGGTCGCCAGCATTCCGATCAGCCGTGGCGCGCTGGCCACCAGCGGCGACTACGAGCGCTATTTCGAGCTCGATGGCATGCGCTACTGCCACATCCTCGATCCGCGCACCGGCATGCCGGTGCGGCACTGGCGCTCGGTGAGCGTGATGGCGCCGATGGCGATAGCGGCCGGCAGTTGTTCGACGATCGCCATGCTCAAGCAGCAGGGCGGATTCGATTTTCTCAACGCCTCGGACATGGGTTATTTGACCGTCGATGATCAGGGGCAGATGTTGTATAGGGATCTTTCATGAAACGACAAAATTGGATGCTGCGGTTGCAGATGCTGGCCACGCTGCTGGTGGCGCTGATCGCGCTGCTGGCCGGCGGCCAGGCGCGGGCGGGCGAGTTCCTCGAGCCCGACCAGGCCTTCAAACTGAGCGCCGAGGCGCTCGACGCCAAGACCGTGCGGCTGACGTGGAAGGTGGCCAAGGATTACCACCTGTACCGCGACCGCCTCAGTTTTAACGCCGACGGCGCGCAGGTGACGGCGCCGGTGCTGCCGAACGGGATCCGCAAGTTCGACACCAACTTCAACAAGGAGATGGAAACCTACCAGGACACGCTGGTGGTCGATCTGCCGGTGGCCGCCACCGGCCCGTACACGCTGCTGGTGGGCTACCAGGGCTGCGCGGACGCGGGCCTGTGCTACTCGCCGGCCGAGCAAAGCTACCGGGTCGACCCGCGCGCGCCGGGCAAGCTGACGCCGATCGCCGCCGCCGACCCGGCCGCGCCAAGTGCCGCCACGTCTGCCGGCGCCACCGCCGCCACCGCCACCGCCGCGCCGGCCGCCGCCGCGCCGGAGGACGACAGTTCGCTGGCCCAGCGCACGCTGCAAAGCGGCAGCGCCTGGCGCATCGGCCTGGCCTTCCTCGTATTCGGCCTGCTGCTGTCGTTCACGCCGTGCGTGCTGCCGATGGTGCCGATCCTGTCGTCGATCATCGTCGGCGAGGGCAACGTCTCGCGCGGCCGCGGCTTCACGCTGGCGCTGGCCTACAGCCTGGGCATGGCGCTGGTCTACACCTCGCTCGGTGTCGGCGCCGGCCTGGCCGGCGAAGGCCTGGCCGCCGCGCTGCAAAAGCCGTGGGTGCTGCTGACCTTTGGCGCCTTGCTGTTCACGCTGGCGCTGTCGATGTTCGACGTCTACCAGCTGCAGCTGCCCAGCGGCCTGCAAAGCCGCTTGAGCGAAACCAGCGGCAGCATGGGCGGCGGCAAATTCGCCGGCGTGTTCGTCATGGGCGCGCTGTCGGCGCTGATCGTCGGCCCGTGCGTGGCCGGTCCGCTGGCCGGCGCGCTGCTCTACATCAGCCAGACGCGCAACGTCTGGACCGGCGGCTGGGCGCTGTTCTCGATGGCGGTCGGCATGAGCGTGCCGTTGCTGTTGACGGGGATCTCGGCCGGCAGCCTGCTGCCGCGCGCCGGCGCCTGGATGAACGGCGTGAAAAAGCTCTTCGGCCTGCTGCTGATCGCGGTCGCGATCTGGATGATCACGCCGGTGTTTTCGGTGACGGTGATGATGATCATGTGGGGCGTGTTCGCGCTGCTGTGCGCCATGTTCCTGCACGTGTTCGACGGCATTCCGAAGGGCGCGGGCCTGGGCGCCTACGTCGGCAAGACACTCGGCCTGGCCTTCCTGCTGGTTGGCCTGTTCGAGCTGACCGGCGCCGCCAGCGCCGGGCGCGACGTGCTGCAGCCGCTCGGCCACCTGACCGTGGCCCGGGCGGAGGGCGGCGCCGGCGCGGCGGGTGGCGCCGGGGCGGCGGGCGAGGCGCACTTCACGCGCATCAAGACGGCGGCCGAACTCGATCAAATCCTGGCCAGCAGCACCAAGCCGGTGATGCTGGACTTCTACGCCGACTGGTGCGTGTCCTGCAAGGAGATGGAGCGCTTCACGTTCTCCAAGCCGGCCGTCAGCGGCAAGATGAAGGAGGTCACGCTGTTGCAGGTGGACGTGACCGCCAACAACGCCGACGACAAGGCGCTGATGAAGCGTTTCGGCCTGTTCGGGCCGCCGGGGCTGATCTTGTTCAACGGTGGCAAGGAGATCCCGAACAGCCGCGTGATCGGCTTCATGAAGGCCGAACCCTTCCTCGAGCACCTGAACCGGCACTTCTCGGGTTAGTCGTATTTCTCGATATCGACAAGCGGGCGTTCGACCGGTTCCCGCTTGTCGATGTCACTTGTTAGTTGGGCGCGGGCGGCGGCAAGCGCTTGCATCGCGTCCTTGGCGGCCTGCCGTTGGTTCTTCGCTGCGATTTGCAGCCAAAAGTCATCGGGATTGCGCGCCGCTCGCGCGGTGGTGGCCTCGGCAAATTCGCTGAGCACCCGAGCATGCTTCCTGAGAAATTCGATGCTCATATTGCTAACTCCACAAATCCCTTCGGGGTCTTGCCATCGTGCTGGAAATCGAACAAACCCTTGAAATACGCCTGGCGGTGCATTGCTTCGCCGGCGCTTGGCGCTTCCATATAAAAGTCCACGTGGAAGCGCCTTCCAACCGTGTTACGGTCGGTCAAGGCGAGAACTTCGCGCGTCTGGACATCCGTCAGATCAATCACGACGCTTGGATTCCACATCACGCAATCAATATCATCCGGGCCATATTTCGCCGTTAAAAACGAGCCGTCTATCCAAAGTATAGCGTGGACCTGCAAGGCTTGAAGTTTTTGTATCCACTGTTTAAACGAAGCAAAAATTATCGCCCGACGCGCGTCGGCCAGGAACGGCGTGACAGCAACCGCTTGCAGTTCTGCAAGTGTAACGGGGTGGATGCCCGGCGGCCAGAGTGGCGCGAAGTCGGTTTTTTTCATGACGATGACCATCCGCGTGGGTTCTCGATGTTGGAACACAGCTTGCCGAGCGCACGGGATTTGCATCATCGTGCCGCCCGATGGCGTGACGAATCGGGCGGGCGGAATATCGCCGGATCTGCCCAGGCATCTCCGGTCATATTCATTTCTTGCCGCTGTGACGACTATACGAGCGGCAGGGCGGTCGTGTCCTTGATACGCTGCAGCGCGAAGCTCGATTTGACGTCGAGCACCGCCGGGTGGCGCAGCAGCGTCGCCATCATGAAGCGCGAGAAGTGGTCCATGTCCTCGACGTGCACGCGCAGCAGGTAATCCATCTCCCCCGTCATCGCGTAGCAGGCCACCACCTCCGGCCACTGCTCGACCGAGACGGCGAAGTCGGCGCGCGGCGAGGCCGGCGCGTTCTGCGCGCCGAGCGCGCGCGCGTTGCTGTGCGCGGCCGCGTCGCTGTGTTTTTCAAGCCGCACGTTCACATACGCCAGCAGGCCTAGGCCGATCTTGTCCGGGTCCAGCAGCGCCACGTACTGGCGGATCACGCCCGCCTCCTCGAGCCGCTTGATGCGGCGCAGGCACGGCGACGGCGACAGCGCCACCAGCTCGGCCACGTCCTGGTTCGACAGCCGGCCGTCGGCCTGCAGGATGGACAGAATCTTCCGGTCGGTTTTATCCAGCGCAATTTTGGTCATAAATCCCTCAATAATTCAGTGTTGAGGCAATATTATTGCGCAAATCGGCGCGAGGCGCGAATTGTTTGCAATTTAATGCCCGGTGCGCGGGACTATACTGGCGCTATTCTAACCAGGAGACACGCATGCAATTCCAGCCTTGGGACAACCCGATGGGGACCGACGGTTTCGAGTTCGTCGAATACGCCGCCCCCGATCCGAAAGCGCTCGGCGCGCTGTTCGAGCGCATGGGCTTTACCGCCATCGCCCGCCACCGCCACAAGGACGTGACCTTGTACCGCCAGGGCGGCATCAACTTCATCATCAACGCCGAGCAGGACTCGTTCGCGCAGCGCTTCGCCCGCCACCACGGCCCGTCCGTGTGCGCCATCGCCATCCGCGTGCAGGACGCGGCGGCCGCCTACAAGCGCGCGCTCGACCTGGGCGCCTGGGGCTTCGATAATAAAACCGGTCCGATGGAACTGAACATCCCCGCCATCAAGGGCGTGGGCGATTCGCTGATCTACCTGGTCGACCGCTGGCGCGGCAAAAACAGCGGCGAACCAGGAGCCGAACCCGGCGCCATCGGCGACATCAGCATCTACGACGTCGACTTCGTCGCCATCCCGGGCGCGGACGCCAACCCGGTCGGCAACGGCCTGACCTACATCGACCACCTGACCAACAACGTCCACCGCGGCCGCATGAAGGAGTGGGCCGACTTCTACGAGAAGATGTTCAACTTCCGCGAGGTGCGCTACTTCGACATCGAGGGCAAGCTGACCGGCCTCAAATCGAAGGCGATGACCTCCCCGTGCGGCAAGGTGCGCATCCCGATCAACGAATCGTCGGACGACAAGTCGCAGATCGCCGAATACCTCGACGAGTACCACGGCGAGGGCATCCAGCACATCGCGCTGGGCACGGACGACATCTACACCTCGATCGAGCAGATGAAGACGACCGGCATCGCCTTCCAGGACACCATCGAGACTTACTATGAGCTGGTCAACCGCCGCCTGCCGGGCCACGGCGAGCGCCTCGAAGACCTGCGCCGCCTGCGCATCCTGATCGATGGCCACAGCAGCGAGAACGAGCGCGAACTGCTGCTGCAGATCTTCACCCAGAACGTGATCGGCCCGATCTTCTTCGAGATCATCCAGCGCAAGGGCGACCAGGGCTTCGGCGAGGGCAATTTCCGGGCGTTGTTCGAATCGATCGAACTGGACCAGATCAAGCGCGGCGTGCTGCAAGACCCGAGCAAGACGCCCGCATAAGGCATATAGTAGGAAAAAAGTAGGAAAAATGGCGGCAAAAACGGCCGGTAGCACCGCATAGAACGGAGCACCGGCAAGCGCGCGGCGGGGCCTATCCGGTCCGGCCGCGTTCAGTATTTCAGAGAATATTGGAGACATAATGAACGCACCTCACAAGGGTACGCTGCTGGACCCGGGCACCCACTCGGACGAAATATCCCTCGACGACAAATGGACGCTCGAGCGCGGCCGCGCCTTCATGACCGGCACCCAGGCGCTGATCCGCCTGCCGATGATGCAGCGCGAACGCGACCTCAAGGCGGGCCTCAACACGGCCGGCTACATCACCGGCTACCGTGGATCGCCGGTCACCAGCGTCGACATGACGGCGATGAAGGCCAAGAAGTACCTCGACGCCCACCACGTCAAATTCCATCCCGGGATGAACGAGGACCTGGCCGCCACCGCCGTGTGGGGCACGCAGCAGACCAACTTGTTCAAGGACGCCAAGTACGACGGCGTGTTCTCCATGTGGTACGGCAAAGGCCCCGGCGTCGACCGCTGCGGCGACGTCTTCAAGCACGCCAACAACGCCGGCTCCGCCAAGCACGGCGGCGTGCTGGTGCTGGCCGGCGACGACCACGCGGCCAAATCCTCGTCCACCGCCCACCAGTCGGACCACATCCTCAACGCCTGCGGCATCCCGGTGCTGTATCCGTCGTCGGTGCAGGAATACATCGACTACGGCCTGCACGCCTGGGCCATGAGCCGCTATACGGGGCTATGGGTGTCGATGAAATGCGTGACCGACATCATCGAGTCCGGCGCCGTGGTCGACTTCGACCCGGACCGCGTGCAAATCGAGCTGCCGACCGACTTCGAGCTGCCGGCCGGCGGCCTCAACATCCGCTGGCCCGACACCGTGCTCGATATGGAAGCGCGGATGAACAGCTACAAGTGGTACGCGGCGCTGGCCTACGCGCGCGCCAACAAGCTCAATAAAATCATCTGGGACAGCCCGCGGCCGAAGATCGGCATCATCACCGCCGGCAAATCGTATCTGGACACGCGCCAGGCGCTGGCCGACCTGGGCATCGACGAGCAGGCCGCCGCCGACATCGGCATCCGCCTCTACAAGATCGGCATGACCTGGCCGCTGGAGGCGGACGGCGTGCACGAATTCGCCAAGGGCCTCGACGAGATCCTGGTGGTGGAGGAAAAGCGCCAGATCCTCGAGTACGCGCTCAAGGAAGAACTCTACAACCTGCCCGACGGCCAGCGTCCGCGCGTGGTCGGCAAGTTCGACGACACGGGCGAATGGAGCAACAAGGGCAAGACCGGCCACGGCGACTGGCTGCTGCCTGCCACCTATGAACTGAACCCGGCGCAGATCGCGCGCGCGATCGCCTCGCGCATCGCCCACTACTGCGACGGCCATCCGGTCGCCGAGCGGGTCAAGCAGCGCGTCGCCTTCCTCGAGGCGAAAGAGCTGGCGTTGAAGACGCTGCCGACCAAGGCCAATCCGGACACCGACCGCACGCCGTATTTCTGCTCCGGCTGCCCGCACAATTCGTCGACCAAGGTGCCGGAAGGCTCGCGCGCGCTGGCCGGCATCGGCTGCCACTACATGGTGTTGTGGATGGACCGGGAGACGTCGACCTTCACCCACATGGGCGCCGAGGGCGTGACGTGGGTCGGCCAGGCGCCGTTCACCAACGAGAAGCACGTGTTTACCAACCTGGGCGACGGCACCTACTTCCACTCCGGGATCCTGGCGATCCGGGCGGCGGTGTCGGCCAAGGTCAACATCACCTACAAGATCCTGTTCAACGACGCCGTCGCCATGACCGGCGGCCAGCAGTTCGACGGCCCGCTCGACCCGGGCATGATCTCGCGCCAGATCGCCGCCGAGGGCGTCACGCCGATCATCGTCGTCACCGACGAGCCGGAAAAATACCCGGCCGATTACAAGTGGGCGGAAGGCGTCACCGTGCGCCACCGCAGCGAATTGATGGACGTGCAGCGCGAACTGCGCGACAAGCCGGGCGTGTCGGCGATGATCTACGACCAGACCTGCGCCTCCGAGAAGCGCCGCCGCCGCAAGCGCAACGAGTATCCGGATCCGGCCAAGCGCGCCGTCATCAACGAGGCCGTGTGCGAAGGCTGCGGCGACTGTTCGGTGCAGTCGAACTGCCTGTCGGTCGAGCCGCTGGAGACGGAACTGGGGCGCAAGCGCCAGATCAACCAGTCGTCCTGCAACAAGGACTTCTCGTGCACCACCGGCTTCTGTCCGAGCTTTGTGACGGTCGAAGGGGGCGCTTTGAAGAAGCCGAAGAAGGCGGCCACCGGCGACGCCCCGGCGGCCGTGTTGCCGACGCCGGCGCTGCCGTCGACGGCCACGCCGTACGGCATCCTGATCACCGGCATCGGCGGCACCGGCGTGGTCACCGTCGGCCAGATCCTGGCGGTGGCGGCGCACGTCGAGGGCAAGGGCGCCATCGTGCTCGACATGAGCGGGCTGGCGCAAAAGGGCGGTCCGGTGATGTCGCACGTGCGCCTGGCCGACAGCCAGGCCGATTTGCATTCGACCCGCGTCGGCACCGGCAGCGCCGACCTGGTGATCGGCTGCGACCTGATCGTCACCGCCAGCCGCGACGCCCTGTCGCGCATGGGCGAGGGCCGCACGCACGCGATGATCAATTCGACCGGTTCGTCGACCGCCGCCTTCGTCAAGAATCCGGACTGGCAGTTCCCGGACGCCGGCTCGCGCGGCGAGATCGTGCGCGCCTGCGGCAGCGAGCAGGTGGACTTCGTCGACGCCGGCCAGATCGCCACCGCGCTGATGGGCGACTCGATCGCCACCAATATGTTCATGCTCGGCTACGCGTTCCAGAAGGGCCATGTGCCGCTGAGCGAGGCGTCGCTGATCAAGGCGATCGAGTTGAACGCGATCTCGGTCAACTTCAACAAGGCCGCCTTCCACTGGGGGCGCACCGCCGCGCACGATCTTGGTTCGGTGACGAAGCTGACCACGCCGGCCAAGGTGATCGAGTTCAAACGCATCCAGACGCTCGACGACATCGTCAACCGCCGCGTCGAGCTGCTGACGGCCTATCAGAACGCCGATTACGCTAAACAGTATAAATCGTTTGTCGACCAGGTGCGGGCGGAGGAGGGCAAGCTTGGCAAGTCGACCCGCCTGAGCGAGGCCGTGGCGCGCTACTACTACAAGCTGATGGCGTACAAGGACGAGTACGAGGTAGCGCGCTTGTACACCGACGGCGCCTTCCAGCAGAAGATCGCCGGCATGTTCGAGGGCGACGTCAAGCTCAAGTTCCACCTGGCGCCGCCGCTGCTGGCCAGGCACGACGCGCAGGGGCGCTTGATCAAGCAGGAATTCGGACCGTGGATGATGAAGGCGTTCGGCGTGCTGGCCAGGTTCAAGGGCTTGCGCGGCACGGCGCTCGACGTCTTCGGCTACACGGCCGAGCGCAAGATGGAGCGCGCGCTGATCGCCCAGTACCGCGACACCGTCGCCGCGCTGCTGCCGAAGCTGACGGCGGAGAACCTGGCGCAGGCGGTGGCCATCGCCAGCATCCCGGAGGACATTCGCGGCTACGGGCATGTGAAGGAGCGGCACCTGAAGGCGGCCAGGCAGAAGGAGGCGGCGCTGTTGGCCGCCTTCGGCAAGCCGGCCGCGCCGGTGCCGGTCGACAGCCACACGCACGCGGCCTGATGCCGGCCGCAGCACATTGCATCGCACGAACGGGCGGGCGCTATGCCCGCCCGTTTTTCGGGTTAGGAACTTAGGTTAAACAATTGAAGCCATAGTGCTCGCTTTGAAGAGCACCGCCGCATGGCGGGTGGAGCGGTTTGACGTGGGCGGAAGCGCATCACCCTCGCGTCGCCGACAGCATGTCCCCGCCCAGATCCCGCTTGAGCACTTCATACACCACGTCGAGGAACAAGGCGCGGGTCAGATCATCGCTCAACAGTCTGGTCGCCAAACTCTGATGCGTCTGCATCGCCCCTACGATGGCAGTGACGGCCGCCCCCGGCAGATTTGCTTTCATTGCCTGCTCGCGGCTGTTGTTTTGCACCTGGGCCATCACCATCGCATCGTCGCGCAGTGTTTCCGACACGTGCACCGCGAGCAGCACCTGGTCCTTGCTGCTGATGCCCTTGCCAAACGCGTCGTTGAGTTTCTCGATCAGTTCGGCCAGGTATTTCTGTTCGCGGTCGCGCGGGTCGCGCAAACCGTTGTCGGTGATGCCATACAGCGCAGGGGTCTGCGCCACCTGCAGCAAGCCGGTCAGCGTGGCGCCCTCGCTTGCCTTGTAATGCGTAAGCGTCAGGTCGCCCAAATCGACCTGCTCCGACGCGATCCCTTTCAAACGCTTGCGCAACAAGCGGGCTTAACTGGCGAACGCTTCAAGCTCGGGATCGCCAAAGTCCACCAATGGCGCCACGTATTCATAGCAGCGCACGAACTTGCTCAGGCTTTCGCTGAAAATCATCAAGGTGTCTCGCGCCCTGGTCTGCTCGGCGCGTTCACCGTCCGCGTGCGCCATCGCCTGCTTGTTGCCTGTATCGCGGGCAATTCGCCATGCCTGCTCCCAGCGATCGATGGCCTCGTTCAATGTCTTGAGCCGGCCATTGAAGCGATCAGTAGCCGGCTGCGTCAGCGCATACAGTTTTTGGTGCGTCACATTGCGCTCGACGATGGCGGCGCCGAAGGCCGCTACTTCTGCGCTCTCGTAGATCAGCATGCCGTCAAGGCGTTGCCGGATGTCGTACACGATGTTGGGGTCTTGCACATCGGCCACCTGGGCCGCCCGGTAAAAAGTCTGGAACGCTTCGACGATTTCCGACGCCTGATTGGCGAAGTAGAGCACGAAGGTCCGGTCCTTGCCCGGATAGGTGCGGTTCAGGCGCGACAGCGTTTGCACCGCCTCGACCCCGGAGATCTTCTTGTCCAGGTACATCGCCACCAGTTTCGGTTGATCGAAGCCGGTCTGGAACTTGTTGGCCACGATCATGACCCGATAATCGCTGGTATCGAAGGCCTTGCGCATCTCGCGCCCCTTCAGGCCCGGATTCAGATTGGCTTCGTTGAACTGCGCATCCGGATTGAACTGCTTGTCGTCCACCTCGAGGTTCGGCACGTCGCCGGAGAACGCCACCATCGCTGCGATGCCCTGGTAACCCTTGCTCTCGCAATAGCGTTCCAGCGCCAGTTGGTACTTCACTGCCGCCGCCCGGGACGAGGTGACCACCATCGCCTTGGCCTGGCCGTTCAACAAATGCGCAACGTTGGCGCGGAAGTGTTCGATGATCAGTTGCACCTTCTGCGCTATATTGGTCGGGTGCAGCGACAGCCATTTGGCCAGCGCCCGCTTGGCGCTCTTTTCGTCGACGCGGCCGTCGTCCTGTTCGGCAAATTGGGTGCCGATGCGCAAGGCGACGTCGTAGCTGGTGTAGTTCTTCAACACGTCAAGGATAAAACCCTCATCGATGGCCTGCTGCATCGTGTACAGATGGAACGGCAGCGGCGGATTGTCCTTCGATGCCGGTTGATCGGCCTGGCGCGGACGGCCGAACAGGCTCAGCGTGGAGTGCTTCGGTGTCGCGGTGAAGGCGAAGTAACTGGCGTTGCCTGGCCGTTGCCGCGAGGACTGCCACACCGACAGTTTGTCGTCCTTGCTCAGCTTGTCGCACTCTTCCTCGCTCTGCCCGGTTAACACATAACGCAAATCGTCGGCGCCGCTGCCGCCGGTGGAACTGTGCGCTTCGTCGATGATGATGGCGAAACGCCGCGCGCGCAGGCTTTGTTCTGCCAGGATCAGCTTCTGCGCCCAAGGGAAAGTCTGCAACGTCACCACGATGATCGGCACGCCGCTGAGCATCGCCTCAGCCAGTTGCTGGCTTTTCGGCTGGTTCGACTGTTGCCGGTCGATTGCGCGCACGACGCCGCTCTGATGCTCGATCTGGCCGATCGCATCCTGCAATTGCTTTTCGAGCACCGTGCGGTCGGTCACCACGATCACGCTGTGGAAATACGGTTCGCCGTCGGGCCGGCGTACCCGGATCAGCGCGTGCGCGGTCCACGCGATGGTATTGGTCTTGCCGGAGCCCGCGCTGTGCTGGATCAGGTAAGGCTGGCCCGGTCCCTCCAGGCGCACCGCGTCGATCATATTGGTGACGCCCTCCCACTGGTGGTAGCGGGGAAAGATCAGGCTTTCCTTGTAAAGCGTCTTGCCGTCGGCGTGCTGCGCCTCTTTGCGTTCGAGCAGCACGAAGCGGTGGAAGATGCGCAGCCAGTGATCCTTTTGCAGCACTTGCCGCCACAGGTAGGCGACCGGGTAGTCGCCGTCCGGGCTTGGGGCGTTGCCCGCCGCGCCGTCGTGGCCGCGATTGAGGGGCAGAAACAAGGTGGCCGCGCCGGCCAGTCTGGTCGTCATGCGGATATCGCTGTCGCTCATCGCGAAATGTACCACCGCGCCGCGCCGGAACGCCAGCAGCGGTTCGACCCGGCCGGTTTTGCCGTTCTTCGGCGGCCGGTCGCGCCGGTACTGGTCCATGGCCGCCTCGACCGACTGGGTGAAATCGGTTTTTAACTCCACCGTCGCCACCGGAATGCCGTTGATGAACAACGCCAGGTCGATCGCGTCGCCCTTGTCCTGTGAATAGCGCAACTGCGGCACCACCCGCAGCCGGTTGGCCGCGTAGCGTTCCAGCACCGTCTGGTTGCGCGCGTCCTCGGGCAGCGCCTGGCTCATCGCCAGCGTGCCGGCGCCGGCGATCGCGAAACCGTCACGCAGCACGTGGACCGTGCCGCCGTCCTTGCTGTCGAGCGTTTTGACCAGCCGGTCGAGTACGGCCGTCTCGGCCCCTGCGCCATTCATGCTGACCAGCCTGGCCCATGCCTGCGGCGCGCTGGCTGTGATCCAGCCGATTACATCTTCGGAAAACAGAGCCCGGGCCAAATCGTAGCCGGAGGACTTGCCGAGCAACCAGCCGGCGGCCGTCAGTTGTTCGACGATGTGGCGTTCGAGTTCGCATTCGTGGTGGGTCTGGCTCATCGTATCCTTTTTCCTGATGGTTGCTGCTCGACCAGCAGCGCACGTTCGCGTTCCAGTTCGGCGCGCAACTCCTCCTCGCTGGGCAGCACCAGTTTATATTTGCTGGCGAACAATTGCTCGTTCCCGTGCAACACGGAATAACGGACCACCGAAGCATCCTTCTGGGTGCACAGGATGATGCCGACGGTCGGATTGTCGTCCGCGCCCTTTTTCAGGGCGTCGTACATGCGCACATACATGTCCATCTGGCCGATATCCTGGTGCGTAAGCTCACCGCGCTTGAGGTCGAAAATCACGAAACACTTGAGCAGATAGTTATAAAACACCAGATCAATGTAGAAATCGCGGCTCTCGGTGCTGATGCGCTGCTGGCGGCCGACAAAGGCGAAGCCCTTGCCCAGCTCCAACAGAAAACCCTGCAGCTGCGTCATCAACGCCTGTTCCAGATCGCTTTCCAGCAGCGCCCCGGCATGGGACAGGCCAAGGAATTCCAGCAGCACCGGATCGCGCACGAACTCGCGCGGGTTGTTGCCGAGCGCTTGCAACTGGGCGCCCGCTTCCTGTTCGACTGCGGCGCGGTCCTGGCTGGCCAGCAGGCGCTCTTAATACAGCGTGCCGATCCGCCGCTCGAGCGCGCGCGAACTCCAGTTTTGCACGGCCGCCTCGTTCATATACCACTGGCGTGCGCCGTCGCCATCGACCCGCAGCAGCATGCGGTAATGGGTCCAGCTCAATTCGCGACGCACTGCGTCCCATATTGGAAACAATAAATAGAAGCTGCGCATGTGGCGCTGGTTGGTCACATCGAAGCCCTTGCCGAATTCAGCGCTCAACGCCTTGGCCAGTTCGGACAACAGGCGCTTGCCATACGATGCGCGCGCCGCACCGCCCTGTTCGAACTCGACAATGTGCCGTCCCAGCTCCCAGCAGGGTTGCACTTGCACCGTGTCGACAGCGCGCAGCGCCCGCTGCCGTGCCTGGCGTATCAGGTCGCCCAGGCTGCCCAGCAGTGCCTGCAGGTCGGGTGCCGTCGCGTGCGATAAGGTGTTCATGCTGCTTCCGGCACATCGATCTGGCCGGTGACGGCGGCGGTGATCAGGGCGCTGCGGCGAAAATAAAATATGGCTGCGCGTTTTTCGGCCGGGTTATCCGCATTCGCGCCTCGACTATCCGGTTCCCGCTCGGTGGGCTGTTGCGCGCATTGGCCTGCGCAGACGCGCGGAGGTGCTCCCCACGTACTTGGCTTCCAGCGGAGGAAAACCGAGCAACCCGAAAAATCCTTAGCGTACAATTCCCTTTCCCCGTTTTCCCCTTTAGAAGCAAGACAAGCACAACGACCAGGATTGGAAAAAAGTGACTAATATCGACGACGCGCCCCTCATCTATTCCCCTCTGAATCGGACAGTAAGCCGTGACGGCAGGAGCGTCGGGGTGGAAATCTATCGCGCAGAGAATGAGGATTGGCTACTCGAGGTGGTCGACCAGCATGGTAACTCGACCGTTTGGAATGACCGCTTCCCGACCGACCAGTCGGCGCTGGACGAGGCCTTGCGCACCATTGATGAACAGGGCATCGACGCGGTGATCGGCCCGCCGCCCGGCCAGGAGGAGCGCAATCCACGCATGCACGGCCTGTCCGATGCCGAACTGCGCGAGCTTGATGATTTTCTTGCCGACGAATCGATCGAATCGACGTCGATGGATCTGTCGATGCTCGACGGCTATCTTGTTGCGATCGCTATCGGCCCCGGGCTGATTCCCCCGTCCGCGTGGTTGCCTTGGGTATGGGACCATGCCGAGGGCCTGAACCAGCCCGGGTTCGACAGGGGCGCCCAGGCCAACCGTGTCCTTTCGCTGCTCATGCGGCATTACAACGCGGTAGTCGAGGCTTTCGACACCGACCCTGCCGGTTTCGAACCCGTGTTCATGCGCGGCGCAGGCTACGGCGCCGCCGAATGGTCAGAGGGCTTCCTCTGCGGTCTCCAGTTCAACGATCGCGCGTGGGGCCTGCTTGCCGTCGGGCAGCCGACCTGGTTCGCGCCATTCATGCGCCTGGGGACCGAAGACGGCGTGGCGATCACCGACAAGCAAGGCGATGCCGACCGGTGGATCGATGCCATCGTGCCGTCCCTGGTGGAGATCGCGGCCTATTGGGCAGCGCGGCGAGCGATGCCCGGCGACGCAGCCATGCCGGCGATGCCCATCGTCCGGGCGGCACCGAAGGTCGGGCGCAACGATCCTTGTTCTTGTGGCAGTGGTAAGAAATTTAAAAAGTGCTGTGGCGATACGCCGAAGGCGCCATCGACACTGGACTGAGGAGGGGGCCGCTTGGGCCGATCCCTCCCCCACGGGCGCGGCCCTCCTTTTGCTCACACTTTGCGCAAGGAACATACGGTATCGAACCACGCCTGCATGCCCACCAGCGGCTGCGGGTTGATCGGCAGCAGGGCGTTGATGTTGACGCCATTGCCCTTGCCGCCGTTGCGCTCGTCCCACCATACGCCGGCGTTCAAATCGTCGAGCGCCGGCGCCGGGCCGTAGCCCTTGGCCGCGTCGGGCGCGATGCCGCGCGCGGCCACCTCCACCCGCCGCCCTCCGCGCCCCTCGCTGGCGCGCCCGCCGCTGATCCAGCCGACAGAATTCGACACCGCCACCACCCTCGGGTGGATGCCGCGCGTGACGAACACGCGCATGCGCGCGGAGCCGATTTTTTCACCGCTGCCACGGTAGGCCTGCTGGTCGGCCTGGTCGGCCGGACCGGAGCGCGGCCGGTAGGTGGTCAGCTCCACCATGTCGCCGTTTTTCAGTCCGAGCTTTTTCGCGGTGGCGCTGTTGATCCACATCGGATTGTCGTGCACGATCTCGGTCAGGTATTTTTGCGAGGCGGTGCGCGCCTGCGTGTGGACGTTCCACTTGAACGAGGTGAGGATGAATCGGTCCGCCGGCAGGCCCTTGTGCGACGGGATCTGCGCGAACGTCGGCAGGCCGTCGTCGACGATGCCCAGCGTCCTGGCCACCTGCGTGATCTCCGGCGCGTGCACCTCGAACTTGCGCGACGGCGTGGCGAAGCCGCGCACCGCCTTGCCCTCGACCAGCAGGCCCACGGCCGCTTCCTTGCCCTTGTCGTTGGGGCGGTAGAGCACGCCGGTGTCGGCGTCGGCGCGGCTGCCCTCCAGCTGTTTTTCGCTCAGCGGCTTCTGGTACACCTGGTAGGGCTTCGGTTGCGAACGGTCGACGTGGACGCCATAGTGCTTCATGTATTCGAAGCCGTCCTTGAACTGGCGCCCGTCCGGCCCCGTCGTCGGCAGCTTGGAACACTGCGCGCGCACGAAGTCCTGGTGGCCGCCGAACTGGAAGTACTTCGCCTGCTCGGGGGCGAGCCGGCGGCCGATCTCGAACAGCACGTCGGCGTAGCTGCGCGCCTCGCCCGGCGGCGCCACCAGCGGCTGGCGCAGCGCCACGTAGTGGGTCAGCTCGAGGTTGTTGCGGATGTCCATGCCCCAGCGTTCCAGGTAGGTGGCGTCGGGCAGGATCAGGTCCGCATAGTGCGCCATCTCCGAATAGACCACGTCCGAGCAGGCGTGGAAGGGGATCAGCTTTTCGTCGAGCAGCACCTCGACGGTGGTGCTGCGGCCCTCGGGCCACGTCATCGGCGAGCCGAGCGTGTAGCTCAGGTAGACATCGAGCCGCGCGCGCCCCTGGCGCAGGTAGTCGTAGACGATCTGGCCGACCTTCATCTTTTGCCAGCGGTTCGCCAGCGGCCACTCGGGCGGATCTTCGAGGTCGGTGCGGATCTTCGGCGCCGGCGGCACCGGCTGCGGCTGCGGGTAGCGCGCCGCCGACAGTTTTTCATCGAGGCCGTAGCAGTAGCCGCCCGGCTTGGCGACCGAGCCGACCAGCGCGTTGAGCATGACCACCGCGCGCTCGGCGTTAAAGCCGTTGTAGTGGGCGCCGGTGCCGCGGTTGGTAAAGGCGGCGACGGCCGGCCGCCGGCGCGCGAACTCCAGCGCCAGGCGCTCGATGTCGGCGGCGGCGATGCCCGACAGCTTGGCCGCCCACGCCGGCGTGCAGGGGGCCAGCCAGGCGCGCATCGTCTCGAGCCCTGGCTGGACGAATTTGGCGACGAAGTCGTGGTCGATCTCGTCCTCGCGGACGATCACGTGCGCCATCGCCAGCGCGACGGCGCCCTCGGTGCCGGGGAAGGGCTGGTGCCATTCGTCGCTGCGCCCGGCCGTGTTGGACAGGCGCACGTCGAAGGTGACCAGCTTGGCGCCGTGGTCGAAGCGCGCCTTGACCACGCGGCTGACCAGGTGCAGGCCGCCCTGGTGCGCCTCGTAGAAATTGGCGCCGAAGTTGAGGAAGTATTTGCAGCGCTCGGCGTCGATCGATTCCCAGTCGGTCTCGCCGAGCGAGACGTAGTTGGCGGCGCGCTTGTTGGACGAGCACAGCGCGCGGTGGTTGAGCTGCACCGGGGTGCCGATCGCGCTCAGGAAGCGGTTGATCTCGGCGTCGATGCGCGAGCGGCCCTGGTGCAGCGCGACGCGCTCCGGGTGGCCGGCGGCGATGCTGGCCTTGATGCGCTCGGCCACCTCGGTGTAGGCCTGCTCCCAGCTGATGCGCTGCCATTTGCCCTGGCCGCGCGCGCCGACCCGCTTGAGCGGATACAGCAGCCGTTCGGGGTAGTCGTTGATGGTCGGTCCCGACTGGCCCTTGGCGCAGGTCATGTAGCTGCCCATGTTGGGGTCCAGCGGGTTGCCGCGTATCTTGATCACCTTGTCGTCCTGGACGAAGGCTTCGATGCCGCACACGGTCGAGCAGTTCAGGCACACGCTGGTGATGCGCTTGGCGCTGCGGTAGTCGTTCTTGACCTTGCGCTGGCGGCCCTCGGCCAGCGGCCGGTAGTTCATGGCGCCGGCCGCGTTGGGGGTGAGCACGATGGTTTCGCCCAGGCCCAGCGTGGCCATCGAGCCGATGCCGCTTTTGATGAATCGACGACGGTCCATGGTCAGCCTCCCCGCACCTTGCCGGCGCGCGGCGCGGCGCGGCCGAACCCGGACTTGAGCTGGTCCCAGGTCTCGGCTTCGTACGAGAACGGGTCGTGGCTGCGGCCCTTGGGCACCTTGCGCTCCATGGCGCGCGGCACCACGCCGCCCAGGCCGCGGTAGCGCACCAGCGGCTTGGTGTCCTCCTCCGGTTTCAGGGCCGCCATCTGCTGGCGGTGTTTGGCGTTGAACACGCTGACCTTGCTGGCCGGGTCGTTCAAGTCGCCGAACGCGAAGACGTCGGCCGGGCACACTTCCACGCAGGCCGGTTCCATGTCGGCGGCCAGCCGGTGCGCGCAGAAATCGCATTTGTCGGCCACTTCGGCCACCGGATCGATGTGGATGGCGCCGTAGGGGCAGGCCTTGATGCAGTCGCGGCTGCGGTCGCACACGGCGTCGTCGATGCGCACGATGCCGTCGGCGCCGCGCGTGATGGCGTCGGTGGGACAGGCGTCCAGGCACGGCGCGTCCTCGCATTGCATGCACAGCGTCGGCAGGAAGGCGCGCCTGGTGGTCGGCTGTTTGTTGTATGGATTGACACCGGCGTAGTCGTAGTAATACACCTTGGTGCGGAAGTGGCCGAGCGAGACGGAGTTTTCGACCTTGCAGGCGACCGAGCAGGCGTGGCAGCCGATGCAGCGTTCGAGATCGATGGCCATGCCCCATTTGGGGCCGGCGGCGGTGGAAGTGGTCATGAAGGGCTCCGGAAGGTTGGACGGGCGCGGCGCGCGGCCGGCGTGGCTCGATTGTAGAGCAGCGCCGCCCCGGCGACGGCCCGCGCGCCAAAAAACCCTGGCGGCGCGCACCGTCCCGCCGCCTACGCCGGCTTGCGCTGCGCGGCCGCGTGGCCGGCGTACTCGGTGAACCAGTAGGCCAGCGCCACGGCGGGGAAGGCCATCCCCGTCAGCAGCGCGGCGTGCCAGCCGTGGGTGGCGTAGACCCAGCCGCCGAGCGCCGAGCCGAGCGCGCCGCCGGCGAAAAACAGCGCGAAATAGACGCCGTTCAGGCGGCTGCGCACCTCGGCGCCGAGCGTGAAGATGGCGCGCTGGCCCAGCACCAGGTTGGCCGCCACGCCCATGTCGAGCACGATCGAGGCCAGCACCAGCATCGCCAGCGCGGCGTTGCGCGACTGCGGCGCCACCATCGGCAGCGCGAAGCCGGCCACGCCCAGCGCCAGCGCGCCTGCCGTCGCCATCAGGGTGTGGCCGGAATCGGCCAGGCGCCCGGCGATGGGCGAGGCCACCGCGCCGGCCATGCCGACCAGCGCGAAGATGGCGATGCCGGTCTGCGACAGGTGGAACCGGGGGCCGGCGAGCATCAGCGGCGCGACGGTCCAGAACAGGCTGAACGCGCCAAACAGGCCGGCGTGGTAGGCGGCGCGGCGGCGCAGCAGCGGCGTGCGCAGGAACAGGTGCCACAGCGACGCCATCAACGCCGGGTAGGTGATCGTCGACGTCGGCCGGCGCGTCGGCAGCTTGGCGCGCAGCACCAGCGCCACGGCCAGCACCACGGCGGCGGCGCCGCCGAACACCACGTGCCAGTTGCTGGCGTCGGCCACCAGGCTGGCCACCGGGCGCGCCAGCATGATCCCCAGCAGCAGGCCGCTGACCACCTTGCCCACCGTGTGGCCGCGCGTGGCCTCCTTCGACAGGTGGGCGGCGAACGGCACGATGATCTGCGCGGCCACCGAACCGAGGCCGATGCCCAGGGCGGCCGTCAGGAACAGCCACGCGCTGGTGCTGAGCGCGGCCAGCACCAGCATGGCCGACGTGAACAGCAGGCCGCCGACGATCAGGCGGCGGTTCTCCAGCAGGTCGCCCAGCGGCACGACGAACAGCAGGCCGACGGTGTAGCCGATCTGCGTGAGCGTGACGATCAGCCCCGCCGCCTGGGCCGACAGGCCGGTGGCGGCGCTGATCGGGCCGACCAGCGTTTGCGCGTAATACAGGTTGGCGACGATCAGGCCCGTCGCGGCGGCCAGCAACAGCACCATGCCGGGGCTGATGTCTGTTTCCGCAGGTTTGTTCATGATGGCTCCACAAAGTTGGATTTCGATGAGGCCAGTGTAGGCAAAGCGGCGGTAAAGATAATTAGGGCATAATGCCTCCATACTTTTCACTTTATATGAACAATCATGGATCGTTTGAAGGCCATGCAGGTGTTCGTGCGCATCGTCGAGGCCAACAGCTACACCAAGGCGGCCGAAACGCTGGACCTGCCGCGCGCGGCGCTGACGGCCACCATCAACAAGCTCGAGGCCTTCCTTGGCACGCGGCTGCTGCAGCGCACCACGCGGCGCCTGTCGTTGACGCCGGACGGCGCCGACTACTTCAAGAAATGCCTGGAGATCCTGCAGGCGGTGGACGATGCCGAGGGCGCCTTCCGCGGCCAGAGCGCGGCCAGGCCGCGGGGGCGGCTGCGGGTCGAACTGCCCGGCGCGGTCGGCCGCAACCTGGTGATGCCGCACATCGGCGCGTTTTGCCGCGACTATCCGGAGATCGACCTGGTCGTGTCGATGAGCGAAGAGGTCAAGGACCTCACGCGCGAGGGGCTCGACTGCTCGCTGCGCGTGGGCCAGCTGCAGGATTCGACCATGATCGGCCGGCGCCTCGGCAGCATGGCCTTTCTCACCTGCGCGGCGCCGGCCTATCTGGCCGCGCACGGGGTGCCGGGCACGCTCGACGAGCTGCGCGCGCATCGCGGCGTGGCCCATTTTTCCGGCCGCACGGGCCGCCCGTTCGACTGGGATTTCGTGGTCGACGGCGCGCTGCAGACGATGGCCGTGCGCGGCGCCATCGCCGTCAACGATCCGGACGCGTACATCCTCTGCGCGCTGCAGGGCATGGGCGTGATCCAGGCGGCGCGCTACCAGGTGCGCCAGCACCTGGCCAGCGGCGCGCTGGTCGAGGTGCTGGCCGACACGCCGCCGGCGCCGATGCCGATCTCGCTGCTGTATCCGCAGGGGCGCATGGCGTCGCCGCGCCTGGCCGCCTTCGCCGCGTGGCTCGCCGGCGTGATCGACGCCGACGCGGATCTGCGACGGCACCCGGGAAAATAGCTGCCGGCGACGCTTTCCACGGGCCGATGCCGCTTATAATCGGCGCATGAGAACCCCATCGACGCTCCTGGCCACCACCACCTTGTTCGCACTGTTGACCGGCTGTGGTGGCGGCGGCGGCGGGCAGCAGCCGGTGGCCGTGGCGCCCGCGCCCGCGCCGATCCCGGCGCCTACGCCGACGCCGACGCCGACCCCGACCCCGACCCCGACCCCGACCCCGACCCCGACCCCGACCCCGACCCCGACCCCGACCCCGACCCCGCCGCCGGTATCGACCGAACCGCCGCCGCTGTTCGATCCGGCCAATCCGCCGGACTGGTTCGCGCTGGCGAACCGCTGCGAGCATCCCCGTCCGGGCCAGCCCGACGCCCAGGGCTCGCTGATGGACGAGTTGAAGTGGCTGCGTTCCTTCTACGACGAAACCTATCTGTGGTACCGCGAGCTGCCGGCCAACCTGCGCCTGGAGGACTACGCGCGCCCGGTCGACTTTTTCAACGTCTACAAGACGTCCGCGCTGACCGCCTCGGGCCGCGCCAAGGACCGCTTCCATTTCACCTACCCGACCGAGGACTGGGAGGCGATGTCGGGCGCCGGCACCGAGACCGGTTACGGGGTGGTGTGGGCCCGCAACGACGCGACCGTGGCGCCGCGCGCGTGGACCGTGGCGACGGTGGCGCCGGCGTCGCCGGCGGCGCTGGCCGGGCTGCGCCGCGGCGACGCGCTGGCATCGGTCGACGGCGTGGCCATCACCGACAACACCGTCGACGGCGTGCGCCAGCTCAACGCCGGCCTGTTTCCGGCCGCCAGCGGCGAGACGCACCGGCTGGTGCTCACCCGCGCCGGCGCGCCGCTCTCGGTGGGCCTGACGGCGCGCGACGTCGCCCTGCCGCCGGTGCGCAACGTCAAGACGCTCGACACGCCCACCGGCAAGGTCGGCTACCTGCAGTTCGACGACCACAACCAGTTCTCCGAGGGCGAGCTGGCCAAGGCCTTCGAGACCTTCAAGGCCGGCAACGTCGTCGACGTGGTGCTCGACATGCGCTACAACGGCGGCGGCTACCTGGTCGTCGCCAGCGAGCTGGCCTACATGATCGCGGGGCCGGGCCAGACCGCCGGCAAGGTGTTCGAGAGCCTGCAGTACAACGACAAGACCGCGCCGCAGCCGCCGCAGATGTTCCAGACCCGCGCGGTCGGCTTCAAATCGTCGCAGCTGGCAGGCGGCGCCGCGCTGCCCTACCTGGGCCTCAAGCGGGTGACGGTGCTGACCACGGCCGGCACCTGTTCGGCCAGCGAATCGGTGATCAACAGCCTGCGCGGCGTCGACGTCGAGGTCAACCTGATCGGCGGCGAGACCTGCGGCAAGCCGTATGGCTTCCTGCCGGCGAACAACTGCGGCACCACCTACTTCGCCATCCAGCTGCAGGGCAGGAACGCCAAAGGGTTCGGCGACTATGCCGACGGCTTCGCGCCCACGTGCCGGGTCGACGACGACCTCGGTCGCGAGCTGGGCGACCCGGCCGAGCGCATGCTGGCGGCGGCGCTGAGCTACCGCGCCGGCGGCGTCTGTCCGGCGCAGCCGATGCTGCGCCGGGCCGGGCCGGGCGGCGCGGCCTTGACCGTGGTGCGCCCGCCGGTCAAGGAGATCGCCATCCGCAGCCGTTAGCGCGCAAAGCCGACTATAATTTCCCGCGTATCCGGTGCCGGCGCAGGCACCGGTCGATCAACCCCACGCTGGAAGTTCGTCCATGATCCGTTCCGCCCCGCAGCTCGCCCTTGCCGCCACCCTTGCCACCACCTTCGCCACCACCGCCCTGGCCGCCGCGGCGCCGGCCGCGCCGCCGGCCGCGCAGCTGACGACCATCGCCGAACGCTCCGGCTTCCAGAGCACCGGCCGCTACGACGAGGTGGTCGCGTTGTGCGCGCGCTTCCAGAAGGCCTATCCGAAGCAGGTGCGCTGCTTCGAATTCGGCCGCACGCCGGAGGGGCGCCCGATGCTGGCGCTGGCCGTCTCGCGCACCGGCGCGCTGAGCGCGGAGCAGGCGAAAAAGCGCGGCCTGCCGGTGCTGCTGGTCCAGGGCGGCATCCACGCCGGCGAGATCGACGGCAAGGACGCCGGCTTCCTGGCGCTGCGCGAGGCGCTCGAGAACCAGGCCGCCGCCGGCGCGCTCGATAAGCAAGTGCTGTTGTTCGTCCCCGTCTTCAACGTCGACGGCCATGAGCGCTTCGGCAAATGGAACCGCCCGAACCAGCGCGGCCCGGTCGAAATGGGCTGGCGCACCACGGCCCAGAACTACAACCTCAATCGCGACTACGTCAAGGCCGACGCGCCGGAGATGCAGGCCATGCTGGCGCTGGTGAACGCCTGGGACCCGCTGGCCTACATCGACCTGCACGTGACCGACGGCGCCAAGTTCCAGCCGGACGTGTCGATCCAGGTCGAGCCGGTGCACGGCGGCGACGAGGAGCTCAAGCAGGCCGGCCTGGCGCTGCGCACGGCCGTCATCGCCGACCTCAAGGCGCAGGGCTCGGATCCGAAGCCGTACTACATCTCGTTCGCGGTCGACGACGATCCGACCTCCGGCTTTGTCGACAGCATGCCGACGCCGCGCTACTCGACCGGCTACTTCCCGATGCGCAACCGCTTGGCGATGCTGGTCGAGACCCACTCGTGGAAGGACTATCCGACCCGCGTGCGCATCACGCGCAACACCATCGTCTCGCTGCTGTCGCAGGTGGCCGCGCACGGCCAGGACTGGATGAAGACGGCGCGCGCGGCCGACGCCCGCGCGGCGGCGCTGGCCGGCGCCGATGTCCCGCTCAGCTACCGCACCACCTACAACGTCAAGACCATCGAATTCCCCGGCTACGAATACACGCGCGGCCATTCGGAGGTATCGGGCGGCTTGATGACGCACTACGACGAGGCCAAGCCGCAGATGTGGAGCGTGCCGCTGCGCGACGAGGTGGTGGCCGACCTGCGCGTGGCCGCGCCGCTGGGCGGCTACCTGGTGCCGCTGGCCGAGGCGCCGCGCGTGGCGGCCAAGCTCAAACAGCACGGCATCGCCTTCAAGGTGCTCGGCGCCGACCAGATGGCGGCCGAGGTGGAGACCTTCCGCGCCACCAAGGCCAAGTTCGGCGCGCAATCGTTCGAGGGACGGCAGTCGCTGGCGGTCGAGGGCGACTGGGGCCGCGAGCGCCGCAGCCTGGCCAAGGGCTCGCTGTTCGTGCCGATCGCGCAGCCGAAGGCGCGCCTGGTGATGACGATGCTCGAGCCGCGCGGCGCCGATTCGCTGCTGGCCTGGGGCGAGTTCAACAACGCCTTCGAGCGCAAGGAGTACATGGAGGAGTATGTGGCCGAGGATGTCGCGCGCGAGCAGCTCGAGGCCGATCCGGCGCTGCGCGCGGCGTTCCAGAAAAAGCTCGACACCGACGCCGAGTTCAACAAGAGCCCGCAGGCGCGCCTGGAATTCTTCGCGCGCCGCCACGCGTCGTGGGACGAGCGCTTCAACCTCTATCCGGTGATGCGCACGGCGCAGAAGTTCTAGCAGACTGACGCTCCCCGGTCCGGCACGCTGCCAGGCCGGGAGGGGCGGCACGGTAAATAGCCCGTGCGGGAAACGGTCTCTTTTGGCTGTCTCTTTTCGTCGCTTTTTGTCTGTTTCGGTCTCCTGCTTCTTCTTAGGAAAACAGGAGTGGAAAAGAGACAAAAAGAGACCGAAAGAGACAAGCGAAAGAGACGCGTTCCCGCACGGTGTGATGTGGGCCCGCGCCCCGGGCGCGTTGCCGCCGCGCCAGCGGGCGTCACGCCGGCGAGCGGTCGTTGTTACTGCCCGCGCTTGAGCGCCGCGCTCTGGATCGCGAACGCGCCGTTGACGCCGTCGAGGGTGATGCTCTCGTCCTTGTCGAACAGGATGTCGCCGGCGAAGGCGCCCCCGGCCTCGCGCATTTCGTTGTTGCTGAAATCGAACAGGCCGCGGTCCATCATGTGCGACGGCTTGATGTTGCCCATCGCGGTAAACATGCTCTTGATCCACAGCGGGTTTTTCTGCTGCCACGTGGCCAGCATCTCCTTCATCGCCTGGCGCTGCAGGTTCGGCTGCGAGCCGCACAGGTTGCACGGGATGATGGGGAAGCCCATCTTGCCGGCGTACTTTTCGATGTCCTGCTCGCGGCAGTAGGCCAGCGGGCGTATCACCACGTTCTCGCCGTCGTCGGCGGTCAGCTTGGCCGGCATGGTTTTGATGGTGCCGCCATAGAACATATTGAGCAGGAACGTTTCGAGGATGTCACCCTGGTGGTGGCCCAGCGCGATCTTGGTCGCGCCCAGCTCCTTGGCGGTGCGGTACAGGATGCCCCGGCGCAGGCGCGAGCACAGCGAGCAGGTGGTCTTGCCCGGCTCGATCTTCTCGGTGACGATGCTGTAGGTGTCCTGCTCGACGATCTTGTACGGCACGCCGATCTTCTGGAAGTACTCCGGCAGCACGTGCTCGGGGAAGCCCGGCTGCTTCTGGTCCAGGTTGACCGCGATCAGGTCGAACTTGACCGGCGCGATCTTGCGCAGGTGCATCAGGATGTCGAGCATCGCGTAGCTGTCCTTGCCGCCGGACATGCACACCATCACCAGGTCGCCGTCGGTGATCATGTCGAAGTCGACGATCGCCTTGCCGGTCTGCGTGCGCAGCTTCTTTTGCAGCAGCTCGAAGCGGCGCGAATCGGTCGGATCGCGCTCGGGCGCGCTGGCCGGGGACGGGGTTGTCGAAGAATTAATCTCCGGCGGGAGGTGCAGTGGGGCGTTCATATCGGGCATCGGTGGAGAGCAACCCCGGATTCTACCTTAATGTGGCGAACGGCCCGGTAAACCCGGCCGCCGCCGCGCGCCCCCGCGCCACTCAATCCGGGGGCGGGTAGTTCGACTCGGTCACCGGCGGCGGCGCGGCGGCCGACAGCAGCTTGCCGCTGTCCGGATCGTAGCGGAACACCTCCAGCACGGCGCCGGTGGCCACGCGCAGCGCGCCGGCGGCCAGGTCGTCGTCGACCTTGATCGCCACCTCGGCCTGGCCCGGGCACGCCACCACGGCGCCACCGTCGAAACCGGCCGCCAGCGGCCGGATCAGGCAGGGCGCCTGGCCGGCGCGCCCGAGCCGCAGCCAGCCCTCGGCCGTGATCTCATGCGTGTACGCGGGCCGCCCGCGCGGGTCGCGGGTGGTGAAGACCGCGCCGCGGCCGAAGCTGGCGCCCGGGGCGTGCAAGTCCTTGATGCCGACCTCGTTGCGCTCGAGCAGGCCGGCGGCGTCGATATAATAGTGGCCGATCTGGGTGCCGGCGTTGGCCGGCCAGCGCAGATGCATGTGCATGTGCGGCGGCGCGTCCGTGTGGCCGTGCGGGTAGTTGGTGTCGAAGCCCATCACATGGATGGTGCCGAGCTTCTCGCGCGCGACGTAGTCGCCCAGGCCGGTGCGCCGTATCACCTCGCGCTGGGCGAACTCCAGGTGGTCGGCGGCGCGCCGCTGCAGCGCCGGGAACGGGCCGTCGGCGTAGGCGCCGGCGCGGCGCGCCGGATCGGCGTGCTCGAACCGCAGCACCATGCCCGGTTCGACGATGTGGGTGGCGACCTCGCCGGCGCCGACCGCGTCGTAGCCGACCGGCGGCAGCCGCACGGTGACGATGTCGCCGGCCGCCTCGAAGCGCACGTCGCCGCTCTCGAGCAGTACCCGCTTCACCGAGCCGGGCGCGGCGCGAAAGCGCAGCTCCAGCGTGCGGCGGTCCGGCACGGTCAGCGCGACCAGCGTCTCGCGGCCGTTGTCGCGCTCGAAGGCGGGATCGCGCGGCTCGGCGCAGGCGGCGCAGCTGTCGGCCAGCCAGCGCACCGCCGGCGGCGGCGCCTTGCCCGCCGTGGCGGCCTTGACGAACTTGAGCACCACGCGGACGGTGGCGCCGTCGGCCGCCGCCATCGGCACGCCGGGGGCATGCGCGGCCGGCAACCCGGCTGGCGACTCGGCCACCGGCGGCGCGGGCGCTCCGCCGGCCATGGCCGGCACCGCCGCCAGCAATGCGGCCAGCAGCGCCGCCAGCAATGCGGCCGGCAGCGCCACCGGCCAAGCGGTCGGCAGCGCCGTCGGCACGGCCCGGCGCCGGGCCGGCCGGCCCGCTGCCAACCGGTCCGGTCCGGCTTCCCGTGCGGCCATCGCCATCGTCGCGGCCGCGCTCATAACTGCGCCTGGTAGGTGAGGCCGACGTACAGCGAGCGGCCGACCGGGAAATAATTGTTGAGCAGCTCCTGGCGCGCCCCCTGGCGCACCACGAACGGCGACTTGCCCAGGTTCTGGCCCTGCACCACCGCCTTGAGCGAGCGGTTGATCTGGTAGCTGGCCTGCATGTCGAGCTGGTTGCGGCCCATCGCGTACAGGTCGCGCTCGGCGGTGTCCTGGTCGACCGATTCGAGCGCGCGGCCGATGCGGTTGAACGACAGCCGCACGTCGGCCGGGCCGGCGGTGTAGAACAGCGTGGCGTTGGCGATGAAGTCCGGCTGGCGTAGCAATCCGGTCGAGCGGCGCGTGGCGGGCCCGCCGTTGGCCACGCTGGCCGCGCTCATCGGCTGGTTGAAGAAGCCCTTGAGCCACGTCAGGTTGGCCGACACGCCCACCCCGCGCAGCGCTTTGGGCAGGAAGGCGAAGCGGTCGCCCACGTACTGCAGCTCCAGCCCGCGCATGCCGGCCTTGGCCGAGTTGAGCGGCTGCGACACCGTCACGTTGGTGTAGGTGCGGCCCTGGTAGTTGGTCGGCGCGCCGACCGCGCTGGTGGTGAAGATCTCGTTGCGGATGTCCTTGTAGAACAGCGCCGCCGACACCACGCCGCCGGTGGCCGTGTACCACTCGTAGGACAGGTCGTAGTTCCACGCCTGGCGCGGGGCCAGGTTCGGATTGCCCTGGTTGACCGTCAGCTCGCCGGCGGTGCCGACCGAGAAGGTGCGCCGCGCCGCGTACTGGCTGAAGTCCGGCCGGCCGATGGTGCGGCTGGCGGCGCCCTTGACGCGCATCTCGTCGGTGATCTGCCAGCTCGCCAGCGCCGACGGCAGCAGGAACCGGTACTTGCCGTCGCGCGCGGTCGGCGTGTAGGCGCTCGCGCCGGCGGCGGTCGGCGCCTGGAAACTGTCGACGCCGACGTCGGTGCGGTCCTCACGCAGGCCGGCCAGCGCGCTCCAGCGCTCGGCCTGGTAGATCGCCTGGGCGTAGGCCGCCTTGACCGTTTCGGTGTCGGTGTAGTCGTCGCCGAAGTTGTTGGCCGCCTGGTTGGTCGCCACGAACGACGACGCGTTCCCGCGCAATACCGCGCCGGCGGCGTCGCGCCCGGCCAGCAGGTAGGGCACCTGCGGCGTCTCGTAGGTGCCGAAGCGGCCCGGCGCCAGCACCCGCGCCAGCGTGCCCACCGCCTGCTGGCCGGCGGCGTCGCGCGGCACCAGCTCCTGGTAGCGCACGTCCCACCGCTGCGCCGTCCGGGTCAGGTTGACGCCGGCGTTGACGCCGACGCCGCGGTCGGCGGGCTTGAAGTTGTACTTGTAGTCGGCGCGCGCGAAGTCGACGCGGTTGTCCAGGTCGCGGTCGATGTCGCGCCAGTACATGCCGCGATAGGCGTCGGCGCCGGCGGCGGCGCCCGGGTTGTCGAAGGCCACGCGCGGCTTGCCGTCGACGACGCTGTATTGATAGGCCAGCGCCGGCAGGAACAGGTTGCTGGCGGCGCCGGCGCGCGGGTTGGTGTCGTACTTGACCATTTGGCGGTACTCGCGGTAGGTCGCCTTCGACGACGCGCCGGTCACGTTGAGTTCGGCCCGCTCGCCGGCCTCGAACACGCCGTCGACGTTCAACAGCGAGGTGCGGCGGCGCACCGGCTGGTAGGTGTAGCCCTGCTGGAGGTCGCCGAGCGCGAAGCGGCCGGCGTTGGCGCCGCCGGCGCCGGTCTGCGCGACGGCGGCCGAACCGGGCATGGTCAGCGTCTCGTAGCGGGTCTCGGTGTCCTTGTCGGCGTAGTAGCCGGCGAAGGCCGACACGTGGCCGCGCGCGCCGAAGCGGTATTCCAGTTTGGTGTTGACGCTGGCCCGCTGGCGCAGGTTGTCGAAGGCGAAGTCCTGGTTGCGCACCGGCGCGATCAGGCCGCTGGCCGACAGGTTCTTGAACGGCGTGCGCGCGCCGGCGGCGGTGAAATAGGTCCAGCCGGCGCCGTTGGTGTCGCCCGGCAGCTCCGAGAAGGCGCTCGAGGGCAGCCGCTGCAGCTCGCCCGACACCACCAGGCCGAACTCGTTGGTGTCGCCGAACAGCAGCGCGCCGGTGGCGTCGGCGCGGTAGGAGGCCTGGTCGTCGGCGACGAACTTGCCGGCGCTCGAATTGCGCCCGGTCGAGGCGCCGGCGACGAAGAAGCGCTCCTCGTCGATGCCGAAGGCGCTGCGCGTGACCAGGTTGACCTGGCCGCCGAGCGCGTGCGGGTCGTATTCGGCGGTGACGGTCTTGATCGCCTGGATCTGCGACACCAGCGTGGCCGGCAGCATGTCGAGCCGCGCGCCGCGGTACAGTTGGTCGGCCGAGGCGATCGGCACGCCGTCGACGGTGACCAGGTTGTAGCGGCTGTCGAGGCCGCGGATGGTGGCGCGCTGGTAGACGTCGCGGTTCTTGGTCGGGTCGCCGCCGCCGACCACCGACAGGCCGGGGATGCGGCGCGCCGCCTCGACGATGTTGAGGTCCGGCAGGCGGCCGATGTCGTCCTGGCTGACCGCGTCCATCACCTGGCGGGTGTTCTTCTTGGCCTGCACGGTGGCGCGGGCGGCGGCGCGAAAGCCGTTGACGACCACCGTTTGCACGGCGGCGGCGTCGCCGTCGGCCGAGGGAGCGGCCGAAGCGGTGGCAAGGGCGGGGGCGGCATCGGCGCCCTGCTGGGCGAAGGCGGCGCACGGCAGCGCGGCGAGTAGGGCTGTGAGCGGGGCCGCGAGCGGGCGCGCCAGGAACGCCGGGCGGCGGGACGGCTGAATCGGTGACATGGGGTGGCTCCAGTATGGGTTTGCGATGGGTTCGCTGGCCGGGACCGGTCGTCCCGCCGCGTTATCGTCCCGCAAAGTCTACGGAGCGGCGCGCCGCGCGGGTGGCGTTTCACCGTCAAACTTACCTGTGAATTACGCGCCCTTCACCGCCTGTTCCACCGCCTGTCTCACCGTCTTGCGCCCGCCGCGTCATAGGGGCGCGCCGGCGGCGGCGCGCACCCCGAGCAACTTGACGTCGGTGCTGCCGGTGGCCTGCAGCTCGCATTGCAGCATGACCTCGAACGGTGCGACCGTGCCGTCGGCCGTGACGGCGCGCCGCAACACCGCGCCCATGCGCTCGCGGCTGAGCAAAAATTCGATGGCCGCCTCGGTGCCCGCCGACGACGTGCCGCCGATCAGCAGCACGTTGCCGGTGCCGCTCAGGTTGCGGGTATAGGCGATCACGGCGAAGCCGCGCCGGGGTTGCCCGGCGCCCACGAACTCGTACAGCGCCTGTTCGCCGGCGGCCGGCTTGTCATTGCGCACGAGTAACTTGTCGGTGTTCGGGTCCCAGTCGATGTGGTAGTTCAGGCCGCGGCGGAACAGGTGCACCCAGGGGTTGGCCTGCCCGATGCCGACCAGGATCGCGTTGCCGTTCTTCAGATCGGCCAGCTGCAGGTCGCGCGCGTAGCGCACGCGGAACTGCCGCGGCGCGGCGGCCGACAGCTTGCCCAGTTCGGCCGCCAGCGTGACCGAGGTGGTCGACGTGTAGCGGCGCCACTGGAACGGCGCCCCGCCGGCGTCGGCCGGGAAGCGCTTGGCGATGTAGTCGTCCAGGCTCACCGCGCGCCGGGCGGCGCTCTGGTACATCACCAGTTCGGAGTCGGCCGGCACCAGCAGGGTTTCACGCTGCGTCGAGAACAGCGAGGCCCAGAACAGGTCGACCGGGTCGCGCGCGGCGCCGGACGACAACGCGCCGCAGACGGTGGCCGCCAGCACGCCGATGCCGGCCGCCAGCGCGCAGGCGAGGTTGCGCAAGCGGCCGCGCGCGCGCAGCCAGGCCGGCAGGGCGCGGCGGTGCTTGCCGGCCTTGGCGCCCGATGGTGGCGGCGCCGCCGGGGGGCGGTCGGCGGCGGGGGGGCGTTCGGCCGCCGCCGCGTCGGCCCCGGCGGCGACTGGCGCCCGGGCGTCGGCCGCCGGGTCGATCTCCGGTGCCGCCGGCGCCGCGCACGCCGGTGCGAACACCGGCACGTAGGCGCCGCGCGGGATGACGATGCGGACCGGGTCCGCGCTGCCCTCGTTCTCGTAGTATTTGGCCAGGCGCTTGCGCAGCAGGCCGGCCGTGGTGCGCACGATGGTGTCGTCGGCCGGCAGGTAGTGCGGCGGCCGGCCGAACACCTCGACGCCGATGTGCTGCTCGGTGAGCCGGGTGCCGTGCTCGGCCAGGGTGGCGGTGCACACGTAGCGCAGGAATGACGACAGGCGCCCGCTGCGGGAAAACTCGGCGCTCGCCAGCACGCGGTCCATCGCGTCGAGCCCGGCGCGCGCCTTTGACATCTCCATATCCACCACCTCGATTGACCACGTGCGCAGCATAGCAAACGGCGATGACAGGCGTGTTACATCGGCCCGGGGGCCGCCGCCGGACTAGACGTCGTCCCTGATCTTGAACACCTCGACGCCGACGCCCTCGCAGTCCGGATAGACGTCCGGCTTCATCGTCGACACGCGCGCGGCGCGCACGCGCGGGTGGCCGAGCATGGCGCGCACGATGTCGTCGCACAGGCTCTCCTGCAGCTGCACGTGGCCGCGCGCCATCAGCTTGGCGATGGTGTCGCGGATGAAATCGTAGTCGACCACCTCGTCCAACTGGTCGTGGGTCGGGGTCGACACCGCCAGCGGGATGTACAGGTCGACGTTGATCAGCAGGCGCTGCTCGCCCTTCTTCTCGAATTCGTACACGCCGATGTTGATCAGCACTTCGTAGTTGCGCAGGAACAGGCGGCGGCAGTCGGTCAGGCTCGGGTGGGACAGGGCGGACAACATGGGATTACCTTCTTTCGATTTAAATGGGACGGCCGGCTCACTTGGCCAGGAACATGACGTCGCGCGCGAGCGGCATCAGGTGCTGGCCGCCGTCGACCAGCAGGGTGGTGCCGGTCATGGCGCGCGCCGAGGCGGCGTAGACGACGCTGTCGGCGATGTCCTCGGGGGTGCTCGAGCGCCCCAGCGGGGTTTGCCGGTGCGCGTTGGCGAAGCCGGCCTCGCTCTGGTCGCCCGACACCATGGTGATGCCGGGCGCCACGCCGACCACCCGCACCGCCGGCGCCAGCTGCTGCGCCAGCATCGTGGTGGCCGTCTGCAGCGCCGCCTTGGACAAGGTGTAGGACAAAAAATCCGGATTGAGATTGTACAGCTTCTGGTCGAGCAGGTTGATGACGGCGGCCGGTTCGCCGCCGGCGCCGGCGGTGGCCGCGTGCAGCGCCTGCGCCAGCAGGATGGGCGCGGCGACGTTGGCGCGCATGTGGGCGTCGAGGCGGGCGGCGGTGAAGTCGGCCGCGCTGTCGTAGTCGAACAGCGAGGCGTTGTTGACCACGCAGCTCACCGGCCCGAGCGCGGCGATGGCGCGCGGCAGCAGCGCGCGCACGGCCGCCTCGTCCGACAGGTCGCACTGCAGCACGGCGGCGCGCCGCCCCAGCGCGACGATGTCGGCCGCCACGCCGCGCGCCTCGCGCTCCGAGGCGCGGTAGTGCACCGCCACGTCCCAGCCGGCGCGCGCCAGCCCGAGCGCGATGGCGCGGCCGATGCGGCGCCCGGCGCCGGTCACCAGCGCCACGCGGGGGGCGGCGCCGGGGTTGGAAGCTTGCTGCGGTGTCGTCATAGTGGTCATGGTCGTTAAAAAAAATCCAGTGGCGCGGGCGCGCCCAGCCCCGCATGCCCCCGGCGCGACGCCGGCGCCGCCACGGGGGACGTACCCGGCGGGCACCTCCCCGCCCGGCCGTGCGGGGTGCCGCCCGATTCGCTACAATGCCGTATGTCCCTACCCCTGCCCTCTAGCGACGCGCTGGCCGCGTCCCACGCCCTGCAACGCCTGATCGCCGCCGACATCGAACGCCAGGGCGGCGCCATTTCCTTCGCCCGCTACATGGAGCTGGCGCTGTACGCGCCCGGCCTGGGCTACTACAGCGGCGGCTCCGCCAAGCTCGGCGGGGACGGCGATTTTACAACCGCGCCCGAAATGACGGCGCTGTTCGGCGCCGCCCTGGCGCGCGCCGCCGCCGCCATTATCGCCCAAAGCGCGCCGCGCATCCTCGAATTTGGCGCCGGCACCGGCAAGCTGGCGTTCGACCTCCTCACCGAGCTGGCCGCCGCCGGCGTCGCCGTCGAGTCCTACGCCATCGTCGAGCTCTCCGGCGAGCTGCGCGCGCGCCAGCGCGACACCCTGCGCGCTTTCCCGCAGGTGCTCTGGCTCGACGCCCTGCCGGCGTCCTTCGACGGCGTGGTCCTCGGCAACGAGGTGCTCGACGCCATGCCGGTCCACCTGGTGACCAAACACCCGCAAGGCTGGCACGAGCTGCGGGTGACGGTGCGCGACGGCCGCCTCGACTACCTCGAGGCGCCGGCCGCGGCCGATTTGCTGGCGCAGATCGCGCGCCAGGTGCCCGCGCACGAGGCGCTGCCGGTCGGCTACGTCACCGAGGTGCACGGGGTGGCGTGCGGCTTCATGGCCACCCTGGCGCGCATGCTGGCCAACGGCGGCGCCAACGCCGCCTTCCTGTTCGACTACGGCTTCCCCGCGCACGAATACTACCTCGACCTGCGCGCCACCGGCACCTTGATGTGCCACTACCGCCACCACGCCCACCCGGACCCGTTCTATTACCCGGGGCTGCAGGACATCACCGCCCACGTCGACTTCACGGCCATGGCGCTGGCGGCGCAGGACGCCGGCGCCGGCGTGCTGGCCTACCTGAACCAGGCCGCGTTCCTGATCGGCGCCGGCATCGGCGAGCTGCTGCTGCGCACCGACCCGGCCGACACGCGCCGCTACCTGCCGCAGGCCGGCGCGGTGCAAAAGCTGCTGTCGCCGGCCGAGATGGGCGAGTTGTTCAAGGTGTTGGTGATCGGCAAGAACGTGGCCCTGCCGGAGGCCATCGCCATGCATGACCGCAGTCATCGTTTGTAGACGAATCGGCACAATGGCCGGAAAAGCAAGCGCGGCGCCCCCGATGGTTGATCGGCGCGCGCCAAGATCGGCTATGATGAGCGATTAAGCAGCAATTTAGGCAACGTTTACGCGCCGGCATACCGCGCCCACTGGAACGATGGCAAAGATACACACCCACTATGACAACCTGAAGGTGTCGCGCATGGCGCCGCAGGAGGTCATACGTGCCGCCTACAAGGCCCTCAGCCAGAAATACCACCCGGACAAAAATCCGGGCGATGAGAAGGCCGCGCGCATCATGGCCATCCTCAACGGCGCCTACGACACCTTGTCCGACAGCCAGCGCCGGCGCGAGCACGACGAGTGGATCGCCGCCGAGGAGTGGGAGATCGAGTGGCTCGAGAGCACCCGCAACGAGGACGGCCGCGGCGACAAGCACCGCCCCGACGCCGACCGCTGGCATCCCGAGGCGGTCGACGATCCGCACCCGGCGGCGCGCCGCCAGTGGAAGTGGTGGACCGCGCTGGCCGCCGCGCTGGTGGTGGGCTGGGCCGGCGGCACGCTGGTGTCGCAGCCCGGCCTGATCGAGGCGGCGTGGGGCGGCAAGGGCGGGCGCGCCCCGCGCGCCATGGCCGCCAACCCGGCGCCGGCCGACGCCGCCAAGGCCGAGCCGCGCGAGCGCGACGCCTGGGCCGCGCGCACGCCCTTCCACGCCGAGGCCGACAACACCGACCCGCCCAGGGCGGCGCCGGTCAAGGTGGTGGCCATGTCGCAGATCGTGCTGCCCGGCGCCACGCCCGACTGCGAGGTCGAGGGCCAGACGCTGGTGGCGCCGAACGGCGAGCCGTGGCCGGCCCGGTCGGGCTACATCGAGGGCTTTACCGTCGGCAACCGCGGCGACGACATGCAACTGATGCTCGACAATGCCGCCAACGCCTCGTCCGTGTTCGTCAAGGTCTACGACGTCGAGCGGCGCGCCAACGTGCGCTACGCCTACGTGCAGGCGCACGACAAGCTGATGGTCGACAAGCTATCGAATGGCAAGTACGAGATCCGCTACCAGAACCTCGACCTCGGCGCCAACCACACCGGTTGCACCCCGCCCGGCCAGCGCGGCGCCCAGCCGCCGAGCCGCACCGCCGGCGCCGACGCGCCCGCCCCGCCCAGCAGCAACTGAGCAGCAACTGAGCGGCCACCGGGCGGCCACCGGGCCGGCCGCGGCGGGGCAAAGCGGCGCGCGGTGTTGCTAACGAACTCACGGAGCTTGTCACAGTGTATGAATCTGATTATGCTAGGCTAGCCACAGCGCATGGCCGCGCGCCCTCCAGGAGAATTGTGTATGACTGATTCAACCGCCTCAGACGACGACTGGCTGATCGAGGAAGACGAGGAGGCGCCGCCGGCCGGGGGCGCCGGCGCGCCCGACCAGCGCCAGTGGCGCGTGCTCATCGTCGACGACGACGTCGACGTCCACGCCGTCACCCGGCTGGCGCTGCGCAACGTCAGCTTCAAGGGGCGCGAGCTCGAACTGTTCTCCGCCTACAGCGGGCGCGAGGCGTTCGAGATCCTGCGCGACACGCCCGACATCGCGCTGGTGCTGCTCGACGTGGTGATGGAGACCGACGACGCCGGCCTGATCCTGGCGCGCCGCATCCGCGAGGAGTTGCACAACGCCATCGTGCGGGTGGTGCTGCGCACCGGCCAGCCGGGCCAGGCGCCGGAGCAGCGCGTCATCATCGAATACGACATCAACGACTACAAGGCCAAGACCGAGCTGACCACGCAAAAGCTGTTTACCACGGTGATCTCGGCGCTGCGCGCCTACGAGAGCCTCAACATGCTCGAGCGCAGCCGCGTCGGCCTGGGCAAGATCCTCGCCGGCGCCACCAACCTGTACCAGATCCACTCGCTGCGCGAGTTCGCCTCGGGCGTGCTCAACCAGGTCAGCGCCATCCTCGACGTCGGCGCCGACGGCGTGCTGTGCCTGATGCAGGGCGACACCGGCGTCACCAGCGTGGTGGCCGCCACCGGCGGCTACGCGCCGCTCGGCGAGGCCGAGCGCATGCCGACCGCGCACCCGCTGTGGCCGACCATCGCCAAGGCCTTCGCCGAAAAGAAAAGCCAGTTCGACCACCCGGCCAACGTGCTGTTCATCCACACCCGGGAAAACCGCGAGGTGGCCATCTCGGTCACGCCGCCGTGGCCGCTGGCGCAGATCCAGCGCGACCTGCTCGAGGTGTTTTGCCAGCGCATCGCCGCCGCCTTCGACAACCTGTACATGTTCGGCCAGCTGCGCAAGGCGCAGGAGGCCACGGTGGTGGCGCTGGCCGACCTGGCCGAGTTCCGCGACAGCGGCACCGGCGGCCACGTGCGCCGGGTGCAGCAGCTGTCGTCGTCGCTGGCGGCGCGGCTGGCCGCGCGCGGCGCCTATCCGGACGAGGTCACGCCGCAGCTGCTCGAGATGATCGGGCTGGCGTCGATCCTGCACGACGTCGGCAAGGTCGCCACGCCGGACCACATCCTGCTCAAGCCTGGCATCCACACGCCGGCCGAGCGGGCCGAGATGCAGACCCACGCGGCGGTGGGCCAGGCCATCCTCGAGCGCGCCGCCGGCATGGTCGATGGCGTGAGCTACCTGACCTACGGCGCCCAGATCGCCGGCGGCCACCACGAGCACTTCGACGGCAACGGCTACCCGAACGGGCTGGCCGGGCGCGCCATCCCGATCGCCGCGCGCATCGTCGCCGTCATCGACGTGTTCGACTCGCTGCTGCACGAGCGCCCGTACAAGGAGCCGTGGCCGCACACCGAGGTGATGGCCTACATCACCGAGCGCGCCGGCCAGCAATTCGACCCGGAGGTGGTCGCCGCGCTGCTCGACCTGATCGAGCGCGATCCCACCATCGGCCGCACCCCGGACTGACGGGCCTCCAGGCAAACCCGCAGCCCCGGGCGGGGACGTACCCCGCGGGGTACGTCCCCTAAGCGGCGGCGCCCGCCCGCCGCCCAAGGCTCGCGGGGTGGCAGCCCGTCACGCCGCGCTGGCGCGCCCGGCCTCGACCATCTGCTCGAAGCGCGCCACCGGCATCGGCCGCGCGAACAGATAGCCCTGCGCCTCGTCGCACTGCTTGGCGCGCAGGAACTCGCGCTGGGCCTCCGTCTCGACCCCCTCGGCCACCACGGCCAGGCCGAGCGAATGGGCCAGCGCGATGGTGGCCGCGACGATCACGGCGTCGTCCGGATCGGTCTCGATGTCCTTGACGAAGCCGCGGTCGATCTTGATGCGGTCGATGTCGAACAACTTGAGATAGCTGAGCGACGAATAGCCGGTGCCGAAGTCGTCGATCGCCACCTTGATGCCGCGCGAGCGCAACTCGACCAGCAGCGCGCGGCTGCGCTCCGGGTCCTGCATGGCGGCCGACTCGGTGATCTCGAGCTCCAGCAGCGCCGGGTCGACGCCCTGGCTGGCCAGCAGGTGGTCGAGCAGCGGCAGCAGGCCGGCGCCGTGGCACTGGCGCGCCGACAGGTTCACCGCCAGCCGCAGCGCCGCCAGCGGCGTGCCGCGCCACGCCGCCAGCAGCCCGGTGGCGCGCCTGAGCACCCACTCGCCCAGCGGCAGGATCAGGCCCGATTCCTCGGCGATCGGGATGAAGCGGTCCGGCCCCACCATGCCGAGCTCCGGATGGTGCCAGCGCAGCAGCGCCTCGGCGCCGATCACGCGCCGCGTGGCCAGCTCCACCTGCGGCTGCAGGTACAGCTCGAACTCATCGTGCTCGAGCGCCTGCCACAGCCGGTTCTCGAGCAGCAGGCGCTCGTGGGTGGCGACGTTCATCGCCGCCGAGAAGAACTGGAAGTTGCCGCGCCCCTGGCCCTTGGCCGCGTACATGGCGGTGTCGGCGTGGCGCATCAGGGTGCCGCCGTCGTCGCCGTCGGACGGGAACATGGCCACGCCGACGCTCGCGCCGCTGTGCACCGTCTTGCCCTCGAGCGGGTAGGGCGCCGTGAGCGAGTCGACGATGCGCACGGCGATGTGGGTGACCTCGTCGGGCGTGACGGTGCCGGAGGTGACGACGATGAACTCGTCGCCGCCGAGGCGGGCGATGATGTCGACCTCGCGCATCAACTCGCGCAGCCGCTCGGCCACGGCCACCAGCAGCAGGTCGCCGGTCTGGTGGCCGTGGGTGTCGTTGATCTTCTTGAAGTGGTCGAGGTCGATGAACAGCACGGCCGCCGTGCCGTGCGCGCGCCGCGTCTGCGCCAGCAGCTGCTCGAGGCGCAGGTTCAGCGACAGCCGGTTGTCCAGGCCCGTGAGCGTGTCGTGGTGGGCCAGCCGGTGGATGCGCTCCTGCGCCACGCGCTGCTCGGTCAGGTCGTGCAGGATGGCGACGAACAGGTGCTCGTCGGGCAGCTCGACCTCGCTCACCGAGATCGCCAGCGGGAACTCGCTGCCGTCGCTGCGCCAGCCGGTGAGCGTGTAGTCGTGGGTGACGCCGCAGGCGATCATGCGCAGCAGCCCGGCCGCGTCGAGGCCGTCGGCCTCGCCCACGCCCACCGGCACCAGGCGCTCGAGCCGCAGGCGCGTCATCTGCTCGGGCGTGTAGCCGAACAGGCGGCCGGCGGCGGCGTTGGCCGACATCAGCAGGCCGTCGCCGTCGATGGTGAGGATGGCGTCGGCCGCCTTGTTGAGGATGGCCTGCAGGCGCGCCTCGCGCTCGCGCAGGCGCGCCGTGCTGTCCTTGACCTGGGCCTGGATGCGGGCGCGCTCGCCGCTGATGAGCATCATCAGGGTGCCCAGCAGGCCGGTCAGCAGCAGGCCGCCGGTCAGCACGGTCCAGCTTTGCCAGCCGCGCTGCTGCTGCAGGTAGGCCGGCGTCGGCGCCAAGGTCAGCTCGTAGATGCGCCCGCCGAAGTGCAGCTGGTGCTGGAAGTCGCCCGGCGCCGGCGCCCGCTGCAAGGTGTCGCGCACGGCGCGCCCCGGCGTGTCGTCGTCGAGGTCCTCGAAGCGCACCAGGAAGTGCTCGAACTCGGAGCGCTTGAGCGCCTGGTCGAGGTAGGCGTCGAACTGCAGCGCGATGAGCAGCGAGCCGACCGCCTGGTGCGTCACGCTGGCCGGGTACACCGTCTGCAGCAGCAGCAGGCCGTAGCCGGGCAGCGTGCGCGTAAACTGCAGCGGCGCCGTCGCCGTCGGCTGGCCGGACTGGATGGCGCGCTCGAGCGCGGCGCGGCGCAGGTCCTCGGACAGGAAGTCGAGGCCGACGTAGTCGCGCGCCTCGGCCGGCTCGACGAAGGTGACCGGGAAGTAGCGCGCGCGCTGGCCGGCCGGGCGGAAGGTGCCGGCCAGCGAGCGCTCGCGGATCTCGAACGCCGGGCCGACGTGCGCGCGCGCCCAGGCCTCGAACGGGGCGCGCTCGGGGCCCGGCACGGGCATGAGCCAGCCCATCGACAGCAGCTCCGGGCGCTGGTCGAGGTAGCCGTGCGCCAGGTTGCTGAAGTCGTCGGCGCTGAGCACGCGGCGCGGATCGTTGAGCGCCTTGGCCATCGCGAAGATGAAGCGCTCGTGCTCGCTGAACTGGGCCTGCAGCAGGTCGCCCGTCTGCTGCGCCTTGAGGCGGAACGTTTGCAGCTGCTGGTTGCTCTCCCATTTGTCGGCCTGCACGTAGATGGCGATGAAGGCGGCCGCCGACAGCACCAGCGGCAGGCCGACGAGCAGGCGGCGGCGCTCCCACAGCGCGCGCGGGCGGCCGATGACGATCCACGTCAGCGGCGCGGCCAGCAGGATGCCGATGGTGTCGCCCATCCACCAGGCCAGCCAGTCGGCCACCAGGCTGTCCCACTGCAGCACGCCGGCCAACAGCATGCCCGACAGCGAGACGGTGCAGCTGGTGACGGTCACGCCGGCGGCCAGCAGCACGAAGCGCACCACGTCGCGCCCGGAGCCGAGCGCCGGGTCGATGTAGCGGCGGAACAGCGCCGCGCCCAGCCACGCCTGCAGCGCCGCGCCGGCGGCGGCCGACAGCGCGCCGAGCACGGCCGGCGGGGCGATGCCGGTCGCGCTCAGCCACGGATAGATCAGGTTGACGCCCAGCGAGCCGAGCGCGACGGCCGGCAGCAGGCGCATGCCGCCGACCACGCAGCTGGCCAGCGCGATGCCGGCGGGCAGGAAGATGGGGGAGGCGTAGCCCGGCGGCAGCGCCAACAGCAGGCCGAGGCGGCCGGTGACGACGTAGGCGGCCAGCAGCGCCAGGCTGGCCAGCGCCACCTGGCGGGCGCCGGCGGCGGGGGAGTGCGGCTGCGTGATGTTCAACTACGGGTCTCCCGGTCGCATCAAGGGGTCGAAAGGCGGTGGCACAGCGGGTCGGTCAGCGGACGATTGTATAGGAAATCATTCAACGTAAAAACAACACTTGCACTTTTGCACGCGGCACGGTTAAAATCTCGCCCCGAAGCAGACGGTTCATCCCCAGGACGCAAAATATCGCGCTCCAAGCGTAGCGGGAGGGTTGACAGGTCGAAGAAGTTGCTTCATACTCTGCGGTTCCTCGCGGAGGGGTGGCCGAGTGGTTAAAGGCGACAGACTGTAAATCTGTTCTCTATGAGTACGCTGGTTCGAATCCAGCCCCCTCCACCAAGTTGTCGCGGTGAGACTGAGTAGCAAAAGTGAAATGAACGATACCTCGCGGGTGTAGCTCAATGGTAGAGCAGAAGCCTTCCAAGCTTACGACGAGGGTTCGATTCCCTTCACCCGCTCCAGTGTCGTTGCGATGCAGATGCGCAGGCAGGGCATCAAATAGCAGTACCCCATCAGCCCTTTTAGCTCAGTGGTAGAGCACTCCCTTGGTAAGGGAGAGGCCACGTGTTCAATCCACGTAAAGGGCACCAGAATTCGCGGTAGTGCGCAACACTGCGCTACCCAGGCGGCACGTCGGCATATAAGTGGCACATTCGGCAGTACAAATTTCAGCAGCATTCACAGACAGTCGGGCGCAAGCCCGGGCAATCACACCAAATCGTTAGGAGTCTAAAATGGCAAAAGGTAAATTCGAACGGACCAAGCCGCACGTCAACGTCGGCACCATCGGCCACGTCGACCACGGCAAGACCACCCTGACCGCTGCGATCGCAACCGTTCTGTCGAAGAAATTCGGCGGCGAAGCTAAGGCATACGACCAGATCGATGCGGCTCCGGAAGAAAAAGCACGCGGCATCACCATCAACACCGCGCACGTCGAGTACGAAACCGCCGGCCGCCACTACGCCCACGTCGACTGCCCAGGCCACGCCGACTACATCAAAAACATGATCACCGGCGCGGCACAGATGGACGGCGCGATCCTGGTTTGCTCGGCCGCCGACGGCCCGATGCCACAGACCCGCGAGCACATCCTGCTGGCCCGCCAGGTTGGCGTTCCATACATCATCGTGTTCCTGAACAAGTGCGACCTGGTCGACGACGCCGAGCTGCTGGAACTGGTCGAAATGGAAGTTCGCGAGTTGTTGTCGAAATACGAATTCCCAGGCGACGACGTGCCTATCATCAAAGGTTCGGCCCGTATGGCGCTGGAAGGCAAAGAAGGCGAAATGGGCGTTGACGCGATCATGCGCCTGGCCGACGCGCTCGACAGCTACATCCCGACGCCAGAGCGCGCGGTCGATGGCGCCTTCCTGATGCCAGTGGAAGACGTGTTCTCGATCTCGGGTCGCGGCACCGTGGTGACCGGTCGTATCGAGCGCGGCGTCATCAAGGTCGGCGAAGAGATCGAAATCGTCGGCATCACCGACACCGTCAAGACCACTTGCACCGGCGTGGAAATGTTCCGCAAGCTGCTGGACCAGGGTCAAGCCGGCGACAACGTCGGTCTGCTGCTGCGCGGCACCA
>CAUPRW010000042.1:0-59581 GCA_963513825.1 uncultured Duganella sp.
AGGCGCGGCATCCGCATTGACTTCATCCAGCCCGGACAGCCGCAGCAGAACGCCTATGTCGAGCGCTATAACCGCACGGTGCGCTACGATTGGCTGGCCCATCACTTATTCGACACTCTCGATGAGATACAAGATTTTGCAACCCGATGGCTATGGACTTACAATCACGACCGGCCGAACATGGCACTTGGTGGCATCACCCCAAAACAGAAGCTTGCCTTGGCCGCTTAACCTCTACTTTTAGCGCGCTCTAAAAATGGGGGGATTACCGCGGCATCACCCGTAGTGACTCAGACCTCAATCCAATCACAAAAGCTCGCGATGGCACATCCAATAGGAATTGACTTTCATTGGGACTGGCTGGCCTATATCCGTCATGAAATGAAATCGACGGGACATGATCCCGATGCCATCAAAACCGAAAAAGAACTGATTTATGGTTTCTTAAACTTGCGCGACCGAACGATATCGGCGATCCCAAGGAAGGTGCTACGAGCCGGTACGTTTATCTGCCCGCCTGAGTCGGCAGGGTCGGCGACGCTGATCCATGCTTGGCAGCATGAATCAGCGCTGCGCCCTTGGCGTCGCGCCAGCCTTACCCACACATGCTTTGTGAAGCATAGGAATCCAGCCCTCTATCCCACGCGAAGTCCGGCCGACAGTCGCTGGTGGCCGCGCGCTTCTCCGGCCCGGGCTGGAAAGGAACATATTCCGGCAGCCAGCACAAACGCACCGAAGTTTACGGGCCAGGCCGAGTCCCTGACGAAAATCAGCGGCACCTGGTCCGACGCCACCGGTGTCAGCGGCACTTGGGTTTTTACCCGCGATAATTAAACCAGCGCGGACCGCTGCTGGTCATTGGCTGGCAGCGGTCGCTTCCTTTATTCTTTCCTGCATAGTGGGTCGAAAGACGATTGCAAATTCCAGCAGCACTTGGGAACATCGCCGCGCATATCCCGCAGCGGGGGGCGGCACCTTCAACTGTGCTCTAATGGTGACGATAACTGCGCGTATTGCGCATTTTCCAACCACCACCTCAAGGAGCACATGATGGGATTACTCGATCAACTGGCAGGGCAAGTCATCGGTTCGCTGGGCGCCCAGAAGCAGGACTCGGTCTCCCAGAGCGATCTGCTCGGTGGCGTGATGGCCTTGATTAACAACGCCGGCGGCCTGCCGGCGATCCTGCAGCAACTGCAAGCGAGCGGCATCGCCGACCAGGTCGCTTCGTGGATCGGCACCGGCGAGAACGCCCCGGTGTCCGGCAACCAGATCGCCGACGCGCTCGGCGCGGGCAACGTCGCGCAGATCGCCCAACACGCCGGCATCGAACCGGAACACGCGGCCACCGGGCTGGCCCAGCTGCTGCCGCAAATTATCGACAAGCTCACGCCCGGCGGCCAGGTCCCACAGAACGAATTGCTGGAGCAAGGCTTGAGCCTTTTGCGAGGCAAACTTTTCGGCTGATGTCCGTCACGCCGTTTTGATGACGCCGGCGGTCGGGTGACAACGCCGGTGTCGTGATCTACACGTGGACTGTAAACGGCCATCCATACCCCGAAACGTGCAGCTCGTCGCGTGGCCGACATGACAACTTCATATTGATCTATCATCGGATGGTGATTTTTTCACTCTTTCCACCACGATGAGGTCCTTATGATCCGTTACCTGCTGTCCGCCGCCGTGCTCGCCACCGTCTTGCCGGTCCACGCCCAATCGCCGTCGCAGCCCGCCACCGAAACGGCGCCGGCGCCGCTGATCGAGCGGGCCAAGCTGTTCGGCAATCCCAACAAGACCGGCGGACGCCTGAGCCCGGACGGCAAATGGTTGTCGTGGGTGGCGCCGCGCGACGGCGTGCTCAACGTGTGGGTGGCGCCGGCCGCCGAACCGGCCAAGGCGCGCGCTTTGACCGAGGAAAAAACACGCCCCATCCGCAGCGCCTTCTGGTCGCCCGACTCGAAGCAGTTGCTGTTCATCCAGGACAAGGGCGGCGACGAGAATTTCCTGCTGTACGGCGTCGACGTCGTCAGCGGCAAGCAAACCAGCCTGACCCCGTTCGAGAAAACCCGCGTGCGGCCGATCGCCTTCAGCACCAAGGTCAAGGACCGCATCCTGATCGGCTTGAACAACCGCGACGCGCGCTGGCACGACGTCTACAGCCTGGAGCCGGCCACCGGCAAGTTGACCCTGCTGTTGCAAAACGACGGCTACGCCGGCTTCATCGCCGACGAGCAGTTGAACCTGCGCGTGGCCGAAAAAGCACGGCCGGACGGCGGCACCACCTATTTCCGCCTCAAGGACGGCAAGCCCGACGGCGAGCCGCTGGCCGACGTCGGCCTGGACGACGCCCAGACCACCGCGCCGCTGACCTTCACGGCCGACGGCAAAACGCTGTACTGGACCGATTCGCGCGGGCGCGACACGTCGGCGCTGGTGGCGCTGGAGCTCGCCACCGGCAAGACCACGGTGCTGGCGCAAGACCCGCGCGCCGACATCTCCAACGCGCTGTACGATCCCAAGACCGGCGTGGCGCAAGCCTACAGCGTCGACTACCTCAAGCAGGAATACGTGGCGCTGACGCCGGCCCTCAAGGCCGACCTCGATTTCCTCAAGAAAAACATCAAGGGCCAGTTCACGGTCGGCTCGCGCACCGAGGCCGACGACAAATGGCTGGTCTCGGCCGACGCCGTCACGGCGCCGCCGGCCACCTGGCTGTACGAGCGCAAGGCCAGGCGGCTGACCAAGTTGTACGTCACGCGGCCGGAGCTCGACGGCGCGCCGCTGGCGCAGATGCATGCGCGCGAGATCCGGTCGCGCGACGGCCTGACGCTGGTGTCCTACCTGACGTTGCCGAAAGTGGCCAATGCCGACGCCGCCGGCAAGCCCGCCAAGCCGGTGCCGATGGTGCTGCTGGTGCACGGCGGCCCGTGGGCGCGCGACGGCTACGGCTACAACAGCTACCACCAGTGGCTGGCCAACCGCGGCTACGCGGTGCTGTCGGTGAACTATCGCGGCTCGACCGGCTTCGGCAAGAAATTCATCTCGGCCGGCGACCTGCAATGGGGCCGCAAGATGCACGACGACCTGCTCGACGCCGTGCAGTGGGCCGTCGACAGCGGCGTGACCAGCGCCGACAAGGTCGCCATCATGGGCGGCTCGTACGGCGGCTACGCGACCTTGGCCGGGCTGGCGTTCACGCCCACCACGTTCGCCTGCGGGGTCGACATCGTCGGCCCGTCGAACCTGTTCACCCTGCTAAAAACCATTCCGCCGTACTGGGAGGCGGGCAAGCAGCAGTTCTATAAGCGCATGGGCGACCCGACCACGGACGAAGGCCGGGCGCTGCTCAAGGAACGCTCGCCGCTCAACTTCGCCGGCGACATCCAGCGGCCGCTGCTGATCGGCCAGGGCGCCAACGATCCGCGCGTCAACATCGCCGAGTCGGACCAGATCGTCGATGCGATGGCGGCCAAGAACATCCCCGTCACCTACGTGGTATTCCCGGACGAGGGCCACGGCTTCGCGCGGCCGGTCAACAACATCGCCTTCAACGCGGTGACCGAGAACTTCCTGGCCAAGTGCCTCGACGGCCGGGCCGAACCGATCGGCCCGGCGCTCAAGGCCTCGACCGCGCAGGTCAAGCACGGCGCCGAATTCGCACCCGGGCTGAAAGAAGCGATGAAGTAAGCGCCGCCGTGGCGGGCACGCCGCGCGCCTGCGCGGCGGCGCCGGCGGGCGCGCTGGTATATACTCTGTGCCGGCACGCACGCCAACGAACCCCAGCCCGCCATGAACATGTTCCGCCTTCCCGCGAAGCGCCATTGTTCTCCCCTGAACGAGGGTGGCGTCCCTGCGGCCGCGCCAACGGCACGGCACTGCGCCGGCCTTTCCCCGGCTCGGTAAGCGCCCCGCGAGACCCGCCGGTCTCGCCGCATTGCCGAGCCACCCCGCCCGCACCACCGACAACACGCCACCGATGGCCGCGCTCGTTTTCTCGCGCGGCCGCGCGCGCCTTCGCGACGACTTTCACCTGGAGTATCACCATGCAACCGAACATCATCGTTTCATCGCTCGACGCCGAACGCCTTGAAATCCTGCTCGACGCCCTGCCGCCGGCCGAAGCGGACGCCCACGCCGGCCTGATGGCCGAACTGGGCCGCGCCGAGATCGTCACGCCGGACGCGGTGCCGGCCGGCGTCGTCACCATGAACGCGACCGTGCGCTTCGAGATCGAGGCGCCGCGCGAACAGCTGTGCCTGAAGCTGGTCTATCCGCGCGACCTGGCCGGCACCGCCGACGCCATCTCGATCCTGACGCCGATCGGCAGCGCGCTGCTGGGCCTGTCCGTGGGCGAGGCGATCGACTGGCCGCGCCCGGACGGGCAACTGGCGAGGGTGCGCATCCTCGAGGTCACGCACACGCCGGGGTGAGCGGCTCGGCCCTCGGAAAGACCCGGGCGCTCAGCGCAGCGTAATCCGCCATGCGCCGTCGGCGGCTCCGGCGGATTACGGCGTGCCGCCTAATCCGCCCTACCGATCGCTGCGCCCACTGCCCGGTTATTGCAGCGGGTTGCCGTCGGCGTCGATCTTGCGCACCTCGCCCAGCTTGAGCTCGCGCACGCCGCTTTCCACCTTGGCCATGTCGCCCACCACCACCCACACCAGCTTGCCCGGCGCGATGGTGCGCGCGGCCAGCGCGTTGGCCTGCTCCGGCGTCATCGCCAGCACCGTGTCGGTGAAGGTGTTGTAGTAGTCCTCCGGCAGCTTGTATTGCAGGATGGTGCTGTAGGCGCCGGCCAGCTGGCCCGCCGTTTCAAACGAGCCCGGCAACGCCAAGGTCTCGTTGCGCTTGGCCTCGGCCAGCTCGGCGGCGGTGATCGGCCGGGCGCCGGCTATGTCGCCGTACTCGCGCACCAGTTCCTGCAGCGCCTCCTTGGTCTTGTCGCTTTGCACCGGCGACGTGCTCAGGTACAGGCGCTGGCCCAGCGCCGGCGGCAGGCTCGAGCGCACGCCGTACGACCAGTGCTTGTCCTCGCGCAGGTTCATATTGATGCGCGAACCGAAGTTGCCGCCGAAGATGTTGTTGACCACGCCGATCTGCACCGCGTCCGGCGCGTTGCGCGGGGGCGCCAGCTGCACGCCGTAGATCACGCTTTGCTGGGCGCCCGGCTTGTCCATCAGGTACACCACCGGCTGCCCGGCCGGCTCCACCTGGGCGATGTTCTTCTTCGGCGTCTCGCCGGCCTTCCAGCCGCCGAAGGCCTTCTCCAGCAGCGGCGTGATTTCGGCGAGCGTGGTGTCGCCCACCACCAGCAAGGTCGCGTTGTTCGGCTTGAACCACGCCTGGTGGTACTTGACCAGGTCGTCGCGGCCGATGCGGGCGACGGCCGCCTCGGTGCCACTGCCCGACAACGGCAGCGCGTACGCGTGGCCCTTGCCGTACACCAGCGACGGGATCACGCGCAGCGCCATCGCCGACGGGTTGGCCTTCTCGCGCTGGATCGCGGCCAGCTGGTCCTTCTTGAGGCGCTCCAGTTCGTGTTGCGCGAAGGCCGGATGCAGCAGCACGTCGGCGTACACGTCGAGGGCCTTGGGCATGGTCGCCTTGAGCGCGTTCAGTTGCACGAAGGTGCCGTCGAGGTTGGCGCTGGCGGAAAACTCCGCGCCCAGCGATTCGAATTCCTCGCCGACCTTGGCGGCGCTGCGGGTGAGCGTGCCTTCGTCGAGCATGTTCATCGTCAGCGACGCCAGCCCCGGCAATTGCTGCGAATCGGACGCGTAGCCGGCGTCGACCATCATTGAAAAATTGACCAGCGGCGCCGCGTGGCGCTCGGCCAGCACCACCTTCAGGCCGTTCGACAGCGTCGCCTTCTGCATCGGCGGCAGCTTGAGCGGCTCGGCCTGGCCCGGAGCCGGCGGCGTGCTTCGGTCGAGCTTGGCGGTGGTGGCGTAATCGGTGGCGAACGGCTTGACCTCGAGCACGTAGTCGCCGTCGGCCAGCCAGGCGTTCATCGCCTGCTTGACCTGGGCCGGCGTGGCCGCCTTGATCGCCGCCAGATAGTCCTTGTAGCAATCCGGGTTGCCGGTGTAGGTGGCGCAGCTGGCCAGCAGGTCGCTCTTGCCGCCGAAGCCGCCCACGCGCTCGACGATGCGGGTGTAGGAGGCCAGGATCGCCGTGCGGGCGATCTCCAGCTCGGCGGCGGTCGGGCCGGACTTCATCAGCGCGCGCAATTCCTCGTCGGCGGCCGCCTCCATCCTGGCCACGTCGCCGCCGGGACGGGCGGTCAGGATCATGTAGAACTGGCTGGCGATTTCCGAACTGGCATTGGTGGTGCTGGCGCTCGACGCCAGCTGGTCCTTGTACACCAGGCGCTTGTACAGGCGCGACGTCTTGCCGCGCCCGAGCACCTGTGCGGCCAGGTCGAGCAACGGTTCGGTCGCCGAGTGAGCGGCCGGCGTGTTCCAGACGCGATAGATGCGCCCCTGCGGCACGCGGTCCTCGACCGTGCCGCGATGGGTGCCGCTGCGCTTGGCGATCCACTCCTTGTGCTTGGCCAGGGGCGGGCCGGCCGGGATGTCGCCGTAGTATTTTTCGACCTTGGCGCGCGCCTGCTCGGGCGTGATGTCGCCGGCCAGCACCAGCACCACGTTGTTGGGGCCGTAATTGGTCTTGAACCAATCCTGCACGTCGGTCATCGAGGCCGCGTCGAGGTCGGCCATCGAGCCTATCGTCGTCCATGAGTACGGGTGGCCGGCCGGCCAGGTGTTCTCGGTGAGCAGCTGGCGCGTCACGCCGTATGGCTGGTTCTCGCCCTGGCGCTTTTCGTTTTGCACGACGCCGCGCTGCAGGTCGAGTTTTTTCTTGTCGAGCACGCCGAGCAGGTGGCCCATGCGGTCGCTCTCGGCGAACAGCGCGACGTCGAGCATCGACGTCGGCACGTTCTGGAAGTAGTTGGTGCGGTCCGGATTGGTCGTGCCGTTCAGGTCGGTCGCGCCGATCTGCTGCATCGCGTTGATATAGGTTTTGTTGAAGTTGTCGCTGCCGCTGAACATCAGGTGTTCGAACAGGTGGGCGAAGCCGGTCTTGCCGGGTTTTTCGTTCTTCGAGCCGACGTGGTACCAGGTGTTGACGGCCACCACCGGCGTCTTGTGGTCCTCGTGGACCAGCAGGGTCAGGCCGTTCTTGAGCACGAATTTGGTGTACGGGATGTCGGGGATGGCGATGTCGGATCTGGCCGCGGCCGGCTTGGCGGCCGGCTTGCCCGCCTCGGCGGCGGCGGCGGATGACGCCGCGCCCGCGGCCAGCGCCAGCACGGCGATGGACATGGCGACGGACGCCGCGATCTTGGTGCGGCGAAATGACATGGTCATGCGAAATCTCCTCGTGTTGGAATGGACGCGATGCTGCAAGCGCGCACCGGCCGCCAGGCCGGCGCGCACCATTTTATTGCATTTTAGTTAAACATAAAACTATTTACGCTTGGCCTCGGTCTTGTCGCGCGCGGCGCGGAACTCGGCGTCCGGCGCCCAGTTCGGCCACGCCTTCGACTCGGCCAGGTCGCGCCCGAGCGCGTACAGCATGCCCAGGTCGTGCGCCATGCCCTTGAACGACCAGTCGGCGCTCCACTCGTCCGACGGCTGGTGGTAGTTATTGGTGGTGTAGCTTTCCTCGGCCTGCTTGCCGGCGCGCAGGCCGCCGTCGACGAAGTCGTTGCCCGAGCCATAGGAAATGGCCGGCACGCCGCGCTTGGCGAACGGGAAATGGTCGGAGCGGAAGAAGTAGCCGGCCTCCGGCTTCGGATCGGGCGAGTACACCAGGTCGAACTGCTTGGCCTTGGCGATCAACTGGTCGAGCAGCTCGAGCTTGGCGCTGCCGGAGATGGTGAAGTTGCGCGACACACCCTGCGGGCTGAGCGCGTCCATATTGATCACGCCGACCGTCTGCGCCAGCGGATACAGCGGGTTCTGCGCGTAGTATTCCGAGCCAAGCAAGCCCTTCTCCTCGGCCGTCACCGCCAGGAACAGCACGCTGCGCGCCGGCGCCGGCGCCTTGCCGTAGGCGCGCGCCAGTTCCAGCAGCGCGGCCAGGCCGGTGCCGTTGTCGACGGCGCCGTTGTAGATCTTGTCGCCCTTGGCATTGGCCAGGCCGACGCCCAGGTGGTCCCAGTGGCCGCTGTAGATGACCGTCTCGTCCGGCTTGCTGGCGCCGACCACGCGCGCGGCCACGTTTTTCGACGTGATCACCTGCGCGTCGACCGCGTAGTGGGCCGACAAGCTCACATCCTTCAGTTGCACCGGCTTGAAGTCGCGCGTCTGCGCCAGTTTTTTGAGCGCCTCGAAATCCTGGCCGCCACGCTTGAACAGGTCGACCGCCAGGTCGCGCTGTATCCACGCCTCCATCGGCGCGTGCGCCTCGGACGGCTGCTTGCGCACGATGTCGTACATCACGTTGGTGTTGGAGTTCTTCACCGTCGGCCAGCCGTACGAGGCCGGCGCCGTCTCGTGCACGATGATGGTGCCGAGCGCGCCGCGCCTGGCCATTTCCTCGTACTTGTAGGTCCAGCGGCCGTAGTAGGTCATGGCCTTGCCGCCGAACTCGCCCTCGCCGGTCTCGAAATCGGGATCGTTGATCAGCACCACGGCCAGCTTGCCCTTGAGGTCGACGCCCTTGAAGTCGTCCCACTTGCGTTCGGGCGCCGTCACGCCGTAGCCGACGAACACCAGCGGCGCGTTCTTGAAGTCGACCAGCCTGGCGCCGCTCATCGAGGCGCGCACGGCCAGGTCGTCGCCCTGCTTGAGCTCCTGGCTGCCCTTGGCGTCCTTGAGCGACAGCTTGACCGGCCCCTTGAGCTCGAAGCGGCCCAGCGGCACGTCCTGCGTCCAGCCGCGCTCGCCTTTTTTGCCTTTGACGGGGTCGCCGCCCGGTTGCAGGCCGGCCGCCTTGAACTGGGCGATCAGATAGTCGACGGTCTTGGTTTCGCCGGCCGTGTTCGGGCCGCGCCCCTCGAATTCGTCGGACGCCAGCACCTTGACGTCTTGCGACAGTTTCTGTGGGCTGAATTCGGGGCCGGTGGCCGCTTGCGCCAGGCCGGCGGCCAGCAGGGAAGCGATGAGCAGGGTGTGTTTCAAGGGGAACCTCCATGGAAAACAGATCGGCAATATTGACACGAAACCACAAGTCGGGCAATCGAAGCGGGCCGTGCGGGGTGCGAGCGCGCCCGGCCGCACCGTGGCCTGGCGCACGGTTGCCCCGCGCCCGGCGGCGCACACTCGCCCTTCCACCACCAGCCGGAGCACGCCATGCCCGAGGGACCATCGATCGTCATCCTGCGCGAACAGACCGCCGGCTTCATCGGCAAAACCATCGTCCACGCCAGCGGCAACAGCAAGGGCGTCGACATGGCGGCGCTGCAAGGCCAGCCGGTGCTGGACCTGCGCAGCTGGGGCAAGCACTTCCTGATCGCGCTGCCGGCGACGGCGCTGCGCATCCACCTGCTGATGTTCGGCAGCTACCGGATCAACGAGCGCAAGGACGCGACGCCGCGCCTGAGCCTGGGTTTCGACGATGGGGAGGAACTGAACTTCTACACCTGCTCGGTCAAGGCCCTGGACGCCGACCTCGACCGCCAGTACGACTGGCGCGGCGACGTCATGTCCGACGCCTGGTCGCCGGCGCTGGCGCTGAAAAAACTGCGCGCCGCGCCCGACGCCCTGGTGTGCGACGCGCTGCTCGACCAGGATATCTTCGCCGGCGTCGGCAACATCATCAAGAACGAGGTGCTGTTCCGCATCCGCGTCCACCCGTTGTCGACGGTCGGCGCGCTGCCGGCGGTCAAGCTGCGCGAACTGGTGGCGCAAGCGCGCGCCTACAGCTTCGATTTCCTCGCATGGAAGAAAGCCTTCGTGCTCAAGCAGCACTGGCTGGCGCACACCAAGCGCGTGTGCCCGCGCTGCGACCTGCCCTTCCACAAGGGCCACCTGGGCAAGAGCCGGCGCCGCGGCTTTTTCTGCCCCAACTGTCAGAAGCAGTACCCGGCGCCACCGGCGCCGGCGGTCAAACCAGCCCGGTCAGGTAGTAAAGCGCGATCACAAAGAACACCGCCGCCGTCTTGATGACGGTGATGCCGAAGATCTCGCGGTACGACTGCTTGTGGGTGAGCCCGGTCACCGCCAGCAGGGTGATGACGGCGCCGTTGTGCGGCAGGGTGTCCATGCCGCCGCTGGCCATGGCCACCACGCGGTGCATGACCTCGAGCGGAATGTGCGCCGCCTCGGCCGCGCGGATGAACTGGTCCGACATGGCCGCCAGCGCGATGCTCATGCCGCCCGAGGCCGAGCCGGTGATGCCGGCCAGGGTGGTGACCGACACGGCCGCGTTGACCAGCGGATCGGGCACGCTCTTGAGCGCGCCGCTGACGGCGACAAAGCCCGGCAGCGCGGCGATCACGCCGCCGAAACCGTATTCGGAGGCCGTGTTCATCGCCGCCAGCAGCGCGCCGCCGACGGCCGCCTTGGTGCCCTCGGCAAAGGCGTCGCGCACCCGCGCAAAGGCGGTCACGACAACGAAGATGATGCCCAGCAGCAGCGCGCCTTCGACCGCCCAGATGCCCACCAGCGTCTTGATCGGCGTGGTGATGGGCGCGTGCAGGCCGGGCAAGGCGTCGGCGGTGAGCGCGTAGCTCTCGCCGTACCACTGCGGAATCATCTTCGTCAGCGCGAAGTTGACCACCCCGACCAGCAGCAGCGGCGCGACCGACAGCAGCGGATGCGGCAGGTCACGCTTGGTTTCGGCGCCGGGTGCGACCGCCGGCTTGGCCTTGTCCTCGGCGCCGTAGCCCTCGCCGGTGGCCATCGCGCTGCGGCGGCGCCACTCGAGGAAGGCGAGCCCGGCGGCCAGGGTGGCGATGCCGCCGATCGTGCCCAGCCACGGCGCGGCCCAGCCGGTGGTCTTGAAGAACGTGGTGGGGATGATGTTCTGGATCTGCGGCGTGCCCGGCAGCGTGTCCATGGTGAACGAGAACGCCCCGAGCGCGATGGCGCCCGGCATGAGCCGTTTGGGGATGCCGCTTTGGCGGTACAGCTCGGCGGCGAACGGGTAGACGGCGAACACCACCACGAACAGCGACACGCCGCCGTAGGTCAGCAGCGAACACACCAGCACGATGACGGCGTTGGCGCGGGTGCGGCCGATGTAGCGGATCGCCGCCACCACGATCGCTTCGGAAAAACCGGACATTTCGATCAGCTTGCCGAACACGGCGCCGAGCAGGAACACCGGGAAATACAGCTTGATGAAGCCGACCATCTTGTCCATGAAAATACCGCTGAACACCGGCGCCACCGCGCCGGGGTCGGTCAGCAGCACGGCGCCGAGCGCGGCCACCGGGGCGAACAGGATCACGCTGTAGCCGCGGTAGGCGGCCAGCATCAGGAAACACAGTGCGGCGAGAACGATCAGGAAAGACATGCCGGCTCCGACGAAGGTTGAGGTGGGTTTCGCCGAACATTGTAGAGTTTATTGAAACTTTCCGTCATACCTCTTAAAGCAAGTGTGCATGGTCGAGTCCGCTTACGGCGCCCGGGCAACGCCGGGGAAGACGAAGATGAGACAGGCGACCGCCGCCGCCGCCGGTATCGATTGACGCTCGCCGGGCGGGCTGCAATACTGGCTCATCGCAGCCCGCGCAGGACGCCATGACTGAACTACGAGCCTCGCTCAAGAGCGGGGGCCGGTTCTCGCTGAACTGGAGCTATCTGAACGCCATCGCCAACGGCGTGTCTGCCATCGACCTCGGCGCGCTGGCGCTGCGCAACCTGCACGACGCCCGCCAGTTCGTGCGCGAATACGGCTTCGACCTGGAGCAGGCGGCGGCGCCGGCCATCATCGCCCGCGCCCACCGCGAGGCGGTCGACTTTTTGGTCGGCACCTTCCTCGAACCGGGCCAGGCCGCGCTGATCCCCGCCGAGGTCGGCCATCCCGACGATCCGCTGCGGCTGCTGGTGTACGCCTCGCTGCGCGGCGCCGGCGAGGTCGACCTGCGGCGCATGTGGTCGTGCGCCGTGCTCAAGGTCATGCACGGCATCTTTTACATCGACAACAACCTCAAGCTGCGCCACTTCCACGCCATCCGCGCGCAAGTGTTCGGCTCGCTCGACGAGGTGATCCTGCGCGACGGCGAGCGCCACTACCTGAGCGACGGCGAAGTGTGCCTGCCGCTGCTGCGCTACGACCGCAAGGACAACAAGGGCCGCAACAGCATCCTGCTCAAACTGCTGCAAAAGGCCGCTTACCTGGCCGCCGACATCTTCGACCACCTCGGCGTGCGGCTGGTGTTCGCCACCCGCTTCGAATGCCTGCTGGCGTTGCGCACCCTGCAGCGCGCGCACCTGCTGTCGGTCACCAACGTCGACGCCGAGCGCACCCGCAACACGCTGCTCGACCTCGAGGCGGCCAAGCAGATCTTCAACAAATACCGCGCCCGCATCGAGCACAGCGACGAGTATCCGGCGGCGTTGCTGCGCACCATGGACGCCGAGCTGGCCGAACTGTCGCAGCCGCAGACGCGCTGCGACAATCCGCACAGCGGCGCCGGCTTCAGCAGCATCCAGGTGACGGTGCGCAAAATGATCCACGTCCAGCAGCTCGACGCCGCGCCCGAGCAGGACTACGACGTCGGCTTCTTCTTCGAATATGAAATCCAGCTGATGGACCAGGCCAGCTACGAGCGCAGCATCAGCGGCCCGGCCAGCCACGACGCCTACAAGCGGCGCCAGGTCGACACCGCCCGCACGCGCGTGTTCGGCCGCGAGCTGGCGCGCTGGATCGAGCGGCAGGCGGCGGCGCCCTGCCCGGCCCCGCTGCCGGTCGCCGCCGGCGATTAAAAAATAGACAACGTTGTAGCGCGCTGATACCATGTCGGCCTTTCAAGTTGGCACCCTGCCAACCCGTCATCAAAGGCCGCAATGAACCGTCTCAGCACCGCGCTCGCGCTCACCCTCACCGCCACCCTGTCCGCCTGCGGCGGCGGCGGCTCATCGTCCGGCACGCCGGCGGCGCCGCCGGCACCGGCACCGGCGGCGGCCGTGGTCGACCTGCTGCCCACGGTCGGCGACTTTTATTCCTACACCCGCACCGACACCCTGCTCGTCGACCAGCCCGGCGCGACGACGGAAACCCAGACATGGTTTTACACCGGCGCCATCAGCCAGGTCGGCGGCGACGGCGCCTGGGCCGAGCGCGTACTCGGCGAAGACCCGGACCGGCAGTTCGCCGACCTGTCCTATTCACCGGACGGCGGCCTGAAAACCACCGACTCCGGCCCCTGCCGCCTCAGCTACGTCCCGGTGCTGTACGAATCGCAAAAGAACCTGGCGCCCGGCACCACCTGGAGCAGCGACGTCGTCCAGGTCGCCGCTGGCGGGTGCGTGGTGCTGACGGCCGGCAAGTTGAGCGCCACGGCGAGTGCGCTGGAAACGATCACCGTACGCGCCGGCACCTTCAACACCGTCAAGGTCGTCTCGACCAGAACCGCCAGCTACAGCAACGGCTACACCAGCGCCGACGAAACGACCGAATGGCGCGACGTCGTCACCCACCGCGTCATCAAGTACAGCAACCGCAGCAACCAGGTGTCCAACACCGGCCTGAAGGCGGCGTTGACGTCGACCGCTGAACTGGCCGGTTTCGCCAGCGCCAGACAAGCGCGCAGCAACTTCAATATCGAACGCTTCGCCGGCCCGTGGACGGGCTCCTACTCGGGCACCTACAGCGGCAACTGCGTCGGCCAGGTCAGCCGCGACGGCAAACTCGACGCCGACTGCGGCGATGGCGCGTTCTCGGTCCACGGCGACATCGACGCCAGCGGCAAGGGCAACTTCTACCTGACCGTCAACGGTGTCCGCGGCGCCAGCTTCAGCGGCGCGTTCGCGTCGCCGTACACCATCAACGGCGCCTGGACCGCCGGCGCGGCATCGGGCACCTGGGTGCTCAACCACAAGTAAGCGCGACGGCGGCGCGGCGCCACCGGTGCGCCGCCCGCCGGCCGGCGGCGCTACCATGGACGGAAAAGCTCCCGGAGAGACGATTGCCGAACCTGCCGCTGACCCGTTGTCTGCCGCTAGCCCGTTGCCTGCCGCTAGCCCGTTGCCTGCTGCTGCCCCGTTGCCTGCTGCTGCCCCGTTGCCTGCCGCTGGCCTTGCTGGTCTTGCTTTCCCTGCCGGCCGGTGGTGTCGCGGCCGCCACCGAACAGGCGCCGGCGCGCGTGACCGTCAGCGCCACCCGCGACCCGGTCGACAAATCCTACCGCAAGATGATCGCCGGCATGGACCGCTTCGAGCGCCTGCACGCGCTCGCGCCCGGCGCCACGCTGCGCTTCCAGTTGCTGCCGCGCCTGCCGACCACGCGGCTCGACGGCATCACCCTGCGCGTAGCCGGGGACACCGTCACGCTGCCGGTCGCGGTGGCGCCCGACCATACCTTTACCCTCGCGCGCGATGCCGCGGCCTTGCGCGAAGACGCCGCCCTGATCGCCAGCAGCAAGAACGACACCTTGACTTGGCGCGCGCAGGTGCGCAGTCCCGGCATGCCGCCCGGCATGCGGCGGCTGGGCGACCTGCGGCTCGAATGCCAGGTCGGCGTCGAGGCCGGGCTGCTGTCGAACAACGCCCGCTTGTTCGCCTGGCTGGGCGAGCTGTTTACCGACCCGGCGCGCGTCTGCGGCGCCGCCGACGGCAACTATCTGTTCTTCTCGGAGCGGCCACTGTTCGGCGTCACGCTGCGCGACGGCGCCCGCGTCTGGACGCTGCCGTTGTCGATGCTGTACGCGGGCGGCACCCAAACGCCCGACACACTGCCCTTCTGCGATTGCCAGGTGCTGCTCGATCGCAGCTACTACGCGCCGCTGTGGGACGCGAGCTGGCCCGACGACACGCTGGTGCAATTCGATGACATGGACGCGCCGCCCGGCGCCGGCGCGGGAACGGTCGGCGTGGCCGACAGCCACGGCGACACCGCGCGCATGCGCGCCGCGCTCGGGCCGGCGTCCACGATCGCATTCGACAGCGGCTACCAGGTCTGGCGCTACCGTTATCCGACCGCCAGGCAGCAACCGGGCCAGGCGGCCGAGGCCGAATTTGTCGTCCTGTTCGGCCCGGACGGGCGCGCGCGCAAGGCACGATTGAGCGAGCCCTTGTAAAACGGCGCCGATCGGATCATCATGGGATGATGAACAAGACCACCCCGCCTCGGCCGCCGCGCCGGCCCGCGCCTTTCGCGCGCGCCGCGCGCCTTGCGTTTGCCTGCCTGGTCCTGCCGGCCCTGGCCGCCTGCGCCGCGCCGGCGCCGGCGCCGACGTCATCGGCCGCGCCGGGCAAGACCGAACAGCTATGGCGCCAGATCCAGGCCGCCAACGCCGACGCCAGTTGCGAAACAAACAGCCAGTGCCACACCATCGGCATCGGCGCGAAGGCCTGCGGCGGGCCCGAAAACTACCTGGCGTGGTCGAGCAAGAGCAGCGACGGCGCCGCGCTCAAGGCCCTGGTCGGCCAGCACGCCGCCGCGCGCCACGCCGACGACGAGCGCGCGCACATGATGTCGACCTGCGCGGTCGTTTCGGACCCCGGCGCCAGTTGCCGCGCCGGCGTCTGCGTGATCAACCCCACATCGCCGTTCGGCGCCGGACAACCGAACGCGCAATAGCAGCGACGCGCAGGGCGGATCGCGCGCGGCGTTAAAACACCGTCATCGCCTTTTTGATGGCGACGCAGCGCTCGTCGTCCTGGTGCGCGTTCAACAGCGCGCGACGCGTGCCGGCCGACAACTCCGGCAACTTGCCGATGGCGGCGCCCAGGCGCGCGACGCTGGCCGGCGTGCACGCGGCCGGAATCATCGTCGCCGCGTAGGAACGCATGAACACCGGACCGGCCGCCTGGTCGACCTGCCCCAGCGTGGCCAGGCGCTGCGTGGCCGTGAGCTCGGCCAACGCGCCCTGGGCGGCCGGATAGATCGCCTCCATCGCCTTGCGCACCTTCGAGAACGGCAACTTGGTCTGCTGGTCGTTGATGGTGGCCAGCCACGCGCTCTTGACGCCGGCGTCCGGCCGGATCACGCGCGCGGCCAGCGCCGCCGCCTGGCCGCTGTCGGACGGGTCGCGCGCGCTCTCGGCCGCCAGCAAGGCTTCGCTGTCCGGATAGGCGAACATGTTCAGGCGCCTGACGATATCCCAGCGCACGTCCTGGCTAACGTTCAGCCCCGGCACCACCAGCTTGCCATTGAGGATGTCTGCCAGCTGCCCGAGCGCCGCGCGGCTGCTGGCCACGCCAACGAAGGTCGAGAACCAGCGCCGCTGGAAGTTCTTGTCGGCGCTGGCCGCGCGCGTGGCCGCGAACGCCATGCGCTCGAGTTGCCCGCCGGCCTGCGCGCGGTAGGCCGCCGCCGCCGGGCCCATCTTCTCCAGATAGACATTCGACAACGCAATCTTTTCCACCACATCGCCGAGCAGCGTGTAATCCTTTTCGCCGGGCGCGTTGGCCAGCACGGTGTCGATGAACTTGTTGAGCGGCAGCTTGGCGTCGCGCACGCCGTCCCACAGGCTTTGCCACAGCATCGCCCGCAGCAGCGGGTCGTCCACCTGGTTCAAGCGCGCTTGCGCGGTGTCGAACGACTTCTTGTCGAGCCGCACCTTCACATAGCCCCAGTCCTGGTAGTTCGGATACACCAGGTCGGGACAGGCCGCGCCCACCAGTTCCGGCACGGCGGTGCTGCCCCCCTTGTAAGTGACCGCGACGTTTTTCCCGAGCGCCATGCCATCCTTGCCCAGGTTGAACAGGCCGACCTGCACACGCTGTTCGCGCAAGGTCGGCATGGCCGCGCCCGGCGCGCTCTGGCGCAGGCTGAACGCGCTCACCTTGCCGCCGGCGCAGCTGAACTCGGCGGCGATGGTGTTGACGCCCGGCTCGTAGAGCCAGTCGCGCGTCCACGGGCCGAGGTCGCGCTTGGCGGCCTCGGCCAGGCTGCCGATGAAGTCGTCGAGCTTGGCGTTCTGGTACGAATACTTGACCAGGTAGTTGTGCACGCCCTGGCGGAACACTTCCTCGCCCAGCAGATGGCGCAACTGCTTCAAGGTCGAGGCGCCTTTCGAATAGGTGATCGCGTCGATGTTGTCGAAGGCGTTGGCGGTCGACGGCACCGGCGTTTCCACCGCGTGCGTGGTCACGCGCTGGTCCTGCGTGTAGGCCGCCTGCTTGCCGCCGGAGTAAAAACCCTGCCAGGCGTTGTTGAACTCGGTCGCCTCGGCCGTCGCCAGCGTGCCCATGAAGGACGCGAAGCTCTCGTTGAGCCACAGGCCGTTCCACCACTTCATTGTCACCAGGTCGCCGAACCACTGGTGCGCCATCTCGTGCATGATGACGCCGGCCAGGCTCTCGCGCTGGGCGGCGGTCATCTCGTCCTGGTGCAGGAAGCTGCGCTCGGCGAAGGTGATGGCGGCGGCGTTCTCCATCGCGCCGTACAGGAAGTCCGGCACCAGTAGCTGGTCGTATTTCTCGAACTGGTAGGGCACGCCGAAGTACTGGTCGAAGAATTTCAAGCCGCGGCTGGTGAAGTTGAACCAATCCTTGGGCGACACTTGCGCGGCCACCGACTGGCGCGCGAACAGGCGCATCGGGTACGGACCGCTGTTGTCTTCCCACACCTTGTACGGGCCGGCGTGCATGGAGAAATTGTAGGGGCTGAGCTTTTTGCTGCGCGGGAAGGTCCAGCGCTTGCCGCCGTCGCTGTCGGCCACGCCGCTCTCGCGCATCGTCGACGACACCACCCAGTCGGCCGGCGTGGTGACGGTGACCTGGTAGGTGCCCTTGAGGTCGGGCTGGTCGAACAGCGCGAACATCTGGTGCGCGGCGGCCGGCTCGAAGTGCGAGTACGTGTAGACGCGGCCGTCGACCGGGTCGACCATGCGGTGCAAGCCTTCGCCGTTGGTGCTATGCAACCGCGTGTAGGCGATGGCGACGGTGTTGCGGCCGGTCTTCAAATCCTGCGGCGCCAGCGTGATGAACCATTGGTTGTAGCGCGGCGCGACGGCCTTGCCGTTGACGGTCAGGCTGGCGATGGTCGCCTTGTCGAGGTCGATCGTGAGCGGCTGGTCGGCGTCGCCCAGGTCGAACGCCAGCGTGGTGGTGCCGGAGAAGGTTTCCTTGCCCGTCAGCGCGAACTCGAGCGTGTAGTCGACATTGCTGACGCGCGCCGAGCGGGCGGCCGCGTCTTGCTGCGACAGGTAGGGGTTTTCGGCACGGGGCGTTGCGGTGGCGGGCGCGGCGGAGGCGGCGCAGGCGTGTGCCAGCGTCAACGCCAGCGCGATCGCGGTCATCGTTGTTTTCATGGGGGTCCTTGGATTTTGGGGCAAGGACGAAACCCGCACGGCCAAGCCGGGGACGTACCCCCAGGGGTACGTCCCCACACCACGGCGGCGCGCGTTGCGTCGGCTGCGCTGCGGGGGGAGGAGCTTACTTTTTCAGGTAGCCGTCGAGCCAGTCGATCACGGTGTGGTGCCACAACACCGAGTTGGCCGGCTTGAGCACCCAATGATTCTCGTCCGGGAACACCAGCAGCTTGCTCGGTATCCCCTGCCGCTGCAGCGCGGTGAACGTGCCCAGGCCCTGCGAGGTTGGAATGCGGAAATCGAGGTCGCCCTGCACCACCAGCATCGGCGTCTTCCACTTCTTGACCTGCAGCGCCGGGTTGAACTTTTCGTGCGCCTCGGGCTTGTCGTAATAGGTGCCGCCGCTTTCCCACTCGGTGAACCACAGTTCCTCGGTGGCGTAGGCCATGCCGCGCGTGTCGAACACGCCGTCGTGGTTGACGATGCACTTGAAGCCGTCGGACCAGTTGCCCTCGATCCAGTTCATCATGAAGCCGCCGTACGAGGCGCCCAGCGCGCAGCTGCGCTCGCGGTCGAGCCACGGGAATTTCTGCACCGCCGCCGCCAGGCCCTTCTGCAAGTCCTCGAGCGGCTTGCCGCCCCAGTCGCCGCTGATCGAGTCGGTGAACTTTTGGCCGTAGCCGGTCGAACCGTGGAAGTCGATGAACACGGTGGCGTAGCCGGCGCCGGCGTACACCTGCGGGTTCCAGCGGTAGCTCCACGAGTTGCCGAAGCTGCCCTGCGGGCCGCCGTGCACCAGGAAGGCGATCGGGTACTTGACGCCGGGCTTGGCGTCCCACGGTTTCATGACGTGGCCGTAGACGGTCTCGCCGTTGGCGCCGGCGAACGAGAACTGCTCGAATTGGCCGAACTTGACGTCGGCCAGCGCGGCGGCGTTGACGTCGGTCAATTGCGCGGCCTGCTCGCCGGAACCGCCGAGCTTGAACTTGTACAATTGCGCGCCCGACGCCAGGCTGGCCTGCGCCATGACGACGGTGTCGCGCGCGACGTCGAAGCCGCTGACGTAGCCATTGCCGGTGAGCTTGGCGACCTTGCCGCTGGCGGCGTCGATGCGGAACAGCGGATGCTGGCCGATGTCGTCGGCCGTGGCCAGCAGCGCCTTGCCGTCCGGGGCCCAGCGGTAGTCGGCGATCGAGCGATCCCAGCCGTCGGCGACGGTGCGCTTCTTGCCGCTGGCGACGTCGATCAGCACCAGGTGGAAGCGGTCGGCCTCGAAGGTCGGCCTGTCCATCGCCAGGTAGGCCAGGGTCTTGCCGTCGGGCGAGTAGATCGCCTTGGTGTCCCACGCCGGGTTGTCGGCGGTCAGGTTCTTCGGCTCGCCGCCGGTGGCCGGCACCGTGTAGACGTCGAAGTTGGTCGACCACGCCTCGGTCTTGCCGGCGATGCGGGCCGAGAACACCACCGTCTTGCCGTCCGGGCTGAAGTGGTATTCGTCATGGTCGCCGAACGGCTTGGACGGCACGTCGCCGTCGAGCATGCCGCTCAGGCTGACCGGCTGCGCGCTGACCTTGCCGGTGGCGTCGATCGGCGCCGAGTACAGCACGTTGTTGCGCCCGTCCGCCCAGGTGTCCCAGTGGCGCACGAACAGCTTGTCGTAGAGTTTGCCGCTGGCCTTGTCCTTGGCCTTGGCGTCCAGGCGCGACCTGGTGCAGGCCAGGTCGGCGCAGTCGCGGAACACGGCCACGCTCAGCGCCAGGCGGTCGCCCTGCGGCGAGAGGCGGAAGTTGTCGACGTCGAGCGGCAGGTCGGTGACCTTGGCGGCCTCGCCGCCGGTCAGCGGCAGGCGCCACACCTGCGACGAGCCGGAGCGGGCCGACAGGAAGTAGACGGCGTCGCCGGCGGGCGACCATTCGGGGTCGCTGCTGCTGGCGTCGGCCTGGGTCAGGCGCACCGGTGCGGCCTTGGGCGCGCGCAGGTCCAGCAGCCACAATTGGGTGTTGCCACGGTTCTTGTCCAGATTGGTCGAGCGCACCGTGTAGACGACGCGGGTGGCGTCCGGCGACAGCACCGGGCTGCCGACCCGCTCCATCTTGACCAGGTCTTCCACGGTGAAGCCGCGCGGCGCGGCCATGGCGCCAGAGGCCGCGACAGCGGTCCCAAGCAACAGCAGGGGTAATTTCATTCGGGGATCTCCGACGTTGTAGAAAAATACCGGCTGGTGGCCGGTCGCCGAGCATCATACCAAGTTCGCGCCGGAGCAAGTAATTTGTTACTTTACGCAACTTGGCGGCGGTGGCTGGCGCCGTCGGGGGCGCGGCGCGTGATCCGACCCACGCGATGTGGACCGGCACGCCGCTAACGGTGCTTGGGGAACTTGGCGATGAACTGGCGGTAGGCGGCCGTCTGGCGCACCTGGGCGATGGTGGCCCAATAGGCGTCGATCTGCGCCCGGTGCTTCTGATAGAAGGCCTGGTTCACGGTGAAATAGATCGGCGTGATCTGGAACGGCGTGGGCAGCAATTCGAGCTGGTTGCCGTATTCGTTGACGATCAGTGCGAGGCCCTCGTCGTGCTCGCTGACGACGGCCGCCACCCGCTTGCCGGCCAGTTTGGCGAACACCTGCCGCACCCCGGCGCCGCTGTCGTCGATGAACACGTCGAGCTGGCGCAGCAGCGCCATGTGCAGCAAGTCCGGCGCCGCGCCCACCGGTTGCCGGCCAAGGCCGATGAATTGCCGGCCGTCCCAGTCGACGCCGTCGCCGCGCCGGTGGGAGACCGAAAACCGCAGGTCGCCCACGCTGCGCCCCGGATCGGCCAGCCCGTCCCTCATCGGATAGGCGCTGTAAGCGCCGCGTTCCGGGGTGTAGGCCGCCAGCATGGCGTCGACCTCGCCGCTGCGCAGCCGGCTCATGCATTGCGAACGGGGCGCCACCAGCTGGCGGATCGCCACCGGCTGCACCGCCGAGGCGCGCTGCAATAACTCCAGCGACTGCCCGCATCCGTCCGGAAACGACAGCGGCGAAAACGGTTGGTCGAACACGCACAGCTTCATCTCCAGCGGCGCCGCCCGCGCTGGCGACACCGCGCCCAGCATCAGGAGCGAGAGCAGTGACAATCCGTTAAAAAACCAGGCCTTGGTACGCACAGTAGGTAACCTATATTTACGGTTGGTACGTCAACTATAGCTTTCGTCCTGGACATTGTCTATCAAACAATAAGTCACTCCGTTGAAAATTTCCTTGACTATTTTAAGACGACCGGTCATATTGCACACATGCCGAAACCTAACGTCAAAGACCAAATCGTCACCGCCAGCCTTGATCTGCTGCACAGCAAGGGCTTCAACGCCACCAGCGTGCAGGACATCACGGACGCGGCCGGCGTGCCGAAGGGCTCGTTCTACAACCACTTCGCCAGCAAGGAAGCGCTGGGCGTGGAAGTATTACAACGGTATGCGGCGCAGGCGGTGGAACCGGGCGGGCCGTTGTTCGATACGTCGCTGGCGCCGCTGGAGCGGTTGCGTGGCTATTTCGGCCATTTGGTCGAGGCCAATGTCGCCGGCCAATTCTGCGCCGGCTGCATGCTGGGCAACTTCAGCACCGAGTTGTCCAACCAGAGCCCGGTGATTCGCGAACAAACGCGCCGCTCGTTCGCGGCCTTGACCGGCCTGTTCGAGCAGATCATCGCCGAAGGCCAGCGCGACGGCAGTATCGCCAGCGCGCTGCCGGCGGCCGAACTGGCCAACTTCACCGCCGACGCCTGGCAGGGCGCGGTGCTGCGCTCGAAGACGGAGAAGGACCGGGCGCCGCTGGATCGTTTCGTCGCGATGATCGACCGAATGTTGACCAGGGCGGATTAAGGCAGCGCAATCGGCGAAGTGCAGTCGGCGAAGTGTAGCCGACCCAACGCAGGCGGCGGCCCCACGGCGGCGGAAAGCGGATGACGCGCCATTCGCCCTGAAAATTTTTTTACCCGGCCATAAGATGACCGGTCATATTGCAACCAACCTTAAAGGAAACATCATGAACCTCAAAGACTCCGTCGTCCTGATCACCGGCGCCAACCGTGGCTTGGGCAAAGCGCTGGCCGAAGCCGCCGTCAAAGCCGGCGCGCGCAAAGTGTACGGCGGCGCCCGCAACCCGGCGTCGGTCACCGTGCCGGGCGTCACGCCGATCAAACTCGACGTGACGAACGCGGCCGATATCGCCGCCGCCGCGCAAGCCATCCCCGACCTGACCGTGCTGGTCAACAACGCCGGCGTTTTCAGCGGCACCGACCTGACCGCGCCGGACGCGCTGCAAGTGATGCAGCGGGAACTCGACACCAACTTCTTCGGACCGATGGCGCTGAGCCAGGCCTTCGCGCCGGCGCTCAAAAACAACGGCGGCGGCGCCATCGTCAACGTGATCTCGGCGCTGGCGTGGATCAGCATGCCGGGCACCGGCACCTACAGCGTCTCCAAATCGGCGCAATGGGCGCTGAGCAACGGCCTGCGCGTGGAATTGCACGGGCAGAATACACGGGTGCTGGCGGCGCACATGGGCTATATGGACACCGACATGGTCTCGGCCATCGACGCGCCGAAAACCGCGCCGGCCGAGGTGGCGCGCATCGTCTTCGCCGCGCTCGAAGCCGGTGACGACGAAGTGCTGGTCGACGACATCACCAGGCAGGTCAAGCAGGGCCTGGGCGCGCCGCGCGGCATGTACCTGGGCGCGCCGCTGGCGGCTTGATTCTCGCCGCATCGCAGCAAAGAAAGCCGCGCCGTTACAGGCGCGGCTGATACAAAATATTTTTGATAGTGGCCGGAAAATGCGTGTTCGCAGGCACAAAATGGGTGCATAATTTCCCACTCAGCCAAGTGCAATACGCATCGGAAAGGCCGGCATGACATGCGTATAACTCGTTTTCCCCGCCGGTAATCTTCGCAGTTGGACGCTTATTATTGCAGCACAATTAATGCTTTCTTACTAGTTGTGAACAATTGTAAATCGACGTTGAATGAGCTCGGCTCAGCGCTAAGGTAAACCCACTGGCCGCGCTGGCCGCAGAGCATTCCTCGCTTGCAGCGCAGCCGAAGTCAGACGAAATGGGAAACGTTATGCTTACTGCCACTTATGTGCTACTGACACTGTCCATCGAACAAAAAAAAGAACGCCACTTCATTTCGCGCTTGATGCAGCATGTGCAATCGATCGCGCGCCGTCCGCAGGAAATCGATCCTGTGTTCATCGAATCCCAGCTCAAGGAGCTGACCAGTTTTGCCGAGGCGCGCCACCAGCGCAAGGTCGAGGCTTGCCTGATGCCGGCGGTGCGCGCGGCCGACTCCAGCTGCGCCGCGCTGATCAACGACCTCGAAAGCTTGAGCCGGCTCGGCGGCGCCATGCTCAACGCCGTGCACAAGTGCCTGCGCCGCGCCATGCGCCGCAGCGCCTCGCAGGGCAAATTCCTGTGCCGCACGATCGACCTGTACTGCCAGAACCTGTTGAAGCGGCTCGACAAGGAAGAACAGGAATTGCTGCCGCTGGCGCAAAAGGTCATCTCCAGCGACGAGTGGTTCGAGATCGGCACCCGCTTCCTCGAGCAGGAGGACGGCGACGCCGCCACCAAGCCGGAGCTGCGGCCGCGCCGCGGCCTTGGCAGCATGAACTACAGCAGCCGCGTGCCGGGCGCCGGCGCGGCGCGCGCCTGACGGCGCTCGGCCCGCGCCACAATGGTGCGCGGTTTAGCCGCTGTGTTGTTTTGGGTTCGCCACTGCGCCTAATGCTTGCCTAAGAATTTGGGCACGGCTAATATCGGCTACATGCCGACCACTCTTGCCCACGCATCGTGAACCACAGCGCCACGCTCCTGCACCTGCGCGGCGCCGCCGGCATGGATGCGATCTATCGCAAGATCGGCTGGCGCCTGCTGCCGCTGCTGATGCTGTGCTGCGTGATCGCCTACGTCGACCGCGTCAACGTCGACCTAGCGCAGCGCCAGATCGGCGCCAGCCTCGCCTTCGGCAACCACGTCTTCACCTGGGGCGCCGGCGTGTTCTTCATCGCCTACGCGCTGTTCGCCGTCCCCTGCAACCTGCTGCTGGAAAAAATCGGCACCCGCAAAATGCTGCTGCGGATGATGCTCGGCTGGGGCGCCGCCAGCGCCGCCGGCGCCTTCGTGCGCACGCCGCTCGAATACTACACGATCCGTTTTTTGCTCGGCATGTGCGAAGCGGGCTTCTTCCCCGGCGTGATCCTGTACCTGACCTATTGGTACCCGGCGCGCCGGCGCGCGCGCGCGTTCGCCGTGTTCGCGTCGGCCACGCTGATCGGCGGCATGCTCGCCGCGCCGCTGTCCGACGCGCTGCTGCAAGGGCTGCATCTGCACGCCGGCCTGCAGGGCTGGCAATGGCTGCTGCTGGCGCAAGGCCTGCCGGCCGCGCTGGTCGGCATCGCCGCCTACTTCTACCTTGACGACGCGCCGGACGACGCCAACTGGCTGTCCGGCTTTGAACAGCAAATGGTGCGCCAGGACCTCGACCGCGACAACGCGGCGCTGGCCGCGGCCGCCGGCGTCGACACCGACGACGATGAGGACGACCACGACGCCGACGAGCCGCTCGCCGTCGCCTGGTCGCTATTGCGCGACCCGGCCATCTGCCTGCTGGCGCTGGCCAACCTGCTGCTGGCCGGCGCCAGCTACGCGCTGGCGCACTGGGCGCCGGCGCTGCTCGAGCGCTGGGCGTCCGCCGGCACGCTGCCGGCCGCCGCGCTGGCGCTCATGCCGGGCGTCGCCGGCGTGGTCGGCATGATCGCCATCGGCTACGACTCGGACCGCCGGCGCGAACGGCGCGGCCACTTCATCGCCTGCATGGTGCTGGCCGCCGGCGGCCTTGGCCTGTCCATCGCCGCCGACAACGCCCTGGCATGGTCGCTGGCCGGCCTGTCGCTGGCGTCGTTGGGCATCGCCTCGGCGCTGCCGCTGCTCATGTCCATCCTCACCGAACTGCTCAACCGCCGGCGCGCCGCGCTCGGCATCGCGCTGGTCGCCGGCCTGGGCATGATGGGCGGCGCGTTCGGCCCGGCGCTGGGCGCGCGCCTGCTGGCCTGGGGCGACAGCGCCGCGCTGCTGGCGGCGCTGATCGGCATGTACCTGGCGGCCGGACTGGTGCTGATGCTGGCGCTGCGCATGGCGCCGCGCCGCGGCGGCCCGGACGCCAAGCACGGCCTCCGGGACAAGATGGCCCGCAACTGACGCCAAGTGGTCCGGCAGGCTGCTAGAATCGAGGACGCGTCGCAATCCGGCGCTCCCGTTCACCCAACCCCAAAGCGAACCATCAATGCGTTTTGTCATGCCCCTCCCCTTCGCGCTTGCCGCCACCGTGGCCGCGCTGTGCACCATCCCCGCCCAAGCCGCCGCCGCCACCCCGATCACGCTGGACCAGGCCATGGCCAATCCCGACTGGATCGGCAACCCGGTCGAATCGGCGTGGTGGGGCTGGGATAGCCGCCAGGTCTACTTCAAGCAAAAGCGCGCCGGCTCGCCGCTGCGCGACACCCTCCTCGTCGCCGGCGGCGCGCCCAAGCTGGTCGAGGACAAGCAGCTGGCCAACCTCGACGCCGCCGATCCGGTCTACAACCGCGACCACACGCGCGCCATCGTGCTGCGCAACGGCGACCTGTTCGAGCGCGACCTCAAAAGCGGCGCCTTGACGCAGATCCTGCGCGGCACCACGCCCGCGGCCGATCCGCAATACACGGCCGACGGCGCCGGCGTGCAGTTCCGCGTCGGCAGCGACTGGTTCAGCTGGAGCCGCGCCGAACGCCTGGTTGCGCCGGTGGCCGTGCTGCGCACCGCCAAGGACCCCGATGCCGCGCCCGAGGCCAGCGCCCGGCGCGAGCTGCAACTGCGCCTGCTCTCGACGCTGGCGCGCGTCAAGCAAGAGCGCGACGAAACGCGCGAGCGCCGCAACGAGGAACGTGGAGCCGACGCCACGCGCGCGCCGCAGCCGATCTACCTGGGCGAGAAGGTCGTCATCGAAACGAGCGCGCTGTCGCCGGACGGGCGCTACCTGCTGGTGGTCACCAGCGCCAAGGACGGCGACAAGCGCCGCGTCGGCAAACTGCCCAAGTACGTGACCGAATCGGGCTACGAGGAGACCGACGACGAACGCAAGCGCGTCAGCGACGAAGGCCCGCAGCCGCAGCAGCTCAAACTGATCGAACTGGCCACGCGCAAGGTGACCGAACTGTCGCTCGACGCCCTGCCCGGCATCAACGTCGATCCGCTGGCCGAGATGCGCGCCGCCCGCAAGCTCGATCCATTGAAAGGAAATCGCGGCGTGCGCTTCGAAAGCCGCGACGAGTCGATCCGCTGGAGCGACAACGGCAAGCAGGTGGCCGTGATGGCGCAGGCGATCGACAACAAGGACCGCTGGATCGCCACGGTCGACCTGGCCGGCGCCAAGCTGCAGCCGCTCAACCGCCTGAGCGACGCCGCCTGGGTCAACAACCGTGGCAACGGCTTCGGCTGGCAGCCCGACAACAGCACGCTGTGGTTCCAGTCGGAGCAAAGCGGCTACGCCCACATCTACCTGCAAGCGGCCGGCGCCCCGGCGCCGCGCGCGCTCACCTCGGGCAAATGGGAAGCGAGCAATGTCGAGTGGTCGGCCGACGGCAAGACCGCCTACTTCCTGTGCAATCCAAAACTGCCGGGCACCTACGAGGTGTGCTCCAGCTCCGCCGCCAACGGCGCGTTGAAGGAATTGACGTCGCTCGGCGGCGTCGAGGGCTTCACCCTGTCGCCGGACGGCCGCAAACTGCTGGTGCGCTACTCGAGCGCTTACATGCCCGCGCAAATCGCCACCGTCGACAGTGGCGGCGGCGCGGCCAGGCAGCTGACCGACACCCGCAGCGCCGACTACAAGGCGCGCGAATGGATCGCGCCGCAAATCGTGGCGGTGCCGTCGACCCACGGCGCCGACCCGGTCTGGGCCAAGCTGTATCGCCCCGCCACGCTGGAGCCGGGCAAAAAATATCCGGTGGTGATGTTCGTGCACGGAGCCGGCTATCTGCAAAACGTCACGCAGCGCTTCCCGGTGTACTTCCGCGAGCAGATGTTCCACAACCTGTTGATGGAAAAGGGCTACATCGTGCTGGACATGGACTACCGAGCCTCGCTCGGCTACGGCCGCAACTGGCGCACGGCAATCTACCGCCAGATGGGGCACCCGGAGCTGGAGGACTACATCGACGGCTTGAACTGGATGGTGGCCAACCAGCAGGGCGACGCCGACAACGTCGGCATCTACGGCGGCAGCTACGGCGGCTTCATGACCTTCATGGCGCTGCTGCGGGCGCCGGACCAGTTCAAGGCCGGCGCCGCGCTGCGTCCCGTCACCGACTGGACCACCTACAACCACGAGTACACGGCCAACATCCTCAACACGCCGGAGCTGGATCCGGAAGCGTACAAGGTGTCGTCACCGATCGAGTACGCCGACAAGCTCAAAGGGCATTTACTGATCGCCCACGGCATGGTCGACGACAACGTCTTCTACCAGGACTCGGTGCGCATGGCGCAGCGCTTCATCGAACTGAAAAAGGATAACTGGGAGCTGGCCTCCTACCCGCTCGAGCGCCACGCCTACGTGCATGCCGAAAGCTGGTACGACCAGTACCGCCGGATCTACCAGCTGTTCGAGCGCACGCTCAAGAAGCCGTAACGTCCACCCCGGGCGGGCGCCAGCGAAACCGGCGCCGCCTCGAAAATGGGGACGTACCCCTCGGGGTACGTCCCCGGTTGGCCGTGCGGGGTAAAAGCGCGGTCACTACCACATCAAATCATCAGGAATCTGGAACGCCGCATAAGGATCATCCTCCTCGACCGGCGCGCTCGATTTATTCACCCGCACCACCATTGACGCATCGCGCTCGGCGATCTTATCGGCGATCACGCGCGGCACCAGCTCGGCGACGCCGTTGAGCACCACGATCACCAGCCGCCCCGCCACCAGATGCTCGCGCACCGCCGGCGACACGAAGAGGCGCTCGATCTTGGTCCCATGCGTGAAGTTATAGGCGATATCGCCCTTGCCCTTGTCCTGCCGGTTCTGCCGCACCATCTGCGCGATCTGCGCCACGATCGCCTTCTGGTTGGCGGCCGCGTCGCGCTGCGCGTTCGCCTCGCGCGCACGCTCGGCGTTCTTGCGCTGCACCTCCAGCGCGGCGATGCGCGCCTCGTCGACGGTCTGCTCGCCGGTGCGCCGCTCAACCTTTTTCTGCTTGCTCTTTTCCTGGTTGGCCAGTTTGACCTTGGTCTTGTCGACCAGGCCCGCCTTTAAAAACTGCTCTTGTAACGAGACCATATCGTCCACTCCGTAAATGGGCTCCCCGCCAGCGCTGCGGCGCCGGAACGCGGAAAGACGCTAGCATAGCAAATATGGCGCGGCCCGCCGCCCTTTCCACCACCGCCCACTGCCTTTTTCAGGAGAATACGATGGCCACCACCAAACAAGCCGCCTGCGTGCTCGCCGGCCTGCTGACCCTGCCCGGCGCGTCGGCAACGGCGCCACTGGAGCACCACGGCATGTGCGACGCCTCGGCCGGCATCGCCGTCGACGACCACCACTTCGTCGTCGCCAACGACGAGGACAACGTCCTGCGCGTCTATCGCAGCGACCGTTCCGGCGCGCCGGTGCGCAGCTTCGACATGACGCAGCTGCTGCGCATCCCCGGCGAAAAGCAGCGCGAGGCCGACATCGAAGGCGCGGCGCTGATCGGCCGGCGCATCTACTGGATCGCCTCGCACGGCGCCAACAAGAAGGCGCGCGCGCGGCCGGAGCGGCGCCAGTTGTTCGCCACCGATATCGGCGGCAAAGGCGACGCGGTGACGTTGACGGTGGCCGGCCAGCCCTACACCGGCCTGCTCGACGCCATCGCCGGGCATGCGGCGTTTAAAAAATACCACCTGCACGAAGCGGCGCAAATCTCGCCCGAGGACGAAGGCGGATTGAATATCGAAGGCCTGGCGGCGACGCCGGAGGGCCACCTGCTGATCGGCCTGCGCAGCCCGGTGGTCGATGGCAAGGCGCTGCTGCTGACGCTTAAAAATCCCGACGAGGTGTTGGGAGTGGGCGGCGCGCCGGCCAGGGCGCCGGTGTTCGGCGCGCCGATCGAGCTGCCGCTCGGAGGCCTGGGCATCCGCAGCATCGACTATGCCGACAAGTTGCGCGCGTATTTGATCGTCGCCGGGCCGAGGGATTCGGAGGGCGTGTTCAAGCTTTACAAATGGGCGCCGGCGGCCGGCGCCGCGCCGGCCGAGCTGTCGGCCAGCCTGGAAAAAGGGCTGCGGCCCGAGGGCCTGTTCGCGCTGGCCGACGGCAGATCGTTCCAGCTACTGAGCGACGACGGCGACGAAAAGACCGGCGGCGTGCCATGCAAGGAAGCGCCGCCGGAGCGGCGCCGCTTCCGCAGCATCACCGTCCGCCTCTGACCGCAGCGCGCGCCTTATTCGGTGGCCAGGCGCTTGGCCAACCGATACAAATACTCCTGGCCGTCGTACAAGGACTTCACGCGGATATGCTCATTGAGTCCATGCGCGCCCGATCCCTCGGGCCCATGGAACATCCCGCTGATGCCGTAGGTCCAGATGCCGGCGTTGTTGAGGAAGCGCCCATCGGTCCCGCCGGTCGCCATGGTCGGCACCACCGGCACGCCCGGCCACATATCGTTGCTGATCTCCTCGACCGCCTTCATCAGCGAAGGCGTCAACGGCGGCACGGGACTGGCCACGCCTTCACCGATGCGCGTGATCTTGATCTGGTCATCGGCCAGCACGCGCTGCAGGGTCGCTTGCACGCCGTCAATCGGCTCGCCCGGCAGGATGCGGCAATTGACGGTGGCGCGCGCCCGCTGCGGCAAGGCGTTGTCGGCGTGGCCGGCATCGACCTTGGTCGCCACGCAGGTGGTGCGCACGGTGGAGTTGTTACCCGGGTGGAGGGTGTAGAGCCGCTCCAGCGCCGCCTCGTCCGGCGGATCGGCGAGGATGGCCCTCATGTCGGCGCCGACCTGTCCCTTTTCGATGGTCGACATGCGCTCGTAATAAGCGCGCGTGACGTCCGAGAGCTTGAACGGAAACGCGAATTTCCCCAGCCGCGACAAGCCGTCGGCCAGGTGGTAGATGGCGTTGTCGCGATACGGCGCCGAGCTGTGGCCGCCGGGATTGGTCACCTCCAGCTGGAAGCTCTGGTACACCTTCTCGCCGGCCTGGATGCCGTGGCGCACCGGCTTGCCGTCCTTGTCCAGCATGCCGCCGCCGCCCTCGTTGAGCGCCAGCTCGGCGTCGATCAGCGGCCGGTGATGCTTGAGCAGGTAGTCGGCGCCGTCGAATTTGCTCGGCACCAGTTCCTCGTCGCAGGTCAGCGCCAGTATCAGGTCGCGCTTGAGCGCAGGCTTGTCCTTTTTGTAGCGGATCATGTTGGCGACGAAGGCCGCCGCCATCGCCTTGTCGTCGGAGGCGCCGCGCGCGTAGAACATGCCATCCTCCTCGATCAATTTGAACGGATCGCGGCTCCAGTCCTCGCGCTTGGCCTCGACCACGTCCACGTGCGCCAGCAGCAGCAAGGGCTTGGCGCTGCCGTCGCCCTTCAGCCGCGCCACCAGATTGCCCTTGGCCGGCCCGCCCGGCGGCACCACGATGTTGATGTCCGCATCCTTGTAGCCGGCCGCCTTGAGGCGCTTGGCCATCTTCGTCACCGCCACCGTGCACGAACCCACCGAATTGGTGGTGTTGGTCTCGACCAGCTCCTGATAAATCTCGCGCATCTGCTTTTGCACCGGCGTCGCTTCCGCGCCGTGCGCCGCGCCCATCACCGTCAACCCCGCCAACAACCATGTCGCTCGTTTCATACCGCTCCCGTCAGGTGGATTGCAGTTGGATAGCACAGTGAACGAATTTATACCCCGACATTATTGGTGTCAAGGAAAGTATCCGGCGATCAAAGCTGCGCCGGGCCGCGCCGTTCTTCTCCATACTCGTTGCATGTTCGACTATTGATCGACCACATGACTACGACAACGACCGGGCAGCTGGAGCTGTGGGGCGGCGTGGAGGCGACCGTCAACCGCGTGCGCGACGAGTTCTTCAGCCAGATGGACCAGAACGGCCATGCCGGGCGCATCAGCGACCTCGACCGCTTCGCCTCGCTTGGCGTCACCGCCCTGCGCTACCCGGTGCTGTGGGAGTTGATCGCCCCCGACGGCTTGGCCAAAGCCGACTGGTCGTGGCCGGACGAGCGCCTGCCGGCGCTGCGCTGCCTCGGCATCGATCCCATCGTCGGCCTGGTGCACCACGGCAGCGGCCCGCGCGAGACCAGCCTGGTCGATCCCGCCTTCCCCGAAAAACTGGCCGCCTACGCCGGCGCCGTCGCCGCCCGCTACCCTTGGATCGAACGCTACACGCCCGTCAATGAACCGTGCACCACCGCGCGCTTTTGCGCCTTGTACGGCCTGTGGTATCCGCACGAGCGCAGCGACCGCGCCTTCGTGCGCGCGTTGCTCAACCAGTGCAAGGGCGTGGCGCTGTCGATGCAAGCGATCCGCGCCGTCAACCCGCGCGCGCGCCTCGTGCAGACGGACGACCTGGGCAAAACCTACAGCACGCCGGAGATGGCCGAGAAGGCCCGGTTCTACAACGAGCGCCGCTGGCTGCCCTGGGACCTGCTGTGCGGCATGGTCGATTCCAGCCACGCGCTGTGGCGCTACCTGCGCGACAGCGGCGCCTCGGCCGGCGAGCTGCAATGGTTCCGCGACCACCGCTGCCCGCCGGACGTCGTCGGCATCAACTACTACATCACCAGCGAGCGCTGGCTCGACCATCGCGGCGAGCACTATCCGCCCCAGGACGTCGGCGCCGAAGGTTATGCCGACATCGTCGCGGCGCGCGCGCTGGCCACGCCGCGCCCCGGCGTCGGCCCGCTGCTGCACGAGGCGTGGGAGCGCTACGGCCTGCCGCTGGCCGTCACCGAGGCCCACATCGACGCCAACCGGGAGGACCAGCTGCGCTGGCTGCACGAGATCTGGCAGGCGGCGCAACAAGCGCGGCGCGACGGCGTCGACGTGGGCGCCGTCACCGCATGGTCGCTGCTCGGCTCGTTCGACTGGAACAGCCTGGTCACGGCCCGCAACGGCTACTACGAAAGCGGTGCCTACGACCTGCGCGGCCCGCAACCGCGCCCCACCGCGCTGGCGACGTTGATGCGCGAACTGGCGACCGGCCGCCCGCCGTCGAGCCCGGTGCTGGCGGGGCCGGGCTGGTGGCGCCGGCCGCAGCGGCTGCTGTGCGCGCCGATGCCGTTCGGGCCGGCGCTGGCGCCGGCGCTGTCGCCGGACATGGGCGCGGCGGCCGAGCCGGGCCGGCCCATTCTCATCAGCGGCGCCAACGGCAATCTGGGCGGCGCCTTCGCCCGCCTGTGCGCCGAGCGCCACCTGGCCTGCCACGTGCTCACGCGCCAGGAGATGGACATCGCCGATCCGGCCTCGGTGGCCGCCGCGATCTGCCGCTACCGTCCATGGGCCATCGTCAACGCCGGCGGCTACGTGCGCGTTCAGCGCGCCGAGCAGGACGCCGCGCGCTGCCAGCGCGAGAATGCGCAAGGGCCGGTGATCCTGGCGACGGCGTGCGCGCGCCACGACATCGAACTGCTGAGTTTTTCCAGCGACCTGGTGTTCGACGGCAGCAAGGGCGCCCCGTATGTGGAAAGCGACCCGGTCGCTCCGCTCAACGTCTACGGCCAGAGCAAGGCCGAGGCCGAGCAGCGGGTGCTCGCGGTCCACCCGCGCGCGCTGATGGTGCGCACCAGCGCCCTATTCGGGCCGTGGGACCGGCACAACTTCGTCACGCGCGCGCTGCGCGCCTTGGCCGCCGGGCAGGCGTTTTCCGCCGCGAGCGACCTGGTCGTCTCGCCCACCTATGTGCCGGACCTGGTCGACACCTGCCTCGACCTGCTGATCGATGGCGAGGCCGGCATCTGGCACCTGAGCAGCGGCACGGCCTTGAGCTGGGCGGAGCTGGCGCGTCGGGCGGCGGAACTGGCCGGGGTGTCGGCGCGGGGCCTGTCGGCACGGCCGGCCACCGCGCTCGACATCGAGGCGCCCCGGCCAGTGTTTAGCGCGCTGGGCAGCGAGCGCGGCCAGCTGATGCCGCCGCTGGACGACGCGCTACGGCGCTACCTGGCGGCGCTCGATGGGGGACTTGGCGAAATTAAACAGGACTGCTACAATAGCGCGCCTTGGCCTGGTAGCTCAGTTGGTAGAGCAGAGGATTGAAAATCCTTGTGTCGGTGGTTCGATTCCGCCCCGGGCCACCAAGAACATCGTTCACGCAACGCCCACTCCTGCAAGTGGGCGTTGTCGTTTCTGGGGTGGTAGTCCCTGGCTCCCCTGTCTATTTCCGGTGTTGAAGGTAAGCCTGTCACTTCCCTTGAGCACTTCTGCCGTCCTCCCTCGACATCGCGTCACAGCATTCACCTGATTAATTCAGTGCTTTCCTAGCCGCAGCGTCGCGGATCATCGGCAAAAGCCTTTCACAAATCTCGATCACCGGCTTGCGGGCATGAAGTCAGTATCATATTATGAATGCATCGCAGGCATTTTCACGAGGTGATGCTATGGCAATGCTGACAGTACGCAATCTACCAGACGAGGTGCACCGCGCATTGCGCGTGCGGGCCGCTCAACATGGGCATAGCACGGAGGCCGAGGTCCGCGCAATTCTATCCAATGCGGTGAAGCCGGAGACACGCGTTCGTTTGGGGGACGCCCTTGCAGCATTGGGGCGCGAGATCGGCCTCACGAACGAGGATTTCGAGTTCTTCGCCGAGGTGAGGGACAAGACGCCGGCCCAGCCAATGGGGCTTGAATGATCGTTCTCGATACAAACGTCGTGTCCGAAGCGATGAAGCCCGCGCCGCACCCCGCTGTACGGACTTGGCTGAACGATCAGGCGGCGGAAACGCTGTATCTGTCTAGTGTGACGCTTGCCCAGCTGCTGTTTGGTATCCGGACACTTCCGACCGGCAAGCGCAAGGACATGTTGGCGCAAGCCCTTGACGGCCTCATGAGCCTTTTCAGGGACCGGGTGCTGCCATTCGACACCGATGCGGCAAGGCACTATGCCGAGTTGGCCGTAACCGCCAAAGTCGCCGGGCGCGGATTTCCCACACCTGATGGTTACATTGCCGCGATTGCGGCCTCGCGAAGGTTCATCGTCGCATCGCGCGATACGGCGCCCTACGAAGCGGCCAGTGTCACCGTCATTAATCCTTGGGAATCTTAAGACAATTCAAGCCAACGATGGCCTACGAGCGACGCGATTGTTGAAAATCCTTGTGTCGGTGGTTCGATTCCGCCCCGGGCCACCAAGAACATCGTTCGCGCAACGCCCACTCGCGCAAGTGGGCGTTGTCGTTTCTGGGATTCTCAGTCCTAGACTTCCCCGATTTTCGGACGACCTTGACTATGCCAGGGCATCGCTCGACCGTCGGGCGGGCGCGCGGCCTTCTCCAGCGAGCCCTGAAGGCGAGACACCGTCTTAAAGATCCTTCGACCGCCCGCCACGAAGTCCGGCCGCATCCGCCCCAGTCCGCGAACGGCCCCTGATCTGCCATATCGCCCCAATTTACGGGGTTTGCGGCAAATTGCCCTAGAATGGCAAAATGGAACCCATCGTCGTCCCCCCTATCGCCAACTTTACCGATCTACTTCTCGACGTGGTCTGCATGGTCGATATCGACGGCCGTTTCGTGTTCGTCAGTGCCGCCTGCGAAAGTCTCTTCGGCTATACCCAGCAGGAAATGATCGGCAAGGCCATGATCGATTTCGTCGCGCCGGCGGACCGCGCGCGCACCCTGGCTGCGGCGCACAACATCATCAACGGCAAGTCCCATATCAATTTCGAAAACCGCTATCTGCGCAAGGACGGCAGCATCGTCCACATCATGTGGTCGGCGCGCTGGTCGGAGCAGGACCAGCTGCGCGTGGCGGTTGCGCGCGACGTCACGGCGCTAAAGCAGTCTCAAGCGATGCAGGCGGTGCTCTACGCCATCTCCGAGGCGGCCCGTGCCAGCGATGACCTGGCAGACCTGTTTCAGCGAAGCCACGCGACCCTCGTCGAGCTGCTGCCCGGCTGCGGTTTTGGCGTCGCCCTGTTCGACACGGCTGACCAGCACCTGCATCTTGCCTATTACGTGGACGATGGCATCGCACCCGCCGCATCCTTGGTGCAGCTGCTGTGCGAGGAAGTGGTCCAGCGGGCTGCGCCGCTGCTGCTGCCGGCTGCCAAAAGCGACGTGCTGCCGGCGCCATTGCAGGCGGCGGCGAACGCCATGGCGGGCGCGGCACTGGCGGTGCCGCTGGCGACGCCCGAAGGCATCGTCGGCGCCATCGTGCTGTGCAGCGCCACCCAGGGCGCCTGCGACATGGTGCGCGAACGCGGCCTGCTGCTATTCGTGGCGGACCAGCTCGCCGCCACCATCCAGCGCAAGCAGTTGCATGCGCAAATGCGTTTCATGGCCATGCACGACGAACTGACGCGCTTGCCCAACCGGCGCCTGTTCCACGACCGCTTCGACACCACCCTCGCCCGCGCCCGCCGTCAGCAGCAGCGAATGTCCCTGCTCTTCATTGACTTGAACGGTTTCAAACAGGTCAATGATCGCTATGGTCACGCGTGCGGCGACCGGCTGCTGCAACAGGTCGCGCAGCGCATCGCGTCCTGCCTGCGCAGCACCGATACGCTGGCGCGCCTGGGCGGTGACGAATTCGTGGTCCTGCTGGAAAATACGGCCCTGCCCTCGGATGCCGGACTGGTGATGAGCAAGATCCACCTGGCGCTGGCGCCGCCGATCCAGGTTGACGCGGGCATCGGACTGCAGGTCGCCGTCAGCATAGGCGTGGCGCATTATCCCGAGCATGGCGACAATCGGCAGGCCCTGCTGTCGTACGCGGATCAGGCGATGTACGCCGCCAAGGCAGGCGCGGCCGTTGCCGAGGTGACGAATTGAAAATCCTTGTATCGCCGATGCGATTCCGCGCCGGCCGGCTCGTACCGCTGGAGCGCGGTACAACCACCGCTCGCGCGAACACTTGACCCGCAAAAATATATTCTCAAGGCACAGGGAATTGTCGATTGTCACTACAATTGACGATTGCTTGATTGAGAAAGAATTCCATGACGATCCCAAGCGTGCCAAGTTGGCGCCTCGAACTGCCGCGCGGAACGCAAGGCTGCGCGGCCCGGGCCGGGCAGACATGACGCCGCCAGCGACCGACCGCATCGACGTCGTCTACCTGTGGGTCGACGGCGCCGATCCGCGCTGGCAAGCGAACCGGCGCGCGGCGCAGGCACGCAGCGGCGGCAGCGCCGGCGCGGCGCGGTTTGCCGACGTCTCGGGCCGCTATCGGGACAATGGCGAATTGCGCTACAACCTGCGGGCGCTGCAGCGCTTTTTCCCGGAACACGGGCATGTGTACATTGTGACCGATGGTCAGTGTCCGGCCTGGCTGCGCACTGGACCGGGGCCAGGGCCGGGCGTCACCGTGGTCGACCACCGCACCCTGATGCCGGCGGCCGCGCTGCCGGTGTTCGACTCCGGCCATATCGAAACCTACCTGCACCATTTGCCCGGCCTGTCCGAACGCTTTATCTACTTCAATGACGACGTGTTTCTGGGGGCGCCTTTCGATGCCGCATGGTGGTTCTCCGACGCCGGCCTGGCCGTCTTCAAGGAAGCGGCGCTGCTGCCCGACTACCCGGCGCCGCAGCCGCATGAAAGCGCTCTGGTGAACGCGTCGCTGCTGTCGCGCGCATGGCTGTCCGCGCGCGACCCGCACTACCGTCACGTGCCGCGCATCTTCGCCCACTCGCCGCGCCCGATGCTGGTGAGCGCGATGCGCCAGCTCGAGCACGAAGCGCCGGAACTGTTCCACGCCGTGCGCAGCACCGTCTTCCGTTCGTGGGCGGTGCCGCCGCTGATCCCCGATCTGGTGCCGCGCTGGATGGTGCACCTGGGCCGCGCGATCGTGCGCGAATGCGCGTCGGCCTACCTCTCAAGCGGGGCGGCCGACGCGGCAGAACAATTCGGCGAGCTGTGCGCCCGCTTCGGCAAACTAGACTTTTTCTGCATCAACGACACGAGCGACAACGCCGCGCCGGACGCTCCCCAATTGCTGCGCATCGGCGACACGCTGGAGCGGCTGCTGCCCTGCCCTTCGCGGTTTGAACACTGAACCCTTCGGCGAGCAGCACGATTCCGCGCAATTTATGGTCCGTTCGTCGAGCTAGGCCTTGGAGGGTTCGGATACTCGTGCGGCGCATCGTCAGCACGACCCAAGCCGACGTCGATCAGGTAGCGTTCCGGGCCTGGAACGTCCGCACAGCCGGCTGTGCATTTGAGTCTGAAAATCATCGCGTACTTACCGGGAACAACCAATTCCTGCCCCTCCGCCCAGCCTGGCTCATGCATCGCTTGGTGCAAACGTCGGCGGCCTTCAGGCGTCAAGTCAAACCATCGACTGGCGCTGTTGGTCCACGGCTGCCAGCCCCCCGCCTGGAATTGCTTCTGCAATTGGGCCAGCACTTCAACCGCCTCATCAAAGGGCAAGGGCTTTAACATGGGAGACGTGGAAATCGTCGTGACTTTTCCATACATGTAGGTGATGGCCGCGAAGGTGGTCGGCGGCAAGGTAAAGCCGTGCCGGGGATCGCTGAAGCGGATAATCACGGCAGGTTCGGTAATATCAGTCCACTGCATGTCGGTGGCGGCCCCGCCGGAGCGGGCGGCGACCGGGTAAGTAGAGTCGCGCGCCACGTGCTCGAAAGTCTTGCCGACATGCGCGGAAAGAATGGTCGGTGCCGGCTCGTAAAAATGCTCCCACGCGCAATAGCCCAACACCAAAACCACGACGGCGCGCTTCAATTTTTTGCGCTTCACCATGCTACTTTCCCTTCCGCGATGGCGCTGATGGCGTCCACCACCGCCGAGCGTTCCCGGCTCTGGAGCAAATTATCGAACCGTTCAGCCGCCTGGCGAACGAATACCATCCTCTGTTCCTGATCGTACAGTCGGGCGCGCTTGTCCCGGGAAAACCTGACGCTCAACCGTCCCGCATTATCAGGTCGACAGCGGGCCGACAAGGTCAACTCGATGGCTTCCGCCACACCAGACGGGAATCCGGTGGCCCAGGCAAACTGGTTGGCATCCAGGGCCCGTCGCATGGCAAAGTCGTTATAAATCACCGCCTGCAGGATATTGACTTGCTCGTGCCGTGCAAAATGCAAAACGCTGGCGGCAATCTGGTTTTGCGCAACGGCGCTGAAGCCGTCTTTGATTTCCTTGAAAGGTTTTCCGAACTCCAGCATTTTCTTATCGACGGGCCACAGTACTTTCGACGCGATGCTTTGCCGCGTTTCCAGACAGGAGGCCAAATGATTGCTGCCTCGAAGCATGAAAAACCGGTGCAGCGGGTAGATATCAAGGAACAGAGCCATATTACCCAGCCCTAACTGGCCAAACATATACCCTGCGCCAGCGCTGGTCCCCGAAGGCATGACGCTGGCATAGGCCAGCTCGGTGTTGCTGGCGTAACCACCAGCGGCGGCCATGTCCCCAATTTTCCGAATGGCAGCAGTCACTTTCTGCGAGGAATGCAGCAGGCCGCATCCCACTTGCTTAGAAGCGAACGCGGCCAGTCCCGCCCACTGGAACCGGTTGTCCGCCAGCCATAACTGGGCGTAGGCCGTGTTGATGCGACGATTGCGTAAGATCGGATCGGTGATCAATTTGCCCGCAGGCGCGATCCACTCCTCGGCCTCCTGCTGGCAGCGCAGCCAGACGCTGGCGCAAGTCAGTATCGGGACTTCGACGACGCTGCACTGCTTGCCGCCGGCCTGGCTTGCGGCCACCTTGCATTCCGTAACAGGTATGACGTTACGGTGCAGTGGCACATTGTCGTGCTTATTGGTTGCAAAGACTTTTTCCTGCGACATTGGTGGGCCTCCGTGGTCGGGGACATCGAAACAGGTTTGCAAGAGCCGGCTCAGGACTGCCCCGCCACATGCCACGCAATTAACGCGGCACGGTCGGCCGCCGTGAGGGGTTTGGTGCAGCCGTCTACATCAGTCATCCCTTCGACCGTCCTGTCGGGAAATTCGAGCCGGTAGGGTTGCAGCGCCATGGGACTGCCGTCGTGCTCGTGCAAAAAGCGGATGGGTAGCGCTGCGGCTTCTTCGATGCTGGCCTGGAATGCCTGTGGCTGAATGGGGCCAACAGCCGGCGCGGTCGTACTCTGAGCGTCATCCACTAGTTGGTAGCGAAGGCTTTGGCACGCGAACAGCCGGGGCGGTGGCCGGCAGCCGCAGTCGCACAGGTCCCCACTAAGACCCACTTGCCTGCCGTTCCAGTGTTCGGGGATGCGGGCACCTATGCAAACGATCTTGCCGGTACCCTTGCATGCGGGACAGTAAATGGCATCGCCTTCGAGCGCTATGGTGACGCCATTGATGCTCCCATGGCTTGAGGCGGCAATCACCTTGCCTCCGGCACTGGTGGTGGCGCCAAGTGTCAGTGTGTAACGCTTCATGTGATTTACCTCCTCTTCTGCGGGAACAGAAAGTGTCACATCGCTCCGCTTGGGAGGTATTGCGACTCAACAACAAATATCCATGGGGATCTGCCCCATACGAGCTGCCGAGCTTCTTGCATAGCATCGCTGGCTGGTAGCGTAGAATCGATGTGGCCGTTCGCTTGGATAGCCATTTGCGCCAAAACGGACGAAGCAAAATAAAAATGGACCAGGGGAGATACCGTTGCTGTTCAATATGCTTAAGAAAAAGTGGATGGGACTGGTCATTCATTGTGCCGCCCTGTTGCCATTAGTCGGCTCCGCCGCCACGGCACCGCCCACGGCGCAGGAACTTTTAGCCGCACAAGACAAGGAACTCGTCAGCGGCATGCTCGAGTGGGAAAAGCGACTCTTCAGCCTGCCGAACGAGCTGGCGCTCGATCCGCCCCTGCGCCAGGCCGCGAACGACATCGCACAGGCGCATCTGGAACGCGTACGAACGCTCTGGCCGGCGTGGATCGCGCAAGAGCGGGCCGCGTCGGGCAATCCGGGCATGCTTACCCGCAACCAGTTGCAGTCGCTCTACGCCCGTTCAATAAACGAATTGGCGATCTGGTCGGTGGAGAGCGGCGGGCCGGCGCAGGACGAGGCGTGGCTCAAAGCCGCGCTGGCCACGGCGTCCTGCAACGCCCCTTCATCGCCCTACTTCGCCCAGCGGATCGCGATGATCCAGGCTGCTCCCATGGAGAGCCGGGCTACGCTTCTGGCGGGGGAACGGGAATTGCTGTCCCGTTGGGGAGCCAAGCGCCAGCCACTGCCATCGCGTCCCACAATGGAAGAACTCAATGCGGCCGACCAGGCCATCGCGCGGCTGCGCGCGGGGCGTCCGGTCGAGGTCGAGCCCATGTCACCCGGCCTGGCCGGGCGCCTCTTCGATCGCGACCGCAAGCCGGACCAGCCGAACGGCGGGGAACGGTGGGACAAATGTGCCAAGGGCCAATGGTGGCTCGCTTCGCAGCTGGCCGGCGGCAAGGTCGACAAAATGAAGGCGCTCACCATCTATCGCTATTCCACGATGGCGGCCGCCAGTGACTACACGCCCGCATCCGTTCTCCAAATGGCCGCCGCGCCGCGCCCGGGCGACGGAAAACAAGTCTTTCCTCCCGTCGCCGCGTTTTTCGGGGCGCAAGGCGTGACGACCATTGAAGCGCTCACCGATGGCCAGGGCAAGTTCATCAAGGCCAAGGTGGTGGCGCGCAGGATCACGGTCCCGGGCGTGTACGACAACGCCCCCGTCGCCTTTGAAGCGTTGTTCGACGCCGCCTCGCTGGACTATGCCGAGAAGGGCTACAAATATCCGCGCAGCGACGACCCCACAATACGGTTTGAACTCAATTGGACACTGAATGAGGCTGCAAATGACGTTCGCTAATTTCGCCCGCGCGCTGTGCGCGATCATGCTCGCGGCTGTGGCCGCAATACCGGCGAAGGCGCAGGAGCCGGCCGCGCCGGCCGTGCCGGAACTGGTCGGAACGGCCTATCGATGGGGCGACTTCGCCGAACTCGAGCGCCTGTACGCGCTCTACGGCAAGGCGGGGGTGCGCTCCAACCTCACAGGCACGCCGCGTTTGACGCACTTCTGGATGGGGATAGCCAAGATCAGCAATTCAGGCCTGCGGGTCAGCGACGAGTATTACCAGCAACTCGACGCACTGACCAAGCAGTGGTCCCATAAGTATCCGCAATCGGTGCTCGCTCAACTGCTCTACGCGAACAGTTTGACGACCCATGCGGCGGCCCGCCGCGGGGGCGGCTACGCCAACACCGTCTCGCCGACGGCATGGGCCGAGTTCCGCGCCTATCTCGACCTGGCCAGCGAGCAATTGCGCAAGACCGAGGCGCTCGCCGCCAAGGACAGCAGCTGGAACAGGGGCATGCTGATCGCCGGCCGCTACCTCGGTTGGGACCGCGAACAGCTGATGCGGGTGTTCGAGGCCGGCATCGACAAAAATCCCGATGACGACGATCTGTACTTCCTGATGCAGGAGGCGCTGCTGCCGAAGTGGGGTGGCGACCTGAAAACGATGGAACGTTTCATCGCGTGGGCGGACAAGAAAACGCGCCAACAGCGCGGCCTGGAAATGTACGCCCGGCTGTACGCGGGCATCAGCTATGGCGAGTTGGACCAGGCGCTATTCACCGCCACCAACGCCTCCTGGCCCAGCATGAAGATCGGTTTTGAAGATCGTTTGAAGCGCTATCCGCACAGCGACCATCGGAACATGTACGCTTATTTCGCCTGCATGGCCGCCGACCGGCCGGCGTTGCGAGAGCAGCTTGAATTTGTCGGCGACAAGTTCGATCCTATCTTTTGGGGCGGCGACCCCGAACGCACTTTCGAGTCATGCAAGAAGATGGCGCAACAGACCTAGGCACGGGTTGGCGTTGTTGTTCTCATGGCTTTCGCATTTCCGCCATGATCCCGGCCAGGCTCACAACCGCCGCCCTCATCTGTTCGTCGCTAAATCCGCCCAAGCCGAGAATCAGCCCCGCTCGGCCATTGCCCGGCGCGTACATCGGCGACACCGGCCGCACCGCCACCCCCGCCGCCATGGCGCGCGACGCCAGCACGACATCGTCGATCCCTTGCGCCAGCCACAGCAACAAGTGCATGCCCTGGTCGCTCGGCTGCAACCAGCCCAGGTCCCGCGGAATCGACCGCTCCAGCATGCCGATGAGCTGGGCGCGCCGATCCGAATACACGCCGCGAATGCGCCGGATATGCCGATCAAGGTGGCCTTCAGTGATGAAGGCGGCGAGCACATGCTGGTCGGCGCTGGGCGAGTGTCGATCCATCAGCAAGCGCGCCCCGCGAAAGGCCGGGACCAAGGCCTTGGGAACGATGGCATAGCCAAGGCGCAGCGACGCAAACAGGATTTTGCTGAACGTGCCAAGGTAGACGACCCGATCCGGAGCAAGCCCCTGCAGCGACGGAAAGGGATGGCCGGCGTAGCGCAATTCGCTGTCGTAGTCATCCTCCACGATCCACGAGCCGTGCTGTCGCGCCCAAGCGAGCAGCGCGTTGCGCCGCCCCATGCTCATCGGCATTCCCAGAGGGTATTGATGCGAAGGCGTAACGAACGCGACGCGCGCCTGCCTTGCCATGGCAATGCCAGCGTCAACGTCGATGCCCGCATCGTCGACGGCAACACGGACCATGCGTTCCGGACGACCCGTGCTTTCAAGTATTTTCGTGATGCCCCAGTAGCCGGGATCTTCCACCCATGCCACGTCATCGGCGCCAAGAAGTATCTGGCAAGCGAGATACAGGCCTTGCTGGGTTCCATTCGTGATGATGATTTGCCCGGCATCGCACTGCACCGCGCGCGACCGGCGCACATAGTCTGCAACCGCCTCGCGCAGCGCCGGCACGCCCTGCGGATCGTCGTAACCCGACGGGGCGCCTTTGCCCCGGGCGCGAAGGCGGTTGCCCAGCCGCCGCCACGTATCGTCGGGCGCGGCCGGCCCGCTGGGCACGGACACGGCAAATGGCACCGGTGGGAGCGCCTTGAATTGTTCCGCCACCTGCGCGAAGGCGACGGCAGCGGCGGGCAGCGACGCGGGGGCGATATCGGTGGCGGGCTTTCGCGCGGCGTGCCCCGCCACTTGCTGCTTGTCCAGTCCCGCCGCCACCCGGGTCCCGGCCCTCGGTTGCGCATCGACACAGCCCTCGGCGGTCAACTGCGCGTAGGCCTCCAGCACGGTGCCGCGCGCGATGTCGAGCGCCTTGGCCAGTTGGCGGCTTGAGGGCAGCAAATCGCCGGGCTTCAAGTTTCCAGCCCGGATAGCCTCGCGCAGCGACTGGGTTAATTGGCGACCGATGTCCCCGCGTGCGCGATCCAATCCACTCATGGACGGCAGTTCGGTGGCTTGGGGACGTCGCGCCATGGAATTCTGGTTTAGTTATATAAGTGAATTTTGGATCTATATGGTAATCCAGAAAGCGGCAATACTCCATCGGTGTCGCCGCACCGGCCAACGGCGCGCCAGCCATTCAAAAACCTGGAGAAGAAAATGTACGTTCCCGCCCATTTCGAGGAATCGCGCACCGACGTGCTGCACGACCTCATCGAGCAAAACGCTTTTGGCATGCTGGCCACCTACGGCTCAAGCGGACTCGATGTCAACCATATTCCGTTTGAGCTCAATGCCCAACAGGGTGAATTGGGAACCTTGAGCGCGCATGTGGCGCGCGCCAATCCGCTGTGGCGGGACGTGCGCGATGGCGACGAGGTGCTGGTGGTGTTTCGCGCCGGCGACGCCTATATTTCGCCGAATTGGTACCCGTCCAAACACGAGCTCCATCAGCAGGTGCCCACATGGAATTACAGGGTGGTGCATGCCCATGGACGCATCACCATCCGCGACGACGAGCGCTTCGTGCGCGCAGTGGTCGCCCGGCTGACCCGCACGCACGAAGCATCCCAGCCGGTGCCATGGAAAATGGGGGACAGCGCCAAGGAGTTCGTCGATGCCAGGCTGCAGGCGATCATCGGCCTGGAAATCGCCATCACCCGCCTGGTGGGCAAGTCAAAGCTGAGCCAGAACAGGGAAGCGCGCGACATACGCAGCGCCGCCGAAATACTCAAGTCCCGGGGCGACCATACAATCGGCGATGCCATGCTCGCCTGCGCCAGGACCAAGGGGGATTGACACCGCGTGGCGCGGCCGTTTCGACGCTCAAGCGTTCATCTCGAACAATTGATCGATCAGCGCGCGCACCTTTTGCGGCAGGTGCCGCGTCGGCCAATAGACCGCGTGCACGGTGCGCTCGGTATAGGCAGCGGTCAAGCGCCAGTCGGCGAACCGGCACCAGCGCGCCCGGCGCGGCGCCGGGTGACGCTGCGTTAGCGGTCTGCCACGCCGAAACGGTGCCGGCCAAGCGCTACGCCATGCTATTCTTTGATTGCTTTAACCAACAAAGGAAGACATGACCCGCTCGCTCCCGCTGCTGCTGTGCACCCTGCTGTGCGCGGCCCTGCCCGCCATCGCCCAAGTCAAATCGCCGGCCACGCCGGAAAAGATGAACCAGCTCTATGCCCAGTACTGGGAAGACTACCTGCGCGAAAATCCGATCGCGGCCACTTTCAACGGCGACCAGCGCTACAATGACCGCCTGGGCGCCGTCACGTCGGCCGAGCAACGCGCGCAAAGCCGCGCGCTGGCGGAAAAATACCTGGCGCGCAGCGCCGAGTTCGACCCCGCGCCGCTGCCGCCGGAAGACCGCATCAGCTACGACCTGCTGCGCTACCGCCTGCGGGAGGTGCTCGACGGCCTGCGCTTCCGGTCCGACCTGGTGCCGGTGGACCAGTTCTCCGGCCTGCATCTGACGCTGGCCCAGCTCGGCTCTGGCAGCTCGGCCCAGCCCTTCAAAACGGTCGAGGACTACGACAACTGGCTGCGCCGCGCCGCCGGCTATGCGCCGGCGGTCGACGGGATGATCGCCGACATGCGCACCGGCATCGCGCAGGGCGTGGTCGTACCCAAGGCGCTGATCAAGCGCGTGCTGCCCCAGCTCGAAGCCGTCGGCACGGACGACCTCGACAAGAGCACCTACATGGGTCCGGTGAAAAAATTCCCCGCCGCCTTCAGCGCCGCCGACAAGGAACGCCTGACTGAAGCCTACGGCAAGCTGGTGCGGCAACAGTTGGCGCCGGCCAACCGCAAGCTGCTCGCCTTCATGCGCGACACCTACCTGCCGGCCGGCCGCGACAGCGCCGGCATCGGCGCCCTGCCCGGCGGCCAGGATTGGTACGCCTTCCTGGCGCGCAGATCGACCACCACCGAGCTCACGCCCGCGCAGATCCACGACATCGGCCTGAAAGAAGTGGCGCGCATCCGCGCCCAGTTCGAGCAGGCCAAGGTGCGCGTCGGCTTCGACGGCACGCTCAAACAGTTCTTCGAGCACCTCAACACCGCGCCCGAGCTGCGCTTCACGTCGCGCGACGAAATCCAGGCCGCCTACGAGGCCGTGCGCCCGCGGGTGGAGGCCAAGGTCGGCCAGCTGTTCGCGCACGTGCCCAAGGCGCCGTTCGAGATCCGCCCGGTCGAGGCGTTCCGCGAAGTGAGCGCCGCCCCGGCCTCCTACCAGCGCGGCTCGGTCGACGGCACGCGCCCCGGCATCTTCTACTTCAACGCCTACAAGCCCGAGACGCGCACGCGCTTCACCACCAACGCCTTCTTCCTGCACGAGGCCATTCCGGGCCACCACTTCGAGCGCAGCCTGGCGCAGGAGACGGACGGACTGCCGGCGTTCCGCCGCTTCGGCGGCAGCATCGCGTTTTCGGAAGGCTGGGGCCTGTACAGCGAAATGCTGGGACAGGAGATCGGCATGTATGACGATCCCTGGCAGTGGGTCGGGCGCCTGACCGCCGAGGTGTGGCGCGGCGTGCGCCTGGTGGTCGATACCGGCATCCACGCCAAGGGCTGGACGCGCGAGCAGGCGATCGCCTATTTCCGCGACAACGTGCCGCAGGACGAGGTGACGGCGGTGCAGGAGGTCGAGCGCTACATCGCCATGCCGGGCCAGGCCCTGAGCTACAAGATCGGCGAGTTGAAGCTGCGCGAACTGCGCGCGCGCGCCGAGGCGGCGCTCGGCCCGGACTTCGACCTGCGCGCCTTCCACAACGAAGTGCTGTCGCATGGCTCGGTGCCGCTCGACGTGCTCGAGACGGCGGTCGACCGCTGGATCGCGGCGCGCAAGAAGGTCTAAGCACGTCCGCCCGTCCAGCCTCCCTCCCACACCCGACCGACGACCATGGACAACCACTACCTCACCCCGCTGTTCTCGCCCAAGTCCATCGTCGTCTTCGCCGGCGACGCCGACCGGCCCGACACCCAGACCAGCTACGGCCGCGGCATCGGCGCCCAGCTCGCGGAAGGCGGCTACGCCGGCCCCGTCACCTTCCTGCAGACCGGCATGACCGGCACCCTGACCGACCTGGCCGCGTCGCGCGCCGACCTGGCCATCATCGCCCTGCCCGACGAGGACCTGGCGTTCGCGCTGGAGGTGGCCGGGCGCATCCAGTGCCGCGCCGCGCTGATCCTCTCGAGCGGCGTGCAGGCGCCGCTGGCGACGGAACTGCACGCCATCGCCCGCAAATACGACATGCACCTGCTCGGCCCCAATTGCCTCGGCTACCAGCGCCCGCGCCTGAACCTCAACGCCAGCGTGGCCGGCCAGCTCGCCAGCGCGGGCAGCCTGGCGCTGGTGTCGCAATCGGGCGCGCTGACCTCGGCCATCCTCGACTGGGGCAGCCAGAACGCGGTCGGCTTCTCGACCGTCGTCTCGCTCGGCCCCAACACCGCCGTCGACCTGGCGCAGACGCTCGACTTCCTGGCCACCGATCCGGCCACCCAGAGCATCGTCATCCACATGGAGGGGCTGACCGACGCGCGCCGCTTCATCTCGGCGCTGCGCGGCGCGGCCAACACCAAGCCGGTGGTGGTGCTCAAGGCCGGCAACGCGGCCGCCGCCTCCCAGGCCGCGCTGACGCACTCCGGCGCCACCGTCGCCAGCGACGAGGTGTTCGACGCCGCGCTGCGCCGCACCGGCGCGGTGCGGGTCAAGTCCTTCGTGCAGCTGTTCTCGGCCGCCAAATGCCTGGCCTCGCGCTACCGCCCGGTCGGGCCGCGGCTGGCCATCGTCACCAACGGCGGCGGGCCCGGCGTGCTGGCGGCCGACTGGATCGAGGAACTCGGCCTGCGGCTGGCCTGCCTGTCCGACGACAGCGCGCGGGCGCTGGCGCCGCAGCTGCCCGCGCACGCCACGCTCGGCAGTGTGCTCGACCTGTCCGAGGAGGCCGACGCCGGCGCCTTCGGCGCGGCCGTGCTGGCGTGCGCGCGCGACGCCCAGGTCGACGGCATCCTGGTGATCTACTCGCCCAAGCTGGGCAGCGATCCGGAGGCGGTGGCGCGCGCCGTCAGCGCCGACGGCGCCGGCCTGGGCAAGCCACTGCTGACGTGCTGGATGGGCGACCGCAAGGTGGCGGCGGCGCGCCAGATCATCACCGCCGCCGGCCTGGCCACCTTCCGCACGCCGGAGGCGGCGGTCGACGGCTTTTCCAACATCGCCTCGTTCTACCAAAACCAGCTGCTGCTGCGGCAAACCCCGCCGTCGCTGTCGCAGCTGCACACGCCCGACCTGGACGGCGCCCGCCTGCTGATCGAAGGCGTGCTGGCCGAACGGCGCAAGGTGCTCACGGAGATGGAATCGAAGTCGCTGCTGGCGGCCTTCCACATCCCCATCACGCAAACCATCCTGGCGCGCAGCGCCGGCGAGGCGATGCTCATCGCCAGCCAGCTCGGCTACCCGGTGGCGCTGAAGATCGACTCGCCCGACATCGCCCACAAATCCGACGTGCAGGGCGTGGCGCTCAACCTGGCCAACGCGGCGGCCGTGCGCGACGGCTTTGGCGACATGATGGCCACCGTGCGCCGGCTGGCGCCGGAGGCGCGCATCAACGGCGTGACGATCCAGAAGATGGCGGGCAAGCGCCACGGGCGCGAGCTGTGCATCGGCGTCGTCACCGACCGCTTGTTCGGGCCGGCGATCAGCTTCGGCGCCGGCGGCGTCATGGTCGAGTTGATCAACGACCGCGCGGTCGAGCTGCCGCCGCTCAACCTGTTCCTGGCGCAGCGCCTGATCGGGCGCGCGCGGGCGGCGGCGATGCTCGACGACTGGCGCGGCGCGCCGCCGGCCCGGCGCGACGCGATCGAGCAAATCCTATTGCGCGTGTCGGAGATGGTGTGCGCGCTGCCGCAGTTGCGGGAGATGGACATCAATCCCCTGATCGTCGACGAGCACGGCGCGCTGGTGGTCGACGCGCGCATCGTCGTCGACAGCGCGCCGCCGGCCACGCACAACTACCACCACCTGGCGATCCTGCCCTACCCGGCCAACTACACGCGCGAGTGGCCGATGCGCGGCGGCGGCCACTACACGGTGCGGCCGGTGCAGCCGGACGACGCCTCGATGCTGCAGGAGCTGGTGCGCGGGCTGTCGGAAAAATCGCGCTACTACCGCTTCGCCTCGTCGCTGCGCGAGCTGTCGGTGCCGATGCTGGCCAAGTACACGTTGATCGACTACGACCGCGAAATGGCGCTGGTGGCGGTGCGCACCGTGCGCGCGCCCGGGCCGGACGGCGAATTCGTCGCCACCCCGAGCATCATCGGCGTGTCGCGCTACGTCGCCAATCCGGACCGCAGCAGCTGCGAATTCTCGCTGCTGGTCGACGACCGCTACAGCGGCCAAGGCCTCGGCACGCGCCTGATGTTGGGCATCATGGACGTGGCGCGCGACAAGGGCTTGAGCGAGATCGTCGGCCTGGTGCTGTGTAAAAACAGCGGCATGCTCAAGCTGATGGCCAGCCTCGGTTTCGACATCCGCCCCTATGCCGACGATCCGGATTTCCGCCTGTGCAGCAAGCCGCTGTGACCGCGCCGCCGCAGGCCGGCGCCGCTCGCCGCTACAGGTAAAGCTTGGCGATCCGGGCGATGAAGCGCTGCGGATTGGCCCCCGCGAGGCTGGTCAACACAACCACGGCCAGCCGCGTCCGGATAAACAACGAACGCCGCGCGGGCGCCGCCGATGCCCGCCACCTGCAGGCTGGGCGCGCGTTGCAGCACCGGCCACCCGGCCGCCCACTCGCCATCGGCGCCGCTGTTCAATTTTTCCGGCGTCCACATCGTCGTGACGCTGGCCGGGCCGATGAGTTTGCCGCTCGATAGCGCGATGAGCCACCGCGCCACCTCATCGGCCGTCGTCTGGGTTCCGCCACCGTCGCCACGGGAGCGGTTCCGCCGCCTGGGTCGACATGCGTCGAGCAATATGGTAGCATCTTTACAATATAGTGCAATATTAACAATATCGCGTTAGCCCTCGCCTCCGGCCTGGCGCCACGTCGCCGCAACCTCCGCCCACACCTCCGCCACCGGCTTTTGTCCGAAGGAAAACGCATGCGTATTGAAATCCGCTTCGCCTGGATCATCGCCGCGTGCTTCGGCCTCGGACTGCTGATCGCCGGCTACAGTTCCTACCGGCTCGAACAGCGCCAGGCGCACGAAGAAATCAAACTGAAGGCCGACATGCTGCTCGATACCGCCTCGGCCGTGCGCGACTACACGAGCGACGAGGTCGCCGGCGTGGTGCGCCAGATCCAGGATGGCAACTTCCACCCGCAGCAGGTGCCGTCGTTCTCGGCGCAGAACGCCATCGCGCGCGTGACCAGAAAATACACCGGCTACACCTACCGCGAAAGCTCGCTCAACCCGACCAATCCGAACGACCGCGCCAGCGACTGGGAGGTCGGCCTGATCCGCATCTTCCAGGCCGACAAGGGCAGCCGCGAATTGTCCGGCGAAATCGGCAACCCGGCCGACAAGCGCTTCTACGTGGCCCGGCCGATCCGCATGAGCTCGGCGGCCTGCCTGCAATGCCACAGCACGCCGGCGGCGGCGCCGGCCGTCATGGTGGCGCGCTACGGCCCCAACAACGGCTTCGGCTGGACCATGAACGATGTGGTCGGCCTGCAGATCGTCGAGGTGCCGACGGCGACGGCGCGCTCGAAGGCGCTCAACAGCGTGCTGCTGACGGTCACCTCGCTCAGCTCGGTGTTCGTGCTGTCGGCGGTCGCCGTGCTCACCCTGCTGCGCCGCTACGTCTCGCGCCCGCTCGAGTCGCTCACGGCGGCGGCCAGCCGCTCCAGCGTCGAGCAGCACGGCGGCGAGCTGGCCGCGCCGCCGGCCGGCGGCCAGTTCGGCGAACTGCACCTGGCCATCCAGCGCCTGCGCACCAGCGTCGACCAGACGCTGCGCATGCTCGAACCGCGCGACGGCGCCCGCAAGCCCGACGACAAAGAGTGACGCCATGTGGCCATTGATCACCATGACCCTGGCCGCGCTGCTGTGGCTGCTGACCGGCGCGCTGGGGGCGGGCGCGCCGGAGCCCTCCTTGCTGTCCTACCGCTGGCTGCACCTGCTCACGCTCGCGCTCAGCGCGCTGGCGGCGGTGCAGATCGCGCATCGCCTGCTGAGCTTTGGGCTGCAGCGCGCCAAGGGCGCCGTCGGCACCGCCACCTCCGACCTGCTGCGGGCGGTGGTGGGCATCGCGCTGTACCTGGTGGCCGGCGTGCTGTTCCTGCGTCACGGCCTCGACCTCGACATCAGCAACGTGGTGCTGACGTCGGCCGCGCTGTCGGTCATCATCGGCCTGGCGCTGCAGCCGCTGCTGGGCCACCTGTTCGCCGGCGTGTCGGTCGAACTGGAACGCACAGTGCGCGTCGGCGACCATGTGCGGCGCGACGACCTCGAAGGCCGGGTGGTGTCGCTGAGCTGGCGGTCGGTGCGGCTGGTCACCATCCGCCGCTCCTACCTGGTGATCCCCAACAGCGACTTCACCAGCCGCGCGATCGAGGTCATCCCGGCCGAAGTGCCGTACCGGCACGACGTGCTGTTCAGCGTGGACGCGAGCACCTCGCCGGGCGTGGTGCTGCGGCTGGCGACGCAGGTGCTGCGCAGCGGGCTGGCCGACACCTGCTCGCCGCACGAGGCCAGCGTTCTCCTGCTCGGCAATGACAACCGCGCCGGCACGATCAATTACGCCGCCCGCTTTTTCACGCTCAACTTCCTGACCCGTCGCGTCGCCGCGTCGCAGTTCCTGGAGCGGTTCTGGTACGCGCTGTCGCGCGACGGGCTGCAATACCCCATGCACAGCCGCCAGAAGGACGCCGTCACCGAGGCCGACCGCGCCGCCCTGCCCGGGGTCGGCGCCGCACTCGAGCAAGCGCTGGTGGACGGCGGGCGCCGCCAGCACTACGCGCGCCGCGAAAAGCTGGGCGGCGACGGCGTCGCGCTGGTGCTGCAGGGCATGCCGCAACTGACCTCCAAGCCCGACCAGCGGCACGACGACGCGGCGTTGCGGGTGCTGATGGCCGAACTGTCCACGCTCGGCGGCAAGCCGGCGCCGTCGCGCCTGGCGCCGGAGCAGCGCGCGGCACTGCTCAACGACGCCAAGCTGGTGTTGGGACCGCTGGCCCATCCCCTGTGCGAGCGCATCGCCGCGCTCACCGAGGATCCGTCGCTGGCCTACCGCGCGCTGGCCCAGTCCTGCCCGGAACCGGCGCAGCGCGCGGCCCTGCTGGCCAAGGCGCCGCCGCATTCCGTGCGCTCGCTGCGCAAGGGCGACTGGCTGGGCTGGACGCAGGCGTTGGGCCTGTCCCCGGCGCTCGAGGCGCACGCGGGCGACGATGGCTGCGAGCTGTTCACCTGGTCGACGCCGGAGTTGCGCGCGGCGCTGGCCAGCGCCACCAGCGACGATCTGCGGCAGATCGTCGAGCGGGCCCAGGCTGGAGCAAGCACTGGCGAGCCATTCTCGCTGGCGCAGCTGGAGGACTGGCTGCGCGCGGCGGCGCCCGCCATCGAACCGCCGGCGCGGCGTGCCGATCAATAGCGCGGGCTTCGATGCAACGATTGCGCCGCGCGCCTATACCTGTCGCCAGCGGCCGCCTGCAACAAATGGGTTGTGCGCGAATATCGATCGCGTCCTGTCCCCGGACCCGCGCTTTGCTCTAGAATGATTGCACTTCCATCACGACACGGGCGGGCTATGAAACGGGTGATCTTCAATCAAAAAGGTGGCGTGGGCAAATCGACGATCGCGGTCAACCTGGCCGCCATCGCCGCCAGCCAGGGCAAGCGAACGCTACTGATCGACATCGACCCGCAGTGCAATGCGAGCCGCTATGTGCTGGGCGCGGCCGCGCACGACGTGGCGCCGACCTTGGGCGCCTACTTCGAACAGGTGCTCAGCTTCAGCATGTTCGCCCAGCCGGCCGGCCACTACGTCCATCCGACCCCGTTTGACAACCTCTCCATCATCGTGGCCCACCCGGAGCTGGGCGAGTTGCAATCGAAGCTCGAGTCGCGCAACAAGATCTACAAGCTGCGCGATTTGCTGCGCGAGCTGGGCAAGGAATACGACGAAATCTTCATCGACACCCCGCCCGCCTACAACTTCTTCAGCCAGGCCGCGCTGATCGGCGCCGACAGCTGCCTGATCCCCTTCGACTGCGACGATTTTTCGCGCCAGGCGCTCTACACGCTGATCAACAACATCAAGGAAATCAAGGCCGACCACAACGCCGACCTGCACATCGAGGGCATCGTGGTCAACCAGTTCCAGCCGCGCGCGCTGCTGCCGCAACGCATGGTCGAACAGCTCAAGGAGGAAGGCTTGCCGGTGTTCGCCAACAAGTTGTCCAGTTCCATCCGCATCCGCGAATCGCACGAGCGCAACCTGCCGATGATCCACCTCGACCGCAACCACAAGCTGAGCCAGGAATATCTCGCGCTGTATGGCGAGCTGCGCGCCGCATAGCGGCCTTGTGCCGTATGCTGCCTGCAAGCTGGAGCCAAACGTGATTTCTTTTCGTCCCCTGTCACCGCTGCTGATCCTGCTGTGCCTGGGCGCTTGCGCCCCGGCACGGCAAGACCCGGCGCCGCCCTCCCCATCGCCAGCGACGGCCAGCGCCGCGCCCAAGCCGGGCTGCGCGCCGGCCGCGCCGGCCACCGCCACCAGCAAGTTGCGTCACATTCCCGACGAGGACGACCCGTGCGCCAATTCGCGCGGACTGCCGCGCTGACATAAAAAAAGCCGCGATCGCTCGCGGCCTGGTGTCGAACAGGGTCCGACTACACGGCGCGCTGGCGCCGCACCGCGCCGGCGACGAACGCCATGCCGGCCAACAGCATCAGCACGGTCGACGGTTCCGGCACGGCGGCCAGCGGCGCGCCGAAGATCTGGCCGCTGTAGGCGCCGCCGTTGACCAGGTAGGTGCCGGCGACGAACAGGCCATAGGTGCCGGAGTTCAACAGCAAGGGCGCGCCGATGACCGACCCGACATTGGTGCCGTCGATGCCGTACAAGGCCGTTTTATCGCTGTAGTCGAAGATGACGAAGCCGCTATTGGCGCCGGCGAAGCTGACGCCAAGCGAACCGCGCTGGAACAAGGAGGTCAGCGACACCGAGATGCTCTGCGCGTCCGGCACGTTGAACAGGAAGGTGTCGGTGAAACCGGCGCCGGCCACGTGCGCGGTATCGTTGGAACCGTCGAAGGTCCACGTATTGCTGAACACGCCCGGTGGACCGATATCCTTGTTGATGAAGATATCGGCGTGCGCGGCGGCGCCGCACAGCGCCAGCGTGGCGGCCACGATCAATTGTTTGAGGAATTTCATTTGCGATCCGTATAGAAAAGTTAGGGGAGCGGCGGCGGCCCCGCCGCCGCCGGTCATTGCTTACTTGACGCCCAGCACCTTGGCCAGCGCCGCCACGTCCAGCGATCCAAGGCCGGTGGCCGGGTTGTAGCCGGCGCCCGACGGGTAATACTGGTTGGTGCCGGCGGTGATAGCCTTGAACGGCGAGCCGGCGCCGTAGCCGTAGGTTTTGAAGGCGGCGTACAGCTGCGGGTTGATCGGCCCGACGCGGCCGTTCAAGCCGGCGCTGATCAGGGTCAGGATGCCGTTGAGCTGCGGCGCCACGAAGCTGGTGCCGCCCGAGCCGGTCGACCACGCGCCGCCTTCGTAGACGGCATAGCCGCTGTACGGGTCGGCGTTGAGCGAGACGTCCGGCAGGTTGCGCCCGGCGATGTTGCCCGGGACGTCGAGGTAGTCGCCATAGCCGGGGCCTTGATTGAACACCGCGTTCTGGCACACCAGCGATTGCGCGGCGGCGGTCTTCTGCACGCCGGGCAGGTTTTTCTGGAACGACGGCACGCCGAACATGGCGCTCACGCCACCGCCACCGCCGACGGCCAGGTAATCGGAGTAATACAGGTCGGTGCCGTAGTGGGTGACGATGTAGTTCTTCAGGTAGTCCCAACCCCAGGCGCGCTCGGTCGGCACCGTCACGTCGCCGTACTTGTGCGGCGTGGTGTTGGGCAGCGTGGTGCCACCGGCGGCCAGCACCAGCGGATCGGCGGCCGGGAAATCGACGCCGAGCAAGGTCGTGCACGCCGGGTAGGGCAAACCGCGGTTGATGTCGAAGGCGCCGGCGTCGCCGCTGGCGGCGATCACCGGTATGCCTTGCGCGGCGGCCTGCAGGAAGACGGTGTGGAACGCGTCCAGCGTGGCGGTGTCGGAATAGACTTCCGGACTGCCCCAGCTGATCGACAGCACGTCGATCAGGTTCTCGTCGAGCGCCTGCGCGAACACGTCGATGAAACCGGCGTCCGTGTTCGGCGCCAGGTACACGCGCATTTTGGCGCCGGGGGCCACGCCGCCCGACTGCTGCACGTCGAGCGTGGTTTCGCCGGCGCCTTCGCTGCCGGGGCCGTCGGACGCGCTCGGGCCGCCGTCGACCAGCACGTCGACGATGCGGTTGGCGTTCACCTGCAGGCCCAGCTGATGCCAGTAGGCATAGGCGTCGGACTGCAGATAGCCGGCCAGCGTGGCGATGCCGACCGTCTTGCCGGCGCCGGTGATGCCGCGCGCATACAGCGGATTGATGTTGTACTTGGCCGCCAGGTCGACCGTGGTGTACTGGCCGGGCGAACCGCCGATGGCGCCGGCCACCTTGAGGTTGACGTCATTGGCCAGCGGGCCGGTGCGCGGCAGCGCCGTCGAGCGCTTGTTGAACAGCGACTTGGTGCTGATGCCGTTGACGGCCTTGACCACCGACGCCAGCGCGGCCGGGATCGTCGGCGCGGTGGCGGGCGCCTGGTAGCGCGCGCCCAGCAGCGAATAGCTGTGCACGGTCGAGCCGAAGGCGGCGGCGATCTGGGCGTTGGTGCCGGTGGCCGTGATCTGCAGGTTGTTGCCAAACACCTTGTTGATGGTGAAGCCCTTGGATTTCAGGTAGGCCAGCACCGCCGCTACCGACTCGGCGCTCTGGCCGTAGGCGTCGGCGAACTGCCGGGGCGTGATGAACTTGCGGAAGTTGGGACTGGCCGGATCGCCGAGTCCGGCGATGAAGGCGTCGAGCTGGTCGGCGTTGCGCAGCGCCAGCGACAACGAAATGGTTTTGACATCGGTGGCGGCGGCAACGCCCAGGTCGACGATGCGCGGGTCGGCGGCGACGCGCGGTTTGGCCAGCGGCGCCGCCCCCGGCAAAGTGATGGCCTGCGAACTACCCGTCGCGGCCGCCAAAGCGGCGCACATAAGCAAAAGCTTGGTCTTCATTTGATCCCTTTTCAGCTGGCGTAAAGGTTAAATAGATGTGATTTTTGAAAGACAACTCTAGCATTCGCGTTATCAATATTGATAAGTTTTTCATTACGGATAGGATAGGAAGTTATGCTCGGGCTTTCCTTAAATCCACTGTTTTTATTTCAGGGAAAGGCTCGATGACGGCTTTTTCATAGCCAAGACCGCCCGCCAGGCAGGCATGGCGGCGCACATCCAATTGTTAAATTAAATTGAAATACACGTGACCTTCCAGAAACAATCTGAAATATGTGTTGTATGTAGCCATCACGATGCAAGTGACGGACAAAAAGCTGCGCGACCGGCCGCACGGGCCGGCGCAACGCCTAGCGGCGCCGGCTCAGCGCAGCACGACCAGCTTGGCTTTTTTGCCGGCGCGGTAGGTCGAGACGGTCAGCGCGCCGTCGCGGATGTCGCCGTTGGCGTCGAATCCGATGGTGCCGGTCAGGCCGGGATAGGTGATTTGCCGCAGCGCCGGCAGGAACTTGACCGGATCGGTGGAGCCGGCCTGGCGCATGGCCGCCGCCAGCGTCATGGTGGCGTCGTAAGCGTGCGGGGCGTAGGTCTGGATATCGCTGTGGAAACGCGCGCGGAAGCGGGCGACGAAGTCGGCGACGACTTTTTCGTGCGCCGCATCGATGCCGCCGGCCTCGGCGCAGTAGACCGCGCCGTCGCGCAAGCCGCCGCCGGCGAGCGTGGGCAGCGCCTCGGTGCAAATGCCGTCGCCGCCCATGAAAGGCAGGGCCATCCCCAGCGCCTTCATCTGGCGCAACACGCCGCCGGCGGTGGCGTCCATGCCGCCGAAGAACACCAGGTCCGGTTTGCTGGCGCGGATGCGGGTCAGGATGGCGCCGAAATCGCTGGCCTTGGCCGTGGTAAATTCCCGGCCGACGATTTTCAGGCCTGGCACGCCCGCCTCGACGCCCTTGATGAATTCGTCCGCCACGCCCTGCCCGTAGGCGGAGCGGTCGTCGATCACGGCGATCCGGCGCGCGCCCAGTTCGCCCACCGCGTAGCGGCCCAGCGCGCGCCCCAGCATGTTGTCGTTGGCCACCACGCGCAACGCGCCGGGGAATTTCTGCCGGGTGTAGGCGGGGGTGGTGGCCGACGGCGAGATCTGCACGATGCCGGCGGCGTTGTAGATGCGCGAGGCCGGCACGGTGGTGCCGGAGTTGGCGTGGCCGACGACCGCCTTCACGCCGGCGTCGACCAGCTTCTGCGCCACGGCCGTGCCCTGTTTCGGATCGGCCGCGTCATCCTCGCTCTGCATCCTGAAGACCACCTTGCGCCCGCCGATGGTCGTGCCACGGGCGTTCAAATCGTCGATCGCCAGGGCCACGCCGTTTTCCATCGCCTTGCCCAGATGGGCGATCTCGCCCGACAGCGGACCGGCCACGCCGATCGTCACCACGTCCTGCGCCATGGCGGCGCCGCTCCACAGGCCAACCAGCAACAAGGGAACAATACGCGTCATCGCCGCTCCAGATCGTGAGTAATGCCGCATTCTAACAACGAACAGGCGGCCCCACGCCGCCATCGCGGGCAGACAGGGCAGCGCGCGCAAGATCGCGGACATCATCGGCGGCATCGGCACCTCCCCGACGCGGCCAGCCGGTCCTGCCGGGCCGCAGCCGCGCCGCCCGGGCCAAGCGCCTTGCCGGCGCGCGGGCGCCCTCAACGGCCGCGCCGGTAGGCGGCCGGCGTGTCGCCGAAGGTCCGCTTGAACAGGCTGATGAACGCGCTCGCGCTGGAATAGCCCAGGTCGAACGCGACGGCCTGCACCGGCACGTCGTCGGCCAGCATCTCCAGCGAGCGCATCAACCGCGCCCGCTGCCGCCACGCCGTGAAGCTAAAGCCCGTCTCGGCGACGAATCGCCGGCTCAGCGTGCGCGCGCCGATGGCCGCCCAGCCGGCCCAGCCGTCCAGGTCGCGCTGGTCGGCCGGGTCCTTGATCAGCGCCTGCGCGATCCTTTGCAAGCGCGCATCGCTCGGCAGCGGCAAGCCGAACGGCTCGACCGGCAAGGTGCGGATCTCGTCGAGGATGACATCGACGACGCGCCGCTGTTGCCCGCTCCATTCGCCCGCCTGCCACGTGCTGGCGCGCAGCACCGCCTCGCGCAGCAGGCCGGAGGTGCGGATGGTGCACGGCCGGTCGGGCAGATCGCGGCACGCCTCCTCGGCCACGTACGCGCTCCAGCCATGGAACGGCCCGTGCGAGCGGCCCGAGTGCAGATGGTGCGGCGGCAGCCAGACCGCGTGGATGGCCGGCACGATCCACACGCCACCCTCCACGCCCACCGACAACAGCCCCTGCATCGAAGCGAACAACTGCCCGCGCGAATGCCGGTGCGGCTCGGTCACCAGCTCGCCGTCGACGCTGCCCTCGACGACGAACACCACCGGCCCGTCGGAGGAATTGGTGGCGTGGCGATTGATGACGATCTTGGACATGGCCGCATTTTGACATTAAATGGCACCACTGGCGTACAGCCGCCATCAAAACCCGATTAATCTGTGTCCATCGACAAGCAAGGAGCATCCACATGGACACCGATTTGCCATCAGCCACCGACCCGACAACCTCGCGCGCGGCCCCGGTCGACCTCGACGCGCTGTATGCGCCGCCGTCGGAGATGATCCAGAAGGCGGTGCTCGACCATCTGGTCGATTTCCATCTGGAGTATCTGAACGCGGCGACATTCTTCTGCCTGGCCACCGGCAGCGAACATGGACTCGACGCCTCGCCGCGCGGCGGCCCGGCCGGATTCGTCCACGCGCTCGACGCGCACACGGTGGCGTTTGCCGATTGGCCCGGCAACAACCGCATCGAATCGTTGCGCAACCTCCAGCAGGACGGCCGCCTCGGCATGCTCTTCATTTTCCCGGGACTGGAAATTTTCATGCGCATCAACGGCCGTGGCGAAGTATCGACCGATCCCGCCTTGCTGGCGCGCCTGGCCGAGGGCGAGCGCCTGCCGAAGACCGCGACCGTGGTCCGGATCGATCAGGTGCTGCTCCACTGCGGCAAGGCCGTCAACCGCGCCAAGCTATGGCGCGCCGACTCGCAGCTTGGTCCCGCCGCGCTGCCGAGCGTGGGCAAGATCATCGCCGCGCTCGGCAAGCGCGACCATCCCCAAGCGCCGATGGACGAGGCGCAGATCGAACAGATCAACCAGCACTACGATCACTCGGTGCGGCACGACCTGTACTAGTGGGCTGTAACAGTTGAATCGGTAGTGATGCGCTTGCTTAGATCGCAGTACTTCCATTTAACCGGCTTGGGTGACTCGTTATACTTGCGGATATAGCGCATGAGTTTTCTCTTGAGGTCAGCCACGGAAGTGAAG
>CAUPRW010000043.1:0-55461 GCA_963513825.1 uncultured Duganella sp.
CGTTGAATAAATATGGCGAGAATCGGCCTGATACGGCGTCGCCAATGCGCGCAAGGCCCCGGCCTTGCTGTGCTTAGCTCCTTGTCTCAGGCCGATTTCGCCACATTTATTATTCAACGAACTAGCAATTCAGGACACTAGCGTCCGGCGTTGCAGGCGCGCCGCAATGCGCGTCAGGCGGGGCCGGCCGCGTCGTCGCCGGTGGCCTTCATGCCGCTCCAGCGCGGCGCCAGCGTGTGCTCGATGCCGAACAGGTCGATGACCCGGCCCACGGTGTGGTCGACCATCTCCGCGATGCTTTGCGGCTTATGATAAAAACCGGGCAGCGGCGGATAGATCACGCCGCCCATCTCCGTGACGGCCGTCATGTTGCGCAAATGCGCCAGATTGAACGGCGTCTCCCTCACCATCAGCACCAGCCGGCGGCGCTCCTTGAGCACCACGTCGGCCGCGCGCGCGATCAGGTTGTCCGACAGGCCGTGGGCCACCGAGGCCAGCGTCTTCATCGAGCAGGGCGCCACGATCATGCCGTCGGACTGGAACGAGCCGCTGGCGATGGACGCACCGACGTCGCGCACCTTGTGCACCACGTGGGCATAGGCCTCGACGTCGCGCCGCTGCAGGCCGGTTTCCTGGTGCAGCGTGAGGACGGCCGCGTCCGAGACGATCAGATGCGTCTCGACGTTGGGAGTGTGTTGCAAATGTTGTAGCAGACGCACGCCATACACGGCGCCGGTGGCGCCGGTGATGGCGACGATAATCCGCCGGGCCACGAATGGCCGCGGGCGATCAGGCATCGAGCAGGGCTTTCAGCTCGCCGGACTCGAACATCTCGTTCATGATGTCCGAACCGCCGATGAACTCGCCTTTGACGTAGAGCTGAGGAATGGTCGGCCAGTTCGAATAATCCTTGATCCCCTGGCGCACTTCCGGATCTTCCAGCACGTTGACGGTGGCGATGTTCTCGACGCCGCACGCCTTCAGGATCTGGATGGCGCGGCCGGAAAAGCCGCACTGCGGGAACTGCGCCGTGCCCTTCATAAACAGCACCACCGGGGTGCCGGTCACGGTTTCTTTGATCCAAGTTTGTACGTCGCTCATAGCTGCCTCAGTGAAAAATGTGTATTAGGTGCCGACATTTTATAAGAAATGCGGCCCCCGCGTACCCGCCCCGCCCAAAAAACCACCGGAGGGTCAGTGCCGACATTCGGACAAATTGAAACTCCAGGGAACTTTTCGATTTGGCGAAAGTTCAAAAATGTCCGAATGTCGGCACTGACCCTCCCGGGGGGGGGTTAGCCGCGCAGCTTGGCGAAGGCGGCGGCCATGCTGCCGCCGATCGGCTCGGCGCGCGCCGTTTGCTTCTGGTGCTGGCCCATGCTCTTGCGGTCGCCGCGGTCGCCACGCTGCTGCGGCTGCGCGCCGGCCTGCGGCGCGCTGTCCGTCAGGCGCATCGTCAAGGCGATGCGCTTGCGCTTTTCGTCCACTTCCAGCACCTTCACTTTGACGACCTGGCCGGCCTTGACCACCGTGTGCGGGTCTTTCACGAACGTGTTCGACAGGGCCGAGATGTGCACCAGCCCGTCCTGGTGCACGCCAATGTCGACGAAGGCGCCAAACGCGGCCACGTTGGTGACCACGCCCTCCAAGATCATGTCCGGACGCAGGTCGCGGATCTCTTCGACCCCGTCCTTGAATGTCGCCGTGGTGAACTCGGGACGCGGATCGCGCCCCGGCTTTTCCAGCTCCTTCAAAATGTCGCTGATGGTCGGCACGCCGAACTTGTCGTCGGCGTACTTGGCCGGGCTGAGCGACTTGATCAAGGCCGTCTCGCCGATCACGGCCTTGATGTCCTTCTTGATGTCGCCGAGGATCTTTTCCACCAGCGGGTACGATTCCGGGTGCACCGCCGAGGCGTCCAGGGGATTTTCGCCACCCATCACGCGCAAGAAGCCGGCCGCCTGCTCGAACGTTTTGTCGCCCAGCCGCGGCACCGCCTTGAGCGCGGCGCGCGAGGCGAACGCGCCCTTCGTATCGCGGTAGGCGACGATGGCCTGCGCCACCGACGTCGACAGCCCCGACACCCGCGCCAGCAGCGGCGCCGACGCCGTGTTGACGTCCACCCCGACGGCGTTGACGCAGTCCTCGACGACGGCGTCGAGCGAGCGCGCCAGCTGGGTTTGCGAGACGTCGTGCTGGTATTGGCCGACGCCGATCGATTTCGGGTCGATCTTGACCAGCTCGGCCAGCGGGTCCTGCAGCCGGCGCGCGATCGAGACGGCGCCGCGCAGCGACACGTCCATGTCCGGCAGCTCGCGCGAGGCGAATTCCGACGCCGAGTACACCGACGCGCCGGCCTCGGAGACGACGATCTTGGTCATTTTTTGCTCGGGATGCTGCTTGATCAAGTCCTGCGCCAGCTTGTCCGTCTCGCGCGAGGCGGTGCCGTTGCCGATCGAAATCAACGACACGTTGTGCTTGGCCGCCAGCCGGCCCAGGGTGTGCAGCGACCCGTCCCAGTCGTTCTTCGGCTGGTGCGGGTAGATGACGGCGGTGTCGACCACCTTGCCGGTGGCGTCGACCACGGCCACCTTGACGCCCGTGCGCAGCCCGGGGTCGAGGCCCATGGTGGCGCGCTGGCCGGCCGGCGCCGCCAGCAGCAGCGCCTTGAGGTTGGTGGCGAAGACGTTGATGGCGTCGAGCTCGGCGCGCTCGCGCAGCGCGCCCATCAGCTCGGTTTCCAGGTGCATGAAGCTTTTCACGCGCCAGGTCCAGCGCGCCGTGTCGGCCAGCCACTTGTCGGCCGGGCGGCCCTGCTGCTTGATGCCGAAGCGGGCGGCGATGCGGCCCTCGCACGGGTTGTGCGGCGCGTCCCATTTCGGTTTCTCGGCCTCGGTGTCGAGCCGCAGCACGACCTCGAGGATGCCTTCGCGCCGGCCCCGCATCAGCGCCAATGCGCGGTGCGACGGCACCGTGCCGATGGCTTCGGCGTAATCGAAGTAATCGGCGAATTTTTCACCTTCGTCTTGCTTTCCTTCAATAACTTTCGATTCAACAATGCCATGCTCTCGTACGTATTCGCGCAACGATTGCAGCAGGGTGGCATCCTCGGCGAAGCGTTCCATCAGGATCTGGCGGGCGCCGTCGAGCGCGGCCTTGGTGTCGGCCACGCCGGCGTTGTTGCCGTCGGCGGTGGTGAACGGTTCGCGCAGGAAGCGGGTCGCTTCCGTTTCGGGAGTCAGTTCGGGGTTGGCCAGCAGGCTGTCGGCCAGCGGCGCCAGGCCGGCCTCGATGGCGATTTGCGCCTTGGTGCGGCGTTTTTGCTTGTACGGAAGATATAAGTCTTCCAGCCGGGTCTTGTCTTCGGCATGCATGACAGCATCTAACAGGGCCGGCGTCATCTTGTTCTGCTCGGTGATCGAGGCGACGATGGTGGCGCGCCGGTCCTCCAGCTCGCGCAGGTAGCGCAGCCGCTCCTCGAGCAGGCGCAGCTGGATGTCGTCGAGGCCGCCGGTGGCCTCCTTGCGGTAGCGGGCGATGAAGGGCACGGTGGCGCCTTCGTCGAGCAGGGCGATGGCGGCGGCGACCTGGGCCGGCTTGGCGGCCAGTTCGAGGGCGAGGCGTTGTTCGATGGAAGGCAGCATGTGGGTCGTTCCTAAGCGGTCAAGCCCGGAATGATACGCAATCGGCGCGATTGTGCCAGTCTTGACAGTCCAAATGGACGAAGATATAGCCGATCCGCAAATATTGAACCGTGTTTGAGGCGGCCAAAGCCACCAAACACACACGAAGGCGCGGGTTTTTCAAAAGAATCCGCAAACACGAACGCGTGTATGGCGGATAATATCGCCTGTTGCCGTTTTTGAACCATCTTTGACCAACAATGCGACCTATGGATTTTACCCGCGACGACGCCACCGACGAGGTTCCCGCCAAGCCAGCCGCCCCGGCGGCCCCGGCAGTCCCAACGCGCCTTCCGCCGCCGCCGGCCAACCAGTTGTCGTACGCCGTGGCCACCTGGCTGCAGCGGGTCGACGCCGCCGCCCATCCCAAGGCCAAGCTCAACGCGCCGCCGGTCGACGCCGACCCGAAACAAACCCAATACCGCCTCATTTATGTGATGGCGCCCACCAGCGGCGGCCGCCACGTGGCCCTGTGCCTGTACAAGGCGCGGCTGCGCTCGAACGGCGACGTCGCCGCCGCCACCCCGGTGAGCGAGGTGTTCTCGCTGCTGTCGGCGCCGCCGAGCTTCCTGGCGCCCGGCGACGAGGATTTGATCCGTTTCTTCGTCGCCATGCGCAGCGGCCAGAATTCGCAGACCGGCTCGGCCACCGAGCCGCGCGGCAAGATCGGCGCGGCCTTGCTGCAGATGTTGGCCGAGCAGGATAAATTGCTGTGGGCAAACTCGTGGGCCGACGTCGGCAACGGCCTGGTCTACCCGCTCAAGGGCGGCGTGTTGCGCGAGGCCAATCTGGCCTGGCGCGAGGAGGGCAAGGGCCTGCGCCTGGGCTGGCAGGTGCAGCCGGCGCCGGGCGCGCGCGCGGCCAGCAACGGCGCCGACCAGGTCGACTACATGCTGCCGACCGATCCGCCGTGGTACATCGACAACCTCTCGTGCGGCGTGTTGCAGCTGAACCAGGGCGGCGCGGCGATCCCGCTGGCCGACCTGCAGGCGCTGGTGGCCCAGGCGCCGCTGCTGACGGCCAACGACAAGATGCGCGTGTCGCAACTGCTGCTGGCGCACGGCCTGCAACAACTGATGCCGCTGCCGCAGCCGTTGCCGCAGCGGGTGCGCGACGACGTCAAGCCGCGCCCGGTGCTGACCCTGGACGCGGCCATGCTGGCCGACGGTTCCCTGCAGCGCTGGCACGACTTCGCCGTGCTCTCTTTCGACTACGACGGCGAGCGCGTCTCCTTCGATCCTTCGCAGCGCGTGGTGCGCCAGAAGGGCGAAGTGACCGAGATCATCCAGCGCGACGTGGACGCCGAGGCGCAGGCGCTCGAGTTGCTGTCCGCGCGCCACTTCCATGCGCCGACCGCGCTGCCGTTGAGCAGCGTCAAGGGCGGCCTGCTGCTGCCCAACCAGGCCGCGTGGATACGCTTCGCCCGCGACGGCATCGCCGCGCTGCAGGCGGCCGGCTGGAAGGTCGAAAAGACCGCCAAGTACCGCTACGACGTGCTCGACGTCGGCGACTGGTACGCCAACGTCACCGAGGACCCCGCCGACGGCGGCCGCGCCTGGTTCGACCTGGAACTGGGCATCGTCGTCAACCAGGAGCGCGTGCCGCTGCTGCCGGTGCTGGTGCAACTGATCCGCAACGCCCCGCTCGACTTCAATCCCAAGGCCATCGCCGGCCACGGCGACGACGACCAGATGCTCGCCACCCTGGCCGACGGCGCCCGCGTGGCGCTGCCGTGGGGCCGCATCAAGCCGATCCTGGCGACCCTGGGCGAGCTGTACTTCAGCGACAAGATCAAGACCTCGCTGCGCATGGCCACGCTGGACGCGGCGCGCCTCGACGAATTGGCCCGCAACGTCGAGCTGCAATGGAACGGCGGCGCCGAGCTGCGCGAGATGGGCGCGCGCCTGAACCAGTTCGGCGAGGTGGCCAAGGTGGCCACGCCGGCCGGCCTGCAGGCGACGCTGCGCGACTATCAAACCGACGGCCTGTCGTGGATGCAGTTCCTGCGCGAATACGGCTTCGCCGGCATCCTGGCCGACGACATGGGCCTGGGCAAGACGGTGCAGACCTTGGCCCATATCCTGGTCGAAAAAGAGGCCGGCCGCCTGACCGCGCCGGCGCTGGTGATCGCGCCGACCAGCCTGATGGGCAACTGGCAGGAGGAGGCGGCCCGCTTCGCGCCCGGCCTGCGCGTGCTGCTGTTGCAGGGCAAGGACCGCATGGGCCAGTTCGACCAGATCGACGCCGTCGACCTGGTGCTGACCACCTACGCGCTGTTGCCGCGCGACGAGGAAAAGCTGCGCGAGCACGATTTCCACCTGGTCATCCTCGACGAGTCGCACTACATCAAGAACACCCGCTCGAAGGCGGCGCAAAGCGCCGGCCTGCTGCGCGCGCGCCACCGCCTGTGCCTGTCCGGCACGCCGCTCGAGAACCACCTCGGCGAGCTGTGGTCGCAGTTCCACTTCCTGCTGCCCGGGCTGCTGGGCGACGAGAAGGGCTTCAACAGCGTGTTCCGCCACCCGATCGAGCGCCAGGACGACCCGATGCGCCGCGCCCTGCTCAACCGCCGCATCAAGCCCTTCCTGCTGCGCCGAACCAAGGACAACGTGGCCAAGGAGTTGCCGCCGAAGACGGAGATGGTGCGCAAGGTCGAGCTCACCGGCGCCCAGCGCGACCTGTACGAGACCGTGCGCCTGGCGATGGACCAAAAGGTACGCGAGGAAATCGACCGCAAAGGCGTGGCGCGCAGCCAGATCGTCATCCTCGAGGCGCTGCTCAAGCTGCGCCAGGTGTGCTGCGACCCGCGGCTGGTCAAGTCGCTGCCGTCGAAGAAGCAGACGGCCGGCTCGGCCAAGTTGATCGACCTGATGCAGATGGTCGAGGATTTGCTCGAGGAAAACCGCAAGATCCTGGTGTTCTCGCAGTTCACCAGCATGCTCGAGCTGATCGAGCAGGAGCTCGAGGCGCGCGACATCCCCTACGCGCTGTTGACCGGCGACACCAAGGACCGCGGCGCGCAAGTGGCGGCGTTCCAGCAGGGCGCCGTGCCGATCTTCCTGATCAGCCTGAAGGCGGGCGGCGTCGGCCTGAACCTGACGGCGGCCGACACCGTCATCCACTACGACCCGTGGTGGAACCCGGCGGCCGAGAACCAGGCCACCGACCGCGCCTGGCGCATCGGCCAGGACAAGCCAGTGTTCGTCTACAAGCTGATCGCCAAGGGCACGCTGGAGGAAAAGATCCAGGTGCTGCAACAAAAGAAATCGGACCTGGCGCAATCGATCCTGGCCGAGGGCGAATCGCAGAAAATGGCGCTCACGCAAGAGGATCTGCAACAGATCTTCGCGCCGCTGGTGGAGTAGGCGGTGCCCACCGTCGCCCAATTGCAGGCCGAGCTGGCGCTGGCCCGCGCCAACGAGGCGCGCTACCGGCTGGTGCTCGAGCACAGCACCGAGGTCAGCTGGATAGCCGACTGCGCCACGCTGCGGCTCACCTGGCTCAGCCCGGCGGCCGAGCGCCAGTTCGGCTACACCTTCGATGACGCCGCCAGCATGGCGGCCGGCCTGCTGGCCGACCTGGCGCCGCGCCTGGCCCGCTACGCCGGCGGCGACGCCAGCCGCCGCCACCTGGTGCGCGAGACCGAGCTGGCGCACGCCGACGGCCGCGTGCTGCCGGTCGAGATCGATTCCACGCTGGTGCTCGACGCGGCCGGCGCGCCGGTGTCGGTGGTGGGCGTGGTGCGCGACCTGAGCGCGCGCCGCGAGCTGGCCGAGCAGCAAAAGAAATTCGCCTCGATGCTCTCGCACGAGTTCCGCACGCCGCTCTCGACCATCGACGGCGCCGTCCAGCGGCTCGAGAGCACCGGCGCCCACCACGACGAGGGCACGCGCAAGCGCTACCGCAAGATCCAGACGGCGGTCGACCGCCTGCTCGGCATGCTCGACGAGTACCTCTCGCCCGAGCGCATGGCCAGCATCGGCCGCGCGCGCCAGCCCGACGAGATCTCGCCGGCGGCGCTGCTGCAGTCGGTGGCCGAGCAGGCGCGAGAGCGGGTGCGGCCAAGCGGCGGACGGATCGACCTGCGCCTTGAGGCGCTGCCGCAATGGATGCGCTGCGACCCGGCCGGCATGCGCCTGTGCCTCGAGGTGCTGGTCGACAACGCGATCAAATACACGGACGGCACCACGCCGATCGCGTTGACGGGCAAAATGGCCAGCGGCGGTGGCGTGGAATTCCTGGTGCGCGACGGCGGCGACGGCGTGCCGGCGGCCGAGCTCGAGCGCATCTTCGCCAAGTCCTTCCGCGGCAGCAACGCCGCCGGCGTGGCCGGCTCCGGGCTGGGCCTGTACATGGCGCGCGCCGTCGCCGACGTCCACGGCGGCACGGTCACGGTGCAAAATGTTTCCGAAAGCGGCGCCGAATTTCGGATTTGGTTGCCGGTGGCGGCCGCCCCGGGGAAAAGCCTTGCGCGCGCGGGTGGCAACAGTGATAATTCCCTCGACGCAAGCTGAAACGGCAGGGCGCGACTGAGCACGCAGCTCAACAATTGAACAAATGGCGCACCAATGACGCAAATACTGATCGTGGAGGACAATCTGGACTACGCCGAGGAAATGGCGGAGTTCCTGATTGAACTGGAACACGAAGTGCACATCACGAACAACGCCAGCGAGATGTGGTCGGCCTTGAGCCAGGGAAATGTCGGAGTGGTCGTGCTCGACCTCGGGCTACCCGACGAGGATGGCTTCAACGTCATTCCCCGCATGCGCCAGCTGTATCCGCAGATCGGCCTGCTGGTGCTGACGGGCCGGGTCGCGTTCGACAACCGCATCCTCGGCCTGCGCCTCGGCGCCGACCACTACCTGACCAAGCCGATCAAATTCCCCGAGCTCGCCGCCCACATCGAGGCGCTCGACCGCCGCGTCGGTCCGCAGGAAACCGTGCCCTTGCCCAGCAAGTGGACCTTGAAGGTGAGCGCGCGCCAACTCGAGTTGCAGGGCCTGGCCATCACCCTGACCGAAAAGGAATGCAATTTCCTGCACCTGTTGACGATCAACACCCGTCCGGTGCCGCGCCAGGTCATCGTCGCCGGCATCGGCGGCGACGACCCGGACGCCGGGCGCCGCGTCGACATGCTGGTCTACCGCCTGCGCAAGAAGGCACGCACCGGGCTGGGCCAGGATCTGCCGCTGCGCAGCGCCTACGGCGAGGGCTACAGCCTGTCGGCCAGCTTCAACCTGTCCTGATCGGGTCATTAATCGGGGACAGAGTGTTGTAGAATCCGGATTTCGCCACCGCCCCTACCATGGCCCGCCTGCCCCGACTCATCGTTCCCGCCCAGCCGCACCACGTCATCCAGACCGGCAACAACGAGCAGCCGATCTTCCACGACGAGGACGACTACCAGGCTTTCCACGGCTGGCTGCGCACGGCGGCCAAGAACCACAAGGTGGCCGTGCACGCCTACGTGCTCATGCCCAACCACCTGCATTTGCTGGTCACCCCGTCCGACGCGGACGGCCTGGGCCAGATGATGCAGTGGATCGGCCGCTACTACGTGCCCTACTTCAACCAAAAATATGGCCGCACGGGAACTTTGTGGAACGGACGCTACAAAACCTCGCTGATCGACGCCGATGAATATTTCATGTTGTGCAGCCGGTACATCGAATCGAACCCGGTACGCAGCGCCCTGGTGCAGCGGGCCGAGGACTACCGCTGGTCCAGCTATTGCCACCACGCGGGCATCCGCTCGGACGGCCTGGTGATCGACCACGCGCAGTTCTGGGCGCTCGGCAACACCCCGTTCCAGCGCGAGGCGGCCTACACGGCGCTGAGCGAGCCGCCCCTGACGGCCGAGCAGATCGAGGTGATCAGCAAGGCGCTGCTCAAGGGCTGGCCGCTGGGCTCGGATCAATTCAAGACCGCGCTGCAGAACAGGGTCAAGCGCCAGGTCTTGCCGGCCAAGCGCGGCCGCCCCTTCAAGGCCGAACCCATCCCCGAAACCTGAGCCGTAACGTCCCCGCCACGCCGGCGACGGCCCGGCAACGCCAAGCGGCGAGCGGACGGCCGCGCCGCCACGGGGTCGGCCCCCACCGGCCCGACCCCTGCCGAGGTGCGGGTTCAACGCCTGAATCACTCTGTCCCTAATTAAAATTTCTAAGGATATGAAATAATTTAATTCGACTCCGACCCTATTTGTTGTAGTTGTCTTTTACGCTGCATTGCACTACTCTAGTTTCTCATTAGCCTAATTGCCAGCGGAGAAGCCACATGAAAGCCCAAGGTCTGTACGATCCTTCCAATGAACACGATGCCTGCGGCGTCGGATTCGTCGCCCACATCAAGGGCAACAAGAGCCACTCCATCGTCGAACAAGGCCTGCTGATCCTGAAAAACCTCGATCACCGGGGCGCCGTGGGCGCGGACGCGCTGATGGGCGACGGCGCCGGCATCCTGATCCAGATCCCGGACCAGTACTACCGCGACGAAATGGCCAAGCAAGGCATCGAACTGCCGCCGCCAGGCGAATACGGCGTCGGCATGGTGTTCCTGCCGAAGGAAAACGCTTCCCGCATCGCCTGCGAACAGGAAATCGAGCGCGCCGTGCGCGCCGAGGGCCAGGTCGTGCTGGGCTGGCGCAACGTGCCGGTCGACTGCGACATGCCGATGTCGCCGACCGTGCGCGCCAAGGAACCGCTGATCCGCCAAATCTTCATCGGCCGCGGCGCCGACATCATGGTCACCGACGCGCTCGAACGTAAGCTGTATGTGATCCGCAAATCGTCCGGCCACGCCATCCAGGCGCTCAAGCTGCTGCACGGCAAAGAATTCTTCGTCGCCTCGATGTCGGCCCGCACCATCGTCTACAAGGGCTTGCTGCTGGCCGACCAGGTCGGCGTCTACTACAAGGACTTGCAGGACGCGCGCTGCGTCTCTGCGCTGGCGCTGGTGCACCAGCGTTTCTCGACCAACACCTTCCCGGAATGGCCGCTGGCCCACCCGTACCGCCTGATCGCCCACAACGGCGAGATCAACACCGTCAAGGGCAACTTCAACTGGATGCGCGCGCGCGAGGGCGTGATGAAGTCGGCCGTGCTGGGCGAAGACCTGCAAAAGCTGTTCCCGCTGATCTACGAAGGCCAGTCGGACACCGCCTGCTTCGACAACGCGCTCGAACTGCTGCTAATGGCGGGCTACCCGATCGCCCAGGCGATGATGATGATGATCCCGGAAGCGTGGGAAAATCACGGCACGATGGACGACAATCGCCGCGCGTTCTACGAATATCACGCCGCCATGATGGAACCGTGGGACGGGCCGGCGGCCATGGCCTTCACCGACGGCCGCTACATCGGCGGCACCCTGGACCGCAACGGCTTGCGGCCGGCGCGTTACATCGTCACCGACGACGACCTGGTGGTGATGGCGTCGGAATCGGGCGTGCTGCCGATTCCGGAATCGAAAATCATCCAGAAATGGCGCCTGCAGCCAGGCAAGATGTTCCTGATCGACCTCGAAGCGGGCCGCATCATCGACGATAAAGAGCTCAAGGACACCTACGCCAACGCCAAGCCGTACAAGGCGTGGATCAACGCCGTGCGCATCAAGCTCAACGAAATCAAGCTGAGCGAAAGCCAGCTGGCGCACAACCGCATCAAGTACAGCGCGGCGCCGGGCGAAAAAGCCGTGGCATCCGTGCTGGACCGCCAGCAGGCGTTCGGCTACACCCAGGAAGACCTGAAGTTCCTGATGGCGCCGATGGCCGCCGCCGGCGAAGAGGCGACCGGCTCGATGGGCAACGACTCGCCGCTGGCCGTCATGTCCAACAAGCTCAAGCCGCTGTACAACTACTTCAAGCAATTGTTCGCCCAGGTGACCAACCCGCCGATCGACCCGATCCGCGAGGCGATGGTGATGTCGCTGGTGTCGTTCATCGGCCCGAAACCGAACCTGCTCGACACCAACAACGTCAACCCGCCGATGCGTCTTGAGGTGTCGCAGCCCATCCTCGGCTTCGACGACATGGCGCGCCTGCGCGGCATCAGCCTGCACACCGGCGGCAAGTTCAAGTCGTACGAACTGAACATCTGCTACCCGGTCGCTTGGGGCAAGGAAGGCATCGAAGCGTGCCTGGCCTCGCTGTGCGCCGAGGCGGTCGACGCCGTCAAATCGGGCCACAACATCCTGATTGTTTCGGACCGCTCGATCGGCGCCGATCGTGTCGCCATCCCCGCGCTTCTGGCGACATCGACCATCCATCAGCACCTGGTGAGCAAGGGCCTGCGCGCCTCGACCGGTCTCGTCGTTGAAACCGGCTCGGCCCGTGAAACCCACCACTTCGCGCTGCTGGCCGGCTACGGCGCCGAAGCGATCCACCCCTACCTGGCGATGGAAACCCTGGTCGAGCTGGCGCACGGCATGCCGGGCGACATGTCGGGCGACAAGGCCGTCTACAACTACACCAAGGCCATCGGCAAGGGCTTGATGAAGGTGATGTCGAAGATGGGCATCTCCACCTACATGTCGTACTGCGGCGCGCAGATCTTCGAGGCGGTCGGCTTGAACAAGTCGCTGGTCGACAAGTACTTCAAGGGCACGGCCTCGAACGTCGAAGGTATCGGCGTGTTCGAAGTGGCCGAGGAAGCGCTGCGCCTGCACAACCTGGCCTTCGGCGACGATCCGGTGCTGGCCAACCATCTGGACGCCGGCGGCGAGTACGCCTTCCGCGTGCGCGGCGAAGACCACCTGTGGACGCCGGACGCGATCGCGAAACTGCAGCACTCGACCCGCAGCAACAACTTCTCCAGCTACAAAGAGTACGCGCAGATCATCAACGACCAGAGCAAGCGCCACCTGACCTTGCGCGGCCTGTTCGAGTTCAAGCTCGACCCGGCCAAGGCGATTCCGCTCGAGGAAGTCGAGCCGGCCAAGGAAATCGTCAAGCGTTTCGCCACCGGCGCGATGTCGATGGGTTCGATCTCGACCGAGGCGCACGCGACCCTGGCCGTGGCGATGAACCGCATCGGCGGCAAATCCAACACCGGCGAGGGCGGCGAGGATCCGTCGCGCTACACGATGGAACTCAAGGGCATCAAGATCAAGCAGGGCGAGACCATGGCCTCGGTCATGGGCAAAGAACAGATGGTGGTCGACATCGCCTTGCAGGAAGGCGATTCGCTGCGCTCGCGCATCAAGCAGGTCGCTTCGGGCCGTTTCGGCGTCACCGCCGCCTACCTGAACTCGGCCGACCAGATCCAGATCAAGATGGCGCAGGGCGCGAAACCCGGCGAAGGCGGCCAGCTGCCCGGCCACAAGGTGTCGGAATACATCGCCACCCTGCGCTTCTCGGTGCCGGGCGTGGGCCTGATCTCGCCGCCGCCGCACCACGACATCTACTCGATCGAAGACCTGGCGCAGCTGATCCACGATCTGAAAAACGCCAACCCGCGCGCCTCGATCTCGGTCAAGCTGGTGTCGGAAGTGGGCATCGGCACGGTCGCCGCCGGCGTCACCAAGGCCAAGGCCGACCACGTCGTGGTCGCCGGCCATGACGGCGGCACGGGCGCCTCGCCCTTGTCGTCGGTCAAGCACGCCGGCACGCCGTGGGAGCTGGGCCTGGCCGAAACGCAGCAGACCCTGGTGCTCAACGGCCTGCGCAGCCGCATCCGCGTGCAAGCGGACGGCCAGATGCGCACCGGCCGCGACGTCGTCATCGCCGCCATGCTGGGCGCCGACGAGATCGGCTTCGCCACGGCGCCGCTGGTGGTCGAGGGTTGCATCATGATGCGCAAATGCCACCTGAACACTTGCCCGGTTGGCGTCGCCACGCAGGACCCGGTGCTGCGCGCCAAGTTCTCCGGCAAGCCGGAATACGTGGTCAACTACTTCTTCTTCGTCGCCGAGGAAGCCCGCCAACTGATGGCGCAACTGGGCATCCGCACCTATGACGAGCTGATCGGCCGCGTCGACCTGCTCGACAAGTCGAAGGCGATCACGCACTGGAAGGCCAAGGGCCTGGACTTCAGCGCCATCTTCTACCAGCCGGAAGTGCAGGACGGCCACTCGATCTATCACACGATGGAGCAGGACCACGGCCTCGACAAGGCGCTCGACCACAAGCTGATCGCGCAGGCCAAGGCGGCGCTGGAGAAGGGCGAGCGCGTCTCGTTCATCTCGCCGGTGCGCAACGTCAACCGCACCGTCGGCACCATGCTGTCGGGCGAGGTGGCCAAGCGCTACGGCCACGCCGGCCTGCCGGACGACACCATCCACATCCAGCTGCAGGGCACGGCCGGCCAGTCGGCCTGCGCCTTCCTGGCGCACGGCATCACGATCGACCTGGTCGGCGAAGGCAACGACTACGTCGGCAAGGGCTTGTCGGGCGGGCGCATCATCGTGCGTCCGAACACCGAGTTCCGCGGCTGGGCCGTCAACAACATCATCATCGGCAACACGGTGTTGTACGGCGCCATCAGCGGCGAAGCGTTCTTCAACGGCGTGGCCGGCGAGCGTTTCGCGGTGCGCAACTCGGGCGCCACGGCGATCGTCGAGGGCACCGGCGACCACGGTTGCGAATACATGACCGGCGGAACCGTCGTCGTGCTGGGCGGCACCGGCCGCAACTTCGCGGCGGGCATGTCGGGCGGCATCGCCTACGTGTACGACCCGGACGGCGATTTCGAATCGCGCTGCAACACCGCGATGGTGACCCTGGAGCCGGTCGTGACCGCCAAGCAGCAGGAAGCGGACAAGGCCACCTGGCACATCCAGCACAAGGACAACGGCGCGGAGGCGGACGAGGTGATCTTGAAGCGCCTGATCGAGCGGCACTTCAAGCACACCGGCAGCACGCGCGCGCGCCTGCTGCTCGACAACTGGGCCGATGGCCGCGGCAAGTTCGTCAAGGTATTCCCGAGCGAATACAAACGCGCCCTGGCCGAAATGGCCGAGGACGTCGCGAACGAAGCCGCCGTCGTCCAGCCTGTCGCCGCCTGATCGGCAATTGAACTCGCCGATCTCTGACCGAACATATTTAAGGATTTATCGTGGGTAAAATCACCGGTTTCATGGAATTCCAGCGCCAGGACGAAGGCTATCTGCCACCAGCGGCGCGTTTGAAGAACTATTCCGAATTCGTCATAACGCTGACCAACGAGCAGGCCAAGGTGCAGGGCGCGCGCTGCATGGATTGTGGCATCCCGTTCTGCAACACGGGCTGCCCGGTCAACAACATCATTCCGGACTGGAACGATCTGGTTTATCGCGGCAACTACCGCGAAGCGCTCGACACCCTGCACTCGACCAACAACTTCCCGGAATTCACCGGCCGCATCTGCCCGGCGCCGTGCGAGTCGGCCTGTACGCTGGGTATCAACAATGATCCGGTCGGCATCAAGTCGATCGAGCACAAGATCATCGACGAAGGCTGGGAACACGGCTGGGTCGTGCCGCAGCCGGCGGCCCACCAGACCGGCAAGAAAGTGGCCGTGGTCGGCTCCGGCCCGGCCGGCCTGGCGGCGGCGCAGCAGCTGGCGCGCGCCGGCCACGCCGTCACCGTGTTCGAAAAGAGCGACCGGGTCGGCGGCCTGCTGCGCTACGGCATTCCCGACTTCAAAATGGAAAAGTCGCACATCGACCGCCGTATCAAGCAGATGGAAGAAGAAGGCGTCGTGTTCCGCACCAGCGTGTTGGTGGGCAAGGACTTCCCGGCCAACGTCAACAACTGGGCCAAGGAAACCATTTTCCCGGAAGACCTGGAAAAGGAATTCGACGCGGTGATCCTGGCCGGCGGCGCGGAACAGCCGCGCGACCTGCCGGTGCCGGGCCGTGAACTCAAGGGCGTGCATTTCGCCATGGACTTCCTGCCGCTGCAAAACAAGGTCAACGCCGGCGACAAGGTCAAGGACCAGTTGAAGGCCACCGGCAAGCACGTGGTCGTCATCGGCGGCGGCGACACGGGTTCGGACTGCGTCGGCACCTCCAACCGCCACGGCGCCGCCTCGGTCACCCAGTTCGAACTGATGCCTATGCCGCCGGAGCAAGAGAACAAGCCGCTGGTGTGGCCTTACTGGCCGACCAAGCTGCGCACCTCGTCGTCGCACGAGGAAGGTTGCGAGCGCGACTGGGCGGTCGCCACCAAGCGCCTGGAAGGCAAGGGCGGCAAGGTCGACAAGCTGATCGCCTGCCGCGTCGAATGGAAGGACGGCAAGATGGCCGAAGTGCCGAATTCCGAATTCGAAATGAAGGCCGACCTGGTGTTGCTGGCGATGGGCTTCGTCTCGCCGGTCGCCAACGTGCTCGACGCCTTCGGCATCGACAAGGACGCGCGCGGCAACGCCAAGGCCACCACCGACGGCGAGGGCTGCTACAAGACGTCCGCGCCGAAAGTGTTTGCCGCCGGCGACGTGCGCCGCGGGCAATCGCTGGTGGTGTGGGCGATCCGCGAAGGGCGCCAATGCGCGCGCGCGGTCGACGAATTCCTGATGGGCAGCTCCGAACTGCCACGCTGATCACGGCCGCAAGGCACCGATTTCATCCCGGGAGCGGGCGGGCAATCCCCGCGCCTCCCGGGTTTTTTATTTCACCACGACGTTGCCACCGCAAGCTCCCGGCCGACACCGGCCCGACGGGCCTAAAATTTTTTGTCCCCTTTTTTGTCATTCAATCGTCATATGTTGCAAGCGGCCCATTTGGTGCGAGCCGTTTCAGCCTATAACCGGAATGGAAAAAGTGAGAAAAATGGAAAACCATGGCTCGAGCAGCTCTGCCGCGGCAACGTCGGCGCGATGGGCTGCGTGCGTTGCGTTCGCTTGGGGCCGGCGGCGCTCCCACCCCCGTGCCGGCGCACCGGCGGTAGCGGCGGCGGCCATTGCGCTGCTGGCGTGCGCGTCGCAGGCCGTCGCCGCCGACGCGGCCGCCCCGATCACCTTCGAGATCGCGGCCGGCCCGTTGCAAAACGCGCTGACCGCGTTCGCGCAACGGGCGGGCGTCTCGTTCAAATTCGAGGCCGCCATGGTCAGTGGCCGGATGAGCCCCGGCGTGCAAGGCCGCTATCCGGTCGGCGAGGCGCTGGCCAGGCTCCTGCAGGGTACCAGCCTAGCAGGCACGCGCAACGCGCAGGGCGACTACATTCTCGGCCCCGTCAGCCCGGAAGCCCCGCCGAAACCGGCTTCGCCGTCTGCCGCCAAGCCGGTGGCGACGGCCGAGCCTGGCTTGCTGAAGCTGCCGGGTATCAACGTGACCGACTCGCGCGAAGCGCCCGCGGCCGAAGGCCTGGTTGCGCAACGCACCAGCAGCGCCACCAACACGGACACGCCGATCGCGGAAATCCCGCGCGGCGTGATCACCGTGACCCAGGACCTGGTCGAGCGTCAGCAGGTCCGCAGCGTCGAGGAGGCACTGCGCAACATCAGCGGCGTCACCACCTCGAACGACGGGCAAAACTTCATCGTCACCGTGCGTGGCTTCGCCTCCGCCACCACCACCATCAACGGGCTGCGTTCCGATATTTCCAATTACCCGATGGCCGGCGTGCAATCGGTGGAGGTGCTCAAGGGGGCCGACCAGGTCCTCAGGGGCGCCGGCACGCCGGGCGGCATGGTCAACGTCGAACTCAAGAAGCCGCAGGCCGAGCCCGTGCGTCAACTGGTGGCCGAGACCGGTACCCAGGGGCACTTGTTGACGTCGCTGGATCTGGCCGGCGCGCTGTCGGACGACGAGCGCTGGACCTACCGCCTCATCGCCTCGGCCGAGCACGACAACAAGAGCCCGGCCGGTTTCAAGGGCAAGCAGCAGTACTATCTGGCCCCCGCGCTGGGGTTTCGCGCCGGCGGTACCGAGGTCACCGGCGGCTTCGAATACAGCCGTACGCCGCGCCAGCCCTACGGTGCTTATGCCTTGATCACAAGCGACAGCAACATCTTGCCGCCGGCCTTCCCACGAGGAAATTTCTACGACCACGGTGAGCTCGAGCAGAAGATGCCGCATGTCGAACTGAAGCAGAAACTGGCCGATGGCTGGGAATTCGAGGTCAAGGTCCGCCGCACCGACGAGTCGAACACGTTCCGCAGCTGGGACCCCAGTTTCGTGGACGCCTCGATGCTGCCCATCGTCGACTTCCGGGGTACGAACTTCGTCAGCACAAGCAAAACCACGGACGGCCAGATCGTCCTGACCGGTGACGCGCAAACCGGGCCCTTGCGCCATAAGTTGACGTTCGGACTGGCCGGCAACCGAAACACGGCGACGAGCGCGTTCTGGTTTGTACCGGACGCTTCGGGCGACTACAGGACGGCCGGCACGACGCTGCCGAGAATCGAGGCCGATCCCGGCGAGACCGCCAACGCCGACGAGCAGTTGTACAAGCAGCGGGCCTACTCGGTTCAAGACCAGATCAAGTTCGGCAGGCTCACGGTCCTGGGCAGCGTGGTCCATACCCTGACGGACTTTCCGCCCGAGACAGGCGCCGAGGCACGCGCCAAAGACAAGGTGAACTCGCCGAACATCGGCGCCGTCTACGCACTGACCGACGAATGGAATATCTATGGCAGCCGGCAAACGGGGTTGACGCCGGGGACCGGCCGCCAACTCGATGGTTCGCTGTTGCCGCCGACCGATTACAAGACGAGGCAAGGCGGCCTGAAGTACAACCGGCTCGACGGACAGTTCACCGCGACAATCGAGCTCTACAAGAACGAAAGCCGCAACGTCGGGATCGCCATCCCGGGCACCAACTTCTTCCGGGTGTCGGCGGGGCAGGTCTCCAAGGGGGTCGAAGTCGACCTGGCGGGCAAACTGCTGCCCGGCCTGGACCTGCTGGTGTCCTATACCTACGGCCAGTCCAAACTGAGCGATGTCCTGTTCTCCAACCAGATACCCAAACACAAATTGAGGGTGTGGGGCGAATACGCCTTGCCGGGCGCCGCGCTGCGCGATTGGCGCGTGTCCGCCGGCCTGGCCGGGCAATCGAGCTACAACGGCACCGACTTGAACAATCCGGACGGTATCCGCTTCGCCGGCGGCGCGTCGGTCGACTTTGGCCTGGCATACAAGGCGCGAACGTGGTTGACGACCCTCGGTGTCAAGAATGTTTTCGACCGCACGCTCTATGCGACCGGGGGGGGTGTCACCGCCGTCGGCGTCCTCGACCGTCGCGTGGCCACGCTGACCACCCGTTTCGATTTCTAAGACCGTGAACACGCGCATCGGTGCCCCACCGCGTTCGGGCCAATACATGTTGTCCGAGCGGCCTACGCGAGCGCAGTACCGGCCGGGCAAACAAGAGCGCTCGCTGATGCTCGGCGCGACGGTGGCCGCCTTGCTGCTGCATGCTTTGCTGGTCTGGGTGTGGATGAACTACACGGTCGCCAACCGCCAGCTTGAAGCCTTGGCCGGCCGGCCGGCCGGTAACAACGGCATCGAGGTGACGCTGTCGACCGCGCCGCCTGCGCCCGCCAAGCCTGTGGTGACCGAACTGGTCAAGCCGGCGCCGCGTCGCCCGGCCGAGCCCCGGGAACGACCGGTTCTCACCACGACACGCGCCACCAGCGCGCCCGATGTCACGGCGGCCGTGCCCTTGCCGGACCCGGTGCCGCTGCCGACCGAATCGCCGGCGCTGCCGACCGCCGCCGCGCAACCGGCATCGGCCGCCCCCGGCCTGCCGGCGCCGGTCGCGCCCCAACTCAATCTCCCCGGCGCCGACGTGGCGCGCAGCGTGAGCCAGCTCGCCTGCAACATACCCCAGCCGCGCTACCCGCCGGCCGCCAGGCGTCTGCAGCAGGAGGGCACGGTGACCTTGCGCGTGTCCATCAACCCTTCCGGCGACATCCGCGATGTCGTGGTCGCCGTCAGCAGCGGCCACGAGCTGCTCGACGCGGCCGCCGTCGCCGCGCTGCGCCAAGGCCATTGCCAACCCTATGTCGAGAACGGCGTGCGGCTCGCCGCCGCGGCCGAGCTGCCGGTGGGCTTCTCTCTTAAGCGCTGAGTTCTTCTTCGTTTTCATTTTATCCAAAGGAATTTACTTATGAACCATGGTCTCCTGGACGTCTGGCAACAGGGCGACTTCGTGTCGCGCTCCATCGTCGTGGTCCTGATCTCGATGTCGATGCTGTCGTGGGCCGTGATTGTCTTCAAAGGTTCGCAACTTGCCCGCCTGAAGCGGCAAAGCCGTCGCATCGAGGGCGAATTCTGGGCCACCGCCTCGCTGGAGCACGGCGAGGACATGTTGCGCAGGTTGGACGCCAGCAGCCCGTATCTGGCGTTGGTGGCGACCGCGTTCGAAGTCAACAGCAGCCGCGCCGACACCCGGCTCGAGAATGCGATGAGCCCCGACGAGTGGCTCGCCCGCAGCCTGCGCATGACCTTCGACGACTGCCTGACCCGATTGCAAAGCGGTCTGGCGATGCTGGCATCGATCGGCAGCACGTCGCCGTTCATAGGCCTGTTCGGCACGGTGTGGGGCATTTACCACGCGATGCAGGCAATCAGCGCTTCCGGCCAGTCCGACATCGCGCAGGTGGCCGGGCCGGTCGGCGAGGCGCTGGTGATGACCGCCTTCGGCCTGTTCGTCGCCATTCCGGCGGTGCTGGGCTACAACGGCATCACGCGCGGCAACCGGGCCGTCAGCCACAAGTTGATGATGTTCACCCACGACCTCCAGGCCTACGCGCGCAAGACCTGCTGGGAGCTGGGCACGCAAGGCAACGCAGACGTCGTGCCAGGCGCCGCGACGGCGGGCGGCAGGTCCGCCGCGGCCGCCGCGGTCGTCGCCAGCGCCAGGAGCAAATGAACCATGCAGAACCCACTCGATTTCCAGTCGGATTCAATGATGACCGATATCAACATGACGCCGCTGATCGACGTGATGCTGGTGCTGCTCATCGTCTTCATGGTCACCCTGCCGGTGCTGCACCACGCGGTGAAAGTGGACCTGCCCAAAGCATCGAGTTCGCCCCAGGCGCCGCAGGCGAGCCCGGTGGACGTGTCGATCGACCGCGCCGGCGCGATCTTCTGGAACGGTGAGCCGGTCAACGCGGCCGCGCTGGAGGTCAAGCTCTCGCAGGCCGCCGCGCAGGTCGATCCACCGGCCCTGCAACTGTACGCCGACCGCGGCGCCCGCTACGACGACGTGGCCACCACGCTGGCGGCGGCGCAGCGCGCGGGGCTGACGAAAATTCGCTTCGTCCTCGAGCCCAAGGCGCCGTGAGCATGGGCCTGCCGCGATCGGCGCTTCAATCACGTCAAAGGGGCGGTTGCGGCCTGTTTGGCGACCGCCTTCCACACGGTGTGCCGGGCACGGCGCATCGTCCACCCAACCTGCGTAAAGCCACCCATGTCTGATTTCAAACTCATCAACAGCCAAGCCATCGGCGCCACCACGGCCACGGTACAACAGTACCTGCACGCGGCCACCGGGGCCCGCCACATCCACCTCGCCAACGACGACGCCGAGCTGACCTTCATGGTCGCCTTCCCCACATTGCCGGACAACAGCGACGGGCGCGCGCACGTGCTCGAGCATGTCAGTTTGTGCGGCTCCGAGCGCTTCCCGGTGGCCGATCCGTTCTTTTCGATGATGAGCCGCTCGATGGCGACGTTCATGAACGCCATGACGTCCAGCGACTTCACGGTCTACCCGTTCTCCAGTACCGACCGCGCCGACTTCTTCAACCTGCTCGATGTCTATCTCGACGCGGCCTTCTTCCCCAAGCTCGACCGGCTGAGCTTCCTGCAGGAAGGCTGGCGCCACGTGCTCAATGATGGAAAGCTCGAGTTGCGCGGCGTCGTGCTCAACGAAATGAAGGGCAACTTCGACAATCCTTCCTACATGCTGTTCACCCGCCTGTACGCCGCGCTGCTGCCCGACACGCCCTACGGCGTCGAAGTGGGCGGCGACCCGCTGCGGATCCCCGACCTGACGCACGAAGACCTGCTTGACTTCCACGCCCGCCACTACCATCCTTCCCAGGCCGTGTTCATGACCTGCGGAAAAGTGGACCCGCTGGCGGTACAGGCGCAGATCTCCGGGCAGGTGCTCAAGCGGCTCGGCGGCGCACAACCGCGCATGCTGCCGCGCGCCACGCCCGCCTGGAACGCCCCCCGGGTGGCGGACCTGCGCGTGCCGCCCTCCAGCGGCCGTCCCGACGAATACGGATTGCGCATGGCCTGGGTGCTCGGCGAAACAGCCGACAACACGGCTGTCATGCGCTTCGAGCTGATGGCCAGCGCCCTGGTCGGCCATGCCGACGCGCCGGTCCTGAAGGCATTGCAGACGGCCGGCTTCGGACGCCCGTCGGACATGTTGGGCATCGATGCCGAGACGTTGCAGATCGTGCTGCATCTGGGGATGGACGGTCTGCTCGAAGCACAGATCGATGCCGCCCGCGACCTCATCCTCGCGGCGCTGGAGCGTGCCGCCCGGGACGGCGTACCGCGCCAGGTGATGACGGCCTGGCTGCGCAATACCCGCTACAGTCAGCGGCAGGTCACCAGCGGACGCGATCGCTTGCTCGCGGCGATGCCCATCGCCTTGCGCGGGGGCGATCTGATGGCCGCATTCGATACCGAACCGGCGGCCCGACAGCTGGAGGCGGAGATTGCCGCGCCGGAGTTCTTCCAGCGGCTCGTGCGGCAGGTGCTCGACACGCCCATGCGCTTGACGGCGCGCGTGCTGCCGGACGTTGACGTGGCCGCGCAGCGCGAGGCGCAGGAGCGGGCGCGGCTGGCGGCGCGGCAGGCCGTCCTGACACCGCAGGACCGTGCGCGCATCGAGGCCGATGCCGTGCTGTTGCAAGCGCGCCAAAGCACCGCGCAGGACCTCGGCGTCCTGCCGCGCATCCGGCCGGCGGACATACGCCGCGAGCCTTTGGACGTGCCGCCCGCGGAGCTGACGTCCGATGGCGTTTTCACCATGCGGCTGGCCTCGAACGGCATCAGCGACGGCCATCTGGTGTTCGACATCGGCGCACTGGCGCCGGGCGACTGGGATTGGCTGCCCTTGTATATGTGGGCGCTGCCGCAGTTGGGCGCGGCCGGGCGTGGCTACGAGGCCGCCGACCTGTGGCGCCAGGGCCGGGTATCGCAATTTAATGTCGGTGTCGCCTGCATCCCCCTGTTCGACGGCTCGTCGAAGGTGGAGATGGACTTCTTCGCCAGCGCGCTGCGCGAGGAACAGGCGCAGATCGCGGCGGTCATTGCCGCATGGGCGGCCACGCCGCGCTTCGATGAGTTCGCGCGCATCGCCTTTGTGGCCGATGCCTACGCCGCAACCGTCCAGTCGGGCGCTTCCGAGGCCGCGGCCGCTTACGCGTATCACCTGGCGGCGTCGGCGCGGGTGCCGGGCGGGCAGTTCGGCAACCGGACGGCGGGCGTGGGGCAGCTGCGCTTCTGCGCGCAACTGCGCACCATGCTGGCGTCGCCGCGAGGCGCCGAGGACATCGCGGCGCGTTTGTCCCATCTGCACCGACAGATCATTGCCAGCCCGCGCACGGTGTTGTGCAGTGGTATCGAGAACGACGCGATGGAACTGGCCGCCACCATGCGGGCGTCGCTCGCCGGGCTGCCCGCCGTGCGGACCGCGGCGGCGGTGCCGGCCGCGGCGTCCGAACGCACCAAAGCGGCCGTGGCGACGGCGCTGCACATACCCGGGCAGATCAACTATTGCGAAGCGATCTGGGTGGTGCCCGCCTTCGGACATGCGGACGCGTCCGCACTGGCCGTGGCCGCCAAACTGCTGACCAACGAGATCCTGCACACCTCGATTCGTGAACGCGGCGGCGCCTATGGCGGCGGCGCCCGTTATTCGCCTTCCCAGGGCAGCTTCGCGCTCAGCTCCCATCGCGATCCGCGGCTGGCGGGGACGTATGGCGATTTCGAGGCCGGCATCGAACGCCTGAAGCACGATGACTTCGAGCCGGAGCGTCTGGAGGAAGCCATCGTCAGCGTGTTGAAAGAGCTCGACAGGCCCCTGCTTCCTTCCGCCTGCCTGGGAACGGTGTGGCGGTGGCGCCAGCAGGGCCTGACGCCGCGATTGCGCCAGCAGTACCGGGCAGGCGTGCTGTCGTGCTCGCTCGACGATATCGGCCGCGTGGCGCGGCGCTGGCTGGACTGGCGGCAGGCCAGCAAGGCGGCGGCGGTGGGCCACCTGGACCAGGACCTGGCCGGCCTGACAGCCATGGAGCTGCCGGTATGACCATCCCTATTCGCGACCGCGCACCAACATGGTGTGCGCCACGAACCATCCCCGCCCGCGGCCGCTTCCCGGTGCACACGCCATGACCACGCACAGTCCCTACGACGCCCAGGTCGATGCGCGCGATTACAAGATCGACCGCCTGCTGCTCGCCCGCATCCTGCGCCTGTGCAAACCGTATTGGACGCGGCCGGGCGCCTGGCGCTCGTGGCTCGCTTTCGGTTCGCTGTTCGGCTTCATCGGCGTGGGCGTGGTCATGGGCGCATGGAGCACCTATGTGACGGGCGACATGACCAATGCGCTGGTGGCGCGCAAGGCGGGCGAGTTCTGGGTGCAGTTCGCGTTGATGACCGCCCTGCTCGTTGCCGGTTCGCTGATGTCCATCCCGTCGGGCTACATCGAATCGCGCCTGAACCTGCACTGGCGCAGCTGGCTGACCACTTACATGGTCGATCGTTATCTGCAGCGGCGTACTTACTATGAGATCACGCAGGACGAATCGATCGACAACCCCGATCAGCGGATCCAGGAAGAGGTGGGCAAGATCTGCACGACCTTGTCGAACGTGCCGCGCAGCCTGTTCGCCTCGCTGCTCAACATGAGCGTCCAGGCCGGCATCCTGATGACGATTTCACCCACGCTGCTGTGGGCGGCGATTGTCATGGCGGTGGTGCAAACGGTGGTCACATTGAAGATCTATGTGCCGACCGTCAAGCAGAACTTCGACATCACCGTCGGCGAAGCCAACCTGCGTTACGGGCTGCTGCATGTGCGCGACCATGCCGAGACGGTGGCGTTCTATCGTGGTGAAGCCACCGAGCGCGTCAATATTGTGCAACGGTTGGCCAACCTGGTCGGCTTTCAGCTCGTCTACTTCAAATACCAGAACTGGCTGGCCGCCGTCACGTCCTTGATGTCCTGCTTGTGGCAGACGATACCGATACTGATCATCGTGCCGCTTTTCCTGGACCGGCAGATCGAGTACGGGACCGTCTCGCAAGCGGCCATCCTGACCATGGGCTTCCTGTCGTCGATGACCGTGTTGGTGCAGTTCATGCCGACGCTGGCCAGCGTCGCCCCGCCCATCGTGCGGCTGGCCCAGATCGAGGAGAAGTTCGAACAGATGGCCCGCCGTTGGGCCGAGCGCGACGAGGCATCGCACATTACGCTCACGTCGGGCGATTGCGTGCAGGTCGACGATGTGAGCTTGTCCACGCCGGGCGGCGAGCAGGCACTGATCCAGCACCTGTCGCTCAAGCTGGTGGCCGGCGAGTCGCTGCTGATCACCGGGCAGACCGGCGTTGGCAAGAGTTCGATGCTGCGCGCCATGGCGGGCCTGTGGACACGCGGCACCGGCCGGATCACGATGCCCCGGGTGGAGCAGACATTGTTCCTGCCGCAGCGGCCCTACATGATCCATGGCGACCTGCGCTCGCAGCTGACCTATCCTTCATCGCGCGCCGACCTCTCCGACGCCGAGCTGCAACGGATCCTCGAACAGGTGGGGTTGCCGAATCTGGCCGGCCACCATGGCGGCTTCGGCGCCGTGAAGGACTGGGCCCGCACCCTGTCGCTAGGTGAGCAGCAGCGCGTGGCGTTCGCCCGCGTGGTGGTCAACAAGCCGGACTTTGTTTTCCTCGACGAGGGCACCAGCGCGGTGGACATCGCGACCGAAGCGCGGCTGTACGGGCTGCTGGCGGGCTCCGGGGCGGCCTTCGTCAGCGTCGGGCATCGACCGAGTCTGGTAAAGTTCCATGCCAGGAGCTTGCAGATGCACGCCGGCGGAAGCTGGGAGCTGGGCCGCTCGGACCATTTGGCCGGCGCGCCGGCGCTGGCCTGAAAAGACGCGGCGGCCCACGACTTGGCATGCTTAATGCTTGGATAAAAGCGTGCCGATGGCCCGCAAGTTGCGCCGGCATGCGGATGATTGCGGTACTCACGGGAGGTCTCGTCCGCCCATCGACAGGTGGTGCCTGTTGCCTCAAAAAAATATGATGAAGGGAGAGGGTCGTCATGGGGTCGGGATTAACTTTTCAAACGATATACGAGGACAACCATGGCTGGATGCTGGGGTGGTTCCGCCGCCGCCTGTGCAACAGCGACCAGGCCGCCGACCTGACGCAGGACACTTTCCTTAAAGTCCTGGTGACCACGCCGAGCGAGACGATCTCCAACCCCCGCGCGTTTCTGACCATTATGGCCAGACAACTGCTGGTGGACCAGTTTCGTCGTCAACAGCTCGAGCACGCGTATATCGGCATGGTCGACGCGATGCCTGAGCAGCACCAGCCCTCCGAGGAAGTGCGTGCCATGGTGCGGGAGCAGTTGCGCGCGCTCGACGCCATGCTCGCCACGCTGGAACCGAAAATTTGCACGACGCTGCTGTTGTCGCAAATCGAAGGTCTCACTTATGAGCAGATCGCCGTGCGTCTCAACGTATCGGAACGCACCGTCAAGCGCTACATGGCCCAGGCGTTCGAGGCTTGTTTGATAGCCATAGCATGACGTCGAAATCGAAAATAGAACCCGGTCTGCTGAAAGAGGCCGCCGCATGGCTGGTGCTTTTGCGGTCCGACACCTTCAAGCCCGAAGACGGCCGCAAGCTGGAGGAGTGGAGCACACGTAGCGAGGCGCACGCCCGTGCGTGGAGCCTGGCACGGCAGCTTACCGAGCAGATCGACGCGATACCGAAGGGGATGCCGGTCCATATCGACACGCCGAGCTCCACCAACCGGCGCGCCGTGCTGCGCGGGTTGGGCGTGGTCGCGGTCGGCGGCGGCGCTGCGTTGATGGCCGCGCGCGCGCCCTGGTCGAGCTGGACAGCCGGCTACCAGACCGCCACGGGAGAACGCCAATCCGTCGATCTCGACAACGGCGCCACGCTGATCCTGAACACGGCCAGCGCGCTGGACGTCGACCGGCGGACCGGCGAGGTCTGGTTGCGCGACGGTGAGCTGCTGCTCACACGCGCGGTGCCAGCATCGCTGCGCGGTGCGACGCCCTTTTCGGTCCATACCGGCAACGGACGGGTCACGGTCAATGGCAGGAGCAACGTGCGCGTGACGAACGGCATGACCCGCGTGGCGGCCATCCGCGGCGAGGCCACGATCGAGCCGGGGGATTTTGCCGCGGCACCACGGGTCGTCGGTGAAGGCGAAGCGGTGGCGTTTTCGCGCGACGGCATCGTCTCCGCCATGCCCGTGTCGCCCAACGACGACGTCTGGACGATGGGTTTGATCGAGGCCAGCAGTACGCGGCTGGGGGACTTCATCGACCAGCTCAAGCGCTATCACCGCACCATCTTTCGCTGCCATCCCGACGTCGCCGATCTGCCGGTGTCGGGCCTGTTCCAGATCTCCGATCTGCGGCGCATCCTGGCGTTGCTGAACCAGAATTATCCGATCCGAATCGAGACGGTCGGATCGCTTTGGGTCAGGTTGCTGCCTGCCTGAGCGCCGGGCATCCGTGGCCCTTTTTTTTCTACCGTTCGTCAAACAAGTCATGACATCAGCGATCGCAACCGGGATTCGCCCTGTCATTTCATGTTTTCTTACCTGGAAAGAACTCCCATGTCCGATCTAAAACCCACCACCGACACCACGTTCGCCGTCGATGTTCTACAGTCCGCCAAGCCCGTCATCGTGGACTTCACCGCCGACTGGTGCGGGCCCTGCAAGAGCCTCAAACCGATCCTGCGGGATTTGGCGAACGAGTACGCCGACGAGGTCGAGTTCCTGGCGGTCGATGCCGACACCAACCCCGAGCTCTGCAAACAGTATCAAGTGCGCAGCCTGCCGACGCTGTTCTTCTTCCAAGACGGTGAAATGCGTGAGCGCATGCATCCCGGGCGTCGTTCGGACATGTCTCAACAGATCGAACGCTTGCTGGGAGCGGGCGCATGAGCGGCGTGGAGGACGGCACGCGGGCCTCGGCCCTGGGGGACGGCCTGCCGCCCGCCATGGTGGAACTGGTGCGCATTCTGTGTGAGGAAGGCGGCGTGGATGCCGAAACGGCTCGCTCCGTGTTTGCGGCCATCGAACCCGGCGCCGTTCTGGAAACCGTGCCGCACGCCTGGTTGATGTGGGCCTGGGAGCAAGGCGACGGCCTGCCGTTGACGCCGCTGCGGGACCACATGGGTCGCGCCGACCACGGCGCGATCGCCGACAGCGTGATCGCCCTGCATCGCAGGGTGCTTGCCGGCGGCACGGTCGAGCGCGCGGAATGGCGTCGTGTCCGCACCGCCTCCGCCGGCGACTACCCCCATGGCCATCCGATCCACATCGCATTGTCCGCCGCGTGGGACTACCGGAGCGCGCCCGGGACGGTGGTCGATGTGGTCGATGCCTGGCGCGATGCGCTGGCCAGCCACCGTTTCGACGAGATCGGCCACGACGCTGCCGCGAGCGAGGCGCTGTGGCGCAACATCAATGACCTGCAGACCGCCTATTTCGAAAGCGTCCTCGGCCCGGCACCGAAGGAAGGCGATGAATCCGAGCTGGCGCAAGCATGGTGGGAAAACTCGCGTCCGTTGAACGACAAGTTTTTCGAGAACTACAAGGATCCTATTTATCTCCGCTGGCAGGGGGCGCGGGAAAAGTTCGAGGCTGACAAGCAAGCGTTGGCGACCGTCGGCCTGGAGGCGCTGCTTCGCCTGGCCCGACAAAGATGAACGGGACGAGCCAGCCATAGCAGTGCGGGCAATCCGCGAAGGCCGCCGACGCGCGCGGTCGACAAGTTCCTGATGTGCTATTCCGACCTGCCACGTTAATTCAGCAGCGGAACGGTTTGCTTCCCGGCCGGGAGCGAGCGGGTGATCCCCGCCCGCTACCCGGTTTTTTTATTTTGGGCCGGGTAACGCATCGATCCGCCTAAATCGCCGGCAATGTGCCTGCCCGCACGGTTGTTTATTAACAGTCGGTCAGAATCCGGTAAGAGTTTTGCCAGCATACTGGCTACCGCGCAACGGCAATGTAACATTTCATGCCTGGTGTAAATTGCTGACTGGGGATTCAGTAGTGTTGTATTATCTGCCACGCGGCGACGCGCCAACGGCCCGGAATCGGGCCTCCTCCAGCAGAGATTAACCTTTCTGCACTACAATACGGCATTCAAAATAATGAGTTCAGTCGTGCCAAATCTTGTCGAAATCCGTGATTTACACTTTTCCTATGGAAAGCGCTCGATCTTGTCGGGCCTCCAGATGGACTTCCCACGTGGAAAAGTGATCGCAGTGATGGGCGGTTCGGGCAGCGGCAAGACGACGGTATTGCGACTGATCGGCGGCCAGATCCGCCCGCAAAAAGGCCAGGTGAAAGTCCAGGGCCAGGTTGTGCACAAGTTAAATACCGCCGGCTTGTACCTGTTGCGGCGCAAAATGGGCATGCTGTTCCAGCATGGCGCGCTGTTTACCGACCTCACCGTCTTTGAAAACGTCGCCTTCCCCCTGCGCGAGCACACCGACCTGCCCGAAGAGCTGATCCGCAACCTGGTGCTGATGAAGTTGCACGCGGTCGGCCTGCGCAACGCCGCCAAGCTCAAGCCGGGCGAGATCTCCGGCGGCATGGCGCGCCGCGTGGCGCTGGCCCGTTCGATCGCGCTCGACCCCGAACTGATCCTGTACGACGAGCCGTTCGCCGGCCTCGACCCGATCTCGATGGGCGTCACCGCCAACCTGATCCGCAACCTCAACACCGCGCTCGGCTCGACCACGGTGCTGGTGTCGCACGACGTCAAGGAATGCTTCGCCATCGCCGACTACGTCTACTTCCTGTCGCAGGGCAAGATCGTGGCGCACGGCACGCCGGCCGACATGATGGTGTCGACCGATCCCTACGTGCACCAGTTCGTCAACGCCGAGGCCGACGGCCCGGTGCCGTTCCATTATCCAGGCAAGTCCCTGGCCGACGATCTGGGCCTGGGAGGGAAAGCATGACTGTAAGAAATTGGTTGTCCAAGCTGGGCGCGCCGCTGCGCGACTATATCGAAAGCATCGGTTACGGCGCGCGCCTGCTGCTCGACGTGCTGCGCCTGTCGCCCGGCCTGCTGCGCCGCCCGCGCCTGATCATCGAGCAACTGCACTTCATCGGCAATTATTCCATGCTTATCATCACGCTGTCCGGCCTGTTCGTCGGCATGGTGCTGGGCCTGCAGGGCTATTACACGCTCAATAAATACGGCGCCGAGCAGTCGCTCGGCCTGCTGGTGGCGCTGGGCCTGACGCGCGAACTGGGCCCGGTCATCACCGCGCTGCTGTTCGCCGGCCGCGCCGGCACCTCACTCACCGCCGAGATCGGCCTGATGAAGGCCGGAGAGCAACTGTCGGCGATGGAAATGATGGCCGTCAACCCGGTCCAGCGCGTGCTGGCGCCGCGCTTTTGGGCCGGCGTGATCTCGGTGCCGCTGCTGGCGTCGGTGTTCAGCGCCGTCGGCGTGCTCGGCGGCTACCTGGTCGGCGTGCAGCTGATCGGGGTCGACGAGGGCGCCTTCTGGTCGCAGATGCAGGGCGGCGTCGACGTCTGGAAAGACATCTTCAACGGCTTCGTCAAGAGCGTCGTGTTCGGCGTGGCGATCACCTTCATCGCGCTGTACCAGGGCTACGAAACCCAGCCGACGCCGGAGGACGTGGCGCGCGCCACCACGCGCACCGTCGTGATCTCGTCGCTGATGATCTGGTGGCTCGATTTCATGCTGACCGCTTTGATGTTCAGCAAATAAACCAACAAAGAATTCTTAGTAGTATTGAGCGAGGATAGCTATGCAACGTAAATCACTGGATGTCTGGGTCGGTCTGTTCATCGTCATCGGCGTGGCCGCGCTGATGTTCCTGGCGCTCAAGGCCGGCAACATGGGGTCCATGTCCTTTGGCAAGACCTATCCGATCACGGCCAAGTTCGACAACATCGGCAGCCTGCGCCCGCAAGCGGCGGTCAAGGCCTCCGGCGTGGTGATCGGGCGCGTCGGCGAGATCAAGTTTGATGACAAGAGTTACCAGGCGCTGGTAACCTTGAACATGGAAGAAGGTTATAAATTCCCTAAGGACAGTTCCGCCAAAATTCTGACGGCCGGTCTGCTGGGCGAGCAATACGTAGGCATCGAGGCCGGTGGCGACACCAATAATCTGGCCGCCGGCGATAAAATCGCACGAACCCAATCGGCCGCCGTGCTGGAAGACCTGATCAATCAGTTCATCTACAGCAAGGCCGCCGAAGGAAAAAAGGAAGAATAAATGTCTAGCTCCCCGAAACACTTCCGCCACGCCGCGCTGGCGCTGGGCGTGACCCTGATGCTGGCCGGTTGCGCCGGCCCCAACCCGCGCGATCCGTACGAGGGCTACAACCGCGCCGTGTTCAATTTCAACGACAAGGTCGACACCTACGCCTTGAAGCCGGTCGCCACCGTCTACCGCGACGTTACGCCGTCGTTCGTCCAGACCGGCGTGGGCAACTTCTTCGGCAACCTGGGCGACGCCTGGACCGCCGTCAACAACTTGCTGCAAGGCAAGGGCGAGGCCGGCATGAGCGACATCACCCGCTTCGCGCTGAACTCGACCCTCGGCATCCTGGGCCTGTTCGACATCGCCTCCGAGGCCGGCCTGCAAAAGCACAAGGAAGACTTCGGCCAGACCCTGGGCACCTGGGGCGTGTCGTCGGGCCCCTACCTGATGCTGCCGCTGCTGGGCCCGTCCACGGTGCGCGACACCGTGGCCCTGCCGGCCGACTTCGCCGGCAACATCTGGCGCTACAAGGACCCGGTCCACGTGCGTAACATCGGCACCGGCGTCAACCTGGTCGACACCCGCGCCAGCCTGCTCGACGCCACCAGCATGCTGGAGGACGCCGCCCTCGACCGCTACGAGTTCATCCGCGACGGCTACATGCAGCGCCGCGAGAGCCAGATCCACCCGGACGGCAACCCCGACAAGAAGCCGGATCCCGCCGACGAGCAGGGCGCGCCGCCGGCCAAGCCGGACGCCGCGCCGGCCGCGCCGGTGACGCCGCAGGCGGCCGCGCCGGCCCCCGCCGAGACGAAATCGTCGGACAATTCCGCAACCGTGTCATCCGAATCGGCCCCCAAGGAGTTAAACTCCGGTACGCCGGCTGCCAACGACGCCAGCCTGTGACCCCGAAGAACCCACATAGGTAGATAAAAGATGAAATTGTTTAAACAACTGTTTGCCGTAGCCACCGTCGCGCTGGCCTTCAACGCCCATGCCGCCGGTCCCGCCAACGAAGCGCCGGACGCGCTGGTCAAGCGCATCAGCCAGGACGTCATCGACACCGCCAAGAGCGACAAGGCGATCCAGGCCGGCGACACCAAGAAGGTGATGCAGCTGGTCGAGACCAAGATCCTGCCGTTCGTCGATTCCGACCGCATGACCTCGCTGGCGGCCGGCCGTTTCTGGCGCGACGCCACCCCCGAGCAGAAAAAGCAGTTGTCGGAGCAGTTCCGCACGCTGCTGATCTACACCTACTCGGGCGCGCTGTCGCAGATCAAGAATGAAACCGTGGACTTTCAGCCGCTGCGCGCCGATCCGGCCGACACCGAGGTCGAAGTGCGCTCCAAGGTCAACATGACCCGCGGCGAGCCGATCACCTTGAACTACCGCGTCGCCAAGGGCGCCGCCGGCTGGAAGATCTATGACATCAACGTCATGGGCGCCTGGCTGGTGGAAACCTACAAGGGCACGTTCGCCTCCGAGATCAGCAAGGGCGGCATCGACGGCCTGATCAAGACGCTGACGGCGAAAAACCAGTCGCTGGCCAGCAAGCCTTTGAAAACCACGGCAAAATAAGCTTTCACCGGAAATAACGACCATGTCCGAACCGACCGACAACCTGCAATCGCTCACCTCCCTGACCGTGCTCAACGCCACCGCGGCGCTCGAGCGCGGCTTGGCGGCCATCAAGGCCGGCCAGGCGGTGTTCGACCTGCGCCACGTGTTGACGGTCGACTCGGTGGCCGTGTCGGTCTTGCTGGCGTGGCAACGCGCCGCCAGCGAGGCCGGCTTCAAGCTGGAGCTGAAGAACCTGCCGCCGGCGCTGCAAAGCCTGACCAAGCTGTACGGCGTATGCGCGCTCGTGTTCCCGGAACAAAGCGACCCCGCGCAAGCCTGCGCCGGCCAGGCCGCCGCGCCTGCCGACCTGCACCACCATCATTGACCCCCGCCGCACCCCCCGTCCCCGTTGTATCGCCGTCGCCGGCGCAGTGCCCAAATCGTTGTCAAACTTGCCCCGGTTATAGCCCGGTCCGGCTCGGCCGGACCAGATTTCCAATATAATTGAACGTTGCCACCGCCTAAGAGCCGTGGCGCCTGGTCTACCTTCCGCCTTCAGGCATCCTTTAGGCATCACCGAGTACCCGCGCCGGTCCACGCCGCCGCACACAACCGATAAGCAAGCATGACAGCGATCCAAATAACGAATGTCGAGAAGCGCTACAAGTCGCTCCAGGCGCTGGGCGGCGTCTCCCTCTCGATCGAGGAGGGCGAGTTCTTCGGCCTGCTCGGCCCCAACGGCGCCGGCAAGACCACGCTCATTTCCATCATCGCCGGCCTGATCCGGCCCGACGCCGGCAAGGTGTCGATCCACGGCCACGACGTCACCGGCGACTTCCGCGAGGCGCGCCGCAAGCTCGGCGTGGTGCCGCAGGAGCTGGTGTTCGACCCCTTCTTCACCGTGCGCGAAACCCTGCGCCTGCAGTCGGGCTACTTCGGCCTGCCCAACAACGACGCCTGGATCGACGAGGTGATGCACAACCTCGACCTGACCAACAAGGCCGACACCAATATGCGCGCGCTCTCGGGCGGCATGAAGCGCCGCGTGCTGGTGGCGCAGGCGCTGGTGCACAAGCCGCCCGTCATCGTGCTCGACGAGCCGACCGCCGGCGTCGACGTCGAACTGCGCCAGACCTTGTGGAAGTTCATCTCGCGCCTGAACCGCGAAGGCCACACGGTGGTGCTGACCACCCACTACCTGGAGGAGGCGCAGGCCATGTGCAAGCGCGTGGCCATGCTCAAGGGCGGCAAGGTCGTCGCGCTCGACACGATGGCGGCGCTGATCCGCCGCATCTCCGGCTCGCAGCTGATCGTCAACATGACGCAGGGCGAATTGCCGGCCGATTTGCGGCACCTGGTCACGCACCCGGAGTCGTCCGACCATGGCCGCAAATACAGCCTGCGCATCAACGAGTATTCGGAGGTCGAGGGCATCCTCGCGCGCCTGCGCGAAGCGGGCGCCGTCATCGACGACATGCAGTTGCAGCAGGCCGACCTGGAAGACATCTTCCTGCAGATCATGGACAAGGGGACCGTATGAACTTTATCTCGAGCGGCTTCCGCACCCTGGTCTACAAGGAGACGCTGCGCTTCTGGAAGGTCGCCACGCAAACCATCGCCGCGCCGATCCTGACCGCCCTGCTGTACCTGATGATCTTCGGCCACGTGCTCGAAGGCCGGGTGCAGGTGTACGAGGGCGTGAGCTACACCTCGTTCCTGATCCCCGGCCTGGTGATGATGAGCGTACTGCAGAACGCCTTCGCCAACTCGTCGTCGTCGCTGATCCAGTCCAAGATCACCGGCAACCTGGTGTTCGTGCTGCTCACGCCCCTGTCGCACTGGGAGATCTTCTCCGCCTACGTGCTGGCGTCGATGGTGCGCGGCCTGGTGGTCGGCCTCGGCGTGTTCGCCGCCACCGCCTATTTCGCCCACATGTCGTTTACCGCGCCGCTGTGGATCGTCGTGTTCGCGCTGCTGGGCGCCGCCATCCTCGGCACCATGGGCCTGATCGCCGGCATCTGGGCCGAGAAGTTCGACCAGCTGGCCGCGTTCCAGAACTTCCTGATCATGCCGCTGACGTTCCTGTCCGGGGTGTTCTACTCGATCCACTCGCTGCCGCCGTTCTGGCTGGCGGTGTCGCACCTGAACCCGTTCTTCTACATGATCGACGGCTTCCGCTACGGCTTCTTCGGCCAGTCCGACACCAATCCATGGACCAGCCTTGCCATCGTCTCGGCCTTCCTCGTCGTGCTGTCGCTGGCCGCCATTCGTCTTCTGCGCAGCGGATACCGGTTACGTCACTAAAGCGGGCGCCATTATTATTTAAGGATTCATCATGACCACCACTCCAGAACTGATCCACGGCTACATCGCCGCCGGCCTCGAATGCACCCACCTCGAAGTGGAGGGCGACGGCCAGCACTTCCAGGCGATCATCGTTTCGCCGGCCTTCGCCGGCAAGCGCCCGATCCAGCGCCACCAGATCGTCTACGCGGCGCTGGGCGACCGCATGCGCGAGGAGATCCACGCGCTGTCGATGAAAACCCTCACCCCTGAAGAATACAAAGGATAAGCATGGACAAGCTCCTCATCCAGGGCGGCAACCGCCTGCACGGCGACATCAACATCTCCGGCGCCAAGAACGCGGCGCTGCCCATCCTGTGCGCCGGCCTGCTGACCGCCGGCGACGTGGAACTGACCAACGTGCCGCACCTGCACGACGTCGCCACCATGCTCAAGCTGCTCAAGGAGACCGGCCTGCGGGTCAAGCAGGACGGCGACGCCGTCACCCTCAACGGCGCCAGCATCGACAAGCTGGAAGCGCCGTACGAGCTGGTCAAAACCATGCGCGCCTCGATCCTCGTTCTTGGTCCGCTGCTGGCACGCTTCGGCGAAGCGAAGGTGTCGCTGCCGGGCGGCTGCGCCATCGGTTCGCGTCCCGTCGACCAGCACATCAAGGGCTTGCAGGCGCTGGGCGCCGAGATCACCATCGACGCCGGCTACATCTACGCCAAGTGCGCAAAGCTCAAGGGCACGCGCATCGTCACCGACATGATCACCGTCACCGGCACCGAGAACCTGCTGATGGCCGCCACCCTGGCCGAGGGCGAGACCATCCTCGAAAACGCCGCGCGCGAGCCGGAAGTGACCGACCTGGCCAACCTGCTGGTGGCCATGGGCGCCAAGATCGAAGGCATCGGCACCGACCGCCTGGTGATCCAGGGCGTCGAATCGCTGCACGGCGCCAGGCACGCCGTCATCTCCGACCGCATCGAGGCGGCCACCTTCCTGTGCGCCGTCGCGGCCACCGGCGGCGACATCACGATCCGCAACACCCGCGTCGACATCATGGACGCCGCGCTCGACAAGCTGCGCGAAGTGGGCCTGAAGATGACCGTCGGCGACAACTGGATCCGCGCGCAGATGGACCAGCGTCCGCAGCCGGTCAACTTCCGCACCACCGAATACCCCGGCTTCCCGACCGACATGCAGGCGCAGTTCATGGCGGTCAACACCATCGCCTCCGGCCCGAGCCGCGTGACCGAGACCATCTTCGAGAACCGCTTCATGCACGTGCAGGAGATGAACCGCCTGGGCGCGTCCATCGAGACCGAGGGCAACACGGCCCATATCAAGGGCGTGGCGCAGCTGGTCGGCGCGCCGGTGATGGCCACCGACCTGCGCGCGTCGGCCTCGCTGGTGATCGCGGCGCTGGCCGCGCGCGGCGAAACGCTGATCGACCGCATCTACCACCTCGACCGCGGCTACGACCAGATGGAAGTGAAGCTGTCGGCCGTCGGCGCCGATATCAAACGCATCAAGTAACGGATTAAATAGAACATGAGCGCATTCCAAGCCCAAGCCCCGGCCAACCAGCAGCTGATCCTGGCGCTGTCGAAGGGACGTATTTTCGAGGACACCCTGCCGCTGCTCGAAGCGGCCGGCATCACCGTCACCGAGAACCCCGAGACCTCGCGCAAGCTGATCCTGTCGACCAACGATCCCGACGTGCGCGTCATCATCGTGCGCGCCACCGACGTGCCGACCTACGTGCAGCACGGCGCGGCGGACTTCGGCGTGGCCGGCAAGGACGTGCTGCTCGAGCACGGCGGCGAGGGCTTGTACCAGCCGATCGACTTGAACATCGCCGCCTGCCGCATGTCGGTCGCCGTCAAGAACGGCTTCGACTACGAGACCGCCGTGCGCCAGGGCGCGCGCCTGCGCGTGGCCACCAAGTTCGTGCAGACCGCGCGCGAGCACTTCGCCAAGAAGGGCGTGCACGTCGACCTGATCAAGCTATACGGCTCGATGGAGCTCGCGCCGCTGGTCGGCCTGTCGGACGCCATCGTCGACGTGGTCAGCACCGGCAACACGCTGCGCGCCAACGACCTGGTCGAAGTCGAGGCCATCATGGACATCTCGTCGCGCCTGATCGTCAACCAGGCCGCGTTAAAGCTCAAGCGCGCGCGCCTGCAACCGATCATCGAAGCGTTCGAACGCGCCTCGAAGTTATGAACAAGCTGTAACCACGGATTCCATCATGCCGATTCAAATCACCAAGCTCGATTCCACCCAAGCCGATTTCAAAAAGTCCCTGGACACGCTGCTGGCGTTTGAAGCGGGCACCGACGACGCCATCGAGCGCGCCGTGGCCGCCATCCTGGCCGACGTCAAGGCGCGCGGCGACGCCGCCGTGCTGGAATACACCAACCGCTACGACCGCATCCCGAACGGCGGCGCCGCCGGCATGGTCGCCTTCGACATCCCCGAATCCGAACTGCAGGCCGCGCTGGCCGCCATTCCCGCCGCCCAGCGCGAGGCGTTGCAGGTGGCGGCGCAACGCATCCGCGTGTTCCACGAGCGCCAGAAGCAGGAGCTGCAAGGCTTCACCTACACCGAGCCCGATGGCACGGTGCTGGGCCAGAAAATCACCCCGCTCGACCGGGTCGGCATCTACGTCCCGGGCGGCAAGGCCGCCTATCCATCGTCGGTGCTGATGAACGCGATACCCGCGCACGTGGCCGGCGTCGAGGAAATCATCATGGTGGTGCCCACGCCGGACGGCGTGAAGAACCAGATGGTGCTGGCCGCCGCCGCCATCGCCGGCGTCACCCGCGTCATCACCATCGGCGGCGCGCAGGCGGTCGGCGCGCTGGCCCACGGCACCGAGACGATACAGCCGGTCGACAAGATCGTCGGCCCCGGCAACGCCTACGTGGCCGCCGCCAAGCGCCGCGTGTTCGGCATCGTCGGCATCGACATGATCGCCGGCCCGTCCGAAATCCTCATCATCTGCGACGGCAGCACCGACCCGGACTGGGTGGCGATGGACCTGTTCTCGCAGGCCGAGCACGACGAACTGGCGCAGGCCATCCTGCTGTGCCCCGACGCCGACTACATCGCCAGGGTGGAGGCGAGCATCAACCAGCTGCTGCCGACGATGCCGCGCCACGACACCATCCGCACCTCGCTGACCGACCGCGGCGCGCTGGTCAAGGTGCGCGACATGGACGAGGCCTGCGCCATCGCCAACAGCATCGCCGCCGAGCACCTGGAAATCTCGGCCGAGAACCCGCAGCAGTGGGCCGACAAGATCCGCCACGCCGGCGCCATGTTCCTCGGCCGCTTCTCGTCCGAGTCGCTGGGCGACTACTGCTGCGGCCCGAACCACGTGCTGCCGACGTCGCGCACGGCGCGCTTCTCGTCGCCGCTGGGCGTGTACGATTTCCAAAAGCGCTCGTCGGTGATCATGGTCAGCGAAGCGGGCGCGCAAACGCTGGGCAAGGTCGCCGCCGAACTGGCCTACGGCGAAGGCTTGCAGGCACACGCCCGCAGCGCCGAACTGCGTTTGAAGACGCCGCGATGACCAAGGCCTGGATCAACCAGGTCTTCTGCGAGGATGCGCTGTCCGGCCTGGCGCGCATCCCGGACGGCGCCATCGATTTGATCCTGACCGACCCGCCCTACAACCTGGGCAAGGACTACGGCAACGATTCGGACTCGCAGACGGTGGAGGCGTACCTGCGCTGGACCGAGCAGTGGATCGACGCCGCCCTGCCCAAGCTCAAACCCAACGGCAGCCTGTATATCTTCCTGACCTGGCGCTTTTCGCCGGAGATCTTCGTGCTGCTGAAAAAGCGCATGACGATGATGAACGAGATCATCTGGGACCGCCGGGTGCCGTCGATGGGCGGCAGCGTGCGCAGTTACTCGTCGGTGCACGACACCATCGGCTTTTTCGTGCGCCGCAAGGATTACTATTTCGATCTGGACGCGGTGCGCATCCCGTACGACGCCGAGACCAAGAAGGCCCGTTCGCGCTCGATCTTCGTCGGCGCCAAGTGGCTGGAAATGGGCTACAACCCCAAGGATTTGTGGAGCGTGTCGCGTCTGCACCGGGAGCATCCCGAGCGCGCCGACCATCCGACGCAAAAGCCGCTCGAGATCATCGAGCGCATGGTCAAGGCCTCGTGCCCGGCCGACGGCGTGGTGCTGGACCTGTTCATGGGCAGCGGCACGACGGCGATCGCCGCCAAGCGCTGCGGACGCAATTTCGTCGGCTTCGAATTGAACCCGGATTATTGCGCCATCATCGCCGAGCGCATCGCGGCGGCGGATTTGCCGCCCCCGCCCGAGAAAAGAAAGCCCGTCCCCAGGACCAGTAAAAAAGCACCGACCACATAGACACGTAGGGCGGATTAGCGCGAAGCGCGTAATCCGCCATGCATGAGCCGCCAACTGAGCATGGCGGATTACGCTGCGCTCATCCGCCCTGCGTGTTTCAAGGTCCCGCAAAAAATTGTAGTCAAACGTACTGTCAACATTAGGAGCCCACGTAAGATGTCTTCCATCGACACCCTGATCAACACCACCATCCGTTCCGATGTGCGCGCCGTCGCCGGCTACCACGTCGCCGACGCGAGCGGGTTTATCAAGCTGGACGCGATGGAAAACCCTTACCACCTGCCCGAGCATCTGGCGCGCGAACTGGCCGGCCGCCTGGCCGCCGTCACCCTCAACCGCTACCCGGTCGCCTCCTACGAAAGCACCAAGGAGCGCATCCGCGCCAAGCTGGGCGTGCCGGCCGGCTACGACGTCATGCTGGGCAACGGCTCCGACGAGCTCATTTCCATCCTGTGCATGGCCTGCGCCCACCAGGACCGGCGCGCCGTCGCCATCTCGCCGACGCCGTCGTTCGTGATGTATTCGCGCTCGACCAGGTTCGCCGGCATGGACTACGTCGGCGTCTCCGTCAAAGCGGACCTGACGCTCGACTTGCCGGCCATGCTGGCCGCCATCGCACAACACAAACCGGCGCTGGTGTTCCTGTCCTACCCCAACAACCCGACCGGCAACCTGTTCGCGGACGACGACATCGTCGCCATCATCAAGGCGCTCGATGGTTTCGGCCTGGCCGTGGTCGACGAGGCCTACGAGCCGTTCGCGCAAAAAACCTTCATGCACCGGCTGCCGGAGTTCGACAACCTGGTCGTCATGCGCACGGTGTCCAAGCTCGGCCTGGCCGGCATCCGCCTCGGCTACATGTCGGCCGCGCCCCAATTGCTGGCGCAATTCGATAAAGTGCGGCCTCCTTACAACATCAACGTGCTGACCCAGACGGCGGCCGAATTCGCGCTCGACCACCTGGACGTGCTGGACCGGCAGGCGGCCGCTTTGCGCGCCGCACGGACCGATCTGATGGCCGCCATGGCGGCGTTGCCGGGGGTCGAGGTGTTCCCGTCGGCGGCGAATTTTATCTTGATACGGGTGCCAAATGCCGATGATGCCTATGCGAAACTACTGTCCCACAAGGTATTAATTAAAAATATGAGTAAAATGGATACCGTGATGGCCAATTGTTTACGTGTCACGGTCAGCACGCCGGAAGAGAATGCCGCCTTCCTCGATGCCCTGTCGGCATCGCTTGCGTCGCTTGCAGCTTAACGCTTGTAGCTTATATTACCCGCCACCGAGCCCTTCATGAACCGCACCGCAGAAATCATCCGCAACACCAACGAGACGCAAGTCCGCGTTTCCATCAATCTCGACGGCACCGGCAAGCAAAAGCTGAACACCGGCGTGCCCTTCCTCGACCACATGCTCGACCAGATCGCCCGCCACGGCCTGTTCGACCTCGACGTCGAGGCCACCGGCGACATCCACATCGACAACCACCACACGGTCGAGGACGTCGGCATCACGCTGGGCATGGCCGTGGCCAAGGCCATCGGCGACCGCAAGGGCATCGTCCGCTATGGCCACTCCTACGTGCCGCTCGACGAGGCGCTCTCGCGCGTGGTGCTCGATTTCTCCGGCCGTCCCGGCATCGAATACCACATCCCGTTCACGCGCGCCATGATCGGCACCTTCGACGTCGACCTGACGCTGGAATTTTTCCGCGGCTTCGTCAACCACGCGCTGGTGACCCTGCACATCGACAACCTGCGCGGCACCAACGCGCACCATCAATGCGAAACCGTGTTCAAGGCCTTCGGCCGCGCGCTGCGCATGGCGTCCGAGCTGGACCCGCGCGCCGCCGGCACCATTCCTTCGACCAAGGGCAGCCTGTAAGGCTGAGCGAACCACCTACTATTATGAAAAAAATTGTCGTAGTTGATTACGGTATGGGTAATCTGCGTTCGGTCGCGCAAGCGCTGCGCGCGGTCGCGCCCGAGGCCAATGTGCTCATTTCCGGCGCAGTGGCCGACATCGACAGCGCCGACCGCATCGTGCTGCCGGGCCAGGGCGCGATGCCCGACTGCATGCGCAGCCTGCGCGAGTCCGGCGTGCAGGAGGCGCTGATGGTGGCCGCCCGCAACAAGCCGCTGCTGGGCGTGTGCATCGGCGAACAGATGCTGTTCGACGCCAGCGAGGAGGGCGACGCCGCCGGCCTGGGCCTGCTGCCGGGCAAGGTGGTGCGCTTCCAGCTCGACGGCCAGTTGCAGGAGGACGGCTCGCGCTTCAAGGTGCCGCAGATGGGCTGGAACCAAGTGCGGCAAAACGCGTCCCACCCCATGTGGCGGGAGATCGCCGACAACAGTTATTTCTACTTCGTGCACAGCTATTACGCCCGGCCCGAGCAGGGTGCGCACACGGTCGGCACCACCGTCTACGGTGCGCCGTTCAGCTGCGCCGTCGCTCGTGATAATATTTTTGCCACCCAGTTCCATCCGGAGAAAAGCGCCGCGACCGGACTGCAGTTGTACAAGAATTTCGTTCACTGGAATCCCTGACCGCCTCGCTTGCACTTCCGAACCCTTTCACCTCACACACTGAAACCATCATGCTGCTCATTCCTGCCATCGACCTCAAAGACGGTCACTGCGTTCGCTTGAAACAAGGCGATATGGAACTCGCCACCGTATTTTCCCAAGATCCGGCCGACATGGCTTTGCATTGGCTAAAGCAGGGCGCGCGCCGCCTGCACCTGGTCGATCTGAACGGCGCCTTCGCGGGCAAGCCGAAGAACGAGGGCGCCGTCAAGGCGATCCTGAAGGTGGTGCGGGAATACGCCGAGGAAAACGACCTCGACGAGATCCCGGTCCAGCTCGGCGGCGGCATCCGCGACCTCGACACCATCGAGCGCTACCTGGACGCCGGCATCAGCTACGTCATCATCGGCACGGCCGCCGTCAAGGAACCGGGCTTCCTGCACGACGCTTGCGGCGCCTTCCCGGGCCACATCATCGTCGGCCTCGACGCCAAGGACGGCAAGGTCGCCACCGACGGCTGGAGCAAGATGTCCGGCCACGAGGTGATCGACCTGGCCAAGAAGTTCGAGGCCTACGGCGTCGAGTCGATCATCTACACCGACATCGGCCGCGACGGCATGATGGGCGGCGTCAACATCGACGCCACCGTCAAGCTGGCGCAGGCCGTCAAGATCCCCGTCATCGCCTCCGGCGGCCTGCACAACCTGGCCGACGTCGAAGCGCTGTGCGCGGTGCAGGACGAGGGCATCGAGGGCGTCATCTGCGGCCGCTCGATCTACGAGGGCACGATCGACCTGGCCTCGGCGCAGCTGCGCGCCGACGAGCTCAGCGGCGACGTCGTCGACGACGCGGAAGAATAAGGCTCCCATGCTCGCTAAACGCATCATTCCCTGCCTGGACGTGACCGACGGGCGCGTCGTCAAGGGCGTCAACTTCACCGAGCTGCGCGACGCCGGCGACCCGGTCGAGATCGCCCGCCGCTACGACGAGCAGGGCGCCGACGAACTGACCTTCCTCGACATCACCGCCACCAGCGACAACCGCGGCCTGATCCTGCACATCATCGAGGCCGTCGCCTCGCAGGTGTTCATTCCGCTGACGGTGGGCGGCGGCGTGCGCGAGGTGGCCGACGTGCGCCGCCTGCTCAACGCCGGCGCCGACAAGGTCAGCATGAACTCGTCGGCCGTGGCCAACCCGCAGCTGGTGTTCGACGCCTCGCAAAAGCACGGTTCGCAGTGCATCGTGGTGGCGATCGACGCCAAGCAGGTGTCGCCCGGCAAGTGGGAAGTGTTCACCCACGGCGGGCGCAAGGCCACCGGCATCGACGCCATCGAATGGGCCGTCAAAATGGAACAGCTGGGCGCGGGCGAAATCCTGCTCACCAGCATGGACCGCGACGGCACCAAGTCCGGCTTCGACCTGGGCCTGACGCGCGGCGTCTCCGACGCCATCGGCATCCCGGTGATCGCCTCGGGCGGCGTCGGCGGCCTGCAGGACCTGGCCGACGGCGTCAAGCTGGGCAAGGCGGACGCCGTGCTGGCGGCCAGCATCTTCCACTACGGCCAGCACACGGTGCAGGAAGCCAAGCGTTTCATGGCACAACAGGGCATTCCGATGCGCCTGGACTAATTGGATAGCCTTATGTCGACCACCCCGAGCAGCCTCGCCAAGGCCAAATGGCTGAAAAAAATTCAATGGGACGAGAACGGCCTGGTGCCCGTCATCGCGCAGGAGGCCGGCAGCAACGACGTGCTCATGTTCGCCTGGATGAACCGCGAGGCGCTGGCCAGGACGGTCGAGCTGGGCGAGGCCGTGTACTGGAGCCGCTCGCGCAAGAAACTGTGGCACAAGGGCGAGGAGTCCGGCCACACGCAAAAGGTGCTGGAGATCCGCCTCGACTGCGACGAGGACGTAGTGCTGCTCAAGATCGAGCAGGCCGGCGGCATCGCCTGCCACACGGGCCGCCATTCGTGTTTCTTCCAGAAGTTCGAGGGCGACGCGCTCGACGGCGACTGGCAGAGCAGCGAGCCGGTGCTCAAAGACCCCTCCGACATTTACGCGGCCAAGCCGAAGAAGACCCCATGAGCACACAACTGGACCGCCTGGCCGAGCTGATCGAGTCCCGCAAGCCGGCCAACGGCGGCGACCCCGCCGCCTCCTACGTCGCCAAGCTGTTCGCCAAGGGCGACGACGCCATCCTGAAAAAAATCGGCGAGGAGGCCACCGAGACCGTGATGGCCGCCAAGGACGCGCGCCACGCCGGCGGCGACGGCGCCAAGGTCTTGTACGAGGTGGCCGACCTGTGGTTCCATACGCTGGTGCTGCTGGCCCAGTTCGACCTCAAGCCGCAGCAGGTGCTCGACGAGCTGGCGCGGCGCGAGGGCGTGTCCGGCATCGCCGAAAAAGCCGCCCGCAAGGAATGACGCCGGGAATCTACCGGGACAATACGACCATTGATGGAGCCGCTGTGGAAAACTGCCTGTTTTGCAAGATAGCTGAAAAGAAAATCCCGTCGACCGCCGTGTACGAGGACGACGAGTTGCTCGCGTTCAAGGACATCAACCCGGCCGCGCCGGTGCACTTGCTGGTGATCCCCAAGAAACACATCTCCACCTTGTCCGACTGCAGCGCCAACGAGGCGCCGCTGCTGGGCCGCATGCTGGCGCTGGCCCCCCGTCTGGCAGAGGAATTCGGCTGCGCGGTCAGCTATGATGCGGACGGCGCGCCGGGGCGCGGCTACAAGACGCTGATCAACAGTGGGCCGGACGGCGGGCAAGAGGTGTACCATCTGCATTTGCATGTCATCGGCGGCGCCCATCCATGGCGTGGCGGCCGCTAGGCGCCGTCCCGTCGGCGCTAGCCACATGACATCCACATGACGGCGCGCGCTTGGCTTATACTGTCGCACGCGGTTCTTGTATCAACGGACAATCTGGGCGCCTGCGCCTTGCAAGGGGAATATGATGGGTTCATTTAGTATTTGGCATTGGTTGATCGTTCTGGTCATCGTCATGCTGGTCTTCGGCACCAAGAAACTGGGCAACATGGGTTCCGACATCGGCAAGGCCGTCAAGGGCTTCAAGGATGGCGTCAAGGGCGACGAGGACAAGCCGGCCGCGCCGGCCGCCCCCGGCACCATCGACGTCGACGCGAAAGAGAAAAACAAGCTGTAAGCCGGTCGGGCCGTGGCGAGTTCGCCGGCCCGGTTCGCTAACGCGCCTATCCTATGATCGATCTCGGTCTTACCAAACTTGCTGTGATCGGCGTGGTGGCGCTGATCGTCATCGGTCCCGAAAAGCTGCCGCGCGTCGCGCGCATGGCCGGGACGCTGTACGGCCGCGCCCAGCGCTACCTGAACGACGTCAAATCCGAAGTCTCGCGCGAAATCGAGCTGGAGGAGTTGAAAAACCTCCACAAGACGGTGCAGGACGCGGCGCAGAACATCAAGAGCGACGTCGAAAACTCGATTTCGCAAAATATCTCCGAGGTCGAAAGCGCCTGGCACGACACGCCGTCGTCAAGCGCCGACGCCGTCTCCTACGGCGGCGTGAGCACCGACGACCTGGCGCGCAAGGCGCGTGAATTCCGCCGCAAGAAGGTGGTGCGCAGTTCGGCCATTCCGGCCTGGTACAAGCAGCGCCATGGCGGCAAGTCGCACGTCACCTCCGGCGCGGCGCGGGTCGCCCGCTTCCGTCCACGCGGCAACACCAACGCTAGCTTCTACTAATGACTACACCCAATCCCGGCGAAGAAACCTTCATCTCCCACCTGATCGAACTGCGCGACCGCTTGGTCAAGGCGTCGATCGGGGTGGCGCTGGTGTGCCTGGCGCTGATGATCTGGCCGGGGCCGTCGCAAATCTATGATTTCATCGCGCGCCCGATGATCGCCTCGCTGCCGGTCGGTTCGAAGATGATCGCCACCGGCGTCATCTCGCCGTTCCTGGTGCCGATGAAGGTCACGCTGGTGATCTCGATCATCCTGTCGCTGCCGTGGGTGCTGTACCAGCTGTGGGCGTTCGTCGCGCCCGGCCTGTACGCGCACGAGAAGCGCCTGATCGCGCCGCTGGTGATCTCGTCGTCGTTCCTGTTCATGTCGGGCGTGGCGTTCTGCTACTTCCTGGTGTTCGGCCGCGTGTTCCAGTTCATCGCCGAGTTCTCGCCGCAGTCGATCGCGGTCACGCCCGACATCGAGAACTATCTCGACTTCGTCATGTCGATGTGCCTGGCCTTCGGCGCGACCTTCGAGGTGCCGGTGGTGGTGGTGATCCTGGTGCGCATGGGGTTCGTGACCGTGGCCAAGCTCAAGGAGATCCGGCCCTACGCCATCGTCGGCGCCTTCGTCATCGCCGCCATCGTCACGCCGCCCGACGCGGTGAGCATGTTTTCGCTGGCCATTCCGATGTGCCTGCTGTTCGAGCTGGGTCTGCTGGTGGCGCCGATGTTCGTGCGCATGTCGACGGCGCCGGAAGAGAAGCAGTCCTGATCAGCCCGGCAGTCGCGCCAAGATCACGGCGACCAGCCCGAGCGTGACCACCTGACCTGCCAGCGCGATGCCCAGCAGCCAGCGCAGCGGGCGCAGTTTTGACTCGAATCGGGCTTCAAGCCCGTCAAGTCGCGCCTCAAACCCGTCGAGTCGCGCCTCGACCCGCTCGAACCGCGCATCGGTTCCCACCTTCAGCTGGTCGAACCGCGCATCGATACCCACCTTCAGCTGGTCGAACCGCGCATCGGTTTCGACTTTCAATTGGTCGAACCGCGCATCGGTTTCGACTTTCAATTGGTCGAACCGCGCATCGATTTCGACTTTCAACTGGTCGAACCGCGCATCGATTTCGACCTTCAGCCGATCCATGCGCGCATACACCTCGCTCTTGAGCGTATCCATTCGCGCCAGGAGCTCGCTTCTCACCAGCACCAGCTCGGCCGGGGTCACGCTGGCCGTCGCCAGCGCGTCGCTCAAGGCCTGCGCGTGGGCGTCGGCCTGATCGGCCGGGATTCCGGCTTCCGCCAACCTTCTGGCGTACTCAAGGGTATCGAATTTGATCGGCATGGTCATGATCACTCCCGGCTTTTATCGTAGCAGAACCGGCCCGCATGGGCCAAGCGACCATCGTATCGAATCTGTGGATGAGCCCTTTGCGCGCTCGCAAGCGGCCCAATGCGCGGCCCTATGAAAACGGGGCGCCAACGTCGCCGTCGGCACCCCGCTTCGCCACACCGCTGCCGCGCGGCTGCTACTTGGTCATCAAGCCCTTGATCACCCGCACCGGCGCGCTGCCGTAGCCGAGGAATTGCTCGTGGAATTCCTTCAGGTTGAACTTGTCGCCCAGCGCCTTCTTGCGTTCCTCGCGCAACTCCATGATCTCGCTGTAGCCGCTGAAATAGCTGGTCAGCTGCACCGACGACACCTGCACCCGGTGCCATTTCTCGACCGCCTCGCTGCGGGTCTGGAAGGCCTGGCGCGTGAGCAGGTCGAGCGCCTGCTCCTCGGTCATGCCCAGCACGTGCACGCTGTAGTCGAGGATGGTGTTGGTCACGCTGCGCAGGTTCCACTTCGAATACATCAGCCACATCTCCGGCGCGTTGTCGCCGTAGCCGGACTCGAGCATCATGCGCTCGCCGTAGACGGCCCAGCCCTCGACCATGGCGCCGTTGCCGAAGATCGATTTGACGATCGATGGCGACTTGTTGGCGTACACCAGCTGCGCGTAGTGGCCCGGGATGGCCTCGTGGATGTTGAGGATCTGCAGTATCCAGTGGTTGTACTCGCGCAGGCTGCTCTCGGCCGCCTCCGCCGTGGCGCCGTCGAGCGGGGTGACGTTGTAGTAGGTGCGGTCCTGCGGCCGGTACGGGCCGGGCGCGTCGATGCTGGCGCCGGCCACGCCGGCCTGGTAGGCCGGCGTGGCGCGCACCTCGAGCGGCTTGTTGCGGTCCAGGGTCAGCAGGTTCTTGCTGACCACCCAGTCCTGCAGCAGCGGGATCTGGCGCTTGATCTCGTTGACGAAATCCTCGCGCCGCACGTGGTTGGCCGACAGCTTGTCGATCATCATGCCGATCTTGGCGAACCGGTCGGCCGGCTTGGCCACGCCGGCCAGATACTTGTCCCACATCTCGTCGGAGAGCCGCTCCATATTGGCCAGCAGTTCCTCGCGCGCGGCCAGCGCCTTTTGGTAGGTCTGCTCGGCGGTGCTGCCGGACTGGATGTCGAAGGCGAACTTCTGCTCGTACATGTCCTTGCCGATGCGGAAGGTGCGGCGCCCGCGCGTGTCCATCAGCTTGTCCATCTCGGTCAGGAAGGCCACATAGTGGTCGACCGCCATCAGCGCCGCGTTGACGCGCTGGGTGAACTGCTGCTTCTCGATCGGCGTCAGGATCGACGCCTGCGCCGCTTTGTCGATCTCGAGCAGCACGGTCTGCACCCCGGGCGCCTGTTTGATCGCCAGGCGCGTGTGCTCGCGGGTCGGGTTGACGATGTTGTTGCGGGCCGCCTCGTAATAGGCCGGCACGCTGGCGATGCGCTTGAGCAGCGTGCGCAGGCGCTGCGGCTGGGCCGCGTATTCGGTCGTCAGGATCAGGTCGAGCGGACCGGCGACGTTGTAGCTGGCCGGGTTCCACTCGAACTCGCGCAAGGTGGCCAGGTGGAAGCGGTCGGCGTCGAGCTTGTTCATCAGCAGCGCCAGGTCGGTGCGCTGCTTGGCCGACAGCTGGGCGGCATTGACCTTGCCGAAGCGCTGCTTCCAGTCGTCGATGAAGGCCAGCTCCCGGGCCTGGGTGGCCGCGTCCGGAATGCTCAGGCTGGCGGCGGTGTCGTACTTGCCGGCGTAGATGGCGCTGTCCGAATCGATGCGCCACAGCGCGTTGAGGAACTGGTTGCTCAGGGTGTCGAAGGCGCGGTCCTGGCGCCGCTCGGACACCGCGGCCGGTGCCGGCTTGGCGGCGACGGCGGCCGTGGCCACGGCGGCGGCTTTGCCCTTGCCGCCCTTGTTGCTGGTTTTGTTGTTCTTGCCGGCGTTGCCGCCCTTGGCTTTACTGCTGGTACCGGCGGCCTTTTTCGTGGTCGCCGCGCCGGCCGGTGCGAAGGCGAGCGCCGCCATTATCACCGCCAGTGCTATTTTTGTCTTGATCATCGTCTGCAGCCTTGTGTTATTTTGACAAGGCGCGCGTGCCCACGGCATGCGTCGGCAAGCGGGCCGAGTCGAAGCGAAGGAGATTATCACTAATCGGCCCGCTTGAGAGCGCCCGATACAAGACAAAACATGGCGCCGGCTATTTCTTCAAGCCCTCCTGCAGCATGGCCAGCATCTCGCCGGCCGACATGCGGCCCGAGACGTCGCTGCCCTCGAGCAGGCTGTCGGCCAGGTCGCGCTTGTGCTGGTGCAGGTCGACGATGCCCTCCTCGATGGTGTGGCGCGCCACCAGCCGGTAGATGGTCACCGGGCGCAGCTGGCCCATGCGGTGCGCGCGGTCCGAGGCCTGGTCCTCCACCGCCGGGTTCCACCACGGGTCCATGTGGATCACGTAGTCGGCGGCCGTCAGGTTGATGCCGACCCCGCCCGCCTTCAGGCTGATCAGGAAAACGTCGCCGACCCCGGCCTGGAAGGCGTCGACCCGCTTCTTGCGGTCGGCCATCGAGGTCGAACCGTCGAGGTATTGATAGCTGATGCCGTTGGCGTCCAGGTGCGCGCGGATCAGCGCCAGGTGGTCGACGAACTGGCTGAACACCAGCACCTTGTGGCGGTTCTCCAGCAGCCCTTCGAGCAGGTGGGCGAACGCCGCCAGCTTGCTGCTGGCCAGCCCCAGTTCGGGCGCGATCAGGTTCGGATTGCAGCAGGCGCGCCGCAGCCGCATGATCTCGGCCAGGATCTGGATCGATTTTTTCTCGGCCGGGCCCTCGACGGCGGCCAGGTTCTCCAGCGCGGAGCGGCGCAGCGATTCGTACAGCGCCGTCTCCTCCTTCGACAGGTCGACCTCCAGCGTGATCTCGGTGCGCGAGGGCAGCTCGGTGAGCACCTGCGCCTTGGTCCGGCGCAGCATGAACGGCTGGATCAGGCGCCGCAGGCGGTTGCGCGCGCCCAGCTCGGCGCGGTGGTCCTGCGGCTTTTCGATCGGCGCGGCAAAGCGCAGGTTGAACTGCTCGATGCTGCCGAGCAGGCCCGGATTGATGAAGCGGAACAGGTTCCACAGCTCGCCCAGGTGGTTCTCCAGCGGCGTGCCGGTGGCGATCATGCGGAACTCCCCCTTGAGCGCCATGACGGCCTGCGAGCGCTTGGTGGCGCCGTTCTTGATCGCCTGCGCCTCGTCGAGCACGATGGTGTTCCACTGCACGCCGGCGAACAGCGCCGACTCCAGCTGCAGCAGGCCGTAGCTGGCCACCACCACGTCGTACGGCCGCAGCGTGGACATCGTTTCGGCGCGGTCGCCGGCGCCGAACAGCTTGACGTTGAGGGTGGGCGCGAAGCGCGCCGCCTCGCTCATCCAGTTCATGCACACCGACGTCGGCGCGATCACCAGGGTCGGGCCCCGCGGCGCGCGCGAAAGGATTAGCGCGATCGCCTGCAGCGTTTTACCCAGGCCCATGTCGTCGGCCAGGCAGGCGCCCACGCCCCAGTGCGCGAGGCGCGCGAGCCAGTTGTAGCCTTCGACCTGGTAGTCGCGCAGCTCGGCCTGCAGGGTGCTCGGCAGCTGCGGCTCGAACGCCGCCTGCGCCGCCATGCGCTGCAGGTGCTCCTTCCACAGCTTGTCGGCCTTCAGGCCGCCGACGTCGTCGGCCAGCTCCTCGAGCGCGAAGGCGGCCAGCGGATGCAGGCGCACGCCGTCGGCGGTCAGCTCGCCGTAGGCCGACACTTCGCGCAGCCGGCGGTGCAGCTCCTCGGTCAGCGCCAGGTAGCGGTTCTCGCCCAGTTCGACGAAGCGGCTCTGGTTTTTTTGCATCAGCTCGAGCAGGGTGCGCAGGTCCATCACCTTGTCCTCGTCGACCTGCACCTCGCCGCTGGCGGCGAACCAGTCCTTGTTGCTCTTGATGGACAGGCGCACCTGCTTGGTCTCGACCTTGGCGCTGACGCGGAATTTCTCGCCCTCCGGCCAGGCGATGACGATGCTGCCGGCCTTCAGCTCCTGCAATTCGACCAGCAACTGCAGGCACAGGGCCGGCTGGCCGAGCAGCCATTCGCCGTGATCCTGCTCGGCCGATTCGAGCACCGGGCATTTGGCGATCAGTTCGCGCTCGGCGTCGCGCTCGTCGATCAGCTGGCGGCGCGCCTGCACCGGCTTGCCGCCGACGTCGGCGATCACGCTGTCGGCGCCGGCGCCGGGCGCGTAGTAGGCGCCGTTGGCCAGCGGGCGCACCAGGACCTGCATCTTCAGCCCGTGCTGGTAGGGCAGCAGGTGCACGTGCAGGCGCGTGTCCGCTTCCACCTGCTGCATGTCGGGCGCGGCGCCGCCGATCTCCGACTGCACCGTCACCAGCGACGAGATGGAGCTGATCGCGTGCAGCACCTGCTGCTCGGCGTGCGCCGGCACCGTCAGGCTGTCGCCGACGATGGCGGCGATGCGGCGGTGCTCGTCGAGGATGTTGACCACGCGCAGGCGGGTCGGCGTCTCCTTGCCGACGATGACGGACGAATTGTCGTCTGGGATGCGCGGGTGCAGGCGGATCTCCAGGTTGCCCGGGCTTTTCTTGATCAGCAGTTCCGGCTCGCCGCCGAGCATCTCGACCCGCGTGTCCGGCGCGTCGGCCCAGAACAGCAGCGGGTGGCCGATCAGCGAGACGGCGGCGCGCTGCGGATCGATCTCGTAGGCCAGGCCGCTCGAATGGTAGCTGCGGTGCGCCACCGAGATCGCCTCGGACACGCGCACGTCCTGCGGCGTGAGGAAGTCGAACTGCTCCGGCTCGAAGCGCAGCCGTTTGAGGCCGACCGCGCGGCCCTTGCTCCACAGGCCGCGGGCGTCGCGCTTCTGCTCGACCGGCGCGACCTCGGTCAGGCCGTGGCGGTTGTCGTAGGTGAGCTGCCACACCAGGCGCGTGGCGCCGGTGGCGTCGGGCGCCGCCGGCTGCTGCAGGTTGATCAGCGCCGACAACTGGCGCTGCCACGCCTCCTGGCGCTCGAACCACACGGTCATGTCGGGCAGGCCGAGGCGCGTGCGCAGCGCGTTGGCGTGGCGCTGCCGGTCGACGTCGCCCAGGTGGCCCAGCAGGGCGGCGGCCTGCGTGGTGATGAGCAGGTAGCCGGCCCGCTCGGCGTCGTCGAGCAGCGCCTGCAACTCGGCGCGGCGCTCGCCCAGCTGCGGCAACGACAACCAGAAATACAGCAGGCACTGGAACAGCTGCGTTTGCGGACCGGGCTCCCACGGCAGCGCCGCGACGACGTCGGTTTGCATGGTGCCGGCGCGCACCTGGCGCAGCATGTCGATCTGCTGGTGGATGGCGGCGTCGTAGTTGGGCGGCAGGCGCACCGCGATCTCGAGGTAGGCGTCGGCCGCCTTCTGGTGCTTGGGGTCGTCGCTGCGCAGCAGCGAGAGCAGGTACAGGTGGGCGCCGATGCCGGCGAACAGGTGCTTGCGCTTGCCGGTCTCGCGCCGCAGCAGCTTGAGGGCGGCCTCGTAGCCGGCGAAGGCGGCGCCGGTGGCGCCGCGCAGCAGCACGATGGTGCTCGCCAGCAGCTGGCTGCGCGGGCCGGCCGTGCGCTCCAGATAGCGCTTGGCGTCGTCCAGGCGGCCGCCGAGGATGGCGTCCTCGGCCAGCGCCAGGCGCAGCTCGGGGCTGACGTCGTCCCTGGCCGCCAGCCGGCGCTGCAGGTGCTGCTCGCAAAATTCGCGGATCACCGGCACCGTCGGCAGTTCGCGCCTGGCGTTTTCCAGCAATACGGCCAGCACGTCGTCCTGCAGCAGCGGATGGACGCGCGCGATCATGCCCGGCTCGAACGGCCGGCCGAAGATGTCGATGACCGGGTGCAGCTGCGCCGCCTCGTAGCTGCCCAGGCAGAACGCCAGTATCGGCGCGATCTGCTGCGGTGCCTGGCCGCGCAGAAGGCCCATGCGCAGGCGCGCCATGCCGGCGCGGTAGCTGCGCGGCTCGACGCTGTTCCAGGTCTGGCGCATCGGCACCAGCTCGTCGTAGGCCTCGCACAGGTCGTCGAGCGCGTGGGTGCCGATCGAGGCGCGCATGGCCGGCCAGCGCAGCTTGGGGTTGCACGCGAAGCCGCGCCCGGTGACGACGCTGACGAAGGCCAGGCGTTCGAGCTTGCGCAGCGCTTCGTCGAGCGTGCCGACGCTGTAGCGGCGGCCGTCCCCGTCCTCGATGCGCGCCTTGTTCAGATGATCGAGGATGGCGGCGCGGCCGACCGGTTCGCCGATCAGCGCCAGCAGCGCCAGCATCATTTTTTCGTTGAACTCGAGCGCGTCAAATTCGGCAAGCAGCTTCGGGTCGGACATGCGTGGTCAGTCTTTCAGGTTGTCGATGTGGACCGCGGCCGCACCTGGCGCCGACCGATCGTGCGGGCCGGGGTTCAGCTTCAATATGCGCTGGTAGAAGTACAGCTCCGCCTCCAGCGTGCGCGCGATGTTTTCGGCCTTGCGGAAGCCGTGGCCCTCGCCCTCGAGCGGCACATAGGCCACCGGCACGCCGCGCGCCTTGAGCGCGTCGACCATTTTTTCCGATTGCTGCGGCGGCACCACCTTGTCGTCGAGGCCCTGGAAGAAGATCATCGGGCGCGCCAGCTTGTCGGTGTGGTTGATCGGCGAGCGCTCCCGGTACAGCGCCTGCGCCTGCGGTTGCGGCGCGATCAGGTAGGCCGTGTAGCGCGATTCGAACTTGTGCGAGTCGTCGTCGAGCCCCTGCAGGTCGGACACGCCGTAGTAGCTGGCGCCGACCTTGAACACGTCGTGGAAGGTCAGCGCGCACAAGGTCGTCAGGCCGCCGGCGCTGCCGCCACGGATGATCAGGCGGTCGTTGTCGGCCAGGCCGCGTTCGACCAGCGCGCGCGCGCCGGCCACGCAGTCCTCGACGTCGACGACGCCCCACCGCCCCTTGAGCAGGTCGCGGTAGGCGCGGCCGAAACCGGTGCTGCCGCCGTAGTTCACATCGAGCACGCCGAAGCCGCGGCTGGTCCAGTACTGGGTGGCCAGCTTGAGCGTGTTGACGGTCATGCCGGTCGGCCCGCCGTGGCTGATGACGATCACCGGCGGCTTGTCGCCGTCCGGCGCGCGCACGTCGCGGTTGCGCGGCGCGTAGAAGAACGCGTGCGCGGTGCGGCCGTTGGCGCTCGGGTAGCTGATACTGGCGGGGATCGACAGGTTGTCCGCGTCGGGCAGCTCGGCGATCGACTGCGCCAGGATTTCCACGCCCTCCTCGGCAAAGTCGATGCGCGCCAGCTCCAGCGCAATGGCCGGGCCGCCGGCCAGCATGGCGATGTAGCCGGGCGCCACGCGCAGCTCGCGGATTTCCTCGTACGGGTTGGCGATCGGTTCGAGCTTGCCGCTGGCCGGCAGCAGGCGCGCCAGCCGGCTCACGCCCTTGTCGATGTAGGTGCAGACGATCTCGGAGGCCGAGCGGAAGCCGTACATCGAATTGCCGAAGGTCCAATGCGGCGCGGCGAATTCCGCCTCGATCGGGCACAGCGCCTCGATGCGCAGGTCGGCGCCCTGGCGGTACAGGTTCCACCAGCCGCTGCGGTCGGAGACGAAGTGCAGCACGCCGTCGGGCGACCACTCCGGCTGGCAGATCGATTCGTCGGCGCCGCCGGCCACGCGCGCCGGCTCGGCCAGCGCGCCGTCGGCGCGGAACTCGGCGCGCCACAGGGTCGTGCCCTCCCACGGCATGCGCGGATGGTCCCAGGTCAGCCAGGCCAGCGCGCGCCCGTCCGGCGACAGCCGTGGCGACGAGTAGAAGTCGGCGCCGTGCGCCAGCACCGTCTCGTTGCCATCGGCGTCGATGGCGCAGACGGTGTTGGACGGCTCGCCGTGGCCGGCCTCGGGATGGAGCTCGCGCACGCCGATCAGCCGCGCGCGCGCGCGGTCGACGACCAAATCGGCGAAGCGCTGCCTGCCGGGCGCCGTCAGCGCCACCGGGGCGGGCGCGGGGGCGCCGTCGCCGCCGCCGGCGAAGTCGAGCCGGTAGATGCGGTTGTCGGCGAAGTGCGAGAAGTACACCGTTTCGCCGTCGACCGCGTAGGCGCCGCCGCCGTATTCGTGCACGCGGTCGCGCACGTTGAACGGCGCCGACGTCAGCTCGTCGGTGGCGCCGCCGTGGTGGCGCAGCAGCGTGTTGCGGCCCGCCTCGGCGGCGCGCCCGGCCAGCCAGAAGATGTCGCCGCCGTCGGCGCCGCCCAGCATCAGCGAGGCCAGCGGCGTGGCGCCGGCCGCCACGCGCGCGGCGCTGATGGTCGACGGCCAGGTGCCGTAGGCGGCGATGGTCTGTGCTTCGGATGTCATGGCGGCTCCAGTGGGGCGATGGGTGGGTGCTAGTGTCCTGAATTGCAGATTCGTTGAATAAATATGGCGAGAATCGGCCTGATACGGCGTCGCCAATGCGCGCAAGGCCCCGGCCTTGCTGTGCTTAGCTCCTTGTCTCAGGCCGATTTCGCCACATTTATTATTCAAC
>CAUPRW010000044.1:0-54802 GCA_963513825.1 uncultured Duganella sp.
GCCATCGTCGTAGACGTTGTCGTAGAGTTCATCGAACGACCAAACCGGTCCGCTCACAAAATCAAGCGTGCCTCCCAGCTCCGGCGTGGCGGCCAGTTCCGTAGCCGACGAAACACTGGAATCGAACGTTCCACCGGATCTAATGGTTCCGTCCGTATCCATTTCCTTATACGTGTTGCCAACCGAGTGCATCGTAGGATTTTCCGTGTACATCCAGGTGCCGTCATGATTTGGTCGTTGCACCTCGCCCAGCGTCGCCTGGGTGGCACTTTCGGCGTCGACCGCCTTTTTCTCGGCCAAATTATCGTAGTCCGGCACGTCCACCTTTGCATCCGCGAATAAAGTATCATTCAGCGAGTGCGAAACCTCGTGCCGAAACATGGACGCCGGGGATTCCACACCAATGATATTCCCGGAATTGTCCCGTGCGACCAAAGAGGCGTTGGGGTCCCAATAAATCGTCTTGACCCCGTTAACACTTTCGAAGCGGGTTTGATTCAAACCTTGGGTTTCAATAAGTTGCACCCTCACGCCAGCGGCGGCTGCCGCCGCGAAATCCGCCGCTGCCGCCGCATCCTGGGATTCATATTTAAGGGCTAAATCAAGACGACTCGTCCCATCCGTCGTTGGATTATTAATCTGGAAATTAGAACTGGTTGTAGGCATGATCCGCTTTCAGTGATGCTCAGTTGGCTTTAACAGTCTCGATGAAACGACATTTAGATTCTTTCAGATCGTCTTTTCCGCCGCGTTCCTTTGTCCACGTTAATAATTTCCAAATAACGTCACCCGGGACGGAAATTGGCGCGTCATTGAAAAAACCTGAGGTGGTGTTTGTGATCGAGTCAAACCGACGGAAAACAAACTTATTGTCATTCCCGTCGCCATCGCTGAACTCGACGATCGCGTAGGCGTCCAGGGATCTCAGCGGCGCAGCGCCGGATTTGGACGAAAATTCTTTCAATTCAGAAGCCAAGGCCTCGATGGACGCTCTTTCTCTCGTTGATATGGAGCACCCCCCGTTTCTTAAAGTCAACTCAGTGATTTTCGTCGGATAAACGGCCATGGGATTCATGACAGTTACCCTGACAGCGGTCGATTTCTCTATTTCTCTCATTTTTTCACTTTCGCCTTTGGAAGATGCGGCGGCGGCGGAAAACAAAAGAAACACCACGAAGAAAGCGGAAATCTTCTTCCTGGCGCCAGTGAATACGACTACGTTTGCTTCTTTTTTGCGCATACGTCGACTCCCGTGCCGCCGCCGCCCCGACATGGAACGATTTCAGTAATGCCTGCCGCACATTGATGATAATAGGATGCGCCTCGATTTCACGAATCATCTCAAAGGATGATTTGTCGGACGCCTAACATTGGCAAGCCTGGCGAATGCAGGCTGGTGTGATAGTGCGCGCGTACATACCGCGCAAAAAAAAAAGCCCGCTTGGTAGCGGGCAAAGTCCAAAACTAGGGATCTCCTCCAGAGGAGACAGTTGCAGATTACCTGTCTCTCCCCGCATGCTCTGTGCGCCATTTCACATAGCGACAATATTTCGCCGTCGGCATCATCATCCCTTCGGCTCGGTCTTGCTCCAGACCTCCAGGTCGCGCACACGGTCGTACCACGCCATGATGTGCCGATAACCCGTCACCGGCAGGCGCGCCTGCTCGGTGTACATCAAGCCCGGCGCCACCGCGAAATCCGCCAGGCTCAACTTGTCCCCCACCAGCCATTGCCGCGTCGACAGGTGATCGTCCAGCACCTTGGCGAACTGCGCGATCTGCACCTCGGCCCTGGCGATGACGCCGGCGTCCGGCCCGCCCTGGCCGATGCGGCCCTTCCAGATGTTCTCAAACGTGTACAGGCTGATCGCCGACGACCAGTGCTGGCAGGCCCACAGCATCCAGCGGTTGATGTCGGCGCGCGTCGCGATGTTGTCGGGATAGAGCGTCTGCCCGAGCGTGCGGTCGGCCAGGTACTGCATGATGGCGCACGATTCCCACAGCGTGAACTCGCCGTCCTGCAGCACCGGCAGCTTGCAATTGGGATTGAGCTCGGCCAAGCGGCGGCGGTCGTCCGGGTCCATCAGGCTGACCTCGCTCAGCTCCAGCGGCGTGCCCATGTGCAGGGCCGCTAGCATCACGCGGCGCGAGTTGGACGAAATGGCGTGGTGGTAAAGTCGCATGGTCATGCTCCGATGAGTTGTGAGGACGTCATCGTACGGCCCGGCCGCGACAGTTTTTGTCAGGAGTCTTCGGGTATCGAATGTTCCGTGCGCCACGCGCGCAGCAGTTCGTGGCGGTGTGCCGGATAGCGCTGGCCGGTCGTTTCGACGTCGGCGATGCGGTCGATGCGGAAATGCCGGAACGCCGCGCGCAGCTCGCACCACGCGGCCAGCATGCGGCTGCCCTGGAAGAACGCCAGCGCGAACGGCCACACCATGCGCTCCGACGCCGCGCCCTTTTCATCGCGATAGTCCAGCCGCAGGCGATGCTGGTGGCGGATCGCCTCGCGCACCGGCCGCACGTGGACGTCGCTGGACTGGTCCGCGTTCGGGCCCAGCGGCACCCACAGGCTGGTTTCGGCCATGTCGTCGCGCAAGTCCTTGGGGGTGGCGGTGGCGATCTTGGCCAGCGCGCTGGTGGCGGCGGCGGCCAGGCCGTCGTCGCCCTGCCGGCGCACCCAGCGCGCGCCGAGCACCAGCGCCTCGAGCTCGTCGGGATTGAACATCAACGGCGGCAGGAAGCTGCCGGCTTTAAGGACGTAGCCGATGCCGGCCTCGCCGGCCAGCGGCGCGCCCAGGCTCGACAGGGTTTGGATGTCGCGGTAGATCGTGCGTTCCGATACGCCCAGTTGTTCGGCCAGGCGGGCGGCGGTGACGGGACGGCGGTAGCCGCGCATCGCGTCCATCAGCAGGAATAGTCGGCCGGTACGGCTCATGTGTTTAATCGTGGTCGAGCAGGAAGTTGCGCCGTGGCGCGTCCAGTGCGTTGTTGTCGGTGGCCGTTTCATCCTTGAGCGCGACGCCCGACAATTGCCGTTTGCGCGCCTCGGATAACAGGTAGTGAAGCTTGAACGCTGCGTCGTCATAGGTCAAGCCCGCCGGCCGCACATTCGAGATGCAATTGCGACTGGCGTCGGTCAGGCCGGCCTTCGGCGCCCACGTCAGGTACAGGCCCATGCTGTCCGGCGAGCTCAGGCCGGGGCGCTCGCCGATCAGCACCACCACCGCGCGCGCGCCGAGCAACTCGCCCACTTCGTCGCCGACCGCCACCCTGCCCTGGCCGACGATGGCCAGCGGCGCGATCGACCAGTTGTCGTGCGCCAGCCGCGCCAGCAGGGTTTTGAGGAAGGGCGCGGTGTTCTGCTCGATCGCCAGCGCCGACAGGCCGTCGGCGACGACGATGGCCAGGTCGTAGCCGTCCGGCGCGGCCGCGCGGTGCTGCTGCAACGCCAGGCGCGAGGCGTCGTCGAGCCGCCGGCCCAGGTCCGGCCGTTGCAGGTAGATGTCGCGGCTGGCGGCGGCGCTGTGCAGAGTCAGGCTCGGCAGGCCGCAGGCCACTTGCAGCGCCTCGCCCAGCGCGGCCGGATCGAGCGCCAGGTGGACGGCGTCGCGCGCGCGCGCATGGGCCAGCTGGAAAGCCAGCTGCGGCGCGGTAGGCTGGCTCACGCCGCTGCGGCCCAGCGCGATCCGCGCGGCCGTGAAGCGCCGCAGCGACTGCCAGGGGTTGGCGGTCACCACGCCGTTGCCGGGTTGGCCGGATTGGTCCGCCCCGTCCGCCCCGTCCGCCGGGTCGGCCTGGTACAGCTCGGCGGTTTCGCCGGCCTTGGTGGCCTGGTCGGCCCCGGGTTCGTAGCGCGGCTGGCCGGCAATGATCTTGCGCTCGGCATCGTTCATGGATTCCCCTGCTTTCCTTTACGTCAGGCTCGACAACGCGCGCTGGAAGGCCGGCGGCATCGCGTTGCCCAGCGTGGCGCGCTCGTCGGCGGTGAAGATTTGCATGGCCTTGAGCCACGCCTCGAATTCCGGCACCGTCTTCAGGCCCAGCACGCGCCGCGCGTAGAGCGCATCGTGGAACGACGTGGTCTGGTAATTGAGCATGATATCGTCCGAGCCCGGGATGCCCATGACAAACGTGCAGCCGGCCGTGCCCAGCAGGGTCAGCAGCATGTCCATGTCGTCCTGGTCGGCCTCGGCGTGGTTGGTGTAGCAGACGTCGCAACCCATCGGCAGGCCCAGCAGCTTGGCGCAGAAATGGTCCTCCAGCCCGGCGCGGATGATCTGCTTGCCGTCGTACAGGTACTCGGGGCCGATGAAGCCGACCACCGAATTGACCAGCAGCGGCTGGAACTTGCGGGCGACGGCGTAGGCGCGCGTTTCGCAGGTCTGCTGGTCGACGCCGTGGTGGGCGTTGGCCGACAGCGCGCTGCCCTGCCCCGTCTCGAAATACATGACGTTGTCGCCGACGGTGCCGCGCCCGAGCGACAGCGCCGCCTGGCGCGCCTCGTCCAGCAGCGCGATGTTGATGCCGAAGCTGGCGTTGGCCGCCTCGGTGCCGGCGATCGACTGGAACACCAGGTCGACCGGCGCGCCGCGCTCGATGGCGGCGATGGTGTTGGTCACGTGGGTCAGCACGCACGACTGGGTCGGGATGGCGTAGCGGGAAATGATTTCGTCGAGCATGGTGACGATCTTGATCACCTGCGGCACGTTGTCGGTGGCGGGGTTGATGCCGATGACGGCGTCGCCGCTGCCGTACAACAGCCCGTCAAGCACGCTGGCGGCGATGCCGGTGGCGTCGTCGGTGGGATGGTTAGGTTGCAGGCGCGTGGCCATGCGGCCTTCCAGCCCGATGGTGTTGCGGAAACGCGTAACAACGCGGCATTTCTTCGCGACCAGGATCAGGTCCTGGACGCGCATGATCTTGGAGACGGCAGCGGCCATCTCCGGCGTGATGCCGGGCGAGACGGCCGCCAGCGTGGCCTCGTCGGCGGCGTCGCCCAGCAACCAGTTGCGGAAGTCGCCGACGGTCAGGTGGGCGATGCGGGCGAAGGCGGCCTTATCGTGTTCGTCGATGATCAGGCGGGTGACTTCGTCCTGTTCGTAGGGGATCACCAGTTCGTTGAGAAACAGCGTTAGCGGCAGCTCGGCAAGGGCCATCTGGGCGGCGACGCGCTCTTCCGCGCTGGCGGCGGCCAGCCCGGCCAGGTAGTCGCCGGAGCGGGCCGGCGTGGCTTTGGCCATCAGGTCCTTCAGGTCGCGGAACTGGTAGGTTCGGCTGTCGACTGTGTGGGCGAAGCTGCTCATGTTGTCTCCGTTTTTGCTGGTGCCGTTTTTGATGTGCCGTTGGCGGATCATGCCTGGCGGATTACGCTGCGCTAATCCGCCCTACGTGATCACCATCCGCCGTGCATGCTACGTGACCACTCCTGATGCCGCACATCCACGTAGGGCGGATTAGGCGGAACGCCGTAATCCGCCAGGCATGCGCAGCCGGCGGCGCATGCACGGCGCAATACGCCGAGCCCCGATAGCCTAGAACGTACGCGTTATAGTCACCAGCAAGCGCTTTTGCACCACGTTCTTGCTGCTGCCGTCGGCGTTGAAAAAGGTCCACAGCGGCGTACCGTTCTTGCTCTCGTCGCCACTGTTATACACCGCCGCCGCCGCGAACGCCCACTTGTCCACGGTCTTGGTCACGCCCGCCTTGACGTCGTAGAAATTAAACTCGCTCATGTGGCGCACGTTCTGCTTGCCCGCGTGCAGGTTCAAGGTCAAACCCGGCGCCAGTTCCGGATTCCAGTTGACCTCGCCGTACACGGTGCCGCGCGTATCGACCAGTTCGCCGCTGGTGGGCTGGACCGCGAAGCCGAACCAGTGCTTGTTGAGCGACACCCAGCCGTAGGCGTTGAAGGCGCCGATGTTCACGCCGAGCTTGGCTTCCTGCGTATGGTACTTGATGTCCTTGCCGCCCGTCGCGTAATGCGCGCCCGGGAACCAGTAGGTGACCAGGCCGGCGTCGATGACGGTGTCGGCGTTCAGGCTGTGGCGGTAGCCGCCATAGACGTCGATCTCGGAACCGGCGCCATTGTTGTAGGCCGCGTGCGAAACGCCCGAGCCGAACAGGCCGACGTAGAAGCCGCTGGAATGGGTGAAGTCGAGTGTGGCCTGCGCGGTCGGCTTGGCCTGCGTTTGCGAGATGCCGCGGAACAGGTAGTCGGAGACGGCGGTGATGTTGCCGCTTTCGGTCCAGTCAGGGGCGGGTGCGGGTGCTGGATCGGCGGCTAAGGCGGCGCCCGAGAGCAGCGCGAGGCAGACGGCGGCGAGGGTGCTGGTGGTTTTGGACATGGGGTTGGTGCTCCTGTAGTTGGATTGGTGGTTCAGGTTGGCGCGCTTGCACCCCGCACCCCGCACACCGGGGACGTACCCCAAGGGGTACGTCCCCATGGGGTGGGGGTTGGGGTTGGTGGTCACGCGTAGAATCAAACGGCGTCCATCGCGGCATGCTGCTGGCGGCTGTCCTTGGTGAACAGGAAGAACACATAGCCGGCGGCAAGGAACGCCACGAACACGCCAAAGATCAGCGGGTTGTAATAGATCATCGTCGCCATGCACACCACCGCGCCGGCCAGCGCGATGGCAGGGAATAGCGGGTAGAAAGGCGCCCGGAACGGCCGCGCCATGTTCGGCTCGGCGCGGCGCAGCTTGAACAGGCTCAGCATGCTGATGATGTACATCGTGATGGCGCCGAACACCGACATCGTGACGATGTTGGCCGTCAAGGTCAGCCCGCCGATCTTGATCAGCTCATCGCTGTAGATGGCGGCGATGCCGACCACGCCGCCGGCGATGATGGCGCGGTGCGGCGTCTTGAAGCGCGGATGGATCTTGGCGAAGTAATGCGGCAGGTAAGCCTCGCGCGCCAGCGCATAGATCTGGCGCGAGTAGCCGAGGATGATGCCGTGGAACGAGGCGATCAAACCAAACAAGCCCAGCCACACCAGCATGTGCAGCCAGCCGCTGTTCTCGCCGACGATCAGCTTCATCGCCTGCGGCAGCGGGTCGTTGATGTTGGCCAGCTTGGTCCAGTCGCCGGCGCCGCCGGCAAACACCATCACGCCGATGGCCAGCAGAACGAGCGTGATGATGCCGGTGATGTAGGCGATCGGAATCGAGCGCTTCGGGTCCTTGGCCTCCTCGGCCGCCATCGCCACGCCTTCGATCGCCAGGAAGAACCAGATCGCGAACGGGATCGCCGCGAACATGCCCGGCACCGAAGCGAGGCTGAAGCTGTCGGCGCCCGACCAGCCGCCCTTGGTGAAGTTGGCCATCGAGAAGCCCGGCGCGACCACGCCCATGAACACCAGCAACTCGAAGATCGCCAGCAAGGCCATCAACAATTCAAAGGTGGCGGCCACCTGCACGCCGACGATGTTGAGCGTCATGAACACCGCGTAGGCGCCGACCGCCGCCAGCTTGGGATCGATCTGCGGGAACTGCACGTTCAGGTAGGCGCCGATCGCCAGCGCGATGGCCGGCGGGGCGAACACGAACTCGATCAACGTCGCCGCGCCGGCCAGATAACCACCGGCGGGACCGAAGGCGCGCTTGCTGTAGGCGAACGGGCCGCCCGCGTGCGGGATCGACGTGGTCAGCTCGGTGAAGCTGAAGATGAAGGTGGTGTACATCGCCGCGACGAACAGCGCGGTGATGGTGAAACCGAGCGTGCCGGCCGACGCCCAGCCATAGCTCCAGCCGAAATACTCGCCGGAGATGACCAGCCCGACGGCAATGCCCCATAGCTGGAAGGTGCTCAGCGTCTGCTGCAGCGCGGGTGTGCCGGCTGCCTGTTTTGCGTTCATATCGTTTCCCCTAATTTAGCCGCGTCTGAGGCCCGGAGCGACGCCTGGTCCGGGCGGGTATGGAAGTTGCTGCGGATTTCAGTATAGAAGCGGGGTCCGGCCGGTCGTTATCGAAAATCGGCAAACTTGAGGCTGCCCTGCCCGGCGGCATCCGCAAATACAACAACGGGGGAATTCGACATGCACCAGACTGCAACACAGTTGTTGCACCATGCGCGCGATGTGCGCACGGTGCTGGCGCACGACGCCGACGAACTGGCCAGCAAGCTGACCAACTGGCAGCAGCGCTACGACCAGATCAGTGCCGGCCTGTTTCGCGGTGCCCTGACGGAACGTCAGTTGCCGCAGCTACAAGTGTTCCGCGAACGCTTGAGCCAGTCGGTGCGGCAGTCGTGCCGTGTGTGGCCGGACGCGATCTGGTTCGGCCTGCCGGACCACGCGAGCGCCACGCGCATCAACGGGCGGCAGACCGAGGCGGCGTCGATCATGGTGCAGCCGGGCAATGTTGAGTTTGAGTTGGTCACGCCGAGTGACTACAGCGTCTACGGCATCGTCGCCAGCCGGCGCCTGCTGGCCGAGACGGCGCAGCGGCATGGTTGCCAGATCGATTGGCAGCGCGTGCAGTCGGCCGATCTGTTGCAGGTCGACGCCGCCGAGCGCGCCGCATTCGTGCGCACCTTGGGGCGGCTGCTGCCGGACGAGGCGGCGACCGGCGGCGCGGATTTGGACGACGGCGGCGCGGGCGATGCCGAGCCGGCGTGGCAGCAAGGTGTTTTGCTGGCGTTGCTTGATATGCTCGATCATCGCTGCGTGGAGCCGGAGCTGGCCGCGAGCCTGCAACGCCGGCGGCGGGTGGTGTCGCTGGCGCGCGAGTATATCCATGCGCATCGCAGCGAGGCGATCACCGTGCCGGAATTGTGCGAGCAGGTGCACGTCAGCCGGCGCACGCTGCAGTATTGTTTCGAGGATGTGCTGGGCATGAGCCCTATGCTGTACCTGCGCATGATGCGCTTGAACGGCGTGCGCCGGCAGTTGAACGACGGCGCGCCGGGGGAGCTGGCGATCGGCGACGTGGCCGATGCATGGGGGTTGAGTAACTTCAGCCAGTTCTCCAGCGATTATCGTAAGTTGTTTGGGTTGTGCCCGTCGGCGACGTTGAAGGCGCGGGCGCAGTAGCGGGGTTGGTGTGCCGCGCGCCAACCCGCACGGCCAGGCGGGGACGTACCCCGTGGGGTACGTCCCCTAAGTGGTGACGCATGCGTATCGCTAAAGGCTGGCGGGGTTGGCAAGCGGTGACGCATTCGTATCGCCAAAGGCTGGCGGGGTTGGCAAGCGGTGACGCATGCGTATCGCTAAAGGCTGGCGGGGTTGGCAAGTGGTGACGCATGCGTATCGCTAAAGGCTGGCGGGGTTGGCAAGCGGTGACGCATGCGTATCGCTAAAGGCTGGCGGGGTCCCACCACTCAAATAATCCGCAACGCCCCCGCCACCGCGCCAACCGCGATCAGCACCACCGGGTTTAACTTGGTCCGCAACAGTATCAGCGCCGACAAAAGCGTGACGACATCGGCCCGCCAATCGGTGTTGGATATGCGCGTAAACAGCCACGCCGTGGCCGCCATCAAGCCAATCGACATCGGCCCGAACGCCTCCCCCAACGCGCGCGACAAGCGGCTGCCGGCGCGCCCCGCGTGCAGCCGCACGGCGGTGAGCGTGAGCAGCGTGGACGGCACGATGACGGCAATGGTCGTCATGATGGCGCCGAACCAGCCGCCGATCAACCAGCCCACCAGCGCGATGAACAACAGGTTCGGCCCAGGCGCCGCCTGGGCGATGGCGTAGGCGGCCGAGAACTGCTCGTTGGTCAGCCAATGCTGACCTTCCACCACGTACTGTCCCACCTGCGGCGCCAGCAGCACCACGCCACCGCCGACGGCCATCAGCGACATCAGCGCGATATGCAGCGACAATTGACCGATCGGCGATTGCTCATTCATGACGGTCTCCCAGCAGATACGCGCAAGCGGTGCCCAACGGCGCCAGCACGCAGAACACCAGCGCCAGCTGCCACTTCAACAATCCCAATGCGATAAAGGCGAGCACCATCATCACCAGCTTGAGCTGGTCGCGCCGGCCGTGCCATTGCGCCTTGGCGAACATCGACAGCGCCATCTTCGCCGCCGTCGCCAAAATCAGCCCCGCCGCGACGGCCGCCATGCCGCCGATCGCGCGCCGGATGATTTCAAGGTCGCCGAAGCGCTGATAGACCATGCCCAGTCCGACAATGATGAAGAACGGACCGAGTATCAGCCCGGCGACGGCCGCCAGCGCGCCGGCCACGCCGGCATAGCGGTTGCCGACCATCAGGCCGACGTTGCACACCGTCGGTCCGGGCAGCATCTGGCTCATCGCCATGTACTTCGCGAACTCCTCGGCCGTCAGCCACTTGTGTTGTTCGACCAGGGCGCGGTAGGCGAACGGCATCACGCCGCCAAAGCCCATCAGCGCCAGCCGGGAAAAGACGAAGAATATCGTCGTTGGCGATGGTTGTCGCGCGCTTTCGGTCAGCGCGCCTGTCTGGGTGTGCATGGTATGCCCCCGCCCTGTTTTAACTCGATGGCGGAATTTTCCTCCCGAGTGAAATATAAGTACAATGAATTTATTTAGACTATTCATTCATTTATCTAATGAAAATCGACATTCTGGGTGTGCAGGCATTTGTGGCGATCGCCGACTTCGGCGGCTTTCAAAAGGCGGCCGACACGCTGCACGTGACGCAGACCGCCGTCACGCAGCGGCTGCGCAATCTCGAGGACTTCCTGGGCGTGATGCTGATCGAGCGCACCACGCGCAGCATCGCGCTGACCGGCATCGGCAAGGACTTCCTGCCGCAGGCGCGCCGGCTGCTGCAGGAGTTGTCGTCGTCCTTGACCGAGATCCGCGAAACCGGCAGGGCGCAGCGCGGCGACATATCGATCGCCAGCGTGCCGACGGCCGGCATCCAGTTCCTGCCCGAGATCATCAGGGCCTATTCGGCGCGTTTTCCGAACAACCGCGTCAAGATACTGGACCATGCGTCGGCGCGGGTGGCGCAGGCGGTGCTGAGCCGGGAGGCGGAATTCGGCATCAACCTGGCCGGCAGCACGCATCCGGATCTGGTGTCGGTGCCGGTGGTACAGGATGAATTCGTGCTGTTGTGCCGCGACGATCATGCGCTGGCCAGGCGGCGTTCGCTGACGTGGGCGCAGATCCAGCCCTACCCGCTGATCTTCTCGGGGGACGTCAACGGCAACCGCGCACTGCTCGACAGCTACCTCGGCGACAAGAGCATGAATCTGAGTTTGCAGTTCCAGTACGAGGTGCAGCGCAGTTCGACCGCGATCGGGCTGGTGGCGGCGGGCGTGGCGGCGGCCATCGTGCCGAATCTGGCGATCCAGAAGGGCACCTATCCGAGGCTGCGCGTGATCAAGCTGAAAGAGCCGACCATCTCGCGCCAGCTGGCGCTCATCACGCGCAAGGCCGGGCATTTGTCGCCGGCGGCGCAGGCCTTGTATGACATGGTCAGGAAACCGGGGTGATGTTGACGGCTCGCCGTCCTACCCCGCAGGATTTTGGCGATACGCTAGCGTCACCACTTAGGGGACGTACCCCGTCGGGGTACGTCCCCGCCTGGCCGTGCGGGTTTCGCTTGCAGTGCGGGTTCCGCACACGCGCAAACAGTTGCCGCGGCACGCACCGTCCACTATGATGAAAAATCATCAACCCCGATCAGGCCAACAATGACCACCCTGCACGCCAACGGTTTCCTGCTCCGCCCATACACTTCCGCCGACGCGCCGGCCTTCGCGGCCGCCGTGCGCGAGTCGCTGTCGACGGTCGGCAAGTGGATGCCGTGGGCTGTCGCCGGTTATTCGGAGGAAGAGGCGCTTTCCTGGTTCGACCATTGCGATGCCTGCCGCGAGAACGGCACCGCGTATGAGTTCGGAATTTTTTTGGCCGACGGCGTGAGCGTGGTCGGCGGCGCGGGGCTCAATCAGATCAACGCGGCGCATAACTTTTGTAATCTCGGATATTGGGTGCGCGAGTCGGCGCAGCGGCAGGGCGCGGCGCTGGCGGCCGCTTCCGCGTTGGCGAAACACGCTTTCGGTCAGCTGGGGCTGACGCGGGTGGAGATTGTCGTGGCGGCGGAAAATACCGCCAGCTTCGCGCTGGCGCTCAAGCTGGGGGCGCTGCATGAGGGGCTGGCGCGCAATCGTCTGCGGCTCGGGGAGGAGACCGTGGCGGCGCATATGTTTTCTTTGGTGCCGGGGTTTTGAGGTGTTGGTGGCGGCGCGCTGGTGGCGGCTCGCCGATGGCGGATTACGGCGTTCCGCCTAATCCGCCCTACATACCTTAAATTCCGGTGGGGTCGATGTCGTATTCGGCTAGCTTTTTGCGCATGCGGGTCAGCTCTTTTTCCACGTCGGGCGTGCGGTCGACGCCGGGTTTGGACAGCTCCTCTTTGATTCGCCGGGCGGACAGTTCGAACCGCTCCCGCGCGTCGTCCTTGCGCTTGAGGCCTTCGTAGGCCAGCCCCATTTGGAATATCGCGCTCGGATAGCCCGGTTGCGATTTGAGCCCTTCCTGCAAAGCTTCGATCTCTTCGTCGTAGCGTGCCAGGTTGTCCAGCGCGCGCGCCTTGTGATAGTAGACCTTCATGCCGGGCCGGTTCCACAGCTTGCGGCCGATCTCGTCGGCCGTCTGCAAGGCCCGCAGACTTTCCGCGTTGCGGAAGCGCTCGCGCTGGACGATGGCGTAGCCGATCAGGCGATCATACTGCAGCCCTTGCAGCCGCTTGGTGCGCGCCGCCATGTCGGCCGCGAAGTTGCGCGTGTCCGCGCCGATATTGCCGGCGCAGCGCTGGTACTCGGCTTCGCCGCCGTTGCCCCATACGCCGTAGACCACGTCGTCGCCGATGCGCTTCATCAGCGCCGACATGACGTCGTAGTCGCCCGCCTTGCAGGCGAAGTAAGCGTAGGCGTTGAGGTTCCACGGCACCGGATAGGCGCGCACCAGCGCCTCGAAGCTGGTTTTCATGTCGTTCCAGTCGACCATGCTGTCTTCGAAGATCTTGCCGCGATATTCGGTCTGGTTCAGATACCAGTACACGCGCGCGTACATCGCGTCGCGGTCAGTGCCCTTGCCGGTCGACGCCAGGCGCGCCATGCGCTCGACCGCGTCCGGCGCCCCGTTCCATTTCGGCAGCGAGTAGTAGGCCGACGCGAAGTACACCTCGTGATAATCGGGCTCCATTCTGGTGGCGCCTTGCCACGCGTAGCTGAAATGCGAGTGGAACAGCTCCGAGTACGGCAGCAGGTCCATGCGGGCGCGGTACCAGCCGCCATCGACCTTGTCGCGTTTTGCCAGCGGTATCCTGTCGCGCGCGTCGAGCAGCGCCAGCCCTTCCTTGACGGCCTGGTTCATCGGCGCGATGTCTTCCTTGCGGATGTCGGCGTAGTTGCCCATGCCCCGGAAAGCGAGGGCACGGTTCTGCTTCAGATAGACCTGGAACACCGGCGCGACCTCGGAGCGCGGGAATTTGGCGGACCACCGGGCCGCCTGCGCGTCCTCGCGCTGCCAGTAGTCCATGTCGCGCGTGCGCGGCGCATAGTCGCGCAGCGTGGCGTAAAACACCGCCAGCGACCACACCCCGGACGGCGTGCGCACCTTGTCGCTATTGAGCTTGCGGTGCAGCTTTTCGAGGCCGGCGTAGTCGCGCGCCTTCAGCAGATCGCCGGTCTCGGTGGCGATGGCCTTGCGCGCCTTCGTTTCCGCATCCTCGACGTCGGGCGGACGTGGTCTGTCGTTTTGGCTGGCCGCCGGCACGCGTGCGGGGCACATGCGCGATGGACGGATGCCGCTCGGTGCGGCGGAACGCGCGGCGGCTTCCTGGCGATCGCGCTCGACGATCTCGGCGTCGGTCAACTGCGTCCGTTCGAGGATCGCCGGCAGCGCCATTTTGCCGCTTCGGCCGGCCGCCTCGGCGTCGCAATCGATCCATTCGGCCTTCGCCAGCGGTCGCTGGACGCCCCTGCCATCGAGGTACAGGCTCATCAGGCCGATATAATTGTCGGCGATCTCGCGCGGCTTCCCAGCCGGCGGCGCTGGCTCGCGCAGATTGAGCAGGTCGCCGATGATGCCATCGGCGCGCGCGCGGTCGATCGGCCTGCAGGACTGCTTTTCAAGCCGCGTCCCATAGACGCAGACCTGGGCGCCGTCACGCGTGGCGACCAGCCAAGTGGTCGCCACGCCGCCCTGGACCGGCGCCGGTTGCTCGATCAGCAGCGCCGCTTCGATCTTCGCCCCGTCGAGCTGGTCCAGCGGCGGGCGGACCACGGCCTTTTTCACGCCGTCGAACCAGGGGCCGAGTTCGCGCCTGGCGTCCGGGCGGTCGCGCAGCACGGACTGATAGGTCAAATCCCACGGCAGATCGGCCGCCTGTGCGGAAACGCTCAGCAGCAGCGCCGCCAGTAGTCTGTAACGCATAAAAAATCCCCCGACGCTTTTAAACATGGGGGAATTTTACTGGTAAAACGATAATGTTATTTTTCTTTACACGACCGCGCCGTCCGTCTCGTCTTTTTCCTTGACCGGCTTGATCAGGTCTTCGCGTTTGACGCCCAGCCACATGGCGATGGCGGCGGCGACGAACACCGACGAGTAGATACCGAAGCAGATACCGATGGTCAGCGCCATGGCGAAGTAGTGCAAGGTCGGGCCGCCGAAGAACAGCATCGCCAGCACCATCATCTGCGTGCTGCCGTGGGTGATGATGGTGCGCGAGATGGTCGAGGTGATGGCGCTGTCGATCACTTCATGCACGCTGGCCTTGCGCTGCTTGCGGAAGTTCTCGCGGATCCGGTCGAAGATCACCACCGATTCGTTGACCGAGTAACCGAGCACCGCCAGCACGCCGGCCAGCACCGTGAGCGAAAACTCCCACTGGAAGAAGGCGAAGAAGCCGAGGATGATGACCACGTCGTGCAGGTTGGCGATGATCGCCGATACCGCGTACTTCCACTCGAAGCGGATGGCCAGGTAGATCATCACGCCGATGACCACCATCACCAGCGCGTTCAGGCCGTTCTGGGTCAGCTCGTCGCCAACCTGCGGGCCGACGAACTCCACCTTGCGCAACTCGACCTGCTCGACGTTGTTGGCGCCCATGCAGGCCTGCTTGACCACATGCTCGCCCTTGGCGTTGACGTTGTCGAGCTGGGCCAGCGCGCCCTTCTCCGCCTTGCACAAGGTCTCGTAGACCTGTTGCGAAGCGTCCTTGGCGGTGATGTTCTTCACCACCGGCAGGCGCAGCAGCACGTCGTGCGCGGTGCCGAAGCCGGCCGCTTCCGGATGCTCGTAGCCGATGCCGCGCAACGACGCCCGTATCGCCTCGAGGTTGGCCGGTTGCGCGTACCGCAGTTCCATGACGGTGCCGCCGGTGAACTCCACCGACAGGTTCAGTCCGCGATGGAACAGGAAGAACACGGCCGCGACGAAGGTCAACGCCGAGATGACGTTGAACACCAGCGCATGCCGCATGAACGGTATGTCTTTTTTAATGCGGAAAAATTCCATGTGATATGCCTCGAATTATTTGGTGTCGGGACGCTTGGCGACCTTGCCGCCGACGGCGGCGCCAGCCGCGTCGTCCGGCCGCCAGATGGTGCCGATGGCGATCGATTGCAGCTTCTTCTTGCGGCCGTACCACAGGTTGACCACGCCACGCATGATGAACACGGCGGAGAACATCGAGGTCAGGATGCCGAGCGTGTGCACCACGGCGAAACCGCGGATCGGACCGGAACCGAACACCAGCAACGCCAGGCCGACGATGAGCGTGGTGACGTTGGAGTCGATAATGGTCGCCCAGGCATGGTCGAAGCCGGCCGAGATGGCCGACTGCGGCGACGCGCCGGCGCGCAACTCCTCGCGCACCCGCTCGTTGATCAGCACGTTCGAATCGATCGCCATGCCCAGCGCCAGCGCGATAGCGGCCATGCCCGGCAGGGTCAGGGTCACGCCCAGCATCGACAGCAAGGCCACCAGCAGCAACAGGTTGCACGCCAGCGCGATCACGCTGAACAGGCCGAACATCATGTAGTAAGCGATCATGAAGACGGCCACGGCGGCAAAGCCGTACATCGTCGAGTGGCGGCCCTTGTCCACGTTCTCGGCGCCCAGTTGCGGGCCGATCGTGCGTTCCTCGATCACTTCCATCGGCGCGGCCAGCGCGCCCGAGCGCAGCAGCAGCGCCAGCTCGGCCGAGTTCTCCATCGTGCCCATGCCGGTGATCTGGAAGCTGCTGCCCAGTTCGGCCTGGATGGTGGCCACCGACAGCACTTCCGGCTTGCCTTTTTCAAACAGCACGATGGACATCTTCTTGCCGATGCGGTCGCGCGTGGCGTCGCGCATGCGGCGCCCGCCGTCACCGTTGAGGTCGATGCTGACGGCCGGCTGGCCGTTCTGGTCCTGGCGCGCGGTGGCGCTGGAGATGTAGTCGCCGGTCAGCACGACGTCCTTGGTCAGCACGACCGGCACGCCCTTGCCGACGGTGAACAGTTCCGAGTTCAGCGGGACCGCCGAGGTCAGCTCGGTACCCGGGGTGATCGACTCGTCGACCATGCGGATTTCCAGCGTGGCGGTGCGGCCGATGACGGCGCGCGCGCGCGCCACGTCCTGCACGCCGGGCAATTGGACGATGATGCGGTCCGGGCCCTGCTGCTGGATGATCGGTTCGGCCACGCCGAGCTCGTTGACGCGCTTGGACAGCGTGGCGATGTTTTGCTTGACGCCTTCGTCGGTGGTGCGCTTGATCGCCGCCGGCTTCATGCTCATCACGGTTTTCAGGTCGGTGTCGGCGCCGGTGTCGGCGAACGTCACGTCCGGCAACTGGTCGCCCAGCACGGCCTTGGCCTTCTGGCGGGTGGCGTCGTCGCGGAAGTTGATGACGATGGTGTCGCCCACGCGCTCGATGCCGGCGTGGCGCACGTTTTTGTCGCGCAACAGACTGCGGGCGGATGCCTGCATGCCTTGCACGCGCTTGGTCAACACCGCCTTGGTGTCGACTTGCATCAGGAAGTGCACGCCGCCGCGCAAGTCCAGGCCCAGGTGCATCGGCGTCGCGTGCAACGCCTGCATCCATTTCGGGGTGTCCGGCTGCAGGTTGAGCGCCACCAGGTAGGCGGGATCGGCCGGGTCGGCGTTCAAGCCTTTTTCCAGCACGGCCTTGGCGCGGAACTGGGTGTCCGGATCGGGGAAGCGCACGCGCACCGAGGCGTAGGTGCCGGTGCCGTCGAAGGTGAGCTCGCTGTGCGGGATTTTTTCCCGGGTCAGCACGTCATCGACCTTGGCGACCATGTCCGACGTCATCTTGAGCGTCGACTTGCCGCTCGTCACCTGCACCGCCGGCGATTCGCCGAAGTAGTTGGGCGCGGAGTACAGCGCCCCCAGCAGGATGGCGACGGCTATAAGTATGTATTTCCAGACGGGATAGCGATTCATATTGTTCAACGATCAGGGTTAGGCGTCGGATGCAATACGGCCCGCTTATCGCGAGATAAGCGGGCCGGGGCCGGGGCCGGTTACAGCGCCTTGAGCGTGCCTTTCGGCAGGACCATGGTCACGGAGTTCTTCTGCACGACCAGTTCGGCGCCGCTGGAGATTTCCAGCGTGATGTACAGGTCGGAAATCTTCGACACACGGCCGAGGACGCCGCCGGCGGTAACGACTTCGTCACCCTTGGCCAGCGCTTCCATCATGGCCTTTTGTTCCTTGGCGCGCTTCTGCTGAGGACGGATCATCAGGAAGTACATCGCCACGAACATCAGAATCAGGAAACCATATTGGCCCAGGAAACCGCCGGTCGCGCCGAGGGAGTCGAGTGGATTTTGGGCATACGCGTTGGATATAAACACAGGTGACTCCGATAATAGTTTGAAAAAACAGCGCTGTATTCTAGCACTGGCCGGAAGCCGAAAGGACTCCCGGTTATATGGGTGGTTGAATTCTTTTTACAAGACTTGCAACTTCCGCCGATAGAAACCGGCCCCGCCCACCAGTAAAGGGACCGTCAGCCCCTGCAACATGGGACGTACCCCAAGGGGTACGTCCCCGAAGCGCAGCGGTGTGCGGGGTGAAAATCAAACGCCGCGCGCCCGTTCGGCGTGGAATTGCAGCGTCCACGCGTGGAAACGGTCGTCATCGAGCGCCTCGCGCATCTGGCGCATGATGTCGAGGTAGTAGTGCAGGTTGTGGATGGTATTGAGCCGCGCGCCGAGGATTTCCTGCGTGCGGTTCAAATGGTGCAGGTAGGCGCGCGAGAAATTGCGGCAGGCGTAGCACGAGCACGTGCTGTCGAGTGGCTCCTTGTCATCCTTGTAACGCGCGTTCTTGATCTTGATATCGCCAAAGCGGGTGAACAGCCAGCCGTTGCGGGCGTTACGCGTCGGCATAACGCAGTCGAACATGTCGACACCGTTCGACACGCCCGCCACCAGGTCCTCCGGTGTGCCCACGCCCATCAGGTAGTGCGGCTTGTTGGCCGGCAGCCGCGGGCCAACGTGCGCCAGGATGCGCATCATGTCCTCCTTCGGCTCGCCCACCGACAGGCCGCCGATGGCCAGGCCGGGGAAATCGATCTCCTCGAGGCCGGCGAGCGACTCGTCGCGCAGGTTTTCAAACATGCCGCCCTGGACGATGCCGAACAAGGCGTTCGGGTTCTCGCCACGATGGAACTCGTCGTTGGATCGTTGCGCCCATCGCAAGGACATGCGCATCGAATTTGCCGCCTCGTCAAGAGTTGCCGGGCGGTTGTCGATCTCGTACGGGGTGCATTCGTCGAACTGCATGACGATGTCGGAATTGAGCACGCGCTGGATCTGCATCGACACTTCCGGCGACAGGAACAGCTTGTCGCCGTTGATCGGCGAATTGAAGTGCACGCCCTCCTCGGTGATTTTGCGCATCGCGCCCAGCGAAAACACCTGGAAGCCGCCGGAATCGGTCAGGATCGGCTTGTCCCAGGCCATGAAATCGTGCAGGCCGCCGAACTTGGAGATGACGTCGTTGCCCGGGCGCAGCCACAGGTGGAAGGTGTTGCCCAGGATGATCTGGGCGTCGATTTCCTTCAACTCCAGCGGCGACATCGCCTTGACCGAACCATAGGTGCCGACCGGCATGAAGATCGGGGTCTGCACGACGCCGTGGTTGAGTTTGACTTCGCCGCGGCGGGCCTTGGTCAGGCCGCTGCTATCGGTCTTGTGTAGCGTAAATTCCAACATTGAGGATTCCTTATTATGCTCGGGCTTGCGTCGTCAGCAACATGGCGTCGCCATAGCTGAAGAAGCGGTATTCGTTGGCGATCGCGTGGGCGTAGGCCGCGCGGATCGGTTCAAAACCGGCGAAGGCCGACACCAGCATCAGCAGGGTCGACTTGGGCAGGTGGAAATTGGTGATCAGCCGCGTGACCGTCTTGAACTGGTAGCCCGGCGTGATGAACAGCGCGGTGTCGGCGCTGCCGGCCTCGAGCTGCCCGCTTTGCGAAGCTGACTCCAGCGCGCGCAGGCTGGTGGTGCCGACGGCCACCACGTCGCGGCCGGCGGCGCGGGTCGCGCGCACCGCGTCCACGGTTTCCTGCGGCATGGTGTACCACTCGGTGTGCATCTTGTGCTCGGACAGCACCTCGGCGCGCACCGGCTGGAAGGTGCCGGCGCCCACATGCAGCGTCACATAGGCGAAGTTGACGCCCTTCGCTTTGAGCTGCTCCAGCAGCTTTTCGTCGAAGTGCAGGCCGGCGGTCGGCGCGGCGACGGCGCCCGGCACCTTGTTGAACACGGTCTGGTAGCGCGTTTCGTCGAAGGAATCGGCGTCGTGCTCGATGTAGGGCGGCAGCGGCAGGCGGCCGTGCGCCTCGATCAGCTCGAACACGTCGGCGTCGAAGTGCAGGGTGAAGAACTCGCCGGCGCGCTCGCCGACGGTGACGTCGAAGGCGTCGGCCAGGCGGATCTTGACGCCCGGGCCGGGCGACTTGGACGCGCGCACCTGGGCCAGCACGGTGCGGTCGTCGAGCACGCGCTCGACCAGCGCCTCGATCTTGCCGCCGCTTTCTTTCACGCCGAAAAAGCGCGCCTTGAGCACGCGGGTATCGTTCATCACCAGCAGGTCGCCCGCTTGCAGCAGGCCGACGATGTCGGCGAACTGGCGGTCGACGATGGTCGCGCCGTCCAGATGCAGCAGGCGCGAGGCGCTGCGGTCCGGTAGCGGGAATTGCGCAATACGCTCTTGCGGCAGGTTAAAATCGAAATCGGAAAGCGAGTACATTTTGCGGACTTCTGGAAACTGTTGAAGAAAATCGGCTACGCCACATCGTGTGGGTAGCCTTACAATACCGGCGTTGTCGCCGTTGATTTGTCGCGGGCAACCCTCTATTTTACGCTAGTGCCCGAAAAACGCCCGAATATGCCTTTGCCGCCCCCCATCAGCACGCCGAAAAGCCCATCCAAGCCCGCCCGGAAGACCGTCAGCCCGGAAGCGAAGCTGGCCAAGCTCGGCCTGCACACGGACATGGACCTGGTGCTGCACCTGCCGATGCGCTACGAGGACGAAACCCAGGTCATCACCATCGAGGAGGCGCGCCTGCACGGCGGCGACACCTCGCAGGTCGAGGGCGTGGTGGTCAAGAATGAAATCACCTACAAGCCGCGCCGGCAACTGCTGGTGCACATCGCCGACGAAACGGGCGACCTGCAGCTGCGCTTCATGAACTTCTACGGCAGCCAGGTCAAGCAGCTGGCCGAGGGCACGCGGGTGCGCGCGCGCGGAGAGTTGAAGCACGGCTTCTTCGGCGCCGAGATGGTGCACCCGGCCTATAAGGTCATCAACGAGGGAGCGCCGCTACCGACCTCGCTCACGCCCGTCTATCCGGCGGGCGAAGGGCTGTCGCAGCCGATCCTGCGGCGCGCCATCGGCGAGGCGATGAAGCGGGTCGACTGGACCGACACGCTGCCGGCCGAACTGCGCGCGGCGATGCACCTGTCGGACTTCGAACCGGCGGTGCGGCTGCTGCACTATCCGCCGCAGCAGGTCGACGAGCATGCGCTGGCCGACCGCTCGCATCCGGCTTGGACGCGGGTGAAGTTCGACGAACTGCTGGCGCAGCAGCTCTCGCTCAAGCGCGCGCAGCGCGCGCGCCGCTCCAAGGGCGCGGCGGCGCTGAAGGTGGTCGGCGCGCTGTCCGAGCGCTTCCAGGCGGCGCTGCCGTTCAAGCTGACCGGCGCGCAGCAGCGCGTGCTCAACGAAATCCGCGCCGACCTGCGCCACCCGTATCCGATGCAGCGGCTGCTGCAGGGCGATGTCGGCAGCGGCAAGACGGTGGTGTCCGCGTTGGCGGCCGCGCAGGCGATCGACAGCGGCTTCCAGGCCGCGCTGATGGCGCCGACCGAAATCCTCGCCGACCAGCACTTCCGCAAGATCGCCGCGTGGATGGAACCGCTGGGCGTCAAGGTCGCGTGGCTGACGGGCAGCCTGAAGAAAAAAGACAAGCTGGCCGCCTACGAGTTGATCGAATCGGGCGAGGCGCAGCTGGTGATCGGCACGCACGCGCTGATCCAGGAAGCGGTGATTTTTTCAAACCTTGGGCTGGTGATCGTCGACGAGCAGCACCGCTTCGGCGTCGGCCAGCGCCTCACGCTGCGCAACAAGGGCAACGAGGGCGCCATTCCGCACCAGTTGATGATGTCGGCCACGCCGATTCCGCGCACCCTGGCGATGACCTACTACGCCGACCTGGAAGTATCGGTCATCGACGAACTGCCGCCGGGCCGCAGCCCGATCGTCACGCGCGCGATCGACCAGAACCGGCGCGACGAAGTGATCGAGCGGGTGCACGCGGCGGCGCTGGAGGGGCGGCAGGTTTACTGGGTCTGTCCGCTGATCGAGGAATCGGAAGCGCTGCAACTGCAAACGGCGACCGACACGCACGCACTGCTGGCCGAGGCGTTGCCGGATTTGAGCGTGGGGCTGGTGCACGGGCGCCTCAAGCAAGCGGAGAAGCAGGCGGTGATGGATGCCTTCATCGCCAATGAGATGCAGGTGCTGGTGGCGACGACGGTGATCGAGGTCGGTGTCGACGTGCCGAATGCGTCGCTGATGGTGATCGAGCATGCGGAGCGGTTCGGGCTGTCGCAGCTGCACCAGTTGCGCGGGCGGGTCGGACGGGGATCGGCGGCCAGCGTGTGTTTGCTGCTGTTCCAAAGCCCGCTGGGCGGCGTGGCCAAGCAGCGTTTGATGACGATGCGCGAGACCACCGACGGCTTCGAGATCGCGCGGCGCGACCTCGAGATACGCGGGCCGGGCGAATTCCTCGGCGCGCGGCAATCGGGGCAAGCGATGCTGAGGTTTGCCGATCTGGAGACGGATGGATGGCTGGTGGACCAGGCGCGCGACGTGGCGCAAGACCTGCTGCACGCCGACAGCGCCGACAAAGCCGCGACGGTCGAAGCGCACCTCGCGCGATGGCTCGGCGGCCGCGAAGAGTTCCTCAAGGTGTGATCGAAGGTTGGCGCCACCCCCGCAGGGCCGGGAGGATTCTTGATTGCCCGATTGAGGGTTGACTCCACCCCACAGGGCCAACCGGGGACGTACCCCTTGGGGTACGTCCCCCGCGTGCCGCCGTGCGGGTTAAAAGCACATATAGAAGCGGTTCGCCAGATCCACCACAAACTCCGGCTGCAAATACGCCATGAACACCAGCGCCACCACCACCACGCCAGCCACCCGAAGCGCCCACGTCTTCATCGCTACGCCGCCTTCAACCCGCCACGCACCACCGGCCGCTCATTGATCGGCAAATTGACCAGCCCCGCCATCACGCCCAGCGCGATCGCGATGCCCCAAACGATGTCATAACTTCCCAGCCTGGAGAACAGGAATCCCCCCATCCACACCCCAAGGAAGCTGCCCACCTGGTGCGAAAAGAACACCACGCCGGCCAGCATCGACATATGCTTGACGCCGAAAATCCCGGCGATGATCCCGTTCGTCAGCGGCACCGTCGACAGCCAGATCAAGCCCATCGCCGCCGCGAACACGTACACCGAGAACGGCGTCAACGGCGCCAGCAAAAACAGCGAAATCACGATCGACCGCGTGAAGTAAATCGACGACAGCAAATAGCGCTTCGGCAGGCGCCCGCCAAGCTTGCCCGCGTAGTACGAGCCGACGATATTGAACAAGCCTATCAGCGCCAGCGCCATCACCGCCACGCTTGGATCGCCGATGCCCTTGTCCTTCAAATAGGCCGGTAAGTGCACGCCGATGAACACCACCTGGAAACCACAGACAAAGTAGCCGGCCACCAGGAACAGGAAGGAGCGGTTGCGCACGGCCTCGCCCATGGCCTCGCGTATGCTCTGCTGCGGCCCATCGCCATGATCGAGCGAGGGCTCGCGCAGGTAGAACGCCATCGGCATCATCGCCAGGATGATCAAGCCGGCCAGCAGATAGAAGGCGTTTTGCCAGCCGACCGCGGAGATCAACTGCTGCTCGACCGGCATCATCAGGAACTGGCCGAACGAGCTGGCCGCGCCGGAAATGCCGAACGCCCACGAGCGCTTTTCGGCCGGCGCCACGCGCCCGATGATGCCGCTGACGGCGCCGAACGCGGTGCAGGACAGCCCAAGGCCGACCAGCACCCCGGTGCCGATGACGAACATCGTCGGATCGGTCACCACCGCCATCCACACCAGGCCCGCCGCGTAACTGAGCGCGCCGACCAGCACCACCCGCATGGTGCCGAAACGGTCCGCCGCCATGCCGGCGAACGGGCCGAAGGCGCCCCACATCAGGTTCTGCAACGCCTGCGCCAGCGAGTACGTCTCGCGCGTCCAGCCGTTCGCTTGCGAGATCGGCTGCATCCAGAAGCCGAAGCCGTGGCGCACGCCCATCGCCAGCGTCAGCACGACGCCGGTGGCGATCAACACGGTTTTGAGCGACGGTGCGCGACTGGCGACGAACATGGTGATTCCCTGGTTATCGAAACGGCATCTGTCGATTTTAACCAGTTACCGCCGCCGGCGCTTGAACTTTCATTCGTCGGCGCTGTAGCGCAGGCCGATTTGCTGGCGGATCGAATCGAGCGTGCCCATGATGTTGAGCGTTTCGGCGTGCGGCATGACCGGGCTTTCGATCAGGCCCGCGCGGATGCAGCGCCCCACTTCCTGCGCTTCATGGGTGTAGCCGTTGCCGCTGCGGGCGATGGTCATCGTGCGCTCGCTGCGCGTGGCGCCGTCGACCAGCGTGACGGTGATGGTCTCGGTGTTGTGGAAGCGGTCGGCCAGGCGCACAAAGCCCTTGGTGCCGGAGATCGTCAGCTCGGTCGGCGTGCGCGAACGCAGGCTGCACGCGCAGGCCGACACGCCGCCGCCTTCGTGCGTGAGCGTGAAGGCGGTTTGCATGTCGACGCCGGTGGGCGCCATCTCGGCCTGCGCCTTCACGCCGGTGACCGCGCCGAGGAAGAACGACGACATCGACAGCGGATAGATGCCCAGGTCGAGCAGCGCGCCGCCGCCCAGCTCCGGGTTGAACAGGCGGTGTTCCGGTCCGGCGTCCGAGGTGAAGCCGAAATCGGCGGAGACGTGCGCCGGCTTGCCGATCTCGCCGCTGTCGACGATGCGCTTGGCCTCGACCACGGCCGGCATGAAGCGCGTCCACATCGCCTCCATGACGAACAGCTGCTTGGCGCGCGCCAGCGCGATGATGTCCTCGGCCTGGCGGCGGTTCATCGTAAACGACTTCTCCACCAGCACCGCCTTGCCGCCGTTGAGGCACATCAGCGCGTTCTCGTGGTGCATCGGGTGCGGCGTGCCGATGTAGACGACATCGACCTCGGGATCGTCCGCCAGCGCCTGGTAGCTGCCGTGGAAGCGCTCGGCGCCGAACTCGGCGCCGAATTTGGTAGCGCTATCTACGGAGCGCGAACCAATCGCGACAAGTTTGGCGCCGGGCGTGTCGCGCAGCGCGGTGGCGAAGGCTTTGGCGATTTTTCCGGTGCCGAGTATGCCCCAGCGAATTACCTGCGTCATGGCGTGATCTTTCTGCCGCGTCGGCGGCCGTGTTGGTTGCGCCGCGGGGAACCGCAGCGTGATGTCGGGATGTTATTTTACTGCGGCTGGCCGTTTGGGGCGAAACACCGTTGCGTCGGCGTAGAAGGCCTGGTCCTGGCCGGGCCACCATCCGGGCACGCCGAGCGCCTGCATCGGCGTGAAGTCGGCGGTGCTCAGGCCATTATCGGCCAGGTCCCGCGCCACTTCCCGGTCGAGCCACGCGCGCCGCGCGGCGTGATCCTGTGCGAAGAAGTCGTCGCCCGCCACCACCACGCGCGTATGCGCGGTGATCGCCTTGCGGGGTGCAACCAACTTCTCCATCAGCGCGTGGCCGAACAGCCAGACCTGCGCGTCCGGACCGAAGCTGGCGCGCTGCTCGACGAAGGCGTCGTGCCAGCGATGTTCGCGCAGGGCGTCGGTCAGGCGATGGCCGGCGTCGCAGTCGCGCACCACCAGCAGCGCCGCGTTCTCGTCGAAGATGGTGGCGGCGTCGCGCGCCGGACCGCGCGATTTACCGACGCCGTCGAGCGCGATCTGCGCCGCCTGCAGGGCGTTCAATTGAACTTTGATGCGCGGGAAGCTAAGCCATACGAGGCCATTGAAGAAATCGTGCAGGTTCTCGCGCGTGGGCACGCCGCCGGTGGCGCCGATGAAGGCTTCGTAAGCCGTCCCCTCGGGCAGCGCCTCCTGCGGCACGAAGGACAGGGGCAGACCCAGATGGTTGCGCAGCCCGAGCGACGCGGCCTGCGCGCTGAAGGCGTCCCTGAAGTGGACGTCCGCCGGCAGCTTGCCGGCCGCGTCCCGCACCGATTCGTACCAGGGGCGCGACCACTCGATCGATCGCAGCACCGCTTATACCATTTTCCAGTTGATGGTTTCGCCGGCGTTGAGCGGCACCACCTGCTGGTCGGCCAGCGGCAGCGTTTCGGGCAGCGTCCACTGCTCGCGCTTGAGGGTGATGGTGTCGGTGTTGCGCGGCAGGTTGTAGAAGGCCGGGCCGTTGAAGCTGGCGAAGGCTTCGAGCTTATCGAGCGCACCGGCGCGTTCGAAAGCCTCGGCGTACAGCTCCATCGCGTGCAGCGCGGTGTAGCAGCCGGCGCAGCCGCAGGCGGCTTCCTTGGCGCCCTGCGCGTGCGGCGCCGAGTCGGTGCCGAGGAAGAAGCGCTCGTCGCCGCTGGTGGCGGCGGTGACCAGCGCCAGGCGGTGTTCCTCGCGCTTGAGCACCGGCAGGCAGTAGTAGTGCGGACGGATGCCGCCCTTGAAGATGTCGTTGCGGTTGTAGAGCAGGTGGTGCGCGGTGATGGTCGCGGCGATCGGGCCTTCGGCTTCGGCCACGTACTGGGCGGCGTGCTTGGTGGTGATGTGTTCGAAGACGATGTTCAGCGCCGGGAAATCGCGGCGCAGCGGACGCATGACGCGCTCGATGAAGACGGCCTCGCGGTCGAACAGGTCGATGTCCTGGTCGGTGACTTCGCCGTGGACCAGGAACGGCATGCCCACTTCCTGCATCATCTCCAGCGTTTTATAGCAGTTCGACAGGTCGGTCACGCCGGCGTCGGAATTGGTGGTGGCGCCGGCCGGATACAGTTTGACGGCGTGCACGATGCCGCTCTCCTGCGCGCGCAGGATCTCGTCGGGCGGCGTGTTGTTGGTCAGGTAGAGCGTCATCAGCGGCTCGAACTTCATGTTGGCCGGCAGCGCCGCCATGATGCGGTCGCGGTAGGCGACGGCGGCGGCGGTGGTGGTCACCGGCGGTTTCAGGTTCGGCATCACGATGGCGCGGGCGAACTGGCGGGCGCTGTGCGGCAGCACGCTGGCCAGCGTGGCGCCGTCGCGCAGGTGCAGGTGCCAATCGTCCGGGCGGGCGATGGTGATGCTGTCAGGGGTGTTTTCGAAGTCGGACATGGCGGCGGGCTTTCTGGCTATCAAAGTGCGGATGGCGCCATTTTACCCGGACGTTAAGACGATGGGGGTCAAGTCTGACATTTGGACACGACCCCATCCGTAGCACAGCGCAATGGCTAAAAATATCAGTTTGCCATCATATTAATGATCAGGCCGTGTCCAAATGTCAGACTTGACCCCGACGGTTTTGTCAGAACCGGATCACGGTTTTTCCGGCGCCGTGGCCGCGCTTGTTGCGCTCGATGGCGTCGCCGGCCTGCTCCGCCGTCACCACTTGGTCGATCACCACGGTCAGTTCGCCGTCGGCGACTTTGCCGGCGATGTCGGCCAGTGTGGCGCCATCCGAACGCATACGGTACCAGCCCCCGCGCCGCCCCTCCGACAACTGCGCGGCGATCTCCGGCGCCGACGTGGTGAAGACGCGCCCCTTCGGCGAGAGCACCTGCCAGGAACGGGCCACGGTCTCGCCGCCGACCAGATCGAGCACCAGGTCGACATCCTCGATCACGTCCTCGAAGCGGACGGTTTGATAGTCGATCACCTCGTCGGCGCCAAGGCGGCGCAGTAGATCGGCGTGCAGGCCGCGCGCGGTGACCACGACGCGCGCGCCAGCCCGCTTCGCGAACTGCACCGCGAAGCTGCCGATCGCGCCCGCCCCGCCATGGATCAGCACCGTCTCGCCCTGCTTCAGTTGCCCCGCTTCGAACAGCAACTGCCACGCGGTCAGCGCTGCGACCGGGATGGCGGCGGCGGTGACGTCATCCATCGCCGCCGGAATCCGCGCCAGCTTGTCGGCACCGATCACCACGTGGCCGGCGTATGCGCCCAGCGCGCCGAGCGCGCCGTGCACCCTGTCGCCGATGGCGTAGCCTTCAACGCCGGCGCCGACGGCGGCGACTTCGCCAGCCAGTTCGATACCCAACGTGGCCGGCAAAGGCAATGGGAACGCGTCCTTCACGAGGCCATCGCGGATCTTCCAATCGAGGCCGTTGACGCCGGCGGCGGTCACGCGCACCAGCACCTCGCCCTGCCCCGGCTGCGGCAGCGGCACTTCGTCCCAACGCAAAGCCTCGGTGTCGCCATAGGCGTGGATGCGAAGCGCGCGATTGCCGCTTTCGTCGTCGAGCGCCGGGTAGTCGATGTAGCCCGCGGGGCCGGGAACGTAGAACAGCGCGGGATCGGGCGTGTTGAGCGGCGCGTTCAACTCAAAGCGGCGCGGCAGGTCCGGATTGGCCAGGAAGGTGGCGCCGTAGACCACGGCGTCGGCCTCGCCGGCGGCGATGCGCTGCTCGCCGGACTCGCGGCCCTGGCCACCTCCGAGCAGGTAGACGCCGCCAAACAAAGGCCGCAGCGCGGCGTGATAATCGAAGCTCGCCTTGAACAGCGCCACGTGCAGATAGGCGAGGTTCAACGGCGCCAGCTGGCCCACCAGATAGGTATAGGTCTCGACCGGGCTGGCGTCGACGATGTCGTTGAAACCCATCTCGGGCGAGATCTTGATGCCAACGCGCCCGGCGCCCGCCTCCGCGATCATCGCTTGCAGCACTTCCAGGATGAAGCGCGCGCGGTTTTGGATCGAGCCGCCGTATTGGTCGGTGCGCTCGTTGGTGCCCGATGCCAGGAACTGCTCCGGAAGATAGCCGGACGCCGCGTGCAGCTCGACGCCGTCGAAGCCCGCCTCCAGCGCGCGGCGCGTCGCCAGCCGGTATTCGTCGACCACGCCCGCCACTTCCGCCGTCTCCAATGGGCGCGGGGTGACGAAATCGGCCATGCCGGACATCGTGTACGCCTGGCCCGCCGCCTTGATCGCCGACGGCGCCACCGGCAGCGCGCCTTGCGGCAGCATCGACGGATGCGAGATGCGGCCGGTGTGCATCAACTGCAGGAAGATGCGTCCGCCCTCGGCGTGGACGGCGTCGGTGACGCGCTTCCAGGCCGCGACCTGGGCATCGCTGTGGATGCCCGGCGTGGCGACGTAGCCTTTGCCCATCGCGCTCGGGAAGGTGCCCTCGGTGATGATCAGGCCCGCGCTGGCGCGCTGGCGGTAGTAGGTGACGGCCAGTTCGGACTGGACGCCGTCGGCGTCGTTGGCGCGGGAACGCGTCATTGGCGCCATCAGGATGCGGTTGCGCAGTTGGTAAGGGCCGACTTTGACTGGGGTGAAGAGTGGGTTCATTTCAGATTCCTCGGGAAGTGGATGACAGTGAAGCCATCATCCATTGTTCCAGCTCCGGGATAAATAGCTTAAAATGAAATGACTGATCCATCAATGGAGCAATCGATGACGCTGCTGGCGAGTATGGAGTTGTTTGTGGCGGTGGCGAACGCCAGGGGCTTCCGCCGCGCCGCGGAGCAGCTCGACATGCCCAATTCGACGCTCTCGCGCCGCATCTCCGACCTGGAAAAGGACATCGGCGTGCGCCTGTTCCACCGCTCGACGCGCAAAGTGGAGTTGACCGAGGCCGGCCAGGCCTACTTCCGCCGCTGCCAGGGCATCGTGGCGGAGGCGCGCATCGCGCACGAATCGCTGATGGAGCTGGCCGAGCGGCCCAGCGGCCTGCTGCGCGTGTCGATGCCGGTCGACCTGGCGATCAGCTACCTGGCGCCGGCGATCAAGCGCTTCGGCGAGCTGTATCCGCTGATCGACTTCGAAATGGATTTGACGCCGCGCCGGGTCGATCTGGTGACGGACGGTTTCGACTGCGCGATCCGCATCGGCACGCCGCCGCCGACGCCATCCACCCTGATCTCCAGGCAGATCGGGCTGCTGCCGCGTTATCTGTTCGCGGCGCCGGAATACCTTCGCGACGCACCGCCGCTGGAGCACCCGCAAGACCTCGCGCACCATCAATGCGTGATCCAGGCGGCATCGGGCAGGCAGTCGCGATGGACGCTGGCGTCGGGCAAGCAAAGCGTCGCCGTCGACGTCGCCGGCCGCTACTGCGCCAACAACGTCAGCATGTGCCGCACACTGGCCACGCTCGGCCTGGGCATCGCCATCTCGGCCGGTCCCGAGATGCGCGACGACGCCCTGCGCGGCACGCTGCGGCGCGTGCTGCCCGCATGGGACGTCGCGCCGGCGCCGGTCCACGCCATTATCGAATCGCGCCTGATCCCGTCGCGCGTGCGGCTGTTCATCGACTTCATGCAGGCCAGTCTGAAGGCCTACGCCGCGCACGCCTAACCGGCGTCGGGGTCAAGTCTGTCTTTTGGACACGGGCACAGCTGTGCCCAGGTAATTCCATGGTTTTACCCATCACTACCGATCAGCCCGTGTCCAAATGTCAGACTTGACCCCGACGGGGTTAGCGCACGATCGCCACGCGTTTGTGCAGCTGGCGCGCGAGCCAGGACAACAGGCAGCACAGCACGAAGTAGACCAGCGCCACGAACGTGTACATCTCCACCAGCCGGCCGTCGCGCTGCGCCACCTTGCTGGCGGCGCCGACGAAGTCCGGCACCGACAACACGTACACCAGCGAGACGTCCTGGAACAGCACGATCGTTTGCGTCAGCAGCACCGGCAGCATGTTGCGGAACGCTTGCGGCAGCACGATGCGGCCCATCGTTTGCCAGTAGCGCAATCCCAAGGCCTGGGCCGCGAGCACCTGTCCGCGCGGGATCGCCTGGATCCCGCCGCGCATGATCTCGCAGTAGTAGGCGGCCTGGAACAGCGTGAACGTGATCAGCGCCGACCAGAACGTGCCGACCTTGACCGGCTCCGGCGCGCCGATCACCCACGCCGCCAGGTACGGCACCAGGAAGTAGAACCAGAAGATCACCAGCACCAGCGGCACCGCGCGGATCAGGTTGACGTAGGCGGCGGCCACCAGCGCCAGCGGCGCGAAGCTCGACATGCGCCCCAGCGCCAGCAAGGTGCCCAGCGCGACGCCGCCAAGCATCGACAGCACCGTCAACTCCAGGGTGAAGGCCATGCCGACCTGGAACAGGTAGACCCACGAGTTGGCGATGACGCCGGTGTCGAAGTGCGTGAACATCAGCGCCCTCCCAAGGTGCCGGGCAGCGCGAGCCGATGCTCCAGCCAGCGCATGGCGGCGATCACCACCAGGTTGACCACCACGTAGATGACCGTGGCGGCGGTGAAGGCCTCGAACACCTGGAACGAAAACTCCTGGATCGCGCGGGCGCTGGCGGTCAGCTCCATCAGCCCGATGGTGAGCGCCACGGAGCTGTTCTTGATGATGTTGAGGAACTCGCTCGTCAGCGGCGGCAGGATGATGCGCACCGCCAGCGGCAGCAGAACAAAGCGGTAGGTCTGCGGCAGGTCGAGTCCGAGCGCCAGCGCGGCCAGGCGCTGGCCGCCGGCGAGCGCTTCGATGCCGGCCGTGACCTGCACCGCCACCCGCGCCGACGTGAAAAATCCGAGGCACAGCACCGCCGTGACGAACGGCGCGTTCGGCAGGGACTTGAGCCAGTCGCCGCCGGCCTTGGGCAGCAGCTCGGGCATGACGAAGAACCACAGGAACATCTGCACCAGCAGCGGCACGTTGCGAAACAGCTCGACGTAGCCGGTGCCCAGCATCCGCAGCCAGCGGTTGGGCAAGGTGCGCATGGCGCCCACCGCGAAGCCCAGCGCCAGCGCGATCACCCAGCCGGCCAGCGACGTCGCCATGGTCCAGGCCAGGCCGGAGAGCAGCGTGTCCCAGTAGGTTTGCACGCCGTCGGGCGACATCTCCCAAAAGATGTTCCAGTTCCATTGGTAGTTCATGGCGACGGCCGCCGCTTACTGCTTGGCGTCGGTCTTTTGCGCGGCCGGCGCCGGCGCGGCCGCCGCCGTCACGGCGTAAGCCGCCGGATCGGGCGAATCGGTCGGCTTGGCGATGACCGCCTTGAGCGTGGCCGGCATCGGGAAGTTGAGGTTGATGCCGCGCGGCGGGATGGCGCCCATGAACCACTTGTTGTACGTCTTGGCGAAATCGGGCGATTGGTAGAACTGCGTGAGCGCGGCGTCGACCACCGCCTTGAAGGCCGGATCGCCGCGCCGCATCATGATCGCGTACGGTTCGACCGACAACGCCTCCGGCAGGATGGCGTAGTCGCCCGGATTGCGCGCGGTGGCCACCTGGCCGGCCAGCAGGATGTCGTCGTTGGCCTCGGCGGCGGCGCGGCCGGTTTCGAGCATCAGGAACGATTCCGGATGGTCCTTGCCGACGGCGATGGTCATGCCCAGCTTGCGCTCGTTGTTGAGCATCGTCATCTGCTTGAGGGTGGTGGTGCCGGCCGTGGCCACCAGCGTTTTGCCCTTCATGTCGGCCAGGGTTCGTATATTGGACGCCTTCTTCACCAGCAGCCGGTTGGAGATGACGAACATCGTCGGCGCGAACGCCACCTGCTTTTGCCGCTCGGCGTTGTTGGTGGTCGAGCCGCATTCGAGGTCGATGGTGCCGTTGGCCATGAGCGGGATGCGGTTGGCGGCGGTGACGGGATTCATCAGCACCTTCAGGCCGGACATGCCGAGGTGTTTTTCGATCGCCGCCACCGCTTTGAGGCACAGGTCGACCGAGTAGCCGAGATACTGCTGCTTGTCGTCGAGGTAGGAGAAGGGGATCGAGCCGTCGCGCACCCCGAGCGTGATGGTGCCGGTGCGCTTGATCTTGGCCAGCGTGCCGCCGGCCTGCTGGGCGGCGGCGGGGACGGAGAAGGCGATGGTCAGCGCGGCGGCGGCGGCGCTGACGAGGGCAAACCGATAGAGCACTCTGGATAACGACATGATTCCTCCTAAGAAAAATACAATGAACGTCAAAACCAGCCGGTCGCGCCGGCCCATGCTACCGAACCGTCAGTGGATGATACGGGCGAGGAAATCGCGGGCGCGCTCGGACCGCGGCGCGCCGAAAAATTCCTCCTTGCCGCAGTCCTCCAGTATCCTCCCCTTGTCCATGAAGACGACCCGGTTGGCCACCTTGCGGGCAAAGCCCATCTCGTGGGTGACGACCATCATCGTCATGCCCTCCTGTGCCAGGCCGACCATCACGTCGAGCACCTCGTTGATCATCTCGGGGTCGAGCGCGGAGGTGGGCTCGTCGAACAGCATCGCGATCGGGTCCATCGACAGCGCGCGGGCGATGGCCACGCGCTGCTGCTGGCCGCCGGAGAGCTGGTTCGGATATTTGTCCTGCTGCGACAGCAGGCCGACCCGGTCGAGATATTGCAGGCCGCGCGCGTTGGCCTCGTCCTCGCCGCGCCCGAGCACCCTGGTCTGGCCGAGCGTGAGGTTCTGCCGCACCGACAGGTGAGGGAACAGTTCGAAGTTCTGGAACACCATGCCGATGCGCGCCCGCAGCTTGGGCAGGTCGGTGCCCTTGGCGCCGACGGAGATGCCGTCGACGACGATCTCGCCCTGCTGGAACGGCTCGAGGCCGTTGACGGTCTTGATCAGGGTCGACTTGCCGGAGCCGGACGGCCCGCAAATGACCATGACGTCGCCCTTGGCCACGCTGGTGGTGCACTCGGCCAGCACCTGGAACTGGCCATACCATTTGCTTAGATTATTTATCGCTATCATATTTTCAGCATGGCTAGAGCGCGCGCGACAGCGGTGTGGGGCGGCGCAGACGCGAGCTTGACAGCACCCTTGACGCCAAGGATACTGCGGAACTTGCTCAATGTTTCATCAGCTTACAAGGCTGCATTGGCTGGATCATACCCCCACATCGCGGGGAAATGACATTATTTTGTACGAGATTGTGCTTTGGCGGAGTACGCCTGCCACAGCCAGCGTCCACAGAGACACTACCACGGGAAACTGAGAACATGAAGAAACAAAGTCGTTTGACCACTTACATCCTGATCGCACTGGCGCTCGGTATCATTACCGGCTACATCGTTCATGCCAACATGGCGAACCCCGTCAGTTTTGCCGACTCGATGTCGCTGATTACGACCTTGTTCCTGCGCCTGATCAAAATGATCATCGCGCCGCTGGTGTTCTCGACCCTGGTCGTGGGCATCGCCCGCATGGGCGACGCCAGCGAAGTGGGCCGCATCGGCATCAAGACGCTGGGCTGGTTCTTCATCGCCTCGATCATGTCGCTGAGCCTGGGCCTGGTGCTGGTGAACCTGTTCCGCCCCGGCGACGCGCTGCTCGGCCACATGGCCGCCACCGCGTCGGCCAAGGTCGAGCTGGCCACGTCGAGCCTGACGCTGAAGGATTTCGTCACCCACCTGGTGCCGGCGTCGATCGTCGACGGCATGGCCAAGAACGAGATCTTGCAGATCGTTATCTTCTCGCTGTTCTTCGGCTCGGCCGCCGCGGCCGTCGGCAAGAAAGCCGACGTCATGGTCGAGGCGCTCGACGGCGTCGCCCACGTGATGCTCAAGGTCACCGGCTATGTGATGAAATTCGCGCCGATCGCGGTGTTCGCGGCGGTCGCCGGCGTCATCGCCAAGAGCGGCCTGGGCGTACTGTCGACCTATGGCGTGTTCATGGCCGAGTTCTACCTGGGTATCATCCTGCTGTGGGCGCTGCTGGTGTTCGCCGGTTTCCTGTTCCTCAAGGGCCGCGTGTTCGGCCTGATGAAGGAGCTGCGCGGCCCGGCCCTGCTGGCGTTCTCGACCGCATCGAGCGAAGCGGCTTATCCGAAGACGCTCGAAGGCCTGGAGCGCTTCGGCGTCAAGAACCGGATCGCCGCCTTCGTGCTGCCGATCGGCTATTCGTTCAACCTGGACGGCTCGATGATGTACTGCACCTTCGCCACCGTGTTCATCGCCCAGGCGTATGGCATCGAAATGTCGCTCGGCCAGCAGATGACGATGATGATGGTGCTCATGCTCACCTCCAAGGGCATGGCCGGCGTGCCGCGCGCCTCGCTGGTGGTGATCGCCGCCACGCTGAGCCAGTTCAATATCCCGGAGGCGGGCATGCTGCTGTTGCTGGGTATCGACCACTTCCTCGACATGGCGCGTTCGGCGACCAACGTCATCGGCAACGGCGTGGCCACGGCGGTCGTCGCCAAGTGGGAGGGCGAGTTGCTCGAACCGGGACAGCAGGATGAGATGGTGAAAGAGGCGGCGTGACAGCGCGCGCTTAAAGAGAAGGCCACCGTCTCGTCGGTGGCTTTTTTTTGACCCGCACGGCCGGGCAGCCGCCCGCAAACCCGCACGGCCAACCAGGGACGTACCCCGCCGGGTACGTCCCTTAGGCGGCGACGCGCGCGCATCGCTCAACGCGCGCGGGGTGCGCTTCCTTATTGGTTGGCGTAGATCTTCACCAGCTCGTGCAGGAAGGTGCGCCCTTCCATCAGCGATTGCACGCCGATGTACTCATTGAGGCCGTGGATGTTGCCCAGGTCCGGCGTGAGGAAAATGCCGCTGATGCCGTAGGTCGGTATGCCGGCGGCGTTGAGGAACTGCCCGTCGGTGGCGCCGGACTGCAGGATCGGCATCACCGGCACGCCCGGCCACAGCTTGGCCGTCATGCGCTCGACCGGCTCGAGGATCGCTTTGGTCAACGCCGGCGGCGCCGAATTCTCGCCACGGATCTCCAGCGTCTCCACCTTCACCGCCGGGTCGTCGATCGCCTTGACCAGCGTCTGGCGCACCTCCTCCTGCGACACGCCCGGGAAGATGCGGCAGTTGATGTTGGCGCGGGCGCGCTGCGGCAGCGCGTTGGTGGCGTGGCCGGCGTCGAGCAGGGTGGCCACGCAGGTGGTGTGCAGCATGGCGCCCCAGCTCGAATCGGTCGACGAGACCAACGCGACGGCCTTGGCGTCGTCCGGGTTCTTGACCACGGAGAGCATGGCGTCGGCGACGTCCTTGCGGCCGGCCGCCGCCTGGATCTTCGACATGCCGTTCAGGTAGCCACGGCTGCCGTCGGCCAGCTGGATCGGAAACTCGTAGGCTTCGACTTTCTTCAGCGCGCCGGCCAGGCGGTAGATGGCGTTGTCCTTTTGCGGCCGCGAGCTGTGACCGCCCCGGTTGGTCACTTCGAGGCGGTAGTTTTGCGCGACCTTCTCGCCCGCTTGCACCGTCATCGACACGCGCTTGCCGGCGGCATTGAGTTCGCCGCCTGCGCCTTCGTTGAGGGCGTAGCCGGCGTCGATCAGCTCGCGCTTGTTCTTGGTCAGCCACTCGGCGCCGTTGAAGGCGCCGGCGGTCTCCTCGCCGCAGGTCAGCGCCATCTTGAGCGTGTGGCGCGGCTTGAAGCCCTCCTTCTTGAAGCGGATCAGCGAGTCGGCCCAGATGGCCGCCTGGGCCTTGTCGTCGAGCGCGCCGCGCGCGTAGAACTTGCCGTCTTCCTCGATCAGCGTGAAGGGGTCGCGCACCCAGTCCTCACGCTTGGCCTCGACCACGTCGATGTGGGCCAGCAGCAGGATGGCTTTCGCCTTCGGGTCGGTGCCGGGCAGGATGGCGACCAGGCCGCCCTCCTTCGGAAACTTCGGATCGGCGAACGGATGCAGGTCCGCGTCCGGGAAGCCGGCCGCCTTCAGGCGCGTGGCGATGCGTTCGGCCGCCAGCGTGCAGCTGCCCGATGACAGGGTGGTGTTGGTTTCGACCAGCTCTTTGTAGAGCGCGCGGAATTGCGGTTCGGTCGGATCGGCATAGGCGTTCTGCATACACGCCACCAGCGCGGTCACGGCACCCAGGGCAAAGCGAGACTTCATGGTCGATTCCTTATCAAAGTAAAAAAACAGTGGGGGTCAAGTCTGTCATTTGGACACGGCCTCATCTGTATACGGCAGAGCTCGTGTCCAAATGACAGACTTGACCCCGACGGGTTAGGCGTCGGTGAGCTCTTCGTCGGCCTTGGCTTGCTGGCGCTGCCACATCTGCGCGTACAGGCCGTCGGCCGCCAGCAGCGTTTGGTGCGTGCCGCGTTCGACGATGCGGCCATGATCGAGCACCAGGATCTGCTGCGCGTCGGCCACCGTCGATAAGCGGTGCGCGATGACCATCGTGGTGCGGCTCTTGGCGATTTCCTTGAGCTGCGCCTGGATCGCTTGTTCGGCCTTGGAGTCCAGCGCCGACGTGGCTTCGTCGAAAATCAAAATCGCGGGATTCTTTAGCAAGGTGCGGGCGATCGCGACACGCTGCTTTTCGCCACCCGACAGCTTCAAGCCCCGCTCGCCGACCATCGTGCCGTAACCGTCAGGCAGGCTTTCGATGAAGTCGTGGATCGACGCCGCGCGCGCCGCCGCGATGATCTGCTCCTTGCTGGCGCCCGGCTGGCCGTAGGCGATGTTGTATTCGATGGTGTCGTTGAACAGCACCGTATCCTGCGGCACGATGCCGATCGCGTGGCGCACCGAGTCCTGCGTCAACGAGCGCAGGTCCTGGCCGTCGATGGTGATGCCGCCGGCGTTGACTTCGTAAAAGCGGAACAGCAACCGCGACAGTGTCGATTTGCCCGAGCCGCTGTGCCCCACCACCGCCGTCGTGGTGCCCGGCGCGATGGTGAAGTCGACGTCGAACAGGATCTGCCGCTTGGCTTCGTAGCTGAAGTCGACGTGGTTGAAGCGCACCTGCGCGCCGTGCGTGACGAGCGGCTGCGCGTCGTTGGCGTCGGCGATTTCGCGGTTCTGGTCCAGCAGCGAGAACAGCTTTTCCATGTCGGCCAGGCTTTGCTTGATCTCGCGGTAGATCACGCCGAGGAAGTTGAGCGGGATATAAAGTTGGATCATGAACGAGTTGACCAGCACCAGGTCGCCCAGTGTCATCGTGCCGTTGATGACGCCGACCGTGGCGCGCCACAGGATCAAGGTGACCGCCACCGCGATGATCATCGATTGCCCGGTGTTGAGCAGCGACAGCGATGTCTGCGATTTGACCGCCGCCGACTCGTAGCGCTGCAAGCCTTCGTCGTAGCGCTTGGCCTCGTAGTCCTCGTTGCCGAAGTACTTGACGGTTTCGTAGTTGATCAACGAGTCGATGGCCTTGGTGTTGGCTTTCGAGTCCAGGTCGTTCATCGTGCGGCGAAAGTGCGTGCGCCAGTTGGTGACGACCACCGTGAAGGTGATGTACAACACCAGCGCGACAAAGGTGATCACCGAGAACCAGATGTCGTAGTGCAGAACGAGGTAGCCCAGCACCAGCGTGATCTCCACCAGCGTCGGCAGGATGTTAAACAGCGTGTACGAGATCAGCGAGCCGACCGCGCGCGTGCCGCGTTCGATATCGCGCGTCATGCCGCCGGTCTGGCGGTTCAGGTGGAAGCGCAGCGATAGCGCGTGCAGGTGGCGGAACACCTGCAGCGCGATGGTGCGCACGGCGCGCTGCGTGACGCGCGCGAACAGGAATTCGCGCAGTTCCGTGAACAAGGTGGTCGATACGCGCAGCGCGCCGTAGGCCACCAGCGCGGCGACCGGCAGCACCAGCAGCGCCTGCGGATGCGAGGGCGTGATGGTGAGCGAGTCGATCAGCTTTTTCATCACCACCGGCACGCCGACGTTGGCCAGCTTGGCGCCGACCAGGCAGCATAGCGCCAGCAACACGCGCCATTTGTAGACCCACAAATACGGAAGCAGTGTCTTGAGGGTGGCGGTGTCGCTGCGGGTGGGGGTGCTGGGAGTGGCTGTGCCGGCGGGGTCTGGCGGGGAGTTCGGGTAACGGCGCATGGCGGATATCGGCTTTTTATGGTTCAATCCCGGTAATTGTAGCCCCTCAAGAGAATTCACGATGACCACGCCCGAAAATCCAACACCTATCGCCGTCACCACGGTCAATCGCGGTCTGCCAGCGGGCAAAATGCCCGAGCTGCGCATGATGCCGTCGCCGTCCGACGCCAACGTCTACGGCGATGTGTTCGGCGGCTGGATCATGTCGCAGGTCGATATCGCCGGCTCGCTGCCGGCCACCCGCCGCGCCAACGGCCGCGTGGCGACCATCGCCGTGAATTCCTTCCTGTTCAAAAATCCCGTGTTCGTCGGCGACCTGCTGTCGTTCTATGCCGATATTGTCAAGGTTGGCAATACGTCCATCACCGTCAATGTCGAGGTGTACGCGGAGCGCAACAGGCTGCAGGCCGATACCGTCAAGGTGACCGAGGCGGTGCTAACCTATGTCGCGACCGATTCGGACCGCAAGCCGCGCAAGGTGCCGCCGATCGAAACGCTGATGCATAGCTGACCTCACGCATGGACGCGCAGCGCCGCCTGGTGCTGGCGGCGCTGGCCGCGTCGGTGGGTGGACGCGCTTACCCCGCACAGCAAAACCCTGGGGACGTACCCCGTGCGGGGTACGTCCCCGGCGCCGGTGGCGGCTCGGGCGGCGCTTATCCTTTCAGTCTTGGTGTCGCTTCGGGCTCTCCCCTTGCCAACGCGGTCGTCATTTGGACCCGTATCCTGCGCGATCCGCTCAATGCCGCCGCCATGCCGCCGCTGGCCTTTGCCGTCCGCTGGGAGGTGGCCGAGGACGAGCGCTTTGGCCGCATCGTCGCCAGCGGCACGGCCAGCGCGGCGCCGCAACTGGCGCACAGCGTCCATGTCGACGTCACCGGCCTGGCGCCGGCGCGCTGGTACTGGTACCGCTTCATGCTGGGCGACGCCGTCAGCCCGGTCGGGCGCACCCGCACCGCGCCGGCCGCCGACGCCATGCCCGACCGGCTCAAGCTGGCCGTGGCCTCGTGCCAGCATTGGGAATTCGGCACCTACGCGGCGCACCGCCACATCGCAGCCGCCGCGCCCGATCTGGTGGCCTTCCTGGGCGATTACATCTACGAGTGGGGACCGTACCAGCTGCGCCATCCGAAAAGCGCCGTACGGTCTTCCGAGTGCTTCACGCTGGCCGACTATCGCAGCCGCTACGCGCAGTACAAGAGCGACCGCGATCTGCAGGCGGCCCATCACGCGGCGCCGTGGATCGTGACGTGGGACGATCACGAGGTGGCCAACGACTACGCCAACGACCGCGACGAGCGCCTCAACCCCAGGTTCCTGGAACGGCGCGCGGCCGCGTACCAGGCCTTCTACGAGCACATGCCGGTGCGGCTGGTGCTCCCCAGGGCGGGCGACTTCGCCAACATGCGCATCTACCAGCGCTACGACTGGGGAAGGCTGGCGCGCTTCCATGTGCTAGACGACCGCCAGTATCGCGCTTGGCAGGCTTGTCCGCCGGCGGGACGCGGTGGCTCGTCGTCGGTGGTGCGCCGCCAGTGCGCGGGGCTGGAAGACACCCGGCGCACGATGCTGGGCGACGTGCAGCAGCGCTGGCTGGACGACGGGCTGAAAACCTCGCGGGCGCGCTGGAACGTCCTGGCGCAGCAGACGCTGATGGCGCACAACAGCCAGGTGCCGTTCAAGAGCGAGGGCGACGCGCGCATCTGGACCGATGGCTGGGATGGCTATCCGATGGCGCGGCGGCGATTACTCGACGGGCTGGCCATCAGCAAGGCGAGCAATCCGTTGATCCTGTCGGGCGACGTGCATAGTTTTTTCGCCGCCGAGATCAGCCGCGACCCGGCACGGGCGCGATCCGGCGCGAACGCGGTTCTGGCAACGGAGTTTTGCGGGACGTCGGTGACGTCGCCGTCGCGCCCGCAGGCACGCACGGAACAGTATGTGGCGATGAACCCGAGTATCAAGTACGGCCGCAGCGACAAACGCGGCTTCATGCTGCTCGATGTGACGCCGTCGGCCACCACCACGCAGTTCGTCGCGTTGGATGACGTGCACGACACGGCCAGCGGCATCAAGACCGCCGCGAGTTTTGTGGTGAAAAATGGGCGGCCTGGGTTGAATGCCTGAAGTCAAAACCAACCCCGCGTGCTTTTGGCGCGACGCCAGCGTCACCACTTAGGGGACGTACCCCAAGGGGTACGTCCCCGCATGGCCGTGCGGGGTAGCGGCAAGCCTTGCCGCACCCGGGCAACAGCCAGCAAATCTACGCCGCCACCTTCGGCTTCTCGTCGCGCAGTTGGCGCCGCAATATCTTGCCGACATTGGTCTTGGGCAGCTCATCGCGGAACTCGATGAACCTGGGCTTTTTGTACGCCGTCAGCTCGTGCTTGCAATACTCCAGCACCTGCTCGGCGGTGAGATTGGGGTCCTTGCGCACGATGAACAACTTGACCGCCTCGCCCGAGTTCTGGTCCGGCACGCCGATGCAGGCCACCTCCAGCACGCCCGGATGCCCGGCCACCACGCCCTCGACCTCGTTCGGATACACATTGAAGCCGGACACGATGATCATGTCCTTCTTGCGGTCGACGATGCGCGTATAACCACGCTCGTCCATGATGCCGATATCGCCGGTCTTGAAGAAGCCGTCCGGCGTCATCGACTTGGCGGTCTCGTCGGCGCGGTTCCAGTAGCCGGCCATCACCTGCGGACCGCGAATGGCGATCTCGCCCGGCTGGCCCAGCGGCACCGGCTGGCCGTCGTCGTCGAGGATCTCCACTTCGGTCGACGGGATCGGCAGCCCGATGGTGCCGGTGAATTCCTTGATGTCGACCCGGTTGGCCGTGGCCACCGGCGACGTCTCCGACAGGCCATAGCCTTCGATGATCGGCGTGCCGGTAATTTTGAGCCACTTGTCGGCGACGGCCTTCTGCACGGCCATGCCGCCGCCGTTGCACACCGAGTAGCTGGAGAAGTCGAGCTTGGAGAACTCCGGATTGTTCAGCAGCGCGTTGTACAAGGTGTTCACCGCCGGGAACACCGCCACGCGGTACTTCGACAGTTCCTTGACGAAGCCGGGGATGTCGCGCGGATTGGGGATCAGCAACGTCAGCCCGCCCATGCGCATGCCCATCAGGGCGCTGATGGTGAGCGAGTAGATGTGGTACAGCGGCAGCGCGGCGACGAAGACGATCTGCTCTTTGTGCGCGCCGAACTGCAGCCACGCCTCGTTTTGCAGCACGTTGGCGATGATGTTACGGTGCAGCAGGATCGCGCCCTTGGACACGCCCGTCGTGCCCCCGGTGTATTGCAGGAAGGCGATATCGTCGTGCCCCTGCTTGACCGGTTGCAAGGTCATGCCGGACGCCTCCGACAGCATCTTCTTGAACGACACCGAGCCTGGCAACGAAAACGCCGGCACCAGCTTCTTGACCCGGCGCACCACCAGGTTGACGATGGCGCCCTTGAGCGTGCCGAGCATGTCGCCCATGGTGGCGACGATCACGTGCTTGACCTGGGTGTGCGAGATCACCTGCTCGACCGTGGTGGCGAAGTTCTCCAGCACGATGATCACTTCCGATCCCGAATCGATCAGCTGGTGCTGCAGCTCGCGCGGCGTGTACAGCGGATTGACGTTGACCACCGTGTAGCCGGCGCGCAGGATGGCGGCCATCGCCACCGGATATTGCAGCACGTTGGGCATCATGATGGCCACGCGCGCGCCCGGCTTGAGGCCCTTGCTTTGCAGCCAGGCGCCCATGCGCAGCGACAGCTTGTCGAGCTCGGCATAGGTAAGGAATTTGTCCATGCACACATAGGCGTTGCGGTCTGCGTACTTGCGGAACGATTCCTCCAGCAGATGGGTGACCGAGCGGTATTGGGTCGGATCGATCTCCGATGGCATGTTCTCGGGGTAGGACTTGAGCCAGATTTTTTCCATCTTATGCAGCCTTTTTCTTTTCGTTGGTATGTTCGTCCCGCAGCACGCGCCGCAGGATTTTACCGACATTGGTTTTTGGCAGTTCCTGGCGGAACTCCACGTATTTCGGTTTCTTGTAGCCGGTCAGCTGTTCCTTGCAATAGGCCATCAACTGCTCGGCCGTCAGGCCGGGATCCTTGCGCACGACGAACACCTTGACGGCCTCGCCCGAGTGCTCGTCCGGCACGCCGATGCACGCGCATTCGAGCACGCCCGGGTGGGCCGAGATGACGCCTTCGAGTTCGTTCGGGTAAACATTGAAGCCGGAAACGAGGATCATATCCTTCTTGCGGTCAACGATCTTGACGTAACCGTGCTCATCCATCACACCGATGTCGCCCGATTTGAAGTAGCCGTCGGCGGTCATGACCTTGGCCGTCTCGTCCGGACGCTGCCAGTAGCCAGCCATCACCTGCGGGCCGCGGATGCCGATCTCGCCCGGCTGGCCAAGCGGCACCTCGTTGCCATCGTCGTCGAGGATGGCGATGTCGGTCGACGGCAGCGGCAGGCCGATGGTGCCGGTGAACTCGGTGATGTCGGTGCGGTTGCAGGTGGCCACCGGCGAGGTCTCGGACAGGCCGTAGCCTTCGATGATGGCCACGCCAGTGACCTTGCGCCAGCGGTCGTTGACGGATTGCTGCACGGCCATGCCGCCGCCGTTGCACATCTTGAGCGCCGAGAAGTCCAGATGCACGAAGTCCGGGTGGTTGAGCAGCGCGTTGTACAGTGTGTTGACCGCCGGCAGCATATGGAAGCGGTACTTGGCCAGCTCCTTGATGAAGCCGCCGATGTCGCGCGGATTGGGTATCAGGACGTTGAGCGCGCCCACGCGCGTGCCCCACAGCGCGCACGCCGTCAGCGCGAAGATGTGGTACAGCGGCAAGGCGGCGACGATGGTGATCTGCTCGGACAAGCCGCCCATGGCCGGATTGCCCCAGGCCTCCGTTTGCAGCATGTTGGCGATGATGTTCTTGTGCGTGAGCACGGCGCCCTTGGCCACGCCGGTGGTGCCGCCGGTGTACTGCAGGAAGGCCGGATCGTCCTGGTCGACCACCACCGGCGTGAGCTTCATGCCGCCGCCCTGCGACAGCGCGTCCTTGAAGCGCACCGCGTTCGGCAGCGAGAACGGCGGCACCAGCCGCTTGACGTTGCGTACGACGAAATTGACCAGCATGCCTTTCGGCCCGCCGAGCATCTCGCCGATGCTGCCGACCACGATGTGCTTGACCTGGGTGCGCCCCAGCACCTGCTCGAGCGTGGTGGCGAAGTTCTCCAGGATGATGATCGCTTCGCAACCGGCGTCGTTGAGCTGGTGCTCCAGCTCGCGCGGCGTGTACAGCGGATTGATGTTGACCACCGTGTAGCCGGCGCGCAGGATGGCGGCGATGGCGATCGGATATTGCAGCACGTTGGGCAGCATGATGCCCACGCGCGCGCCGTGCTTCATGGCGCGGCTTTGCAGCCACGCGCCCAGGCGCCGCGAATGGGCGTCAAGCTCGCCATAGCTGAGGAACTTGTCCATGCATACGTAGGCGTTGCGGTCGGCGAACTTATGGAACGACTCTTCCAGCATCTGCACCAGCGACCCGTACTGCGCGGTGTCGACCTCGGCCGGCATGCCCGCTGGATAAGACTTCAACCAGATTTTGTCCATTCTGCGCCTCTTGTCTCATTATAGTTATCGTCGCGGTGCGGAGCCGCTCCAAGGCAGAGGTCGATCGTCTGTGCGAGTTGCCTGAGCCTGCTAATGTTGCGATGCTATCGGGCAGTCAGCCCGGACGCAAGCGCATTTAAGCATAATTAGAACACGGCTTCTAACGGCGTCTTTGCTGCAAAGCAGCATCAAGGCGTGACGGCGGCGGCGGCGGCGGCTTGCTGTTGCGAGCGCTCTAAGCGCTCCGCTTCCAGCGCCGCGAGGCGGGTGAGTTGATCCAGTTGCTGTTGACGTTGAGCGAAATCAAGCAAAGCCAATTTTTGCGTCGCACCATAAAATCGCACGAACGTTCTTTCCTGTTTCATCAGTTCGCGGAAGGCGGGCAGGTAATCGTGGTAGGTTCCCACCGCGCTCAGCTGGGCGTTGGTCAGCGGCTCGGCGAACCAGCGGTCGTAGCCGGCATAGCCGCCCCAGCTTTCCTTGAGCTTGAGGTAGTCCGATTTCAGGTGCGCGAAAATGCGGGCCTTCTCGGCGCGGCGGTGGCGGGTGCTGGTCTTGCTGGCGTAATTGTCGGCCAGCATTTGGCGATGCTTGACCAGCAGCGCGAGGAAATCCTGGCGGCGCGCATTGTTGCGCACATAGCTCTCGCGCATCTCGGGCGTGCCGTACAGCTCGAGCCAGCGTTGCACGCCGGCTTCCTCGACGGCGGTGGCGAAGCTTTCGTTGAACTGGGTGTCGCCCTGCACGTAGACGACCTGGTGCGACAGCTCGTGGAACACCATGCGTGCCAGTTCGGCGTCCGAATAATTGATGAAGGTCGACAGCAGCGGATCGCTGAACCAGCCAAGCGTGGAGTAGGCCGGCACGCCGCCGACCTGGACGTCGTTGCCCTCCTCGCGCAGCTCGTCGGCGTAGGCGGTGGCGTCGGCCTTGCTGTAGTAGCCGCGGTAGCTGACGCAGCCGGCGATCGGGAAGCACCACTGGATCGGCCGCAGCGACAATTCCGGCGTGGCCACCACGTTCCACAGCACGAAGGGGCGCGACAGCGCGGCGTAGTTCTTGTAGCTGGCGTTGTTGGGCAGGCCCAGTTCCTGCACCGCGAAGCGGCGGATCAGCAGGGCTTTTTCGAGGCGGGCCTTGAGGCGGGGATCGGTGTTCGGATCACCCAGCCAGTCGTCGATCGGACGGGCGTCCGACCACAGCGCGTACTGGCCTTGCGCGGCCTGTACATAGTACCGCAGCTGGGCGCAACCGGCCAGCAGAAGTACCGAGCATGCCGTCGCGAGCCAGTACTTGGCCCGCATGACACGGCGGAAAAAATTGCGCATATGCTACCTTCAAGCAACGACTCTTTCAATCTCTACGAGTGTATCGTAAAAAGTCGGCGCGCGGCCCATGTCGGTGAGCCGTTGGCTGGTGACCTCGTTGGCGTTTTTGCCATCCGTGGCGAGCTTTTTCCACCACACTGACAAGCCGACAACCAGGCCCGACCGGGCCTTGTCCGTGACGCGCGCCTTGGCCACGAAACTGCCCCTGTCATTGTGGATGCGCACCATATCGGCGTCCGAAATGCCGCGTTTTCGGGCGTCGTCGGGGTGGATGTCGAGGTGCGGTTCGCCCTCCGCCGAGCGCAAACTCTTGACGTTTACAAAAGACGAATTCAAAAAATTGCGCGCCGGCGGCGAGATCATCGCGAGCGGATATTTTTTCGCAAGTTGAGGGTTGCTAGCAACAGATTCGTACGGAGGTAGATAAGTCGGCAACGGATCGAGGCCGTCCGCTGCCATCGCGGCCGAATAGAACTCGCATTTGCCCGACGGCGTCATGAAGCCGCCCTGCGCGAACGGGGCCGCCGGCATGTTGAGCTTTTGCCAGCCTTGCCGTTTCAACGACTCCCAATCGAAGTGCACGGCGCGCGCGTCCCGGGTGTCGAAGGCGATCGAGGCGAGCTCGTCGTCGGTGTCGCGGAAGCACGGATCGTCCAGGCCCATGGCCGCCGCCAGCAGCCGGAAGATCTCGGTGTTGGGCTTGGCCTCGCCCAGCGGCGCGATGGCGGCGTTGTTGGCCATCATGTACAGGTGGCCGAAGGACGTGTGGGCGTCGACGTGTTCGAGCTGCGTGGTGGCCGGCAGCACGATGTCGGCGTAGTCGACGGTGTCGGTCTGGAAGTGCTCGAGCACGACGGTAAACAAGTCCTCGCGCGCGAAGCCGGCCGCCACCTTCGACGAGTCCGGCGCGATCGCCACCGGGTTGGAGTTGTAGACGATCAGCGCCTCGACCGCCGGGCCGAACTCCGGCGACGCCGGGCGCAGCAGGTCGTCGCCGATGGTGGTCATGTTGATCGTGCGCGGCAGCGACGCGCGCAGGTCGGGCCGTTGCAGCGCCACCTTGTTGGACGGGAACGAGCCGCTCGACGACAGCTGGATGCCGCCGGCCGCGTGGCGCCAGGCGCCCACCAGCGCCGGCAGGCAGGCGATGTTGCGCACCGCCGTGCCGCCGCCGCGCACGCGCTGCACGCCGTAGTTGACGCGGATCGCCACCGGCGCGCCGGCCCTGGCCTTTGCCCCGTACAGGCGCGCCAGGTCGACCACCTCGGCCACCGTGATGCCGCAGGTCTCGGCCACGCGCTCGGGCGTCCATTCGGCCACGCGGGCCTTGAGTTGCTCGAAGCCGAGCGTGTGTTGGGCGATGTAGTCGTGGTCGAGCAAGTCCTCGGCGATGAGCACGTGCATCAGGCCCAGCGCCAACGCGGCGTCGGTGCCCGGCAGTGGCGCGATGTGCTGGTGGCATTTCTCCGCCGTCAGCGAGCGGTACGGGTCGATGGCGATCAGCGTGGCGCCGTTGCGCTTGGCCTCTTGCGCGCGAGTCCAGAAATGCAGGTTGGAGGCGATCGGATTGCCGCCCCAGATGATGATCAGCTTGGCGTTCTGGAATTGCTCCATGTCGGTGCCGACCGAGGCGCCGACCGTGTAGCGGTAACCGGTGGCGCCGGCCGTGGCGCAGACGGTGCGGTCGAGCAGCGAGGCGCCGAGCTTGTTGAAGAAGCGCGACGACATCGACTCCCCCTGCAGCAAGCCCATCGTGCCGCAGTAGCTGTACGGCAGGATCGCCTCCGGCGCGCGCGCGGCGATCGGCTTGAGCCGGGCGGCGATGGCGGCCAGCGCCTCGTCCCAGCTGATGCGTTCGAACTTGCCCTCGCCCTTGTTGCCGACGCGGCGCAGCGGATGCAGCAGGCGCTCGGCGTGGTAGGTGCGCTCGGTGTAGCGGGCCACCTTGGTGCACAGCACGCCGGCGGTGGTCGGATGGTCCGGGTCACCCTTGACGGCGGTGGCGACGCCGTCCTCGACCGTCACCAGCAGCGCGCAGGTGTCCGGGCAGTCGTGCGGACAGACCGCGCGAACTTGTGTGGTTGTCATTATCAAAAGTCCAAAAAGTGTACACTGAAAGCAGTATCGTAAACCATTCCGGGGCGGCGCTGTCCGGCTTGGGGCCGCTCTGGATCAAGTCGCGTGACAAGGGCTACAATGGCTATTCTCGCTACTCACAAGGCAAGCGAACCCATTTTGGAGAAGCACATGAAACTAGTTGATCCCATCATTGCCTTTCAGTCCGAATTGCAGCACATCCGGCGCGACCTGCACGCCCATCCGGAGCTTTGCTATGAAGAGCAGCGCACCTCCGACGTGGTCGCCGACAAGCTGACGGAATGGGGCATCCCCGTGATTCGCGGCCTCGGGCTCACCGGCGTGGTCGGGATCATCAAGAACGGCAGCTCGCCGCGGGCGATCGGCCTGCGCGCCGACATGGACGCGCTGCCGATGCAGGAGGTCAATACCTTCGCGCACGCGTCGCGCCATGCCGGCAAGATGCACGCCTGCGGCCACGACGGCCACACGGCCATGCTGCTGGGCGCGGCCAAACACCTGGCCGAGCACCGCAACTTCGACGGCACTGTGTATGTGGTGTTCCAGCCGGCCGAGGAAGGCGGCGCCGGCGCGCGCCGCATGATCGAGGACGGCCTGTTCGAGCAATGTCCGATGGACGCGATTTACGGCATGCACAACTGGCCCGGCATTGCGTCCGGCCACATGAGCGTGGTCGAAGGGCCGATGATGGCTTCCAGTAACGAGTTTTACCTGACCATCAAGGGCAAGGGCGCCCACGCGGCGCAACCGCACAAGGGCATCGATCCGGTGATGGTGGCGGTGCAGATCGCGCAGAGCTGGCAGACCATTATCTCGCGGCAAAAGAGTCCGCTCGATACGGCGGTGCTGTCGATTACGCAGATCCATGCGGGCAGCGCCACCAATGTCATTCCGGACGAGGCGAAGATGGTCGGCACCGTGCGCACCTTTACCACGCCGGTGCTCGACATGATCGAGACGCGCATGGGCGAGATCGCGCAGCACACGGCGGCGGCGTTCGGCGCCGAGGTCGACTACAAGTTCCGACGAAATTATCCGCCGCTGGTCAATCATGCGGCCGAGACGCGTTTCGCGGTCGAGGTCATGAAGGAGGTCGTGGGGGCCGACAAGGTGGACGACAATGTCGAGCCGACCATGGGGGCGGAGGATTTCGCGTTCTTCCTGCAGGCTAAGCCGGGGTGCTATATCTTCATCGGCAATGGCGAGGGCGATCACCGCGATGGCGGCCATGGGCTGGGGCCTTGCGTGCTGCACAACGGTAGCTATGATTTCAACGACAATCTGCTGCCCGTGGGGGCGAGCTTTTGGGTGCGGTTGGCGGAGCGGAGTTTGCCGTTGAATTAAATCACGACGCGGCGCGCGCCTTGGCGGATTACGGCGTGCCGCCTAGCCCGCCCTACGTGGTCTGGTCCCGAGCCGTTCCTACCCGTTGCCCGGGGTTGATCGCTTCCAACCCCACCAATGCCGCAGAATGGTCGGCTTGCGGCATGGTCTCGGCCAATACCCTGTAGCGCTCGGTCACCAACTCGGTCACCGGCAGTGTCACCCCGGCCGCTTCGGCCGCCGCCAGGATGTTGCGCTGATCCTTCAACTGCGTGGCGACCTTGCCGCCGGCGACGAAATTTCGCTCCAGCATGCGCTGGCCATGCACATCCAATATCTTGCTCTCGGCGAAACCGCCACGGATCGCCGCGCGCATCGCCGCCGGGTCCGCGCCGGCCGCTTGCGCCAGCAACATCGCCTCGGCCACGATATTGATCGTCGCGCCGACTATCAATTGGTTGCACAGCTTGGCCACCTGCCCGCTGCCGGCAGGGCCGACCAGCGTCGGCCGTCCCATCGCCGTCAACACCGGCTCCGCCTCGGCGAAGTCGGCGCGATCGCCACCGGCCATGATCGCCAGCGTGCCGGCCGCCGCGCCGCCAACGCCGCCCGAGACCGGCGCATCGACGAAACGCTTGCCCTCGGCCCGCAACAGCGCGTGGAACGCTTGCGCCTCCGCCTGTTGCGTCGAACTCATGTCCACCCACAATGCGTTCGGCGCCAGAGCCGGCAAGGCGTCGCGCATCACTTGCGCCACGATCGGCCCCGCCTCCAGCATGGAGATGACGATGCCGGCATCGCGCACGGCCTGCGCCAAGCTCGCCACCGCCAGCGCGCCGGCCGGCGCCAGCGCTTCCGCCTTGGCAAAGGTGCGGTTCCAGGCCGTAACGGAATGGCCGGCCGCCAGCAGGCGGCGTACCATCGGGTCTCCCATCAAGCCGATACCGAGAAATGTGATTCGCATAGACAATTCCGCTCCTGGGCTAATCAAAACAACGGTGCGCCGGAAGAAATTTCGGAACACCGGTACAATCTTGGCAGCCGTATACACATGAATACAGCACTCAATACAAGGATACTATGTTCGCGAAAACAATGATGGCAGCAGCGGCTGCGCTGTTGATGAGCCAGGCCGCGTCGGCCCAACAACTGGTCGACTCGGTGTCGGTGGACTACGGCACGGCGTCGAAGCAACGTATGGTTCGACTGAGCGCGGCCAAGGATTGGGACGTCAGGTGGTTCCAGTCGAACGGCACGCACCTGAGCGGCTACTGGGAAGGCAGCGCCGGCTACTGGCGCCAGAACCAATACCGCAACGTGCCGGGCCAGGAAAAAAGCCTGTGGGACGTCGGCTTTACCCCGGTTTTCCGCTTCCAGAATGACAACAAGAAGGGGATTTACTACGAGGCCGGCGTCGGTGTCCACCTGTTGTCGAGCCTGTATAGGAACGACGGCAAGGAATTGTCGACCGCTTTCCAGTTCGGCGACCACATCGGCATCGGCTATGTCATGCAGAACAATTGGGAAGTCGCCCTCAAGTTGCAGCACTTCTCCAACGGCAGCATCAAGAGTCCGAACGGTGGCGCGAACTTCCTCGAAGTCAAAGCCGCTTACCACTTCTAAGCCGGCTCCAGCCAAAAAAGCCCATGTGCGCGATGCCCACATGGGCTTTTTTGTTACCAGTGGTACCTGGCGGATGCCACGACGGTACGCTCGCGCCCCATGTAGCATTCGCCGTGGTAGCAGATCGTGTTGTATTTCCTGTCCAGCGCATTGCTGGCGGTGAGCGCGAAACGCCACGGTCCCGTGTCGTAGCGCAGCGAGGCGTTCAATAGCGTAAAGGCGCTTTCGTTATTGCTGTTGACCTCGTCGTTCGGCCGCTCGCCGACATAGTTGAGTCCTCCCCCGACTCCGAAGCCGCCGCACAGCGCGTAGTCCAGCCACACCGAGGCGGTGCGCTCGGGGACGGTGGCCGGAACCTTGCCGACCTCGGTGGCGTCGGCGCTCTCAAGCACTTTCAAGTCCAGCGCGGTGAACGATGCGGTGGCGCTCAGTTGACGAGTCAACGCCGCCTTGGCCTCCACTTCCAGTCCGCGCGAGCGTTGCTTGCCGATCTGGCGGGCGTCGCCGGTGATATTGTCGTAGGTGACGACATTGGTCTTGCGCAAATCGAACAGCGCCACCGTGAACAGGCTGGCGCCGCCGTCCGGCTGGTACTTCACGCCCGCCTCGACCTGCTTGCCACGGCTGGGCTTGAACGGATTGTTGCTGGCGTCGGCGCCGCTGACCGGCAGGAACGAGCTGGCGTAGCTGACATAGGGCGCCCATCCCTGTCCGATCAGATAGCTCAGGCCGGCCCGGCCGCTGAAGGCGTCGTCGCTCTGCGTGGCGCGGCTGGCGTTGAGGCGGTTGGCCGTCACGCTGGCGACGTGGTCCTGGCGGCCGCCGACGGTGGCGACCCAGCGCCCGCCGAAGCGGATCTGGTCCTGCGCATAGAGGCCGACCTGGTCCATTTTCTGCGTGAAGTCGGCGGTCGGCGTGCGCGGCGCGGGGATCGCCATGCCATAGAGCGGATTGAGCAGGTCCAACCCGGGCGCGGCGCCGCGAAAGCGGTACGCGGTGCCGTCGGTATGATTCCAGTCCAGGCCGAACAGCACGGCGTGCTCGGCGCCGCCCGCGCGCAGCGCGCCATGTAACTGGGAATCAAGCGATGTCTGCTTGAGCCGGTCGTCCCACGAGCGCGTGCTGCGCGACAGCGTGTGGCCGTCGGCCTCCAGCGCGTCGCCCCACAAGGCGTTGCGTTCGATAGCGATGTCGCTGTGGCGGGCGTTCTGGCGCAGCGACCAGCTGTCGTTGAAAGCGTGCTCGAGCTGGTACCCGACCGAGTACTGGTCCTGTTTGAAGCGGCTGAACGAAGGGTCGCCGTACTTGATGTGGCGGATGCCGCCGGCCACGGGGAAATTGACGTAATACGGGTCTTCGTCGGATTTGTCCTTGATGAACTCGGTCAGCAGCGTCAGCGAGGTGGACGCGTCGGCCTGCCAGCGCAGCGACGGCGCCAGGTAGGCGCGGCTACGGTTGATGCGGTCGCCATCGGGATAGCGGTCCTGGTCGTCGCTGTCGAGCGCCAGGCCCAACACGCGGTAGGCCAGCGCGCCGTCGTCGCCGACCGCGCCGCCCACATCGACCGCGACCTGCTTGCGGTTGAAGCTGCCATATTGCACCTCGATCTCGCGCCTGGGGTCGGCGCCGGGCGTCTTGCTGACCCGGTTGATGACGCCGCCCGCGTCGCCCTGGCCGAACAGCACCGAGGCCGGTCCGCGCAACACTTCGACCCGCTCCAGTCCCCACGGCTCGGTCATGCGGTAGACCACGCCGAATTGCGTCTGCGGCAGGCCATCGCGGTAGCTGCTGGAGTTGCCGGGAAAGCCGCGCAGCGAAATGTATTCCCAGCCACGGTTGTCGGGGCCGTAGGCGGCCACCGCGATGCCCGGCGTCTGCGCGACCACGTCCATGATGTCGAGCGCGCCGCGCGCCTCCATTTCGGCGCGGCCGATCACCGAGATCGACTGCGGAATCTCGCGCAGCGCCGTGTTGGTCTTGGTGCCGGTGGCGCTACGGGTGGCAACGTAGCCGTTGACCGGGCCGGCGGCCGTTTCCCGCTCCAGTTCACCTGTGACGGTCACGGCAGGCAGCGTGGCGGTGGCCGGCAGCGGCCGCGCCGGCGCCTTCGACAACAGATAGCTGCCGTTGGGCTGGCGCGTCGCCCGCAGGCCGGTGCCGGCCAGCAGCGCCTCGAGCCCCTGCTCGATGGTGTGGTTGCCCTGCAGACCGGCGCTGCGCAGCCTGGCTGTGCTATCGGGGCTGAACGACAGCAGGATGCCGGCCTCGCGGCCGAAGCTGCTTAAGGCGTCCTCCAGCGTGGAGGGCGGAATGTTGTAGGCGCGCTGTTGCGCCGTGGCGGGCGCGGCCACCACACAGGCGGCCAGCGCGACCAGGCCGGTGTTGACGATGATGGATACCTGATGGGGCCGGCCTTGCGGACGATGACGATTCATTGCAAATCCTTCGCTGACGATTAAAGATGAGTGCTCTCATCTTGTCTGTCCCGCGAAAATGGAAAACGGACCACTTGGGCACCGAGCGTGTCCATCATCGTCGTTGGCCACCGGCGGCTTGCACGGCGGATTACGCTTCGCTCTCTTAAGGCCTACCGGCAGGTAGGCCGCCTCATTCGGTGGGCCCCCGGGGCGGATTGGCGGGCCTCACCCGCTAATCCGCCCTATGCGATCAAACCTGACGCCTACGGTTTGTAAGCCCCAGAAGCGCGTGACCGTTTCGATCCGTAACGACAGCAACGCGGCGAGGGTCTCGAGCACGCGGTCGATGTCCGCCAACGGATACGAGCCGGAGACGCGCAAGTCGGCGACCTCCGGCGCGCAGGACATCGACAGCGCGCTATACCGGCTCAGCTCCGACAGGAAATCGCCCAGTCGCATCGCCTTGGCAACGATGAAGCCGTCGGTCCAGGCGATGCTATCGGGATTGGCGACGGTCTGCGCGCCAACAGCGTCAACTGTGAACCACGCTCGAGCGCCGGCACCGAGCAGCCGCGATGGCGCGCCCGGCGCGCGCGGCTCGACGCGTACCGCACCGGCGTACACGGCGACATCGGTCGACGATTCCAGTAGACGGACCGCATAGCGCGTGCCCAAGGCCCGCGCTATGCCGTGGTCCGTCTCGATCAGGAAGGGGCGGCCGCCGGCGTCCTTGGCGGTGCTGACCAGAATCTCACCGGCGATGAGGCGCACGCGCCGCTCGCTGGCGGTATAGGCGATATTGACGGCACTGCCGGAATTGAGCGCCAGCGTGCCGCCGTCGGCCAGCGTGATGGTTCGGCGTTCGCCTGTCGCGGTGCGCTGGTCGGCGGTCCACTCGGCCCAGCGGGTTCGGTCGCGCACGGTCCAGGTGGCGCCGCCGGCGAACAACAGCACGGTCAGCGAGGCCAGCGCTTTGCGGCGCCCTGCCGACGACGGCGGTGTCAGGGCCGCATGGGCCACCTCGCGTTGCACCGACGCCGCCAGCTGGAACTTGCCATTGACCGACTCGATGCGCTGCCAGGCCCGTTCGTGGTCGGGATGGGCGGCGCGCCAGCGCCGCAAGGCCTCCAGGGATTCGGCAGAAATGTTCTCCGCTTGCAGGTCGACCAGCCACTCGACCGCGCGCAGAGCCACCTCGGGCGGCAGCGGCCGCTCAGCTACCGAAGACATCGGCGAAATAGCATTGCCGCGCGGCGCGTACCAGATAGCGTTTCACGGTGGTGATGGAGATGTCCATGGCCCGGGCTACTTCGGCGTGGTTCAAGCCATCGAGCTGGGTGAGCAGAAACGCGCGCCGCACGGGCGCCGGCAAGCCGTCGAGCATGCGGTCGATTTCATGCAGCGTTTCGAGCAGGATCGCCCGGTCCTCCTCGGATGGCGCGCAGGCCTCCGGCACCATCGCCAACGCCTCCAGATAAGCCTGCTCCAACTGCTGCCGGCGCCAGTGATTGGCCAGTACCCGCTTTGCCACCGTGGTCAGAAATGCCCGCGGCTCATTGAGAACCCCGACTTGGTCTCGGCTCAGCAGCCGCATGAAAGTGTCATGCGCCAAGTCGGCGGCGGTATGGGAGTCCCCCAGCTTACGGCGCAGCCAGTCCTTGAGCCATCCATGATGGTCTGTGTAGAGCGTATCGTTCTGCTGAAGTAACATGGACGGAGAGCTTGGAAATGAGAACCATTCGCATTCTACACCGTATAGACGAAAAAAAGCCCCGACCAGATCACTGGAAGGGGCTTTTTCATATAACTAGCCTGACGATAACCTACTTTCACACTGGTTGCAGCACTATCATCGGCGCAGAGTTGTTTCACGGTCCTGTTCGGGATGGGAAGGGGTGGGACCA
>CAUPRW010000045.1:0-54545 GCA_963513825.1 uncultured Duganella sp.
AGCGACCTAAAACAGCCAAAAAGGAGAAAAATATCGACCCATCGTGACCGCACCGATTACAATTTAACCGCGTAACACCATCTCATGCGCAAGTGGGCACGATAGACCGGAATGGGTGGGCACGTTCACCGAAATACGCAGAATCGAAATGGACTGCCGCCCGGTCCGAAAAGACAAGTTGACAGGGCCGCATGCGTCGGTTTCGTACCGCGACGCGGTGTATGATCGAGCAGCTACAATCCAGCTGCTGCGTCTGTTTGCGCAACATCCGGAAGTTAAGCTCATCTATTTCAACGATGCGGAAGTACAAAAGGCGATCGGCCGCGTGACCAGCTGCGTCGGCCATAATGACCATTTTCACGTTGAGCTATGGAGGCGCAAATGAACGCGCGCCAGGTATTAGCCATTTGTATGCTCCCGCTATGCTCGCTGTCGCAAGCCACTGACACAACTAAGCCTGAAACGGGGCAAGCTCGCCCGCTGATCGGTAACTACCTAATCTATGGCGGTAGCGTGGCGGATATGCGTCCGCCGACGCCAGCGGACAGGAACCTATCACTCAGGTTCGAGGGCCAAACCGCTAAGGATCTGTTCGAGAATATCGGACCGGACGTGAAGAAAGCGAAGGCTTGCACGGATGACCCGGACTATCGGGAGCGGCGTAGGGGCGACCTCACTTGTGTCTACTGGAAGAGTAGCGGGTATAGGTGCCTTCTGGGACTAGATCTTCGTTCAGGGAAAAGCATCATCGGGGGTACATGCTGAGCCGTCAGCGTAATTAAACTAAAGCCGCTGTGCAAATGTCTACACAGCGACTACTCTCAAAAGACCAGTACCTTCTTGTCAGAACAATCCAACTGGATCAGCTGCTTTGTCCCAGCTATAAATAATTAGCTCCTGTCGCTCCACAGCTTTTCCGCCGCTACCCACCGTATAGTTAATACCTGCGACATCCATTTGAAAACGCGAGAAGACACGGCGAATGTCAGCGTGGTCGTTCAGACTGAGAATAGCTTCACCCTTGATCCGCGACATCAGATCGGCCATCCGCTCATATTCGGATAATGGAAAATCCACACCATAGACCGCCGTGAGGGCGAGTCTTGGTTGCCCCGGCGAAAAGAGCTTGGTTGCGGAGGTCGTCTCCGCAACCAGGATATCTTGACAGCGATAAAAAAGAGGTGGGAGCGGCGCAGACGCTGACCAGAAAATTAAAAAGCCCTTCATAATCAAGGGCTTAAATATGTGTGGTGGCGGAAGCGGTGAGATTCGAACTCACGAACGGCTCACACCGTCGGCAGTTTTCAAGTCTCCGCTTTTATTAAATTAAATCAACAACTTACGCGTATTTTAGTTCCGCAACACAATCATGAATCAGCTTCGTAACCTGTTGATTTTGCTGCATTCGCTGATCGGTTGCGGAACTGATTTCAGCAACGAGCAGCAGCTAAGAAGACTGTCACGCTCTGATGGCGTCCCAGAGCGTGGTGTATGAGATGTGATTCTCAAGGGGCTGGGTCCCTGATCAGTTAATCACGGCAGAGAGCCGTGCAGATTGATTGTCGCTCAGAGACTGCAATCCTTCAAGCTGCATGTAGCGCCGCTGTAGCGACCACTCATCATTTTGCTCCAGCATCAGGGCGCCAACCAGCCGGATGATGGCTTGATCGTTAGAAAAGATGCCGATGACGTTGGCCTACGCCGCACGGCGCTCACGTAGCGTTATCGACAAATATGCTTTCCAACTTTCAGCCATGCTCAAGACCGAGGCAGCTCGGCCTCGGAAGCAACGGCGGACGCTGAAACAGATCCATGAGGATCTGAAGGAATTGGGTTTTGAGGGTTCTTACGACAGGGTTGCAGCGTTTGCGAGAACCTGGAGGGAGGGTCAAACTGAGAGGGTCAATCCTTCCAGCAAACGAACAAACCAGCCGTTAAAACAAAAAAACACGAAACGAAACAAACAGTATAAGTCGTTTATGAAAATACCGTCATAGCATAATGTACAACTAGATCAGGATTCCTTTATCAATACCGTGCGCGATACCACCTTCCCAATCTGCATTTAAAAAATCTCTAACAGAATTGAACAGATGTTCCACTACATCGGCGTAAATCGGATTCTTCTCATAATCGTCACCGTATCTAAATTCCCTATCTGTGTTTTTCTGCTTTCTTAAAACATAAATTTGGTCAATCTTGAATTTTTTAAGATTGATCGATTCCGATAGTTTTAACCACTCTGCGACAACAATATACATCGCATTAGGATTTTTATACTTGAGCTGTTCTGCTGCTGTAGATACATCTTGAAGCATTGTCTTATCAAGATATGTCTTGCATTCAATTGCAACCGCAGGAATGTCCCAATCGTGTAATTCAGGCGTATCTGAGCCGTTGGTGAGTATCGATGCCTTGACACTTGCTCCGATAGCGAAATCATGATCCTTAATTTCGACTAGTGCATGCGCTGTTCGTATCATTTCTTTGTAGGACGGCGCACGGAAGAAAACATCCTTGAATGAATGCGATTTTCCAATCAGCGCAGACATGGAGATCCCACGCACCATATCTTTAAACAAGTAGAACATGAATTCTTCTAGAGCCGACGAATGCAGATTCGAACGAGAGTCGAATTTCTCGGCATAATGCTGTTGGTCTAAAAAATCCTTATAATCGTTTAGAAGCCTTACACGCTCAACTATTATCGCTGAATCCTTAGCACTACCTTTGCAAAGCGGGCCTACGAGAGCCTCGTTATCGGCACGCCACTTTTCGTATCTTATGCGGATTTCAGCCAGATATTTTCTTGCGGTTGCATCACGATATTTTGTTTTATGGTTTTCTTTTTGTTCAAGATTGTTTCCGTGGACAAGCATGCAACACCCTCTAGACATTTTAATAAGTGTTTCGCAATGGCATTCGCCATAAGCGGTGGAACCGCGTTGCCAATTTGATTATATTGGCACAAGTGTGACTCTTCCGTCCTCCCTTCACGACCCAACAACTTTTTGCTAACTACCGTAGGCTTACCCAAGAAAACATAAGTGTCGGGAAACGATTGAATACGGGCACCCTCACGAGCAGTAAAATTTCGATTCTTATAAGGGTGAACAAAATTAGCGTAGAAGGATGCCGCAATAGTGTGGCATGGCTTGTGCGGGAACATGCGACGATTATTTTGATCGTAAACTTTATCCGAAATTTCAGTGCTATTTCGTTTTAACGGCTTTAAATGATCAGGGACATCCGATGTTGATTGCCCCCAAACCATAGAGGCAAACCTCTCAACTAATCGAGCCGAATGATTCATAGCTTTGTGATTATGAACCTGACTACTTTCGCCCCTTAAAAATTCTTGGTAGCTATTTTCAGGCGGCTTTGTGTAAGGCTGGGCTTCCGATCCTTGGCGAGCCTCTAAATCTGGTAAATCAGATATAGCGTCCCATAAAGTCGGACATTTCGGCATCCCTGAGTTCAACAAGTCAGACTGCTCCCCCACAACATGTGTCTTAGGAGGGAATGGGTCGGAAATCTCTTTTTTTGTCGCAATGACTACGAGTCGCCTTCTAATTTGCGGTACACCATAATCCGTCGCTTCTAGAATCTTGTACTTCACAAAGTATCCAATTTTTCGCAGCTCACTGACGATAATGTCAACCACCAGCTCACCAGACTCGGTTTTTGCCTTTATTAAGTTAGGCACATTCTCCATAATCATTACTTCAGGATTTAAGAGACGACCTACCCTAACAAACTCTTCAAATAAAGAATTTCGTGGGTCCTTGGGATCACCGTTATTTTTATTGCAAATGGAGAACCCTTGGCATGGAGGGCCGCCAAGTACTACATTCGGCCTATCAGCGCCAAAATGCAAAAGAATTTCCTCATCAGTCAAGCTGGTAATATCCGACTGAATTACCTTTGCGTCAGGATGGTTGAACCTGAAAGTGTCGCACGCCCAACTATCTAATTCTATAGCCCCGACCAAATCGGCCCCAGCTAGTTGGAAACCAAGGCTGAATCCCCCAGCCCCGGCAAAAGTATCAAGTACCTTAAATTTCATAACTTCCTCTTGTCGCCAGATTTTCTTTAAGTTCTACAACGAAAACTGACTTCGATTGATCAATTTTCACAATTCGACAATTTTTCCTTATCAGGAATTCGGGGTGATCCTTAGTTACTTTCTTTGGTATCATTCCAATTTTAGTTTTACCTTTAAACACCAGATAACACTCAGCTGCCGCACCGATTTTTTCACGATATTCATTCGGCCGTGGCGGCCGATGCTGGATAGTAACAAGCTCACCTTCCTTGGCGATCATGTAGGATACAGGCGAGAGAGAAGTTAGTTGTACTTGCATAATATTCAAAAAATGGACAGTTTCGTCTTATGGACGATAATCAAGCGGCCCTACCCCAAAGATCGCAAAATATAAAATTCGCTAATCAAGCACAATTAATAGCAGAGACTAGTAACCTCGCCAAAGCTTCGCGTGAAGGGTTGAAAAGATATTATTGGAAAACCACTCTCGACCTAAAAATTACTAAATTGACAACATTTCCCATTACCGTCCCAGTGGCGCTTCTCAGCACGAGCTAGCGCCTCTTTTAGGGCACGACTAATGCAACACGATCCTGCGGACGATTGCCGGAAAATTATACAGCCTTTTGCGCTATCTACCCGGACAACTGCCAACAAAAAGCCCCTTTGATGAAATGCCCCCAAATAGTTGGGCGGTTTAGATTGCTAGACAGCCAAGGACTGAGTCTGTTGAGCACGGCGCTATATGCCTGAGGAAGCCGTCGCCGGCAATGGCAGCCGGGGGCCGCATGAAGTAAAGTGCTGCGCCGCCGGCAAATACCTCTAATTTCAGAAGTGCCGCCGAGGGCGCCGAGTACATCGCAGCGCTACGTGGCAAGGTCGTACAGGCAACAGAGTTACAGGCAACCTTGGCCGCCAAGACGGATGAGATTCAAGTTCAGATGACTACTACCCTAGAGGAGCTTCAGGCGCTTAGTTCTCAGACCAAAATCTCATGGGCTGAACTTGAAGCGCCGCAGGAGCGAGTGGAAGAAGAATCCAAGGAATTAGGCACCTTGATGGAGAAGGTCTCTATGATGAATTACGAAGCCCGACGCGAGCGAGGCGATTTCTATTAATTTGCAGACTCACACGATCCGACCATCCACGACCAAATGGCCGCTACTACAGCCATCTTCCAGCCAAGCAGAACGACCTCCGACTACTACGCCGGCATAAATCCCGGCACGTCGCCAGCGCGGAATCCCCTCCACCGTCATTGCCTCGAGCAGCACTTCGTCAGCCTTCGCGCGATCACAGACATCATGATGACGGTAGAGCCAGTCATGCACGACCGCCGCGCGGTGACTGGAATCCCCGAACAGCCAGTACGCGAACGGGATACGCGGCACACTGGCGTAGTCGGTCAGGAACCCAGCCTCGATCTCGATCTGGCGGCCGAGAACGTCCGAGTAATACTGCAGCGGCGCGGTCAAGCGCCAAATCCCACGGCCGCTACTCGCGGTATCGTCCACACATTCCACTTCCAAGGTGCTGAGAAAAACTGCGCTCACTTCGCGCCCTCCTCGCCTGCCCGTGTCGTAGTTCCCGACTGCACCGCCGCACCGACACCCAACAGACTATCGGGCGACACTGGTGGCGGCACGGCCCTCGACGCAGCGACGAAGCCGGGGTAAACCTTCAGGATTGCGGAAATGGTTTCAGCGTTCAGCGGCGCCGTAACCGGATTGAAGCAAAGAGACTGCCAGCCCTTCAGGCGGTCAGCGTTGGCGCCGTAGAGGCGCAACCAAGTGCCAATCGGGATATCGCGGCAGATGGTGCGCTCCGACGACTGGACGACCGTCTGCGCCATGCCCTCCTGTACCGCGCTCATGCGCTGCGGCACCAACGAGCAAGCAGACAATGCCAACAGCGCGGACAGCGCCATCACCGCGAGCAGCGCCGGTTGCGCGAAACCGGCCTGCTTTTTGACCGATGGCGGCTGCGCGTCGGCGGCCACCTTCATGTCGCGCAGCGCCAGGCCAATGGTGCCCGTGGCCATGCCGATATTAAACACCAGGAAGTCATGGCGCAGGGTCGCGTCGAAAAATGCCATCAGCGCCCACACCATGTAGCCGACGAAGCCAATCAGGACATGCAGAATCAATTTCTCTTTATGAGACATACGAACTCCAGAATGATGAAAAAAGCCGCTGGCGGTCGCGCAGCAGCTGTTGAAAACGATTAGGCTTCATACGAGGTGTACCCCCATCTTCGCCAGACCCAGTGCAACGGCGACGGCCAGGCCCGTGCGCGCCAGTTCCCAAAGCCAGCGGTTGCGCTCCTTCAGCTCGTTCTCCATGCGGCGGGCTTCTGCTGCAGCGACGCTGGCGGCCAGGTCATTAATGCGTTTGTCCAGCTGGCCAGCCACATCGTTGACCGCGCGGATCTGCTCGAAGACGCGCTTGATCGTGCGGCGGTCCTCCGCGCGCTCAGCTTCCAGCACCGCCAGCTTGTGCATGTCGTCGGCCACCTGCAGCAGCGCGGACTTCACCTCGCTGAACATTTCCTTCAAAAAGCCGACTTCGGTTTCCACCCGGGCCAGGCGTTCCTGGTCGGAGTGCGAAGGGGCGTGTAAATCTCGGTGCATAACTTCCTTTCTGCAGACAAAAAAATAGCCGCCCGAAGGCGGCTTGTGGTTGGATGAGACAATTTATTGCGGAATGCCCAGCAGGATCTGCGGCACTCGCTCGGCGCTTGCCAAAATGCCGGCACCTGGCCCCGGCGACACCGGAGCAGCCAAGTATGTAATGGCCTCCTTCACAGATACCAGATTAGGGTCGGTCGGCTTTTCGAGCTGGGCGGACAGCTGATACATCGCCCAAAACTCCGCTACCAGCGGGTCCTTCGACGTCTTGATCGCAATGCGCTCTGCCGCCGTAAACGCCATGTAGAGCGTCATCGGTGTCAAAAGGGGCAGTGGCGCAACACCCGGCGTGAATACCGGTGCGGAACCGCTTACATCACATTGCCAGCCGACGTCTACCGGCGAATCCAACGCAAGCTCAAACTCTAGAGCGTCGCTCTCGCCCGATGACAGCGACACGCCGGCAGCAAGCACTGTTCCAAACCCGCTTACGACGCCATCCTTTACAAATACTTTTTTCATACTTAGAACTCCTCCAACACCGACACAACCGAGGTCACGCCAGCCGAATTAGTGATGGTGACGGTCTGACCCTGCGCCAAATGATGCTCGACGACTCCGTTCCCGTATGCATTCGCCATGGCGATTGCGACCGCTCCATTAATGCTCGTCGTCGTCGCAGTCGTACTCGTCGAAGCGGACGTCACCCGCAGACGCCCCGCATTCTGCGCCGTGTAAGTCATCGTGCCCGACGACGCGATAGTTCCCAATAATCCTGTTGCCATAACTGCTCCTGGTTAATTGATTTGACGACGGCCGACAGGGTTGGGCTGCATGCCGTTCAGGATAGCCTGATTGCCCACCACCGACATCCGCTGCCCGGGCGTAGGGGCGCCATTGGCATCCAGTACAAATGGCTGCACAAAGCCCAAGCGCAAGGTCACGTTGCCAGTTATCTGAACAGGCACGGCGCTCCCTCCAGCAGCGCTGGCCGTCGCGACGCCGATAGGCGTATACACCTGCCGCGCCAAGACACGCGTATCGACGGCCACCGTGGCAGCTTGCAGGCCAACCGACATAAAGGTCACAGACCCGGCGGGAGCATTCGTAAACTTAAGAGGGATCAACCTGGTACCGTTGTTTCCCGCCGAATAGGTGATAGCCCCGTCAGCCAAATAAGGGCTAATAGCCCCGCTCGCGAACTTGTACGACTTCATTACGCTACCGACGCCCGGGTACATGCCAACCGCATCGTTACCTAAGGAAATGGCTACAGGAGCGATGCTATAGGCGCCGCTTCCTATTACATTGCCCGAAGGGCCAGTACCTGCCAACTTTGCGCCGGCTGGCGAGAGGACAAACGCCGAGATGTTGTTGCTGGCCGCCCCGCCTACGTAGGACATGAAGACGTTGCCGCTGGAGAGCAGCACCAGATTGCAAAGCGCCGTCGCATTTGCGGGCGCAGTGTCGAAATCTGTGATCGCTGCCCCTTGCTGCACACCACCAGCATTGAAAATATAGACAAAGGGCACCCAGCTGGCATTCGAGATCTCGGCTGCCATCCATCCACCATTCTGCAGCGCCACTGCACGAAGCGACCCCACTCCGTTCACGCGAGTCCGGCCGTTTACCCCAGCTCCCTGTTGCACGCCGGCAGCGTTGTATGTGAGAAAGCGCGCCGTTACGTTCGTACCGTCGGCTGTGGAGCAGATCAGGGCAAAGCCCCCGCCGGTAAGCTGAATGAGGCAGGACGTATTGGAACCAGGTCCTCCGGCGGCGACAGGAGCGACAACCTGCGCAGGTGCACGAACTGCAGCGCCGGCAGGGGTGAAAACGCCAAGATACGGGACGTAGTTCGCACCACCGCCCCCCAGGTCCGCAGCCATCGCAAAATTGCCGTTCGACAGGGCCAGCAGAGTCAATACCGAATAGGACCCAATACCGACAAGAGCGCCTGTGCCAAAACGCGTCGTCGCTACCGTGACGTTCGCGTTGTTGTCATAGACCGTGAAGTAGGTGTTAAGGCCGGAGGCCTGGCTGACGGTTGCCAGTACGAAGCCGCCACCAGTCAATGCGCAAACCGCGACGTTGCCGGAACTGCTGTTCACTGGCCCGTTTGTAGGGGGAACGACTGTTCCCCCCACTGGATCAGTGATCATGAACACCGAATTGTACGGCGCCGTCGCGCAGCACCACGTATGCACAATATTGCCGTTCGTGAGCACCGCGCTCTGGCAGTCTCCGGAGAGCGATACCTGCTGCGATGCAACCAGCGTGGTTGCACTAGTCGGCGCCAGCGTCAGGAACGAGGCTGCTACCGCAGCTGCAATCGGTCGCAGTGCCGCTCCCGCCACTACCTTTACCGGGTCCATTGCCCAGTATCCAAGACCATCGCCCCCAAGCGTAATGATGTCGCCCTGTTGCACAGGCTCACCTGCAGTCAAGACCGTGTTGATTACCGGCGCACTGCCGCCAGTTCCCGACGAGCCTCCAGCACCCGAGATAAAACGTCCCATATTGCCTACTCCTTATCGACCATGCGCGCGCCACGTCACCGTGGCAGCGCTGTTAAATACCGTAATCACTTCGCCCGGGATCACCGCATACCCGGTCAACTCAAGCTTCCCACCTGCAGGAATCACGAGATCCGGCGGCTCGATGTAATCGCCGTTAGGGATCGGCAGCGGTGCCACTGCTGCATCCGATAGCCCGAGACGAACAGTGACTGCATTAATCGGGTCGCAGTTGACGCAAATGATATTGATCGTCATATCGTTGGGCACGATCCCCAGGGACACGTATGTGCCAGCAGGGGGCGTCGCCTTTACTCTAAAACTCGCCATCTTTTCTCCCTTAGAGTTGGCCGTAGAAATACATATCGGATGCCTGTGCGGCTATGTTCACAGCCAGGTTGCCGGCGCCATCGTTGACCAGGCCGGCGCCGATACCGAGCTTGGCCAGCGTGCCGAACTGCGACGGCACGACGCTGTTGAGGAGGAACGCGTTGGCCGGTTTGTCATAGGTCGCGCTGACGATGCTGTTGTTGGGAACGTCCCCCTGCTGCAACGGCGCACCGTCATCGCGCTGCAGCGGCACCGGGCCGGCGCCGGCGTCAAGCGTGCACTCGCCGGCATTGGGATGTGTCGCGCGGAATCGCACCTGCAGGCCGTTTGGATAGGCGGCAACCGGAGGACTCAGGGCGACGACAAAAGCGCCCGCTACACCGGTATCGAGCGCGTAGTTGCCCGAGCGTGCCTCGATCAGATTCTGGATCGCCAGCAGCATTTGCCCGTTCGAACCTTTCACCGGCGCCAGGCCGCCGGCCGTAACGACAGCGAGCAACTCCAGCATCACCGCGTTGAGAAACTCCGCCGGCACGATAGTCGGATCGATTCCGCCGGCAACGCTGCCGTCCGTGAAATATCCGGCCAGGCCCGGCGCCGATGTCGCCGGCAGCGAGGCCGAGGCACTTGGCACATCAATTTGATACATCTGTCACCTCAGTTGAAAACGAATTTAAGGAAGGCGTACGGCGGCGCCAGACGCTGCATTTCCTGCTGAAGCAGCGCGGGGCCGTAGGCGCCAAAGGGCATCGACGGCAGCGCGTGCGCAGTGACAATCCACTCGAAAATGCGCTCGACGCCGCCGACATGCGCGCCCGCTCGGCTCTGGCCGCAGCGGAATGGCGCATTGCCCTTGACCGTGGCGGAATAGCCGAGCAGCGCCGCGTAGCCCGCGTAATCGTCGGCCGCGATCCCATTGGCGCCGATCAGCCGGGCAACGACCAGCGCCTGGCGCGCGGCGACCGTCGCGGCAGGGCCGGCGCTGGTCGCTGTCAGCCCGAGCGTCGCTTCCCACTCCGGCAGCAGCTCCGCCGCAGTACTGGGGAATGCGTCGACCAACAGGTTGTTGGCGCGCTGGTTTTGCACCTCGTAGACCTTCGTCAAGCCGGCCAGCACCTTGGCCTGCACCGAAGACACATCGCGCGGCCAGATCCGGCCGCGCGGCATCAGCGCCTGCAGCGCGCCGAGGTAGTCCGACGCGCTATAAAAAGGAGCTGCCATCTTCAGCCCCCGAAACTAATCGCGCCAACCACCGGTAGCTGGCCGAAGCCGCATACGATATCGGCGGTCGGCGTCACCGTGAACGCATTGCCGTTCACGGCCGTGGCGATGGCTGACCAAACTGCACCGAAGGGGATCGTGCCTCCTGGCCGACCTTGCGTCAGCAGCACAGCCGCGACAGCCGCCGTCACGGCCACCTGCAGCGACGGGTTCAGTCCCTGAATGGTCAGGTCGACCGCGTGCGGGATCGGCGCGGCGGCATACACCAGTCCGACCGCCGCCTGCACGCCGTAGAGGCTATTGGCCACCACCAGCTGGTCACCGCTGGCGGCGATCCCGCGTGGCTCGGCAGCGGCAACGCCGTCTGTTCCCTGGGGGAAGCCGCCGGTGGCGGCGCGCACCTGGTCGAACATTGTGAAGATCACCACCGTGCCGATACCGAAGCCATTGGGCACGCACCAGGCGCGCGTGACACCGGGCGCTGTCTTCGCCCAGCTCTCGTAATCGGTCTGGCCACCGCCCTGCGGCGCCTGCTGGTATGCAGCCAGCATCCGGCTGCGCAAGCTGTCGCTGCCTTCCAGATCCGCGCCGCCCTTGACCTCGACGCTCACCGCACCCGTGGATTGAATGCCGGCGATGGACTGCGACAGTGTCATTGCGGCGCCGACCGGTGTATTGCCGAAGGCGCCAGCCAGGCCGGCAGGATCGGCAACAGCGCTTACCGGTACAGAGATCGTGCCGTCGTCCGCCACGACGGCAGCCGTCGTCGCCACGAACGCGACGCCGTCGCTACGAGCTATCCCGGCGCCTTTCGGAATCGATTTGCCAGCCCCGCCGTTGAATGTGGCGATGCCTGCCGCGCTGGTCGGCGGCAGGCGAAAGACTCCCTTGAGCGCCGCCCAGCCTTCCAGGAACTCATCGGTACAGGTAAATGGCACCGCCTGTTTGGCGATCCAGTCCAGGTAGCCGAAGTGCATGTTGGCCAGGCCCGCCTGCGCCCGGCCGGTGATGCCGAGGTTGGAAAAGCGCAGCAGCGCATCCGAGCCTTTTAGGCTGGCGGCGATGTCGCTGGCCACCGTCTCCTGCAGGCCAGACAGTGTTGGTCGTGCGTAGGGCATTTCAGGTACTCCAGTTCCAGAAAAATTGCATTGATGTCGGCCCGCCGGCCGGCTTGTGCGCGACCACGTTGGCGCCCAGCATCCCGGCCGCAATCCACTCGACAGTGATATCGAAGCTGCCGACGACGCCGTCATCGATCAGCCATTGCAAGGCCTCGGTGATGTAGTCCTTTGCCAGGTTCAGCGTCTCGATAGTCTGTTTAGAGCGGCGCAACAGCCACAGCCGCGATCCGATGACAACATCGCCATCGCCCCACCAGCCGCGCGGGTCTTCCGAGCCGTCCGGTATGACGTCGTCGGCGCCGGCCACGCGGTCGCTGAACAGGCTGATGTAGACCGCCGTTACCAGATCGTTCCCGGCCTTCAGTCGCGCCCCGTCGAGCGCCCAGTCGCCCATCCCCTGCTTGGGGTCCCAGATAATTGTTGTGTCGCTCATTCGGATTGATTCGGTTTGTTGGTCTTGACGCTGTCACTGCCGGCCTTGACGCTGGCCACCGCGTGATCGTGGTTGTTAAAGACATCGCGCATCGCCTTCATCGACTTGTTGCCGTGGTCGGAGATGTCGGCCTGCGCGGTGACGCTCTGCGTTACCAGTACGTTCTGCTCGACCGTGGCGTCCTTTTTGACCAGCAGCGCGCCGTCAATCACCATGTCGCCGGTCGCGTGCACGGTAGGTGTGTCGAGCGTTACGGACGGCGTGTTGTGCACCAGAATCGGCAGGCCGGCGCCGTCAATGACGATGCCGCCCTGCGTCAGGAAAACCGACTGGCCCAGGTTGTCGGAGATCGACACCTCGCCAGGCTTGAGGTTGCGCATGCGGTAGGTCTGATTGCCGGTGGCGATGATGACGCCGTCGCGGCGGTTGCCCCCGGCGAAAATCAGCACCGCATCCGATTCCTCCGGCGGCATCGAATTGAAGCCGTATTCAGACAACCTTGGGATGTCGTCAAACGTCTCGAACTGGCTCAGCCGTACCTGCTGCTTTTGGGCCGGGCCGTCGTCAGCGCCGGTCTTGATCCGGCCGCGCCCGACCACCAGCAGCACCCGGCGATACACCCGCTCGATGGCGGCGTAAATCTCACTCATGCGTTCTCCTATTGCTGTCCCAGCTCCGCAGGCCCCTGCTGGAGCAGAATTGGTTCAGGTGCAAACGCTTCCGGCGGCATGATGACCAGGTCGGCCGCCGTGCCCTGCCCGTCGCGTCGGTATGTCACCTCGCTGATCAGCCAGGTGCGCTTGACGATCTTGAGGAAGGGAATATCGATGTCGACCAGCGTGTTCGGCTTGTAGAGCTTGCCGGCGGAGTCCCGCCAGCTATCCGTGGTCAGGCGCAGCTGCGCGGCGCGCCCCCAGCGCCTGCTGCACTCCCATAGCGCGCGCTGCTTCGCCACGTCCGATCCCATGTCGCCTCCCTCCGAAACAATCACGCGGCGACGATGCCGTTTGATATTCGGGTTGGTGACCGTTTCGACCGTGTTGCCGGCGTCGCCAGCATCCTGTAGCACGTCCATCGACATGCGAACCACCAGGTATTCGGAGAACTGCTGGTCGGCCGAGAACGCGCAGGACGCGCTCGACACGTTAACGCCCTGCTGGAAACCGCTGGCGGCCTTCTCCGTGCCCACTTGGCTCATCACCAGGTTGCCATCCTGACCTTCGTACACCAGCAGCGCGCTGTACCGGCAGACGCGCTCGATGATCTCGAACGCCGTCTCGCCGTTGTTGAGCACCATCAGCGGGATAGGCCCACCGGCGTCGCCCAGGCAGGTCGCGGACAGCTGATACGGATCGCACAGCTTTTGCGCCACGCCCAGCGCGCTTGACGCCGTGATCTGGCCGCCCGGCCACTCCGCCGCGCAGTCCACCAAATCCTGGCAACGACCGCGTCCAGCGGCCTGTATGGCGTGTTGCCCCTCGTTGATCGTCGGAATGAAGCGGTCAAGGTAGCCGCGTATCACCAGATCGTCGCCGAGCAGCACATCGCATGAGTCGCCCGCGTTCACCACCGTCGACGCGCCGGCCAGCTCGCCCGCAAAGCGCTCGCTCATCGTGATGTCGAACTCGTTCGGGCATCGCTCGATGCCGGCGGTGACGCGGATCGAATCCCAACCGGACAGGCGCACTCCTCCGACAACGAGGGTCAGATCGTCTTGCATCGTTTTTCTTTCGGAAGACCGCCGGAGCGGCCGGTTTATCGCGCCAGCGCCTTGAACGACGGCGGCATGAACGCGGGATGTATCGGGTTGGCTTCGGCCACCAGCTCGTCGGCCCGGCTGGCGTCCCTGTAGAGCCGTTGTGCCAGGAACAGCACCGGCACAGAATGGGGCGTGGCTACATGTACCATGCTGGCCAAGTCGGCGGCGCGCGCCGCCAAGTCCTGCACGACTGCAGTGCGGACATCGTGCAACGCCTGATAGCTGTCATCCTGCCCCTGATCGGCCGCAATCTGCATTTCGGCTTCGACCAGCTGCGTTACCTGCTGCCGGACAGCGACGGCATCATCGCTGGACGACGGCGTGTAGCTCGCGCTCGCTTTCGCCAGCTCGATCACGCTTGCCCGACGGAACAGATCCGCCGTCGCGCCAGCCATCAACGCCGATGCCTGCGCGCTGGTTGCCGGCGTCACGGTGTTGACCGGATAAACCGGCTTGGAGAGACCTCCCGGCAAGGCCGGCGCGGCGGCGGCCAGGCCCGTCAGCAGCCGCAACGCGTCCGGGGGCGACGGCGCCGCCGCAGCTACCGTGGCGACCAGCGCATGTACTGCGTCGACGTAGGCGGACAGCGCAGCGGAAACCGCTGGCGGCACGCTGCTGCCAGCCGTCGATATCTGCGCGCCGGCCGGGGTGGCGCCGCTACCGGAGACAGTTGCCAGTGAGCCGGCGGTGCTGGTCAGCGTAGTGGCCGCCACCGCGACCTTGGCGCGGTTTGCCGCCCCTTGCGCCACCAGACTGTCGACAGTGGCGCCCGATCCGGCGGGCCGGATCGAATTGCTTCCGAACATTCGGCCAAATTCTCCCGGCATGGTTTGCACGAAGTGGTACAGGTTCGTGGCATCGTTGACCAGGCGCTGCGCGGCGCCCGCCCAGGTCGAAACCGCTGAGGTGGCCTGTCCCACGACCGACAGGCCGGACTTCAGCGCGCCGGCAGCGGCGCTAATCAGGTTTGCCTTGGCCGCCGCCTTGGCCTTCTCGGCAACATCGGCCACGGCCGACTGGGTATCGACTGCCGAATTGGGGAAAATGCGCTTGCCCTGCTCGACGAACGAGAAGGCAAGCTCAAACACCCTGCCGCGATCCCAGCGCTCCGCGCAGGTCACGCCGTCCGCCAGGCTGACGGTCATCCGGCCCAGCGTAGGGTGAACCAGCTCTCCCCCCTCGACGGCGCCAGCCTCTTCGCACACTTTCAGCAGTTGGTCACGCTGCGCGATGACGTCGTCGCCGACGATGTACCCAGTAAAAGCGATACGCCGCGCGGCGCGGCCCAAGTCCTCCACCCACACGGTATCGCGGAACGGGTACTCATGGATGACGCTGCGGCGCCCGAATTTGAGCTGCCCTTCCAACACTTTGAAGGGCACGCCGCGAAACGACGCCGGCCGCAGCTTGGAAAGCCACGATCCCGCGTCGCCGCTACCGCCAACACCCAGGTCGGCGGCGAGACGGTTGGTGACGTTCTGGCCACTCAAAACCGCGTTCGCCAGCGACTGAACGCCGCCGGTCAGTTGGTCAATACTCATGGTGTAATCCCCGTTGGCATCGAATAGGCGACCCGGACTGGCATCGACTGCCCGCCCTTTGTCTGCGCGCTGGCCGTTACGCCGGCAGGTAAGCCGTGGAGCGTCAGCGCCATCTCGACCTGTTGTGGCCCCGATTTCTGCTGCGTACCAGCACCCGCCGCGCCCAGCTGGGCGGCAACGGCCTTGTTGATCATTTCGTCACTGTAGGCCGCGCCGTTTCCCTCGTGCTTGATGATGCTGGAAAGCAGTGGCGCCACGGTCGCAGCGTCGTCCAGGTTCAGGGGTTGTTTTGCGCCGAACCCGGTGCGTTTGACCACGTCCGAGATGTAGGCGCCGGTATCGTTTTCCGATGGCGGCGCCCACTTGCTGATGATGCTCTCGATGGTATTTAGCCCATGCACTTTTTGCTGGGCGCGCAGGTTCTTGATCGCCGCAGCCAGGCCGGCATCGGCGGTAGGGAACATGGCGTACCCTTTGGCGTCGCGTGGCATGTCTCCCCACTGCCGCAGGTTGCCAGGGTTGTTGTTCCTGACACCCAACGGCGATGCGGCCTTTTGTGCAGACGTCTGCACCGTCGGCGCGTTCGGCACAGCCTTCTGCACTGCCGGCGGGTTCTGTGCAACCGTCTGCACCGTGGGCGCGTTCGGCGCAGCCTTCTGCACTGCCGGCGAGTTCTGTGCAAACGTCTGCACCGTCGGCGCGTTCTGTGCAGACTTCCGTCCGCCCGCTGCCGGCACCACGGCCGCCGACACCTGAACCGGTGAATTGGCCCAGCCTTCGATACCCAGGAACTTCAGCACCGACCTGGGCAGCATCGTCGCAACCGATTTGACGCCGCCGATAAGCCGGTTGATCAGGCTCTTGCCGGCGTCGTACAGGTCAAAATCAAACAACCACTTGGACAGCCCATTGAGCGCATCGGCCAAGATCTTGACGGGATTGAACTCCCCCAACGCCTTGACGATCCCGTTCAGCCAGTTTTTCTGAAACGCCGTTTTAATGCCGGCGAATTTCTCGCTGAAATACGCCGTGATGTTGTCCCAGTTTTTGTAGATCGCGTACACCGCTGCGGCGACCGCTGCCGCGCCAGCGATCAGCCAGCCGACCGGCGTGGCGGCGATAGCGGCGCCGACGCTCGCAAACGCGACAGAAAGGCCGCCAAGCAGCGATCCGACCACGGGGATACCCACGGCCATGTCGGCCAGCACCGCCGTATACAGGGCGGCGCTGGTCAGTCCTCGCACGATGGCCGGCACGAGCGAGGCGTTGGTTGCCGCCGCCAACAGGCCGAAGCCGCGAATCAGCACCGGCACGGACACCACGGCGAGATTGCCAATGGCCAGGCCCAGGTTGATGACACCCGCCAGCAGCCCGGCATTCATCGCCAGCACAACGGCACCGGCCGCGTTCTGCCAGCCACCGAACTTATCGACCAGCGTCTCGATGTCCGCGCAGAACTTGCGCACCTGCTCGCCGATCTGTTTGAAGTCCAGGCGCGAGATCCACTGCGCCACGCCTTGCACGAACTCGGCCACCTTGGTCGAGATCAGTTCACGGTTGGCGGCGATCCATGCTGTCAGTTGCTCGATCAGCGGACCGATCACCGGCTGCAGCTTCTCGCCGATGGAGTTGCGCACACCCTGCACGGCGATGTCCAGGAAGCTCAGCGATTCTTTGAACTTGACGGCGGCGGCCAACGCGTCGCCGCCCATGATGCCACCGAGCGACGCCACCTTGCGCTCGTATGCCTCGATGGCTTCCGGCCCCTTGCGCAGCAGCGGCAAGGCTGCCTCCAAGCCAAAGGTGCGGGCAATAAGGCCCTGCACCTGTACATTCTTCGTTGCGGCGATCGCGCCGGCCAGGTCGCGGAAACCGCGCGCCGCGTCGATCGAACCGTCTTTTGTTTTATGGATGCCCACGCCCAGGCGGTTCAGTACCACCAGCGCCTGCTGGTTGCGTCCGTAGAGCGCATCTTCCATAGTGTCGCCCAGGCTTTTCAGCCCGCCCTCCAACTCTTGCGCGCCTACGCCGGCCAGCGCACCGGCACCGCGCAGCGCTTGCAGCTTGCCAGCACCCATATCGAGCATTGACGCGGTGCGCGATATCTCGGAACCCATGCGGCCCCACTCCGTCGCCAATGCCGCGATACCGGCCAGCGTGCCGCCACCGGCGATGATCGCCAGCGGCCCCAGCAATGAACCGAGCTGGCCGCCCAGCTGCCGGACGTTCTTGACGACGCCGCCAACGGCAACGCCGACTTTGTCAAAGCCCAGTTCCCTGGTCAGCGCACCGGCAGCTCGACGGATGTTCGCAATGGGCTGGGTGATGCGTGCCATTCCGGCGTTGATCCGGCGCACGACGGCCGTCGCGCGGTCAATCGCCGTGATCGTGATCTGAAAATTATTTGCCATCTTTCGCCGCCTCGGTCATCCGTATAGCTTGGTCGTTCCACCAATTCATTTCCGACCAGGTCAGGGACCACGCTTCGCGCGGCCCCCATCCGTAAAACTTGGTCAGTTCGGCGAGGACATCTCGCCAGTTGCCGGGGCGTCCTCGTTGAATCGTCCCAAAAAATCGGACGCTTCTTTCAGGTCACGCTGGCACAAGCCTTCAGCGACCGCGCGCGGCACCTTGGCGACCAGCGAGATCAGGTTCAGCACGACGCCGATGTCGGTCGCCGACTTCGACGCCTTTTCCAGCTCGCCGGCAGTCGGCTCGCGTAGATCCAGCGTGGCGTAAACCACGCCGTCGCTCTTGGGCGTCTGGCCCACCGTCACCGGCTTGCGCAAGGTGATCGTGATTTCGTCCAGGTTGACTGCATTGGCGCCCGTGCCGCCCTCTTCATTGTTTACCGTGTCCATCCTTAAACCTCCTCGACGCTAAAACCTTCCCACTTCACTTCAAAAGTGCCCTCGGCGGTTTTCACCTCCTGGGCATCCACGGTCCACATGTTCCGACCCAGTACCGTCTTGCCGTTGGCCAGCTCCAGCGTGACGGTCACGTTGGTCATCGCATTGAACGACTTGACCGACAGGCCGCCGGCATCACGCAGCGTGCCGCTGATCGAGCCTTGCTTCGGCTTCTCGCCGTAGCCGTGCACGCGGTCTTGACCGACCAGCGTTTCGCGCGTCACGCCGGAGGGGCTGTAAGCCAGATCGCCAGCGAGCATGTAGGTCTGGCCGTCGACAGCGATAAATGCCGTACCGGCCAGCCGGTTGGTTGTATCTGCCATTTCACTTCCCTATAAAAAAACCGCCCGTAGGCGGCGTTGTTGACTGCTTGCGCTGACTTCTACTGCAGGCGGAACTGAGCCAGCAGCGCGAAGATGCGCAGCTGGTTGATCAGCGTGCCCGGCCACAGCACGTCGACTCGGTTGGGGTTCTGCGTGTTCTGCTGCACGATCAGATTGGCCTTGAAGGCGTCACCGTTCTGCACTAGGCCCTGCTGCTCCAGCGTGCGGTACTGAGCGATCAGATCGGCGCGGATCAGGTTCGGCGTTACCACGTTGGCGCCGGGGCCGAAGCGCGTGCCGTTGGCGGCGAGCTTCGAGCGCGCATACTTGCTGGTGATCACGCTCTTCATCTGCCGCAGCACGTACGCCAGCGTAAACAGCGTCTCGACCTCCAGATAGCTGTTGTCGGCATTGCCGGCAGCGTTCTTCTGGTAAGTGGTGATCAGGTTCTCGATAGCGACCGTGCCGTCGTCGCCGACGGTGAAGGTCGAGATGCCATCAAACAGCAGCGCATTGCGGTCGGTCAGCAGGAACCGCGATTGCAGCGGCGGCGCAAGCACGCCCTGAATCACGACCGTCTGCAAGGGCGTCGCCGGATCTGCGCGCACGCTATTCGCAGCGGCGCCGGCCACGGATGCAGCCCACAGCCAGCTTGGCGTCGGACTGTCGTACACGCCCATGATCGAGGTGTGCGCGTCATTACGCAGCAGACCGGCAGTGGTCAGCGCACCAACCGTACCCTTTAGCGCAGCGAAGGCATGGCCGTACAGCTGCGTGGACCAGCTCCAGCGGCCGGTGGTGTCGTTCAGCAGCGCCTGGACCGCATTCAGACTGGTTGCGTCGGTGTACGGGCACACGATGAAGTCGAACGCCTGGTTCGAGAAGTTGGCGAAGGCGTTGGTCAGGTTCGGCGGCGTTGCACCGCCGGTCATCTGCGTGATCGTCGCAGTCAGCCCGGTCGGCGTCACCTCGCCGCCGCGCGTGCCCAGGTAGTTCAGGCGCAGGTCGATGTCGTTGCCGCACGGCCCCTTGTTCAGCGCCGTCAGCGTCACCGTGTTGGTCGCGGCCGTCGCAATGACCGGCAGGCCGGGCGTGGCGTTGATCGCCGCCGCCAGCGCCGTGGCCAGTGCGGCGGTCGTCTGCGTCGTCAACACCGGCTGCGCAACCTTCACGCCCCCGATGTACAGGTTCAGCGTACCGTTGGCGGTCGCTGCCGCCGTTAAACTGACGGAACCAACTGCGGCCGTTGCAGCCGCGTCGTCTGCCAGCGGCAGATACCAGACTTCGCCGAAGGTATCGTTCAGGCGGTAGTTCTGCGTCATCAGGTGCAGCATCGAGCCGACGCCGCCGACCGACGCCGCATCGGTGACGCCCTGCGACATTACCGGTACGTTGGCGACGCCGGCACCGGCAGCAGTCATCTGGCCGATGATCAGCGCGCGCTGCGTGGATTGACCACTGTTGGCCTGCGAGTTATCCGTTTCGGCGTAAAACAGCGGTACGCGAACATTGGCGGGAATATTCTTGAAGCTGATCGACATTATTGTTCACCTTCTTCGTTGGTGGCCGGAGCCGGCGCTGGCGGCTCGTCCTCTGCAGGCGCTTCCGCCTCGATGACGTCGTTGTCGCGCACGCGGCGCAGCCAGTAATCGGTATCGGGCACAAAGCGGCCCGATGCCGGCAGCAGGTCCTTCAGATCCGGATCGCGGATACTGAGGCCCGGCGCAGGTTTCACGTACATAAAATCTCCTAGTGAGGAAAATTGATAGAAAGGCCGCCTTCGTCGCGTCCGTCAGGACCAGCGCTGCGTGGCGCAGGCAGCACGGCCGAGGGGAATGCAGCGCGGTCGTAGGCGCCGTTGGCGTCAAAGACGTTGGCCAGGTCGGCGTGCACGGTAATGCCATCGAGTGGCGGCGCGACCGGCTGCACCGATGCGGGTGCGTCATAGATCGGGTCAAACGACTCGAACACCTCGCAGCGAACTACCCACCGCGAGCCGCCATAGTGGTTGCGGCCGTCCGCGTTCACTTCCGATTCAACCTCGATGCTGAACTGTTGAGTCATCCTCACCAGCGCATAGTTGGTCAGCAGGGCCACTTCGACTTCGGCATCGAGCTGCTCAAGCAGGTCTTGCGTTTCCGGCCCCGTCTTCCCGACTACCTTCGTTTCGACCTCGATCACAACGGTGGAGGTGAATGTCGGCGCACCGCGGCTTGTAGGCTCCTTGTTGCCTCTTGGCGCCCGCACCAGGACGGCGGGCAGGTTTTGAACCTGCGTCGTCCAGTCGCCTGGCGACACGACAGCGGTGGCACTGGTCGCCCCTTCCAGCGCGGCCAGGACCGCAAGCCGCAGCTGACGGCGCGCTACTATCGGTCCGGCGCTCATAGGCCCGGCCCGCTGTAGTTGAGGGAAAGCGTTACGCTCCCCTTCCCGTCCTCGTTGACGTCACCGACGACAAACTGGTCGCCAGTGCGATCGATCAGCACCGTGTCGCCCTGCTCCGGAGCAACAGGGAATACCGAGATTTGGCCGCTGACGATGGGATTGGAGGAATTGAGCGACGATCCCCCGGCCAGCCCGATGTCCTTGTTCCCTTCGTCGTAGACCAGCTGGAGCGGCACCGCGTCTCCGCCCGCTGGGGTGAACCACACGGTTTCACCGAAGACCGCGACCGTGGGCGTTAGGACCATGCGGTCCCAATCGATGCCCACGGTTACTGCGCCCCGGAGTCGCCGGTGATGGTGACGCCGCCCGAGGAGGGAGCGTCGAAATCATCGCCGTCAGGGTTTTCCAGGAAGCCCTTAGCGCGCAGCGAGATAACATCGCTCGCCGCCAGCGTGACAGTTTTGCCTGGGCCGAACAGGACGCCATCCACGTCCACCGATTTGCGGGCCGCCACGATGGCGGAGCTTGGGGTTTCGGTCTTTGCCATGTTAGAGCACCTGTGCGGACATCGACGCGTTCGGACGCGACGGGATTACGATGGGAGCAGCCTGCATCAGCAGGATGCGCTGTGCCGGGTCTTTCTCTACCCAGGTCTTCGGCGCGTAGGCCAGCGCCTCGTAGTTGAATTCCGGGTCTTCGATCATGCCGAAGGCGCGCACGCCCTGCAGCTGGTCGCTGACCAGCGTTACCGAGCCGTCCGGGATCATCGGCTGCTCGACGTTGTTGTCGTCAACGAACCAGTCGTTGTAGACCCACAGGTCCAGATTGCCCCAGCGACCTTTGTACTGCGCGCCCAGCTTGATCTGCGCGCCGGGATTGATGTTATTGCCGTTGTCCGACATCTTCGGATAGATGATCGCGCCCTGCAGCGCAGGGTCGAGCTTGAAGCCCTGCCATGCGCTGGTGCTGAACACCACGTCGGTGGTGACGGCGCCGGACTTCTTCAGCATCTGCTGGGTCCAGTTCTCAACGTCCGAAGACGGCGAGGCGGTGCCGGCAGCGATGTTGGCTGCGGTCCAGCGGCCGGTGCCAGACTTGGCGATGCTCAAACTGGCGTCGCGACCGAAATCCACAACAACGGTCGGGAAGCCGTCGCCGGCAATGGTGACGGTGCCGCCGACCAGCGCCGAGGCAGCCATCCATTCCAGACGGCGGTTCAGCATGTCCAACTGGTCGGTCAGTTCCATTTCCAGGTTGGCTGCTTCGCGGTCAGCGCCGGTCAGTGCGCCGCCGATGCGCTCGCCGATCATGCGGCGTACTGGCTTGCGCAGATCCGGCGCGCGCTTATCCTTGATGTAGGCCGGCTTGAACTGGTTGGTCTGGATGCGGCGTTGCTCGACCAGCTTGCCTTCGACCAGTGGCGAAACGAAAGGCGACATGCGGCGCTTGCCGATGTCGACGTCGATGGACACGAATTCAGTGTCGCTGATGACGATGTTACCGAAGAAACGGTCCAGCAGGAATTGCTGCGATACCTTCAGATTGGGCACCGTTTGGATCAGTGCGTTCGTGTCATAAATAAATGGGTTGCTTGCTTGTGGCACTGCGATCTCCAGTAAAGAGAAACGGACAAAAAAAATCCCGCCGAGGCGGGGGTATCTTTGCGAGGTACAGCGTGGTTAGGTCGGGTCTGCTGCGCTGACTGCCGACTTGAGGAAGATGCCCTGGCTGCGCATCGCGGCCTTCAACGTCGCCGCCGTCCAGGTCGCATCGGACGTCATCGCGTTCGTGTTGAATTCACCGGTCAGATACACTGGCGCATTGACAATGCCGCCGCTCGCATCGGCGGCGTCGGCCAGAATCGCCGAAGGCACCTGGCTACCGTCGGCGGCACTTTTCACGCACACGATGTAGTTACCGGTCGCCGTGATCTGCCCCAGTACAGTGCCGCGCGCCAAGACGCCAGCGCCCAGGTTGACTGAATCGGTGACAAGCTTCTGGTTGCCTGCGATCAGCTGATCCGGGTTATAAATCTCGGCGCTAATGCCGGGCGTCTGCACGGCGTCGCCGACGCTCAGAGGGTTCAATGCCATATTTTTCTTTCAGAGTTGAGGTTGGGAAATCAACGGCGTCCGGAGGTGCCGGCGCCTATGCTTCGCCGCGACGTGCCTTGCCGGCCGCGATGATTGCAGCGGCGGCCCCGGCCGGCCCCGCCGGCGTGGACGACTTGGCGCCGGAGCCGACATTCGGCACCTTTACGCTGGCCATGCGGCTGGCCAGCGACTGCTTTCCGGCAGGACCTGTCGCAGCGAAGGTGTTGAGCATGCTGATGGCGTCGGCGCTCGACATGTCGGTCGAAAACGCCAGATGGGCCGCGACGTCCGGACGGGTCGCAGCGGCGGAGCAGCTGAAGATCGCGGCGCAGCGTGCACGCTCTTTGACGGCGCCGGCCTTCTCTTTCTCGTCATCCGATTCCTCGGCGCTGGTATCGTCATCGTCTTCCGCCATGCGTTTGGCGTAGTCCTCGTCGGACTCGTCATCGCGCTGCTTCTTTTCTTCCTCTTCCATGCGCTTGGCGTAGTCCTCGTCGGACTCATCGTCGCGTTGCTTGTCGTCGGTGCTATTGTCGGCGCCGATACCGGCGCGGCCCAGCAGGTGCGCGAACGAGAATGCGCGCGCGGGTTTCTTTGGATTTGCCATGTGCTACCTCTTTCGTTATTGAATTTTCTTGAGCAGTGCCATAAACGCCGCATCGGGCGACAGCACCTCGTCCGCCAGCCCGATGCTGACGCCAGCAGTCCCCATATACGTGCGGGCCTGCGTATCTCGAATGACCTTCGCCGAGATATTCCGGTTGCGGGCGGCCGTGCTCACGAACAGCTCGCCCATCGTGTTGATATCGTTCTGGAACCGCTCCAGCGCTTCGCCGGACAACGGGACCTCCGGGTGGCCGTCTGCCTTGCTCTCGCCGAAGGTGATGAACGTCACCTTGAAGCCGGCGTCGGTCAGCGCTTTACTCCAGTCCATGTGCATCCAGATCACGCCGATGCTGCCGACGCCGCCGGTACGTGGCACACAGATACGGTCGGCCGCGCTGGCAATCGCGTAGCCGGCGCTGTAGGCCGACTCGTTCAAGACCGACCAGATCGGCTTGGTTCCACGCGACTTATAGATCGTGTCCACCAGGTCAAAGCAGCCGCTGACCTCGCCGCCTGGTGAATCGATATCGAGCATGATTGCCTTCACGTCCGGATCAATCAGCGCCTGCAGGAAGTTCTGACGGATGCCGTCGTAGCCGGTCATGCCGGAATACGGGCGAAGCGTACCCAGCTTTTGCACCAGCGTCCCGCAGACCTGGATGATCGCCACGCCACCGACGACGTCATAACCGCCGCGCGGGTTGCTACCGCGCGACGAATAGACGACGTCATCGTCTTCCATCATGGAAGGGCCTACACGCGCGACGTGCGAGATACCCAGGCGCTCTGACAGCGCCGCCATAATCACTTCCGCCTTGCCCGGCAGGATTGCCAGTGGCGTGTTGAAAAGCCGCTGGGCCAAAAACTCAAACTTCATCAGGTTGCCTCCGGTTCGTTGATTGCTTGTGCGGCATTGGCGCCGGCCGCCCATTCCGGCAGCGCCATGCCCAGCTCTTTGAAGCGGGCGATCTCCAGCGCGCGCTGTGCCACGGTCTCGCGCCAGTCCGCGCCGCCCAGTTCAGCAGCCTCGTCCTCCAAGGTCGACAGGCCGGCATCCATGCCGAGAATCGAACCCTGCCGCTCTTTGACCGGATCGATGACGCCACGGCCCGGTCCCATCCATTTCGCTCGGGAATAAGCTGCGCGGAACAGGTGGAACGGCGGTGCGCCTTTCGGCAGCGGCAGATCGTCCACGTCCATCGCTTCCTCCACGAACACACTGGCCACTTGCTGGCCGGTGCCCACAGCGAAGTCAGTACGGCGCCGGCCCAGCGTCTTCCATGCCTCCAGCAGCGCGCCACGCGCGGAGCTGTAGTTCACGTCCGACCAGTCGTTACTCACCTGCTGCGCCGACAGACCCGTGGCGGCGGCGAAATTGCGCAGCACCGCGCTTTCAAAAAGCTTGAAGTTGGCGTTCGGCCGCGCCGCCATGACGGTCTTGAGCGATTCGCCGGGGAACAGGATCGGCATGCGGGCGCCGCCGAGTTTCAAACGCCGCTCTTCATGGAAATCGGCGCGTGCTTCCTGGTACGCGCCGACCGATTCGTCGCCACTGAGCGCGCTTTCGACCATGTCAGGGTCATAGGGCGATTCGATGTAAGCCGCGAAGATCGCGTTGATAATCGAGGCGTCCAGTTCGGCGTTGTCGTACTTCGCCAGCATCTTCAAGCGCTGCAGGACCGGAGCGAAGATGCCGCCGGAGCCGCGATGCTGGCCGGCACGTTCGTGGTCGAAGTCATGAATGATGATCGGTCGGCCCCAGCTGGTTTCTCGGTCGACGCGATCCCAGGTCTGCGCCTTGCCGGCGCTGAAGTAGTCGCCTTGGTGTGCGCGGCGGATGTGATATGCCACGGCTGCGCCGAATTCGTCAACCTCCACGCCGCCGCGAATATGCTCCATATCGAAGTTCAGGTTCGGGTTCGACAGCCGGTCAGGATCGACCACCTGCATCGCTGTCGCGTAGTGCGCCCTGCCTTCGGCAACGCGATCCGGCAACCAGTGCACCATCAGTAACGCATCGCCATCGACCACCTTGTGGCGGAACGCCAGGCGCAGCATCTGCGCCATCGTCAAGTTGCGCTGCACATCGCAGTAGCGCCCGATGTCCGTCGACCAGGTGCGGTAGCCTGCGTCGAGCGCCTGGCCGAACTGGTCGGCCCATACGTGGTCGAAGCCCTTGATGCCGGTCTTGGCCTGCAACGCTTGCCAATCCGGCTTGAAGATCGGCCGGAAGTTGGCGCCGATCACATTGTCCAGCAGCCGAGTCACTGCGCCCGAGGCCCAGCCGTCGTTGCGGACCATGTCGCGCACGCGAGACACGATAGTGTCGCGGTACATGTTCATTTCGCCATCGGGCGAACTCAGGGGCGGCGTCCAGTCGACCATGTGGTCGCTGGTTCGGTCAGCGGCGTCGTAGGGAACGTTGCGGTTGCCATGGAGCATGGACGGCCGGCTACGCGCCAGCGGCTGGCCGTTGGCGCCTAAGATTTTTACTTGATCGCTCATCAGAATCGGAACCTCACAGCGCGGCGCGGGCGCCGGACAATGCCCAGCTGCGCCTGCAGGATTTGAATGAGTGCCGTCAGATCGGCAAGGTTGGCCTTGGTGTAGGTGACCGCTCGCGATCCGTCGCCTTGGGTGTACGAGTAAGATTCACCCTTGGCGCCGGTCGAGAGGTCGATGTACGCCTGCTGCGCGTTCTTCAGCGCGGTCTGAAGTGCAGACGTCTGCATTCCTGCCAACAGGCCGCGCGGTGTGATGTATGCCATGAATTCCCCTTATGCCAGGCGTCTTGCCCGTTTCTTCAGCGGTGGAGAATCCACCGCAATGACTTTCACGACTTCCTGTTCGGCCGCAGGCTGTTCAGTGGCGACTGCTTCCGCCACGATGGCAGGCAACACTGGCATGCCGAACATGTCGGCAATCGGCGGGCACACTGCGGATTCGAGCTTGGCCCACATCTTTTCGGTGTACCGGTGCAAGTCCAGCATGTGAGCCGCGAAGAGCGCATACACCGTGCAGTCCAGAACCTCATTGCGTGGCTGGCGTTTGACCCATCGGTACTGCTCGCCGCTGGCGGTCTTCTGCAGCACCCGCACCTCCGCCGTCAGCTGCGCATAGAACTCCGCCGGCAGCGCCGTCGAGAAGTGGATATAGCCAGGCCCCTGCTGCGCCACCTTCAGACGCCCGTAAATCAGGTCTTTCGCCGTGTCGGTCCCAACCATCCACAGGCGCACGCCGCGCTTGAGCACCTTGCCCTTAAAGTTGACGTCCTGCAGGCTGCTGCGGCCTTTCACGGGCTTGCCCTGCTGGCTGTCGCCCTTCAGCGCATGCACGCCTTCGCGGTTACGTGTGCGGCAGTAGTTGTATGCCTGGTGCGTGAAGTGGCCGCCGGTGTCGATGCCGATACCCTCGATGGCGAGCGACTGGCCACCCGCGTGCGCGAAGCGCATCGACAGGTACGGGTCGAGCTTTTCTTCCCACTCGCGCTCGTCGGCCGGGTTCGCGTCGATGACGTGGTAATCGACGACCCACATTTCCTCGCCCTTGCCGATGGCCCACACGACCACTTCGAAGCGATTCGACTGCACGTCGACGCCGGCCACCAGGATCAAGGCTCCCATCGGGACGGTCCGCAGCGGATACTTTTCGGCGCGGGCGATCAGCTCGTCCGCTTCCGTTTTTTCCACCGCTTCCTGCCAGGTCTCGCCCAGCGTGGTGTTGGTCCAGGTCTTCAGTTCACTGGTGTCGCCAGCACGTGCCTTTTCGACGGCAGCGAGGTAGTCGCGCACGATTGCCTGCCAGGTCGCTTGCGGGCTATAGGCGGTCCATACGTAGAACGCAATAGCGCGCGGCGGAGGAACGATGTCTCCGGTGCTACTACGGAATCGTGCATCCGCGTCGATCCACGTACCGTCCTCAGCTATCCAGCGCCCCTGCTGCCAAACGCGCAGGTAATCGGCCTGCGTGTACAGCACCGCGCAGTGCGGGCAAACCTGCCCCACAGTCTCCGGATCGCCGTTGATCCACTTCATGCCGTTGCGCTTGTCTTTGCCGCCCCAGGTGACGGCGTGGCGTTCTCCGCACGATGGACATGGCACCTGGAACACGAAGCGCAGGTCGCACTGCTCCTCCCGCGCCTCGATACGGCTGAACCCCTTCAGCTTCGGCGTCGAGCCGTAGATTTCCTTCGGGAATACCGCGCCTTCCACGCGCTTGCCTGCCAGCTTGTCCGGACTGCCCTCCTTTTCAATGTCGATGTCAAAGCCATCCAGCTCGTCCAGAATCGCGTAGTCGACCGAGATACGACGGTAACTACGCGCGGCCTTGCCGCCCTTGGTGTACAGCCGGGACCCCAAGAAAATCTTGCCCTTGCGCGCCAACCGCGAGGTAACGCTGCTGTCGCACGTTTTCAATATGGCCAGAGAATGGGGTTACATGAGGGGCGAGAACCCCTGCAGAGGCATTCGCAAGAACAAGGAGAAGCCACGCGACTTCTACGCCGATAAAGAGGTGTGGGAGGCCGTCTACGCGCAGGCAGGCACCGAACTACAGGACGCGATGGACATCAACTACCTGACCGGCCAGCGACCGGGCGACGTGCTGCGCATGAAGGACGCCGACATACGCGAGGGCGCGCTGCATGTCCGCCAGGGCAAGACCAACAAGTTTCTGCGCATCATGCTCGAAACCAATGGCATCAAATCGGAGTTGTCCAAGGTAATCGAGCGCATACAGACAAGGCCAGGCCGCGCGACAGGCTCGTTTCTGGTTGCGCTAGCCAACGGCCACCAAGTGCTGCAGCATCATTTGCGCCTGCGCTTTGACACCGCGCGCGCGGCCGCAGCCAAGGCCGCCGAAGAAGCGAACAAGAAGGATTTGGCCAAGCGCATCAAGCAGTTCCAGTTTCGCGACATCCGCGCCAAGTCAGCTAGCGAGATCAGCGATATGAAAGCGGCAAGCGAACTGCTGGGCCACACCGAGGAAGATATCACCGGCCGCGTTTATCGGCGCGTGGGCCAGGCTGTAACACCAACCCGCTAAAAAAAAGCCCGCTAAGCGGGCTTTTTCTTTATGTGACGAGTATCACTTCTTCCAGCCGAACATCTGGGAGAGTGCATCTTTAAAATTCTGTTTGTCTTCTTCGGACCAGTCGTTGTGCATTCCGTCACAAGGTGCAGTCGCGGAAAGTTTGCCAGCAGCCACTTCTTGGGCCATGGCGACGCGAATACTTTGCTCGTCATGAACAGTCGCGCTTGAGCCCTTCGCCAGCTTCAAATCTGGTGTGCCCGTGGGCGTTGCATGTATCTGCATAGCAATACCTCTCTGAATAATGTTATCGGTAATCATCTGAATCGTCATTTGGACTTGCGGGAAAATATTGGCCAAGTTCGTTTCGTTCGTGGCAAAGTTCACGTATTTCACGTCCCCGCCACTGAAGTGGTCTTTGCGTTTAGCGCTCTCAACAGCAGTTTTCGAACACTTGTTGTCAAGCCAGCAGCTATATGCCGGTCTGGCACCCGAGCCCGCGCAATACACATTGTTCGACTCGATATCCTGATGCTTGCGAAACATAACAGCATTAGTCGCTTCGTGGACCATGCAAACCGCCATGCCCTTCACATCAGGCATAGCCGAAAAATCAGCCGGATTGGAGCGAATCCAATCTTTATACTGTTGGATCTTCGGCCCCAATCCAGCAAACATTAGGGAAACTCCGTTAAACCGTTCAATCTTGTCGTACCCAGTATCATCTAAGTACAGAATCCATTGTCCGTACTCAATCGACCACCGTGAATCCGTCGCCATTACGTACGAATTTTTGTCAAAAATATTAGTAGTCATAATAATATTATTTTAATTTTATCTACCACACGTTACGGAAAATCAACAATCTTCAACGAAGCGTGCCCAATTTCTGGATATTTTTTTTAGTCAACAATTATATGCTGAAAAAATATACACAGGATGTGACGTACATCACATTTTACAAAAGACATACTTTGGTTACATTCCTCAAGGAAATTCTCTCCCTCTTTCCTCATACTAAGCCTCGACTAGCTTAAAGGCAACAAAAATGTACTTCCATGATAGTCAATAAAACAATGAGGAATCTATCGAATTGTCACTCTTCGATATAAAAAATGCAATGGAGGTCCTCAGCTGGGAGTATTGAAAGCGCCTAGTTGCGGAGATCGTCTCCGCAACTAAGCTATCCGACAGCGGTAAAAAAACGTGGGCGCGACGCAGATGCGCCGACTAGAAAGGAAAAAAGCCCTTGATTATCAAGGGCTTAGTCATATGTGGTGGCGGAAGCGGTGAGATTCGAACTCACGAACGGCTCACACCGTCGGCAGTTTTCAAGACTGCTGCCTTCAACCACTCGGCCACGCTTCCTATGGGCCAGCATTATACAGAATTCAACCCAGGCATGGGGCGTTCGAGCGTTGTGGAACAGGAATACGGCAGTGGCGACGCTTGGCGGATTACGCCATGCCGGCTAATCCCCCAACCAGGGGCCGGTGTTGTCACGCCGCACGGCTCGATTGCCCCGGCGTCCAGTTCTGCCGCAACGCCAGCTCGAAGGCTTCGGCTTCGAGCGGCTGCGAGAACAAATATCCCTGCACCTCGTCGCAGCCGGAATTTTTCAGGAACGCCAGCTGCTCGACTGTCTCCACACCCTCGGCGATGACCTTGTGCTTCAACTGCTGGGCGATGCTGATGATGGTGTTGGCGATGGCGCAATCGTTGGCGTCGCTCGGTATCCCCACCGTAAACGAGCGGTCGATCTTGAGCGTGTCGATCGGGAAGCGCTTCAGGTACGACAGGCTCGAGTAGCCCGTGCCGAAATCGTCCAGCGACAACGTCACGCCCAGCGCCGTGATGCGGTCCATGATGCCGATCACGCGGTCGATGTTGTGCATCAGCGTGCTTTCGGTGATCTCCAGCTCGAGCCACTGCGGCTCCAGGCCGTAACGGTTGAGCGTGTCCATCACCCGCCCCGGCAGCGAGGCGGTGAACTCGCGCGCCGACACGTTGACCGCCAGCCGGATCGGCGCCAGCCCCGCATCCTTCCAGATCTTGGCCTGCGCGCAGGCCGCCTCGAGCACCCATTCGCCCACCTGCACCACCAGCCCGGTGGCCTCGGCCAGCGGGATGAACTCGACCGGCGGCACCAGCCCGCGCTGCGGGTGGCGCCAGCGCACCAGCGCCTCGGCGCCGATGATCTTGCCGGTGTCGATGGAAAACTTGGGCTGGTAGTGCAACAGCAGCTCGCCGTTGCCGAGCGCGTGGCGCAGCCCGGTCTCGATGCGCATGCGCTCTTGCATGCCCTGGTTCATGTCCTGGCTGTAGAAGGCCACGTGCTCGCCGTTGACGCCGCCCTCCTGCTTGGCGCGGTACATGGCGATGTCGGCCAGCCGCAGCAAGGTTTCGGCGTCGTCGCCGTCCTGCGGGTAGACGCTGATGCCGATGCTGCCGCCGACGCGCAGGTCGTGGCCGTCGATCAGGAACGGGCTGTTGAGCGTGGCCAGCAGCTTTTGCGCCACCATGCTGGCCTCGAAGTGCTGGCCGAGGTCGAACAGGCCGATGGCGAATTCGTCGCCGCCGAGCCGCGCCACCAGGTCCTGGTCGCGCAGCACCGTGCGGAAGCGCGCCGCCACTTCGCACAGCAGCGCGTCGCCGATCTTGCGCCCCAACGTGTCGTTGATCAGCTTGAACCGGTTGAGGTCGACGAACAGCACGCACCCCTGCAGCTTGCCGCGCTGGGCCACCATCAGCGCCTGGTCGACCAGCTTGGTGAGCAGGCTGCGGTTGGGCAGGTTGGTGAGCGCGTCGTAATAGGCCAGGTGGTGGATGCGCTCCTCGGCCATCTTGCGCTCGGTGATGTCGGTCAGATAGGCGATCAGCCCCACCGCCCGCTTGTTGACGTCGCACAGCGGCGAGAGCGACAGGCTGGCCCAGAACACCTCGCCCGATTTCTTCTTGCGCCGCACCTCCATCAGGCGCCCGCCCTGCTCGAGGAAGGGGTCGTGCGCGTCGATGTCCTCGTCGTGGTACAGGAACAGGATGTTGCGCCCCACCGCCTCGACCGCCGTGTAGCCGAACAGCCGCTCGGCGCCCTTGTTCCAGCTGAGGATGAAGCCGTTCATGTCCATCGTCACCACCGATTCGTGGATGTGGTCGAGGATTTGCGACTGGTGCTGCAGTTGCGATTCGACCTGCACGAAGGCGTGCGTGGTGCGCTGCGCCAGCGAGTGCACCTGCAGCACGCTGCCGGCCAGGGTGGCCAGGCTGGCCAGGCTGCGGCGCTCGCCGTCGCCGTAGGCCAGCCGCCCGGAGACGACGAAGCGGCCGAAATAGCGGTCCTCGAACCAGATGTCCTGCGTCAGGCTGGGCACGGCGGCGTCGTTGGCGGCGACGATCTCCTCGACCGGCGGCTTGAGCAGCAGGTCGACGGCGTCGGCCGGCAGGTATTCGCCCAGCGGGCTGTGGGTGACGCTGCGCACGATGCGTCCCAGCTCCTCGGCCATGGCGGCGCCGCGCAGGCGCAGCACGGCGTCGCATAAGGCGGCGCTGTGGCCCAGGAAGTCGGAGACGGGATGGTCGGCCATGGCTTACAGATTCCTGCTGACCTGGATGGCCCAGTGGTAGGCTTGCAGCTGCCCTTCCCAATAGGTTTCGGCGCTGATGCCGGCCCGTTCGAGCGCGTCGCGGTCGTGGTGTTCGACCAGGCTGAGCAACTGGCCCAGCGGGCCGCCGCGGTCGAGCAGCGCCATCACCACGTCGAGGTCGAGGCTGAGCGCGGCGACGATTTCCGTCATCGACATGCCCAGCAGCACGTCGAGCAGCGAGAACACGCCGGCGACGAAGGCCATGTCCTGCTGGTCGCGGTCCCAGCCGAGCGACTTGCTCAGCGCCTCCATGTGGGCGGCGCGCACCGCCGCCAGCGGCAGCAGCGGGTTGGCCAGGCCGTCGTCCTGCTGGCGCGCGTACAGCAGCAATTGCAGCCAGCGCTGCAGCTGGCGCCGGCCCAGCACGTTGATGGCCTGGCCGAAGCTGTGGATCGGCGAACTGAGCGCGAAGGCGGCCGAGTTGACCAGTTTTAACAGGTGGTAGGACAGCGCCGGATCCTGCTTGAGCAGCACCTCGAGCTCGCGCGAATCGGCGTCGCGCGCCAGCATGCCCAGCAGCGCCAGCAGGCGCTTGCGCGAGGTGCCGTCGCCGGCGTGCTCGGGCGATGGGTGCAGCGCGAAGTCGCCGCAAAACCAGTGGAAGCCGGCCCGCGCGCACTCGGCGATGCGGGCCTCGCTGTGCATATTGGCGGCCACGTGCGGGCCGGGCTGGGCCACCAGCGCCAGCACCGGCGGCAGGCTGGCGCTGGCGTCGACCATCAAGGCCTGGGCGCCGCACATGGTGGCGGCCGAGCCGGGCGCGACGCCGTCGATCAGCAGGCGGTAGCCGGCGTCGGCGACGACAGCCAGTTTCTTTTGGACGGGCACCTCGACGCAGCGCGCGGCCGGCACCCGCAGGATCACGCGGCTGGCCGGCAGGCTGGTCAACTGCGACGGCTCGAGCTGGCCGGGATCGGACACCGGCACGATGCAATCGAGCGGCGCCAGCGCGGCGAACGCGTCGGCGGTGCGCAATAGCGTCAGCGCGCCCTGGAAGGCGTCGCCGGCGTCGGCCCGCAATTCGAATGCCAACGCCACCCACTCGTTGCGGGCGTTGGAGACCGCTTGCAATTCCACGAGCGGGAACGGGCTAGTATCGGAAGCGGACATCTATTTCTCTTCGAGGGTTGAGCACGCGGCCAGCGTTCGGCCACGACGGCGCGCAAACACCCACACAGATACCCTGAGGCAGCGGAGCAATTGCAACACCAGTAGAGGAACGGAGACCGCGCACAACGTTTTTCTTTTTACACAATTGCAATTTACTAAGCAATTAGAATATATCAGATATTGCCGCGCAAACACGGAATATTAGAAATTGCTCAACAGTATTAGAGCCGGGACCCTATTTTGTTGCATCCTAACAAAGAAGCAAGCTAAAAGTCACCTCACTGCGCGTTTTGGACCGCGAAACGTATCAATTCGGCCTGCCCCTCGATGCCGAGCTTGCGCTTGATGTTGAGCCGGTGCGTTTCCACCGTGCGCACGCTCAAGTCCAGCGCGCGGGCGATCTGCTTGTTCGATTCGCCGTTGGCGATGTGGCGCAGCACCTCGTGCTCGCGCGAGGTCAGCTGGTTGTCCTGGTGGTGCGGCTGGGCCAGCTGGCGCGCCAGCGCGGCGCTGTAATAAATGCCGCCGGACATGACGGTCTCGATGGCGACGACGATGTCCTTGCCGGGCGCGTCCTTGAGCACGTAGCCGCGCGCGCCGGCCTGGATCGCCTGCGACACGTATTCGAGCTTGTCGTGCATCGACAGCACCAGCACGGCGATGCGCGGGAACGCCTGCTTGAACTGGGCCGTCGCCTCGATGCCGTTGGTGCCGCGCATGTTGATGTCCATGAGCACCAGGTCGACGGCGCAGCGGGCCGCCTGCTCGAGGGCCTCGGCCGCGCCGCCGGCCTCGGCCACGACCTCGAACTGCGGCATCGCCTCGAGCCGGGCGCGCAGGCCGTCGCGCACCAGGGGGTGGTCGTCGACCAGCAGGATTTTGACGGTAGGGCTCATAGCGTGTTTCTTCCAGGGGCGGTATCGATGTTTCTATCAGACATATTAGCGCGTCTTTGGGCTGTGTTCGTTTGGCGCGGCAACCGTGTCGCGCCCTTGTTCCGGCATTGTTCGCGATGTTACCGCCGGGCTCGTGTCCAAATGACAGACTTGACCCCGATGGTTTAGGCGGTGTTGGCGACGTAGGCGGTGAGTACGGTGCCGTCGGCCGACGAGGCGATGCCGAAGCGCCCGCCGATGGCGTCCATGCGCTCCATCATGTTGCGCAGGCCGATGCCGTGCTGCGGGTGCAGGGCGATGCCTTCGGCGTCGAAGCCGACGCCGTCGTCGCCGATGCGCAGGGCGACGCCGGCGCCGTCGCCCTCCAGGCGGATGTCGACCGCGCTGGCGCCGGCGTGGCGCTCGATGTTGGTCAACGCCTCTTGCGCGATGCGGAACAGTACCGTGTTGGCGACGTCCGACAGGCCGTCGGTGACGCCGGACGCTTCGAACCGCACCGGCGTGGCGCTGCTGAGCGTGTACTCGCGCCCCAGGTGGTGCAGCGCGGCCGCCAGCCCGAGGTCGTCGAGGATGGCCGGGCGCAGGTTGTGCGAGATGCGCCGCACCTCGCCCATGACGTCGCTCAACTGCCCGGCGGCGTGCTCGAACACCGCTTGCGCGCCGCGCCGCCCGGCCGCGGCCGCCTCGTCGGCCGGCCCGCCCAGCAGCGGCGCCGGCGCCGACTCGAGCTTGACGATGCCGGCCTCGATCTGCAGCTTGATCGATACCAGCCATTGGCTGATGCCGTCGTGCAGGTCGCGCGACAGGCGCGCCCGCTCCTCCTCCTGCGATTCGACCACGCGCTGGGCCAGCGCCTTGAGCTTGGCGTCGGCCACGCGCAGTTCGCTGATGTTGAGCGCCAGCCCGGCGCTGGCGACGGCCACGGCGGCGGCGATGGCGATGGCGGCGATCCACAGCATGGTGTTGTGGATGTTGCCCGATTGCTGGATGTCGATCTTGGCCAGCGCGCCGTCGACGTCGTCAAGATAAATGCCGGTGCCCATCATCCAGCCCCAGTTGGGCATGGCGATCACGTAGCCGAGCTTGGCGACCGGCTTGCGGGTCGACGGCTTGATCCACATGTAGCGCTCCAGCCCGCCGCCGGCGCGGGCCCGCTGCAGCAGGTTCTGGATCGTCGGGCGCCCCAGCGCGTCGCGCAACTCGAACAGGTTGCGCCCGACCAGCTCGGGCTGGCGCGGGTGCATCAAGGTGTTGCCCTGCATATCGTAGAGAAAGAAATAACCGTCGTCGCCGTAGCTCAGCGACGACAGGATGCGCTTGGCCTCGGCCAGCGTGGCCGGGTCGTTGCGCCCGGACAGGTAGAGGTGCGAGATCGAGTGCGAGGCCAGCGCCACGTAGTGCTTGAGCTCGGCCTCCTTGCTGCTCAGGTAGGCCTGCTGGATGGTCTCGCGCTGCTGCTGGGCCAGCAACACCGACTGGTGGCGCACCGCCAGCGCGATCGCGCACAGCGCCAGGATCAACGGCGTGATCGCCAGGAATATCACTTTTTGCCGCAACTTCATCGCCAACCGCCCGTCCAAAAATCTTCTTGGCGCGATTTTACGCCTGCTCCCCGCCCGGGCGGTACGTAGTACTACCTAGCGCCGCTGCGTAGTGCTGCGCTTGCGCGCATTATCAGCTTCGTGAATACTCGCCATAAGCTGCCGAGATGCCGGATTGACATGGCCGAGCGGCGTACAACACACCTTGGAGGAAGCATGAACACACTACCGAACGCCCCGCAGTCCGTGGCGAGCAAGCTCGGCTGGGCGGCGCTGGCGCTGTGCGGCGCCGCCGCGCTCGGCGTCGTCGCGCTCAAGCGCGGCGAATCCGTCAGCGCCATCTGGATCGTCATCGCCGCCGTCTGCGTCTACCTGATCGCCTACCGCTACTACAGCCTGTACATCGCCAACAAGGTGCTCGGGCTCGACGACCGGCGCCTGACCCCGGCGGCCAAACTCAACGACGGGCTCGACTACGTGCCGACCAATAAATACGTGCTGTTCGGCCACCACTTCGCCGCCATCGCCGGCGCCGGGCCGCTGGTGGGGCCGGTGCTGGCCGCGCAGATGGGCTACCTGCCCGGCATGCTGTGGATCCTGGCCGGGGTGGTGTTCGCCGGCGCCGTGCAGGACTTCATCGTGCTGTTCATCTCGATGCGCCGCGACGGCCGCTCGCTCGGCGACCTGATCAAGTCCGAGCTGGGCCAGATCCCCGGCATGATCGCGCTGCTCGGCACCTTCATGATCATGGTCATCATCCTGGCCGTGCTGGCGCTGATCGTCGTCAAGGCGCTGACCGGCTCGCCGTGGGGCAGCTTCACCGTCATGGCGACGATCCCGATCGCGCTGTTCATGGGCGTCTATTCGCGCTACATCCGCGTCGGGCGCATCGGCGAGGTGTCGATCATCGGCTTCGTGCTGCTGATGGCGGCCATCTTCGGCGGCCAGTACGTGCAGGAAAACCCGGCCCTGGCGCCGATGTTCAACTTCACCGGCACCGAGCTGACCTGGATGCTGATCGGCTACGGCTTCGTCGCCTCGGTGCTGCCGGTGTGGCTGCTGCTGGCGCCGCGCGACTACCTGTCGACCTTCCTCAAGATCGGCACCATCGTCGGCCTGGCGCTGGGCATCCTGGTGGTCGCGCCCTACCTGAAAATGCCGGCGTTCACGCAATTTATCGACGGCACCGGTCCGGTGTGGTCGGGCTCGATGTTCCCCTTCCTGTTCATCACCATCGCCTGCGGCGCGGTGTCCGGCTTCCACGCGCTGATCTCGTCGGGCACCACGCCCAAGATGATCGAAAACGAAAGCCACGCCCGCTTCATCGGCTACGGCGCCATGCTGATGGAATCGTTCGTCGCCATCATGGCGCTGGTGGCCGCCTCGACCATCGAGCCGGGCATCTATTTCGCCATGAACTCCCCCGCCGCGCTGATCGGCACCACGGCCGAGTCGGCCGCTGCGGCGATCTCGCAGTGGGGCTTCTACGTCACGCCGGACATGCTGACCCAGACCGCCAAGGACGTCGGCGAGCACAGCATCATCTCGCGCGCCGGCGGCGCCCCGACCCTGGCCGTGGGCATGGCCCACATCCTGTCGAACGTGATCGGCGGCAAGGCCATGATGGCGTTCTGGTACCACTTCGCCATCCTGTTCGAGGCGCTGTTCATCTTGACCGCCGTCGACGCCGGCACCCGCGCCGGCCGCTTCATGCTGCAGGATCTGCTGGGCGCGTTCGCGCCGTCGATGAAACAGACCGACAACGTGTTCGCCAACCTGACCGCCACCGCGCTGTGCGTGGCCGCCTGGGGTTACTTCCTGTACCAGGGCGTGGTCGATCCGCTCGGCGGCATCAACACGCTGTGGCCGCTGTTCGGCATCGCCAACCAGATGCTGGCGGCCATCGCGCTGATGCTGGGCACCTGCGTGCTGTTCAAGATGAAGCGCGGCAAGTTCGCCTGGGTCACCGTCGTACCGACCGTCTGGCTGCTGCTGTGCACGCTGACGGCCGGCTGGCAGAAGATCTTCGACGCCAACCCGAAAATCGGTTTCCTCGCGCACGCGTCGAAGTACCAGGCGGCGCTCGACGAGGGCAAGCTGCTGGCGCCGGCCAAGTCGGTGGCGCAGATGCACCAGATCGTGTTCAACGATTACCTGGACGCGTCGCTGGCGGGCTTCTTCGTCATCGTCGTGCTCAGCGTGCTGGTGTTCGGCATCCGCACCGTGGCGCGGGCGCGCGCCAGCGACAAGCCGACCGCCATGGAAAGCCCGATGGTGCTCGCGCCCAGGGTGCAGTGATGCTGGGCGATATCGCCAAGGCCGGGCGCTACCTGGGCCAGAGCATGCGCCTGATGATGGGGCTGCCCGACTACGACACCTACGTCAGCCATCGGGAGGCCACCCATCCGGACGAGCCGATGATGACGTACGAAGAGTTTTTCCGCGAGCGGCAGGAGGCGCGCTACGGCGGCGCCGGCAAGCGCGGCGGGTGTTGTTAGACTTGGTGCGGCTTGACGGCCGAGCCGCGGGGGCAGTCTGGACCGCTACGCGGTGCGGCCGATTGGCTGCTACCCCGCACGGCCGCTTGCCCCGCTTCCCGGCACGGCCGCTTGGCTGCTACCCCGCACGGCCGCTTGGCCGCTTGGCCGCTACCCCGCACGGCCATGCGGGGACGTACCCCTTGGGGTACGTCCCCTAAGCGGTGGTGCTGGCGTCGAGGCAAAAGCACACGGGGTTGGTGCCGGCGTCCCGGCACGCGTGCGCGAAGCGCCCTCCTTCCTCCACAATTTTTCCATTTCCCACGGAACTTTCCAACCAACCCATCTGTCAAAACCTCTTGAGCCGCGCGGTCGGCAGTTTCCGGGAGACACATGGGACCAACCTTTTCATACGAACACGCCTTCGCGCGCAACCTCGGCTGGGTCACGCCGGCCGAGCAGGCGCTGCTCAGGCAGCGGCGCGTGGCCATCGCCGGCCTCGGCGGCGTCGGCGGCTTTCACCTGCTAACCCTGGCGCGGCTCGGCGTCGGCGCGTTCCACATCGCCGATTTCGACCGCTTCGACATCGCCAACTTCAACCGCCAGATCGGCGCGACCATGTCGACCTTGGGCCAGCCCAAGGTCGAGGTGCTGGCGGCGATGGCGCGCGACATCAACCCGGAATTGCAACTGACCAGCTTTCCGGCCGGCGTCGACCACGCCAACATGGACCGCTTCTTCGCCGGCGTCGACCTGTACGTCGACGGCCTCGACTTCTTCGCCTTCGACGCCCGCCAGGCCACCTTCGCCGCCTGCGCCCGGCTCGGCATCCCGGCCGTCACGGCCGCGCCGCTGGGCATGGGCACGGCCGTGCTCAACTTCATGCCCGGCGGCATGACGTTCGAGCAGTACTTCGGCTGGGGCGACCTGCCCGAGGCCGAAAAGGCGCTGCGCTTCCTGGTCGGCCTGGCGCCGGCCGGCCTGCACGGCGGCTACCTGGTCGATCCGTCAAGCATCAACCTGCGCGAGCGGCGCGGCCCGTCGACCATCATGGGGTGCGAGCTGTGCGCCGGCGCCGCCGCCACCGAGGCGCTCAAGATCCTGCTCAATCGCGGTAAGATCCTGGCGGCGCCGCGCGGTTACCAGTTCGACGCCTTTCGCAACACGCTGGCGCGCACCTGGCGCCCCGGCGGCAACCGCCATCCGCTGCAACGGCTGGCGCTGATGCTGGCCCGGCGGCGCCGGCCGGGAGGACAATCATGAGCAAAATGGAACAACACCTCGACGCCACGCTCGAGCGCATCCTCGAACTGGCGCGCTGGGCGCCCAGCGGCGACAACACCCAGCCGTGGCGCTTCGAGATCCTCGACGCCCGCCGCCTGGTGGTGCACGGCCACGACACGCGCGACCACTGCGTCTACGACCTTGACGGCCACCCCAGCCAGATCTCGCTCGGCGCGCTGCTCGAGACCATGGCCATCGCCGCCAGCACCTTCGGGCTGGCGACGGGCGCCACGCGGCGTGCCGAAGCGCCGGACACGCGCCCCACCTTCGTGGTCGACTTCTCCCCGGCCCAGCCGCCGGCGGCCGATCCGCTGGCCGGCTTCATCCTCACGCGCAGCGTCCAGCGCCGCCCGCTGAGCCGGCGCGCGCTGACCACCGCCGAAAAAGCCGCGCTGACGGCCACGCTGCCGCCCGGCTTCGGCGTGACCTGGCTCGAAGGCCCCGCGCGGCTGGCGGCGGCGCGCTTGATGTTCCGCAACGCCAAGCTGCGCCTGACGATGCCCGAGGCGCACCAGGTGCACCGCGCCGTCATCGAATGGAACGCCCGCTACAGCGAGGACAAGCTGCCCGACCAGGCGCTGGGCGTGGACGCGCTCACCGCCAGGCTGATGCGCTGGATCATGGGCGACTGGCGCCGCGTGGAGTTCTTCAACACCTGGCTGGCCGGCACCGTCGCGCCACGGCTGCAGATGGACCTCATTCCGGGCCTGGCCTGCGCGGCGCACTTCGTGCTCACGGGCGCGCAGGCGCCGCGCCGCATCGACGACTACGTCGCCGCCGGGCGCGCCATGCAGCGCTTCTGGCTCACGGCCACCGCGCACGGCCTGCAATTGCAGCCGGAACTGACGCCGCTGATCTTTTCACGCTACGTGCGCGAGCAGCGCGTGTTCTCCGGCACGCCCGGCATGCAGCAGCGCGCCGCCGCCCTGGCGCGCGAGGGCGAACTGCTGGTCGGCCGGCAAGCCTGGGAGCGCGCCGTGTTCATGGGCCGCATCGGCGCCGGCGCGGCGCCGACCGCGCGCTCGCTGCGCAAGCCGCTCGGCGCCTTGCTGGTCGGCGCGCCGCCGGAGCGGCCCTGATGCGCGCCATCAAGCCGGCCCAGATCGCCCTGTTCCTGGCGCTGCTGGCGCTGATCGTGGCGCTCGGCGTCGGCGCCACCGCGCTGCTGCTCGGGCGCGCGCCGCTGGGCGACTTCCGCGGCGTGACGCTGGTGCTGGCGGCCGTGCCGCTGACCTATCTGTGCGCCTTCGCCGTGTACCGCTGCTTTCTGCTGGCGCTGCCGCTGCGCGAGGGCGAGGTGGCGCAGCACTCGCGCCACGAACTGGCGGCCAACGTCAACATCCTGTTCTACCTGCTGCTGTTTAACTCGCTGATCCGCACGCACTTCCTGCCGGTGCCGCTGGTGCGCCTGGTCTATCTGGCGCTCGGCGCCGAGCTCGGCGCCAACACCTACAGCGCCGGCGCCCTGCTCGATCCGCCGCTCACGCGCATCGGCAGCAACACCATCATCGGCCACGACGCCGTGGTCTTCGCCCACGTGATCGAGGGCGAGCGCCTCGAGCTCAAGGCGGTCGTCATCGGCGACACCGTCACCATCGGCGCCAAGGCGGTGGTGATGGCGGGCGTGCGCATCGGCGACCGCGCCATCGTCTCGGCCGGCGCGGTCGTCACCAAGGACACCCGCATCGGCGCCGGCGAAGTCTGGGGCGGCATTCCGGCGCGCAAAATCAAGTCGGCGCCGGCCTCCGAGCCGCCGCATCAAGCGAGCTGAGCTACAACAAGCGACTGCCGGATTTTTTTACGCTGTTTTCGATCCGCAACAGGCGGCGCGACGCAAGCCTTTGATTACACAGGTGTCGCCGCCGCTGGCAGGGGTTTTGCTGTAGGGCTGGGGCGACCTTGATTTCCAGGGTCTTCTATCTCATGGGGAACCGCGATGAACCTTAGCAAACACTACCTCAAACCCGCCGCCGCCGCCGCGCTGGCCGCCGCGCTGGCGGCGCCATTGGCCGCGTCCGCCGGTCCGGTGGTCGGGCTCGACCCGACCGGCTCCGGCGCCTACTCCACCTACGCCGATCTGTGGACCAACGTCACCGACACCGGCCTGGTCACCGGCTTCGTGCCCGGCGCCATCGTCGGCGGCCCGGGCGGCATCGCGCCCTACCTGACCGAGCTGCGCACCCAGACCAAGATCGGCACCATGACCAACAGCAACAACGGCACGCTGGTCACGCCGCCCGGCCTCAACACCACCTTTGAAATGACCAAGGTCATCCGCTTCCAGGAGCTGGTCACCTCGCAGACCGCCACCACGGCCACCTTCGGGCTGGCGCCGAGCCAGTCGGCGGCGATGGATGTCGACGCCGCCACCGCCGGGGTGCAGAACTTCGCCGTGTTCTTCGACCAGATCACGCCCGGCGGCAGCAGCGTGGCCGTGCCCGGCAACGGCGTCGACACGGTGCGCTGCTACGGCACCGGCAGCACCGGCGGCGCCGCCAACGGTTGCGGCGGCGGCGCCGATGCGGACGGCGACGGCGTCATGATCCTGTCGGGCCACCTGGTGTTCAACGCCGCCAGCTTCACCGCCAGCGGCGCGGTCGGCACCGGCTCGTTCGACACCCGCTTCATCATCGACTATGTCGACCCGGCCTACCTCGACATCGTCACCGGCTCGGTGTTCCTGGACAAGTTCACCGGCACCACCAACGTGCCGTCGTTCTTCACGCCGACGTCGATGTGGGATGGCGCCACCGTCGGCTCGGTGCCGTTCCTGAAGGTCGATTCGTCGCAGTCGTTCGCCGCCGTGCCGGAACCGGCCACCGTCGCGCTGATGGGGCTGGGCCTGGCGGGACTGGCGCTGAGCAAACGCCGCAAAGGCGCCACGCCGGCCTGAGGCCACGCCCGACCATTTACGGCGGACCCGGCCGCCATGCCCGGGGTCCGTCTTTTTTGGGTGACGGATTTTTTTACAGTGCTTGCACGTTTGCGGTATCGCTCCCGCGCAAGTAATTGATTTCACACGGTTCACTTCGTCTGGCAAGGGTTTTGCTCCATGGGCGATACGATCCCGATTCCCGGGGTCCATCCACTCGAGGGAACACCATGAAATCGATCAAACCCGCACTGGCCGCCATGACGATCGCTTGCGCGCTGGCCGCCGCGCCCGGCGCCAGCGCCGGCCCCACCGTCGGCCTCGACGTCACCGGCAGCGGCGCCTACAGCACCTACGCCGACCTGTGGACCAACGTCACCGACACCGGCCTGGCCACCGGCTTCCAGCCCGGCATCACCGTCGGTCCCGGCGCCGGCGCGCCCTACCTGACCGAGCTGCGCTCGCAGATGGTGATCGGCACCATGTCCAACAGCAATATCCCGGCCATCGTCACCCCGGCCGGCCTCAACACCACGTTCGAGATCAGCAAGGTGGTGCGCTTCCAGGAGCTGGTCGACTTCCAGACGCCCACCACCGCCCACTTCACGCTGCCGCCGTCGCAGGCCGCCGCCATGGACGTCGACCCGCTGCGCGCCGGCGTGCAAAACATCGCCATCTATTTCGACCAGATCACGCCCGGCGCCGGCAGCAGCCGCGCCGTGCCCGGCAACGGCGCCGGCACCGTGCGCTGCTACGGCACCGGTTCGACCTCGACCGGTTGCGGCACCTCGCCCGGCGACACCGACGGCGACGGCATCATCATCCTGTCGGGCCACCTGGTGTTCAACGACGCCAGCTTCACGGCCAGCGGCGCGGTCGGCACCGGCTCGTTCGACTCGCGCTTCATGATCGATTATGTCGACCCGGCCTACCTGGACATCGTCACCGGCTCCATCTTCCAGGACAAGGTGACCGGCACCACCAACGTGCCGTCGTTCTTCACGCCGACGATGATGTGGGACGGCGCCACGCCAACGACGGTGCCGTTCCTCAAGGTCGACTCGTCGCAGACCTTCGCCGCGCTGGCGGTGCCGGAGCCGGACACCTTGGCCATCATGGGCCTGGGCCTGGCCGGGCTGGCGGTCGGCAGCCGCCGCAAGGTCAAGGCCGGCGCCAAGGCTTGATGCGACCGGCTCCGCCCCAAACCACGCCGGGGTCGTACCCTGCGGGTACGACCCCGCACCGGCGGCGCCCGCTTGCCGCCGATGCCCCGGCGGGGTAAAGCCACCACCTCACAACGGCAACAACCTGAGCAGCAAGCCGGCCAGCCGCGTCCCGGCGTCGTAGCGCACGAACTGCTCGGCCACCTTGCGCGCCGACGCCTTCGCCCCCGGCTGCTCGAGCAAATCGATGACGGCGCGCCGCAGCCCCTCCTCGCTGAGCCGGTCCGAGCGCAGCAAGGCGCCGGCGCCGCTGGCCACCACCCCGTGCATGTTCAAATACTGGTCCAGATTGCCGGCGATGCCCAGCACCGGCACGCAGGCGCCCAGCGCCTGCTGGCTGGTCGGGCTGCCGCCGTTACAAATCACCAGGCTCGAACGGCGCGCCGCCTCGACGCCCGGCAGATAAGCGGCCACATGCGCGTTCGGCGCGCCAGCCGCCACGGCCGCCACGTCCACATTGCCGGCGGTGGCCGCGATCACGCTGACCGGCAGCGGCGCCAGCGCCTGCAACACCCGCGGCAGCAAAGCGCCCTGCCCCGAGCTGCCCAAGGTCACATAGACGATCGGCCGGCCCGACGGCAACGCGTTCCACCACGGCGGCAACCCGGTCGGCGGCGACCACGGCACCGGCCCCAGATAACAGTGCGTCGCCGGTAGATTGGTCGCCGGGAACATCTCCGGAATGTCGGCATACACCACATGGTCGGCGTCGGTGTAGACGCGGCGCAAATCCGGCCCCAGCGACGGCAGCCCCCGGTCGCGCCGCACCTGGTTGAGCGGCGCCGCGTGCAGCGCGAACGCCAGCGGCCGGATCAGTTTGAACACGCGCTCGGCCACCGGGATCGGCAACGCGCGCGACAGGCCCATCGCCGGCACCCGGTAATGTTGCCGCACATAGGGGCTCCAGTAGGCGTTGATCACCGCCACATAGGGCACCTCGGCCAGCCGCGCGCTGACCGACAGCGACAGGCGGAAATCGCCGACCACCACGTCGGGCCGCAGCTGCCGCAGCAGCCGCAGGTCGTCCTCGACATAGCCGTGCAGCGTGGCCGCGTCGTACACCGGCTTGCCGGACGCCAGCGCGGCCAGGAAGCGCGCGCTGGAAATGCTGGCGATGGGCCAGACCCGCACGTCGCTATCCTTGAAGAACGGCTCATGGCCGGGGGCGCAGGCGACATGGACCTCGTAGCGGCGCCGGTCGAGCGTGGCGGCCAGCGCCAGCGGCCGGCCGACGTGCGCCAGCGTCACCGCCTCGGCCACGAACAAGATTTTTTTTCGTTGCATGTCGTCAACCCGCAGTGTGGCGGACGGGCGGCTTCAAGCGGACACAACGGTCCGCCTTAGACCTAGATCAACATCATCCTTGCCACATCCCTATATTTTTCCTAATGGCACGCAGAAATCCGCTGCCGCGCACCGCCCGCGTCGACGCCTTCGGCGCCCACCGCACTGTTTGGAACAGCGATGTTCAATTTCGAACGTTCCGGCCTGAGCCAGAAACTGACCATCATTTCCGTGTTGTCGACCGGCAGTGCCTTGATGCTGGTGTTCATCGCCTTTGCCGCCACCTCCGTGCTCAGCCACACCGACGACGAGCGCAAGCAACTCTCTTCGCTGGCCGGCATCATCGGCAACAACAGCATCATCGCCCTATCGCGCGGCGACCGCAAGCAAGCTGAGCGGACGCTGGCGACGCTGGTCGCGGAGGACGAGATCCTGCAGGCGGGGCTGTACGATGGCGACGGCAAGCTGCTGGCACGCTACGCGGCCGACAATTTGCCGCCCGGGCGCGAGGCGCCCGAGCAACTGGCGCCGCCGGCCGGCGCCGAAGCGGCCACGCCGGGGACGGACGGGCCGGCGGAGCGGCCGGCCGTCCACAGCGAGCGCACCGGTCCGCCGTGGGCCCCGGCCCTGCGCCTGCAGCGGGCCGTGGCGGGCAAGGACGCGCCGGCCGGCACCGTGCTGATCGAACGGGCGCAGACGCGCATGTGGATCGACATCCTCAAAAACCTCGGCGCGGCCGCCGTCGCGGCGGTGCTCTCGTTCATGACGGCGCTGCTGATGGCGGCGCGCTTCAAGGGCAGCGTGGCCGAGCCGGTGGGCAAGCTGATCGCGGCCGCCCAGCAGGTCAGCCGCGGCCAGCCGACCGAACGCATCAGCCATCAGCGCAACGACGAGCTCGGCGCGCTGATCGACAGCTTCAACGACATGCTGGCCCAGGTCGAGGCGCGCGACGGCGCGCTGGCGCAATACCGCGACCAGCTCGAGCGCCAGGTCGGCGTGCGCACCGAGCAGCTGGAGAAGGCCAAGAACGCGGCCGAGGCGGCCAGCCAGGCCAAGAGCGCCTTCCTGGCCACGATGAGCCACGAGATCCGCACCCCGATGAACGGCGTGCTGGGCATGACCGAGTTGCTGCTGGCCACGCGCCTGAGCGAGCAGCAACGCCACTACACCAACATGGTCAAGCGCTCGGGCGAACACTTATTAGTGATCATCAACGACATCCTCGACTTTTCCAAGATCGAGGCCGGCAAGCTGACGGTCGAATACATCCAGTTCAACTTCCGCGACCTGCTCGACGACGTCGACAACGTCTTCCTGCCGCAGGCGCAGGCCAAGGGCATCCGGCTCGAGCTGGCCGTCGCCAACGACATCCCGGTGGCCATCTGCGGCGATCCGAACCGGCTGCGCCAGGTGATCTTCAACCTGCTCGGCAACGCCATCAAATTCACCGACAGCGGCACCATCACCGTCAAGGTCGGCGTGGACAGCGAGGACGCGCAAACGGTCGGGCTGCGCTTCGAGGTGCACGACACCGGCATCGGCGTCTCGAGCGAGGCGCGCTCGCGCATTTTCGACTCCTTTTCGCAGGCCGACGGCTCGACCACGCGCAAGCACGGCGGCACCGGCCTGGGGCTGGCGATCTCAAAACAACTAGTCGAGCTCATGGGCGGCACGATAGGCGTCGACCATGCGTTAACTCAAGGGTCGATCTTTTGGTTTGCCGTAAATTTCGATAAACCACGCGTCGATGTTGACGACCCCACCAACACCAGCCAGGGAATCCGCGCTTTGATTGTCGATGAAAACCCCACCAGCCGCGCCGAGCTGGAACGGCGGCTGACGGCCTGGCGCGTGCTCGGCAGCTGCGCCTCGGCCACGCAGGCGTTGCCGCGCCTGCGCCAGGCGGCCGCGGCGGGCCAACCGTATGACGTCGTGCTGCTCGACATGGACTTGCCGCGCACCAGCGGCCTGGCGCTGGCCGCCGCCATCCACGCCGACACCAGCCTGGCCGCCACCCGGCTGTTGTTGCTCAGCACCGAGCGCAACGCCGCCGACCGCGTCCAGCAGCGCGAGGCCGGCGTCGCCTTCCAGTTGATCAAGCCGCCGCGCGAGTGCGACCTCTACGACTGCATCGTCACCCAGGCGCGCCACGCGGACACGCCGCGCGACCTGCGGGCCGGGCCGCCGGCGCCGGCCCCGGCCTTCGCGCCGGACGCCGGCGAGCGCCCGATCCGCCTGCCGCCGATCGGCGCGGCCGCGCCAGCCGCGCCGCCGCTGTCGACATTCGCCCCCGGCGCCGCGCTGGCGGCGCCGCGCGCGCGAAAGGGCCGCAAGGTGCTGCTGGCCGAAGACAATCCGGTCAACGTCGAAGTGGCCAGCGCCATGCTCGAAGGCCTGGGCCTGGACGTCAGCCGCGCCTGCAACGGCCAGGAAGCCTTGCGCTCGGTGCAGTCGGGCGAGTTCGACCTGATCTTGATGGACTGCCAGATGCCGGTCATGGACGGCTTCGCCGCCACCACCGAAATCCGCCGCCACGAACAGCAGCGCGGCCGCTCGCGCAGCCTGCCGATCATCGCCATCACCGCCAACGCCTTGCAGGGCGACCGCGAATCGTGCCTGGCCGCCGGCATGGACGATTATCTGAGCAAACCGTTCACGCAGCAGGCGCTTGGCCAAACCATCGGCCGCTGGATCACGCTGCCGCGCGTGGCCACGCCACCGGACGGCGCCGCCGAGCCCGCCGACGCTCCCGCCGCCACGGCGACCGTGCTCGAGCGCGCGACCGCGGGGCCGGCCACGTCAGCGCCGGCGGGCGCGCCGGCCCGGACCGCCACGCCGTCCCGGCCGGCGCCGCCGCAGGAGGCGGACCGCCAGCACCAGTTGATCAACCGGCAGGCCCTGGCCAACATCCGCGCGCTCAGCGCCAGCAACGGCGACGCCCTGCTCGAGCGCGTGCTGCAAGCGTACCTGAACGACACGCCGACCCACCTGCGGGCGCTACGGGCGGCCATCGACAACGGCGACACCCAACACATGCGCAAGGCCGCGCACAGCCTCAAATCGAGCTGCGCCAACGTCGGCGCCGACGCGCTGGCACAGCGCTGCAAGGACATGGAACAACTCGGCCGCAACGACACCACCGCCGGCGCCGCCGACCTGCTCAATGAAATGGAACGATCTTTCCAGGCCGTGCGGCAGGCATTGGGAGCTATCCTGGAAAAGGAAATCTGACATGGCAAGCCCAACTTCCCCCAAGCGCGGCCTGGTGCTGGTGGCCGACGACGATCCCGTCATGCGCCTGCTGATGCTCGAGATGCTGGCGCAGGTCGGCCTCGACGCCGTCGAGGCCGAGGACGGCGTGCAGGCGCTGGCCTGCTATCAAAGCATGGCGCCGGACCTGGTGCTGCTCGACGTCGAAATGCCCGGCATGGACGGCTTCGCCGTCTGCCGCGAGATCCGCCGCATCGAAACGCACTCGGTGGTGCCGATCATCATGGTCACCGGCGGCGACGAGCTCGAATCGGTCACCAAGGCCTACGAGGCCGGCGCCACCGATTTCGTCTCCAAGCCGATCAACTGGCCGATCCTCGGCCACCGCGTGCTGTACGTGCTGCGCGCCAGCGACGCCATCACCCGCCTGCGCATCGCCGACGCCCACCACCGCGCCGTGCTGGCGGCCATCCCCGACACCTTCTTCCGCATGAACAAGGACGGCTACTACCTCGACTACGAGCAGGGCCACGAGGCGAGCGACGTGTTCTCCAGCGACATCTGCGTCGGCCGCCACCTGTACCAGGTGCTGCCGGACGAGATCGCCGCGCGCATGCTCGAGGAGGTACGCAAGGTGCTGGCCACCCAGCACATCAGCTCGCTCGACTACGAACTGCCGATCGCCGGCCCGGCCCCGCGCGCGCGCCACGGCGAACACGCCGTACCCTTGCCGGTGCGGCATTTCGAGGCGCGCCTGGTGGCCACCGGCCCCAACGAGGTGCTCGGCCTGGTGCGCGACATCAGCGAGCGCAAGCGCACCGAGGAACAGATCCGCCGCCTGGCCTACTGCGACAGCCTGACCGGCATCCCCAACCGCCAGGCCTTCCTCGAAACCCTGGAGGCCGAACTGGCGCGCTCGCGCAAGGGCAACAAGAAATTCGCCGTGCTGTTCATGGACCTGGACGCCTTCAAGCGCATCAACGACACGCTCGGCCACGACGTCGGCGACCACCTGCTGATGGCCGTGTCCGAGCGCCTGCGCGAGACCACGCGGCCGAGCGACCTGGTCTCGCGCACCGAGGTCGGCGGCAACAACCTGGCGCGCCTGGGCGGCGACGAATTCACCATCCTGATCCCCGACCTCGAGCGGGTGGAAAACGCGCTCAACGTCGCGCACCGGGTCAAGGAGGCGATGCGGCGCCCGTTCCTGATCGACGCCCACGAAATCTTCGTCACGGCCAGCATCGGCATCTCGCTCTATCCGGAGGACGGCGAGGATTGCAACTCGCTGCTCAAGTACGCCGACACGGCCATGTACCACGCCAAGAACTGCGGCAAGAACAACGCCAAACTGTACAGCTCGTCGCTGACGATGCAGATCATGAGCCACGTCAAGCTCGAGGTCGGCCTGCGCAAGGCGCTGCAGAACGACGAGCTGTACCTGCTGTACCAGCCGCAGATCGACGTCGCCAGCGCCACCATCGTCGGCGTCGAGGCGCTGGTGCGCTGGCGCCATCCGGAACGGGGCGTGATCTCGCCGACCGAATTCATTCCGCTGGCGGAGGAAACCGGCCTGATCGTGCCGATCGGCGAATGGGTGTTGCGCACGGCGTGCCGGCAGGCGATGGCGTGGCAGCTGCCCGGCAAGCAACCGCTGCGGGTGGCGGTCAACCTGTCGGCCAAGCAGTTCAAGGACGAAAACCTGACGCAGATCGTCATGTCGGCGCTGGCCGACACCGGCCTGCCGGCCGAGCTGCTCGAGCTCGAACTGACCGAGGGCACCTTGATGGACGACGCGCGCGCGACCATGGTCACGCTCGAGCAGTTGCGCGGCATCGGCGTGTACCTGTCGATCGACGATTTCGGCACCGGCTACTCGTCGATGAACTACCTCAAGCGCTTCGACGTGCGGGCGCTCAAGATCGACAAGAGTTTCATCAGCGGCCTGCCGCAGGATTCGGAGAACGCCGCCATCACGCGCGCCATCATCGCCATGGCGCACGGGCTCAAGATGGCGGTGGTGGCCGAAGGGGTCGAAACCGATGCGCAACTGACGCTGCTGGAGGAATACGGCTGCGACGTGGTGCAGGGCTACTACCTGGGCCACCCGTCGCCACCGGAATCGATCACCCTCATGCTGGGCAACCAATGCGCGCTGGCCGCGCCGATGGCGTAGGGCGGATTAGCGCAGCGTAATCCGCCGCGCGCCGCCGACGACGCGCCTGGCGGATGACGGCGTGCCGCCTCTTAGAAGCCCCCCCGGGCGCATTGGCGGGCCCCGCCCGCTAATCCGCCCCACGCCGTCCCCGTCCCCGTCACAGCACGCCGTCGCGCATCATCGCGGCGATCTCATCATCGCCGTAACCCAGCGAGCGCAACACCTCCTCGTTGTGCTGCCCCAGCGCCGGCCCGATCCACCGCGTGCGGCCGGGCGTGGCCGACAGCTTCGGCGAAATCGCCGGCAGCTTGACCGGCGTGCCATCGGCGAACTGGTGCTGCTCGAACATCCCGCGCGCCAGGAACTGCGGATCGCTCATCATGTCGCGCACCGAGTAAATCTTACCGGCCGGCACATCGGCCGCCTTCAGCACGGCCAGCGCGCTATCGATGTCCAGCGTATCGCACCAGGCCTGGATCGCGTCGTCGATCTCGCGCGTGCGCGGCACGCGGCCGTCGTTGCGCTCGAGCTGGGCGTCGCCGGCCAGGTCGAAGCGGCCCATGGCCAGCATCAAGCGCTTGAAGATCGCGTCGCCATTGCCGGCGATGACGATGTTCTCGCCATCCCTGGTCGTATAGGTGTTCGACGGCACGATGCCCGGCAGCGCGCCGCCGGTGCGCTCGCGCACCACGCCGGCGTGGTCGAACTCCGGCACCAGCGACTCCATCAGGTTGAACACCGATTCGTACAAGGCCACGTCGACCATCTGGCCCTCGCCGGCCGCCTTGCCGCCGGTGGCGTCGCGGTGGCGCAGCGCCACCATCGCCCCGATCACGCCGTGCAGCGCCGCCACCGAGTCGCCGATCGACACGCCGACCCGCACCGGCGGCCGGTCCGCGTGGCCGGACACATAGCGCAAGCCGCCCATCGACTCGCCGATCGCGCCGAAGCCCGGCAAGTCCTTCATCGGCCCGGTCTGGCCGAAGCCGGACAGGCGCACCATGATCGTCGCCGGATTGAGCGCCTTCAATTGCTCGTAACCGATGCCCCATTTTTCCAGGACGCCGGGGCGGTAGTTCTCGACGATGATGTCGGCCTCGAGCGCCAGGCGGCGGGCGATCTCACGCCCGCGCTCGCTCTTCATATTGAGCGTCAACGATTTCTTGTTGCGCGACTGCACCGACCACCACAGCGAGGTGCCGTCCTTGAGCACGCGCCAGGTGCGGATCGGATCGCCGCCGGCGGGCGACTCGATCTTGATCACCTCGGCGCCGAACTCGCCCAGCACGCGCGCGCAGAACGGCCCGGCGATCAGCGTGCCCAGCTCGAGCACCTTGATGCCGGCCAGCGGCAGTTTTTTCGTCTCTGTCATGTCGCCCTGCGGTCGAGCATCGCGCGGGCGATGGTGCCGGCGTCGACGTATTCGAGCTCGCCACCGACCGGCACGCCGCGCGCCAGCCTGCTGACGCCGATGCCGCGCGCCTTGAGCAGCTCGCTGATGTAGTGCGCGGTGGCTTCGCCCTCGTTGGTGAAATTGGTCGCCAGCACCACCTCCGTGACCAGGCCGTCGGCCGCGCGCGCGACCAGCTTTTCCAGATGGATATCCTTGGGGCCGATGCCGTCGAGCGGCGAGAGCCGCCCCATCAGCACGAAATACAGGCCCTTGTAGGTCAAGGTCTGCTCGATCATCAATTGGTCGGCGGGCGTCTCCACCACGCACAGCAGGCGGCGGTCGCGCTGCTCGTCGGTGCACATGTCGCACACCTCCTGCTCGGTGAAGGTGTTGCACAACGCGCAGTGGTGCACGGCGCTGACGGCCTGGTGCAAGGCGCGCGCCAGCATGTCGGCGCCGTCGCGGTCATGCTGCAGCAAATGGAACGCCATCCGCTGCGCCGACTTGGGGCCGACGCCGGGCAGGCGGCGCAACGCCTCGGTCAGGAACTCCAGCGATTTGGACATGCGGGGCGCGCCGTTCCTTAGAACGGCATCTTGAAGCCGGCCGGCAGGTTCATGCCGGAGGTCAGGCCGCCCATTTTCTCGGCGGAGGTCGCCTCGGCCTTGCGCACGGCGTCGTTGAAGGCGGCCGCCACCAGGTCTTCCAGCATGTCCTTGTCGTCGGCCAGCAGCGACGGGTCGATCGACACGCGCTTGACGTCGTTCTTGCAGCTCATGACCACCTTGACCAGGCCGGCGCCGGACTGGCCCTCGACTTCGATCAGCGCCAGCGCTTCCTGCGCCTTCTTCATGTTGTCCTGCATTGCCTGCGCTTGCTTCATCAAGCCTGCCAGTTGGTTCTTCATCATGATGGAGTTCTCCGTGTTTATAAGGTTAAGGGTGGGATCAGTTCGCGGCCGAGGCGGGCGCGGCCGGCGGCGGCACGATAGAGCCGGGCACGACCCAGGCGTCGAATTCGCGGATCATGCTGTTGACAAAGGGATCGTTGGCGATGGTTTCCTCGGCGGCCTTCTGGCACGCCGCGCGGAACGCCTGCGCCTCGGCGCTGGCCGTGTACCAGACGGCGCCCAGTTCGGTGTCGACGCGCACGGCGCGGCCGAAGCGCTCGCTCAGCGCCTGCGTCAGCTTGTCGACGTTGCCCGGCGTGCGCCAGGTTTCGATCGGCACGCGCACCTTGAAGACGACCGCGTTGCCGTCGAACCCGCACTCGATCAGTTCGGCCTGCATCGCCAGTTGCTGCGCCACGCCGCGCAGCGGCAGCGCGGCGGCCACGGCCGGCCAGTTGCCGTCCCAGTCCAGTTGCGGCACCGGGGTGATGACGTAGGCGTACGGCGCCTTGGCCGGCGCCGGCGCGGCGCGGGCCGGCGCCACGAAAGCCTGTACGCCGTCGGCGACGGCGGGCGGCGCCGGCGCGTGGCCGGCCTGGCTGCCCGCCTGGGCGCCGAATTGCTTGCCCGGCTGGCTGGTGTTTTGAGCGCCATACTCCGGCGCGTAAGCTGACGGCGCCGGCATCGATTGGGCCACCGCGCTATCGTCGGAAAATTCCGTCACCCAAGGCGGCAGATCGTCCTCGTCATCGGCTTGCTGCGCGACCGCCCGCGCGGCGGGCGCGGCCTGCTGTGGCGCGGCGGCCGGCGCGGGGGCTTGCCGAACCGGCTGGGCGGCCTGGCGCACCGGCGCCTCCAGCACGGCGGCATCGCCCCCCTGCCCCGCCGCCGGTGGCAAATCTTCCCAAGGCGCAGGACGCGACGGTGCGGCGGCCTGCGCGGCATTAAAATTTGCGGAAGCTCCCGGCGGCGAGGACGCCGCGCTTGGCGGCTGCGGCTGCGGCTGCGTCGGCGCCGGCATCGGCGAGGCGGCGGCCGGCTCGGCCGGGCCGGACGCGGGGCCGGGGTTCGCCGCCGCAGGCGCGGCCGCGCCGCCGCCATAGGCGCGGGCACCCGGCTTGGAACCGGCACGGGCCGCCTCCAGTGCCGCGTTGAGCGCCGCGCGCGCCGGACTGACCGGACCGGATGGTGCGGCCGGCGCGGCGGCCTGTGGAGCCTGTTGGGTCTGCTGAACGGGAACGGCCGCGTGCGGAGCGGCCGCCGGCGCGGCATGCGCCGCCGCCGGGGCCGCATATTGCGCCGCCGGGGGCGCAGGCGGTGCCGCAGGGGCCGCATACGCCGGCGCGGCCGTTTGCGGCGCGGTCGCGGCGGCCCGCGCGGCGGCCGCCGCCGCGGCGGCTGCGGCAATCGGTGCGGTGGCCGCATCCACGCCGGAAGACGCCATGTGCGCCGCGGCCTGCCCCATCGGAGCGGACGCCGTGGGCGCGGCGGCGCTTGCCGGCGCCGGACTCGGCACCCTGTCCGACGCGAACTGCGCGGCGGAAGCGGAAGCGGCCGGCGGCGCCATCTCGCCACGCGCCATGGCGGCGGCCGCGCCGGCGACCACGGCCGGCGGCGCCACGCTGGCGTGG
>CAUPRW010000046.1:0-51941 GCA_963513825.1 uncultured Duganella sp.
CACCGATTCCGGTATCGTGACCAGTGATTCCGGTCACCCTGTCAAACTGGGCACGATGGACCGGAATGGGTGGGCGCGATGGACCGGAATCGCTGGGCACGATGGACCGGAATCAGTGGGCACGATGGACCGAAATACCCAATTGCCAAGCGTCAATTCAAACATCCGACGGGATTCGCGTTTATTTCGCCCCCGCGCAGTTTGACCATTCTTTCTATGAAAGCAGTCAGCGCGACGGTAAGAAGGACGTTTTCTCTGCCGTGCGCGCGCAGCGCATCGATTGGATAAAAGCCACTCTTGAGCATCCAACAGCAACGTTGCTCGAAGGATGGGAAAAAGTGTCTCGCACGTATGATGCGCGCAGGCGAGTGGCCGTAGTCTATGAAGAGTTCGTGGTGATTGTATCGATGGGGTTGAAAGGAAGCGGCGAACTAAAGGCTAAGTTCGTTACTTGCTATCAAGCCGACAACAGTATAAAGAAGATCTTGACGGCCCCACAGTGGTCGAAGGACAACTGCATGCGCGCCCTAACGCCTAAATCTTGAGCTGACGTAAAAAGGCCGCTGATTCGCTACGCGGGTTCAGCGGCCGAAACCTCGATAGATTCAAAGCCGATAGGCAGTGAACTCAAGCTCAAGATTATGCCCTAGAACGCAGCGAAGTCAAGGAAAACCTGAGTTGTGCGCAGACACCGCTGGGGGTGTTTCCACACAGACCAGCCTTGAAGCCACCTCGTAGATGCGCTTGCGTCGAACGAACAGCGCAATTTCCGTCAGAAAACACTCCGCGATGACTGCTAACCTCCCGGCCACTTGATTTTCAAAATGCCATCCAAGTTAGTGAGCGCACCGCCTTCACAGGTAGTGATTTTTTCTAGGACTTCGTCTGTGCCAATAACGTGCCAAGAAACAGTCACGGCAGTTCTACAATGACATCGTCATCATCTTCGATTTTATACCCTTCGTCAGCGGCTTGGCCGCTGTTCACGCTACCCTCATTAGGAAGCAGATCATCGTCTTGCTTTCGAAGTTCCGCGATTTCATCACCAGTCAATTCCGCAATAACCAATTCCGGTAGCCCATCCATGTCGTCACTCACATCCTTCATGCGAAGGCTTCGACGAATGACATCCGACGTGTTCTTCATCGTGGTGGAATATGCTGCCGCAGCACGCATTACTAGGGCGGCCTCATCCAGATTGGTTGCCTTCATCTGTTGCGATGCAGCCAGGATGATTTCTCTTAAATGGAAAGAGTGAGCCAAGTCGTCGGCTACCAAGCGAGCCGCCTCAGCCTTAATGACCTCGTCTGACGTAATACGGGCCATCAGCTCGTCTTTTGCACGTTTCAGCACTTCGTCCCTAGCGGCCCCTTTGCTCGCCCCAGAGGCCGCAAAATGCCGTTGTAGCGTGCGTATGCTCATGCCCGTTCGCTGGCTGATAGCAAGGGCCGTGAAACCGGCCTCGCGCATCGCCAATGCATTTGCAATGCCTTCCGGGGTTGCGTGGGTCTTTGACATGGTGGTGCGAGTCTTTCGGGAAGAAGAAAAGCTAAGGGTGTTAGAGGTGTAATGTATATGCCTTGGGGTAGGTGAGGCGCAATACTCCCCCAACCCGACGACGTATCGTCGGGTTGGTTGGTCGCCTCACCTTCCCCACCTTGGGTGTAGGTTCCATTATCCCTAATCGTAGCCACAGCTTGTGTTGCAGAGTTAACTAGATCAAGGTCCGGCGCTCGTTAACTCTACTCACTGGCACGGCCTGCGGCGACTCTTTCGAGCCAACTCCCGCCGTTGGAGACTTGCCAGTCCTTCTATCTCCTTACTTCCCACTGCGCCCGAACGTTTGGAGCCGATAAAGCGCAGCTTCTTACTTCTTTTACTGCCCGTTGATCTCCGGCATAGGTGGCAGTTCCGGCATAAAGTGGGTGTGAACGAAAATATCTATCTGCGCATCCGTCGCGCCGTTTTCCTTCATTCGTTCACAACGGCGCATCACGCCAACGTAACGGTCCAATGAAGGCTCCAGCAGCATACGTAAAGCACTACTGACAGATACATTGTTATGTTGCGCGAGTTGCTCAACGTAATCCAGGTGCATTCCTTCCACCTGGAACTCAAACTTTTTTACCCCGGATGCGTGTTTGCGCTCGCGGCTACGGCGCATCCGCTCGGCGGCAGACATCGACACCTCCCCGATAGGCTTAGGGCCGCGTTTTGCTTTTGCAGTGGTGTCAGTTGTCATGCACATATTATAGTCTATAATTCGCAACATGTTGCGAATTATATTGTTTTTCTTTGATGCATGATATAGTTCATGTCATTAGTAAATGGTCATATACAAATGACACAAACAGGAAAAATATGAAAAAGGCAATCATCTATCGTCGAGTTAGCACTTCCGAGCAGGGCAAGAGTGGCCTGGGTCTTGACAGCCAATTGGCGACGCTTCTCCGGTTTTGTGCCTCTGAGGGGTTTGAGGTGGTGGACGGTTTCGTCGATGTCGCCAGCGGCAAGCTAGCCGTCGAGGATCGCGCGGGGCTGGCCGGTGCGCTCGACGCTGCTCGCCGCCTGGGTTGCGCAGTCATTGTGACGAAGCTTGACCGCCTTAGCCGCGACGTGGCATTTGTCTCCGGCCTCATGGCTCGGCGGGTGCCGTTCATCGTGACAGAGCTTGGCACTGACGTTGATCCGTTCGTCCTGCATTTATATGCGTCACTGGCAGAGAAAGAGCGCCGACTGATCTCTGAGCGCACCAAGGCGGCACTGGCAGTAAAGAAGGCTTCTGGCATCGTCTTGGGGAACCGCACGAATTTATCCGATGCTCAGGCCAAAGGACGTGAGGCGCGGGAGTTGGCTTCGGTCGAGTTCTCGCGGAAGTTGATGGGCGTGCTGGGAAACCTGAAGGAAGGCATGAGTCTGAACCAAATCGCCGCCCACTTGAACCAGATGAACGTGGCGACTATTCGCGGTGGTCGGTGGACTGCCAAGGCGGTAAGCCGGGTTCAAGCGTGGGCCGCCTGATCTATAGCACAGATGTAACCCGACGCATTACATCTGGCGACCGGCGGCTTCCATCCCATTGCAATCCCCAGCCGCAAGGGCAGCCGCCGGGACAGTCTCAGGAAGGGTCTGAAAAAACGAACTCGAAATGGGTCACAGAAGGAGGTGACTCAAGCACATCCGCTAGCATTTCACCAAGAGACGGTAGTCGCTCCGATGACCAGCTGGCACTCCATTCCGTGTGTGGTTGAATCTGACCGTCGCCGTGCAACGTAAAGCCCTCATACCCGTGTAATCGGCACTTCTGTTCAAGAATCGTTCGTAAGCATTTCTCTATGTCTGCTCGTGCAACCAGCGTTACTCCGCCATGGACGAGATGAGGGAATTCCCAGTGGCGCAGCAGTTGTCGCTGATTCATATTGAGGTAACTCATTTTAGGCGGCATGGTCGGGCAGTCTGCTTTTCGTCGTCAGACGCGGTCAGAATTCAGGTATTCCCGCAGCTCTGTTGGCGGCATTACATCTACAGAATCTTGAATCATTTCCAGGGCTAGGAAACTTTGTCGGCTGCGCACAAAATATGACTCAGCACTGGTGAGGTGGCGCTGCAGTTTTCGCTCGCATTCGCGCAGAATCTTGTCCTGCCAGTCCACAACCATTTTCTCGTTATTCATTCTGCGCCGTTCGTGTTGGTCCGCTTCTGGCCTTGCGGCCATGAGGAAAACTTTAACCCATCTGACAGCGGTTGTCAGTTCAGATTTACGCTACTACAGCGCCTAGACCGGAGACCAGCGCCAGCAACCCACGTGTTCGACTATACAAATCCCGATAAGGGACTTGAACTGCCGGTCCAAAAATTGCCGATGCCTCGCACTAGCGGGCAAAACAGATTTTGCATACACTGGTATCTCGTTGTCCGGGAGTGCATCACTAGGGTGATGCACATTGACTCAATCTCGACACCAAGCGCTAGAGTAACGGCTTATAAATCAAGTAGTTATGTATTCGCGATGATGATCGGTGCGATTCCACCTATCACCACCAAGAATTTACTTCAGTCTACTTGACGAAGTTTCAGAAACCCGCCGTGCTCCCAGTGAGACGGCGGGCTTTTTGTTTCTGGTGTCCGACGGTGCGATCACACTCCGATATCCGGCGCCCGGCCCTACTTGGCCTGCCATGCCGCCAGCCCTCACTGCCCGAAATGCCGCTCCACCAGCATCAGCAAGGTATCGCGCATCTGCAATTTTTCCTGGTCCGAAAACTGGCGCAGATTGAGCATCTCCAGCAACACGAAACCATCGAGCGCGGTCCACACCGACAACGCCAGGCCGGCGCTGTCGGCCACTTGCGCCAGCCCCTCCAGGCCGCTGTCGTACATCGTCTTGACCGGCCCCAGCAAAGAGGGGTGGCTGGAGGCGGCGGCCAGCAGGTTGGCCATGACCTTCTTTTCCCGCGGCGGCATCGAAAACGCGTAGTGGATGCGGGCGGTCAAAAACGTCTCGAGCGCCGGCCGCGCCGCCATCGCCGGCTTGACGCAGTGGGCTTCGAGCCGCAGCCGCATGCGCTCGACCAAGGCGTGCAACAAGGCTTCCTTGGACTTGAAATGGTAGATCAAGCCACCCCGGGTGATCCCCGCGCGCGCGGCGACGCTCTCGAGGGTGACATCATGGACGCTGCGCTCGGAGATGATCGCTTCAAGCGCGTCCAGGAGCGCGTCGCGATTGCTGGCGCGCGCGCCGCGAGGTGTTGCCATAAAGGTATTTAATATAAGTAAATGTACGTATCCGGCCCACATTATATAACGCCACTCGCCGCCCAAAGTCCACGCATTGTTGTCACCGAGCGCTTGATCGGAGTGACAAATTTGCGACACCGTCAACAACCTTTGCAATGAAACCCGCTTAATAGTTTGCTTGAGGCAAGATGTTTTGCTATTTTCAGTGTACTGTACATTCAGTATAGTTTTGAATGCATCCGGCTGCGTCCACGCCACATTACAAAGGGAAAATGATGAAATGGTTTGAAGAACTCAAGGTCGGGACGAAACTACTCGGCGGATTTTTGATCGTCGCCGCGATCGGCGGCGTCGCCGGCTTGCAGGGCATTTTGAAGGCCGGTGAAATCAACGATCTCGCCTCCAAGATGTATGACGACGAACTGGTGGGCTTGCGCTACACCGCCGAGGCCAACATCCAGCTGCTCGCCTCCACCCGCTCGATCCGCAACGCCCTGATCTCCTACAACGACGCCGACCGCGTCGCGCACCTGCAAGAGATGGACAAACGCCTCGACAACGTCCGCCGGCAGATGGCCGACGCGTCCCGCTCATTCAAGCGGCCCGAAGGCAAACAACTGTTCGCGCGCACCCAGGCCGCCTTTGCCGAGTACGAGGAAGCCATGCGCGAAACCGCCAGGCTGCTCGGCCAGGAAGCCCTGGACGACAAACGTCTGTCGTCCGAATACCTGTTGAAGGTGGTTCGGCCCAAGACCGACAAGGTCGACGATCTGATGACCGAACTGGTCGAGCGGAAAAAGAAAAACGCCGACACCCTGAACCAGCAAACCGATGAGATCTACGCCAGCATCCGCCTCCACCTGATCCTGCTGACCGCGGCTTGCCTGGCGATCGGCGTGGCGATCGGTTACTACACCTCGCGCAGCCTGACCCGGCAACTCGGCGGCGAGCCGAACTACGCGGCCAAGGTGGCGGTGCAGATCGCCGCAGGCAACCTCGACGTCGACGTCGCCACCCGCGCCGGTGACAACACCAGCCTGCTCTTCACCATCAAGGGCATGCGCGACAGCCTGGCCGACATCGTGCGCCAGGTCCGCAGCGGCACCGACACCATCGCCGTCGCGTCCCACCAGATCGCGGCCGGCAACCAGGAACTGTCGGCCCGTACCGAGCAGCAGGCCAGCTCGCTCGAGGAGACGGCCGCGTCGATGGAGGAGCTCAGCTCGACCGTCAAGCAAAACTCGAGCAACTCGACCCAGGCCAACCAGTTGGCGCTGTCGGCCTCCGAGGTGGCGGCAAAAGGCGGCGTGGTCGTGGGCCAGGTGGTCGACACCATGGAGGCGATCAATCATTCCTCCCGTCAAATCGTCGACATCATCGGCGTCATCGACGGGATCGCCTTCCAGACCAACATCCTGGCCTTGAACGCGGCGGTCGAGGCGGCCCGGGCCGGCGATCAAGGCCGGGGCTTCGCGGTGGTCGCCAGCGAGGTGCGCAACCTTGCCCAACGCAGCGCGGCGGCGGCCAGGGAGGTCAAGAACTTGATCGAAAACTCCGTCGCCAAGGTGGAGGAAGGCATGGCGCAAGTCCAGGGCGCGGGCGCCACGATGGAGGAGATCGTCCACAGCGTGGGCAAGGTCACCGCCATCATGGCCGACATCACCGCGGCCGGCAATGAGCAGGCGGCGGGGATCGAACAGATCAACCAGGCGGTGGTGCAGATGGACCAGGTCACGCAGCAAAACGCGGCGCTGGTCGAAGAGGCGGCGGCGGCCACCGACGCCCTGCAACTTCAGGCGAGCGGCTTGGCCGCGGTGGTCGGCATCTTCAAGGTCGATGCCGCCGCCGCGCCCCGGGCGCATCCTGCCCGTCCGGCCCAGCGCGCAAGCGGCCAGCCGACGCTGGCGCTGGTCTCTTCTTGACGGCGCCGGTTCAGGCCTCGGGCCAGCCGCGCTTCTGGCTGGCCCAATAGCCGTAGTCGACGTCGATGTTCTCCAGCAGCGCCAGGAAATTCGTGGCCTGGCTCGAGAGCAACTGGCCGAACTGCATCGTCAGGTTGCACTGCTTCTCCACCAGCTTGGACATGGTGTTGGCCTGCCGCAGCTGTCCATAATCCTCCAGCAAAATCGTGCAGCCCTGGCGCCAGTCCAGCCCCTGCGAGCGCAAGCGCTGCGCGACCGCCGCCGACAGCTGCGCCGATTCGCCCCAGACGGCCGGGTCCCACAGGCGCGTCGTCAGCGCCAGTGTCAGCGCGCCGTTGTTGATCATGCTCGCGGCGTATTTGTGCGTGAGCCGCTGCGCGGTGCGCGCGTGCTCGACGTGCGTCGAGGCGCTGGCGGCCAGCGCGCCCGCCTCGGCGGCCAGGTCGGGTTGGGCGTCGGCCCGCACCACGACGGGGATCGGAAGTTTGCTCATGTTATGTCTCCGGTGGGCCTTCAGCTGCAAAGGCGGTCAAGCATGGCGTGAATGGCCTTGATCTGGACCGCATCACGGGAATAGTAAAGCGCGTTGGCGTCCTTGCAGCTGTAGCCCCACCAGTCCCAGCAACCGTCCGGATTCTGGATCCGGCCATTGTCGGTGCCCTCCGCCTGCGGATACAGCACGATGATGTCGTTGCTCTCGGCGATCTCGTTGTAGCCGGTGGTGGTGACGTAGCGGTTGCCGTACGGCGGCCGGTTGGCCGTGTCGGCGCGGCCGTTGACGTAGTCGGTGTAGTTGTAGCCCTGCTTGCAGCCGTGCAGCGCGATGTGCACGCGCGGCTCGGCCACGGCGCCGGCGACCACCTGCGACGGAATGTAGGCGTAGCCGAAGCGGCTCATGCTGGCCCAGGGCGCGTCCGCGCCGACAAACTCGCCCTGGTCGAACCGGATCAGGCGCCCGGCCGCCCGCTCGGCGGGAGGTTTCAGTTCGCCGTAGATGTGGCGCAGTATCTCGTGCGACTGCATGAAGCCGCCGTTGTTGATGTACGGCGGCTGGTTGGTCGCCAGCATCGAGTCCTCCGGGTTGTCGGTGATGATGGAGTGCCCGGCCGGCACGCTGTCGTGGTAGGCGATGTTGTCCCCTTTGACGCCGAGCAGCTCGTAGAACTGGCGCGTCCTGGCCACCACGTCCGAATAGACGACGTCGTCGCGGCTGCCGGTGAAGATGTAGAGCCGGTCGTCGGCCAGGTTGACGATGTCGTCGATCAGGCCGGCCTCGGCCGTCTGGCGGGTCAGCGCCGCCAGGTTGCGCGGCTCCGGCGCGGTTTGCGCGGTCAGCGGGCTCATGCAGATGTACAGCGAGTTTTCGATAAACGCGTCCTCCGCCGCCACCAGCTGGCGCGAGCGATAACTCTCGGCGCAGCGGAACGGCCCGCCGGCGATGATGCCGGCGCCGCAAAAGCTGCCCGAACGCGCCAGGTGCAGCTGCACCGTCATGAAGGCGCCGGACGACAGGCCGGAGAGCGAATTGTTCCGTTTCGACGCCGCATACGATCCCAGTTGCACTATCTTCTCGCCCGCGCTCGCGACCATGTACGCCTCCTGTGTGTTGTTGAGGTGGATGCGGCCTGGACGTTCTGGCCGCGTAGAAATAGTATTGATCTATGCCCGGCTCGCTCTTGAGATTAATCAACAATTGCCGGTCGGCCTACCATCAATGGGCGGCGTCGGTTTTTTTCCACAAATTCGTATAGAAAATTTGCGTCCGCCTATACGAAGTGGGAATACCACGCTCGGGAAATAATCACCTTATTGATTATTTATGCTTTTTTTGACAATTGATCTCCGTGTTCCGCACCCCTTGCATCGGGCCGGGACCGGCTTGCACAGAGGGAAACCGCCCTTGTGCCCCCGATATCTTCCCCGGAGGAAACCGTTTAACTCCGCAGGGGCAACGGCGCGGCCGCGAGTTGCTCACTGTTTGCTAAGTGACTAGTCTTGACGTTGCCAGGCAGGAGACAGCCGAGGCGACCCAGCTACCAAACACTGAGGATAAAAATGAAAAAGAAAACATTGGAGACGATGGTGGCATTGGCGCTGGCCGCCATGTACGCCCCGGCGGCACTGGCGCAGGAAACGCCGCAAGCGACCGCCGGCGACGCCGCGGCCGCGCCGACGGCCGCCCCGGCCCCGGCCGCCGCCGACAAAGTCGAAACCGTGGTCGTCACCGGTTTCCGCTCCAGCCTTCAAAAGGCGCTCAACCTCAAAGCCCAGGCCATCGGCGTGCGCGACTCGATCGTCGCCGAGGACATCGGCAAATTCCCCGAGGCGAACGTGGCCGAATCGCTGCAGCGCGTGCCGGGCGTGATCCTCAACCGCGACGAGTCGTCCGGCGAAGGCCAGCGCATCTCGATCCGCGGCCTGCCGACCGACTACTCGGTCACCACCCTGAACGGCGCGCCGGTCAACACCACGTCGACGTCGACCATCGGCAGCGCGGCGCGCGGCTTCAACTACGACGTGTTCGCGTCCGAGCTGTTCGGCCGCGTCGACTTTTACAAGTCGCCCCTGGCCGAGCTGACCGAGGGCGGCCTCGGTGGCGTGGTCGACCTGCAGACCCCGCGCCCGTTCGACAATCCCAAGCGCACCATCCGCTACGGCCTGACCGACACCTACAACACCGCCTCCAAGCACCACGACCCGAACGGCTTCGTGCTGTACTCGAACACCTGGGACAATCTCGGCTTCCTGATCGGCGCCTCGCACTCGGGCAGCGTCAACACCCGCTCCGGCTTCGAGGCGACGGGCGGCTACAACAGCTCCTTCAACGGCAGCCAGAACCCCGTCAAGGGCAACTTCGCGCTGTCGCTCGACTACGACGACCCGCGCGCCAACCTGTCCGGCTACACGCGCGACCAGATCGACAAGGCCCTGCTGCCACGCATCTACCGCTTCTACGGCTCGCAGAACGAGCGCACCCGCGACGGCCTGGTGTCGTCGCTGCAGTGGAAGACGCCGACCCTCAACCTCAGTTTCGACACCATGTACTCGAAGCTGGAGAACACCCGCGAGGAGACGCTGTTCGGCATCCTGGTGCGCAGCACCAAGACCAGCAACCGCGCCCTGCCCGCCGGCGCCAACGGCAACAACGGCCTGATACCGGTCAACGTGAAGATCGACCCGGCCACCAATCTGCTGACCGGCACCTTCGCCAACACCACCTACAACGCCGGCGCCGGCTACACCAAGGACGAAACCGAATTCGGTTACGGCGCCCTGAACGGCAGCTGGAAGGTCAGCGACAAGTTCACCCTGACCGGCCAGGCCAGTTTGAACCAGAGCAGCGCCACCAGCGCCACCGGCCAGTTGTCCGGCTTTATCTACGGCGCGCAGTCGACCATCGACTACGGCGACGACCATGTCTACCCGTCGATCTCGTCGCCGACCAGCTACACCGATCCTAACAACTGGAGCGGCTTCGCCGTGAGCACCGGCTGGACCAAGGAAACCGACAAGGGCAAGCAGGCGCGCGTGGTGGCCGACTGGGACTACGACCTGCCCGGCGAATGGACCGGCCACCTGAAGGCCGGCCTGACCTACGTCTCGACCACCAAGGGCGTCAACAAGCGCAACGGCACCTCGCTGGCGACGGCCAAGTTGAACAGCATCGGCGCGGCCGGCATGCGCGCCGGGATGACCAGCAACCTGCCGATCGACCACCTCGACTTCGGCGCCGGCTGGCCCCATTCGTGGAGCACCTGGGACAGCAACTACTTCTACTCGCAGTTCGACCCGAACACCTACAACCCGGCATCGGCGTTCACGCCGTCGCAAAGCTTCACCGCGCAGGAGGACGTCAAGACCGCCTTCGTGCAGTCGGACTTCAAGGGCAAGGTCGCCGACCACGAGCTGCGCCTGAACGCCGGCGTGCGCTACTCCGGCACCGACACCAAGATCGACAACTTCAAGCAGCAGGGCGCGAGCCTGGTGTACTCGCCGAACCACGAGCAGGGCTCGTACAGCAACCTGATGCCGGCCGTCAGCGGCGCCTTCGACGTGACCGAGAACCTGATGTGGCGCGCCTCGTGGGGCAAGACCATCACGCGCGCCTCGCTGTCGGTGATCGCCGCGCAAACGGTGATCCCCAACCAGTTCGACAACACGGCCACCTCCGGCAATCCGAACCTGCGTCCGCAGCAGTCGAAAAACCTCGACACCAGCCTCGAATGGTACTTCTCGCCGGGTAGCCTGCTGTCGGCGGCGTACTTCAAGAAGGAGCTCACCGACGCCACCGTCGCCAACACGCAGATCGTCACCTTCGGGTCCCTCGGCCTGCCCAACACCGCGCTCGGCCCCCTGTTCCAGGACGCAAACGGCCGCGTCGATCCCAACCTGGCCATGACGCTGCGCAGCTACACCAACGCCGGCGAGCAGACGCTCAAGGGCTACGAGCTGGCCTACCAGCAGGCGTTCAGCTTCCTGCCGGCGCCGTTCAACGGCATGGGCGCGCTGGGCAGCTACACCCACATCGATCCGTTCAACAGCGCGCGCTGGATCACCAACGCCGGCAAGGAGATCGAGGTCAACTCGGTGCCGAAGTACGCCTACAGCACCACGCTGTATTTCGAGAACGGCCCGATCGCCATGCGCATGTCCTACAACTACAAGGGCAAGTCGCTGCACGGCGATAACCCGCGCAACCTGGGCGACGACTTGATCCGCTGGCGCGCCGGCCGCGGCTACCTCGACGCCAACATCAGCTACAAGATCAGCGAAAAGCTCGAGTTCCGCATCGATGCGCTCAACCTGAGCAACACGCTGGCCTACGACTACTTCGAGGACGCCAGCGGCCAATACGGCAGCGGCAAGAAGACACGGATGGACTATGCGAAGTATGATGGCCGCACCATCAAATTCGGCATCCGCGGAAAACTCTAAGGGACCATCACCAACCCATGATGAAACGACTCTTCGCAACCGGCGCGATCGCGTTCGGTTTGGCCGGCTGCGCCACCGCGCCGCCGGCGGTCGACACCTCCGTACAGGAGGTTGTCGCCATTATCAACAAGGTCAACGACTACTGGCAGCAGCGCGAAACGCCGCAAAAGTGGGCGTTCTGGGACATCGCCGCCTACCACACCGGCAATATGGAGGCCTACAAGATCACCGGCAATCCGCGCTACCGCCAGTATTCGGAAGACTGGGCCATCCACAACCAATGGCAGGGCGCCAAGTCGACCGACAAGACCAAATGGAAGTACCAGTACGGCGAGACCGACGAGCATGTGCTGTTCGGCGACTGGCAGATCTGCTTCCAGACCTATGTCGACCTGTATGAACTCGACAAGGTCAAGGACCCGCGCAAGATCGCCCGCGCGCGCGAGGTCATGGAATACCAGATGAACACCACGCAGAAGGATTACTGGTGGTGGTCGGACGGCTTGTACATGGTGATGCCGGTGATGACCAAGCTGTATCACGCCACCGGCGAGCGCAAATACCTCGACAAGCTGCACGAGTACTTCGACTACTCGAACAGCATCATGTACGACAGCGAGGAGCGGCTCTACTACCGCGACGCGCGCTACGTCTACCCGAAGCACAAGAGCGCCAACGGCAAGAAGGACTTCTGGTCGCGCGGCGACGGCTGGGTGTTCGCCGGCCTGGCCAAGGTGCTGGCCGACCTGCCCAAGGACGATGCGCACCGCGCCGACTACGTGGCCAAGTTCAAGGGCATGGCGCAGGCGCTGAAGAAGGCGCAATCGTCCGACGGCTACTGGACCCGCAGCCTGCTCGATCCCGCGCACGCGCCGGGACCGGAAACGAGCGGCACCGCCTTCTTCGTCTACGGCTACCTGTGGGGCATCAACAACGGCGTGCTCGATCGCGACGAGTACCTGCCCACCGTGCGCAAGGGCTGGAACTTCCTGAGCAAGACGGCGCTGCAGCCGGACGGCCGCATCGGCTACGTGCAGCCGATCGGCGACCGCGCGATCGCGGGGCAGGTGGTCGACCAGAATTCGACCACGCCGTTCGGCGTCGGCGCCTATCTGCTGGCTTCCTCCGAAATGGTGCGGCTGCTGAAAAAATAAGAACGGAGACAAGATGGAACGACGCAATTTCCTGCAAGCCGTGATGGCCGGTTCGGCGGCGGGCGCCACCCTCGGCGCGCAAACCGCGCTGGCGGCGACGCCGGCCCCGGCATCGCCCGCCGGCGCCGACGGCAAGAGCGCGCGCGCGCAACTGGCGGCGCTGGCGCAGAAGATGACCGAGCCGGTGCTGGCCAACATGGCGGCCGGCACGCTGAAGAAGAACTTCGCGCTGGAAGTGAGCCCCACCTGGGATGGCCGCGACAAGGGCGTGGCCTACCTGGAGTGCTTCGGCCGCCTGATCGCCGGCGTGGCGCCGTGGCTGGCGCTGGAGGACGACGGCACGCCCGAAGGCCGCACCCGCAAGCGCCTGCACCAGCTGGCGCTGCAAAGCTACGCCAACTCGGTCGACCCGGCCAATCCCGACTACCTGCTGTGGAAGGGCCCGGGCCAGACGCTGGTCGATTCGGCCTACTACACCAACGCGCTGATGCGCGCCCCCAAGGCACTGTGGGAGCCGCTCGACGCCAAAACCAAGCAGCGCATCATCGCCGAGATCAAATCGCTGCGCCGCATCGAGCCGCCGTACATCAACTGGATGCTGTTCTCCGCCATGAACGAGGCGTGGCTGATGTCGATCGGCGAGGAATTCGACCCGCTGCGCATGAACGTCGCCATCCGCAAGATCAACGAGTGGTATGTGGGCGACGGCTGGATCAAGGATGGCGACGCCTTCCACTTCGACTACTACAACGCCTTCGTCATGCATCCGATGCTGGTCGAGATCCTCGACGTGCTCGATCAGAAAAAAGGCGCGTTCTGGAACGGCAAGCCGGAGGAGCTGCGCGCGCAGGCGGTCAAGCGCATGCAGCGCTTCGGCGAACACCTGGAACGCTTCATCTCCACCGACGGCAGTTTTCCACCGATCGGCCGCTCGCTGACCTACCGCACGGCCGCCTTCCAGCCATTGGCGCTGCTGGCGCTGCGCAAGCAGCTGCCGGCCAGCCTGCCCGAGGGCCAGATCCGCGCCGCGCTGCAGGCGGTGCACAAGGCCGTGTGGACGGCGCCGGGCAACTTCACCAAGGACGGCTACCTGACCATCGGCTTCGTCGGCCACCAGCCGGAGCTGGGCGACTGGTACTCCAACAACGGCAGCATGTACATCGCCTCGGCCAGTCTGCTGCCACTGGGCCTGCCCGAGAGCGACAGCTACTGGACCGCCGCGGCGCAGGACTGGACCCAGAAGAAGGCCTTCGCCGGCGCCCGTTTCCCTAAAGATTACCCTGTCAATTACTGATACCCATGACCTCATATTCCGTAACACGCCGCGGCGTCCTGCGCGGCGCCAGCGCCGCCATGGGCGGCCTGCTGCTGCCGCTCGCCGCCCAAGTCCAGGCGGCGGCCTCCGCCCGCTTCGCCATCGGCGAGAGCGACTTCCTGCTCGATGGCCAGCGCCTGCAAATCCGCTGCGGCGAAATGCACTTCGCCCGCGTGCCGCGCGAGTACTGGCCGCACCGCCTCAAAGCCATCAAGGCCATGGGCCTGAACACCGTGTGCGCCTACCTGTTCTGGAACTACCACGAATGGCGCGAAGGTAAATTCGACTGGCAGGGGCAGCGCGACGCGGCCGAATTCTGCCGCCTGGCCAAGGCCGAGGGCCTGTGGGTCATCCTGCGTCCCGGCCCCTACGCCTGCGCCGAGTGGGAAATGGGCGGCCTGCCATGGTGGCTGCTCAAAAGCCCGGGCGAGGCCTTCCTGCGCACGCGCGACGCCAACTACATGACGCCGGCCAAGCGCTGGATGAAGGAAGTGGGCCGCGCGCTCGGCGACCAGCAGATCACCAGGGGCGGTCCGATCCTGATGGTGCAGGTCGAAAACGAGTACGGCTTCTTCGGCGAGGACCTCGACTACATGCGCGAGATGCGCCAGGTGCTGCTGGACTCCGGCTTCGACGTGCCGCTGTTCCAGTGCAATCCGACCAACGCCGTCGCCAAGACCCACCTCAAGGAGCTGTTCTCGGTGGCGAACTTCGGCAGCGATCCGGCCGCCGGCTTCAAGGTGCTCGACCAGGTGCAGAAGGGGCCGCGCATGTGCGGCGAATACTATTCCGGCTGGTTCGACACCTGGGGCGCGCCGCACCGGCGCGGCTCGGCCGCCGGCGCCGTGGCCGACATCGAGGCCATGCTCAAGGCGAACGGCTCGTTCAGCCTGTACATGGCGCACGGCGGCACCACGTTCGGCCTGTGGGGCGGCTGCGACCGCCCCTTCCGCCCGGACACCACCAGCTACGACTACGACGCGCCGATCAGCGAGGCCGGATGGACCGGCGAGAAGTTCCAGGCCTACCGCGACGGCATGAAGCCGTACCTGATGGCCGGCGAAACGCTGCCGCCGGCGCCGCCGCAAAACCCGCTGGTGGCCATCGCGCCGTTCACGCTCAAACAGTCGGCGACGGTGTCGTCGGCCATGCCGGCGGCCGCCATCAAGGCCGTCTCGCCCGAGCCGATCGAAAAGTACGACATCAGCCGCGGCCTGGTGTCGTACAAGGTCACCTTGCCGGCCGGCCCGGCCGCCACGCTGGAGGCGGCCAAGGTGCGCGACCTGGCCTGGGTCTACGTCGACGGCAAGGAGGTCGGCACGCTCGACACGCGCTACCGCCGCTTCAAGGTCGACCTGCCGGCGCGCAGCCGTCCGGTCACGCTCGAGATCCTGTTGTACACCATCGCCCGCGTCAACTTCGGCGTCGAGATCCACGACCGCAAGGGCCTGCACGGGCCGGTGCGCCTGGGCGGCCAGCCGCTGGAGAACTGGGAAATCCGCGCCATCGACTTCGACGCCGACGGCGTGCTGCCGCCGCTGGCGTGGAAGACCGGCCGCGCCAAGGGCCCGGCCTTCTGGCGCGGCGACTTCGACGCGCCGCAGGCGGGCGACACCTTCCTCGACATGTCGAGCTGGGGCCAGGGCGTGGTGTGGGTCAACGGCCGCTGCCTGGGGCGCTACTGGAACATCGGCCCGACGCAGACCATGTACCTGCCCGGCCCGTGGATCAAGCGTGGCCGCAACGAGATCGTCGTGCTCGACCTGACCGGGCCGCAAAGCGCGCGCATCGCCGGCCTGAAGGCGCCGATCCTCGACAAATTGCGTCCCGAGCTCGATCTGGCGCGCCCGCCCAACAACGACAAGCCGGCCCTCGACGGCGTCAAGCCGGCGCACGAGGGCCAGTTCCAGAACGGCGCGGCGACCCAGGATGTCAAGTTCGCGCAGGCCGTCAGCGGGCGCCAGGTGTGCCTCGAGTCGCTCGACGCCTTCGACGGCAAGCAGTTCGCCGCCGTGGCCGAACTGGCGCTGCTCGGCGCCGACGGCAAGACGCTCAACCAGTCCAACTGGACCATCGCCTACGTCAGCAGCGAGGAGCGCAGCAAGGAGGACGGCTCGGCCCTGAACGCCATCAACGGCCAGGCCACGGACTTCTGGCACAGCGCCTACAGCGGCAAGGCGCCGCACCCGGTCCATCCGCACCGCCTCATCATCGACCTTGGCAAGGACGACAAGGTTGCCGGCCTGCGCTACACGCCGCGCCAGGGCGCCGACGGCGTGACCGGACGGATCCGCCACTACCGGGTGTACGTGGGCGAGTCACTGGTCAAGGCGGGATAACCGCCAGGGCATGCGCACTACGTGTTATTCCCGTGCGGCGGCCATTGACAGCCGCCGCCTTGTCGCGCAATCATCCCACTGAGGCTAATGCCGCTAGGTTAAGTGATTTTCGTAGGGCCGATTAGGCGGCACGCCGTAATCGGCCATGAGCCGTCGACGGCGCTCGGCGGATTACGCTGCGCTAATCCGCCCTACGTGGATTACCCACCAAGGCCACTTGGCCCGGACAATCGCGTTACAAAGGCAGCTGGTGATGAACAACCGCGAGAATTTCTGGTACCAGCCCGGCTGGCTGTTTTGCGTGCTGCTGCCGCTATTCCATTTCGCCAGTGTCAAACTGACATTCTTCTGCGCCGTCACGCCCGAAAACGTGGTCGTCGTCTGGCTGCCCAACGCCGTGCTGCTGGCGGCGCTGCTGCGCTTCGAGGGGCGGCGCGGTCCGCTGCTCGCCGCCCTCACCTTCGTCTCCGACGTGCTGGCCAACGTCAACGCCTTCTCCTGGCACGGCGCGGTGATGTTCAGCATCGTCAACCTGACGGAAGTGGTCATCGCCTATCAGTTGATGCGCCGCGGCGGCGCCTCGTTCCGCCTGCAGCGCCTCAAGGACCTGATGATCTTCATCCTGGCCGGGCCGGTGGTCGGCGCGCTGGTGGCCGCCTTCATCGCCGCCGCCGTGCTGCAGCAATTGATGGAGGCACCGACCTCCTACTTTACGCTCACGCGCCTGTGGTGGTTCGGCGACGGCCTTGGCCTGCTGATCTACACGCCGCTGTTACTGTCGCTGTCGCAGCCGGCGCAGCACGGGCGCCGCCTGACGCGCCTCGACGACGCCCTGCTGGTGTTTACGCTGTTGCTGGCGACGGCCGTGCTGTCGGCCCACGGCGGCGAGATCGACGGCGTGTCCGTGACGCCGACGTTGCTGCTGCCGGCGGTGGCCGTCATCGCCTTCCGCTGCGGCATCCGCCTCACCACGCTGGCGGTGGCGCTCATTTCACTGTCCACCGCGATGATGATGACCACCGGGCTCAAACCGTTCGGCGACGTGCCTATCCACCTGGAGACGGTGCGCGCGCAGGAGTTCATCCTCACCTTGTGCATCGTCGGCATCGGTTTCGCCGTGCTGCTCGACGAGCTGCACGCGCGCGAGCGCGATCTGGAAAAACGCGTGCGCGAACGCACCCGCGAACTGGAAAAGTCGAACAGCATGCTGGCCGCGATGAGCGCCACCGACGGCCTGACCGGCATCGCCAACCGCCGCCGCTTCGACGAAATGTTCGCCAGCGAGTGGAACCGCGCGCGCCGCGGCGGCCGCATGCTGATGCTGGCGATGATCGACGTCGATTTCTTCAAGCAGTACAACGACCGCTACGGCCACCAGGCCGGCGACGACGCGCTGCGCTCCGTGGCCGGCGACCTGACCGAGCATGCCCGCCGCACCAGCGACTTCGTGGCCCGCTACGGCGGCGAGGAGTTCGCCGTCCTCGCCCAGGCGCCCGACGTCGCGCACGCGCGCGCGCTCGCCGAGATGGTGTGCCGCTCCGTTTGCGCGCTCGGCATCGCGCACGAGCGCTCGCCGTTCGGGGTGTTGACGGTGAGCGTGGGCGTGGCCTTGATCTGCCCCGGGCGCGACGACGATCCGGCCGATCTGATAAAAATGGCCGACGCGGCGCTCTACCGCGCCAAGCGGCTCGGGCGCAACCAGGCGGCGCTGGCCGAAGCGGCGATGGCCGCCTGACGCCGACGGCGCCGGCGCCGGGTCAAGCCGTTCCGGCCGGGCGGGCGGCGCTCACTTGCCGGCCAGCTGGCGGTACTGGCTGGGCGTGACGCCGGTGGTGGCCTTGAACTGGCGGGTGAAGGCGGAATGGTCGCCGTAGCCGCAGGCCTGGGCGATTTCGGCCACGCTGGCGGCGCCGCCGAGCAGGCGCGAGGCCGCCTCGACGCGGGTCTGGATGATCATCTGGCGCGGCGTCAGGTGGAAGATGCGCAGGAAGTAGCGCTCGATCTGGGCCACCGACATGTTGGCCGTGCGCGCCAGCTCGGCCAGCGTCAGCGCCTGGCCGTACTGCTCCTGGATCAGGTTCACCGCCGCCGCCACCTTGCGGTAGGCGGGGTTCTTCTTGTCGGCCATCGCCAGGTCGCGCGAGATGCCGGTCAGTCCGACGATGCGCCCGCCCGCGTCGCGCAGCGCCGTTTTGCGCGTCAGGCACCAGCCGGGATCGCGGCTGGGGTACAGGTGCAGCTCGAGCTGGTCCTCGATATCGTGGCCGCCGGCCAGCACCGCCATGTCCTGGCCGACGTAACTTTGCCCGTAGGGCGGGGCGAACACCTCCGCCGGGGTGCGTCCGATCAGCGCCGACTTATGCCGGCGGCCGCAACGCTGCACCAGCGTTTGGTTGACCACGACATAGCGTCCCTGCGCGTCCTTGACGAAAAAAACCACGTCCGGCAGCGCGTCGAACAACTGTTCGGCGAAAAAGGGGTCGGCGATGCCGGCGCCCAGCGCGCGCCGCGCGGCATCGTCGGAGTCGTCTGGGGGGGCGGTGTTTTCCACGGTGTCTTCCACTGTCTTTTGCATATTCGCGATTGTGCCAGCGGCGCGCGCGCCAGTCTGCTGTTTTTTCGCGATTGTGCAGATTTCGTCATCCATGATGCGCAGGCGGTGCAAGACACCGCCGCCGCCAACGCCTAACATTTAAGCATGAAAACCATCTCCATCATCGACTCCCATACCGGCGGCGAGCCGACCCGGCTGGTCACCGAGGGCGGCCCCGACCTGGGCGCCGGGCCGCTGGCCGAACGCCTCGCGCTGCTCAAGCGCGAGCACGACAACTTCCGTTCGGCCGTCGTGTGCGAACCGCGCGGCTCGGACGTGCTGGTCGGCGCGCTGCTGTGCGAACCGCACGCGCCCGACTGCGCCGCCGGCGTCATCTTCTTCAACAATGTCGGCTACCTGGGCATGTGCGGCCACGGCACCATCGGCCTGGTGGCCTCGCTGGCGTTCATGGGCCGCATCGGCCCGGGCCGCCACCGCATCGACACCCCGGTCGGCGTGGTCGAGGCGGAGCTGCACGCCGACGGCAGCGTCACCGTCGACAACGTCGCCTCCTACCGCAGCCGCGCGCACGTCACGGTGCAGGTGCCGGGCCACGGCCCGGTCACCGGCGACGTCGCCTACGGCGGCAACTGGTTCTTCCTGGCCGCCGACCACGGGCAGCAACTGGACGTGGCCAACGTCGAGGCGCTGACCGCCTACAGCGCGGCCGTCGGCGCCGCGCTCGAGCGCGCCGGCATCACCGGCGACGACGGCGCGCCGATCGACCATATCGAATTGTTCGCGCCATCGCGCACCGGCGCCAACAGCCAGAGCTTCGTGCTCTGTCCCGGCAAGGCCTACGACCGCTCGCCGTGCGGCACCGGCACCAGCGCCAAGCTGGCGTGCCTGGCGGCCGACGGCAAGCTCGCCGAGGGCGCGACGTGGAAGCAGGAGAGCGTCATCGGCAGCGTGTTCGAGGCCTCGTACCGCTATCGCGACGGCCGGCTGATCCCCAGCATCCGCGGCCAGGCCTGGGTCAACGCCGAGGCGCGCCTGATCCTCGACCCGACCGACCCCTTCGTGTGGGGCATCCGGTGAACAACGCCGACGTGATCGTCGTCGGCGCCGGCATCGTCGGCGCCGCCTGCGCGGACGCGCTCAGCGAGCGCGGGCTGCGGGTGGCGGTCATCGAACAGGACATCGCCGGCGGCGGCGCCACCGCCGCCGGCATGGGCCATCTGGTGGTCATGGACGACAACCCGGCCGAACTGGCGCTGTCGGCCTATTCGGTCTCGTTGTGGAACGACCTGGTGGGCGAGCGCCCGCAGCGCCACGAGTACAGCGGCTGCGGCACCATCTGGGTCGCCGCCGACGAGGAGGAAATGGACGCCGCGCGCGTCAAGGCGCAAACCTTGTCGTCGCACGGCATCGCCTGCGAGCTGCTGTCGCCGGCCGCACTGTACCGGCGCGAGCCGGAACTGCGCGCCGGCCTGGCCGGCGGCCTGCTGGTCAACGGCGACGGCCTGGTCTACCCGCCCAAGAGCGCGCGCATCCTGCTCGAGCGCGCGACCCGGCGCGGCGCCACCACGCGCCGCGGCACCGTCGCGGCGATCGAGGACCACGGCGTGCTGCTGGCCGACGGCACGCGCCACCAGGCGCAGCACATCGTGCTGGCCGCCGGCTCGCGCTCGTCGGCGCTGCTGCCGGAACTGCCGGTGCAGCCCAAGAAGGGCCACATCGCCATCACCGACCGCTATCCCGGCTTCGTGCGGCACCAGCTGGTGGAACTGGGCTACATCAAAAGCGCGCACGCGGCCAGCGGCGACTCGGTCGCCTTCAACCTGCAGCCGCGTCCCACCGGGCAGGTATTGATCGGCTCCTCGCGCCAGTTCGACACCACCGACCCGGCGGTCGAGCCGGCCATGCTGCAACGGATGCTGCGCCACGCCACCAGCTTCACGCCGGCGCTGGCCCGGCTCAACGTGCTGCGCTGCTGGACCGGCCTGCGCGCCGCCACCCCGGACGGCCTGCCGCTGATCGGCCCACACCACGCGCGCCGCGGCCTGTGGCTGGCCACCGGCCACGAAGGCCTCGGCATCACCACCTCGCTGGCGACGGCGCAGCTGCTGGCCGGCCAGATGCACGGCGAGAGCACGCGCATCCCCACCACCCCTTATTTGCCGCGCCGCTTCCATGATTGAATTTGCCGCCCTCACCTTTGCCAACAGCCGCGCCGGCGACAAGGGCGACCGCATCACCGTCACCATCGACGAGCGCAGCGTCAACGTCGCGCCGGGCGTGACCGTGGCCGCCGCCATCGCCATGGCCGGCAGCGTCGTCACGCGCCGCTCGGTCGGCGGCGCCGCGCGCGCGCCCTTGTGCGGCATGGGCGTGTGCCAGGAATGCCGCGTGACCATCGACGGCAGCGCGCACCAATTGTCTTGCCAGACGCTGTGCGCCGAGGGCATGCGCGTGCGCACCGGCGGGCGGGAGCGGGCGCCATGAGCCACTACGACATCCTCGTGATCGGCGCCGGGCCGGCCGGACTGGCGGCCGCGCACGCCGCCGCCGGCGCCGGCCTGGCGGTCGGCATCGTCGACGACAATCCGCTGGCCGGCGGCCAGATCTGGCGCGGCGGTCCGGACCTGCAAAGCGACGCGCGCGCGCCATCGCTATGGAGCGCGCTGCGCGCCGCGCCCAACGTCACCTTCCTGCCGCAAACGCGGGTGCTGTACTCGCCCGGCGCGGGCCGCTTGACGGTGCAGACGCCCACCACGTCCGACACGCTCGGTTACGGCCAGCTGATCCTGGCCACCGGCGCGCGCGAACGGTTGCTGCCCTTCCCCGGCTGGACCCTGCCCGGCGTGACCGGCGCCGGCGGCCTGCAGGCGCTGTCGAAGGGCGGCTATCCGCTGGCGGGCAAACGGGTGGTGGTGGCCGGCAGCGGACCGCTGCTGCTGGCGGTGGCGGCCACGCTCAAGCAAAAGGGCGCGCACCTCGGCGCCATCGTCGAGCAGGCGGCCACTCCGGCGCTGGCGCGCTTCGCGCTCGGCCTGCTGGCCACGCCGTCCAAGATCACGCAGGCGGCGCGGCTGGCCGCCCAGCTCAAGGGCGTGCCCTATCTGCGCGACAGCTATGTGCGCTCGGCGCACGGCGACGGCACGCTGCAGTCGGTGCAGGTCCAGCGCGGCCACGGGCGCGGGCTCGAAACGCTGCAATGTGACTATCTGGCCTGCGGCTACGGCTTGATGCCGAACGTGGAGCTGGCGCAGGCGCTCGGCTGCGCCACCGCGCCGGCCGGCACCCAGACCGTGGTCGAGGCCGACCAATGGCAGCGCACCTCGGTGCCGGGCATTTACTGCGCCGGCGAAGGCACGGGCGTGGGCGGCGTCGACCTGGCGCTGGTCGAGGGCCGCATCGCCGGGCTGTGCGCCAGCGGCCAGACGGCGCTGGCCGAGCGCGAGTTCGGACGGCGCGCGCGCTGGCGCAAGTTCGCCGACGCGCTGGCGCGCGGCTTCGCGCTGCGCGCGGAACTGGCCACGCTGGCCGGCGACGACACCATCGTATGCCGCTGCGAGGACGTCTGCCACGGTGAGCTGCGCACACACGGCAACTGGCGCGCCGCCAAGCTGCAGACGCGCTGCGGCATGGGCCCGTGCCAGGGCCGCATCTGCGGCGGCGCCACCGAGATGCTGTACGGCTGGAAGCCGGACGCGGTGCGGCTGCCGATTTCGCCGGCGCGGATCGATACGCTGATCGCGTGATGGTCGTTCGCCGCCGGCAGCCTGGCGCATTGCGCGGCGCTCGATAGCGGTAGGGCGGATTAGCGCAGCGTAATCCGCCATGAGCCGCCGCCGGCGCCCGCCGGATCACGCGGCGCCAATCCACCCCACGCTAGCTGCGCCGGGCGATCGAAGTGCGCAACACCAGCTGCGGCTCGATCATCGTAACGTCGTTGGCGGGCTTGCCGTCGATGGCGGCGATGAGCTTTTCCATCGCCGCCACGCCCATGCGTTCGCTTTGCAGGTCGACCGTCGTCAACGCCGGCGACGTGTACTGGCCGTAGGGGATGTTGTCGAAGGCGGCCACCGAAATGTCGGCCGGCAGGTTGAAGCCGAGCGTCTGCGCCGCCTTCATGAAACCGAGCGCGATCAGGTCGTTGTAGCAGATCAGCGCGTCCGGATGCGCCTCCCCCAGCATGATCGCCGAACACAAACGCTCGCCCTCGGCCGACGTCGGCGCCCCGCCCTCGTACACGGTCAGCTCCTGGCCGTAGCCCCTCAGGCATTCCCGGATGGCGCCGAGGCGCTCCTCGTCGCGGCGCGAACGGGGAAAGCGCAGGTAGGCGACGCGCTTGTGGCCCAGCGAGACCAGGTGCCGCACCAGCATGCCGGCGCCGCGCTGGTCGTCGCTGCTGACCCACGGCAGGTTCAAGCGCGCCGGGCGGCCGAAGTACACCAGCGGCTTGCCCAGGTCCATGACCCAGTCCATCTCCGATTCGAGCATGCGCGAGAAGATGATCAAGCCGTCGACGCGGCGGCTGAGCGCTTCGAGCAGCGGCCTTTCGCGGTCCGGGTTTTCCTCCGTGTCGACCAGCAGCAGCGTGTAGCCGTGCGCCAGCGCGACCCGGTTGGCGCCCTTGACGATGCTGGTGAAGTGGGGGTTGCCGACGTCGAGCACCGACAGGCCGATGCTCTTGGTGCGCCCGGTGATCATCGACTGCGCCAGCGGGTTGGAACGGTAGCCCAGCTGCGCGATCACTTCCTTGATGGTCGCTTCGACGGCCGGCGAGAAGCGCTGCGCGCCGTTGACGAACTTGGAGATGGTGGCCGTCGACACGCCGGCGGCGGCCGCGACGTCGCGTATGGTTGCTACATTCTTTTTCATGATCGGGCTGTGGGGGTGGCGGCGCCAAAGGAGCGATCTTATCACGCCGCCCTGGCGCCTCCGCCGGAGCCGGCGGCCCCACCGGCGGCCGGCACCGGTCCTGTTACAGGTCGGTGATTTCCTTGTGGCGCGGCACCAGCGCCTTCATCACGCACCACGCCAGCAGGTAGGCCAGCGCGCAGATGCCGAACATGATCATGTAGCCGGTGCGGATGTCGTTGACCGATTTGTAGTAGTCAAACACCCAGCCGCCCAACTTGGTCAGCGCCACGCCGCCGATGCCGCCGGCCATGCCGCCGATGCCGATCACCGAGGCCACCGATTTTTGCGGGAACATGTCCGAGACGGTGGTGAAGATGTTGGCCGACCAGGCCTGGTGCGCCGAGGCGCCCACGCCGATCAGCAGCACCGGCACCCAGAAGCTGATGGCGCCGAGCGGTTGCGCCAGCAGCACCACCAGCGGGAAGAAGGCGATCACCAGCATGGCCTTCATGCGGCCGTCGTAAGGCGCGTAACCGCGCGCCATGAAGTAGCTCGGGAACCAGCCGCCGCCGATCGAGCCGATCATCGTCATGCTGTACAACACGGCCAGCGGCACGATGATGGCGTCCCCCTTCATGCCGTACTGGGCCGACAGGTAGGTCGGCAGCCAGAACAGGAAGAACCACCACACGCCGTCGGTCATGAACTTGCCGAAGGCGAAAGCCCAGGTCTGGCGGTATTTGAGCAGCTGGAACCACGACACTTTTTTGGCGGCGGCGGCCGACGCTTCCTCGGTCTTTTCGACCGGCTGCACGCTGTCGCTGCGGATGTAGGCCAGCTCCGCCTTCGACAGGCGCTTTTGCTGCTCGGGCTTTTCGTACAGCCACAGCCAGATGGCCATCCACAGGAAGCCGATCAGGCCGATGATGACGAAGGCCGATTGCCAACCCCAGGCGGCGGCGATCAGCGGCACCGTGATCGGCGCCAGGATCGCGCCGACGTTGGCGCCCGAGTTGAAGATGCCGGTGGCAAACGAGCGTTCCTTCTTCGGGAAGTATTCGGCGGTGGCCTTGATGGCGGCCGGGAAGTTGCCGGCCTCGCCGACGGCGAGCACCGCGCGCGAGATCATGAAGCCGATGATCGACGGCACCAGCACCACGCCGAAGGCGGCGCCGATGACGGCCACGCCCTCGCCCATCGGCACCGAAACCGCGTGCAGGATGGCGCCGAGCGACCAGATGACGATGGCCACCACGTAGGCGGCCTTGGTGCCGATCTTGTCGACCACGCGGCCGGCGAACAGCATCGAGACCGCGTAGACGAACTGGAAGGCGGCGGCGATGTTGGCGTAGTCGGTGTTGGTCCAGCCGAATTCCTTCGACAGGTCGGGCGCCAGCAGGCTCAATACCTGGCGGTCCAGGTAGTTGACGGTGGTGGCAAAAAACAACAGTGCACAGATGGTCCATCGGTATTTACCGACGGATTGGCCCACCGCATGCGGAGTTACTGGCTCGCTCAGGTTCATGGCATCACTTAATGTTTTGGTTTTGGTGATGATCTCTCGGTCTCCACGAGATCATTTAGTCGTATGTCATCGTACAACTATAAAACTTGTTAAGCAAGCATAAAGATGTGAAACCCCGCGCGGTTGTATGACGACTATCGGGGCGCGGTGGCCGCGCGGGCGTCGCCGGTGCGCACCAGCAGCAGCGCCACCAAACTGATCAACGCGGCGCCCGACAGATAGTAGCCGACGTACTGCAAGCCGTAGTTGGTCGCCAGCCAGGTGGCGATGTACGGCGCCAGCGAGGCGCCCAGGATACCGGCCAGGTTGAACGTGAGCGAGGCGCCGGTGTAGCGCACCTCGGGCGGGAACAGCTCGGACAGGATGGTGCCCAGCGGCCCGTAGGTCATGCCCATCAGCCCCAGCCCCAGCGACAGGAACACCGTGATCTGCACCACGCTGCCCGAGCCGAACAGCGGCGCGAGCGCCAGCCCGAACGCGGCGATCGCCGCCGAGACCCAGATCAGCGTGGTGCGGCGGCCGAAGCGGTCGGCCCACAGCGCCGCCACCGGAATGGTCAGGCCGAAGAACAGCACGGCGATCAACTGCTGGATCAGGAAGTCCTTGCGCGTGAACTTGAGCGCGGTGGTGCCCCAGCTGAGCGCGAACACCGTCATCAGGTAGAACAGCACGAAGGTGGCCAGCGCGATCAGCGTGCCGAGCACCAGCACGCGGCCGTGGTCGCGGAACACCGTCACCACCGGCACCTTGACCCGCTCGTTCTTGTCGAGCACCTTCTGGAAGTCAGGCGTCTCGTGGATCTTGAGGCGGATGTAGAGGCCGACGATCACCAGCAGCGAGCTGGCCAGGAAGGGGATGCGCCAGCCGTAGCTGAAGAACTCGGCGTCTGTGAGCACTTCGCTAAGCAGCAGGAAGATGCCGCCCGACAGGAAAAAACCGATCGGCGCGCCCAGCTGCGGGAACATGCCGTACCAGGCGCGCTTGCCCGGCGGCGCGTTTTCGGTCGCCAGCAGCACCGCCCCCCCCCATTCGCCGCCCAGCCCCAGGCCCTGGCCGAAGCGGCACAGCGCCAGCAGCGCCGGCGCCAGCGTGCCGATCTGCGCGTAGGTCGGCAGCATGCCGATCACCACGGTCGAGATGCCCATCATCAGCAGCGCCGCCACCAGGGTGGCCTTGCGGCCGACGCGGTCGCCGAAGTGGCCGAACACGGCCGAGCCGACCGGGCGCGCGAAGAAGGCGATGGCGAACGTGGCGAGCGACTGCAAGGTGGCGGCGGCCGGGTCGCTGGCGGGGAAGAACAGCTTGGGGAACACCAGCACGGCGGCGGTGGCGTAGATGTAGAAGTCGAAGAATTCGATGGTCGTGCCGATCAGGCTGGCAAACAGCACCGTGGCCGGCGAATTGGTCTTGGACGTTGCCGGGTCAGTCTTGCTCATGCGTGAAGCTCCTGCGGATGGGTGGTGCGCCTCATCATACACACCCCGTCCGCAGCTTGCCAAGCAGATATGTTTGCCCGCGCGGGGCCGTCAGTGCGCGATGTGCGACAGGCCGGCGCGGATCTCGGCGGCCTCGAGCGGACGCACCACGCGCGCCACCTCGACGCCGTCGCGCAGGAAGATCAGGGTCGGCCACAGCTTGACGCGGTAGGAGCGCCCCAGCGGACGGCCCGGGCCGTCCTCGACCTTGTAGTGGGCCACGCCGTCGTGCCCGGCCATGGCCTGCGCCAGCGGCGCCTGCGCGGCCATGCAGTGGCCGCACCAGTTGGCGCCGAACTCCAGCACGGTGGCGCCCGGCAGGGCGTCGATCTCGGCGCGCGGCGGCGCCTCGGGAATATAGACAGTTTTCATTTGGTCTTGAACTTGGCACATGGGTCGCTGCGCGGTTGCGGCTTGAGCGGGTGGACCACGTCGTAGATCGCGGCGGCATCGTTGCCGCCGCCCTCGACGAAGCCCTCGCTGCGCACCGTCAGTATAGGCGCAATCTGGTTGATCCAGCGCGCGGCGCCGATGTCCTTGCGCACGTGGCCGTTGCCGGCGATGAGCACCACGTCGCGCGGCTGCTGCTCGCGCGCGATCTTGGCCATCCAGATGTCGCGCGAGACCTGGGCGTTGACCATGCCCTCGAGCATCATCTCCGGCGTCATGTTGCAGTGGCCGACGGCGATCTCGCGGCGCTGGGCGGCGCCCACGTCGGCCGGCAGCGGCTGGTCGAGGCGGTAGTCCTTGATGCTTTGCGGGTCGAATGTGGCGGTGAGGCCGTCGCGCACGGCGCGCGAGGCGTCGGCGCGCGACAGGTTGCCGGCCACCAGCGGCAGGTGGTAGGTCAGCGCCAGCTGGATCAGCGGATAGTACAGTTGCCAGTCCCAGCGGGCGCCGTTGACGACCCGGATCACGCATTGGGCGTCGAGGCAACCCTTTTGCGCCTTGTTGAGCAAGTCCTGGTCCTCGCGGTCGAACTGCTCCATGACGATGGCCGGCCGCCAGCCGCCCTCGACCCGCTGGCGCAGCAGTTCGTAGCGCAACTTGTGGCCCTGGACGTTGTCGTGCACCTCGCCCAGCAGCAACACCTGCGGATTGGGGCCGGACGGCGCCGGCGGCGCCTCGCCCCCCTCTCCGGCCTGGCGCGCGCCGCCGGGGCCGCCCGCGCAGCCGCCCAGCGCCAGCAGGCCGGCCACGGCCCCCAGGCGGGCGGCCCATCCTATCGTACGCCGCAATGTTGAATATTTAGCTATCATCGGTTTCCCCATGCAATTGTTCAGCTCGGCCGACGGGCGCGCCGGCCGCGGCGCCGGTTCCCGTATGACTCCGCTTGTTGGTGCAGTGCAATAATAAATTTCTTTGACATAAACACAAATGGCAATTTGCTATGAATTGTGGTTTAATAGTTGTTCCGCGGCCAGCATCGCGCTCGCCGCGACCGTAGTCTAAGGCATCGTCATTAATTTGCTCTTAACACCCGGTCACCGTAGTATCGCCACAGGAGTACATTATGAAAAGAATATCGATTTTAACCCCGCTGCTGTTCGCGCTGAGCCTGACGGCCACGGCGCACGCGGCCACCGCCCGCCACGCGCCCGACGCGCCGGTGCATAACGCAACTGCAACAATTGAAACCGGCAAGTGCGCCCCGCACGCCACCGGCCCTTGCCTGATTGCCGACGCCCCCGCCGCCGGCGAGGACGACAGCGTCGACCTCGCGTCGATGCCGAAAGTCAATCCGAACCAGGCCCTCGACGACGCCGCCACGCCGGTGCCGGAGCCGCAAACGTTCGCCATGTTCGCCGTCGGCCTGGCGCTGCTGGGCTTTACGGCGCGCCGCCGCCAGCCGTCGATCAAGTTCGACAACGGGCCGTTCGACAAGTAAGCGCGCGCCGCCGCCCGCCGATCCCGCCTTGCGCGGGATTTTTTTCGTCCGTGCGCGCCGCCTCAAGCGGCGTCGGCCAGCGCGTAGTCGAAATCGTAGTAGTGCTTGCCGCCCTCGATGCGGATCGCCAGCGTGCCGCTCAGGCCGGCCAGCCCGCCCCGGCCCGAATCGGGCACCACCGCCACCGCCAAGCTGGGCGCGCCGCGCTCCATGATGCCGCGATGGTGCAGCAGGAAGTCGCCGCAGCGCCCCTCGAGCGTGCCCTCGACCCGCTCGATGGCCACGTACACGCCCGAGCCGAGCGCGCTGTCCATGTAGGCCAGCATCTCGCCCTTGCCGGTGGCGGCCAGCGCGCCGTGGTATTGCTTGTCGAGCGACATGCGCCCGACGCCGGTGTCGGCGGCGATCGCCGAGCTCGGCTCCGGCTGCATCTTGACGCTAAATTCCCCTGTGATCATGGTCATACCTGCTCCCCCGTGTGTGCTTACGCGGGCAGGCGCGCCTCGGCCTGCCCGCTGGTGTCGTCGACCGGCGTCACGCACGGCATGCGCAGCGTGAAACTGGCGCCCTGCCCCAGCACGCTGGCGACCGTGACGGTGCCGCCGAATTGTTTGGCCATCAGGTTGAACACGATGTTCAACCCCAGCCCGGTGCCGCCCTGGCCGCGCCGCGTGGTCACGAACGGGTCGAACACCTTGTCGAGCATCTCCGGCGCGATGCCCTTGCCGTTGTCGCTCACGCGCATCTCGATCCAGTCGTCCTGGCGCGCCACGCCGATGGTGATGCGGCCCTCGTCGTCCGGCTCGAAGGCGTGGTCGACGCAGTTGAGCGTGAGGTTGGTGATCACCTGCGCCAGCGCGCCCGGATAGCTGTCGAGCATGATGTCGGGCGGGCAGTCGATCCGCACGGCGATGCGGGTCTTCTTGAGCTTGGGCTGCAGGCTGGAGACCACCTCGTTGATATAATCGCGCAATTCGAAGCGGCGGCGCGCCTCGCTGACCTGGTCGACCGCGATCTGCTTGAAGCTGTGGATCAGGTGGGCGGCGCGGTAGGCGTTGTTCATGATCAGGCGCGTGCTCTCGGCGGCCGTGTCCAGGTAGCGCAGGATGTCCGATTTCTTGATGTTGCCGCCCTCGACGGCCTGGTGCACCTTTTCGGTCGCCTCCATCAGCACCGAGGCGCTGGTGAGGGCGATGCCGACCGGGGTGTTGATCTCGTGGGCGACGCCGGCCACCAGGCCGCCGAGCGAGGCGAGCCGCTCGGCCTGCAGCAGCGACTCCTGCGTGCGGCGCAGGTCGGCCATGGCGCGGGCGGTGGCGGCGGCCGACTGGCGCGCCTCGTCCTCGGCCTCGCGGATGCGCTGGATGTTCGACTTGACCTTGCGCTGGATGGCGTTGAAGCCGCGGATGACTTCGCCGAGCTCGTCGTGGCGGCTGTCGGCCAGCTCCTCGACCTCGTCGCTGCCGCGCGTGGCCAGGTCGAACAGGCCGTCGCGCAGGCGCTTGAGCGGGTCGAACACGATGCGCAGCGACAGCGCCAGCGCCGCCACCAGGATCAGGTCGAGCAGCAGCACCTCGATGACCTTGCGGCGCACCTCGGCCGCCAGCGTGGCGTCGATCTGGGCGCGGCTGAAATTGACCACCACGCGCCCGACGATGACCGGCTTGAGCGCGGCGCCGGCGGCGCCCGAGTCGCGGTAGGCCAGGTCGGCCACCACCGGCGTGCCGGCGACGGCGGCGTCGTTCTCGATGGTGGCGACGCTGCCGTCGTCGCGCCGCAGGCGGCCGGAAAACAGCCCCACGGAGGTGTCGTAGACCCGGATCGACACCAGCTCCGGTGGCAGCATCTCGGCGGCGACGATGTTGTCGACCTTGGCCTTGTCCAGGTCCCACAGGGCCGACGGCAGGCTCGTTTGCAAGCGCGTGAGCACGCCCTGGCGCAGGCGCTGGCTGCTGACCTCGAGTTCGTGGCCGAGGCTGTATTGCGCGTAGGTGCCGGAAATACCCAGCACGAGGGTCACGATGACCACGAACAGCAGCGTCAAACGGCCTTGGATCCCGAACATCGAACGACCTCCCCCGCCACAGAGTTGGCGGCAACGCCCCAATGTACGGTATGGCATGCGACTTGGCAAGAATTTGGGGCCGCCCGGCCACAGCGCGGCCACGGCCGGGCAGACGCCTTGCGCGCGCGATGGTAGTATTAAGCAACATGACCGGACTACCAAAAGGTCCGGCGACAAAGGGTCGACAAGGGGGATGGAATGACGGGCAATTATCATCAACTGGCGCTGGCCGAGGTACGGCCGGGCATGGTGCTGTCGGACGTGCTGCTCGACGTCCAGGGCCACGCGCTGCTGGCGCAGGGCACGGTGCTGACCGAGGCCATGCTGGCGGCGATGCCGCGCCACGGCATCGCCGTGCTGCCGATCGCGCAGGCCGACGTGGCGCCGGAACTGGCGCGCGCCACGCTCGAACGGCACCGGGCGCGCATCGACCGGCTGTTCCGCAAGAACGATGCCGACAGCGACAGCGACTGGGCCACGGCGCTGTTGCGCCGTTTCGTCACCGATTTCCGGATGGGCAGGGACGAGCCGGAGGCGGCCGCGCCACAGGACGCGGGAGCGGCGCGGCCATGAGCGACACCCTCAGCTATGACGACGTGGTGCGCAACCTCGACGACCTGCCGTCGCTGCCGGCGGTGGTGATGGAATTGCTCAACAGCATAGACCAGGACGACGTCGATATTTCCGTGCTGGCCAAGAAAGTGTCGTACGACCAGGCGCTCACGGCCAAGACGCTGCGCCTGGCCAACTCGTCGCTCTACGGCTTGCAAGTGAAGGTGACGACGATCCAGCAGGCCATCACCTACCTGGGCTTCCAGACCACGCGCAACCTGATCACGGCGGCGGCCGTGACCGGCTGCTTCGCCGAGGCCCACTGCCCCGGCTTCGACCACAAGGCGTTCTGGCGCCACTCGATCGCCACCGCCGCCTGCGCCAAGGTGCTGGCGCGGCAGATGCGCTTTAATCAGGATTACGCCTTCACCGCCGGCTTGCTGCACGATATAGGCCGGCTGGTGCTGGTGTCGTGTTTCCCGAACCAATATTCGGTCACGCTGGCCTACCGCGCGCAACACGACTGTTATCTGCTCGACGCCGAACGCCAGGTGCTCGGGGTCGACCACGTCGACGCCGGCATGGCGCTGGCCGAACACTGGAATTTCTCGGACACGATGCGCCTGGCCATCGGCAACCACCACGATCCGGAGGCGCCGGGGGCGGGCTTCCTGGCGGCGATCATCCACGTGGCCGACGCCATCGTCCACGCGCTCGACCTGGCGCAGGCGCAGGACGATCTGGTGCCGCCGGTGTCGACCGTGGCCTGGAACGCGCTGGGACTCGACGAGGAAGTCTATCTGCAACTGTTCCGCGAAACGGAGTTGCAGTATGAGGAAATTTCAATGGTGTTGCTGAGCTGACGGCGGGCGGGCGCGCGCACGCGGGAAAATAGCTGGGGGACGGGGCGAAGCGGAGTTGATGCTTGGACGGACCATGCCGGAGCCGGGCGGGCTGCCGGCCGGGTCGAGACGCGCTGAACGCTCAACCACGGCACGGCAGGCGGGGGCGCCGCGGGCGCATTAATGACGCGCGTAGTTTCCGGCCTCGGCCTTTTCTGGACGGTCTTCTGGTTTCGGACGGCCCTGGGCGTCGGACAGGCGATACTTGGTGCGGCGGTCGCCCATCAGGTCGCGCAGGTCGCGGATGCTCATGCCGGTCACTTCGTGCATGCGGATCAGCAGCGAGGCGCCGACCGGCAGGCGGTGGTGGCGGATTTTGCTGATGACCGGCGGTGCCACTTCCAGCAAGCGCGACAGGGCCGCGTCGTTTTTCAGTTGCATCTTGCCAAGCAAGATGTCCAGGAGATGGTTGGGGTTGTAGCTTTCCTGGGAAGCAAGAGCGTGGTGTGCCATGATAGTCCTCGTTGGTTGGGTGAACAGATAGTGCTGGTCGGAACTTAAGGACAACTTAGAATTTATCAATTATTTGATTGACTAAATCCGCGGGAAGGTCCGGCGTTCCGCAATTGCCTTTCGTGCAATAGAATTCTATGCTCAAAGGGGCTGTTCCAGCCGGCGCACGGCGCGCGAAGATTGTTCGACATCAACCGCCGGCTAGAAAACTTAACAACTATGCTATTTCATCACATGGGGCCGGAGGGTGTCGCACGCAACAACTTGTAGGAAATTGTTACATGAAGCAAGTTCATGCACGCGGCCCCGTGGATGCTGCCCGGCAGCAATGTCCGCGCCTTGCAGGCAAGCGCTTGGCGCCGCCCGGCGCGCGGTCGTGGCGATCGCAGGGGCGCCGAAATCCCGGGCGCGGGCGTTCCACGCCCGCAAATTACGCTAAACTAACGCCTGTGCGCCCTGCGCTCCCGCAGCGCTGTTTCCAGCCTCATCTCATAAAAGCGTCCCATTGAAAACCAAAACCCCCGTTCAGCCGCATTATTTTGTTCCGGAGCCGCTCGATAACTCGCGCCTGGCCCATCTGTGCGGCCCGCTCGACGAAAACCTGCGGCAGATTTCCGCCGCGCTGGACGTCACCATTTTCCGTCGCGGCGAGAAATTCATCGTCAGCGGCCACAATGCCGAACGCGCGGTCCAGATACTCGAACAGTTCTACGCGGTGGCCAACAAGGTGGTGCCGATCGAGGAGGTGCAACTGGCGCTGGTGGAACAGCGCGCCGGCCTGGCCGCCGCCACCGCCGGCACGGGCGCCGGCGACGCCAAACCGCACGCGGTGGCCGAGGCCCCGTTCGTCGAACCCGATATCAACAGCCCGGTGCTCAAAACCCGCCGCGCCGACCTGCGCGGGCGCACGCCGCACCAGATCCGCTACCTGCGCAACATCCTCGAGCACGACATCAGCTTCGGCGTCGGCCCGGCCGGCACCGGCAAGACCTACCTGGCCGTGGCCTGCGCCGTCGACGCGCTCGAGCGCGACGCCGTCAAGCGCATCATCCTGACCCGTCCCGCCGTCGAGGCCGGCGAGCGGCTCGGCTTCCTGCCGGGCGACCTGGCGCAAAAGGTCGATCCGTATCTGCGGCCGCTGTACGACGCGCTGTACGACCTGCTCGGCTTCGACCGCACGCAGAAGATGTTCGAGAAGCAAGTCATCGAGATCGCCCCGCTGGCCTATATGCGCGGGCGCACGCTCAACCACGCGTTCGTGATCCTCGACGAGGCCCAGAACACGACCGTCGAGCAGATGAAGATGTTCCTGACGCGCATAGGCTTCGGCAGCAAGGCCGTCATCACCGGCGACGTCACGCAGGTGGACTTGCACAAGAGCCAGAAAAGCGGCCTGGTCGACGCCGTCCAGGTGCTCAAGGACGTGCGCGGCATCGCCTTTAGCCACTTCAACAGCGAGGACGTGGTGCGCCATCCGCTGGTGGCGCGCATCGTCGACGCCTACGAAACGGCCCACAACCACGAAGCCGAGATCGCCCCCCTGCTCAAAGCCACCGCCCTGAAAAATGTCCGTAAAAAATAAATTGACCTTGTCGGTGCAATATCCCGACGCCCGCCTGAAGCAAGTGATCACCCGCCCGGCCATCCGCAAGTGGATACAGGCGGCGCTGTTCGCGCCGGCCGAGCTGACCATCCGCTTCGTCGACGCCGCCGAGGGACGCGCCCTCAACCAGCAGTACCGCGGCAAGGACTACGCCACCAACGTGCTCACCTTCGCCTACAACGAGGGCGAAGAGGAACTGCCGGACGACGCGCCGACCCGGGCCGACATCATCCTGTGCACCGACGTGCTGGAAAAGGAAGCGGCCGAGCAAAGGAAAACGGTGGAGGAGCACACGGCCCACCTGATCGTGCACGGCGTGCTGCACGCGCAGGGCTACGACCACGAGGACGACGGGGAGGCGGCCGAAATGGAAGGCATCGAGACCGAGTTGCTGGCCGAGCTCGGCTACGCCGATCCCTACGCGGAATGACGCAACCGCCCGTCCGCTGCGGCGTCGGACAGTTGGGCTAGCGCCTCCTGCCAGGGCACTGCCGTCGGCAGCATGGCGACCTGTCCGTCCCGGAGAACCAAAAGCGGGCCATTGCCGGCGAGCGCGAACATGGGGTCGCCGGTCCGCACAAAATCGGCTGAATTGTAGAAAAACAGCCAGCCTTGCTTGACCTCTTTTGTTTCGGCGGTCACGATGTCGAACAAGTCGCGCGACATTCGACCCAGCTCATCGACCTTGGCGCGAGCGATTTGTAAAGCGGCCGCGCGATTGAGCGTCTCCATTAGTTGCTCCGTAAAAAAAGAAACCCGGTGTAACCATCGACTGTCGCGGCTTTGCCCGTTTGCCCATCGAGGAAACGGACCACGCCGTGTTGATTAACGGCGTTGAAAACATGGCCCACTCCGCCGCTGCGGCGACCGAACACAATCGCGCGACTTCCGCTGCCGGCGGCCAGCAGAGCCTGCACCACCTCGCCAATATCGCCAGCCAAACTGAATTTTGCGCCAAATATCTGTTCAAGTATAGCGATGCTATGGGGACCGCCGGGCAGGGCCGACGCGGGACGCCCGGCGAGCATCGCATCCGTTGCGACGGCGCAATTGACGCAATTCGTCTTGCTCCGGCCAGGATTGATGCGTCGAACGGTGCCCGCCAAGGTACTCATCGCCATCCACCATTGTCGAAAGAATTTGTCCAGCATGCCTTCGATGCATGGCCGACGCGCTGAGCGAACGCAAACGCGATAAGGCTGCTTTCGCCAACCGGATTTGCTGCTTTTTTGACAAAAACCTGCTATCTTGAGCTTTTGGTGTATCCTATACCCCTTCAAAACAATGGCTCACGCCTACTATGCAAGAGCACTCTAGTGGCGTCAAGACTGACGCCAAACCCCATCGGTCACTGTTTGAACGCCTGACCGCACTGATTTCCCCCGAGCCAGAGAACCGAGCGGAACTGCTCGAAGTTCTGCACGACGCCCACGAACGCAACCTGATCGACGCCGACGCCCTGTCGATGATCGAAGGCGTGTTCCAGGTGTCCGACTTGTCCGCCCGCGACATCATGATTCCCCGCTCGCAGATGGACGTGATCGACATCTCCAAGCCGATCGAGGAATGGATGCCGCAGGTGCTGGCGACGGCCCACTCGCGCTTCCCCGCCATCGAGGGCGAGCGCGACAAGGTGATCGGCATCCTGCTGGCCAAGGACCTGCTGCGCTACTACGCCGAGGAATCCTTCGACGTGCGCGACATGCTGCGCCCGGCCATCTTCATCCCCGAGTCCAAACGCCTGAACGTGCTGCTGCGCGACTTCCGCGCCAACCACAACCACATGGCCATCGTGGTCGACGAGTACAGCGGCGTGGCCGGCCTGATCACCATCGAGGACGTGCTCGAACAGATCGTCGGCGACATCGAGGACGAATACGACTTCGACGAGGAAGAGGACAACATCCTCTCGATCAAGGAAGGCGTGCACGGACCGCGCTGGCGCATCAAAGCGCTCACCGAGATCGAGCAGTTCAACGAGGAACTCGACACCGCCCTGCCCGACGACGACGTCGACACCATCGGCGGCCTGGTCTCCAAGCACCTGGGCCGCATGCCGCACAAGGGCGACATCTTCGACTACCAGGGCATGCGCTTTGAAGTGCTGCGCGCCGACGCCCGCCAGATCCACGTGCTGCTGGTGGAAAAACTGCCGCCCGCCCCGGACGCCGGCGACACGCAATAATGCGCTTTCGCCGCGCCAATCCGAACGATCCGCCCAAGCCGCAACGCAGCACCCGAGGCCGGATGGTCATCACCCTGCTGGCCGGCGCGATGTGCGTGTTCGCCTTCGCGCCGTTCGGCTGGTGGCCGCTCGAGATCGTCGGCCTGGCGACCCTGTTCTATCAAGTGCTGCGCAGCGCCGACGTCAAAAGCGCGGGGCTGATCGGCTGGGCCTTCGGCTTCGGCTGGACCGCCGCCGGCACCCACTGGCTGTACGTGTCGCTGCACGACTTCGGCGCCATGGCCGCGCCGATCGCGGTGGCCGCCGTGCTGCTGCTGGCCTGGGGCATGGGCTTTTACACGGCGCTGGCGATGGGCGGCGCGGCCTGGCTGCGCAAGCGCTGGGCGCTGCCGCTGCCGGCGGCCAACCTGCTGGTGCTGCCGGCCATGTGGGCGCTGTTCGAATGGGTGCGCGCCTGGCTGTTCACGGGCTTTCCGTGGATGTCGTCCGGCTACGCCCACAATCACAGCCCGCTGGCCGGCTACGCGCCGGTCATCGGCGTCTACGGCCTCGGATGGCTGGCGGCCGTCATCGCCGGCGCCCTGCTGCTGCTGCTGCACCGCACGCGCGTCAAGGCGGCGCTGCTGGTCGTGGTCATCTGCGCCGCCGGCGTCGGCCTGACGTACCCGCAATGGACCTACCCGGAAGGCCGGCCGATCTCGGTGCGCCTGCTGCAGGGGAACATCCCGCAAAGCGAAAAATTCGACGGCGCCCGCGTCATCGAGACGATGAAGCTGTACCACGACGCCATCACCGCCGCGCCGGCCGATTTGATCGCCACGCCGGAGACGGCCATCGTCATGCTGCCGCAGCAGCTGCCGCCGGACTACCTGCCCGGCATCGCCCAGTTCCTCACCAAGACCAACAGCAACCTGATACTCGGCATCCCGATGGCCGACAGCCAGAGCGCCTACTTCAACAGCGTGATCGGCCTGACGCCGCGCCAGGGCAGCAGCTACTACCGCTACGACAAGCACCACCTGGTGCCGTTCGGCGAATTCATTCCGCTCGGCTTCCGCTGGTTCGTCAACCTGATGTCGATTCCACTGGGCGACCAGACCAGCGGCGCCGACATCCAGCCGGCCTTCCCGATCAAGGACCAGCGCGTGCTGCCCAATATCTGCTACGAGGATTTGTTCGGCGAGGAGATCGCCGCCCAGTTGAACCATCCGGCGCAGGGCCAGAAGCCGGCCACGATGCTGCTCAACGTCTCCAACCTGGCCTGGTTCGGCGACACGATCGCCATTCCCCAGCATTTGCAGATCTCGCAAATGCGCACGCTGGAGACGGGCCGCCCCATGCTGCGGGCGACCAACACCGGCGCCACCGCCATCATCGACGGCCATGGCGTGGTGGTCGAGCAGCTCAAGGTCAACACCTTCGGCACGCTGGCCGCCAACGTGCAGGGCATGGCCGGCAGCACCCCCTTCATCATCTGGGGCAACAAGCTGTTTCTGCTGCTCGCCGCGCTGGCGTTGGGCGGCGCCTGGTTTTGGGCGCGGCGCGCAAAAAACCAGGCCAAAGCGGCTTAATCTCCACAGCCTGCCGGCAAAACCCGCTAAAATTGCCCCTTTAGCATAACCGCAACCGCGCGTTCCCCCGCCCCGCGAGGCGCGCCATCGACCACACAAGATGCTGACATTTCAACAAATCATTCTGACCTTGCAAACCTACTGGGACAAGCAAGGCTGCGCCCTGCTCCAGCCCTACGACATGGAAGTCGGCGCCGGCACCTTCCACACCGGCACCTTCCTGCGCGCGATCGGCCCGGAGCCATGGCGCGCCGCCTACGTGCAGCCGTCGCGCCGTCCGAAGGATGGCCGCTATGGCGAAAACCCGAACCGCGGCCAGCACTACTACCAGTACCAGGTGGTGATGAAGCCGGCGCCGGAAAACATCCTCGACCTGTATCTCGGTTCGCTCGAAGCGCTGGGCCTGGACCTGAAGCAGAATGACGTGCGCTTCGTCGAAGACGACTGGGAGTCGCCGACCCTGGGCGCCTGGGGCCTGGGCTGGGAAGTGTGGTTGAACGGGATGGAGGTGACGCAGTTCACCTACTTCCAGCAGGTCGGCGGCCTCGATTGCAAGCCGGTGCTCGGCGAGATCACCTATGGCATCGAACGCCTGGCGATGTACCTGCAGGGCGTGGAGAACATGTACGACCTGGTGTGGACCACGTGGGAAGAGAACGGCGTCACGAAAACCCTTAAGTACGGCGACGTGTTCCACCAGAACGAGGTCGAACAATCGGCCTACAACTTCGAGCACTCGAACGCCGAACTGCTGTTCGCCCAGTTCAACAACCACGAATCGGAAGCCAAGCGCCTGATCGAGGCGCAACTGACGTTGCCGGCCTATGAGCAGATCATGAAGGCTTCGCACAGCTTCAACCTGCTCGACGCGCGCGGCGCCATCTCGGTGACCGAGCGCGCCGCCTACATCGGCCGCGTGCGCGCCCTGTCGCGCCTCGTCGCGCAAGCCTACTACGAGTCGCGCGAGCGCCTGGGCTTCCCGATGGCCATCGCCTTGGCGACGACCGCCGCCGTTGCTGAATAACCGTATAAATAATATGACCCAGACCCTCCTCATCGAACTGCTGACCGAAGAACTGCCGCCGAAGGCGCTCGCCAAACTGGGCGCGGCCTTTGCCGCCGGCATCGTCAACGGCTTGAAAGTACGCGACTTCCTCGACGCCGACAGCGTCGCCACCTCGTTCGCCTCGCCGCGCCGCCTGGCCGTTTCCATCACCAAGGTGCGCGCCACGTCGCCCGACAAATCGATCCGCGAAAAAGTGCTGCCGGTGTCGGTCGCGCTCGACGCCGCCGGCAACGGCACGCCGCCGCTGGCCAAGAAGCTGGCCGCGCTGGGCTTCCCCGACCTCACCGTGGCCGACCTGGAACGCGCGCAGGACGGCAAGGCCGAGAGCTTCTTTTACACCTACACGGCGGCCGGCAGCGCGCTGCAATCGGGCCTGCAGGCGGCGCTGGAGGAATCGGTGGCCAAGCTGCCCATCCCTAAAGTGATGAGCTACCAGCGCCCGGACGGCGCCACCGTGCAATTCGTGCGTCCGGCCCACAGCCTGGTCGCGCTGCACGGTTCGACCGTGCTGCCACTGACCCTGCTGGGACTGACCGCGTCGAACCTCACCGAAGGCCACCGCTTCCTGACCGCGCCGGGCCAGCGCGCCGTGACCATCGCCGACGCCGACAGCTACGCCGAGACCCTGAAAACCAAGGGCAAGGTGCTCGCCAGCGTCGAACAGCGCAAGCAACAGATCCGCGCCGATCTGCTGGCCAAGGCCGGCGCCGACCAGGTGCTGATGCCCGAATCGCTGCTCGACGAGGTAACGGCATTGGTCGAATGGCCGGTGGTCTACGAATGCAAGTTCGAGGAAGAGTTCCTGGCCGTGCCGCAGGAGTGCCTGATCCTGACCATGCAGACCAACCAGAAATACTTCGCGCTGACGGATGCCGACGGCAAGCTGCGCTCGCGCTTCCTGATCGTCTCCAACATCGCCACCGACACGCCGGCCGCCATCATCGGCGGCAACGAGCGCGTGGTGCGCCCGCGCCTGTCGGACGCCAAGTTCTTCTTCGAGCAGGACAAGAAAAAGACGCTGGAATCGCGCCTGCCGCTGCTCAAGAACGTCGTCTACCACAACAAGCTGGGCACCCAGGCCGAGCGCAGCGAGCGTGTCAGCGCGCTGGCCGGCTTCGTCGCCACCCAGATCGGCGGCGACTCCGCGCTGGCCACCCGCGCCGCCAAGCTGTCCAAGGCCGACCTGCTGACCGACATGGTCGGCGAGTTCCCCGAGCTGCAAGGCATCATGGGCACCTACTACGCCCGCAACGACGGCGAGCCGGAAGACGTGGCGCTGGCCGCCTCCGAGCACTACCAGCCGCGCTTCGCCGGCGACGCGCTGCCGTCGACCGTCACCGGCACCGCCGTGGCGCTGGCCGACAAGCTCGAAACGCTGGTCGGCATCTGGTCGATCGGCCTGCAGCCGACCGGCGACAAGGACCCGTTCGCGCTGCGCCGCCACGCGCTCGGCGTGCTGCGCATGCTGATTGAAAAACGCCTGATGCTGTCGATCCGCGGCCTGCTCGACTCGGCCGCCCAGCAGTTCACCGGCATCGCCGGCTTCAAGGACCCGGTCGCCGAGGTCACCGCCTTCATGCTCGACCGCCTGCGCGGCATCCTGCGCGAACGCGGCTTCTCGCCCAACGAGATCGAAGCGGTGGTGGCCCAGAACCCGGACCGCCTCGACGACATCGTGCAGCGCCTGGAGGCCGTCAAGGCCTTCGCCGCGCTGCCGGAAGCGGCCTCGCTGGCCGCCGCCAACAAGCGCATCACCAATATCCTGAAGAAGAACGAGGAAGCGCTGAGCGCCGCCGGCACCAGCGCCGTCGACCCGGCGCTGCTGCAGGACGAAGCCGAGAAGAACCTGGCCGCCGCCGTCACGCGCGTGCAGCCGGACATCGACGCCGCCTTCATCCGCGGCGATTTCGCCGACGCGCTCAAGACCCTGGCGCAGCTGCGCGACGAGGTCGACGCCTTCTTCAACGACGTCATGGTCATGGCCGAGGATGTCGCGCTGCGCAACAACCGTCTGGCACTGCTGTCGTCGCTCCATGGCATGATGAACCGCGTGGCCGACATTTCGAAGCTGGCGGCATAAATGGGTACGCCGTCTCTGAAACTGATCATCCTCGATCGCGACGGCGTCATCAACCATGACTCGCCCGATTTCATCAAGTCGCCGGCCGAGTGGATTCCCATCCCCGGCTCGCTCGAAGCGATCGCCCGCCTGAACCAGGCCGGCTATCGCGTGGTGATCGCGTCGAACCAGTCGGGCATCGCGCGCGAGTTCTTCGACATGTCGACCTTGAACGCGATCCATGCCAAGATGCACAATCTGGCGCAGCAGGTCGGCGCCGATATCGACGCCGTGTTCTTCTGCCCGCACGCGGCGGCCGACAACTGCGACTGCCGCAAGCCGAAGCCGGGCATGTTCAACGAAATCTCGCAGCGCTACAAGGCCAGCCTCAAGGGCGTGCCGGTGGTGGGCGACTCGCTGCGCGACCTGCAGGCCGGCTACGTCACCGGCTGCGTGCCCTACCTGGTCCTGACCGGCAAGGGCGAGAAAACCCAGCAAACCGGCGGCCTGCCGCCGGGGACCATGGTGTTCCCCGACCTGGCGGCGATGGTGGTCCACCTGCTCAAAACCGGCGCCGCGCCGGCGCCGCAGGTCGTTAGCTAACAAAGTATTTGGAGTCTGCATTGGGTCATCCCATATTATTTTTACGTTCCCTGATCTTCACCATCGTCATGGTGGTATCGACCATCGTCTGGGCGCTGGTGTGCTTCCTGGCCGCACCGCTGCCGTACAACAAACGCTTCTGGGTCACCGCGCGCTGGAACGTGTTCATCATCTGGTGCGCCAAGGTGATCTGCGGCATCCGCTACGAAATCAAGGGCGCCGAGAACTTCCCGGACGCGCCGGCCGTGGTGCTGTCGAAGCACCAGTCGGCGTGGGAGACCATCTTCCTGCTGCCTAACCTGCCGCGTCCCCTGGTGTTCGTGTTCAAGAAGGAGATCCTCTACATCCCCTTCTTCGGCTGGGCCATGGCGCTGCTGCGCATGATCCCGATCGACCGCAAGCAGGGCAAGCACGCGTTCAAGCACGTGGTCCGCCACGGCAAGCGCCGGCTCGCCGACGGCCAGTGGATTATCATGTTCCCCGAGGGGACGCGGATCCCCGTCGGCCAGGCCGGCAAGTACAAAAGCGGCGGCACGCGCCTGGCCATCGAGACCGGCGCGGTGGTGGTGCCGATCGCGCACAACTCCGGCGAGTGCTGGCCAAAAAACTCTTTCATCAAACGGCCCGGCCTTGTTACAGTATCGATAGGGAAGCCAATTTCGCCCGAAGGACAAACTCCGGACGGCATGATGCAACAGGTGGAAACTTGGATAGAATCAGAAATGCGCGTCATTTCGCCCCACGCCTACAACGCTGGCTAGACGACCTGGCCACGCTGGTCAAGCCGGCGTCGCCGAAAGACGACGCCAGCCAGCTGGACCTGTTCGCGCGCGAGGCGCAGGCGCTGGGCCATTCATCCCCCGTCAAACCCGTCTACACCTCGCCGGTGTGGTCGGTTCCCCCTTCCTCCGGCAAGGCGCCGCCGCTCTCGCCGTATATCGCCCCGCCCACGGCGCCCGCCGCGCCACCGCCCGAAACCGCCGTTCCCGTCAAGCCGCGCCAGGTGGCGCCGCCCCCACCGGAGCCGACCAGCGCCAAGCGCCAGTTGATGGTCGGCGAATTCATCCTCGAATATGAACTGCGCCGTTCGACGCGCCGCTCGATCGGCTTCATGATCGACGACGACGGCCTGCGCGTGACCGCGCCCAAGCGCGTGACCATCACCGAAATCGACAACGCCATCCGCACCAAACAGCACTGGATACTGGACAAGCTGCGGGAAAGGCGCGAGCGGCGCGCGGCGCGGCTGCAAAAGCCGCCGGTCGAATGGATCGACGGCGCGCAGATTCCGTACCTGGGCGCCGACATCACCTTGCGGCTGCTGGTGGGGGGGCGCAACCGCAGCAGCTTCAACCCGGCCACGCGCGAGCTGTCGATGGTGCTGGTGCCCGGCGCCACCGAAACGCTGCTCAAGGAGCGCGTCAAGTCGTGGTACCAGCAGGAGGCCAAGGTGTTGTTCGAGCAGCGGCTGGACCTGTACGCGGCGCGGCTGGGCGTGAGCTACAGTTCCTTCGGCCTGTCGTCGGCCGGCACGCGCTGGGGCTCGTGCACGGTGGAGCGCAAGATCCGCCTGAACTGGAAGCTGATCCACTTCTCGCTGCCGCTGATCGACTACGTGGTCGCCCACGAACTGGCGCACACGCTGGAAATGAACCACAGCGCCGACTTCTGGAACACGGTCGGCCGCATCTACCCCGAGTACGACGAAGCGAAAAACCTGCTGCGCAAGCGCGCGCAGGAGCTGCCTGTTTTGTTTTAAAGCCGGCGCGGCCAGCGCTTGGCGACATGCTCAACGCGCGCGATCTCCACCGTGGCGGCGCGCACACGATGCGATCACTTTCCACAATCTAGCACTACTGACAACTTCCGAGCCAATATCGCCGCCACGGCGCCGACGCGAAGGCGAAGGCGCGCAAGACGCTTGAGCTTTTTTAAGAAAAAACTCTATTTCGCATGCTTTGGATGTCAACTTCACCTTATTGATGAGTCCGATCCCGCGCGTCGCTATCATACTGCACTGCACAATTTAATTGCCTTGTGGAATCTCCTGTGGTATTTTGTTTCATGTTTAGCTTGATCTGAGTTAAATAAACGGCAAATTGTGTCATTCAACGGAGGTTTTATGGGTCAGGTAAGTGCAACCAAAAAAATGGGCTTGGTGCTGGGTGGCGGTGCGCCGAATTCACCATTGATCGCGGGTGCGCTGGCGGCCTTCCTCGACCAGGAGGTCGAGTTCGACGTGATTTCCGCCTCGGGCGCGGGCGTGCTGATGGGGCTGCTGTACACGGCGCCGCTCGACGGTTCGCCGCGCGAGGCGCTCAAGCGCTGGGCCGACGCCGGCGTGGCCGACAGCATCTACAAGATGATGCCCGTCAACTACAAGATTTTCCACAAGCCGGGCAAGGAAGCGGACGCTTTCCGCGGCGTGTTTTCGCCGCAGGTCGGCAACCCGATCTTCCCCGGCATGCCGAGCGTGATCGGCGGCTCGGTGCCGTGGGCCGACTGGACCCAGCTGATGATGTCGACCATGTCGCCGTCGAGCCTGTCGTCCAAGAGCCTGGGCCTGTGCGCGCACGCGCCGTTCCTGGAAGGCTCGATCGACTTTTCCGCCATCGCGGCGATGAAGCCGGAGTTCTACATCAACGCCTACAACCTCAACCAGCACAGCATGAAAATCTGGGACAAGCGCGAGATCAAGGCCGAACACGTGCGCGCCGCGCTGTCGTTCCCCTTCCTGTACGCGCCGACCGAGATCGACGGCGAAGACTACATCGAGGGCGCCGCGCTCGAGACGCTGAACTTCGATCCCTTCATCGAGGGCAAGGGTGCGCACGCCGACACCGACGTGCTGGTGGTGCTCGACATCCTCGGCGACGAGCGCCTGCTGCGCAAGCCGCGCAACCTGTACGACGCGTGGGTCGGCTCGATGATCACGCCGCTGGTCAACATCTCGAACCAGCAGCTGCGCCTGTTCGAGCTCGAGCACAACACCGACCACAAGACGGGCGAGCCGAAGCGCCGCATGCTCAAGCTGGAGCTGATGGCCGCCGTGCCGGACCAGCACATCCCGTACACGATGGATTGGTCGACGTCGAACATGCAGTTGCTGTTCGACGTGGGCTACAAGGCCGCGACGCGCTTCTGCCGCCAGAACGCCGACGTGCTGCGCTTTGCCGGGGAAGCGGCGCAGGTGGCCTGATCACGGGACGGGCATCTTGCTTGAATTCAATCGAATTCAGGTCGCCGACGTGGCGTTCTACAATGAACCGACCACTTTTTCGGAGGCGACCATGAGCGAGAACCCATCCATGAATCCGGGCGACGACGCCCCCGCCGGCACGCCCGGCACCGGCGAGGACGTGTGCCCGATCTGCCACGGCACCGACCGCATCCTCGACGAGGGCGACAGCGTGCCGTGCGATAACTGCGGCGGCACCGGGGTCATTACGGAAGGAATCGGCGGCGGCTAGGCCGCCGCCTCGAACCAGCGGATCGGCTAACGCTCGATCAGCGGCGCCACCAGCGCCAGCGTGCGGCGCGTGGCGCCGCGGTACTGGTTGGCGAACGCCAGCGCGCCCTCGCCCATGGCCGCGCGCGCGCCGTCGTCGCGCAGCAGGGCGGCGGCGGCGGTGACCAGTCCGGCGGCATCGGCCACGCGCCGCGCGCCGCCGGCGGCCAGCGCGTCCTCGGTCGACTCGGCGAAATTGAAGGTGTGCGGCCCGACCAGCACCGGCTTGCCCAGCGCCGCCGGCTCGATCAAATTCTGACCGCCCAACGGCAGCAGGCTGCCGCCGACGAAGGCGCAATCGCACGCCGCGTAGTAGGCGAACATCTCCCCCATCGAATCACCGAGCAGCACGTCGATATACGCCGGGATGGAAGCTTCGGCGGCGCCGTCGAGCGCCAGGGCGCTGCGCCGCTGCACGTTCAGGCCGGCCTCGCCGACCATCCGCGCCACTTCGTCGAAGCGCTGCGGGTGGCGCGGCACGATCAGCAGCAGCAGGTTGGCCGGCAACGCCGCGCGCCCCTCGCGCACCGCCTTCAGGATCAGCGCCTCCTCGCCCTCGCGGGTGCTGGCGAACAGCAGCACCGGACGCGCGCCGATGGCCCGGCGCAGCGCCGTGCCGGTGGCCAGCGCGGCGTCGGGCACCACCACGTCGAACTTGACGCTGCCGGTCACCTCCACCCGCTCGACGCCGAGCGAGCGCACGCGCGCGGCGTCGGCCTCGGTCTGCGCGGCCACCAGCGAGATGCCGTGCGCCGCGTCCAGGATCAGCGAGCCCAGACGGCCGGCCTTGCGCAGCGAGCGCTCCGACAGGCGGGCGTTGGCCAGCACCACCGGCACGCCGCGCGCGCCGCAGGTGGCGATCAGGTTGGGCCACACCTCGGTCTCCATCAGGATGCAGACGGCCGGCTTGAAATGCTTGATGAAGCGCCCGACCATGGTGCCGGTGTCGTACGGCAGATAGGATTGCACCAGCCGCGCGCCATGCTTGGCGAACAGCGCCTTGCCGGTGGCGCGCCCGGTCGGCGTCATGTGGGTCAGGACCACGCGGCCGTCCGGATACGCCGCCAGCAGCGCGTCGACCAGCGGCTCGGCGGCGCGCGTTTCGCCGACCGACACGGCGTGCACCCACAGCACCGGCGCGGCGCACGGGGAAGCGCCGGCGGCGCCGTAAAAGCCCAGCCGCTCGCCCCAGTGTCCGCGATAGCCGGGCTCCTTGCGCCCGCGCAGCCACAAGCGCGCTAGCACCAGCGGCATGGCCAGCCACCACATGAAGGAATAGAAGATACGCATGAAACTCAGCCCAGCAAGGACCTGGCGGCGGCCAGCACCTCGGCCACGGAGGGCGGCGCGCCGCGGTCGCCCAGGTTGATGATGCGCGGCGACCAGTTGCCCTCGGTCTTCCAGCGCGGCGAGTCGGCATAGATTTCCACCGTCGGCCGCACGAAGGCGGCGGCGATGTGCGTCAGCCCGGTGTCGACGCCGACCACCAGCGCCGCATGGCGCGCCAGCAGCATGGCGTCGGCCATCGACAGCTTGGGCAGCACGCGCGCGTTCGGCAGGCCGGCGGCGAGATGCTCGGCCTCGGCCAGCTCCTTGGGCGAGCCCCACGGCAGCAGGATGGGCATCGGCGCCAGTTCGCGCCCGAGCGCGATCCAGTTCTGCGGCGCCCACTTCTTGGGGTCGCGCGCGGTGCCGTGGAAGTACACCGCGTAAGGCTCGTCCGGCATCCATGCCGGGCGGGCCTCGCCGGCCGACACCGGCGGCAGGCCGAAGTCGGCCGGCGTGTCGACCCGGTAGCCCAGCGCGGCGGCGGCCACCAGGCGGCCGCGCGCCACCGCGTGGGTGCGCGGGTCGGTCGGAATGCTCAGGTTATGGAAGATGCGCGAGACGCCCTCGTAGCCGGAGCCCTCGCTGCCGTTGGCCAGGCCGACCTTGCGGCCGCCCTTGACCACGCGCGCGGCGCCCATGATGATGCCGGTCTTGAGCAGGCCCTGGGTGTCGAACACGTAGTCGTAGCGCTCCTGGCGCAACGTGCGCAAGAAGGCCTTGATTTCGGCGCGCGTGCGCGGCTGGCCCAGGCTTTTGCGCCAGCGCCGCAGCGCGAACGGGATGATGGTGCGCACCCGCGCGTTGAGCCGCACCAGGCTGACGTAGCCCTCCTCCACCACCCAATCGATGTTCGCATCGGGGAAGTGGCGGGCGATGTCGGCCACCATCGGCAGGTTGTGCAGCACGTCCCCGAGCGAGGACACGCGCACCAGCAGGATGTTAAGCGGCTTGGCGCTGCCGTCGCCCGCTTGCGAAGGCATCGCTTAGAAAGGCAGTTCCGCGTCCGGCTTGGCGGCCAGGATCACGCTCTTGAACTGGCCCTGGATGCGCGCCAGCGCTGCCGGCGTTTCGGCCTCGAAGCGCATCACGATCACCGGCGTGGTGTTGGACGAACGGGCCAGGCCGAAGCCGTCCTCGTATTCCACGCGCAGGCCGTCGATGGTGATGATCTGCACGTTGCCGGGGAATTCGGCGTCGGCGCGCAGCTTGTCCATGACGATGACGTTCTCGCCTTCCTTCAGGTGCAGGTGCAGCTCGGGCGTGCTGTCGGACTGCGGCAGGGAGTTGAGCAGGGCCGACGGATCGGCTTCGCGGGTGAGGATCTCGAGCAGGCGCGCGCCCGAGTACAGGCCGTCGTCGAAACCGTACCAGCGGTCCTTGAAGAAGATATGGCCGCTCATTTCGCCGCCGAGCGGGGCGCCCGTTTCGCGCAGCTTGGCCTTGACCAGCGAATGGCCGGTCTTGTACATCAGCGGCACGCCGCCGCTCTTGGTGATGTACGGCGCCAGGTGGCGCGTGCATTTGACGTCGTACAAAATCTGTTCGCCCGGATGGCGGGTCAGCACGTCGGCCGCGAACAGCATCATCTGGCGGTCCGGATAGATGATCTGGCCGTCCTTGGTCACCACGCCCAGGCGGTCGCCGTCGCCGTCGAAGGCGATGCCGATTTCGGCGTCGGTCTCCCGCAGCGCGCGGATCAGGTCCTGCAGGTTCTCCGGGTGGGCCGGATCGGGGTGGTGGTTGGGGAAGTTGCCGTCCACTTCGCAGAACAGCTCGACCACCTCGCAGCCCATGCCGCGATACAGGTCGCCGGCGAAGGCGCCGGCCACGCCGTTGCCGCAGTCGACGGCGATCTTGATCGGGCGCGCCAGCTTGACGTCGCCGATGATGCGCTCAAGGTACTGGGCGCGGATGTCGTGGGTGCTGTAGCTGCCCGGCTTGGCAGCCGTCGAGCCGTCGTGGTCGACGATGCGCTGGTACAGCGAGGTGATGGCCTCGCCGTGGATCGCCTCGCCGGCCAGCACCATCTTGAAGCCGTTGTAGTCCGGCGGATTGTGGCTGCCGGTGACCATGATGCCCGAGGCCGCGCCCAGCACGTTGGTGCCGTAGTAGACCATCGGCGTGGCCACCACGCCGAGGTCGATGACGTCGACGCCGGCCGCCTGCAGGCCCTCGGCCAGCGCCGCCGCCAGCGACGGGCCGGACAGGCGGCCGTCGCGGCCGATCACCACCTTGGTCTCGCCCTTGGCCAGCGCGGCCTGGCCGAAGGCCTGGCCGATCGAACGCGCCACGCCCGCATCGAGGGTGTTATCGATGATGCCGCGAATGTCGTAAGCTTTGAAGATCGTTTTGGATAAGGAGACCATGTATATGATTAGCGTGAGCGTGCCGGCGCGGCGTAACGGTGCCGTGGACGCGGATTAGAGGAAAAAGGAGATGCTGCCCGCGTTGCAGCGGGCATAACATTGATAGTGTAAGTGCGATACCGGCGGCAGGCAAGCCCCGCCGGTGGGCGCGACGGTAAAAACGTCTAAACCTTCAGGCCGGCGATGTCGTTGCCGGCGTCGAGCCATTCCTTGACCCATTTCGGCTGGCGGCCGCGGCCGGTCCATTGTTGCGAGGCGTCGGCCGGGTTGCGGTAGCGCGGCGCCACGGCGCCGGTTTTTCTGGCGACGCGCACGGCGCCGCTGTCGGCGATCAGGTCCTTGAGCGGTATGCCCACGCTCTGCGCGATGGCCTCGATTTTCTCACGCGCCTCGGCCCGGTCCCGGCTTTCGCGTTTGATCAATTCGCGCTTGAGCTGTTCCTGCAAATTGCGCAAATCGGCGGACGACATATTCGACAGATCCATTGGACTTCCCTTTAAGTGGTGATGACATAAACGCTGCGCGAATATATTACATCAAACCGTGGAAATCACATTTTCTTATGGCGTATCATCCAGCGCGGCGACTTGAAGCGGACGATGCGCACATAAATCCAGATGTAGCTGATCATAAATAAAATACAGAACACCATTAATACCCAGGTGTGCTGCCAGAAAACCGTGGCCGGAATCACCGCCATCAACGAAAACAGCCATAAATAAGGCGACGTCAGCGAATTGCGGCGAATCAACGCGCGCGCCTCCTTGCGGCCGACCGTCCATTGCACGATGCGGCGGAATATCAAACTATGCAAATGGATGCCGTCCGGCATAGCGGGAGACTTTCCGCGGACAAACATCCGCCGATACACCGAGAACAAGGTTTCAAAGGTCGGGTATATCAGCAGCAAGGCCGCATACCACGTCGACACCTGCGGATTGCGCATGACGAGCAGCAACGCCAATTCGCCAAGCATAAAGCCGATGAAATAAGCGCCGCCGTCGCCGAGGAATATCAACCCGACCGGATAATTCCAGATCAGGAAACCGGCGGTGGCGCCGGCCACCATCAAGGCGGCGATCAGCACGAACATATCGTTGACCTGCAACGCCACGTAACCGAGCGAGAGCAGCATGCAAATACACACCACGCTGGCCAGGCCGTTGAAGCCATCGATGATATTGACGGCGTTGGCCACGCCGGCCACCGCCAATACCGTCAACGGCAGCGTGATCCACACATATTGAATAGGCCAGGCGGCGAAAGGAAAGTCGATGCGGTCGATGCGGGCGTCGAGCAAAAAGTATCCCAGCGCGGCGGCGGTCATGGTCAACAGCAGGCGGCGCGCGGCGCTGACGCGGCCCGTGTAATCCTCGACGATGCCGCCGATAAAGGCGACCGCCGAGCAGGCCAGCAACGACAACAGCCAATTGCTCAGCGACGGCACGCGCCAGATTGAAATGCTGGAACTGAGGGCGACCGATAAAAAGATCGACAGGCCACCGATCCGCGCCACCCGGTGCGCATGTACTTTCTGGACGCCGAGAAAATCCGAATCCAGCGCCGGCCCGTGCAATCTCGATTCTTTAATGACCAGCAGGGTAAGCAGCGCGGAAGCGATAAAGCTCAGTAAAAAGGAAAACATATTTTATCTATACAAAATCACCGGATGCGCTTACCGGCGGGTCTGGCGCGATATGCCCGGTTGTCAGTGCGCCAACCCGGGATTGTACCGGAATGGTCGCGCCTATCCTGAATTGATAGTGGGAATTAGCGCATCGGCGTCAAACATCGGCCACGTTGACAACGGCGCCGGCAATAATCCGGGGCCGCCCGTGTGGCGAAGGGCCGCATCATAACAGCAGGAAATTGGTTGGGAACGGTTGCTTACCAATCGATACAAATGGGCCGCCATCGCCCGCGGCGGCGATGGCGCGGCCGCGCGGCCTCACCCCACGCAGAGCTTCAACGCCGTTTTCCAGTCCGGCAGGTGGCAGAAGCGCTCCATCAGCAATTCGGACGACATCACCGAATATTGCGGCCGCTTGGCCGGGGTCGGATACTCGGCACTGGAGATCGGCAGCACGCGGCATTCCAGCCCGGCCGCCTCGACGATCGCCTGGGTGAACTCGAACCAGGTGGTGCGGCCTTGCGCACTCAGATGATAGACGCCGCTGTTTTGCGTCCACCACGGGTCGCCGCCGGCGCGCGCCTGCGCCAGCACTTGCGCCGTGGTGTCGGCGATGGTGCGGCTCCACGTCGGCGCGCCGTGCTGGTCGGCCACCACGCGCAGCTCGTCGCGCTCCTTGGCCAGGCGCAGCATCGTCAGCAGGAAATTCTTGCCGCGCATGCCATAGACCCAGCTGGTGCGGAAGATCAGGTGCGGGATGCCGGCCGCCGCGATGGCTTGCTCGCCGGCCAGCTTGCTGGCGCCATAGACGTTGAGCGGCCCGGTCGGATCGTTTTCCACCCGCGCGGCCGGCTCGGCGCCGTCGAACACGTAATCGGTCGAATAATGGACCAGCGCCGCGCCCAGCGCCTTGGCCTCGCGCGCCATCAGGGCCGGCGCCTCGGCGTTGACGCGATAGGCCAGCTCCGGCTCGCTCTCGGCCTTGTCGACCGCCGTGTAGGCGGCCGGATTGACGATCAGGCCCGGCCTGACCTGGCGGATCACGTCGCGCACCTGGTCGAGGTTGGACAGGTCCATGACGTCGCGGTCGACCGCCACCACCTCGCCCACGCCCTGCAGGCTGCGCGCCAATTCATAGCCCACCTGGCCGGTGCCGCCCGTCAGCAGGATCTTCATCGTGGCACCACCTTGTCTTCGAGGATTTGCAGCAGATACCGGCCGTAGTTGTTCTTCTTGAGCGGCTCGGCCAGCTTGCGCAGCTGGTCGGCGTCGATATAGCCCTTGCGGAAGGCGATCTCCTCCGGGCAGGCCACCTTCAGGCCCTGGCGCTTTTCGATGGTGGCGATGAACTGTCCGG
>CAUPRW010000047.1:0-50014 GCA_963513825.1 uncultured Duganella sp.
ATCGAATACTGGCTGGAAGACCCGGCCAGGTTCGCGCCGGGCGCGGATCCTGAGGACATGCACGGTTATCAATGGAAATCGCTGTTCCTTCCCGCGGGAACCGTGTTGAAATCGTGGAGCTACGGCGAGAACAACTACGCGAGCGTCGAAGGCGACCAGATCATCCACAATGGCCGCGTGGTGTCGCCGAACCAGTTCGCACAATCGTTCGCCCGCTCGACGCGCAATGCGTGGCAAGACTTGTTCATCCGCCGTCCGGGCGACAAGGCCTTCAAAATAGCATGCCGGCTGCGCGATGAACTGATCGCCGCAGCCAAGCCGGTTGCCGCCACGCCAGCCGGTACGATCCCGACTGGCTCTACCACAGTCGCGCCGCCAGCGGTTGGATCAACGGCAACCTTGCCCGCGCCGCAGGCCCCGTCCCCAGCTAACCAGTCACCGCGCAACACCGACCGCGAGCCAGGGTGGGACTTACCAGAGCGCAGAAAATTCCGCTATCGTCTGGAAGACGTCGCCTATTAATTCAGCAAAAAACCGACCGCGATGATCAAGGAACGTCGGCTTCTGGCCGGCGTCGGTCAAGTGTCCAGATGAAGTCTCAAGCAGCAGCTGCAAATGATACGGCTCCTCGTAAGGGGTTCGGGTTATACGTTTGGCGCGGCTGATCGCCCGCATTTCCAACAGCGAGCCGAGCACGAACTGGCACCTCGCCGGCAAACGGCTTGGTTGCCCGCTAGCGCTCGATCGTCACCGGCATGTCGGCCGGCTGCACGGTGCCGGCGCCGGTCACCCGGGCGCGGATCACCGTGCCGTTGGCGTTGCGCACCCGCACCAGCGTGCCCTTGGCGCCGCCGTCGAGCGCCTCGCCGGCCATGCTGACCTCGACCTGCTCGTGGCGCGCGACGATGCGCACCGCCTCGCCGCGCTTGACCAGCGCCGGCGAGCCGAGCAGCGCTGCCCGCAGCACCTCGCCGGCGCGCAGCGCCCGCTTGCCGCTCATGCCGACGACGTCGGCCGGGTCGGACACCGGATCGGCGATGCCGGAAATATCATGACGCTCAAGCAACACATCCTCGTCCGCCAGGACCTTGCCGGCCGGCACGTCCGCCGCCGCCACGGCGATGCGCGCCGAGATGCGCGCCTTGACGACGAACTCGTAGCGCCACCCCTGCGCGCCGCCGCACACGGCGGTAAAGCGCATGCGGCTGGGCAGCCGCGTGTCGGCCGGCTCGACCGTGACGGCCTGGCCGCATCCCCCCAGCGGACGGCTGCCGCGCAGCACCTCGAGCGTGAATTCGGGCTCTATCAAGCCGCTAGTGTTGGCCCAACGCAACACATGCGCGCGCGCCGCCGCCTCCACCAGGGCCGGCACCTGGACCGCCGCCACAGGGGCGTCGGCCGGGCTGGCGGCGTGCGAAATGTTAAAAAATGTTGTGCAACCCAGCAACATTACAAGCGAACCGGTTACAATACTTTTATTGAACATGGGCAATACCTCTACTATGATGCGGAGAGCGATGGTAGTGAAACCGCTGGGTGGCCATTTTACATTGGCCACGAGATTTTTCACCCGTGCAACACCGTTTTTTGGCAACGCAGCTTCAATTGGGACTGGGGACGACTATGGGCATTAACTTCAAGGAAGCGGCCGGCGTGCACGCCGATGCGCTGCAACTGCGCGCCGAACGCACCCGCATCCTGGCCACCAACCTGGCCAACGAGAACACCCCGGGCTTCCAGGCGCGCGACATGGACTTCGCCGCCACGCTGGCCAGCACCCAGGCCGAGGCCGCCGGCGACATCGGCGACGACGGCGCCAGCGCCGCCCTGTACCGCGTGCCCTACCACCCGACCCGCGACGGCAACACCGTCGAGATCGGCGTCGAGCAGGCCGCGTTCTCGCAAAACGCCTCCGACTTCCAGACCAGCCTGACGTTCGTGCAAATGCGCCTGCGCGGCCTGGCCAAGGCCATCAGTGGCCAGTGACCCGCCACGCCGCACAACCCCACGGAGTCCGCATGTCCTTTAAAAATATTTCCGAGATCGCCGGGTCGGCCATGGCCGCGCAGACGGTGCGCCTCAATACCATCGCCAGCAACCTGGCCAACGCCGATTCGGTCACCGGCAACGAGGCCGACACCTACCGCGCCCGCAAACCGGTGTTCGCCGCCGTCATGGGCGACGACTTCGACGGCGACCAGGTCGCCGGCGGCAAGGTCCAGGTGCTCGACGTGGTCGAGTCGGCCGAGCCGCTGCGCAAGGTCTACGAGCCGGGCCATCCGATGGCCAACGCCGAGGGCATGGTGTTCTACCCCAACGTCAACGAGGTGGCCGAGATGACCGACATGATGTCGGCCTCGCGCGCCTTCGAAACCAACGTCGAAGTGCTCGGCCGCATCCGCAACATGCAGCAATCCCTCCTCAAACTCGGTGAAGGTTAAGCCATGGCAGTCAGTCTCCTCAACAACGGCGCCACCGGCGCCGCCAACAACGGCACCAGCGTGACCGGCAACGCCGCCAGCGCCTCGTCCGACATGTTCACCAAGCTGTTGGTGGCGCAGATCCAGAACCAGGATCCGCTGGCGCCGACCGACCCGTCGCAATTCGTCCAGCAGCTCACCCAGCTGTCGCAGACCGAGGCGCTGCAAAACCTGTCCTCGCTCACCAGCGCCAACTCGAGCGTGCTGCAAAGCATGCAGGTGCTCTCGCTCGGCGCCCAGGTCGGCTCGGACGTCATGGCCGAGACCACCAGCGTGCGGCTCGACGGCAAGACCCGCGTCCAGGGCCAGACCACGCTCGAGGCCAGCAGCACCGCCACCAACCTGGTGCTCACCGGCGAGGACGGCGTCAAGCACACCGTCAAGCTGGGCGTGACCACCCCGGGCGCGGTGCCGTTCACGCTCGACCCGGCCGCGCTGGGCCTGCCGGCCGGCAACTACACGATGGCCGTCGAGACCAGCACCAAGGAGGCGCCGCCGATCGACGTGCTGGGGCGCCTGAACAGCGTGCGGCTGTCGGCCACCGGCAGCGTCATGCTCAGCGTCGCCAACATCGGCGACATCGCGCCGACCGCCATCACCGCCTTCAACGGCAAAACCACCGCTGCTGCCATTCAATAATCCAGTCAGAAAGGACTCCGTCATGAGTTTCGATATCGCATTGTCTGGCATTCAAGCCATCAACGAATCCCTCAACACCACCAGCCAGAACATCGCCAACGCCGGCACCTACGGCTACAAGTCCTCGCGCGCCAACTTCTCGTCGCTGGTGGCCGGCGACACGCCAACCGGCGTGATGATCGGCTCGACCACGCAAAGCATGACCAAGCAGGGCGGCATCCTCAACACCGGCCGCGCGCTCGACGCCTCGATCAACGGCCGCGGCTTTTTCATCACCAAGGACGCCAACTCGGGCCAGACCGAATACACCCGGGTCGGCATCTTCGACGCCTCCAAGGACGGCTTCCTGGTCGACGCCACCGGCCGCAAGGTGCAGGGCTTCCCGATCACGCCGGGCGCCACCGCCATGGGCGCACTGGGCGACATCGCCATCCCGACCGGCGCCATTCCGGCCGTGGCCACCGAAAAAATGACCTACACCGGCAACATGTCGGCCGAATGGAAGGAGCCGACCGCCGCCTGGGGCACGCCGGCGATCGACGCCGACAACCCGCCCGACCCGTCGACCTTCGCCATGTCGAAGGCGTCGGTGGTGTACGACAGCGCCGGCGGCAAGCACACGCTGACCCAGTATTTCGCCCGCACCACCGGCAGCGCCACCGGCGTCGACATCCACTACCTGCTCGACGGCGCCGACCTGGCGCAAACGCTGCAGATGGACTTCGACCCGGCCACGCGCATGATGACCGTGCCGGACGCGACCACCGCCGGCACCTTCCCGGTCGACCTGACCTCGGTCACGCTGCCATCGGGCGCCTCGCTCAAGGCGGTCACCATCGACTACACCGGCACCACCGCCTTCGAAGGCGACGCCACCACCTCGAAGAACAACACCGACGGCTACGCCTCGGGCACCTTCACCGGCGTGGCGCTGTCGCCGGACGGCTCGATCATCGCCAGCTACAACAACGGCCAGAAGCAGACCGTCGGCCGGCTGGCCATCGCCACCTTCCCCGACGAGGGCTCGCTGACCAACGTCGACGGCACCAGCTGGATCGAGTCGGTGCCGTCCGGCGCGCCGCTGGTGGCCGCGCCCGGCACCGGCATGGGCGGCAACATCAACGTCGCCTCGCTCGAGCAATCGAACGTCGACATCACCTCCGAGCTGGTCGGCTTGATGACGTCGCAGCGCAACTACCAGGCCAACTCCAAGGTCATCCAGACCGAGAGCACCATGCTGCAATCGCTGATGCAAGCGATCTAAGGAAAGACGAGCGATGGACGCGTTGATCTACACGGCGATGAGCGGGGCCGAACGGGCCCTGCGCGGACAACAGGTGCGCGCCAACAACCTGGCCAACATCGACACCGGCGGCTTTCGCGCCAACATGGAGCTGTCGACCGCGCAGGCGGTCAACGGCTACGGCTACGACGACCGCCACATGTCGCAGCTGCAGGCGAACTCGGTGTCGACCCGCCAGGGCACGCTCAAGGCCACCGGCCGCGAGCTCGACGTGGCCATCTCCGGCGACGGCTTCCTGGCCGTCGACGGCCCCACCGGCGAAGCCTACACCCGCGCCGGCAACATGGCGCTCGACGAGAACGGCACCTTGCGCATCAACGGCCACGTGGTGCTGGGCGAAGGCGGGCCGATCACCCTGCCCGAGTACAGCAAGATCGACATCGGCGCCGACGGCACCATTTCGATCCAGAACCCGGGCACGACGGTGATGCAGACGGTTGACAAGCTGCGCCTGGTCAAGGCCGAGGCGTCGCAGCTGACCAAGAACGAGGCCGGCCTGCTGGTGGCGCGCGACGGCTTGCCGTTGGCCACCGACGCCACCGTGACGGTGCGCCCCGGCCACCTCGAGGGCAGCAACGTGTCGGCCGTCGAGGAGATGGTCGCCACGATGAGCCTGAACCGCACGTTCGAGCTGCAAATGAAATTGTTCAAGGCCAGCGATTCCATGGCCGAAACCGGCAACCGCCTGATCAGCGGCTGAGCCGATCCACGACACTTATTTAGGAGAAATCATGAATCCAGCAATGTGGATCAGCAAAACCGGCGTCCAGGCGCAAGACCAGAAGCTGCAGGCCATCGCCAACAACCTGGCCAACGCCAACACCATCGGCTTCAAGCGCGACCGCGTCGTCTTCGAGGACCTGTTCTACTCGGTCGAGCAACAGCCGGGCACGCAGCGCGCCGACAACAATACGCTGGCGCCGTCGGGCGTGCAGCTGGGCAACGGCGTGCACCTGGTCGGCACGCAAAAGGTGTTTACCAACGGCACCCTGCAAACGACCGGGCGCGAGCTCGACGTCTCGGTCATGGGCAACGGCTTCCTGTCGGTGCGCCAGCCCAACGGCGAGACCGCCTACACCCGCGCCGGCCAGTTGCAGGTCGACGCCAACGGCATCCTGGTCAACGCCCACGGCCTGCCCCTGATCCCGCAGATCACCGTGCCGGCCAACGCCACCGCGCTCACCATCGGCGAGGACGGCACCGTCTCGGCCACGCTGGCCGGCAACACCACCGCCAGCCAGCTCGGCCAGCTGACCCTGACCAGCTTCATCAACCCGACCGGCCTGCTGGCGCTGGGCGAGAACCTGTTCGCCGAAACCGCCTCGAGCGGCACGCCGACCGAGGGCGCGCCCGGCACCGCCCAGTGGGGCAAGCTCAAGCAGGGCACGCTGGAGGGCTCCAACGTCCAGGTGGTCGAGGAGATGGTCGACATGATCGCCGCCCAGCGCACCTACGAGATGAACACCAAGGTGCTGTCGGCGGCCGACAACATGCTGCAATACCTGGCGCAGGCGGCGCGCTGATGGCAACGGCATCGCTCGGGCAGGCGCTGGCCCTGGCGGCCGCCGCCGCGCTGCTGGCCGGCTGCGCCGCGCTGCAACCGCCGCCGGTGCGGCCCGGCCCGTCCGACGAGGGGCCGACGGTGTCGCGCACGATCGGCCCCAAGGGCAGCTCGGGCGGCGTCTACAGCGCCGACCTGGGCCTGTCGCTGACCTCCGACAGCCGCGCCTTCCGCGTCGGCGACGTGGTCACCGTCAACCTGCAGGAAACCACGCAGGCGAGCAAGAAGGCCGGCACCAGCTATTCGAAGGATTCGGCCAACAACCTCAACGCGCCCAACCTGCTGGGCAAGACCTTCCCCAAGGCCGCCATCGGCCTGGGCTCGTCGAGCACCTTCGCCGGCGACGCCACCAGCACCCAGCAAAACGCGCTGACCGGCGCCATCACCGTGATCGTGCAGGAAGTGCTGCCCAACGGCCTGCTGCGCGTGGCCGGCGAGAAAACCTTGACCTTGAACCAGGGCGAGGAATTCGTGCGCCTGCGCGGCTACCTGCGCGCGGCCGACATCGACGCCGACAACCAGGTCTCGTCGCTGCGCATCGCCAACGCCCGCATCGCCTACTCGGCCCAGGGCACGCTGGCCGACACGCAATCGGCCGGCTGGCTGTCGCGTTTTTTCACCGGCCCGTACATGCCGTTCTAGGGCGGCCGGCGCCGCCACCGCGGCGCTTATTTTTGGGATGACCATCATGAATTTCCGCAAGTTGCACCGACTCCTGGCCCTGCCGCTGGCGCTGTGCCTCACGCTCGGCGCGGCGCTGCCGGCCAACGCCGCACAAGTGCTGCGCAACCTGGTCGCCGTCGAGGGCATGCGCGACAACCCGCTGGTCGGCTACGGCCTGGTCGTCGGCCTGAACGGCAGCGGCGACTCGACCCAGGTCAAGTTCGCCAGCCAGTCGGTGATCAACATGCTCAAGCAGTTCGGCGTCAAGGTGCCCGACGGCACCGACGCCAAGTCGAAAAACGTCGCCACCGTGATGGTCTCGGCGGTGTTCCCGCCCGGCTACCGCAAGGGCCAGAACATCGACGTCGTGGTCTCGTCGATGGGCGACGCCAAGAGCCTGCGCGGCGGCGCCCTGCTGCTCACGCCGCTGCGCGCGGCCGACAACGAGGTCTACGCGCTGGCCCAGGGCAACGTCGTCGTCGGCGGCTTTTCGGCCAGCGGCAAGAGCGGCTCGTCGGTGACGGTCAACACGCCGACCTCGGGGCGCATCCCGAGCGGCGCGGCGATCGAGCGCGAGATCGCCACCGACTTCGCCAGCAAGCCGAGCGTGCGCCTGTCGCTGCGCCACCCGCACTTCCAGACCGCCATCAACATCGTCGACTCGATCAACAAGCGCTTCGGCGACATCGCCACCGCCAGCGACGCCACCAGCGTCGACGTCATCGCCCCGGCCAACCCGACCCAGCGCATCGCCTTCATGGCCAAGCTCGAATCGCTATCGATCGACGTCGGCGACGATTCGCCCAAGGTGGTGTTCAATTCGCGCACCGGCACCGTGGTCATCGCCGACGGCCTGCGCGTGCGCGCCGCCGCCGTCACCCACGGCTCGCTCAAGGTGGTGATCTCCGAGAGCACCAAGGTCAGCCAGCCCAACGCCCTCGGCCGCGGCAACACGGTCGCCACGCCGCAGTCGCAGGTCAGCGTCGACCAGGGCTCGGGCCAGATGTTCAACTGGCCGGCCGGCGCCAAGCTGCAGGCCATCATCGACGTCATCAACAGCCTCGGCGCCTCGCCCGACGACATCATGGCGATCCTGCAGGCGCTCGACCAGGCCGGCGCCATCGAGGGCGAGCTGGTGGTTATCTAAATGTCATCCAAGGAACCGTCATGAGCATCCCCGCCCCCTTCGATCCGAGCAAGCTGCGCCTGGGCGTGGCCGACCAGCTCAGCGGCACCCACGTGGCGCCGCTGGCGGCCCGGCCCGGCGACACGGTCGACCCGGCCTACCGCGCCAAGGCCACCGAGGCGGCCGTCAAGTTCGAGAGCTTCTTCATCGGCCACATGCTGCACCAGATGCGCTCGGGCACGCGCGAGATGGCGGCCGAGGACAGCGTGTTCAAGAACAAGATCAACCAGGACATGCTCGACATGGCCGACAACCTGGTGGCCGACCAGATGGCCGGCCGGCGCGCCTTCGGCGTGGCCGACGCCATTTTGCGCCAGCTGCTGCCGGCCGGGGCGGCGCCGGCGCCCGCCGCCGCCGATTTAAATGTTTCCGAAGCGCAAAATATCGCCGCCACGCTTAATCCGCCGCGCTAAGCGGTCGCTCTCTACAGGTATCGGACCGGTCGCTGTCGCCCCGCCACCGGTCGTCCGGCCTCCACCAGGAAAGATCTTGTAAAATGAGCATGTCCTATAATGCGCTCTCCGGCGCGCTGGCCGCCCAGGCGGCGCTCGTGACCGTCAGCCAGAACACCGCCAACGCCCAGACCAAGGGCTACACCCGCCAGGGCGTGCTGCTGCAATCGATCGCCAACGACGCCAACGGCCTCTCGCCCGGCAACGGCGTGCAGGTCGGCGCGCTGTTGCGCTTTAGCGACTCGTACAAGTCGCAGCAGATGTGGCGCGCCGCCTCCGACCTCGGCCAGCATTCGCAAATCCAGCCCTACCTGACGCAGCTCGAAAAGGTCATGAGCGACAAGACCTCCAGCATCAGCTACGGCGTCGACAATTTCTTCAAGGCGCTCAACGCCGCCGCCGTCGACCCCAACTCGTCGCCGCTGCGCCAGCAGGTCATCACGATGGCCGATTCGATGGCCCAGCAGATCAACAGCATCTACAAACTGACGGCCACGCAGACCATCTCGGTGCAACAGCAGCGCGTCGCCCTGCTGCCGTCGGTCAACGAGGCGCTCGCCAGCATCGCCTCGCTCAACCAGCAAATCATCACCGTCGGCGCCGGCGGCACCAACACCTCGGCCCTGCAGGACCAGCGCGAGCAGTTGATCGACCGGGTGTCGTCGCAGATGGCCATCGACGTGCTCGACAACGCCGACGGCAGCACCAGCGTCTCGCTCAAGAGCGGCCAGCCGCTGGTGCTGGGCACCGGCGCGGCCACGCTCAGCTTCGGCACCACCAACGTGCCCGATCCGAACGGCGGTCCGGACCGCACGGAAGAGGTGCTGAACCTGCAATTTGCCAACACCAAGTTCAAGCTCGACGACGCCAAGGTCGGCGGCCAGTTGGGCGGACTGGGCAACTTCCTCAAAAACAGCCTGGCGCCGCTGCAGTCGTCGATCGCCGACATTTCGCGGCAGATAGAGACCATGGTCAACGGCCAGCTCAAGCAGGGCTTTTCGGACCGCAACACGCCCGGCATCGACCTGTTCGTGTTCGACGCCGACAGCGGCATGCTGCAGGTGGCGGCCGGTTTCAAGAGCAGCGACCTGGCGTTCTCGGCCGACGGCGAGCCCGGCGACAACGGCAACCTGCAGCAACTGGTCAAGATCAAATCGCAACCGATCACCGTCGGCACCCTCGGCACCGTGCTGCTGGGCGACGCCGACACCCAGCTGGTGGGCAAGCTGGGCACGGAAAGCCAGCAGAACCAGGCGCTGCTCAAGACGGCCACCACCATCCGCCAGCAATCGGAGGATGACTGGAAATCGACCAGCGCCGTCAACACCGACGAGGAGGCGATCAACCTGATGGAGTTCCAGAACATGTACCAGGCCAATATGCGGGTGATCTCGGTGGCCAACAGCCTGTTCGACGCCACCTTGCAGATGTTTAACTAAGGAGAGCCCGATGCGCATCGCCACCAGCCAGTTCCAGGCCATGATGAACCGCGGCCTGCAGGAAAACCAGAGCCAGATCGCCAAGCTCAACGAGCAGATCGCCTCGAGCAACCGCATCCAGGTGCCGTCGGACGACCCGGTCGGCAACGTGCGGGTGTCGCGCCTGACGCGCGAGGAAGCCATCGTCGGCCAGTACCGCGACAACATCGCCGCCGCCAAGATCCGCCTGTCGACCAACGAGAGCTACCTGACGAGCATGGTCAACGACATCACCCAGAGCCACGACCTGCTGGTGTGGGCCGCCGACGGCAGCAACTCGCCGGCCGACCTGAAGGCGATGGTGACGACCATGACGTCGCTGCGCGACAGCCTGTTCTACAGCGCCAACCAGAAGGACCAGGAGGGCCGCTTCGTGTTCTCCGGCACCGCCACCGACACGGCCGCCATCAGCGACGTGCCCGGCCGCGACCCGCGCTACAAGTTCGAGGGCAACCAGAACCAGCAAAAGACGGTCGTCGGCAACGGCATCACGCAAACGACCAACGTCGACGTCGCCGGCCTCGACGAGCTGCTCAACCTGATGGACAAGACCATCACCGCACTGTCGTCGGACACGCTGACGATCGGCTCGGCCGCGCTGCAGGACGCCATCAACGGCAATATGGACGGGGCCGAGAAGGCGCTCGAACTGATCGCCGGCAAGATCGCCCAATTCGGCGGCGCGCAAAACGTCATGAACACGCTCGACGGCAACCACGCCAACGTCAGCCTGTCGAACCAGGGCGCGATCCTGGACTTGAGCAAGCTCGACTACGCCGCCGCCGTCACCGAGCTGGGCGGGTATAATCTGTCGGTCGAGGCGTCCTACAAGGCCTACGCCAAAGTCAGCAGCCTGTCGCTGTTCAACGCACTGTAAGCCACCCGTATGCAAATCTCGCCCCAAGCGCCCCCCACCGTCATCGTCCCCGGCAGCGGCGGCCATGCCAGCGCGGTCGACGGCACCGCGCTCGGCCTGAAGGGCGAGAACGCGGCCACGGCCACGCCGGTGACGCCGACGCCGACGTCGGCGGCGCCGCTGCGGCGCGGCCTGAGCAATATCGACCAGCCCCTGCAGTCCGACATCTCCGGCGCCCAGCAGGCGCTCGACTTCCTCGAGCAAAGCGCCGGCCAGCTGCGCAGCCTCAAGGCCGACCTGAGCGCGCGCCTGGCCAGCCGCCAGCGCGCCGACGGCACGCTCGAGGCGCGCGTGCGCCAGTTCAGCAACAGCTGGCGCGACCGCGCGCAAGCGTCCGGCGGCACGCTCGACGCCCAGCTCAACTACAGCACCAAGCCCAGCACCACGCGCTTCGCCGTGCGCGGCATGAACCTGGCCGCGCTGCGCGCCGGCGGGCGCGAGGTGCTGGCCATCTCGCTCGGCGGCCAGAACCTCAGTTCGGTGGTGCTCGAGCCGGGCCTGAGCGACCAGCAGATCGCCCAGCGCTTCGACACGGCGCTGGCGCCGGCCGGCGTGCGCGCCGCCGTCGGCGAGGACGGCCAGCTCGAATTTAGCACCGCCGAATCGCAGTGGGCCAACATCCGCGACACCATCGCCGTGCAGGGCGGCGGCCAGCGCTTCCCCACCGGCCAGCTCAACCGCGTCAAGGCCGAGGCCCAGGCGCCGGCGTTCGACCCGGACAGCTGGCAAACCACCGACGTCGAGGCCATCCGCGCCACCTTGCAGCACGTGCTGCAGGCGCTGGCGCAGGTCGAGCGCTCGATCGCCTCGGTGCAGACGGCGCTGGGCAAGGTCAGCGCGCGCGTCCAGGACGCGCTGCCGGCCGGCAGCGCCGACGGCATGGAACAGGTGGCCCAGCATTTCGTCGCCACCGCCGCCAAGCCCGGCTACCAGTCGCTGCTGTCGATCACCTCGGCGCTGGCCGGCATCAGCCGCGAGCGCGTGGTCTCGCTGCTGAGCCTGCGCTAGTGTAGGCGCGGCAAACCGCGCCGCGCCAGCTCGCCGAACGCGGCGGCCGGCATCGGCTGCGCGTACACGAAGCCCTGGGCGAAGTCGCAACCGGCCAGCGCGAGCAGGCTGCTCTGCGCCACCGTCTCGACGCCCTCCGCCACCACCCGCAAGCCGAGCTTGTGCGCCATCAGGATCAACGCCTCGCACATGGCCAGGTCGCCGCTGTCGTGCGCCAGGTGCTGGATGAAGCTGTGGTCGAGCTTGAGCAAATCGATGCCGAAATGCTTCAGGTGCGCCAGCGACGAATACCCGGTGCCGAAATTGTCGAGCGCCACCTGCAAGCCCATCTCGCGCAATTCGCGCAAGCGCGCGCCGACCTGGGCGGCGCCGTCGAGCAGCACGCCCTCGGTGATCTCGATGACCAGGCTGCGCGGCGACAAGCCCAGCCCGGTGGCGTAGTCGAACCAGCCCACGTACAGCGCGGCGTCGCCGCGGAACTGGGTCGACGACTGGTTGATGCCGACCTGGAAGCCGGCGCCGAGCTCGTCGTGCCACAGCCGGGCCTGGCGCGCGGCCTGGCGGAACACCCAGTCGGCGATCTCGATCATCAGCCCGCCCGACTCGGCGCTCGGCAGGAACTCGGCCGGGGCCAGCAGCCCGCGCTGGGGATGGCGCCAGCGCAGCAGCGCCTCGGCGCGCTCGATGCGGCCGTTGCGCAGGTTGACGATCGGTTGGTAGTGCAGTTCGAACTGCTGGTCAGACAGCGCCGAGCGCAGGTCGACGGTGACTTGCTGGCGCAGCTGCGCGGCCCGCTGCAGCTCCGGCGTGAAATAGCCGTAGCGGTTGCGCCCGGCCTGCTTGGCCGCGTACATCGCCTGGTCGGCGTTGCGCAACAGTTCCTCGGGCGAGACAGCGTCGGCCGGAAACACCGAGATGCCGACGCTGGCCGTCACCGTCGGCCGCGCCGCGCCCAGCGCGAACGGCCGGGCCAGGCGGGCGACGATGGTCTGGGCGACGCGCTCGATCGCGCCGATCTGCTCGAGGCCGCTCAAGATGACGGTGAACTCGTCGCCGCCCAGGCGCGCCACCGTGTCGGAGGTGCGCACGCAGGCGCCCAGCCGACGCGCCGCCTCCACCAGCAGCAGGTCGCCCTGGTCGTGGCCGAGGCTGTCGTTGACCTGCTTGAAGCCGTCGAGGTCGATGAACAGCAGCCCCAGCAGCACGCCTTCGCGGCGCGCCTTCTTGACCTCCTGCGCCAGCCGGTCGTGGAACATGTGGCGGTTGGGCAGCGCGGTGAGGGCATCGAAGTTGGCCTGCTGCCAGATCAGCTCGGCCGAGGCGCGGGTGGCGGTGATGTCGTTGACCAGCGCCAGCGCGCCGAGGTAGGCGCCGTCGCCGTCGAAGATCGGATTGGTCGCCAGGGTCACCCACAGCTCGGCGCCGCCCTTGCGCAGGAACTTGAACTCGTGGCGCTCGGCGGCGCCGCGCTGGCGCCGCGCGATGTTGCGCTCGAGCAAGGCGCGGCCCTCGTCGTCCATGAACGCCACCAGCGGCTGGTCGAGCATCTCCTCGATCGCGTAGCCGAGCATGCGCGCCATTTTCGGGTTGACAAAGCTGGTGCGGGCGGCCGCGTCGATTTCCCAGATGCCCTCCTCGGCGCAATGGACGATGCGGCGGAAGCGCTCCTCGCTGCGTTCGAGCGCGCCGCGCTTGCCCTCGGCCGGCTCGAGCACGACGCGCAGCGCCTGGCCGCTGACGTCGGCGCTGGCGCGCAAGGTGACGGGAAAGCCCTGCTGGTTGCGGGCGCGCTGCATCTGCAGGTCGCACCGTTCCGGCTCGGCGCTGTTGAGGGCGCGCCGCACGAAGCGGTCGAAATCCTCGTGGAAGCGGGTCGCGACGAACTGGCGCAAGGTGGCCGGCTCGGCCGGCGCGCGCGACAGGCCCAGCAGATCGGCGCCGACCACGTTCATCTGCAGGATCGTGGTATCGAAGCCGAGCACGAAATAGCCGACCGGCGCCAGCAGATAGACATCGTTGAAGTAGGCGCTCTCGGTGGCGGCCGGCGCGGTGTCGGCGCCGTCGGCGGCCGCGATGGCCCCCTCGCCCACGGTCGCCATCAAGGCCTCGAACGGCGCCAGCGCGCCGGGACGCGGCTCGGCAACAGGCTGGACGCGGACCGGCGCCCCGGTACTGGACGTTTGCTTCTCCATACCCTCCCTTTGCGCCCCAAAAAAACCGGAGGGTCAGTGCCGACATTCGGACACGAGCTCGTGTCCGAATGTCGGCACTGACCCTCCCGCTGGGTGGGCTGGAACTAGCCTAGCATTTACGTGGAACGATGTCGAGGAAACACGGTCAGTTAGCGATCGGCACGCTTTAAACGTTGGTCCGCAACGTCGCTACCAGGCGCCCATGCGCCGGCGCAGGCCGAAATTGTGGCCGACCACCAGCATCGAGGTGGCGATCAGGCCGCTCAGGCCGATCATCAGTTGCACCAGCTTGTCGTCCGGCAGCACCCACAGCGATCCCTGCGGCGCCTCGTCGGTGCGGGCCGCCGCCATGATCAACGGCGCCACCCATTGCGCTTCGGGCGTAACATCCAAAATCAGCGCGCCGTCCTGCGTGGTCTGCAGGTAGATCTCGCCGCCCTCGGCCAGCGTGAAGCAGACGCCGTAACCGGTTTCGTTCTTGCCGATGTGCTGTTGCAGGCTGAGGTTGTGTTCCTCGATCCACAGTTCGACGTCGGCCGGGCTTTCCAGCCCCTGCCACGGCACCGGCTTGAAACGCGGCGGCTCGTTATTATCTTGCATACTCATCCCATTGACTGGCCAGGGCGCCAGTGTAAACGAAAGGAGGTGGCGGCGATGAAATTCAAGTATCTCTACGGCCCCGGCCGCAAGGAATATGTGTCGGACTTCGGCCAGTTCCTCGACGACTTCATGCGCGCCCATCCCGAGGTCAAGCGCGACCAGGAGTTGGGCTGGCGCATCTGGTGGGAGCGGCCGGTCGATGCGCGCGCGATTGACCGGGAACGCGGCGCCAATCTGAGGCCGGCCGCTTACCATTCCTACCATTATCAATAGCGGGGACTGGCGGGGAGCGTTCGCCGGGCCGATTGGCGCGGGGTGATCTGTCGGGCGCCGGCGGCGGCGCGTGGCGGATTAGGCGCTGCGCGCTGATCCGCCCTACCGGACGGGGCCTAGCCCTTCCAGGTGCGCTTGAGGCCGGTATCGGCGTGGATCCAGCCGCCGCGCGGGCCGGCGCGGTAATAGAAGCCGACCCCGCCCTGGCGGAAGCTCTTGACCAGGCCGCCGAGCACCTCGGCGTTGAGGTTGGCGATGCGGATGTCGGCGGCGCGCCCCTCGATGTGCAGCGACTGGCGCGCGGCCGGCACGCCGGCCTCGCGCAGCTTGTTGTTGGAGGCCGAGGTGCGGTAACCCGACAGGATTTCGAGCGGCGTGTCGATGCCGTAGCGCTGCACGAACGCCTGCGTGCCCCACAAGGTTTCAAACAGTTTGGGATCGATGCGCGCCGTTTCCTTGCCGTTGACGTCGCGCAGCAGGTGGCACAGGTCCTGGTAGGCCGATTCGATGATCTCGCCGTCGCGCCAGTACAGCAGCTTGGCGCGCTCGTTGCTGGCCGGACGGAACACCTCGATGGTGCGCGGCTTGAGCCAGAATTCCATGTCGAGCAGCTGGGCGTCGAAGATGTCGGGCGGCGGTTCGATCTCGCCGCCGCCGAGGCCGGACGGCGCCGATGGGGACGACGCGCCGGCCACGGCGGCGGCCGGCCGCGCCTGCGTGACGACGGCCGGCGCGGCCACCCGCGCCGGCGCCGGCTCGGCCGCCGCGGTCTTGCGCGCGGCGCTGTCGGACGCGCACCCTATCAACGGCACCGACAACAAACCCGCCGCCGTCACCCCCAACCCCTGCTGTAAAAACTCTCTGCGCGATGCCATGACTATTCCGTAAAACTCGATAGGGACACTATAGCGTATGCGGAGGGAAATGAAAAACACCACTGGCGGGGCGCGCCGCCCACCGCCCGCGTCAGGCGGCGGCGGCCACCGGTTCGGGCGCCAGCAGCGTGGCGCGCGGCTCGTCGAGCAGATAGCCTTGCGCCAGCAACGGCACGCCGGCCGCGTCCGACAACTGCCGCAGGTGGGTCAGCGTCTGCGGCGTCTCGATCCGCTTGAACAGCACCGCCACGCCGGCCCCGGCCGAACGGCGCAGCAGCTCGAGCAAACGGTCGGTGTCGTGCAGCTCGCGCGCGTCGAGCTTGAACACGTCCGGACGCAGGCGCTCGAGCACCTGCAGGCCGGCCTGCGCATTGGCGACGTTGACGGCGAAGCGGAAACCGTTGCGGCGGTAATTGTCGCTCACGTAGTTCAGCAGCCAGCCCTGCTGCGGCGTCGACGCCGGCAGTTGCAGCACGATGCGCGCCAGCGGCAGCTCGAGCGCGTCGAGGATGCGGCGGAAGGCGTGGCCGTGATTGCTGCTGACGGCGCTCAGCAGGCGGTCGTGCACGTTCAGGTACAGGTCGGCCCCGGCGTTGGGCGCGGCGTCGGCCTGGCGGAAGAAATTAATGGCGTGCAGCATCCGGCACAACCGGTCGAGCTCGATCGACTCGTCGTCGCTGGCCGCGTGGTCGAGCAGCTTCCACAGCGACAGGCCCAGGTCCTGCGCCGACACGCTGCGCGCCAGGCCCTCGTAGGCGCGCACCACGCCGGTGTCGACATGGCGCACCGGCTGGAACGCGCTGCCCAGGGTGCAATTGAAAAACCGCCCCTGCGCCTTGCCCTCGTGATCGAGCCAGATGCTGGTGGCGGCGCCGGTCGCGTCGGATAGGCGCGCCAGGTATTTTTGCAGAACGGGAAATGACATCGAAGTCCTCAACGGAGACAGGCAATGTCGACAGCCTATGCGGGCGCCGGCAAAAGCAGAACGAATGCTTTCGCCTATGGATATGCCAAAACATTCCTTCCGCCGTGCCGGACGCGCCGCTATCGTGGGGCCTTGCCAACCACGTTTCCCATTCCATGTGCCAACTCCTCGCCATGAGCAGCAGCAAACCCGCCGCGGTGGATTTTTCGTTCGCCGGTTTTGCCGAGCGCGGCGGACGCACGGGCGAGCACCGGGACGGCTGGGGCATCGCGCTGCACACCAGCGCCGGCTGCCGCCTCTACACCGACTTCCTGCCGTCGATCGACTCGCCGCTGGCGGCGCAGTTCAGGCAAAACCCGATCAAGGCGAAAAACGTCGTCGCCCACATCCGCAAGGCCACGCAGGGCCGCATCTCGCTGGAGAACAGCCATCCGTTCACGCGCGAGCTGTGGGGGACGACCTGGTCGTTCGCCCACAACGGCGACCTTAAGCTGTTCAACCCCGGCGCCGGCCGCGGCCTGTACGCGCCGTGGGGCGACACCGACAGCGAGCGCGCCTTTTGCCACCTGTTGTCTGGCCTGGCGCAGCGCTTCGCGCAGGCGCCGCCGCGCCACCAGTTGTACCAGGCGCTGGCGGCGCTGGCCACCGAGATCGCCCATTACGGCACCTTCAACTTCGTGCTCTCGAACGGCGAGTTGCTGTTCGCCCATTGCAGCACGGAGCTGCATTTCCTGGTGCGGGAATATCCCTTCTCGGTCGCGCAATTGATCGACTGCGACCTGAGCATCGACTTTAGCCGCCACAACCATCTGGACGACCGCATCGCCGTGATCGCCACCCAACCGCTGACCTCGAACGAGGCGTGGACCCGGATCGCGCCTGGCGAGCTCAAGCTGTTTGTCGGTGGCGAAGAAGTGGGGGCGGCGCCGGTGGCGCCGGGGGCGTTGCGGCTGGCGGTCTGCTGTTAAATGTAAGGTAGCGGGTGCCGGACGGTGGCGCCGGCGCCGGAATGGCCGACGGCCGCGGCGGCCGCCGCGATCAGGCCGAGTTGCAGTTACAAAAGCGTTTGCGCTTGGCGGGGTCCGCTCCGCCGGCCTCGGCGTCGAGCTGTTTCCAGAAAAACACCGTCTCGACCCCGTACGGCGAGCGCACCTTGCCGGCGTCGACGTAGCCGTGGCGGGCGAAGAACTCGCGCCCGGTCGCCGTGCTGTGCAGCTGCAAGGCCTTGACGCCCCAGCCCAGCGCCTGCGCCTCGACCCGCGCCAGCAGCGCCTTGCCGACGCCCTGCCCGCGCGCTTCCGGCAACAGGTAACACAGCGCCAACTTGCCGGCGCCCGTCAGCAAGGCGACGCCGACGACGTCACCTTCGCTGACGGCGACCAAGGAAAAATTGGTCGGCGACGCGAACCAGCTGGCCACCATCTGTGGGGTTTTATTCCCCAGCCAAGCCTCCAGAATGGCGGGATCGCGCTGATGATCGAGCTCGCAGCATTCTGTGATGGAACGGCGCAAAACGTTGCACGCCGCGTCCGCATCTGTCGAAACAGCAACACGGACTTCAAGACTCCGAATTTCAAGACTCATGTACGCTCACAAATATTCCCGATAGCAAAATGAAGTGCCGTAAAGCCTTCCCAGTGCCAGATTCGACTATACACCAAGCCGCCAAAGTCGTTGCGGGCGCGCCCAAACGCGCCGTTTCCCCCTCTGACAGCCTAGTGGCTGGCCCTGCTTTTGCCCACGAATGTTTTCAGAAAACGTTATACGGTTTTTACTGAAAACTGCGCGGTATCCATCCGGTCTAAGCATATTACAAAAAATTCGTATCTTTTCCGGGCGAAATTTTACACCATGGGCGGTCTGTTATTACGAAAGCTTATTATGACCAACAAAAATCCTGCTCGCCGCCGCGTCCTCGGCGCATTCCTGGCCGCCTCGGCGCTGTTCGCCGGTTTGCCGCCGCTGGCCCACGCCGCCGACCCGGTGCTGCTGAACGCCTCCTACGACGTCGCGCGCGAACTGTTCAAGGACATCAACCCGCTGTTCGTCGCCGAATGGAAGAAAACCACGGGCGAGACCGTCAACGTCAACCAGTCGCACGGCGGCTCGTCGAAGCAGGCGCGCTCGGTGGCCGACGGCATGGAGGCGGCCGTGGTCAGCATGAACCAGGCCAACGACATCGACATGCTGGCCGACCGCGGCTTGGTGGTGCAGGACTGGGCCACCAAGTTCCCCAACAACGCCGCGCCGTTCTACTCGACGATGGTCTATCTGGTCCGCAAGGGCAATCCGAAGCAGATCAAGGACTGGGCCGACCTGGCCAAGCCGGGCGTCAAGGTCGTCATCCCCAATCCCAAGACCGCCGGCAACGGCCGTTACACCTATCTGGCCGCCTGGGGCGCGGTGCTGAAAAAAGGCGGCACCGAAGCGCAGGCGCGCGAGCTGGTCACCAAGATCTTCAAGAACGTGCCGGTGCTCGACGCCGGCGGCCGCGGCGCCACCACCACCTTCACCCAGCGCGACATCGGCGACGTGCTGGTGACGTTCGAAAACGAGGTCAACCTGGTGCGCGCCGAGTTCGGCGACAACTTCGAGGTGGTCTACCCGTCGATCTCGATCCTGGCCGAGTCGCCGGTGGCGGTGGTCGACAAGGTGGTCGACCGTCGCGGCCTGCGCAAGCAGGCCACCGGCTACCTGAACTTCCTCTACACCGAGGCGGCCCAGGACGTCATCGCCAAGCACTACTTCCGTCCGCGCTCGGACAAGGCGTTCAAGAAGTACAACGCCAACTTCCGTCAAATCAGCATGTTTACCGTCGACGACGTCTTCGGCGGCTGGAAGGCGGCGCAAAAGAAGCACTTTGACGACGGCGGCGAGTTCGACAAGATCTACCAGACCAAATAAGGTTATACGGATCGATTCGTTTGCAAAGGCGGGCAATGGCCGTAATCTGGACGGGTAGTGATTCGCGGCCCGGTCAGGGCTCAACCAGACAAAGGAAGCACGATGGCCATTTCTGAAATTAACGTACGTAACCAGTTCCGCGGCAAGATCAAGGAAATCATCTTCGGGCCGGTGGTCTCGGAAGTGGATGTGGAAACCCAGCACGGCATCGTCACCTCGGTGATCACGTCGCGCTCGATCCACGACCTGGACCTGAAGGTGGGCAGCGAAGTGATCGCGCTGGTCAAATCGACCGAGGTGTCGATCGCCAAGATCAGCAGCTAACCGAGCCGCCGAGCCGGCGTCGCCGCCCGCCGCGGCGACCTTCCCCCATGACGGGCCGCCGCCGCGCCCCGCCGCCAATACAGCCCCGAGCGCACCCCGCGCCGGGGCTTTATTTCTGGCTGATACAAAATAATGGAATCCGTAGCTTACGTACAATAGACGAGAAAGCACTTTAATGTTATCGTCTATCCTTCGTATTGCCGCATAGCTATACCTAGCCATGCGCCGCGCCCGCCCCCGGGTGCCCCGTTTCACTCCTCACTCCCAAGAATACCTAACATGCTCAAGAAAATTGTCGCTGTATTGCTGAGTTCGATCACCGCGGCCGCGCTCGCGGTGCCGCTCGGCTCACAGTCCGTGCTGGTCGTCGAAGACGACACCGGCAAGGTCCTCGTAGAAAAAAATTCCAACGTTCAAGTTCCGATCGCGTCGCTGACCAAGCTGATGACCGCGATGGTCGTGCTCGACGCCAAGCAGGACATGAAGGCGCCGATCAGCATCGACCAGGCCGACGTGGACATGCTCAAGCACAGCACCTCGCGGGTGCCGGTGGGCGCGGAAATCGCCCGTGGCGACGTGCTGCAGTTGGCGCTGATGTCGTCAGACAACCGGGCGGCCGCGTCGCTGGCGCGCACCTACCCGGGCGGCGCCGCGGCCTTCAAGGCGGCCGTCAACGCCAAAATCCGCGCGCTCGGTTTGAACCAGACCGTCATCGAAGAACCGACCGGCCTGTCGCCGAACAACCGCTCCACCGCGACCGACCTGATCAAGATGGCGCACGCGGCCTCGGCCTATCCGGAGATCGCCCGCATCACCACCGACACCAAGGACATCATCAAGATCAAGGGCCGCCAGGTCGAGTATCACAACACCAACCGCCTGGTCGGCGCCAAGGGTTGGGACGTCGGCTTGTCGAAAACCGGCTATACCGAAGAGGCTGGCCGCTGCCTGATCATGCGTTTCAAATCTGGTGGAAAGAACAACACCCTGGTGCTGTTGAATGCCAAGGCCAATTCGGCAAGGTTGATGGATGCGTTCAATATCCGGCGTTTCGTTTCGGGTCCGATCGAGCAACCAAAAGTCATGAAAGCCGCCGCCAAGACCAAGAAAAAAGCCATCAAGGCAAGCAAGCGCAACCGCCGCGCGATGTGATTTTTCGGTAGGCAAGTGGTACACGAACCGGACCCAGGGGTCCGGTTTTTTTTCGTCGGTCGGGATCGATGGGGCGCCGGCCGACGCGCCGCCGGCTGCCGGCCACGGGCGTCAACGCGCCAGGCGCCCCGCATCCAGACCGAATTTTGGTGCATTCAAGCCAATTTCTGGCTTATTTTGACAAAAAGCCCTGCCCGCAGCGCCGCGCGGCCGCCTTGCCCGCAAGCGTTAATTGTCGAGGAGATCGCGCAGGCCGCTGGCACGCTGGGTGCGCTGGGCGATGGCATCGAACAGCACCTGGCCGTTGGGAGTGAGTAACGTAAAGTAGTCCCGCGCCCGGGTGATGCCTGTATAGATCAGTTCGCGCGCCAGCATGCCGCCACTGTCTTTGGGCAGCACCAGGACCGTGTGCCGGAACTCGGAACCTTGCGATTTATGCACCGTCATCGCAAACGCCGTCTCGACATTGCGCAAGCGCGTGGCCAATACGCTGCGCACGTTTTCACCTTCGGAAAAATACACGCGCAAGGCGCCCGGACGCGCCGGGTCCGGCAAAGTGAGGCCGATATCGCCGTTGAAAACGCCGGTGCCGTAGTCGTTGCGTGTGACCATGACCGGCCGGCCGACATACCATTCCCCGGTACGCCGCAACAACCCGGCCGACTGCAATCTTTTCTCGATGACATCATTTAAACCTGTCACGCCCCACTCGCCCTCGCGCACGGCGCACAGGATGCGGAAGGTTTCAAAGCTGTTGAGAACGGATTTCACCCAAGCAAGTCGTACGATGTCTTCGCCTTGCGGCGCTCCGGCGCCGATCATTTCAAGGTAATCCCGGTACCCGCCGACAGCGCCCGGCCGGCCATCCAGGGCCAGTTGCAACAGGTCGGCCGACGCCGCCGGATCGATCCAGCCCACCTTTTGGTCCTCGGCCGCGCGCAGCACGTCGACCGCCGTGGCGGCATTTCCCGCGTTGACGGCCAGCGCCAGCGCACCGATCGGACCGCCGAAGCGGCGGCTTTCCCGCAGCATGACGGTCTGCTGCGCGATCGGACCGCCCCCGCCGGCGAACACGGCGGGCAGCGCTTGCCCGGTGCTCTCTAGCACATACGACAACGTTTCGGCGTCGTACTCGCCCGCTTCCGCGTTGTGGCACAAGTCGCCCAGCACGGCGCCGGCCTCGACCGACGCCAGCTGGTCCTTATCTCCCAGCAATATCAGCGTCGCGGCCGGCGGCAGCGCGGCCAGCAGGGCCGACATCATTTCAAGGTGGATCATCGATGCTTCGTCAACAATCAACACGTCGACATCGAGCTGGTTGCCGGCGTGGTGTTGGAAGGCGCGCGTGTCCGGGCGCGCGCCGAGCAGGCCGTGCAGGGTGCGCGCGGCGCCCAGTTCGCGCGCCGGCATCACCGCGCGCACCCGCTCGTCCAGTCCGGCAAGGGCGACATCGATCGATTGCTTCAGCCGGGCCGCCGCCTTGCCCGTCGGCGCCGCCAGCGCCACCCGCAAATCGGACGTGCGTCCGCCGCTGGTGGCGAACAGCAGCGCCAACAGCCGGGCCACGGTGTAGGTCTTGCCGGTGCCGGGACCGCCGGTGATGATGCCCAGCTTGCCCCGCATGGCGACCGCGCACGCGACTTTCTGCCAGTCGACGCCGCCGCCGCGCACCGCGTGCGGAAACAGGATGTCGAGCCAGCGCCGTACGGCCGAAACCACGTCGTCGGCGTCGCCAGCGATCACGCCGCCCAGCGCCCGGCCACGGACGGCTTTGGCCACCAGCGTCTCGTCGCGCCAATACCGGCGCAGATACAGGCGCTCGCCGTCAAGGATCAGCGGCTGCTGGAAATCGAGGTCGCCGACCGGCCAAACCTGGTCGCAACCGGCCAGCAACGCGCGCCAGGCGGCCGGGCTGTTCGGCCACGCGCCGACGGTATCGCGCAGCTGGCGCCATTCGTCGGCCGTCCAGCCTAGTAAAACAGCGGGGTCCTCGGTTAATTGCTCGAGCATCAGGCAACTGTGGCCGCGCCCCTCCAGCTCGGACAACAGCACGCAAACGAGCATCAACTGCGGCGTACTGCCCCCTACGGAGGCGATAAAGCGAGCAAAAGCCCCGCTCAGCCGGCGCAGATGGCCACTCTCGGTCAGCGCGTCGACATGCGCGAACAACGGGGCCGAATCGGCAAGGTTTGCTGTGGCGCGTCTCGTATTCATCTCAATTTCCATGCTCATCCCCGCCGTGCGCCGCGCCGGCGTAGCCGAGCAACCGATCCAGGCCATCGAGTAACTCCGGGTCCGGCGCCATGAAGTAACAGCCCCGGGTTTGCGTATTGCCGATGCCACGCAAAAACAGGAACACCGCGCCGCCCAGATGCCCGACGGGATCGTAGCCGTCGCCGAGGCGGCTTTGCAGCAAGCGGTGCAGCGCCAACATATAAATAGCCCCCTGGATGTCGTAGCGATGCTCGGCCATGGCGCCGACCAGCGCGTCGCGGTGGTAGGCGGCGTCGCCGGCGCCGAGCGCGTTCGATTTGTAGTCGAGCACCCAGAACTTGCCATCGTGCTCGAACACCAGGTCGGCGAACCCTTTGAGCATGCCGTGCAGCTGGCGCTCGGGCAGCGAGGGCCGCGCCGCGCCGTCCAGCAGGCGCGCCACGCAAAGCTGATCGAGCGCGCCGGTGTTGAGCCGCTCGCTGGGGAACCAGAACTCCATCTCCGGCAGCGGCGCATCGATGGCGCGTAACGGCGCGTCCACGTGCGGCAGCCGGGTGCCGGCGATCTCGCGCAGCCACGCCAGCGTGTCGTCGAACCGGTTGCCCCAGCCGGCGCGCTCGACGCGGCGCGTCAGGCGCGCGGCGAAATTGTCGTCGTCGACGATGGCGAAACCCTCGCCGCCCATCCATTCGAGCTGCTCGTGCAGGAAGTTACCCGGCACCGAACCGCGCGGGAAGCGATGCCATGGCGCGTCCTCTACCCGCGCCGGCACCACGATGCCCGGCACGTCGCCGTCTTCGAGCAGCGTCGCCTGGGCGCCGTCGCGCGGCACCTTGGCCGCCGCGCCCATGTCGGCGCCGCCGATGATGCCGGTCGGTCCGGTGCGCCGCGCCAGCGAGCTGAAACTGCCCACCGACCAGTCACGCTCGAAACGGCCCGCGTAATGACGGGGCTCGAGCAACGGCGGGCGCTGTTCGATCCGGCTCAGGCGCGTGGGCGGCCCGGGATGCATGTCCAGCGTGGTGATATCGATCGCCGCGCAGCCCCGGCACGTGTGCTCCCAACGCTCCATCATCAGCTCCGACGGCAGCGCCTCGCCGCCGGTCAGCAGATAGCCGAGCGCCGATTCGTGCAGCGTGTTCTCGCCCGCCTTGCGCGCGGCCAGCGCCGTCACCCCCAGCCACAGGAAGTGGCGCGCCCGCGTGAGCGCGACGTACAACAGGCGCAAGTCCTCCTGCAGGCGCGCGCGCTCGACCAGTTCCATCGCCGTGTCGGTCAGCGCCATGTCGATGCGGCGCACGCCGTCGTCGTCGCTGAACTCGAAGAAGCTGCGGTTGCGCCGCTCCACCTTGCGCGCGGTGACGGCGAACGGCAGGTACACCAGCGGATATTCGAGCCCCTTCGATTTGTGGACCGTGACCACCTTCACCAGTTCGGCGTCGCTCTCGAGCCGCAGCACGCGCTCGTCGCCGGCGCCCTCGCCGCCTTCGATCTGTTCGGCCAGCCAGCGGATCAGCGCCTGCTCGCCATCGAGCTGGCGGCTGGCCGACTGCAGCAATTCGGCCAGGTGCAGCAGGTTGGTCAGGCGCCGCTCGCCGCCCGCCTGGCGCAGCAGCGCCGCCGGCAATCCCAGTTCGTGGATGAAACGGCGCAGCATCGCCAACACGCCCTGGCGCTGCCAGACTATGTGCAGCGCCTTCAACTGCTCGACGCGCGCCTCCCATGCCAGTTCGTCCGACGTCATCAAGGCCAGTTGCGCCAGTTCCAGGCCGGCGGTGCGGGTGGCGTAGGCCGCCCGCGCCAGCGCGCCGTCGAGTGGATTGGCCACCGCCGACAGCCAGCGCAGCACGTCGGCCGCCTCCTCGCTGTCGGTCACCGAATCCTTGTCCGACAGGTAGACGCTGGCCACTTGCCTGCGTTGCAGCGCGCGGCGGATCGCCGCCGCCTCCTTGCGGTCGCGCACCAGCACCGCGATGTCGGCCGGCTTGAGGCGCTCGAATCCATTCGGGCCGTCGAAGCCGGCCCCTTCGTCGTTCAATTTGGCGACGATGTCCTCGGCGCAGTGGTGGGCGAAGAACTCGCGGTAGCCGTCGGCCTTCAAGTCCTGCGCGGCGCTGCAGGCGATAACCAGCGCCGGCGCGTCGCCGTCGGCGCCGACCATGCGCTCCGCGCGGCCCTTGGCGCCGACCGCCTCGAACGGCAGCGGATTGACCCGCGTGGCCGGATCGCGGAAGCGGAACGCGCCGCGTCCGAAGCCGCCTTCTGCCGGCCCGCCCTCGGCGATCATGAACAGGTGGTTGACCGCCTCCACCACCGGCTTGGTCGAGCGGTAGTTGGTGCCGAGCTGGTAATGGCGCCCGGTGGTGGCCTTGCGCGCCGACAGGTAGCTGTGGATGTCCGCGCCGCGAAAACCGTAGATCGATTGCTTCGGATCGCCGATCAGGAACAAGCCCGTCTCCGGATCGTTGTCGGCCACCCGGTACAGCAGGTTGAAGATCTGGTACTGGTTCGGCGCCGTGTCCTGGAATTCATCGACCATCGCCACCGGGTACTGGTCGATGATGCGCTTGCGCAGCGCGGCGGCGTTCTCGCCCCGCAGCGCGGCGTTGAGGCGATCGAGCATGTCGGCGAAGCCGAACTGGCGGCCGCGCTTTTTTAGTTCGGCCATGCGCCGGGCGACGGCGCCGGCGGCGTGGCGATAGACCGCGTGCGCCAGCGGTTCGAGGTCGTCGAGCGCTTGCTTGAGCACCTCGGTGGCGTCGAAGTCCCCGGGGATGGCGGCGCTGAAGCCCTTCGAGAACGCGTCCTCGATGCCCCATGGCGTGAGCCGCTTCCATGCGGTGTCGGTAATCGCCGGCAGCACCGCGCCGGCGTCGCGCGCCCAGGCGCGCAAGCCGTTGAACCAGCCGGCCAGCGAATCGGGCCGCATCTTGTTGCCGTTGAAGCACTTGGGCAACATCTCGCGGTGCTGGGCGATCCACTGCTCCATGCGGTCCGCGCGCTCGGCCCAACCGGCCTTCAGGCTTGCCAGTTGCGCCAGTTGCTCGCGCTGGAGCGCGCCGATCAGGGCCCCCAGCGATTGCGCGGGGTCGACAGCGCCGATGATATCGGCCCGCCTGGCCAGTTCGCGGATCGATTTCTTCATCGCGCCGACGTCGCCCCAGCACGACAGCAGCGCCTCGAGCGCGACCGCGTTGAGCGGATAGACCTGCTGGCGCCAGTAGTCGTGCGCCGCGTCCTCGAACAGCGCCTGCTCGTCGCTGACGAGCTCCTCGTCGAACAAGCTGCCGCTGTCGAAGGCGTGCTCGCGCAGCATGCGCTGGCACCAGGCGTCGATGGTGAAAATGGCCGCTTCGTCCATCGTCTCGGCGGCGAGCATCAGGCGGTGCGCGGCCTGCTGGCGCTCGGCGTGGCCCGGGTAGGACTCCAGCACGGCGTCCAGATAGTCGTCGCGCGCGCCCGCGCCGCCTTCGTCAAGTTCGGCGCCACTGCGGAAGTAGGCCGCCGCCTCGACCAGCCGCTCGCGCACCCGGTTCGACAGCTCGCGCGTGGCCGCGCGGGTGAAGGTCATCACCAGGATATCGGCCGGCAGCAGCGGCCGCCGGTAGCCGTTGCCGCCGCCGTGGCCGAGCACCAGCCGCACGTACAGCGCGGCGATGGTCCAGGTCTTGCCGGTGCCGGCGCTGGCCTCGATCAGGCGCGAACCGTGCAGCGGAAAGGTCAGCGGCGCTAGTTCGCTCGCGCCGTCGCCGTCGCGTTCAGTGTTGGACGGTTCGATGCTCACGGCGCCCCCCCGGCGTCGATCTTTTCGATCGTGATGTCGTGTTCGAGCCACTCGGCCAGGGGCCCGTACAAGGCCTGCGAGACGTCGGCGAAATCCGGCTGCGCCGACAGCGCCGCGAAGTCCGGCCACAACCGCGCCAGGCACAGCTCCTCGTTCTCGCCGGAGATTTCGAAGCCGCCGTCGTAGACCGCGCGCGCGTCGCCGCCCTGCGCCAGCGCCAGCGCCGTTTTGCAGGCGGTCGGCAAGGGCCGGTTCATGCCGTCGCGCCACAGGCACACCAGTTCGCGCAGCGCTTCGAGGGCGCCGTCGCGCGGCAGCGCCCTCATCGTCACGATGGCGTCGCGCGCCACCAGATAGCCCGTGACGGGCAGCCCGGCCGCAGCCGCAGCCAGCTGCCGCAGCCACATGGCGATCAGTTTGTCGCCGCGCGGCTTGCCTTGCTTGTCGGTGACCTTGGACGACATCTGCGTCAGCCACACCGTTTCCGCGCCGTTGCTGCGCAACTGGTCGATCCAGTCGTCGAGCCGAACGCCGGCCAGCACCGCGCTCAGGGCCACCTTCGGCGCCGGCCGCGGATAATGCTCGCGCAAGGTCAGCCACGCGCAGCGCACCGGCACCAGCGCCTCGACCAGGTTGCGCTGGTACTGCTGGCCGATCAAACCGATCGGCAGCACGCCTTCGCGCGCCAGCGTTTCGGCGCGCTCGCTCAACTTGTCGTAGACCTCCTCGATCTGCTCCGCCTCGGCGCCGTCGTCGAGCATCGTGTCCTCGAGCAGGTAGCGCTCGAGCGCGTTGAGCGAAAACGGTTCCTCGTCCTCGCCCACCAGCGCCGATTCGCCGAACATGACGCCGAGGCGCTGGCGAAAGAAGAAGCGCACCGGCTGGCGCACGAAGTTGTTGAGCATGGTGAGCTTGAGGCTGAATTTGTCATCGATGTCGAACGGCGGCAGCGCGCCGCCGTCCGCGCCCGCCGCGGCGCCGGCCTCGCCCTGGCCGTCGTGCGCCTCGCGCCATTCGCGCGCATAGGTCGGCAGGCCACCGAGCTCGAAATAGCGGCGGCTGAACGGTTGCAGCGCGTGTTCGGTGGTGCGCGCATGCAGGTCCAGCCCCCAGCCGTTGACCAGGTAGTCGCGCAGCTGCGACACCAGCACCGACGCCGGCTGCTCGCTGTTGTCGCGCACATTGCGCCCGACCCAGCTGATATAGAGCTTGTCGCGCACCGCCAGCAGCGCCTCGAGCATCAGATACCGGTCGTCGTCGCGGCGCGAACGGTCGCCGGGACGGGCCATGCCCGGCTGCGCCAGCAAATCGAAATCGGCCTTCGGCGCGCGGCGCGGGAAGTCGCCATCGTTCATGCCGAGCAGGCATACAACGCGGAACGGCACGGCGCGCATCGGCATCAGGGTGCAGAAGGTCACGCCACCGGAGACGAATTGGTGGTTCAGGGTCGGTTCGTCCATCAGGCCGAGCCACGCCTCGCGCAGCACCGCCAGCGGCACCGCCTCGTCGTACCGGGCGCCCTCGCAGGTTTCGAGCCAGTTGTTGAGCGCTTCGTCGAGCTGCGCCAGCGTCAGGCGGTCGCCCTCCTCGCCGGCTTTGAAGAACGCCGCCATCAGCGCGCGCGCCTGCACGCCCCACTCGGCCGGCGAGCGCGCCTGCGCCAGCACCGCGCGCCAGTGCAGCAGCGCCTCGACCAGCTGCGCCAGCGAGCCGGCCAGCGCCGCATCGAGGCCGCCGACCTCCGAAAACGGCTCGATGCCGGCGAAGCTGGCGCTGACGCCGGCGTTGGCGCCGCCGCTGGCGTAACCGAGCAGCATGCGCCGCACGCCGAAGATCCACGCGTTCTGCTCGCCCGCCGGCCCCAGTCCCAGGCCGCTGCGGTGCTCCTGGTCCAACCCCCAGCGCACGCCGGCGCCCTCGATCCACAGCCCCAGGGTCGGCAGGTCCTCTTCGCCCAGGCCGAAGCGCGACGCCAGCGCCGGCACGTCGAGCAGATCGCGGATCTCGCTCTGGCGGCAGCGCTGCTGCGGCAGTCGCAGCAGCCACTCGAGCGCCACCAGCAGCGGGTTGACGCTGCGGTCGTTGACGTCGCCGATCTCGAACGGGATGTGGCGCGGATCGCCACGGCGGTGCTGGGCGAACACCGCGTGGATGGCGGCCGAGAAGGTGTCGATGTCGGGCACCATCACCACCACGTCGCGCGGGCGCAGCGGCCGCCCGCCGCCTTCGGCGTCGGCGAACATCCCGAGCAGCTGGTCGTGCAGCACCTCGACCTCGCGCTGCACGCTGTGGGTGAGGTGGAATTCGATCGAGCGGTCCTCGTCCGGCGGCGGCACTTGCGGATGCTCCGACAGCGGCAGCAGGTCGCGCACGGCCGCCTGCACCTGCGACAGCAGCGTATCGCCTTCGCCTTCGCTAAACAGGTCGATGCGCAGCGGCGCCACGTGATCGTCGGCGTCGCCGCCGGCCTCGCTGGCGGCGGCCGCCGCGCTGGCCGAGGCCTCGTCGAATTCGTCGAGCATGCGCACGAAGTCGCGCCCCTGGCGCCCCCAGCTGGCCAGCAGCGGATGGCTGTGCGCATGCAGTTCCTCCAGCGGTATCAGTCCCAGGTCCATGCCGTTGCGCAGCTGCTGGCGGCGGTGGGCGCTGCGCAGCAGGTCGCGCCCCTCGATGATGTCGCCCCAATAGAAGCGGCACGGATTGGGCACGGCCAGCACCACCTGCGCGTAGCGCGCCAGCGCGGCGAGCGCCTGCAGGCTTTGGTACGGCAGCGCCGACACGCCGAAGATGACGATGCGGCGCGGCAGGCGGCCCAGCGGCGCCTCGCCGGCGGCGCTGGCGCGCACGAACTCCGTGTGGACGGTGGCGCGGCCCAGATCGCGCTCCTGCGGATCGACGTCGGCGATCACCGCGCGCCACAAACTGCCCTGCCAGCGCTGGTCGTCCGGCAGCGGCACCGCTTCGTTGCGGGCGGTGCGAAGCTGGTCGCGTCCATGGGCCCAGTCGTCGAGCCAGTCGGCGCGGTAGACCTGGTACTGGTCGAACAAATCGGCCAGCCGCTCGGCCAGTTGCAGCCGCCGTTCGGCTTCGCCGTCGGCCAGGAAATGGCGCAGCGGCGCGAACACGTCGTCGGCCAGCAGCGTCGGCAACAGGCGCATCAGGCGCCACGTGAGCGGCCCCTTGTCGAACGCCGAGCGCACCGGCACCCGCTCGCGCCCCAGCATGCCGCGGTAGGTCTCCCACAGGAAGCGCGCCGGCAGCGCCACGCGGGTGGCCGCGCACACGCCCATTTCCTCGGCCAGCGCGATCTTGAGCCACTCGGCCACGCCGTTCGACTGCACCAGCACGATCTCCGACTCGAGCGCGCCGAGCGGATGGTTGCGCAGCCACTGGAACACGGCCGCGCGCAGCTGTTCCATCTGGTTGCCGTGCAAAATCAACAGGCCGGGGGTGATGCTCGGTTGCATAAGACTCATGATCGGGGGCGCGGCGCGATCGACGCGCCGCGGCCGGCGCCTGCGGTTAAAACCGTATTATCGCTCATCTAACCCGGCGCGTAGGCCAGCAATTCCCGTGCGATGTGGCGCTCGAGCACCTCGAGCATGGCGTGCATCTGCGCCACCAGGCGGCGCGCGTTGGCGGCGTCGGCGTCGGCGCGCACCCGTTCGAGCGCCATGCACAGGTTGCCGAAGCGCATGGCGCCGACCGCGCGCGCCGACGATTTGATCCGGTGGCCCAGCTCCGACAGCAGCACCAGGTCCCCGACCGCCAGCGCGGCGTCGATCTCGCGCAGGCCGTCGCGCGCCGAGTCGACGAACAGCAGCGCGTATTTGCGCATCTTGTCCGGCTTGCCGCCGAAGGTCTGCGCCAGCGCGGCCAGGTCGAACAATTCGCCGTCCACCGGCGCCGGCTGCGCCACCGCTTCCAGGGCCCGCTCCGGGTCCGGTCCGGACCACGGCGGCGCCAGCGCGCCGGCCGCCGCCGTGCCGTCGGCCAGCGTGAAATACGACGGCGGCGGCGGCGCCGGCGGCCGCGCCGCGCCACCCGCCGCCCTGGCCCGTTGGCTCATCCACTTCGACAGCATGTTAAACAGCAGCTTGGGCGCGATCGGCTTGGTGACGAATTCGTCCATGCCCGCCTCCAGGCAGCGTTCCTGGTCGCCGCGCCCGGCGTTGGCCGTCATGGCGATGATCAGCGTGGCCGACAGCTTGGGATGCGCGCGGATCAGGCGCGTGGTCTCGTAGCCGTCCATCACCGGCATCTGCACGTCCATCAGCACGCAATCGAAGCGCTCCTTGAGCAGCAGGTCGATCGCCTCCTTGCCGTTGTTGGCCACGCACACGGTGGCGCCGGCGTCCTCCAGCAGCTCCTGGCCCACCTGCTGGCTGAAGATATTGTCCTCGACCAGCAGGATCGAGGCGCCGCGGATGCTGTCGAGCAGATCGGGCTGCAGCGCCTCGACCGCCGGCTGCAGCAATTGCGTCCCCTTGACCAGCCGCGCCGTGAACCAGAAGGTGCTGCCCTCGCCGGGCCGGCTGTCGACGCCAACCCCGCCGCCCATCAATTCGGCCAGCTGCTTGCTGATCACCAGTCCCAGGCCGGTGCCGCCGTAGCGGCGCGTGGTCGACGGGTCGGCCTGGTGGAACGACTGGAACAGCTGCGAGACCTCGTCGGCCGTCATGCCGATGCCCTGGTCGGCGACCTCGAAGCGCACCAGGATGTGGCCATCGTTGTCCTCCAGCTGGCGCGCGCGCACGTAGACCTTGCCGTGCTCGGAGAACTTGATGGCGTTGCTGGTGAAGTTGAGCAGCACCTGTTCGAGCCGCAGCGGATCGCCGCGCAGCTGGCGCGCCAGGCCCGGACAGACCTCGTACACCAGCTCCAGGTCCCTGGCGCGCGCGCTCTCGCCTAGCTGGCTGGTGATGTTGGCCAGCAGCGCGTCGAGCGTGAAGTCGAGCACCTCCAGGTTCATCTTGCCGGCCTCGATCTTGGAAAAATCGAGGATGTCGTTGATGATGCCCAGCAGGTGCTGGCCCGAGTGGTAGATCTTGAGCAGGTAGTCGCGCTGCTTCGGATGGGTGACCGATTTGAGCGCCAGGTGCGCCATGCCGATGATGCTGTTCATCGGCGTGCGGATCTCGTGGCTCATATTGGACAGGAAATCGCTCTTGGCCTGGTTGGCCGTGTCGGCCTTCTCCTTGAGCTGGTGCAGCTCGGTGACGTCGGTCGACATGCCGATCACCGCCGTGACCGAGCGGCCGATCTCCACCGGCGCGCGCACCGTCCAGTGGTAGCGCACCTCGCCGTCGGCGCCGACCACCTGCGTCTCGCCGGAGCGCTTGACGTTGTCGTCGAAGACCGGCTGCTCGAGCGCCCACGCGGCGTCGGCGGCGGCGTCGGGCATCAGTTCGCGATCGAGCTTGCCGACGATCTCCTGCACCGGCAATCCCATGCTGTGCGCCATGCGCGCGTTGACGTAGATGAAGCGGCGGTTCTGGTCCTTCATGTAGACGTGGGCGTCGACGTTGTTGAGCACCGTGTCGAGCAGCACACGGTGCTTGACGGCGCGCCGCCGCGACGAGTACAGCACCGCCAGGTAGCTGTAGAGCAGCAGCGTGCCGGCGAAGCCGGTCAGCCCCGCCAGCCACGGGAAGTACACATCGAAGCCGGTCAGCAGCTGCGCCTTGCGCACCTGGAAATGGGCCTTCCACAGGCTGCCGTTGAAATCGATCGGCAGCACCGACTCGAGATAGTCGCCGCGCTCGGCGGCCGGCAGCGGCGACACCGTCGTCGCGCCGGTGTCGTTGAACAGCAGGCGGTCGTGCTTTTCGATCACCAGGCGGCGCTGCTCGACGTCGGTGCTGCCGTCGGCGTACAACGACAGATGCACCTGGCGCACCGTCATCTCGTCGATCGCCCCCTGCACCATTTTTGCCACGCTAAAGCCCAGGCCGACGGACCCCAGATAGGCGGCGCGCCGCTGGGCAACGTCGCCCTGCGGCATGCCGACGCGGTAGACCGGCATGCGCAGGCCCAGCGCGATCTGGCGCTGCGGGCTCTCGATGACGAACGGCTGTCCCGAGGCGCTGACCTGGCCGCTGTCGCGCGCCGCCGCGTTCAGCGCCAGGATGACCGGATTGGTGGCCAGGTCGAAGCCCATCTTTTCCGCGATCAGCGTGGCCGGCTCCACGTAGATCAGCGGCGCGTACTCGGGGCGGCGCCCGGCCGGCCGGATGTCGAAATCGGGATAGCCGTGCGGGGACAGGCCGCGGTCGGCCCGCACCGCCGCGACGAAGGCGTCGCGCTCGGCGTCGCTGACCAGCGGCGCCCAGCTGAGCATGACGATGGCGGGGAACTGGCGCGGCAAATCGAGCCCGGCCACATAGCGGTGGAATTGCTCGCGGCTGAGCTTGTCGGTGGTCTGGAACAACGCGCCAAGCGCGCGCGTCAGGTCGGAATAGGCCTTGATGCGCGCCGAGATGGCGTACTGGGTGCTGCGCGCCAGGTTCTCGAAGCGCTGGCCGGCGTCGGCCTCGACGACACGGGTGGCGACGCCGTACAGGGTCGCGCCGAGCGCCATCGCCAGGGCCCAGCCCGCCGCCCAGAACAGCGCGCGCGCCCTCAAAGCGTTTATTCTGCCGTTCGCCGATTTACGCATGCGCCATCACTCATTCTTTCGGGATAGACCACAAACCAGAAAAACTTTTGCATTGCAGCAGCATACTATTAATGCCGGGCGGGAACCAGCGAAACAATTCGTGGGATTTGGTGAGATTTGAACGGAACCATCGGCGGTCAAGGCGCTCTAACTGATGAGCTTGCAATTGCCATCGGCGAAGGAGCGTGCCATGCCTGCCAAATCTGTGGTTTTCACAGCCATCCTGTCCCTCCCGCTGCTGCTTGGCGGCGCGCCGGCCCTGCCCGCCGCCGCCACGCCGGACCACAGCGAATTCGATGCCACGCTACAGGCGCCGTTTCACGCCGATGGCAAGGGCAACCGTCTAATTACACTGCACTTTAGTTATCCGGATAGTGAGCAAACGCAACAAGTGCGTTGGCGGCTGGAATTATTAAGCCCGCGCGACCACGTGCTGCGGCGGTGGCAGGGCCGGCGCCGGCTGGCCGGCGCGGCCGTCGACGTCGTGATCGGCTGGAACGGCGCCGGCGCCGGGCCCGGCCCGCTGCCGGCCGGCGTCTACCGGCTGCGGCTACGGGCGGGCCTGGCCGGCGCGAGCGACGGCGGCGGCTCCGCCGTTGACGTGGATCAAAGCTGGGACGTCGCCGTCGGCCTGCCGCGGCCGGTCGCGTCGACCGCCGCCAGGGCTGCGGCGGCGCCGGCCGCGGACGCCGGCGCCGCCACTGCCGTTGCGCCGACGCCGTTTGCCGCCGCGCCGGCCTACACCGTCCATCTCGGCAACCTGCACAGCCAGACCGGCCACAGCGACGGCGGCGGCGCGCTGCCCGCCTGCGCCGGCGCGCAGGCGCCGCACAGCGCCGCCGCCGGCCCGGCCGACGCCTACGACTACGCCCGCCGGCGCGGCCTCGACTTCCTCATGACGTCCGAGCACAACCACATGTTCGACGGCGCCAACGGCAGCAACGCGCACGCCGACCCGGCCGCCGCCAAGGCGCTCTATCAAAGCGGCCTGGCCGCCGCCGCCGCGTCCAACCGCGCCCATCCCGGCTTCGTGGCGCTGTACGGCCAGGAATGGGGCCTGATCGACCATGGCGGCCACCTCAACATCCTCAACAGCGCCGAGCTGCTCGGCTGGGAGCGCAACGGCGCCGGCGAGCTGCTGGCCGACACCGCCACCGCGGCCGGCGATTACGCCTCGCTGTACGCGCTGATGCGCCTGCGCGGCTGGTTCGGCCAGTTCAACCACCCGCAGGGCGGCCAGTTCGCCATCGATGGCCGGCCACTGGCGTGGACGGCGGACGGCGACGACGTCATGCTGTTGTGCGAGGTCATGAACAGCAACGCCTTCTCCAACCGCACCGACGAGTCCGAAACCCGGCACAGCAACTACGAGGCCGGCTGCAACCGACTACTGGAGGCCGGCTACCACGTCGCCTTCAGCAGCAACCAGGACAACCACTGCGCCAACTGGGGCGCGTCGTCGGGCAACCGCACCGGCGTGCTGCTCGAACGCGGCCGCGCGCTCGGCGCCGACACCCTGCTTGCCGCGCTCAGGGCGCGGCGCGTCTACGCCACGATGGACAAGCACGCCGAACTGCTGCTGACCGCCAACGGCCGCGTCATGGGCCAACGCTTCGCCAACACGGGCAAGCTGACCCTGCAGGTGCGCCACGCGGGCCGGCGCGGCCAGCGCGTGGCCGCCATCCGCGTGTTTGCCGGGGTGCCCGGACGCAACGGCGACGTGGCCGTGGTCGGCCGCCGCGCCAGGACCGTGCTCAGGCCGGCGCCCGGCGAACATTTTTATTACGCAAGGGTAACCCAAGACGATGGCAAGATGCTATGGAGCGCGCCGGTGTGGGTCACGCAGCGGCGGCGCTGAGCGCGCAAGCGGTCGCGCCTTGCCGCCGCGCCGCCCCCGAACCGTGCGCAGGCGCGCTGGAATTTCCGCTAGGCTAAGCCTGCGCCTGAAAACCTTGTCAACTTGCTTGGCGAAATGGCTACAATAGACAAAATATCGAGCTTGCGGCATCGCACAATATTGCTTGACTCCCCGATACACAGGAGTATCTTTTACCTTCCAGACAGAATCCACCGGACCGTAACCCGATAACCATACAGCCCGCCGTGCAGATCCCCAAAGTTCTCCTAGTCAACGACGATCCGGCCAGCCTGTACGCGCTGGAAAGCCTGCTGGCGGACGCGGCCGATCGGCTGGTGTACGAGCTGGTCACCGCCGCCTCGGGCAAGGAAGCGCTGCGCCAGGTGCTGCTGCACGAATTCGCCGTCATCCTGCTCGACGTCAGCATGCCGGGCATGGACGGCTTCGAGACGGCCGAGGCGATCCACTCGCACCCGCGCTCGGCCGGCGTGCCCATCATCTTCATCACCGCCCACTACGCCGACGAGATGAACCGGCTGCGGGCCTACCAGGCCGGCGCCGCCGACTATTTGTTTACGCCGGTGATCCCGCAGATCCTGCAAGCGAAGGTCGCCGTGTTCGTCGACATGGCGACCAAGAACATGCAGCTGCAAGCCAAGAGCGAGGAGCTGGTGCGCCTGAACCAGGACCTGCGCGTGCAGCGCCTGCAAGACCTCGAACGCATCAACGCCGAGCTGGAACTGGAAATCAAGGAGCGCAAGGTCGCCGAACAACGCGCCCACGACCTGTCCACGCGCGACGCCCTGACCAACCTGGTCAACCGGCGGGCGCTGATCCAGCATCTCGAGCACGCCGTCGCCGTCTCCGACCGCAACGGCATCGGCTTCGCGCTGCTGTTCCTCGACCTCGACAAATTCAAGCAGATCAACGACAACCACGGCCACGAGGCCGGCGACGAGTTGCTGCGCCAGGTGGCGGCGCGGCTGGCGGCGTCGGTGCGGGTGGCCGACATCGTCGCCCGGCTCGGCGGCGACGAGTTCGTGGTGCTGATCGAGGGCCGCGCGGCGTCGGCCAACGCCGCCCGCGTGGCGCGCAAGATCGCCATGGCCTGCGCCCTGCCCTTCGAGATCGGTGGCCAGCGCCTGAAGACGGCGGCCAGCATCGGCATCGCCCTCTATCCGCAGGACGGCGCCGACGCCCGGCTGCTGATGAAGCACGCCGACACCGCGATGTACCACGCCAAGCGCAACCCGGCCGCGCCGGTGCAGTTCTTCCACGAAGGGCTCAACGCGCGCGAGCGCGAGCGCGCGCAATGGACGGTGGAGCTGCGCCAGGCGATGACGGTCGGCGAGCTGGAACTGCGCTACCAGCCGCAGGTCGACCTGCGCGGCGGGCGCACCAGCGGGGCCGAGGCCGGATTGTACTGGCGCCACCCGGCGCGCGGCGCGCTCGAGGCGCCGCAATTTCTGCCGCACATCCAGGACCGCGAGCTGCTCGACCGGGTCGACGCCTGGGTCATCGGCCAGGCCTGCGCGCAGGCGGCGCTGTGGCAGCGCGCGGGCGCCGCCGGCGCCGAGGCGCCGTGCGTCTGGATCAACCTGGCCACGCCCCAGCTGACCGGCGAACTGCTGCAGGTGCTGCTGCCGGCGATGCGCGAGCACCAGCTGGCGCCGGGCGGCATCGGCGTCGAACTCAATGAAAAGCTGCTGCAGGGGGCCGCCGCGCCGCTCGAACAAGTGCTGGCGCAGTTGCGCGCGGCCGGCGTGCGCGCCGCCCTCGACGACTTCGGCAGCGCGCGCTCGTCGCTGGCCGCCTGCAAGCGCTGGCAGCTCGAAGTGCTCAAGATCGACCCGGCCTTCATCCACGCCATCGGCAACGACCAGGGCGGCACCGACATCGTCGCCGCCGTCATCCATCTCGCGCGCGCCTTGTCCATGCGCGTCGTCGCGCTGGGCGTGGACCAGCGAGGGCAGCTCGAGGTGCTGCGCAAGCTGCGCTGCGACAGCTGCCAGGGCGCGCTGTTCGCGCCGCCGCTGGTGGCCGACGAACTGCTTCAAACGATGGCGTATCCCGCCGCGCAAGCACCATCTTCCACCAACCACCACACCCTCCTGAACAACGAGGACTAAGCCGATGAATAATATGACCGACATGGGCGAACAGCTGGATGTCAAACAGCTGCTGGCAACGCTGATGGCCCTGAAAAAAGGCGACTTCTCCGCACGCATGCCCTCCGACTGGACCGGCATGTCCGGCAAGATCGCCGACACGCTCAACGACATTATCGAGACCAAGGAGAAAATGGTCCATGTCGTCACCGATGTGAGCCGCGTGGTCGGCCGCGAAGGCCGGCTCACGCAGCGCGCGCAAGTGCCCAACATGGCCGGCGGCTGGGCCACCATCATCAGCGCCGTCAACGCCCTGATCGACGACCTGGTGCGCCCGACCACCGAAATGGCGCGCGTGATCGGCGCCGTGGCCAAGGGCGACCTGTCGCAAACCATGGCGCTGGAGGTCGACGGCCACCCGCTCAAGGGCCAATACCTGCGCGCGGCCACCACCGCCAACACGATGGTCGAACAACTCTCGTCGTTCTCGTCGGAGGTCACGCGCGTGGCGCGCGAAGTCGGCACCGAGGGCAAGCTGGGCGGCCAGGCGCAGGTCAAGGGCGTGGCCGGCACGTGGAAGGACTTGACCGACTCGGTCAACTCGATGGCCGGCAACCTGACGTCCCAGGTGCGTAACATCGCCGAGGTGACCACGGCGGTGGCCAACGGCGACCTGTCGAAAAAGATCACGGTCGACGTGCGCGGCGAGATCCTGCAACTGAAGGACACCATCAACGTCATGGTCGACCAGTTGCGCTCCTTCGCCTCGGAAGTCACGCGCGTGGCGCGCGAGGTCGGCACCGAGGGCAAGTTGGGCGGCCAGGCCTACGTGCCCGGCGTCGGCGGCACCTGGAAGGACTTGACCGACAACGTCAACTTCATGGCGTCGAACCTGACGGGCCAGGTGCGCAACATCGCGGCGGTGACCACCGCCGTGGCCAACGGCGACCTGTCGAAAAAGATCACGGTCGACGTCAAGGGCGAGATCCTGGAACTGAAAAACACCATCAACGTGATGGTGGACCAGTTGTCGTCGTTCGCCTCGGAAGTGACGCGCGTGGCGCGCGAGGTCGGCACCGAGGGCAAGCTCGGGGGCCAGGCGCAGGTCAAGGGCGTGGCCGGCACGTGGAAGGACTTGACCGACTCGGTCAATTCGATGGCCGGCAACCTGACCGGCCAGGTGCGCAACATCGCCGACGTGACCACCGCCGTGGCCAACGGCGACTTGTCGAAGAAGATCACGGTCGACGTCAAGGGCGAGATCCTGGAACTGAAAAACACCATCAACGTGATGGTCGACCAGCTGAACTCCTTCGCCTCCGAGGTCACGCGGGTGGCGCGCGAGGTCGGCACCGAGGGCAAGCTCGGTGGACAGGCGAACGTGCCCGGCGTGGCCGGCACCTGGAAGGACCTGACCGACGGCGTGAACTCGATGGCGGGCAACCTCACGGGCCAGGTGCGCAACATCGCCGACGTCACCACCGCCGTGGCCAACGGCGACCTGTCGAAAAAGATCACGGTCGACGTCAAGGGCGAGATCCTGGAACTGAAAAACACCATCAACGTGATGGTCGACCAGTTGTCCTCGTTCGCGTCGGAGGTGACGCGCGTGGCGCGCGAGGTCGGCACCGAGGGCAAGCTCGGTGGCCAGGCCTACGTGCCGGGCGTGGGCGGCACCTGGAAGGACTTGACCGACAACGTCAACTTCATGGCATCGAACCTGACGGGCCAGGTGCGCAACATCGCGGCGGTGACCACCGCCGTGGCGCGCGGCGACCTGTCGAAAAAGATCACGGTGGACGTGAAAGGTGAAATTCTCGAGCTGAAGGACACCATCAACGTCATGGTCGACCAATTGTCGTCGTTCGCCTCGGAAGTGACGCGGGTGGCGCGCGAGGTCGGCACCGAGGGTAAGCTGGGCGGCCAGGCCAACGTCTCCGGCGTGGCCGGCACGTGGAAGGACTTGACCGAGAACGTCAACCAGCTGGCGGCCAACCTGACCAACCAGGTGCGCGCGATCGCCGAGGTGGCGACGGCGGTCACGCGCGGCGACTTGTCGCGCTCGATCCAGGTGGAGGCGCGCGGCGAGGTGTCCTACCTGAAGGACAACATCAACGAGATGATCCGCAACCTGAAGGACACCACGCTCAAGAACGCGCAGCAGGACTGGCTCAAGACCAACCTGGCGCGCTTCACCCGCCTGCTGCAGGGCCAGCGCGATTTGCAGGCCGTGACCAAGTTGATCCTGTCGGAGCTCGCGCCGCTGGTGTCGGCCCACCACGGCGTGTTCTACATGATGGACTCGCAGGAGTCGGACGCGCGCCTGCGCATGATCGCCAGCTACGGCTACCGCTCCAGCCGCAAGCTGCCGACGTCGTTCCTACCCGGCGAGGGCCTGGTCGGACAGTGCGCGCTGGAGAAGGTGCGCATCTGGCTGACCGACGTGCCGCGCGATTACATCGTCGTCTCGTCCGGGCTGGGGGCGGCGCCGCCGACCAACATAGTCGTGCTGCCGATCCTGTTCGAGCAGCAGGTCAAGGCGGTGATCGAAATCGCCTCGCTCGACCGCTTCACCGAAACCCACCTGTCCTTCCTCGACCAGCTGATGGAATCGATCGGCGTGGTGCTCAACACCATCGAGGCCAATAGCCGCACCGAATCGCTGCTGACGCAATCGCAGTCGCTGGCGCAGGAACTGCAACAGACCAACCAGGAGCTGGCCGAAAAGGCGCGCCTGCTGTCCGAGCAAAACATCGAGGTCGAACGCAAGAACCGCGAGGTGGAACAGGCCAAGCTGGCGCTGGAGGAAAAGGCCACCCAGCTGGCGCTGTCGTCGAAGTACAAGTCCGAGTTCCTGGCCAATATGTCGCACGAGCTGCGCACGCCGTTGAACTCCCTCCTGATCCTGGCGCAGCAGCTGGGCGACAACCCGGACGGCAACCTGTCGGGAAAGCAGGTGGAATTCGCCAAGACCATCCACGGCTCCGGCTCTGACCTGCTCACCCTGATCAACGACATCCTCGACCTGTCGAAGATCGAGTCGGGCACGGTGACGCTGGACGTGTCGGAGTACCGCTTCCAGAACCTGCGCAACTATGTCGACCGCACCTTCCGCCACATGGCCGAGGCCAAGCACCTGGGCTTCTCGGTCGACCTGCGCGAGAACCTGCCGACGGCGATGATGACCGACACCACGCGCCTGCAGCAGGTGCTCAAGAACCTGCTGTCGAACGCGTTCAAGTTCACCACCCACGGCCAGGTGTCGCTCGTCATCAGCCTGGTCAACAGCGGCTTCTCCAACGACCACCCGAACCTGATCCACGCCGACGCGGTGCTGTCGTTCGCCGTCAGCGACACCGGCGTCGGCATCGCCGCCGACAAGCTGCAGCTGATCTTCGAGGCGTTCCAGCAGGCCGACGGCTCGACCGCCCGCAAGTACGGCGGCACGGGCCTGGGGCTGTCGATCTCGCGCGAGCTGGCGCGCCTGCTGGGCGGCGAGATCCGCGTCGAATCGGTGGTCGGCAACGGCTCGACCTTCACGTTGTTCCTGCCCTATAACCGCGCCGGCTTCATCAACTACGACATGGGCCGCCAGCCGCAGGTGCGCATGCCGATGGCGCAGTTGGCGCCGGCGCCGCACATCGTCTACTCGCCGCCGCACTACAGCGAGCTGGCGCTGCCGGAGCACGTGGACGGCGCGGACGGCGCCAGCGTCGGCCTGGCGGGGGAACTCGACGCCGACATCGCCGGCTACGCCACCAGCGACGACAGGGGCCTGGTGGCGCCGGGCGATCCGTCGGTGCTCATCATCGAGGACGACGAGCGCTTCGCCAAGATCGTGCTCGGCTTCGCGCGCGAGAAAAACTTCAAGGGCATCGTCACCATGCAGGGCGATTCGGCCCTGAGCCTGGCGCGCGACTACCTGCCGTCGGCCATCCTGCTCGACCTCGACCTGCCCGACATCGACGGCTTCACGGTGCTCGACCGCCTCAAGCGCGACCCCAGCACCCGCCACATCCCCGTGCACGTGATGTCGAGCCTGCGCGAACGCGAGCGCGCGCTGCGCCTCGGCGCCATCTCCTACCTCAACAAACCGGTCAACCAGGCCGCCTTGCAGGAGGAGTTCGCGCGCATCCAGAAATTCCTGTTGGGCGGCAAACGCAGCCTGCTGGTGGTCGACGACGAGCCGGCGCAGCGCGAGTCGATCGTCGCCCTGATCGGCGACGCCGACCTGCACATCGTCGCCGTCGACACCGGCAAGGCCGCGCTCGAGGCGCTGCGCGAACAGCGTTTCGACTGCATGGTGCTCGACCTGACCTTGCCGGACATCTCCGGCTTCGACCTGCTCGACATCATCGGCAAGGACGGCACGCTGCGCGACCTGCCGATCGTCATCAACACCGCCAAGGACTTGAACCGCAAGGAGGTGGCCAAGCTCAAACGCTACGCCAAGACCATCGTCATCAAGGACGCGCGCTCGCCGGAGCGCCTGCTCGACGAGACGGCGCTGTTCCTGCACCGCTCGCAGGCCAGCCTGCCGGAGGCGCAGCGCCGCATGCTCGAGGAGATCCACGCCGCCGACGGCGGCCTGGCCGGGCGCAAGGTGCTCATCGTCGACGACGACCTGCGCAACATCTTCGCGCTGTCGTCGCTGCTCGAGCGCCAGCAGATGCAGGTGTCGTTCGCCGAGAATGGGCGCGACGGCATCGAGGTGCTGGAAAAAGATCCCACCATCGAGATCGTCCTGATGGACATCATGATGCCGGAGATGGACGGCTACGACACCATGCGCGCGATCCGGCGCATCCCCAAATTCAAATCGCTGCCGATCATCACGCTCACGGCCAAGGCGATGAAGGGCGACCGCGATAAATGCATCGCCGCCGGCGCGTCCGACTACATCACCAAGCCGGTCGACGTGGCGCAGCTGCTGTCGCTGATGCGGGTCTGGCTGCACTGATGGCCGGCATGACGACATTGCTGGCGTCCCTCAAGTCGGCGCTGCGCCAGAACGGGGCGGCGCAGCCGGACGACATCGGCGGCGCCGGCGCGCAGGCGCTGGACGCGGTCGCGCCGCCGGCCAGGGGAGATGGCGTGGTCGTCGCCGGCCCCGGCGCGCGTCGCCACTCGCCGTCGTCGGTGGAGGAGCTGGAACTGGAGCTGCTGCTCGAGGCGCTGTTTCAATGCCACGGCTACGACTACCGTGGCTACGAGCGCGACGTGGTGCGCCGTAAGGTGCGCCACCTGATGGCGCGGCTGGCGACGCCCACCATCTCCGCGCTGCAGGCGCGCGTGCTGCACGAGCCGGCGGCCTTCGACGGTTTGCTGGGCGCCTTGTACGTGGAGCCGGCGCGGATGTTCGACGACGCCGGGGAGATCGCGCTGCTGCGCATGTCGCTCGGCGTGTGCCTGCACGGAGCGGCGCTGCCGCGCGTGTGGCTGGCCGACTGCGCCGGTGCCCAGCAGGCCTGGACCCTGGCCATCCTGCTCGACCAGGAGCAGCTTGGTCCCCGCACCGAGATCTACGCCACCGTCGCCAGCGACGCGCTGCTGGCAGAAGCGCTGCGGGCGACGCTGCCGATGGCGCGCCTGGGCGAGCTGCAGGGTAACTACATCAAGTGCGGCGGCGTGGGCCGGCTGATCGACTACTTCGAGGTCAACGCCGAGGGCACGCACGCCGTGCCGCTGGCGCGCCTGGCCAGCCGCATCACCTGGGCGCAATACAACCTGGTGACGGACGCCTCGTTCAACGAATTCCAGATGATATTGGCGCAGCGCGCGCTGCCGGACTTCGGCCCCGCGCTCAGGCAGCGCGTGCTGCGCCTGTTCGACGACAGCCTGGCGCAATCGGGCCTGCTGGTGCTCGACCGTCCGCTGGACGACGCCGAACCGCTGGCCGGCCGCTACAAACAGGCGTTCGCGCACCAGCCCTGGTACAAGCGCGTGGCCTAGCGTGGCATCAACGGCATCAACGTCGCCACCCGGCGCGCTTGGCGCGCGCATGGCGGCGCCGAACGCCACCTCACACGCCGCCGGCGCGCGACTGGCCCGTCTCGAGCATCTTGCGCGCCTCGACCGCCATTTTCTCGATCTCCTCGGGGCTGGTGCGCTGCACGCGCGGCGGCAGGATCAAGCCACGTTGCACGGCCGGCCGCGCGCGGATGGCCGCCAGCCAGCGCTGCAGGTTGGGCAGGTCGTCGACCGGGATGCCGGTCCATTCGTGGATGTTCACCCAGGCGAAGTTGGCGATGTCGGCGATCGAATAATCGCCGGCCAGGTACTCGTTGTCGGCCAGATGGCGATCGAGCACGCGGAACAGGCGCTTGCTCTCGCCCTGGTAGCGGTCGATCGCCGGCTGGATTTTCTCGGGGAAGTAGCGGTAGAAGACGTTCGCCTGCCCCATCATCGGACCGACGCCGCCCATCTGGAACATCAGCCATTGCAGCACCTTCGAGCGGCCCTTGAAATCGGTCGGCATCAACTCGCCGGTTTTCTCGGCCAGGTAGATCAGGATGGCGCCCGACTCGAACACGGCGAAATTATCCTCGGAACGGTCGACGATGGCCGGAATGCGCCCGTTCGGATTGATCGCCAGGAACCACGGCTGCTTTTGCTCGTTGGTCGACAGCTCCAGCGCGTGCAGCGTGTAGGTCAGCTCCAGCTCTTCGAGGGCGATGGAGATCTTGTGGCCGTTCGGGGTGGCGGCGGTGTACAGGTCGATCATTGTCTCAGCCTTTTTCTCGGTTGTTGTTTATATAACGCGATGATATCGCGATTCAAAAAACGGTGCCGCTATCGACGATAAAAAATCGACCGCGCGTCGGCGGGCAAAAAAAAACCAGCGTCATCGCGAGATGAAACTGGTTGTAAAACGCTCGAGAGCGTGGGGATGGACAGTGTCAGCGGCGATCGTGCCGCCTGGACGAAATCTGTGCCGGGCTGTAAAGGTCCGGCAACCGGGCGCTCGGCTTAACCGCGCGCTATGGGTAGTACTTTGCCAGTTATCCGCAAGCGCAGGCTTAGGACTTCATTAAGTTTGAACGGGAGCTGGAAACTTGGGTAGGATGGTGCCGGTGTTTCAGGCCACCGGCGAGCCTGCTGAGTCATGCTTTGTGAAATCCCGCGCCTGCTTGGGCGCGGCGACCAACTGGAGCACGCTGGGACCAGCGAACGCATAATAATCTTACAATGTGACGGCCAAATGACGCATCGCTACCGTATCGACCCGACCTCCCCCACCATGCGCGGCCTGTGCGCGGCGCTGCTATGCGCGCTGGCCGCGTGCGCGCGGTTGCCGGCGCCGCCGGCCGCCGCGCCGCCGGCCCCGAAATCACCGCCAGCGCCGCCGCCGGCGCCCGCGGCGGCGGCCACCGCGCCGTCGACACCGGCGAGCACGCGCGTCCTCCAGATCGACACCGGCAAATCGCTGATCGTCGCCACGGTGCGGCGCGGCGGCGTGCTGGCGCGGCTTGGGCACGACCACGTGGTGGCCAGCCACACGGTCACCGGCACGGTGGAGCCGGCGCAAAACCGCGCCGACTTCCAGTTCCGCCTCGACCAGATGAAGGTGGACGAGGCCGACCTGCGCCGCGAGGCGGGCCTCGAGACCACGCCGTCGGCGGACGCCATCGACGGCACGCGCACCAATATGCTGACCAAGGTGCTCGACGCCGAGCGTTACCCGGTGGTAACCGTGCATGCCGAGCGGGGCGAGGCCGGCGCGCCGCTGCGGGTAGCGATCACGCTGCACGGCGTCACGCGCGGCTACGCCATCCCGGTCGCGCTGCGAGACGAAGGTGGCGTCATCACGGTCAGCGGCACGGTCGAGCTCAAGCAAACCGATTTCGGCCTCGTCCCGTTCTCGGTGATGGGCGGCGCCATGGCCGTGCAAGACACGCTGGCGCTGCGCTTCACCCTCGTCGCCAAATAAAATCGGGGTCAAGTCTGACATTTGGACACGGCCCCGGCCGTAGAGCCCCTTTACAGCCCAGCTCGTGTCCAAATGACAGACTTGACCCCGTAAAAAAGGCCCGCGGCGTGAGGCGCGGGCCAAAAAATTTCAAATCGGGAGAGACTTGAAAGAGCAACGCCAGTATGGCAACGCCGCATGACGCCATGATGACATCGGCCGCCCGCGCCTATTTTTTGGCGAGCGCCTAGCGCGCGACGATCAGCCGCAGCCCGAGGCCGATGAAGATCACCCCGGCCGCGCGGTCGAGCCACGTGCCGGCGCGCGGATTGCAGTTGATCCACGCGCCCACCGTGCCCGAGAAATAACCAAGCAGGCCGAACACCAGCACGCCCTGCGCCGTGAAGAGCAAACCCAGCTGCGCCGTCTGCCAGCTGGCGTCGCCCCGTTCGGCCACCACGAACTGCGGCAGGAACGATAGGAAGAACAACACCACCTTCGGGTTGATGGCGTTGGCGAACAAGCCCTTGGCGAACAGGCGCCCCAGGCTTTCATCGGGCACGCCGGCGCCCTCGACGCGCGCGCCACCACGGCTGCGCAGCGCGCCGATGCCCAGCCAGATCAGATAGGCGCCGCCCAGCACCTTGAGCGCGCCGAAGGCCAGCGGCGAGGCCTTGATCAAGGCGCCCACGCCCAGCGCCGCCAGCACCGTGTGGCTCAGGCACCCCAGCGCGCAGCCCAGCCCGAACACCATGCCGCGCCGGCGCCCGCGCGACATGCCCACGCTGAGCACCATCAGGTTGTCCGGCCCCGGCGAGACGGTGATAAGGAGCGCGGCGCTGAGAAATCCTATGAATTGTTCCGGTGTGATCAACACGGCGATGCCCCGATGCAAAAGCCGCCATGATAACCGCCCGCCCACCAGCGCTGCAATATCGCCAACCCGACGCGCCGGCGACAGCGGCCATTTTTTGTCGCCGCCAAGATGTTCTCGTTTAAAATGAGCAATAAACAACTCCCCGGACCGGCCACCCCGGCACACCCATGAGTCAAGCAAGCAAGATGCCTCCCGCGCTCACCGCCCTGGCCCGCCGGGCCGGACGCGGCGCGTTGCTCTTGCTGCTGACCTGGTGTTGCGCCATCGCGCTGACGGCGCTCCCCGCTCCGGCGGCGGCCGGCGCCGCCACGGCCGGCGTCATCGGCCTGTCCGACGCCGCCGACGGCGCCATCGTCGACCTGGCCACCGCCGGCAAGCTGTACGTCGACGAAGGCCAAGCCTACCCCGCCGGCGCCGCCGACGTGGCAACGATGGTGGCCGGCCTCAAGCCGGCGCCGTCGGTCAACCTGCTCGGCGGCCGCTACTGGCTCCTCGCCGAGCTGCGCAACGACAGCCGGCAGCCGGCCTGGGTCATCGATCCCAACGACACGCTGATCGACATGGTCGAGATCCAGCTCTACGGCGCCGACGGCGGCACGCGCCGGATGCTGACCGGCTACCGCCAGCCGCATCCCTACCTGCTCCATTACGGCAGGGACGTCGACCTCCATCCGGGCCAGACCTACCAGGTGCTGATCCGCTTCTCGAGCCCCTATTACGCCCGCACGCCGGTGTTTTCGGTGATGCCGCGCGGCGCCTACCAGCAACTGGTGGCGCGCGAGAACGTGCTCATCATCGGCTCGATCGGCGCCCTGCTCGCGCTCACCGTGTTCAATTTCTTCATCTATTCGATCACCCGCGACCGCTCCTCGCTGTACTACTCGCTCTACGTGCTGTGCTACGCGGTGGCCTGGGGCATGACGTTCCACCTGTCGGCCGACCTGTTCGGCTGGCACAACCTGCACTGGCATTACGTGCCGTTCTTCCTGCTGCCGGTGCTCAGCACGCTGTTCTACACGACCTTCCTGCGCCTCGGGGAACACGCGCCGCGCCTGTACAAACTGAGCCGCGTGAACCTTGTGCTGCCGCTGCTGACGCTGCCGAGCTGCTTCCTCGCGCTCAGCTACGCCCACACCATCGCCACCATCGTCATCACGATCTGGATGACGCTCGCGCTCACCAGCGGCATCGTGGTCTGGCGCCGCGGCTACCAGCCGGCGCGCTTTTTCGTGCTCGGCTTCGTCGCGCTGATGGTGCCCGGCCTGCTGATCCTGCCGGCCAACGTCGGCCTGATCCCGGCCGTGGTGGCCAACGCCCAGCTGTTCACCCTGCTCGGCGGCACGCTCGACGGCGTGCTGCTGGCGTTCGCGCTGGCCGACCAGATCCGCCTGCTGCGCAACACGCTCGAACAACGGGTGCAGGAACGCACCGCCCAGTTGACCGAGGCCAAGGAGCACGCCGAGGTCGTCAGCCGCCACCGCATCGACTTCCTGTCGGCCATGAGCCACGACATCCGCACCCCGCTCGCCGGCGTGATCGGCATGATCAAGTTCGCCATGCGCGACCAGTCGGTGCGCGGCCGGACCGAGGAATACCTGCGCATCGGCCTGCAAAACAGCGAGTCGCTGCTGGCCATCCTCAACGACATCCTCGACTTTTCCAAGATCGACGCCGGCCGCCTGTCGATCGAGACGGTCGACTTCGACCTGATCGCGCTGATCGACGACGCCATCGGCATCCTGCAGGGCCAGGCCGACGCCAAGAGCCTGCTGCTGCGCAGCGACCTGGCGCTGGACTTGCCGCGCTTCGTGCGGGGCGACCCGACCCGGCTGCGCCAGATCCTGCTCAACCTGCTCGGCAACGCCATCAAGTTCACCGACCGCGGCGAGGTGCGGCTCGACGCGACGGCGTTGACGAGCGCCGACGGCCACGCCACCGTGTGCTTCGACGTCACCGACACCGGCCCCGGCATCCCGGCGCACACGCTGCCGCGCCTGTTCCAGAAGTTCGAGCAGGCCGACCACTCGACCACGCGGCGCTACGGCGGCACCGGCCTGGGCCTGGCCATCTGCAAGGAGCTCGTCGAGCTGATGGGCGGCTCGATCGGCGCCGAAAGCCGGGTCGGCGTCGGCTCGACCTTCAGCGTGACGCTGCCGCTGGCGCCGGGCGCGCAACCGGCCGCCGACCCGCTCAAGCTGCCGCGCAAGGAACACCACGCCTACCGCCTGCGCGTGCTGTGCGCCGAGGACGTGCGCACCAACCAGATCATCGTCGGCACGCTGCTCGAAAACATGGGGCACGACATCCGCATCGTCGAGAACGGACTGCAGGCGCTGCACGCGCTCAGCACGGCCGCCTACGACCTGGTGCTGATGGACGGGCGCATGCCGATGATGGACGGCGAGCAGGCGGCGCGCCTGATCCGCGACGGCGGCAGCGAGGACTACCGCGTGCTCGACCCGGGCATCCCGATCATCGCCTTGACGGCCAACGCCAGCGACCACGACCGCGCCCGTTACCTGGCGGTCGGCATGGACGGCTTCCTGAGCAAGCCGGTCGATGAACGGCTGCTGTACGACCAGATCGAAAAGACCATCGCGCTCCATCTGAGCCGCGGCCGGCCGCTGCGCGCCACCGACGCCGCGCGCCTGGCGGCGGCGCGCGGCGCGGCGCTCGACCAGCAGTTCGGCGTTGGCCAGCAGGCGCCGGCCGGGCCGGCGGCCGCGTCGCCGCCGGATCCGGCGGCGGTGCAGATCATGCCGCTGGCCGGCCTGTCGCACCAGCACATGCAGCGCATCACGCAAGCGTTCCTCGAGGAGGCGCCGCGGCGCATGGAAACGGCGCGCGCGGCCGTCATCGCCGGCAACACCGGCGCGGCGGCGGCGGCCATCCACGCGCTCAAGGGCAGCGCCGGCTACCTGAGCTCGACCCATCTGCACACCTTGTGCAGCGAGATGGAATCGGCCGCCAGCGCCGGCCAGCTGGTCGAGGTGGCCGACATGCTGCCCGACGTCGAGGCGGCGCTGCACAAGGCGTGCTGCGACCTGCGCACCGCCGTCGACAAGGCCCGGGCTTAGGACGTCGGCGGCGCCGCGCCAGGATGCCAGCCGGCGCGACCGGTCCACCGCCGATCGAGCGGAAATTCCGGCGCCGAAGCTGGCGCCTGGTGTCCTGAATTGCTAGTTCGTTGATTAATAAATGTGGCGAAATCGGCCTGATACAAGGAGCTAAGCACAGCAAGGACGGGGCCTTGCGCGCATTGGCGACGCCGTATCAGGCCGATTCTTGCCATATTGATTCAACGAATCCGCAATCCAGGACACTAGTCCTTCAGTTCCGCCGGCACCTTGCCGCCGTTTTCCGCCAGCTTGACCATCACCTGCTTGTGCAGCCAGATGTTCATCGACGCCGAATCGTTGCGGTCGCCCGTGTAGTGCAGCTCGTCGGCCAGTTCCTTGCGCGCGGCCAGGCTGCTGTCCAGGTTGAGCAGCTTGAGCAGGTCGACGATCGAGGTGCGCCAGTTCAGCGGTTGCGGATTTTGCTGCTGCATCGTGGTCAGGATCACTTCGACGTCGACCAGCGGCGTGACCGGCTTGGCGGCCGCGGGCTGGGAGGCTGGCGCGGCTGGCGCGGCGGCGGGCGCCGGCGCCGGCGCCGGCGTGGACGCGGCCGCCG
>CAUPRW010000048.1:0-49023 GCA_963513825.1 uncultured Duganella sp.
AGATGAAGGTCTGCTCGCCGCCGTACAGCGGCGACGGCGCGAACGGTTCGGCGTAGTGATCGAGTTCGCCGCGCAGCGCGCACACGCGCCCCAGCGTGGCGCCGTCGATGTGGGTGCCGAGGCGCGACGGCCCGTCGCCGGCCTCGCCGGTGGTGGCGACGATGCGCCCGGCGCGGTCGTAGACGAACAGGCGCGCGTAGACGGTGTACAGGCTGTTGATGTAGGCCAGCACCCTGGTCATCGCGGCCGTTTGCTCGGGCGAGGGGTGGGCCAGGCCGTGGCGCAGCTGCGCCGTCAGCGCCCACCAGCGGCAATCGTTGGCGCGCTCGTAGAGGTTGCGGTCGAGCATATCGACCAGCAGGCGCGATGTCAGCGCGGCCTCGCTGATGCTCGCCGCGAGCACCGTCTGGTACAGGTCCTGGATCGAGCGCGAGAAGATGGCGTCGCTGCGCGCGCCGGTCTCGGTGATCTGGTCGAGCACCGTATTGAGCTTGTTGACGTTGCCGCTGTGGTGGCCGTGGCCCTCGACCTGGTCGTTGGCGGCGCTGGTGACCTTGCCGTTCCAGACGATGCGTTCGATGGTGCGGGTGGTGGCGGTGACGGAGGTCATCAGCTCGTGCAGCGTGGGGCTGAACGCCTGCGCGTGCGACAGCAGGCCCTCGATCAATTGCGGATCGGCGCCGGCCAGCGCGTCGGCGCCGAGGTCGCGGAAGGCCAGGTCGACCGGCATCATCAGCTGCCCCTTCCAGCCGGCCGGGCCGGGATAGCCCTGGTAGCCGTCGGAGCGGAAGGTGCGCACCAGGTATTCGCGCCCGCCGAACATCAGCAGCCGCGGCAGGCCGTCCAGATTGGTGGGCACCTTGACGCCGGCCGGTATCCACAGCGGATCGGCGCTGCTGATGACGCGGTCCTGGGCGTCGAGCAGCAGCATGTTGGCGCGCTGCGACGGATCGCGGTAGGAGGCGAAGATGGCGTCCATCTCCTGTTCGAAATTGAAGCACAGGCACAGCACCCCGGCCGGCGCGCCGCTGTCGGGGTCGAGCATGCGGTGCGAGTACACCAGCGCGCGCGCCTTGCCGGGCCGCAGGTCGGTGGCGCGGAAGGTTTCGACGTAGCCGGCCGCGGCGATCGTCTCGGCCAGCAGCGGATCGGCGCTGCGCTCCAGCGCCACGGCGGCATCGGCCTGCACCAGCACGCGGCCGTCGAGGCCGAGCAGCACGATCTCGTCGTAGACGGTGTACTTGTCGCGGTAGGCGGCCAGGCGCTGGCGCGCCGCCTCCAGGGCGGCGCCGTCCTCGTCAGTGCCGCTGCCGGCGACGAAGCGGCACAGGTCGGCGTCGGTGGCCAGGAAGCCGACATCGGCGGTGCGTTCGAACAGGTTGCGCACCAGGATATCGATGGCGTAGCGCGCCTGGGTGCCCAGGTTGGCCAGCACGTGGCCCACCTTCTCTTGCACCAGGTTGGCGATCAGGGCCTGTTCGAGCTGCGCGAAACCGGTGCGGGTGGCCACCATCGCCGGCAGCAGCAGGCGCGCCTCGGCCGGGCAGTTCATCTTGGCCGACGACTCGATCAGCTGCCACAACTGATTGAGTTCGCGCAGCGACAGCTCGCAGCGGGCGACGTCGGGCATGTAGGGCAAAAAAGTGTCGGAGCTTGTGGCTAATGACGTTTTCATATCTTGGGTTCGACACAAAAAAGATATATCTTGAGCAATTTTTGTGCCAGAGGGGCAAGCGTGCCGCCGGCCGCCGGCGAAAAAAACGCCATCCGGAGGGGATGGCGCTGTCGTCAGGTCTTGTTGCTCAGGCATTCCTTCATGAAGGCCTTGCGCTCGTCGCCTTTTTTTCCGGTGGCGTCGGCGTTGCACTTTTTCATCTTGTCCTGCTGGGTCAGTTTCGCCTCGGGCGCCGCCGGCTTGGCGCTCAGGCACTGTTTCATGAAGGCCTTGCGCTCATCGCCTTTTTTGCCGGCCGCATCGGCGTTACAGGTTTTCATCTTGCTTTGCTGGGCGGTGGGCTGCGCGGCCGGGTCGGCGGCGAACACCGCGCCGCTCAGCGACAGGATCAGGCTGGCAACGAACAGTTTTTTCATCATGGTTTCCTCTGCGGTGGAAATGCGGATCGGATGGCGCGTGGCCACATGGCGACTATAACTGAAGTTGCCATGCCCGGCGTAAATTCCGGCGCCGAGGGCGCCGGCGGCCGCGCCCATGGGGCGGCTTTACGCGGCCTTCGGCTCCGGCCTGCCGCAGTAACGCTGCACGTAGGCCTGGTGGGTCGGCAACTGCACCACCGTGCGGTCGATCTTGGACTTGATGTTGCCGAGGAATTGCTTGAGCTCCTCGTCGCCCATCAGGTCGGCCGTCTGGTGGTGGCTGGCGGGCATGATGCCCTGGCCGAGCATCACTTGGATCCACGAGTTTTCCGCGAACAGCTCGTTGGGCACGCGGAACACGCGGCCCGTCTCGCGGAACAGCTCGATGCGGTGGCGCAGCGACGCCGGGATGTCCATCTGGCGGCAGTCGATCCAGAACTGCGAATCGGTGCGGTTGTTGACGTGGTAGTGCAGGATGATGAAGTCGCGGATGTGCTCGATCTCGTGGTTGCACTGGGTGTTGTATTCGTCGATGTCGGTCTGGTCGATGCCGCCGGTGGTCGGGAACATCTGCATCAACCGCACCACGCTGCGCTGGATCAGGTGGATGCTGGTCGATTCGATCGGCTCGAGGAAGCCGCTCGACAGGCCGATGGCGACCACGTTGCCCTTCCACGTGTGCTTGCGCTGGCACGGCTTGAACTTGATCACGCGCGGCTCGATCAGCGTGCGGCCCTCGACGTTGGCCAGCAGTTGCCGGCGGGCGGTGTCGTCGTCGAGGTAGCGGCTCGAATAGACGATGCCGTTGCCGACCCGGTGCTGCAGCGGGATGCGCCACTGCCAGCCGGCCTGGTGCGCCATCGAGCGCGTCAGCGGGATGGCGTCGTCGACGGCCTCGGTCTGCACGGCGATGGCGCGGTCGCAGAACAGCCATTGCGACCAGTCCTCCATCGGCTCGTCCATGGCGTCGCCGATCAGCAGGCCGCGGAAACCCGTGCAGTCGATGAACAGGTCGCCTTCGATCTCCTGCCCCGATTCGAGCACGACCGAGCGCACGTCGCCGCCCATGGCGCCGTCCCCGTGCTTGGTGTAGCGCACGATCTTGCCTTCGATGCGCTGCACGCCGCGCGGCTCGCTCAGGCGGCGCAGGTATTTGGCGTAGCGGCTGGCGTCGAGGTGGTAGGCGTAGTTCATGCCGTTGTTGGGCAGGTGGGCGAAGCGGTGCTCGAGCGCGGCCTTGAGCTCCAGGCAGTAGTCGCCGTAGTCGCCGGCCAGGCCGCGTTCGACGCCCTTGTGCCAGAAGTGCTGGAAGCCGGCCGTCCAGTGGTCCACGCCGGTCATGCCGAACGAGTGGATGTAGTTTTCCTTGACGTTGCGCCATTGCTCGAACGAGATGCCCAGCTTGAAGGTGGCCTGGGTCTCGGCCATGAATTGCTGCTCGTTGATCTCGAGCAGGTTGTGGAAGGCCATCAACGACGGGATGGTGGCCTCGCCGACGCCGACCGTGCCGATTTCGTCCGATTCGATCAGTTTGATGTCAAGCCGCTTGCCGAGGATTTTGGCGATGCCGGCGGCGGCCATCCAGCCGGCCGTGCCGCCGCCGCAGATGACGACGCGGCGCACCGCCGGCCGATGTTGGGTATCCGTGCTGTGGTTTTGCATGTTCCGGTCTCCTTGGCGGTGGTCAGTACGGCTGGGCGGTGGCTGGGGAATTGAGGGCGTTCTTGCGGTCGATCAGCGCGCGGAAGTTCGACAGCGAGGCCATCACCATGTAGATCGCCTGCAGGTGGCCGGCCGCGTGCAGGCTGGCGATGGCCGCGCCCCCCAGCGCCGCCAGGCGGTCCTCGTTGATCGTATGCAGGCCCGCCAGGCGGTTTTCCGAGCCGTCGTCGAGGCCGACGTCGAGCACGAAGCTCTCGAGCAGCTCGTGCTCGACCAGCGCGGCCACGAAGGCCGGCAGTTCCTGCAGTCCGTTGTGGATCGCCGCCAGCAGCGAGTTGACCCGCTCGAGGTAGTCGGTGATGCCGCCGTGCGGCTTGAACACCGGCTCGCCTTGCGTGTCGCTCAGGCGCGGGTGGTCGATGTCGACGTGGATGGTAAGCTCCTCGCCGTCGGCGCCGCCCAGGCCGATCAGGAAGGGCTGGCGTTCGATCATCATCGGGATATACATCGCGTCCCAGCGCTCGCCGTCCAAGAAAAGGTTTTCATCCGGCTCAAAACCAAGCAGCGCGATCGGCTCGAACCCCGCGCCGTCGGTGATCTGGCGGAACACGATCGGGTAGCAGGCCTGGATGTTGCGAAATTCCGCCGGGAAGGTCGGCGCCGCCATTTGGGCGTCGCCGAAGCGCGCGCCGCGGCGGGTGATCACGCGCAGCTGCTTGTGATCGACATTGTTCAGTAATACGGGTTTCGGCATGGCGTTTGTCTCGGTTATCGTTATCTGCGCGGGCCGTGGCGGTTGATGTGCTCTATCGGTTCGCGGTGGGGCGGGGGAACGCAGCCCAGTGTGTTGCGGAAAGTATAACCGAGCTGTCCGTTGTCGGGCGGCGCAACGGGCCTGGCGGTTGTAATTTTGCTACATCCGCTTTGCGCCTACCCCGCAGCCCCAAGCGGGGACGTACCCCTTGGGGTACGTCCCCCAGGCGATACGCTTGCGCTGCCACTGAAGGATGCGGGGTGGGGGCTGTGCAGGCTCAGCCGAAGCGGCTGGCCGCCGCGTAGCCGGCCACCGCCCCCGCCGCCGACAGCAGGCCGCCCCAGACGATGTCGATCACCGTCAGGCCGAGCGGCCAGGCTTTGAGCACCGCGTAGTTGGTCAGGTCGTAGGTGCCGTAGGCAACCAGGCCGAGCAGCCCGCCCAGCACGGCGGCCGTCTGCCAGCTGCCGGCGCGCAGCGCCGGCGCCACCGCGAACACGGCCACGCCGACCGCGAACAACAGGTAGAACACCGCCGCCGACGCCAGCCTCGGCTGCGCCAGCAGCAGCTCGCCGAGCGCCGATTTGTAGGCCGGGCCCATGTAGTAGGTTAGCCAGATGGCGTCGATCGCCAGCAGCGTCAGCAGCGCGCCGCCGTAGCCGAACAACCATTGCTGCACGCTGAGCGTGTCGGCGAGCTTGTCCATGGACTTTCCTTACTTGAGCAGTTTGAGCAGCGCTTCGGCCGCCACTTCGGACGACGCCGGATTTTGGCCCGTCACCAGCAGGCCGTCGGTGACCGCGTACGGTTGCCAGTCGCCCAGCTTGGAGTAGATGCCGCCGTTTTCCTTGAGCATGTCCTCCACCAGGAACGGCACGACCCGGGTCAGTCCGACCGCCTCCTCCTCGGTGTTGGTGAAGCCGGTGACCTTTTTGCTGTTGACCAGCGGCTTGCCGTTCGGGCCGTTCACGTGGCGCAGCACGCCCGGCGCGTGGCAGACCGCCGCCACCGGCTTGCCGGCGGCGATCATCGCTTCGATCAGCGCGATCGAGGCGCGGTCCTCGGCCAGGTCCCACAGCGGGCCGTGGCCGCCCGGGTAGAACACCGCGTCGAAATCCCCGGCCGACACGTCGGCCAGCTTGCCGGTGTTGGCCAGCACGGCCTGCGCCGCCGGATCGGCCTTGAAGCGCTTGGTCGCCTCGGTCTGGGCGTCGGCTTCGTCGCTTTTCGGGTCCAGCGGCGGCTGGCCACCCTTGGGCGAGACCACCGTCAGGTTGGCGCCGCTTGCCTTGAGCGTGTAGTACGGCGCGGCGAATTCCTCCAGCCAGAAGCCGGTTTTCTTGCCGGTGTCGCCCAGTTGGTCGTGCGAGGTCAGTACCATGAGAATGTTCATATGTTTCCTTTGAGTGTGTGAGTGTAAGTTAGAAGTCCAGCTTGTCGCCAGGATTGATGGCCATGACCTTGGTTTTGCCGTCGCCCAGCGCGGCGCCGTATTCGGCCGGCGTGCCCTTGAGCTGCGGGGTGGTGCCGTAGTGCATCGGGATGACGTAGCGCGGATGCAGCCATTCGCGCGTGGCCATCGCCGCGTCCTTCGGGCTCATGACGAAGTGGCCGCCGATCGGCATCAGCGCCAGGTCCGGCTTGTAGTAGTCGCCGATGAATTTCATGTCGCCGAACAGGCCGGTGTCGCCCATGTGGTAAATCTTGAAGCCGTTTTCGAGCTCGATGATGTAGCCGACCGGCTCGCCGCCGACGTGCACTTCCTCCTTGCCGGTGGCCGGGTTCTTCCAGCCCAGCTCGGAGCTGTGCTCGGCGTGCACGGCGGTGATCTTGATGTCCGGGCCGAGCGGCGTAACGGTGCCGCTTTTGCCGAAGCGCACCGCCTGCGCGGCCGGCAGGATCTCCAGCGCCGCCACCGATTGCATCAGGCCGGCCGGGCCGTAGACGGGCACGTGGTTCAACTTGGCCAGCGCCGGAGCGTCGGCGAAGTGGTCGTTGTGGCCGTGCGTGACGAGGATCAGGTCGACCTTGCCCAGCGCTTCGAGCTTTTTGTACTCGGCCGGGGTTTTCGGGTTGGACGTCAGCCACGGGTCGACGACGATGACCTTGCCGCCGGGCGTGGTGATCTTGAACGCCGCCTGGCCCAGCCATTGCACTTGCGTCTTGCCGCCGGTGGCGGTTTTGGCGGCGTCCTGCGCGCCGGCGCCGGCGCTGGCGGCGGTCAGCAGTAAGGTGGCGGCGATCGTGCGCAGTGTGCGTGGCATGGCGGGCTCCTGGTGGTTGTGCGGTCGGTGGGTTGAGCATACGCCACATGCGAACGGCGCGTCACACGGTCGAGCCGTGCCGCATACTGTCCGAATCGGCTCAATCTGGAGGTGGCATGTTACGTCGTTCATTGCTGGGGATGTTGGCGCTGCTGGCCGCGCGCCCCGCCGTTGCGGGCGTTCTCGACAGCGAGGCGTTGTGGCGGCGCCTGCGCGACGGCGGCCATGTGGTGCTGATCCGCCACGCGGCGACGGTGCCCGGCGTCGGCGACCCGGAAAATTTCAAGCTCGGAGCGTGCGCTACCCAACGCAATTTGTCCGACGGCGGACGCGACGACGCGCGCCGCATCGGCGCCGCCTTCCGCGCGCGGGCGGTGCCGGTGTCGCAGGTGCTTTCGAGCCGGTGGTGCCGCTGCATCGATACGGCGCAGCTGGCGTTCGGCCGGGTGCGGCCGGAACCGATGGTCGATTCGATGTTCAACGACGGCGAGGCGGCGCGCCAGGCCAAGGTGCGCGCCTTGCGCGCCTACCTGGCGGGGCACAAGGACGCGGGCAACCTGGTGCTGGTGACGCACGATATCAACATTCGCGTGCTGGTCGGCGCGAGCCTGTCGCAGGGCGAGATGGTGGTGGCGCTGGCGGGGCCCGACGGCGCGCTCGAGCCGGTCGGCGTGCTGCCGCTGCCGCAATAAAAAAGCCGCCACCGCTGGTTGGCGGTGGCGGCTTTCGGGCGGCGCGGCGGGCCGGTCAACGTACCGACAACTGGCGTGCCTCCTCCTTGACGAAGTGCGATTCGGCCGACCAGACGACGCAGGCGCGCGAGAGCAGCTTGGCTTCGGCGTCGGCCAGCACGCCGTCGGCGTCGGCGATGTTCCACATCGCCCGCAGCAGCTGGCGGCGCAGCGCCGGGTCGTGGACCTCGCCGAGCAGGGCGTCGATGGTGGCCTCGTCGAGCACCACGTGCTCGTGCTTGACGGCAGTGCTCAGCATGTCCTGGCACAGGTCGTCGACCAGGTCGTGGAAGTCGTCGATGTCGATGTCGATGTATTCCAGCAGCCGCGAACGTTGCAGCGCCTGCAGCTCGGACGGCGCCATGTTGCCGTCCACCACCATGCACAGGGCCACGAGGCGGCCGGCGGCGCTGGCGCTATCGGTGTCGTAATGTCTCATTGCGTTACTCCTTCAAAGTTGGTTTATTTCTTACGCGTCGCATACAGGCTGGCGACGACGCTACCGGCAATCAGCAAGGCCACCACCGACAGCGAGATGTGGACCGGGATGTGTATCCACGGCAGCAACAACATCTTCAGGCCGATGAAGCACAGCACCAGGGCCAGGCCATATTTCAGCAAGTGGAACCGGTCGGCGATGTCGGCCAGCAGGAAGTACAACGCCCGCAAACCAAGGATCGCGAACATGTTCGAGGTGAACACGATGAACGGGTCCGACGTGATGGCGAAGATGGCCGGGATCGAATCGACCGCGAACACCAGGTCGGTCACCTCGATCAGGATCAGCACCAGGAACAACATCGTCACGTAGCGCTTGCCGTCTTTCTTGACGAAGAACTTCTCGCCGTGGTCGGCCTCGGACACCGGCAGGTGGCGCCGGGCGAACTTGAGCACCGGGTTGTTCTTGACGTCCGGCTCGTCGTCGACGGCCCGTATCATCTGCACGCCGGTGTAGAGCAGGAAGGCGCCGAACAGGTACAGCACCCAGCTGAATTCCTTGACCACCCAGGCGCCGGCCAGGATCATGATGGCGCGCATGACGATCGCGCCCAGCACGCCGTAGATCAGCACGCGGCGCTGATACTCGGGCTTGACCTGGAACGCCGTGAAGATCAGCAGGAAGACGAAGACGTTGTCGACCGACAGCGCTTTCTCGATCAGGTAGCCGGACAGGAACTCCAGCGATTTTTGTTCCGCGATCGCCGGGCCGACGGTGCCGTTCAGGTACCACCACAGGCCGCCGTTGAACGCCAACGCCAGGCTGAACCAGCCCAGCGACCATGCGCCCGCCTCGCGCAGCGTCACCTTGTGCGCCTTGTTGCCGCCGAAGACCCACAGGTCGACGGCCAGCATCAACAGCACGAAGGCGACGAAGCCCGCCCACATGGGGGCGGTGGCGATGTTTTCGATTCCAGTCATGTGCCGGTCTCCGGTTGGTGGTTGCGGTTAGCGCTCATCGCGGTCGCCGTCGCCGTCGGACGGCGCCTCGACCGGCGCCAGGGTGGCCGCCTTGTCGTGCGTGAAGGCGCGGCCCCGGGCCAGGCGGCGCGCCAGCGCGCGGTCGGCGCGTTCGGCGGCGCGGTCGATGGCGGCGTACATATCCTCCTCGGTGTCCTCGATGACGACGGTCTTGCCGTTGTCGAGGCTGATCTGGATCTTGCAGCGCTTGTCGCGCCCGCCGCGCGGACCGTTGATGTCCGACAGCCAGACCGCCAGGCGGCGCGTGAGCGCCCAGCCGAGCGAGGTTTGCAGCCGGCGATAGACATAGGCGCGCAGGCTTTCGGTGAGGACCAGGCCGTTCGATTGGATGGCGATGTTCATGATCATTTCCTTTCGTGGTGGATGACAAGACTCATCATAGGGGCCTCCAATCATTCGTACAATTCGAATATACTTGGTTAAAGCATCGAATAAAACGATGTATTGAGGGATTGATAATGGCTACGTTGAACTACAAGCACCTGCGTTACTTTTGGATGGTGGCGCGCAGCGGCAGCATCGCCAAGGCGGCCGAACAGCTGCACCTGACGCCGCAGTCGATCTCCGGCCAGCTCACCGAATTCGCCGACACGCTGGGCGTCGAATTGTTCCGCAGGGTGGGGCGGCGGCTGGAGCTGACCGAGACGGGCAACCGCGTGCTGCGCCACGCCGAGGACATCTTCAGCGCCGGCGACGCCTTGCTCGACGTCGTCAGGGACCAGTCCGCCACCAAGGCCACCACGTTCCGGGTCGGGGTGTCCGATTCGGTGTCGAAGGCGGTCGCGTGCCGGCTGGTGGCGCCGGCGCTGAGCCTGGCCGAGCCGACCCGGCTGATCTGCCGCGAGGGACGCCTGGCCGCGCTGTTGGCCGACATGGCCGTCCACAAGCTCGACCTGATCATCACCGACCGCGCCATGCCCAGCCATTTGAGCGTGCGCGGCTACAACCACCTGCTCGGCGAGAGCGAGCTGGGCGTGTTCGCCGCGACCGCCCTGGCGCAAACGCTCGACGGCCCGTTCCCGGAGTGCCTCAACGGCGCGCCGCTGCTGTTGCCGGGCGAGGATTTCGCCGTGCACGCCAGGCTGATGCAGTGGCTGCACACGCATGCGCCGCGCCTGCACGTGATCGGCGAGTTCGACGACAGCGCCATGATCAAAGCCTTCGGCCAGTCCGGCGCCGGGCTGTTCTTCGCGCCGGCGGCGATCGCGCAAACCATTTGCGAGCAGTACGACGTGGTAATGATCGGCACCATTGCGTCGCTGCGCGAGCAGGTCTACGCGATCACGACCGAGCGCCGCATCAGCCATCCGGCCACGCAGGCGATCCGCCAGGCGGCGCGGGAGACGCTGTCGGCGTGACGCCGCGCGCAAAAAGGCCGGGCTGTGCGTGAGCAGAACCCGGCCTGACATCAGCGATCGTGGAGGGCGCTTACTTCGGCATGACGACGGTGTCGATGACGTGGATCACGCCGTTGTCGGCGGCGATGTCGGTCTTGGTGACGTGGGCCTTGTCGACCATGACCTTGCCGTCCTTGGCGGTGACGGTCAGCGATTCGCCTTCAACGGTCTTGACCTTGCCCGGCTTGACGTCGGCGGCCATCACTTTGCCCGGCACCACGTGGTAGGTCAAAATCTTGGTCAGCGCGGCCTTGTCCTTGAGCAGCGCGTCGAGCTTGGCCTTTGGAATTTTGGCGAACGCCTCGTCGGTCGGCGCGAACACCGTGAACGGACCCGGACCCTTGAGCGTGTCGACCAGGCCGGCCGCTTGTACTGCCGCGACCAGCGTGTTGAACGAACCGGCGGCCTTGGCGGTGTCGACGATATCGGCGGCGCTGGCGGCGCCAAAGCTCAGGGTCATTGCTGCTGCGATCAAGATCTTCTTCATGTGAATCTCCTTTGGGTTGAACCGTGTGTGTGAACCGGCATGGACGTAATTTACAGGCCAAATCGTGGATTGTTAGCGATTTGTCGTACCGTGCGTCAGTAACTGCGGTTCATCATCGGTTCAATCTGGGGCGGCTCGCTCAGTGACCGTAGCTCAGCACGCGCAGCAGTTTCCACGCGCCGGCTTCCTGCCGCCAGACCATCGAGAAGCGGTAGACGCTGCAGCCCTCAGGCTCACCCGGGGCGTCGGCGGCGCAGAAGCGATGGCTGCCGATGTGCATGGCCAGGCCGTCGCCGGCGGCAAAGACTTCGGTCGTGTCGTTGAGGGCCTCGCGGCGCAGGGTGCCCGGTTCCTTGAACTTGGCTTCGAAGATGCGGATGTTGTCGGCGTAGTTCGTCAGCCCGGTGCGGTCGTGATAGAACTCCAGATTCGGGCTGAAGCCTTGCTTGAGCGTGGCGAGATCGCGCGTGTTGATGGCGCCGAAGAGGCGCGCGTCGGCGGCCAGGATGGCGGCGCGCAGGTCGGACTGGTCGGCGGCGAATGCCGGTGTGGCGAGCACGGCGGCGAGGATGAGGGCGGTGGCGGTCGGCGATGGCATCGGGGTTCCCCTGTGTGGATGGTGGGAACAGCTTACGCCGACACCGATGGCGCGGCGACCGGCATCCGACCAGTGGTCGATCCGGCGGCGCCGGCGGTCGCCAGGCGCGATGACCGGGCGATCGGCGCCTTGCGACGCCGATCGCTCGCGCCCAGGCTTAGACCTTGGCGAAGTTGCTCATCGCCAGGGCGCCGAATGGCAGTTGCATCAGCGGGCCGCCGACGTCGAGCGAGCCGAGGTCGACCGCGAAGTAGCCGACCGTCTCGAGCAGCTTGCGCACCTCGGCCTTGGCGGCGGCGTCGTCGCCGGCGAGGAACATGGCCCGCTGGCCGCCGGCCACCTCCGGCTGCGGCAGCACGTTGGCGTCGACGTGGTTCAAGGCCTTGACCACGCGCGCGCCCGGCACCAGCTTGCTGAAGATGGCGCTGGCGTATTGGTCGCCGAGGTCGATCGCCTTGATGCCGTAGGCGGCCAGCGGATTGGTCGGATCGTTGCGGTCGGGCGAGTCGGGGGCGAGGAACAGCACCGGATTGGTGGCATCGATGACGATGCGGTTGTTCCAGGCCGGCAAGTCCTTGACCAGGGTTTCCAGCGCTTCCCACGGCACGGCGACGACCACGATATCGGCACTGGCGGCCTGGGCGATCGTGCCGGCGGTGATGGCCGGTCCGGTTTCCGCCACCAGCGCGGCCAGCGACGCCGGGCCCGATTTGTTGGCGATGGTTGCCGAGATGCCCTTGGCGGCGAATGCGCGGGCGACGTTGGAGCCCAGGGCGCCAGAACCAATGATACCGATACTCATAATTAACTCCAATAAATGACGGGGCGGATGATCTGCAACGCCGGCGCCCCTTGTGGCCGACGTCCGCCCATGCCGGCTGTGGCATGGGATTTAAAGAATGTATGTAACCGACACAGTGTCATATGGGTGCAAAAAAAACGCTCACCAAGTCAGCGGAATCGTAAACTTCCCCAGCCTTGCGGTTTCCGCCGCGATATCGGCGATGGTGACCTTGGCCAACTCGTCCTCCAGCGCGGCTCGGGCCTTTTCCAGCGTCGGCCGGATGGCGTCCTGGATGTTGCTGCCCACGGCGCAATCCTTGAACGGCGGAATGCGGTGCAGCGTGAACAGCTCGGTATCCTCGACCGCGCGGTACACGTCCAGCAAGCGGATCTGGTCGCTCGGCTTGGCCAGCATGGCGCCGCCGCCGGCGCCCAGCTGCGATGTCGTCAAGCCAGCCTCGCTCAGCAGCGACAGCAGTCGGCGGATCACCACCGGGCCGGTCGCGGCCGAGTTGGCGATATCCTCCGAACGCACCGGCTTGCCATCCATGACGACGATGGATACCAGTGCGTGAACGGCGACAACGAAGCGTGAGCTGGTAGGCATAAGCTGGTAAGAAACTGTGTTACAGCCACTATTACACATCAACCGGGACATGTCAACGAAAGATTAAGTCCGAAAACCACGTAGGGCGGATTAGCGCAGCGTAATCCGCCAAGCTCCGTCGGCGGCTCGCGCGGCGGCACACGCAGCGCTATTGCGCCCCACGATCAAGGATAGGTCAAGTCCATGCCAAGCATCCGTATCAGCAGGAAGAACAGCAGCCCCAGTCCCAGCAACGCCAGCACGAACACCACGGCCACCTTGCCCCCTGCGCGCAGCACGGCCCGGTTCTCCTTGCCTTTCTTCCCTTGGTCGTAATGCCACTTGACGGCATAAAACATACCCGTGCCGAGCACGAGAAACTTGAACACAACGAAGACTACGGGGATCCAATCGATCATTTTGAGTATTTCCAGTCTATTCCACGGCACTACCAGTCGTGATGCATACTACTGAAAAACAACTTCCATACATTGAGACAAAATGTCCCAGCCGAAAACCATACAAGATGAACCCATCTGGCTGCCGCGATTGACCGGTCACCGGGGGCCTCGGTTTTTGCAGATTGCGGACGCCTTGCAAGCGGCGCTGGCGGACGGATCGCTCAAACCGGGCGACCGTCTGCCCCCGCAGCGGCAGTTGGCGGCGCACCTGGACGTCGACCTGACGACGATCACGCGCGCCTACGACGAAGCCAGGCGCCGCAACCTGCTGGAGGGCCGTGGCGCCCGGGGCACGTATGTGGCGGCGCCGAAAGTCGAACTGACGTCCGTCCTTGACCTGAGCATGAATACCCCGCCGCCGCCCGATGGCGTGGACTTCGACGACCTGATGAAACAAGGTTTGTCCCAGGTCCTGATGGGGGCGGACAGCGAATTGCTGATGACGTACCACTTGGGCGGTGGCGGGGACGCCGACCGCAAGGCCGGCGCAAAATGGCTGGCCCCGATGTTTGGACAGCCCGATTGGCGCGAGCTTGTCGTTTGTCCGGGCGCGCAGGCGGCGATCGCCGCATCGGTCCTTGCGCTGACGGCGCCCGGCGATGTGATTCTGGCGGAGCCGATCAGTTATCCCGGCTTGCGCGCGGCGGCGACGCAGTTCGGCCGCCGCCTCGTCGCGGTGGAAGCGGACCAGCACGGGATGCTGCCCGAAATGCTGGAGCAAGCATGCGGCCGGCACAAGGCGCGGCTGGTCTACCTCAATCCGACGCTGCAAAACCCGACCGCCGTCACCATGCCGCAACGCCGGCGCAAGGAGCTCGCCGGCATCGCCAAGCGCCGCGACCTACGCATCGTCGAGGACGATCCCTACTGGCTCCTTGCCGATGCGCCGCCACCACCGATCGCCACGTTCGCCCCGGCGCAGGTGGTGTACTTCTCAACCCTGTCGAAATGCCTCACGCCCGGCCTGCGCGTCGCCTTTGTGCTGATACGCGACCCGCACGAACGCGAACGTTTTCTGGCCGCGCTCAGGTCATTCGCACTGATGGTGGCGCCGTTGACGGCGGCGCTGGCCACCCAGTGGATCGTCGACGGTTCGGCCGAGCGCTTGATGGAAGGTGTGCGCAAGGAGGCGCGCCTGCGCCACCGGATGGCGCGCGATATTTTGGCGGGGCGCTACAGCGGCGTTGGCGACGGCCTGCACGTCTGGCTCGAGTTGCCGGCCTATTGGAGCCCCGCACAGCTTGCACGCGCGGCCGCCGGCGAGGGCGTCGCGGTCACGCCGGCGGAGGCATTCGCCACGGACGGCGCCTCCGGGAATGCGATCCGGATCTCGTTGGGGAGCATCAAGGACCGCGGTCGCTTGCAGGCGGGTCTTCAGCGGCTGTCCCATCTGCTGGCGCGGCGGCCGGCGTCGTTCAGCGCCGCCGTGGTTTGACTGTGCCGCGAACACTGCGCTTCACCTGGAAGCCCGTTCTCGGATTATTGCCATATAATTAATCCACCGACAATATCTGGCGCCCTATGAAACGATTCCTTTGCCTCCTGCTCCTGGGCACCGCCGCCGGCCTGGCCGCGGCCGGCCCCGAAACATTGTCCACCTGCGCGGAGGAGCGGGCGCCAGTGGCCAAATGGGCGCCCGCCGGCGCGGACACGGTGGTGTGCCACCAGATGGTGGCCGGCGCCGGCATCGATCAGAAGTTGGTGGGGCGCAATAGCGAGAAGATGGCCGCCTTCAGAAAAGGCGTTCTCGTCGCCATCCGGCCAAGCGATGAGGCCGACCCGCACGCCCTCAACGCACCAGTGTATCAGTCCAGCGAATGGCTCGAGGCGGGCAGCACCGGCGTGCCCGGTGAACTATGGTGGGGCCGCACGGCGACCCGCCATGTCTTCGTTGGCCAGGAATCGTCGGACCGGCTGCGCAAGGCGAGCGCGCTGGTTCCGGCGTCGCTGCGGCCCGCGCAGCAGGACTACATGATGCGGCAGATGATGGCCATGGTGCGCAAGCAGCCGATGGCCGCCAAGCCGGGCGATGAACGGTTCAAGCTGTTCCCCAAAGATCAAATCAAATACGCCCAGCATGCGGCGACGACGGCCAGTTTCGAGAGCGGCTTCGGCGGCGACGGCAGCGTGCCCCCGGGGAAGGTGTCGAATGCGCGCCTCGAACTGCGGACCCAGCCTACCGTCAACGGTACGCTTGAGTTCGATCTGGTGGTCGATGGCCAGACCCGGCACTTCACGTTGCCGGTGGTCGTGCCATCGGGCGAAAACCACCTGCGCGCGGCCAAGTCCGGCGCCGCCGACGCACTCGTGTGCAACAACACCTGGGGGTCGGGAACCGCGACATCCGCGTCCGATTGCATCATCGAGAACGGCGCGAATTTCAAGGAGTTGTATAACGCCACCGGCGCATTTTTCGGTGACCACGCAAACCTGGCCGCCGTGCATTTCAGCCTGCGCGTGAACTCGCCATCGCGCAACCGTAACGGCGAGACGGCGGTTGGTGTGATCGTGCTGAAGGCGTGGCCGTAATGCCTGCTAAGCGGCGGGGCCGCCATCCCGCTCTCGACGTCCTTAAGATTCGGTTCATCTTGCCGCGTCACACTCGACGGCGTTTCCGTCATACTGGCGGCATTGCCAGCCACAGCCCACCATGCGCATTTTGTTAGTCGAAGACGATACCTCCCTGGGCGAAACCATCCTCGCGTGGTTGCGGCTGGACCAGCACGCCGTCGATTGGGTGCGGCGCGGCGACTCGGCCCACACCGCCTTGATGACCCACCGCTACGATTGCGTGCTGCTCGACCGTGGCTTGCCGGGCCTGTCCGGCGATACCTTGCTGGCCGGGCTGCGCGCCGCCGGCAACGCCGTGCCGGTCATCCTGATCACGGCGTTCAACGCGCTGGCCGACCGCGTCGAGGGACTCGACCTGGGCGCCGACGATTACCTGGTCAAGCCGTTCGAGCTGGAGGAGATGTCGGCGCGCATCCGGGCCGCCGTGCGGCGCGGCGCCGACCAGGTCAGCAACGAGCTGGCGCACGCCGACATTTCCCTCAACCTCGAGAGCAAGCAGGCCAGCCTGCGCGGCCAAGCGGTGCCGCTGACGGCGCGCGAATACCATGTGCTGTATGCGCTGCTGCTGCGCAAGAACAATATCGTCACCCGCGCGCAGATCGAGGAAACCTTGTACGGCTGGGGCGACGAGGTCGAGAGCAACGCCATCGAGGTCTACATCCACAACCTGCGCAAGAAGCTCGGCGCCGACAGCATCGTCACCGTGCGCGGCCTCGGTTACCGGTTGAAAAACGATGGCGGCTGACGACGTGGCGAGCGGGAGCGCCAGCGTCGGCGCGACGGCCGATCAGGCGCCGTGGTCGCTGCGGCGGCGCCTGCTGGCCGTGATCGTTGCCGCCAGCACCGTGCTGTGGCTCGCCAGCCTGGGCATCGTCACCGTCATCGCCTGGCACGAGACCAACGAGGTGTTCGACGACGCGCTCGAGGAATCGGGCTACATGATCATGGCCGCCACCACCGAGTGGAACGAACGCGGCCTGCTGGCGTCGGCGCGGCCCGGTGGCGCCAACGGCCGCAAGGTCGACATGCAATACCAGATCGTCGTCGACGGCCGCGTGATCCAGCGCACCAGCGGCGCGCCGCCGCGCCCGTTCGTCAGCGGTTTCGACGACGGTCACGGCTTCGCCGATCCCGAGGTCGACGATCGCCGCTGGCGCGTGTTCGTGGTGCGCGACGCGGCGCGCCGCTTCGAGGTGCAGGTCGGGCAGAAGTACAAGAAGCGCTTCGATATCCTGGAGGAGTTGGCCGAGTCGCTGTGGCTGCCGGTGCTGGGTTTTCTTGTGCTGCTGGCGCTGGTGTGCTGGTGGCTGACCGGGCGCGTGCTCAAGCCGCTGCGCCGCACCGCGTCGGCCATCGCCGCCAAGACGCCCGACGATCTGGCGCTGGTGCCGACCGCCGGCGCGCCGCGCGAGCTGTTGCCGATCGTGCGCGCGCTCAACGCCGTGCTGGGGCGGCTGGACGCGGCGCTGCAGGCGGAGCGCCGCTTTACCGCCGACGCCGCGCACGAGCTGCGCACGCCGCTGGCGGGATTGCACATGCACGTGCAACTGCTGCAGCGCCAGCATCCGGAGTTGGCCGAGTCCTTTCAGAAATTGCGCCGCGATATCGCGCGCCTGACGGCGCTGGTCGATAGCCTGCTGGCGCTGGCGCGGCTCGATCCGCTGGCGCGCGAGCAATTGGTGCGCGAGCCCGTGGCGCTGGCGCCGTTGTTCGAGCGCCTGTTGGCGGCCCACGTGGCGCGGGCGGGCGAGCGCGGCATCGCGTTGACGGCGCGCTGCGAACTGGAGCGGGTGTGCGCCAATGCGCAAATGCTGGAGATTATGCTGCGCAACCTGATCGACAACGCGCTGCGCTATTGTCCGTCCGGCAGCCGGGTCGAGGTGGCGGCGGGCATCGGCGCCGGCCGCGCGCGCATCACCGTGCGCGATGACGGTCCCGGCGTCGACGAGGCCAGCCGGCGGCGGCTGACGGAGCGGTTCTTCCGTGTGCTCGGCCAGGGGCAGGGCGGTAGCGGCCTGGGGCTGTCGATCGTCAAGCGCATCGCCGATCTGCACGGGATCGACGTCGCGTTCGGCGCCGGTCTGGACGGTCGTGGGCTGGGGGTGACGCTGGCGCTGCCGCCCGATGGCGCTATGCCGTAATCCGCCGCGGGTCGCCCGGTTCTTTAAGATACGGTTAATGTCCGATCGGTGTAATGCGTCTGTGCCTGCGGCAAACAGCAGGTTCCGATAACGACCCACCACCACAAAGGACACCATCATGAAACGTGCACTCCAACTCTCCTTCGTCACCGCTTTGCTGGCCGCTTCGGCCTTCGCCGTCGCCCAGCCGGGCGGCTACACCGGGCCGTCGACCAAGGCCGCGCCGGCCGGCTACACCGGGCCGTCGAGCGTGCCGATGATGACGGCCAAGGACTTGCTGGCCAACGGCAAGGACGACCAGTACGTCAAACTCAAGGGCAAGCTGGTCAACCACAAGGGCGGCGAGGAATACGAGTTCGTCGACCAGAGCGGCAAGATGACGGTCGAGATCGACGCCAAGCGCTTCCCCGAGGGCGTCAAGATCGACCACAACACCGTGGTCGAGCTGACCGGCGAGTTTGACAAGGAAACCTTTGGCGAGTCGACCCTCGATGTCAAGCAAATCAAGGTGGCGGCCAACTAAGCGGCCGCGCGGCGGCGCGAATACTCTTGCCGCCGCGTAACAACTTCCTGTATCTTGTGGAGATCCGTATTTGTTAAATTTCCACTGGAGCGAGTCATGTCACGTCAAGAAGTCACAGCCGAACAGGTCGCCTCCGCGGCCGACGAGTTACAGCGCGGCGGCGCCAAGGTGACGATCGAGGCGGTGTGCGGGCGGCTCGACGGCGCCTCCGTCAACGCGGTGCACAAGCATCTGACGGCGTGGCGGGCCAGCCATGCCAAGCCGGTCGAGGCGCCCCGGCTCGATATTCCGGAGCCGATCGCCACCGCGCTCGGCCAGTGGGCGCGGCAGTTGGCCGAGGAGGCCGGCGTCGGCGCGCGCGACGCGCTGGCGCAGTCCGAGGAGGACATGCAGGTCCTGCTCAGATCGGGCGAGCAGTTCGAGGCCGAACGCGAGCAACTGCTGGCGCAGGTGGCCAGCCTGACGGCCGCGCGCGACGAGGCGCTGGCCACGGTGGCCGAGCGCGGCGAGGAGATCGACCAGTTGCAGGCCGAGCTGCGCAACGCGCGCCATATCGCCACCGACGCGCTGGTGGGCAAGGCCAAGGACCAGCTCGCCATCGAGGGCAAGGATAGCCAGCTGGCCGATCTGCGCGCCCAGATCGAGCGCAACGTCGCGGCCGCCGCCGCGTTGTCGGACGCGCGCCTCAAGGCCGAGATGGAGCTGGTCGGCGCGGTGACGGCGCGCGATAGTTTCGCGGCCGAGATCAAGGACTTGCGGGCGCGGCTAGCGTCGCGCGGCGCCGAGCCGCGCCGCGCGGAATAAGGCCGCGCGTCGCATCGGCGCAACGCTTTGCGTCGTTTGCTGTGTTTTTTTTATCGCCGGTCGCGCCTTGCCAGGGTTTGGCCAGCCCTCCGCTTGCAACCCCGGCTGCGCCGGTGACTTGCATCCAATGCCTCTGCCCGGGCCGCCGCGCCCGCTTCCCCGTCATCGCCGCGCGTGATCAAAACGGTGACTCTTGCGCCACCGTCATAACCGTTTCGGTATCAGAAACGGGAAAAATTTGATTGGTTTGTGCGTTACCCGATCCTTAAGATAGTTTCGCAGCACGACAATTCCTGCTCGCACACGAAATTATTTACAAAAACTATAACTATTGGAGACGACATGAGCGTACCTGTCACCGGGGGCCGTCCGGCGCCCGACCACCTGAAAATGAAGTTGTCCGTCGCCGTGCTGGCCGGCGCCGGCATCCTGAGCAGCGCCTCGGTGTGGGCTCAGGACGCCCAATCCGTGGTCGACAAGGAAGAAGCCAACAAGCCCGTCGCCGCCGTGGTGGTGACCGGCGTGCGCCGCGCGGCCCAGAGCGCGCAGGCGATCAAGAAAAATTCCGACGAGGTGATCGATTCGATCGTCGCCGAGGACGCCGGCAAGTTCCCCGACAAAAACGTCGCCGAGATCCTCGGCCGCGTCACCGGCGTGCAGATCCTGCGCTCGGGCGGCGAGGCCAGCTCGGTCATCATCCGCGGCCTGCCGGGCCTGACCACCTTGCTCAACGGCCGCGAGGTCTACACCTCCAACGGCCGCAACCTGTATCTGGCCGACATCCCGACCACCATGCTCTCGCGCGTTGACGTCTACAAGACCCAGGGCGCGGAGATGGTCGAGGGCGGCACCGCCGGCGTGATCGACGTGCGCACCTCGCGCCCGTTCGACTTTGCCGGCCTGGCCGGCAACCTGGTCGGGCGGGTCGAAAACCGCGACAAGTCCAAGGTCAACGATCCACAGGTGTCGGGCATGGTCTCAAACCGCTGGAAGACCGACCTCGGCGAGGTGGGCGCCCTGCTCGGCGTGTCGTACCAGCGCGGCCGCTACCACGACGAGGTAACCTGGAACTCGCCGCCTGACAACCATGTCACGAGCGACCCGACCATCACCGGACCGGTCGACCTTGGCCACGTCAACAACCAGGGCGACCGCACCCGCTACTCGGCCAATGGCGCTCTGCAATGGCGGCCGTCGAACACGGTCGAGCTGTACGCCGAGGGCTGGTCGACCCGCATCGACCACGACATGGAGCACCAGTTCTTCCTCGGCAACTTGGGCTGGAACCCGAACAGCAAGTACACCTTGTTCCCAGGCACCAAGCAGATCGACACCGTCACCTCCAGCAGCAACCCGTTCGCGCTCAGCTCGAACCAGGCGCCGATGGAGGATTCGGAAACCCACCAGGGCGCCATCGGCGGCCGCTGGAACGTCACGCCGTCGCTGCGCGTGACGAGCGAATTCGTGCGTACCGCCAGCCACTGGAAACAGGAATTCCCGATCATGGAGATGGTGGCCCATCCGACCACCATCGTCGGCCAGACCTACGTCGACGGCGGCGCCCGCTTCGACTATCCCGGCTACAACATGCTGGACCCGAACAACTACACGCTCGGCGCCTTCATCGACAACTGGGCCGAGTCGCGCGGCCAATCGAACGACTGGCGCGGCGATGTCGTCTGGAACAACGGCGACGACAGCTTCTTCAAGGAGTTCAGCGGCGGCGTGCGCCTGGCCAAGCGCAAGTCGTCCTACCAGCACGAGAGCCAGAACTTCCTGCCGGCGCCGGCCGGCCTGCCGGCCGTCAGCTCGCTGCCGGGCGCGACGTGCCCGTCGATGCCGCTGGCGAACGATTACGGCATGAACCAGTGGCTGGTCATCTGCGAGAAGTACCAGCACGCCAACATCGACGCCTGGCGCAAGATGTACGGCCGCAACGGCAAGACCGATCCCGATCCGTACTCGCTGTACCGCAACGAGGAGGACACCGGCGCCTTCTACGGCAAGACCCGCTTCGGCTTTGACCTCGGCCGCGTGCCGGTCGAAGGCACGGCCGGCGTGCGCGTTGTCAAGACCGATCTGAACGTCAACGGGTTTAGCAACGTCAACGGCCAGCAGGTGGCGGTCAACCGCAAGACCTCGGAGACCGAAGTGTTGCCCAACCTGACGGTGAAGGCTTACCTGACCGAGACGCTGGTGGGCCGCATCAACGCCGGCAAGGCGATCCAGCGCCCCGCGTTCGGCGACTTCAACCCGGGCCAGTCGCTCGGCGCCACGCCGGACGGCCTGGGCATCTACGGCGGCAACGGCGGCAACCCGGACCTGAAACCGATCACCAGCAAGAACGGCGATATCGCGCTCGAATGGTACTTCGCGCCGACCGGCAGCCTGACCGGCACCGTGTTCAAGCACAAGTTCAAGAACTACATCGTCCGTTCGCTGGCGCTGGAAACCATCGATGGCAAGCAATACCGCATGGATCGTCCGCGCAACGTCAACGACGGCCAGCTGGAAGGCGTCGAGATTGGCTACCGCCAGTTCTACGATTTCCTGCCGGGCTGGCTGGGCGGCTTCGGCATGGAGGCCAACTACACCTACCTGAAGGCGCACCTGGTCGACGGCGGCAAGGAAGTGCCGTTCGCCGGCCTGTCGAAGAACGCCTACAACATTGTCGGCCTGTATGAGCGCGGCCCGTGGTCGGCGCGCCTGGCCTACAACTGGCGCAGCAAGTTCGTCGACACGTTCAACTACCGCACGCTGGCGGCGCCGGTCGGCCCGCTCGACTTGGTGGTCGATCCGATCAAGACAGCCGACGCCTCGATCTCGTACAAGATCAGCGAGAACATGGGCGTCACGCTGGACGTGGAGAACCTGACGGATCGCACCTACCACGATTACCATGGCATTCCGAGCAATCCACGGGACGTGCGCCGCTATGACCGCGTGGTGGGCCTGACGCTGCGCTGGAAGTTGTAATCGGAGGGGGCATGCGCCGTGGTGGCGCATGCGTCGCCCGGCAGGTACTGTATTAGCTGTGCGCCGTAGGGGGCGATTGAACTTGCGCGTTGCCGACCGGAGTCGGCAACGCGTTTTTTTTGCCTTGCGCCGCAGACGCGGTCCGCGGCGTGCTTTTTTCTATCAGGCCGCTTTGTTTTTCGCGGCGCGGCGACGGGCGATGCCGCCCACCATGCCCAGGCCCAACAGCATCATGGCGTAGGTTTCCGGTTCCGGCACCGCCGTCGCGGCGGTGTAGTCGTAGACGACTTTGACGTCGCCGGCGGCCGAGGTGTTGAACTGGGTGATCAAATTGCCGGCGCCGGTGCCGGTCGAGTTGCCCGTCGCGCTCAGGTTCAGCAACAGGTTGCCGCCGCCGTTGGCCGAGAACAGCGCGAAATCGCTGGCGCTGTTCGACACGAAGCTGTTCGATGCATTGGCCGACACCTGGCCGGTGGTCGCGCCCGAGGTGCCGCCGAAATCGATGGTGCCGTCGAAGGCGCTCAGATTGTAGCCGTTCGAGAAGATCGGGTTGGTGACGACCAGGGTCGAACCGTTGGCGCGCTGCAAGGTCAGCGTCGACGACAGGCTCAGCTTGACCGTGCTGGCGCTGCTGTCGAGGCTTTCGGCGCGGCCGTTGCCGGACACGGCGCCGTTGAGCACGAAGGTGATCGAGTTCAGGGTACCGAGCTTGCTGTCGAACATGCCGATCGACAGGTTGTCGGCCCAGTTGGTGGTCGTCGACGCCTTGCTGGCGTTGAATTCCACGACGGCTGCTTGGGCGGAGGCGGCGAACAGGGTGGTGAGGGCGATGGCGGTCAGTTTTTTGAACATGGAATTGTAAAATGGAAGAAAAGGTTGCGCCGGAAAAATGACACATGGCGGGGAATCGCATGGTAAATCGGTAATTTGTTTTTTGCAATTATTTTGTTAAAATAATTATGTTACCGTGTGTTACATTTTGGCGCGGCGGGGCCGGGGTGCCGCAACCACGCGCCTCCAAGCCTGCCCAAGCGTGCCTAAGTATTGCCCGATCCTGTCGAAAAAAATAATCCGCTGGCGAAGCACGCGCGCGCGCGGCTAGACTGGGCGGATCGGATTTCGGGAGCGTCGGTGAAAGCACTAGAGTTGAAGGACAGCCGCGTCGGCGGGCAGACCCTGCCCCTGCGGCAGCGTATCGTGGCCGCCTGCGAGCGGCTGGACTGGTCCGGGCGGGTCTTGGAGACGGCCGTTCCCGGGCTCACCTTGTACCGCGTGACCGAGCCGACCCCGCCGTTCTCCACCGTGTACGAACCGAGCCTTTCCTTGATCATTCGTGGCAGCAAGCGCGTCTACGTGGGCGACGTCATCCTCGACTACGACGAGTCGAGCTTCCTGCTCACCGCGATCGATTTGCCGACGACGGCGCAGATCGTGCAGGCGAGCGAGGCGCAGCCCTATTACGCGGCGCTGTTGCGGCTGGACCTGGAGCGCTTGCGGCGCCTCATCGTGCAGTACGACATGCGGACGGGAGCGCGTCCGCGCGGCGAGATGGCGATCGCGCTCGGCTCGGCCGGCGTCGAGATCTTCGACGCGCTGGCGCGCCTGGTCGCGTTGCTCGACGCGCCGCACGACATCGCGTTTTTCGCCCCACACATCCACGAGGAGATCTTGTACCGGCTGCTCAGCGGCGAGCAGGGCGAGCACCTGCGGCGCATCGCCTTGTCCGGCACGCAGGCGAACCGGGTGGCGGCGGCGATCGCGTGGCTCAAGCAAAACTATGTGGCGCCGCTGCGCGTCGAGCAGCTGGCCGGCATCGCGCGCATGGGCGTGTCGACCCTGCACCACCATTTCCGCGCGATGACGGCGATGAGCCCCTTGCAGTACCAAAAGCATTTGCGGCTGCACCACGCGCGCGAGCTGATGCTCAGCGAGGCGGCCGACGCGGCCACGGCGGCGTTCCGCGTCGGTTATGAAAGCGCCACCCAGTTCAGCCGGGAGTACCGCCGCATGTTCGGCGCGCCGCCGATGCGGCATATCCGCGCGATCCAGCAACTCAACGGCGGCGCGCAAGCCATCGACCGGGTGGTCTGACATTCGCGCCCGACCCGGCCGGTTCAGGCAGGTCTACCTGACGGCAAACGGTCCCGTGATACTGACGCCGTCGATATCGGGCGCCCAGCCGGACGGATTAAAAAATCGCAGCGTGTTGGTGCCGGCGGCCAGCGTGATATCGATCGTCTTGGTGGCTTTTTTGTCCCACCCACCGCTCGCATCGAACGACACGTTGACAGCGCTGGCGCCGTTGATACCGATGGACATGCCGCGCGCCGCCTCCGACAGATACGAGACGGTCAACGCGTAGGTGCCGCCGACATTGACGGCAACGTTGGCAAACTTCAATTCCCCGCTATTGTTGCCGATGTAGCCCACTTTTTGGCCGGAGGCGCAGACCGCGCAGTTGGCAATGGCCGCGCCACCCGACAACACTCCCTGGTTGGCGCTGCTGCTGTAGACGGTCGATGCGCCGGCGGCGGCCACCAGTTGATATTGAAGTGAATTGTCGGTTTTCAGCGCATCGAAAGTGCCGAGATTCTGGCTGGCCGGTGCTTGGCCGACCCCCACCTTGCCCACCACCGTCCAGCCGCCGCCGTAGTAGTTGGTGTTGGCGAAGCGCAGACTCGGCGCGTCTCCGGCCGGGTCGTTGACCGACAACGCCAGCGTGTAGACGCCGGCGGTCAGGCTGGTCGGTAGCGCAAACGTTTGCGACACGGCATAGGACACGCCCGGCAACCAGCCGCGGATATCGGCGCTGAAAGCGCCCGACCAGGCGACCGACCTGTCGGCCCTGAGCAGCGTGGCCTTGACCGGCCACCGGTAATAAAACGGCGCGTTGCCCTTGTTGGTCACGTTAAATGAAACCGGCAAATTGCCGCCGGACGCGACCTGCGTGGTGAAGGTCGCATCCTTGAGCACGTAGCGGTAGCCCAGCGCCTTTTGCATCCGGGTGGCATTGGCGGCGACGCTCGCGTTGCCCGCGGTGTATTCGGCGATCCATCCCAGGCTCGAGGTGTGCGTGCGCCGTATCCAATCGATGACGTAATCCGTGTTGGCGGCTCTGCCGAGGGTGCCGTCCGGACTGCCACCGAGCTGCGACTGGTCGCCCCAGTCGTAGGCCACTTCGCCACTGTTCATCTGCTCCCGCCAGCTGTTGCGGGCGATCACCGCGTCGCCGTTCGCGGCCTCGTCGGGCAGGGCGAACGAGTCCCAGATATAGCCGAACTGGAAGTTGGTAAACGTGTCCGGATAACGGACCATCACTTTCTTCGTCGGGAAAGCCTGGGTGAAGGCGTTGCCAAGGGCGGTCTGGAAAGCGAGCGGGATGCGGTCGTCCCCGCTTGGCAAGGTGGCGGGATAGATGTGGTGTTCGCCCCAGTTGCCCCACAGACCAAGCTCGACGGCCGCGACCCGCGGATCGCCGTCCCACGCCTGGCCCAGCTTGGCGGCGAAGGCCACCAAACGGGTTTTCAGCTGGTCGCTGGTCCATTGGCTCGGCGTGCCGTCGTGGGCAACGCCGGCCGGCCAGTATTGGCCGCCGCCGGGGCCGTCCGGATAGACGATGAGCACGCGGGGAATGACCTTGATGTTTTTATTTTGAATGCCGGCCCAGGCGACGTTGCTCCAATCCTTGATCTTTTGGACGGAGTCGGTCGCGTTGTTTTCCAGGTCGGTGTACTTGATGTATTGCTTGTACACCGTCGCGTATTCGTGGTTCGGAAACGCGCTGTCCTGGATGTAGCGCGTGGGCCGGAATCCCTTCATCGGATTTTTGAACGCCTCGGACGATTCGGTCAGCGTGATCGTCGTTTGCTGGGCCAGCGCCTGGGGCGCGTGGAGCAAACATCCCAGCAACGCCAGTGACGCGACACGCCGGGCCGGCTTGGTAAATTTCTTTCTAAGCAAAGTCAGTATAGGAGTCATTTTTTGATGGAAGCCATGATCAATATGAAATTTGTACGCGCGCGAGCGCGATACAACCGTTGAAACCAAACAGCCGCATCCCTTTCCTATAAAAATTTGGGTTGAAATAAACCGTCGCCGCGACGGCGATGTCGCCAAGTCAAGCGATTGGTAGGGCGGATTAGGCGGAACGCCGTAATCCGCCATGAGCCGTCGACGGCGCCCGGCGGATTACGCTGCGCTAATCCGCCCTACGTGATTCCGATGTCCGCTTTGCGTCAACGCGGGGCCGCGCGCTCGGAGGTGAGGCGCACGTCGCCCCAGGTCGCCACCACGGGCTGCGTGGTTGCCGGCTTCGCGTGCCGCACCACCAGCTCGATGAGCTTGCTGCCTTTGAGATCGGCCGTGATCCGGTGCGCCTTGGCGCCCAGCGTCATTGCAGGACTTTGGGAAAGCAGCTTGCCATCGCCGTAGACGTAAAACCGTACCGCCCGGCCGGCGCCCATGGACGAATCGTCGACGCCCACGGCCGCCACCAGCCGCGCGCGGCCCGGTTCGTTCCTGACCTGGATGCGCGAGTTCGACAGCACGCCGATGCCCGAATCGAAAACCTGGCCGGCGATCTGCAGGCTCTGGCCGAACGGCGTGGCGTCCGCCTGCGCGCCGCCCCAGCCGGCGTACTGGGCCCGCGATCCGCCGGAGCGGGTGCCGGCCCAGGGATCGATCATGCGGTGGATGGTCGGGTCGAGTTGCGGCTGGCCGGTGCCGTCGACGGCGACATTGATCGCGCCGGGAATTTCCGACAGGTAGACGCCGTCCGCCAACAGCCGCTTGCCGCTCGCTTCGAACACCAGCGTCTCGTGCGGCGCGAGCGTGAAGGCCTGTTCGCCGGAAAACGTCAGCGTTTTTTTCGACCACAGGTCCTTCAGGGCGATCGGCGCGTCGCCGGCCAGCTTCAGGTGGCTGGCCATCAACACCACCGGTGCCGGCGTCGCGCCGCGATTGAACAGCGCCACGGCCTTGCGCTCGCCGTCGCCGAGCGTCTTGACGATGATCTGCGCATCGTCGGAGTCGTACGTCACGACACCCTGGTGCCCCGAGCGGTCCTGGTTGACGCGGATCAGCTCGGCGTTGCCCAGCACGCCCAGCAGCGACGCCGGGCCGTTGCGCAGGTCATAGCTGACCAACAGCGGGGCGTTGATCATTGCCCACAGCGTGAAGTGCGAGCGCGCCTCGACCAGATGGTCGGCGTCGAAATCGCCGTGGCCGATGTGCAGGATGTCCGGATCGTTCCAATGGCCGGGGCCGGCGTACAGGGGGCGCTTGGCCGCGCTGTCGAAGTTGTGCAGCATGCTGGTCCAGCTTGGCGTGATGTCGCTGCTGGTGCGCCACAAATTGCCCACGTCCTTGCCCCACGAGCGAACGTTGGCCATGCCCCACGCGCAGATCGACAGCACGTAGTCGTTGTCCGGCCTGGCGGCCTTGAGCGCGGCGGCCACCGCTTCGTAGCGGCCGCGCACGGCGCCGATGTCGGTGCGGCTGATGGCGCCGCGGTCGATCTGCGGCGCCAGCGCGCGGTAGTTCTGGTCCCGCACCAGCTTGGAGCCGGGCACGAAGTCGGCCAGCCCGCACGCGTCGATCTTGATGTAGTCGAAACCCCATTCCTTGAAATACAAGTTGATGTCTTGCTCGACGTGGCCGTCGAGTCCCACTTCGCGCTCGGCCGTCGTGCCTTGCGGCAGGTTGGGGGAGTCCAGGTCGTACGCTTGCGAACAAGCGTTGCGGCCGATGTCGGTATACAGGCCGGCTTTGAGGCCCATCGCGTGGAGCTTGTCGGTAAACGGCTTGAAGCTGCTGCCGGCCGCGCCGCCGGTGGCCGCCGACGGGAAGATGCTGGTGCGGATCTGCAGGCGGCCATCGCCCTGGCGCCGTTTGAGCCACCAGCCGTCGTCGATATTGATGTGGTTGTAGCCGAGTTTGGCCAGCCCGCTGTCGACCAGCACGCCCGCCGCCCCCATCACCTTGTCTTCGTCGACTTCCGTGCGGAACGCGTTCCAGCTGTTCCAGCCCATCGGCGGCGTGGCGGCGGCGCCGCTCGTATTGCCCTGCCAGCGGCCCGTTGGCGCCAGCGCATCGGCGCCGGGCGCGGCCATGGCCGGCATCGCCAACGCCGCCACCACCAGAGCGCCGATCAACGCGGTTTGACGATGCTTCCTGTTACCCAACCGGCTGTGCGGCATGCCTATCTCCTTACTTGTGGTCCGATTGCGTAACTTACACATCGGCATTTCGAAAAGTCCACCTTCTGGACCTGATTTTTGCATGAAATGATACGATAAGCAAAAATTGGATTAAAAACGACAGAAAAAGAAAGTTATTGAAAGTGTTTGTGTTTTCGTTCTTTGTTATTTACTATTCCACACGCCTCATAACGCAATGACACCGGGACCCACATGAACACAACGACTTTGTCGATCACCCCACGGCGCGCCGGTTGGCTGATGTATGCGCTGGCCACCACGCTGTTGTGGGGCGTGTGGGGCGCGTTTGCCGGCCTGCCCAGCCAGCATGGTTTTCCCGAAACGCTGATTTATGTGGTGTGGGCGCTGACGATGGTGCCGCCGGCGCTGTTCGTGCTGGCGCGCAACGGCTGGCGCGTGCGGCGCGACGCCCGTTCCATCGCCTACGGGCTGACCATCGGCGTGCTCGGCGCCGGCGGGCAGATGGTGTTGTTCTATGCGGTCAAGGCCGGTCCGGCGTATCTGATCTTTCCACTCATTTCGCTCTCGCCGGTGCTGACGATCGCGTTGTCCTTCCTGTTCCTGCGCGAGCGTACGGGCAAGATGGGCGTCGCCGGCATCGTGCTGGCGATCTGCGCGCTGCCCTTGTTCGACTACGCTCCGCAGGGCGCGCCGCGCGAGTATGGCGTGTGGTTCGTGCTGGCGCTGGGCGTGTTGGCCGCGTGGGGCTTGCAGGCGTACTTCATCAAGCTGGCCAACGCCACCATGGACGCGGAAAGCATCTTCTTCTACATGACGCTCAGCGCGCTGATCTTTATCCCGGTGGCGCTGGCGATGACGGACTTTTCGCAACCGATTAACTATGGTCCCTCCGGGCCGCTGCTCGCCGCCGCCACGCAGATATTGAACGCGGTCGGCGCGCTCACGCTGGTGTACGCCTTCCGCCACGGCAAAGCGCTGATGGTATCGCCACTGGTGAACGCCGGCGCGCCGCTGCTGACGACGGTCATCGCCATGGCGCTGGCATCGACGGTGCCGGCCGGCTACCGGCTGGCGGGCATCGTGCTGTCGCTGGCGGCGGCGCTGTTGCTGGCGTTGCAGCCGGACGATGGCACCGAATCTACTTAAGGAAGCTACGATGGACTATTTATTGAATCTGGTGCGCCGCCACAAGGCCGGCGAGCCGGTGGGCATCCACTCGGTGTGCTCGGCCCACCCCTTGGTGATCGAAGCGGCGATGGAAACGGCGCTCGAGCGCGATCTGCCGGTGCTGATCGAATCGACCTCCAACCAGGTCAACCAGGATGGCGGCTACACCGGCATGACGCCGGCCGCTTTCCGCGATTTCGTCCACGGCATTGCCGACCGCGCCGGCCTGGCGCGCGACCGCGTGCTGCTGGGCGGCGACCATCTGGGACCGAACGCCTGGCAAAGCGAGTCGCCCGATGCCGCCATGGCCAAGGCCGAGGTGCTGATCGATCAATACGTCAGGGCGGGCTTTCGCAAGATCCACCTCGATTGCTCGATGTCCTGCGGCGGCGATCCGGTGCCGCTGCCGGACGCCATCGTGGCCGAGCGCGCGGCGCGCCTGTGCGTGGTGGCCGAGCGCGCGTGGAGCGCGTCCGGCGGCGAGGCGCCGGTCTACGTGGTCGGCACCGAAGTGCCGGTGCCGGGCGGCGCGCATGAGGATCTGCAAGAGCTGAGCGTCACCACGCCGGGCGCCGCGGCGCTGACCATCAAGGTCCACCGGCTGGCGTTCGCCGCCGCCGGGCTGGAGGCCGTGTGGCCGCGCGTGGTCGGCCTGGTGGTGCAACCGGGGGTGGAGTTCGACCACCACAAAGTGATCGACTACCAGCCGTCGCGCGCGCGGGAACTGAGCCGCTTCATCGAAGGCGAGCCGACCTTGGTGTACGAAGCCCATTCGACCGATTACCAGACCCCGTCCAACCTGGCCGCGCTGGTGGCCGGCCATTTCGCCATCCTGAAGGTCGGCCCCGGCCTGACCTTCGCGCTGCGCGAAACCTTGTGGGCGCTGGCCGACATCGAGGCGCAAATGGGCGGCGCCGGCCAGGGGTCGGATTTCAAGAACACGGTGCTGGAGGTGATGCGCGCCGAGCCGGAATACTGGCGCAAATACTATGACAACGAGCCGGCGCGCGCGCGCTTCGACCAGCAATACAGCCTTAGCGACCGCATACGCTATTACTGGCCGCATCCGGCCATCCAGGCGGCGCAGGCGCGCCTGCTGGCCAATCTGGAGCGCGCGACGCCGCCGCTCACCTTGCTCAGCCAGTACCTTCCGGCGCAATATGAGGCGGTGCGCGAGGGCCGGGTGCGCAACCTGCCGATCGATTTACTGAAGGAGGGTGTGGCCAGGGTGCTGCGCCAGTATATGGATGCCTGTGCAGGCGCCGCAATCAAGGAGTTGGAAACATGCTAGTGGTAGACAAGGATATTTTGGGGCTCAGCACCGCCGGGCTGGACGAAGCCGGCGGCGGCCTGACCGCGCGCGAAATCGCACAACAGCCACGCGTGTGGCCGCAGATCGATGCGCTGGTGACGGCCAACCGCGCCGCGCTGGACGCCTTCCTCGGTCCGCTGCTCGCGCGCGCCGACCTGCGCATCGTGCTCACCGGCGCCGGCACCTCGGCCTTCCTTGGCGAATGCCTGGCGCCGGCCATGCTGGGCAAGGGCTGGCGCGCCGAAGCCGTGCCGACCACCGACATCGTCTCCGGCCCGCTGCACTTCCTGCAAGCGGGCGTGCCGACCCTGCTGGTGTCGTTCGCGCGCTCCGGCAGCAGCCCGGAGAGCGTGGCCGCGATCGACCTGGCCGACCAGCTGGTGAGCGATGTGCACCACCTGGTCATTACCTGCAACGCCGACGGCGAGCTCTATCGCATGGCGCAAGGCCGCGCCAACGCCTACGCCATCCTGCTGCCGGATGCGACCCACGACCGCGGCTTTGCCATGACCACCAGCTTCACCTCGATGCTGCTGGCCGCCGCGCTGGCCTTCGGCGTGCTGCCGTCCGGCGCCGCCGCCGTGGCGTCGGCCGCCGGAGCGCACTTGCACGCCGCCGCGCTGCCGCTGCTGCGCGCACTGGTGGCGCAACGCTTCAAGCGCGTGGTCTACCTGGGCAGCAATGAGCTGCGCGGGCTGGCGCGCGAAGCTTCGCTCAAGCTGCTGGAGCTCACCGATGGCCGCGTGGTGGCGCTGTTCGATTCGCCGCTCGGTTTCCGTCACGGTCCGAAAACCATCGTCGACGATGAAACGCTGGTGGTGGTGTTGTTGTCGAACGATGCGCAGGCGCGCCGCTACGATCTGGACCTGCTGCGCGAACTGCGCAACGATGGCCGCGCCGGCCGCGTGCTGGCGCTGAGCGGCCAGGCGGCGCCGGAGTTGGGCGAAGACTGCGTGGTGCTCGAAGGCGCGCAATCGGCGTGCGACCTGGCGCTGGCGCTGCCCTACATCTTGTTCTGCCAGTCGTTCGCGCTGCTGCAGTCGCTGGCGCAGGGTCTGCGGCCCGATACGCCAAGCGCCTCCGGCACGGTCAACCGCGTGGTGCGTGGCGTGACCATCTATCCGCTGGCCGGGGAGCGCCATGTTTCTCGGGGTTGACGGTGGCGGCACCAAGACCGCTTTCGCGCTGATCGACGGCGCCGGTCAGGTGCTGGCGCGGCATCAGGAGAGCAGCGCCTATTACATCGAAGTCGGCATCGGCGGTGTGGCGGCGATGCTGGCGCGTGGCTGCGACGCGCTGTTGGCGGCGGCCGGCGTGAAGGCGTCCGACGTCGCCTTCTCTTTCTTCGGCCTGCCGGCCTACGGTGAGGACCGCACCGTCCAACCGCTGCTCGATGCGCTGCCGCGCGCGGTGCTGGGCCACGACCGCTACCTGTGCGGCAACGACATGGTGTGCAGCTGGGCGGGCTCGCTGGCCTGCGCGGACGGCATCAGCGTCATCGCCGGCACCGGCTCGATGGCCTACGGCGAATTGGCCGGACGCCGCGCGCGCGCCGGCGGCTGGGGCGAATTGTTCAGCGACGAGGGCTCGGCGCACTGGATCGCGCGCGCCGGCCTGGCGCTGTTCTCGCGCATGAGCGATGGCCGCGCGCCGCGTGGAGCGCTGCACGAATTGGTGCGCGAACGCCTGGCCTTGCGGGACGACCTGGATCTGTGCCAGGTCGTCTACGGCGAACTCAAAGGAGAACGCAGCCGCGTGGCCGCGTTGTCGCGGCTGGTGTCGGAAGCGGCCGCGCAGGGCGACGGCCAGGCGCGCGCGATCATCGACGCCGCCGCCGCCGAGCTGGTGGCGTTGGTCGACGCGGTGCGTTGCGCGCTGGGCGTGGCCGAGGGGCAGGGCGTGGCGGTGTCCTACACCGGCGGCCTGTTCGGCGACGACGGCCCGCTGCGCTCACCATTTGCCACGGCGCTGGCGGCGCGTGGCGATTTCTATCGCCTGGCGCCGCCCCGCCTGGCGCCGGTGCTCGGCGCGGCGCTGTACGCCGCCCGCAGGGCCGGCACACCGCTCGGCGCCGCCGCGCTGGACCGCCTGGCGTTTTAAAAAGGAGACCTGTATGCGCTGGACCCTGTTATCGACCATCGTCGCGGCGCTGATCGCCGCACCTTCCGCCGCCGCCGATGGCTACACGATGGCCGACTTCGACAAAGTGCCGAAGATCGACGCCCATCTGCATTTGCATGGAACGAACCAGGACGCCTGGCTGGCGCTGGCGCGCAAGGACAACTTCCGCGCGCTGACCATCAATGTCGACTATCCGGACTTCCCGCCGCTCGATCAACAGCGCAAGGTGGCCAGCGCGCTGGCGCACGGGCATCCCGGGCAAGTGGCCTGGGCGGCGACGTTTTCCACCGACGGTTTCAATAAGCCCGGCTGGAGCGAGGCGACGCTGAAAGACCTCGATGGCGCCCTGGCCGACGGCGCGGTCGGGGTCAAGGTCTGGAAAAACATCGGCATGAGCTTGCGCGACGGCCAGGGCAAGCTGGTGATGATCGACGACGCCCGCCTGGCGCCCGTGTTCAACGGCTTGGCGCAACGTGGCGTGATGGTGCTGGGCCATCAGGGCGAGCCGCACAATTGCTGGCTGCCGCTCGAGCGCATGACGGTCAATAACGACCGCGAATACTTCAAGAACCATCCCGCGTATCATATGTTCCTGCATCCGGAAATGCCGAGCTACGAGCAGCAGATGGCCGCGCGCGACCGCATGCTGGCGCGGCATCCGACGCTGCGTTTCACCGGCGTGCACCTGGCGTCGCTGGAATACGACGTCGACCGGATCGGGCGCTTTCTCGATGCGCATCCGGGCGCCAGGCTCGATGTCGCCGCCCGCGTCGGGCAGTTGCAGTATCAGTCGCAGCGCGACCTCGATCGCGTGCGCGCCTTCTTCATCAAGTACCAGGACCGGTTGATGTATGGTTCCGACCTGGCGCAGTCGGCGCAGCAGGACGACGCGGCCTTCGTCGCCGACATGGACACGGTGTGGCGGCGCGACTGGCGCTACTTCGTCACCGGCGACAGCTTCGGCGTGCCGGAACTCGATCAGCCGGTGCGCGGCCTGTCGCTGCCGCGCGCGGTGGTCGACAAACTCTATCGCATCAACGCGGAAAAGGCCTACCCAACGGCCTGGCATTAATACAAGGGAGACGCATGAGCAAGCAAGTAGATCCACGCCGCCGCACTTTGCTGCAGTGGCTGGCCGGCACGGCCGTGGCCTCGACCGTGGCCGATGCCACGGCCGCCGCCGCCCCCGGCGCCAAAGGCAAGGACGTGGCGCGCATCGGCGATGCCGCCATGGCGCTGGAATTTGACGGCCAGCTGCAATGCCGCGTGGTCTCGCGGCTCGGCCCCCGGCCGGCGGCGGTGACGGCGTTCGCGCCGAGCGAGCGCCTGCGGGTGGTGCGCGGCGCCCATGCCGACAGCGGCCCGGGTGGCGCCGGCGTCAACGCCGCCGTGGTGGCCGCCGGCGCCAACGCGGCCAACGCCGCCAACGGCCGCTGGATCGAGCGCTTCGCTTTGTCGTCGCAGGCGGCCGACCGCGTCGACGGCCCGCACGGCCCCGGCGTGCGGCACCGCCTGGCCGGCAAGTCGGCCGAGGGCATCGAGAAAACCGTGGCGGTGACGTTCTATGAGCGCCTGCCCGGCTTTGCCGTCATCCGCGTGGCCTACCGCAACGCCGGCGACAAGTCCGTCACGGTGGCCGCCTGGGCCAACAGCGCCCACACGCTGCGGCCGGCGGCCGGGCGCAAGGCGCAGTTCTGGACCTTCTCCGGCGCCTCGCACGCCGACCGGCGCGACTGGGTGCAACCGCTGGTCGATGGCTTCGACCAGCGCAACTACATGGGCATGAACGCGTCGGACTACGGCAGCGGCACGCCGGCGGCCGACGTCTGGAACCGCGACTGCGGCCTGGCGGTCGGCCATCTGGACACCGTGCCACGGCTGGTGGCGCTGCCGGTGCGGGCGGTGGCCGGCGGCGCCGCGCTGGCGGTGGAGTTCGAGACCGCGACCACGCTGGCGCCGGGGGACACGCTCGAGACCATGGACACCTTCCTGGCGCTGCACCAGGGCGATTACTTCGCCGCGCTGGACCAGTACCGCCAGGCGATGGCCGAACGCGGCCTGCGCGCGCCTGACGCGCCGCCCGAATCGTACGAGCCGATCTGGTGCGCGTGGGGCTACGAGCGCGACTTCACCGTGCCGCTGATGGTCGGCACGCTGCGCAAGGCCAAGGAGCTCGGCCTCGAATGGGCGGTGCTCGACGACGGCTGGCAGAACAACGAAGGCGACTGGAAGCTCGACGCCAAGAAATTCCCCAACGGCGAGGCCGACATGCGCGGCCTGGTCGGTGCGATCAAGGACGCCGGCCTCAAGGCGCGGCTGTGGATCACGCCGCTGGCGGTCGATCCCGGCTCGGACCTGCTGCACGACCACGCCGACATGCTGTTGCTCGACAAGGATGGCGCGCCTCAGCTGATCACGTGGTGGAACAGTTTCTACCTGTGCCCGGCCTACGGGCCGACCATCGAGATGACGCGCCAGTGGATACGCAAGATCTTCGGCGAATGGGGCTATCAGGGCCTCAAGATCGACGGCCAGCATTTGAACGGCGTCGCGCCCTGCCACAACCCGGCGCACAAGCACGCACGGCCCGAGGAATCGTACGAGAAGCTGCAGGACTTCTGGAAGATGGTGTACGACACCGCGCGCGAGGTCAATCCCAACGCGGTGGTGGAGCTGTGCCCGTGCGGCACCTCGTACGCGTTCCACAACTTCCCCTACATGAACCAGGCGCCGGCGGCCGATCCGCTGTCGTCGTGGCAGATCCGCCACAAGGGCAAGACGCTCAAGGCGCTGATGGGCCGCTCGGCGCCGTACGCCGGCGACCACGTCGAATTGAGCGACGGCGGCGACGATTTCGCCTCCACCATCGGCATCGGCGCGGTGTTGTCGACCAAATTCACCTGGCCGCTCGACCCCAAGCCGAAGGACAGCTTCCTGCTCACGCCCGAGCGCGAACGCCAGTGGCGCAAATGGATCGGCATCTACCGCGACAAGCTGCTGGCCAACGGCGTCTATCGCGGCGAGCTGTACGACATCGGCTTCGACAAGCCGGAGGCGCACGCGGTGCAAAAAGGCGAGCGGATGTACTTCGCTTTCTATGCGCCGCGGTGGGATGGGCCGGTCGAGATCCGCGGCCTCGGCCCCGGCCGCTGGCGCCTGCGCGACTACGTCAACGACAGCGACGTCGGCGAGCTCGACGGCGGTCGGCGCCAGCGCCTCGGGGTGCGGTTCGAGCACGCCTTGTTGCTGGAGGCGGTGCCGCTATAAGGCCTGGCGGCTGGCCGCCGGCCTTGCCGGACGCCTTGCCGGACGGCAGCTTGGACGGGCCGCCGGTGGCCCGCCACTGCCCAGATCTGTTAAGCTGTTGTTTTGTCAAAACTCATCGCCCCACTATGGCACAGACAGGTCAACGCCGCGCTATCATCCTGAAGGCACTCACCGAGCACGGCTCGGTGCAAGTGAACGAACTTGTCAAGCAATTGCGCGTCTCGGCGGTGACCATCCGTAGCGATTTGAGCGCGCTCGAGTCGCAGGGCCTGGCCATCCGCAGCCATGGCGGCGCCATGCCGGCGCGCACGCCGCCGACCGAACATACGGTGCCGCAGAAGGACGCCATCAACCACGACCAGAAGGAGCGCATCGGCGCGCTGGCCGCGCGCATGGTCAAGCCCGGCGAAAACGTCATCATCGATTCCGGCACCACCACCATCTCGCTGGCGCGCCATTTGCGCAATGCGCAAAACGTCACCGTCATGACCAACGGCCTGAACATCGCCTGGGAACTGGCCGACGCGCCCGGCGTCGACCTGATCCTGACCGGCGGCCTGCTGCGCAAGCAGTCGCTGTCGATCCAGGGGCTGCAAGCGGAGGCCTGTTTGCAGGCTTACAGCTTCGATAAGCTGTTCCTCGGCGTCGACGGTTTCGACCTGCAGTTCGGCGTGACCACCCACCACGAGGCGGAGGCGAGTTTGAACCACAAGATGGTGGAGCGGGCCAGGAAAGTCATCGTGCTGGCGGACGCCTCGAAGTTCGGTTGCGTCAGCCTGCACCGCATCGTTCAACTGAACCGCGTGCACACCGTCATCACCGACGCCGGCATCAGCCGCGAGTACCGCGACGGCTTGATCGACGCGGGTATCGAGCTGTTGATCGCCGAGTGAGCTGTCGGCGGCGCTTGATTCGTCATGGGCCGCCGACGGAGCTTGGCGGATTACGCTGCGCTAATCCGCCCTACGCATGGATGGCGACGTAAAAAAAACCGCCCCGGAATGCAGGGCGGTCAAGGAGGGCACAACAGATCGGATCAGAACTTCAGGCTGGCCCCGAGCGTGATCGAGCGGCCATAACGGTAATAGCCGTTGGGCAGGCTCACGGTGCCGTTGCCCAGCTTGGGCGCCTGCTTCGCATCGGTCAGGTTGTTGCCCTCGATGCTGATGCGCAGCGACTTGTTCACCTCGTAGGCCATCTGCGCCGTCAACCACGTCACGGCGTTGGCCGTCTCGTTGAAGCCGGCGCCGAGCACGTTGGTGGCGGTGACGAAGGAATCGGTGTAGTCGGCCGTGGTGCTCATGCTCCATGGGCCTTTCTCGTAGAGCACGCTCAACGACGCGGTCGCCGGCGCGATGCCCTCGAGCGGGCGTTCGATGCCGTTGACCCAGCTGCTCGACAGGTTGCGCGTGTACTGGGCGCGCACGCCGAAGCCGTTCTTGAACAGGTGCTGCAGGCCGATCTCCATGCCGCGCGCCTTGGCGCTGTCGCCGTTGATGGGGCGCTGGACGTTGAACAGGCGCCCGCCCGGCGCGCCGATGTCCTGGCCCGTCAGCCAGACGGTGGTGATCTGGTTCTTGATGTTCTTCTGGTAGACGGCGAAGGTGAGCGCGGAGTCCTTGTCGAAATACCACTCGAGCGACACATCGCCCTGGCGCGCGGTGTACGGCTTGAGCTCGGCGTTGCCGCCGTAGATCTGCGTGAAGTCGCCCCAGGAGATGCTGGCCGTGGTGCTCGACGGCGCCAGCTTGTCGACCGACGGGCGCGCCATCGTCTTGGCGGCGCCGAGCCGCAGCTGCAGGGTGTCCGTGAGGGCGTAGGTGAAGTTACCCGACGGTAGCGCGTAGGTGTAGCTGGCGTCCTGCTTCACCACCGACGGGTCGGCGTAGACGGCCGTGAAGTTGAACGCGCCGTTCTCGACGATCTGGTTGATCTTGGCGTCCCAGGCCTGGGCGCTGGTCTTGGTGTGCACCAGGCGCACGCCGACGTCGGCGGTCCATTTTTCGCCCGACAGGTCCGCTTGCACGAAGCCGGCCGTGGTCTTTTCGGTCACGCGGTAGCTCTCCAGCGGGTTCCAGGCGGGCGCCGACAGCGTCGAGCTGTAGACGCCGCCGCCCGGCCGGGGCTTGCCGTCGTAGGCCTGCAGGGCTTGCGCGTAGTTGTTGACGTCGAAGCCGAGGAAGCTGCGCGGGAAGTTGCCGCTCACGCCGGACAGGAAGCCCTTCGGGCTGAACGTCTGGTTGATCACGTTGCCGCCCAGGGCCCCGACGTTGATCGCGTTCTCGCCGGAATAGTGGTCCTGGCCGGCGTTGAAGGCGTTGTTGATCATGTCGCGCGTCTTCTTGCGGTTGGTCTGGCTCAGGCCGAACTTGAACTGGTCGATATTGAAGCGGTCCTGCTTCCATTCGGCATTGACCGTCGCGCCGCCGATGCGGTCGTCGATGTTGTCGCCGGCCCGGCTGTAGAAGTGGGTGTTGAAGTCGCTGGCCTTGAACTGGCCCTGGGACAGGCCGGTCTGCAGGTCGCGGCCGTCGGCGAAGGTGGTCTGCACGTCCGGCACGGCGGCGCCGGTGAGCTTGATGCGCGTCACGTTGGGCTGGTTCATGCGCAGCACCACGTAGCTGTCCTTGCCGCCGGAGTTGCGTTTCGACGTGGACAGGTAGACGTCGCTCGCCACCTTGAGCGTCGGCGAAATCTGCCAGTCCGCCTTGGCGCCGTACATCGCGGTGTCGACCACGCGGTACTCGGTCTTGTTGAGGACCTCGGGATTGAGCCGCAGCTCGGGGTCGGGGTTGGCCAGTGTGAGGTCGGTCACGACGCCGTTGGCGACCTTCATGTCGGACCAGCGGCCCGGCGAGTAGAGCGGGTAGAACGACATCTGGTAGCCGACCTGCGGCGAGTCGAGCCGGGTCTTGAAGCCGTCGAAGACGACTTTGACGTCGCTGCTGGGGCGCCACTCCACCTTGCCCGAGACCGCCACGCGCTCCTTTTTCTCCATGATCGAGCCGAAGCGGAACTGCCCCGGGCCGATCAAGCCTTCTTCGTCGCGGTCGAGTACGCCGTTGCCGTTGGGGTCGATGGGGCCGCCCCAGGTGTTGCCCGACTCCCAGAACTGGCTCGGGTCGCTCGGGATGGGGTTGCGCGACCAGCCGCCGTCGTTGCCGGCCGTGTCGGTGCGCACGTCGCGCTTGGCGTAGACGACGCCGAGCAGCACGCCGAGCTTGTCGCCGAAGGTGTTGCTGTAGGTGCCCGAGAGCTTCTTGCCGTTCAGGCTGCTCATGTCGTTGCGGTCGGCCTCGGCGCGCAGCAGGCCGTGCTGGCCCTTCTGGTCGAACGGGCTAGCCGAGCGCAGGTTCACCAGGCCGCCGATGGCGCCTTCGATCAACTGCGCCTGGGTCGACTTGACGACGTCGGCGCCGCTGATGACGTCGGCCGGCAAGACGTCGAAGGCGAAGTAGCGGCCCGCGCTGTCGGTGCCGAGCAGGCGGCCGTTGAAGGTGGTGATCGTATAGTCGGGGCCGAGGCCGCGGATGCTGACCTTTTGCCCTTCGCCGCCGGCCGTGCGGGAGATCGACACGCCGGTGATGTGGCTGAGCGAGTCGGCCACGTTGTTGTCGGGGAAGCGGCCGAGCTCGGTCGCGCTGATGCTGTCCTGCACCACCGCCGAATTGCGCTTGAGCGCGAGCGACTGCTGCAGGCTGGCGCGGGTGCCGGAGACGATGACCTGGGCCACCTTGTCGGGATCGGCGGTGGCGGCGTCGTCCTGGGCGCGGGCCGGCGCGGCCAAGGTGGCCAGGGCGAGCAGGCAGGCGGAGGTGAGCGGATGCAGCACCAGCTTGGGATGGCTGTCGGCGTGCGGGCGGCGTTGCAGGTAAGTCATTACACGGTTCCTTTTTTTAAGTTGTTGGAGTAGCGCAGGCGAATGCTGGTAAACCGGAAGGCTGTCCGAGGCGGTGACCAGCCCCGCAAGCGGGGCCGTCATCGCGGGCTTGAGTTTTCTTGGCAAGTTCGCTCTATTTCGTATGGCAACTATCCCGATCCGTAAGTGGTTTTCGTTTCGATATTTCGAAAACCCTAATCAATACGCGTCATGACGAGGCGTTATTAAGTCTATATCGAAACCTCATTCGCTTCACAATAACTTACGTTTTTCCGATTTTCCTGTTGTATTTTTGCGATTTCTCTCTATTGCTTTCGTTCGAAAGCAATGCGCGCGCGGCGCGCGCCCATAAAAAAAGCCCGCCGGGAGCGGCGGGCTGTTGTTGTGGACGGGCTTGGTGGTCACCGCGATGGCGGGCTGTGTCGTCTGAGGCGGCGCTGGGGATGGATGACCAGGCGCTTGGCCAGATCGTCGAGCGCCTTGCCGTGATACAGGTCCAGGTGGGCCGATTATGCGCAATCGCCGCCGGCGGGACGCGACGCCGCGCAAACCGCGGTCGCGCCTTCTCCAAAAAAAACCCGCCGAAGCGGGAATGCCGTCGAGTACGGCGATCGAGGCGCGTGGGGCGGACCGCCCCACGGATCGAGCGTTAGAACTGATTCATCGTGTTGTCCTTGCCGGCCGCCTTGAGCGCCGCCTCGCCGCTGAAGTAATCCTTGTGGTCGTCGCCGATGTCCGAGCCGGACATGTTCTGGTGCTTGACGCAGGCGATGCCCTGGCGGATTTCCTTGCGCTGCACGCCGGCCACGTAGCCGAGCATGCCCTGCTCGCCGAAGTATTCCTTGGCCAGGTTGTCGGTCGACAGCGCGGCCGTGTGGTAGGTCGGCAGGGTGATCAGGTGGTGGAAGATGCCGGCCTCGCGGGCGGCGTCGGCCTGGAAGGTGCGGATCTTCTCGTCGGCCGTGATGGCCAGTTCGCTCTGGTCGTATTCCACGCTCATGAGCTTGCTGCGCTCGTAGGACGACACGTCCTTGCCGGCTTCCTTCATGGCGTCGTACACCTGCTGGCGGAAGTTCAGGGTCCAGTTGAACGACGGGCTGTTGTTGTAGACCAGCTTGGCGTTCGGGATGACCTTGCGGATTTCGCTGACCATGCCGCCGATTTGCGAAATGTGCGGTTTTTCCGTTTCGATCCACAGCAGGTCGGCGCCGTTTTGCAGCGAGGTGATGCAGTCGAGCACGCAGCGGGCCTCGCCGGTGCCGGCGCGGAACTGGAACAGGTTGCTCGGCAGGCGCTTCGGACGCAGCAGCTTGCCGTCGCGCTTGATGATGACGTCGCCGTTGCCCAGCGCGTCGGCCGACACTTCTTCGCAATCGAGGAAGGCGTTGTACTGGTCGCCCAGGTCGCCCGGCTTGGCGGTCACGGCGATCTGCTTGGTCAGGCCGGCGCCGAGCGAGTCGGTGCGGGCGACGATGACGCCGTCGTCCACGCCTAGTTCCAGGAAGGCGTAGCGGATGGCGCGGATCTTGGCCAGGAAGTCCTCGTGCGGCACGGTGACCTTGCCGTCCTGGTGGCCGCACTGCTTCTCGTCGGAGACCTGGTTTTCGATCTGGATGCAGCAGGCGCCCGCCTCGATGAATTGCTTGGCCAGCAGGTAGGTCGCCTCGGCGTTGCCGAAGCCGGCGTCGATGTCGGCGATGATCGGCACCACGTGGGTGATGTGGTTGTCGATTTTTTCCTGGATGGCGGCCTTGGCGGCGCCGTCGGCGGCGTCGAGCTCGCGGAACAGGCCGCCCAGCTCGCGCGCGTCGGCCTGGCGCAGGAAGGTGTAGAGCTCCTTGATCAGCGCGGTGACGGCGGTCTTCTCATGCATCGACTGGTCCGGCAACGGGCCGAACTCGGAGCGCAGCGCGGCCACCATCCAGCCCGACAGGTAGAGGTAGCGGCGGTCGGTGCTGTTGAAGTGCTTTTTGATCGAGATCATTTTTTGCTGGCCGATGAAGCCGTGCCAGCAGCCCAGCGACTGGGTGTACTTGGACGAGTCGGCGTCGTAGGCGGCCATGTCGGCGCGCATGATCTTGGCCGTGTACTTGGCGATGTCGAGGCCGGTCTTGAACTTGTTCTGCGCGCGCATGCGGGCGGCCGATTCGGGATTGATGGCGTTCCAGGCGCTGCCTTGTTGCTCTTTTAAACCGGCAACCGCCTTGATGTCGTCTTGGTATTGGGACATGTGTATCTCCTGAAAGAAAAAACGCGTTTGAGAAAAATCCGTCGAGTTCCGGGTGCTGGTGGGGCCGAACTCCATGACTAAATAGTAGGCTAGTTTGGTGCGTTGCATCAAGGTCTTATATAAGACATAGGACATAAATTAATTCTTTTAAATTCAACGGCTTGTTTTTAAAATTTTGGCATGTGAAAACAATTTTCAATTCATGATATGGCTGGGCCGGCTATTTTTGCGGCGGGATACCGCCATGTGAAACGGGGTTTCAGCTGTTGAGTGACGCCGCCCCGGCGCGCGCCGCGGTCCCGGCATCACCTGCCGCGCCCATACCGAAAGCCGTATCGGCGCCGTTGAAAATGTCATTGGAGGGATTTTCGGGCCACCGGTAGCATGGTCCGGCAGTCATAACAAAACAGACGCGTGGTTCGGAGCCGGGCATGCCCGGGCAAGAACGGTTTCATGCATGGCTCCGAGGCACTCGATCACTATCCTTGGAGACAATAATGAAACGCCTATTCTCACGTCTGGCGCTGCTGGCCTGCCTGGCCGCCAGCGCCTTTTCCGCGCACGCCGCGATCACCATGAACACCAGCGTGCAATACAAGATCAAGAACGTCGCCAGCGGACTGGTGCTGGGCATCGACGGCGCCAGCCAGGCCGCCGGCGCCAAGGTCGTGCAATGGGCCGACAACGGCACGGCCGACCACCTGTGGCACTTCATGCCGATGGGGAACGGCCAGTACAACATCGAGAACATGCTCACGCACCAGGTGCTGGGCGTGGCCAACGCCGCCACCGCCGACGGCGGGCAAATCGTCCAGTGGTCGGACAACGGCACCGCCGACCACCTGTGGACCGTCACCCAGGCCGCCAGCGGCAACTTCCTGATCCAGAACGTCAACAGCGGCAAATACCTGGAGGTGTTCCAGGCCAGCAACCTCAACACCGCCACCATCGACCAGTGGGGCTTGACCGGCTGCACCTGCCAGGAATGGCAGCTGGTCAACACCCAGGTGCGGCCCTATCCGCTGCCGAGGGCGGTCGGCGGCGAGGGCCGCTTCGTCCACGATCCGTTCATGCTGCGCGACGGCAGCGGAAAATACTGGCTCTACGGCAGCCACCAGACGTTGGCCACCTCGACCGACCTGAACACGTTCACGCCGTACACCAATTGCACCGCCGCCCAGAAGGGCGGGTACGCCAGCTGCCCGCCGATCGGCCCGGATTTCCCGTCGTGGAGCGGCTTGCAGACGCCCAAGGGCTGGAACAATGGCGCCAACACCGACGTCTGGGCGCCGAGCCTGATGGTGGTCAACGGCACCTATTACCAGTACTACTCGATCCCCTACCAGCCGACCTCGTGGCCGGCGGCCGTGATCGGCGTGGCCACCAGCTCGGCGCCGCAGGGGCCGTGGACCGACAAGGGCATCGTCGCCCGCTCGTGGTCGACCAGCGCGGCGCCACCGCCGCCGGGCTTCAAGAAGACCACCGACAACGCCATCGATCCGGCGCCGTTCGTCGACGCCGGCGGCAAGTGGTGGATGGCGTTCGGCTCGTGGAGCGACGGCCTGCACCTGATGCAGCTCGACCCGGCCACCGGCCTGCAATCGACCACCAACACCACCGTCTACAAGATCGCGCAGCGCGGTTCGCCGACGTCGGCGGTGGAGGGGCCGTTCATCTATTACTACAACGGCTACTACTATTATTTCGCGCCGATCAATGTGTGCTGCAGCGCCGATTCGCCCTACCGCACGGTGGTCGGGCGCGCGAGCAGCGTGACCGGGCCGTACGTCGACCGCGGCGGCGTGGCGCTGACGGCCGGCGGCGGCACCATCCTGGTCAGCACCCACGGCAACGTCGTCGGTCCCGGCGGCGGCAGTGTGTTTACCGACGCCGGCAACAACAACCGGCCGACCTTCGTCTATCACTACTACGACGCCAACAACGGCGGCCGGCCCACGCTGGGCATCAACCCGCTCGGCTTCAGCGCCGATGGCTGGCCCTACCTGATGGGCAATTGAGGCCGGGTTGAGCCATTCGCGCGCGCGACCGTTGGCCCCGGAAGTTGCGCGCGCGAAATAAATATCCGTTTTATTTGATTTTTTTAGTTTCCTGTGAGAAAATTGATTTCATCAAATAAAGCGAAATAGCCAAATAATTTATTTCGTCGAATCGGCACCCCTTCCCCGTGCCGGGGCGTGTAGACCCGCCCACGTGTGCCCGTCCGTCGGATCGCGGCACGCCGCAACCACTCGGAATTCGGCTCTTTGCCGGCGCCGTTGGCCATCGACTAAAAGGGGAATATCGTGAAAAAATTATCTGTGCGGGCTCAGCTGGCAATCTCGTTTGGCGCCATGGCGGCGCTGCTGATCGCCATCGCCGCGCTCTCGTTGAGCAGCCTGTTGCATCAAAACGAGAAATTCGAAAATTACGTCACTCGCATGAGTGCCCGCTCGGAAGCGGCCCACTCGGTGCGGCAGGCGGTGGACCTGCGGGCGATCGCCGCGCGCAACTTGGTGCTGCTGACCGATCCCGCCGAGCGCGAGGTCGAGACGCGCATCGTCAAGGAGGCGCACGCGGAGGTGGCGTCGAAACTGAGCACGCTGAAAGAGCTCGCCAAGGATCCGTCCGCCTCGGACGAGGCGCGGCGCCTGATCGCAAAAATCGACGGTATCGAGAAATCCTACGCGCCGGTGGCGCTGGGCATCGTAGATCTTGCGCTGCAGGGCAAGAAGGACGAGGCGGTCGCGCGCATGAACCAGGAGTGCCGGCCCTTGCTGGCCGCCCTGATCGCCGCCTCGAAGGAATACGCGCAATTGACCAGTACGCGCTCGGCCCAGCTCATCGTCGAGGCCAAGGCCGACTTCGACACGTCCCGCAACATCCTGGTGGCCGTCAGCGTCATCGCCACGGCGCTGGCCGTCGTCGCCGGCATGCTGATCTCTAAAAACCTGCTGGGGGCGCTGGGCGCCGAACCGGTCGACCTGTGCGTGGCCGTCAGCCGCGTCGCCAGCGGCGACCTGACCGGCGAGCTGCGGGTGCGGCCGGCCGACACCACTAGCGTGCTGGCGGGACTGCAGCGCATGCAAGCGTCGTTGTCCGAGGTGGTGGCGTCGGTGCGCAGCGATTCAGAGACGGTGTCGACGGCGGCCGCTGAGATTTCCTCCGGCAACAGCGACCTGTCGGCCCGCACCGAGCGCCAGGCCAGCTCGCTCGAGGAGACCGCCTCGTCGATGGAGGAGTTGACCTCGACCGTGCGGCAGAACGCCGACAACGCCCGCCAGGCCAACGCGCTGGCGCTGAGCGCCTCGGACATCGCCACCAAGGGCGGGCTGGTGGTCGACCAGGTGGTCGGCACGATGGGCTCGATCAGCGAGGCGTCGCGCAAGATCGTCGACATCATCAGCGTGATCGACGGCATCGCCTTCCAGACCAACATCCTGGCCTTGAACGCGGCCGTCGAGGCGGCGCGGGCCGGCGAGCAGGGCCGCGGTTTCGCCGTGGTCGCCTCGGAGGTACGCAACCTGGCCCAGCGCAGCGCCAGCGCCGCCAAGGAAATCAAGGCCTTGATCGACAACTCGGTCGAGCGCGTCGACGCCGGCTCCAGGCTTGCCAGCGACGCCGGCGCCACCATGTCCGAGGTGGTGGCCAGCGTGCGCCGGGTGACCGACGTCATCGCAGAGATCATGAGCGCGAGCCAGGAGCAATCGGCCGGCATCGAACAGGTCAACCAGGCCATCGGCGAGATGGACAGCGTCACGCAGCAAAACGCCTCGCTGGTGGAGGAGGCGGCGGCCGCCGCCGAATCGCTGCGCGAACAGGCGGGCAACCTGGTGCGCACGGTGAGCGCCTTCAAGCTCGGTTCGGAAGGCGGCGCGGCCGAGGCGGCGCCAACCCGCGCAGCCCGCCCAGCCCAGCCGAGGGTGGCGGCGGCACCGAAGGCGCGCCCGGCCAAGGCGCCGGCCGCCAGGCCGGCCGTGCGGCTGGCCGCCGCCGGCGGTGTGGCCGACTGGGAACAGTTCTAAGCGCGGCCGTCCGGTCGGCGCGAGCCAACAGCGGGCAAGGCCGCGCGGCCTTGCCACTTTCAAGGAGTTTGAACATGAATGCGGTACAAGACATCACCATGGCGGCCGAGGCCGCCGCCACGCCGGGCCCGGCCGGCGCCCCGCTCGAGTTTCTCGCCTTCACGCTAGGCGGGGAGGAATACGGCGTCGACATCCAGAAGGTGCAGGAATTGCGCGGCTACGGCACAGTCACCCGCATCGCCAACGCGCCCGGCCACGTCAAGGGTGTCGTCAACCTGCGCGGCATCATCGTGCCGATCATCGACATGCGCATCAAGTTCGAGCTCGGCGCGCCGAGCTACGACGAGTTCACCGTCGTCATCATCCTCAACCTGGCGGGGCGCGTGATGGGCATGGTGGTCGACAGCGTGTCGGACGTGATCACGCTCACGGGCGAGCAGATCCGCCCGGCCCCGGACATGGGCGCCGGCCTCGACGCCGCCTACATGACCGGCCTCGGCGTGCAGGGCGAGCGCATGTTGATCCTGACCGACATCGACAAGCTGATGGCGTTCGCCGACATGGGCGAGACCATGCCGCTGGCGGCCTGAACCGGGCCATCGGCGTCTATCGCCGCCGCCGGCGCGGTGCCCTCAGAACCAGCCGTGGCCGCGATACCAGGCCACCGTGTCGGCCACGGTTTGCGCCACCGGCCTGAACGTCAGCGCCAGCTCGCGCGCGCTCTTGGCGTGGTCGAAGTGGGTGCGCCCGGCCTCGCGCACCATCAGCCGCACCGTGGCCAGGCTTAGCAGGATGGGCCGGCCGGTGGCGCGCGCGTACAGTTCCTGCACGCCGGCCAGCGCGTACAGCAGCGCCAACGGCAGCGCCCGGGTCGGCGTCTTGACGCCGGCGATGCCGCCGAGCAGGGGCACCAGCTCGCGCATCGTCATGTGGCGGCCCGCCGCCAGGTAGCGCTCGCCGCGCCGGCCGCGTTCGGCCGCGGCGATATGGGCTAGCGCCACGTCGCGCGCGTCGACCACGGAAAAACTGCCCGGCACCAAGCCCGGCAGCTTACCCCGCACCACATCGTTGACGAATTGCCCCGACGACGTCGGACCGATGTCGGCCGGCCCCCACATCCAACCCGGCAGCACCAGGCTGGCGTGCATGTCGGGGTGGCGCGCGAGGAAGGCCAGCACGGCCTGGTCGGCCAGGATCTTGCTGCGGTAATAGTCGTCGGCGTCGTCCAGCAGGCGCAGGCAGGTCTCGTCGATCGGCGTGTCCGGCTCGCCGTCGAGCACGCCGATCGACGAGGTGAGCACGAAGCGGCGCACGCCGGCCCGGTGCGCCTCGCCGATCAGCGCGGCGGTGCCGTCCACGTTGATGCGCCGCAGTTCCTCCCAGTGGCTGCCGCCCTTGTAATTGTCGCGGAAGAAGGCGGCCGTGTGGAACACCACGTCGCAGCCGCGCAGCCGGTCGGCGAAGCCCGCCACGTCGCCCATGTCGCCCTCGATCAGTTCGACGCCGTCGAGCGCCGCGAATTGTTGTCTGCCCTTGGCCGGCGAGCGCACCAGCGCCTTGACGGCGATGCCGCGCGCGCGCAGTTCGCGCACCAGATTATTGCCGAGCAGGCCGGTGGCGCCGGTGACGAAGGCCGCCGTGAGTGGGGTGTCTGTGTTCATATCAAATGAATTTCAAAGTTCGATTGATATCCAGTTTCGCTTTCCCTCATTCGAATGTCAAGTGATATCCGAATTTCGCGCGACCGGGAATTCGTGTGATATCTTTGCGCCCATGAATGAACCGACACCACGAAAGCGGCTTAGCCGCGGGGACAGCCAGGCCCAAACGCGCGCGCGCCTGATCGAGACGGCGCGCCAGCTATTCGTCGCCAATGGTTACGGCGGCACGTCGATCCGCGACATCGCCGACCGCGCCGGCTACTCGCAGGGGGCGTTTTATTCGAACTTCGCCGGCAAGGAGGAGGTGTTGCTGGAGTTGCTGCGCGGGCATATGGAAGCCGAGGGGGCGCAACTGGCCGCGCTGGCGGCGGGCGCCGGCCGCGCGCCCCAGCAGATCTTCGACGAGCTCGAATCGTGGGCGGCGTCCCTCAACCGCGACGCCGCCTGGTCGATGCTGTCGATCGAGCTGCAGCTGCATGCCCACCGCAGTGCCGACTTCGCCGTCAAATACCAGGCCGTGTGGGACGCGCACCGCGCCAGGCTGGGCGCGGTGGTCGGCCAGTTGTTCGCGACGCTGGGGCGCACGCCGCCGGCCGCGCCGGACGAGCTGGCGGGGGCCTTCATGGCGCTGGCCCACGGCTTGGCCTTGCAGGGCCCGGGGAACCAGCCCGATCCGTCGGGACGCTTGATCCTGGTGTTCTTGCGCGGCTTGATCGCCAACGCCGCGGTGGCCTAGCAGGCTGCTGAAATACCGTCCGGCAGTCCCCCGGACGCACCGCTAAATGTTACCCTGACGCTCTCCCATTTCCCCTTTTGAGAACCGATGCGCGGCGCCGATACCTTCACCGAAAAGCTGTTCACAATGCGCAAGCT
>CAUPRW010000049.1:0-48193 GCA_963513825.1 uncultured Duganella sp.
CGTTTGCCGGCCACTCGTCGTCTCCCCAGCTCCATGCTGAATGAAACAACTGTAATCCTCGCTTCCGCACCGGGCCGGTTTCAGGTGACAAACCGGCCAAGATAGTTGTCGTCTACCGGCCAAGATAATTGTCGCTTACCAGCGGCGCATCGGAGACACGGCGCGCAGGGCGCTTACGATTTGCGTCGAGACTGCCGGCGACACCAGGTAGCCACCGGCAGGGTCATCACCGATCATCAGGCCGTTGGTGCGGGCCGAATTCATGAAGGCGGCTTCGTCGCCGGTGCGTGCGAGCTGGGCCAGGGCGCGGCGTTCGTCGACAGATGCGGTGGCGACCTGGCTGTGTCCACCACCGCCCATATTGGTCCGGTTGAGGATCATCTCGCAGTGGTCCAGCTGGGTTTGCATCGCCTTCCATTTGTCGTCCGACGAGTTTTTGAATTGGTCGAATGCGTTCATCACCATATCGACTGGATCGTTTGATTTAGTTGCCATTTTTATTCCTTAGTTGAGGTTCCGCTTATGCGGTGAGATGTAGGAAGTACACCGTCACGGGCATCCTCACGATGCGCTGCATGTCCGGGGGTGGCCTCAACGTCGCGGAGAGCGCCTGACTTACTCCAATCGGCAAAAATGGAAACCGCAATTTTCGCGTCACGCCACGAAAGGCCCTTCGTGCGAAGGTCGATTTCCAAGTTGCGCTTGGACACTGCATCGAGAGATTTCGCCCCAACGTCGCGCTGGCGGCAGAAAATCTGTCGAACTAAAATCTTGAATCTTTCCCAAGTATACACATTCATTGCAAAGTGTCCAAGCCGGTTTTTTCAAGATCAGCCGCGACCAATCGCAGTGCGCGCGCGGTCTCTGCTGTGCCCACTGCGTCGCTCCCGATTGCAGCGACCACGCCGAGCAGGCCAGCAATAATATAGCCCGGTGGTACTCCTTTGTTGATCAGCGCTTTTGCGCTGGTTACCGTCATTTCGAAAACGCGGTGTGCTTCATTTTGTGAATGGTTCATGGGTTGCCTTTGTTGAGTTGGAGGATATTGGGAGGCGCTGTGTAGCCGCCAGTTGCTCGCGCCTGTACCACTCCAGCGTTGCTGGAATGCTGGCGAGACTTTGCCTGTTGCGCGCCGCGAGGATGTAGGCCTGCGCCTGCCCGGTCACCTTGTTGGCCGCGCAGAATTGAGCTACCAAGCCGTCAAGCTCGGCGATCATCGCCAACCATTCGGCGCGCGGTCGGGGTTGCACGGAAATGGCCGCCAGCGCCTCGGCTTCGCTTCGGTCGAGCCCGTCAACCTCCATGAACTCGGCGACCAGATCGATAGGGGCGAATGAGGCCAGGTGCGCGAGCAATGCAGCCTTGTGCGGGAGCAAGCGAACGGCAGCGGCCTGGACTGCATCCGGTGCACCGCGCAGTTTGAGCGCGCCGCCGACTATATGGACCGACACGCCAGCAGCGGCACAGTCGTCAATGAGCATCTGCGCGTTCATAATTCGACCTCGATAATGCCAGCTGGTGATAGGACTTCCGCCGAAGGGAGCGAAGGGAGCGCTTTATTTTGTGTGCTCCCTTCGCTCCCTTCGTGCGCGCTTTGGTCATGAGCCATGTCAACTTGACCTTGCTGGCCCGCACGAAGGTGCTCACTTTTATCGAAGGTGCTCATAGAATTTATGTGAGCATCTTCGGCATTCTTTGAGCATCTTCGGGAATCGGCGGTTGGAAGCTGCCACGTCCAGCCTTCTTTCATCCCACCCTTGACCGCCTCGGCCCCGATAGATTTTTGAGCTCGGCGAATGGTCGCCCACGCGTAGCCAGCACCATCCGCATCCGCTTTAATCTGCCGCGTGGGTAACGGGCCATCGATCAACAGGTCGCGGAGAAACTGTTCAGCGTCCACCTTGGCGCCGCCCTCTCCATCATCTTCGTGTTCAACCTCGCCCAAGATTTCACGAGCCGTCCCAGCGATGATGCCCTCCCAAACGGCGTGCGTGGCCTCGATACCGCCGGTGACCGTCTTCATGCCCAAGCTGTACGACACGCCGCCGTCATCCGGGGCGATGTTCGACTTGGCACGCGCCAGGACGCGGCGGGCGCCGTCTTCTTCCTTCGCCGTCACCAGCACCATGCGCGCCAGTGCGCCGAACGCCTGGGAGCCGATTACGCGGTCCTGTGGCGCTTTGCCAGCGCCGCCCTTGGCAAAGTGGGTGATACCGATAACTGCGCACTGGTGGGCCTCAGCGAAGTCCACCACAGCTTGCAGGCTGCGACGCACGTCGTTGGCCCGGTGCATGTCGCCGGCCACCGCAGACACGATAGGATCGATCAGCAGCAGGCTCACGCCTCCGATGGCGGCCACCGCGCGGTGCAGCTCGGGTATGTCCTGCGCCGGGTCGAATGGCACGCTCTCGCCGTTCTCTGTGATGCCCTCGATGAAGTGGCAGCGGGCCAGGTCGGCGCCGGATGCAATGAGGCGCGGCACCAGCGTGTCGTCGGCCACGTCCTCGCTTGACCAAATCAGTACGTTGCCCTGGGCGTTGCATGCGCTGCCGTCTGGCCAGCGGCCGCCGGCGGTCAGCACCGCCGCCAGCGCGAGGGCAAGCGTGGTCTTGCCGGTACCGGCGGCGCCGGCCAAGATGGTCAGTTTCCCAGCCGGGACCCAGCCAGGCCACACCCAAGTAATGGGCAGGGGCTTGATGTCGGCACCGCACCGGATTTTTACCGTGCGCTGGTCGACGGGGATCATCGATCGATCTGTCGTCAGGCTCACGGCCGGCGCATGCGGCGGCGCTACAGGCGCACCCCCCATCGGCGTGGCCGCAGCAATGGCCGCCACCACGGCCGGTTTCCCCTCGCGGGTGTGCAGGTCGTTGAAGTCGGTAGGCTGGCCCTCGTCGGACTGGAACACCGGTACCGCCAGCCAGCCGCCCACGGCGCCGGCGGCAGCCGTAGCGCTCACCACGCCGCCATTGCCCTCCGGGCTGAAGCGGTCGTTGTCGGCGCACACGATGATGCGCACCGCCGGCAACTTGGCGCGCAGCGCTTGCGTCACCGGCCCCAAGTTGCCTTTGCTGAAGGCGATCGCCACAGGGTAGCCCGTGGCCGCGTAGAGACTGGCGCCGGTGGCGAATCCCTCGCAGACCAGCAGCGTATCTACAGGCTTGCCGCCGAAGCTGTAGTAACAGCCCTTGACCTTGCCGTGAGACTTGAGGCGCTTGGTGCCATCCTCGGCGATGAACTGGGCGCTAGTGATCTTGCCGGTGGCGTCGCGGATCGGCACAATCAGGGTGTGCTTGTCCTTGAACTCTTTCAGGCCATACGGCTTGATGCCCTTCCGGACGCAGTAGGGATTGTCGTCGGTGGCATCGCGCGCGCCGGCCAGCACCTTGACGCACACGGCGGCGGCCTCGGACTCGAGCTGCAACCGGGTGAACTCAGCATCCTGCCTAGCCTTGTCGATACGTGCGCGGTACTCGGCACGCTCCTCCGCCGACATCACCTGGTCAGATTTACCGCACCACTTTTCGGAGAGATCCGTCTTCCAGTTGCCGAAGGCGCCGGCCGGCACGCCATCGCCGTGCAGGATGTACCAAGCCGATTTCTTCCCTTTCTTGTCGTCGGGCGCGTCGAAGCGGTGGCGCTGGCCGTCTGCAACGATGGTCGCCGGCGTCAGTCCGTATTCCGCCATCGCGGCGCCGAAAATCGCCTCGGTGTTGTGCAGGCGCGCGTTCATGATCGCACTCCACTGACTAGGCGCAGCCCGGGCGCTGTGCGGTCGGCGTCGAGCATCCGCTGCGGCACCTCGATGAGTGACATTACGGCGTCTAGCCTCCCCCCCTTCATACGCCGTGCTGCCTTGAAAAAGCGAATCGCGCACGCCAATTCATCTGCCGTCAGTTCAAATTCTTGCGTCGGCAACAATGACGGCGCCGGCTTCGGGGTGACCGCGCTACGCGGCTTCTTCGGGCCGGTCATCGCGCACCTCCGCCGACCAGGCGCAGCGCCGGCCGCTTGTGGCGCGGGAAGTTCTCGACCATCGCCGCGATAAAGCGCAGCATGCTCGCTTGCGCTTTATCGTCTAACGCGGCGAACAGCTGGGCGAGACGCAACTGGTCGGCCGTGAGCTCGGCCGCTGGCATCTGCTGTTTGGCGGCGCGGCGCGAGCGCTTCGTTGCGGCCGGCTTGATGTTGTCGGGCGCGTTCATGCTGACGCTCCCTTTGCGTCACGGCTGAGGCTGTGCAGGCGCGCGACCATATCGTCGAGCTGGACCATGAACAGCTTGGCGCCACGGATGGCCGAGCCGGCGCGCGTGGTGGTGTCGGCCTCCAGCTCCTTCAAGGCCAGGGAGAGCAGGTCCTTGGCGGTCTCAACCGTGCATGACAGATCATCGGCCGCATCGGCCACTTCCTCGACGAGGTCGCGCAGGGCGGCGCCGCTGGCCGGGGCCTTGTTGTTGGCGAGCGCGCTCACTGGGCACCGCCTTCCAGCACCAGCGCGATGATATCGGCGGTGGCTTCACGGATGAGCTCGACGTTGCGCGCCGAGCAGATGGCGAAGCAGTTTGCGGCGCTGACCACGTTGACCATCGGCCCGCCGGCGGCGGCAAGGTCGTCCAGCTTCTCGAACGTCGCCTGCAGCAGGTGCGCGATGTCGGCGGCCTGGGCGGCCGCGTCGCAGGCGCGCGCCTTGATGTCGAGCATGTTCTGGCGCTGGATTGCGCTGTCGACGGTCGTTGGCGCAAGTGCCGCCGCTTCCATCACAGCGCGCCGTTCATGGTGTCGGCTCATACCGTCGGTGACGATACCGTCAGCCTCGAGCTTTTCCGCGACGCGGGCTTTTTGCTGGACGGTCATTGCGTTCAGCATGGCTTTGATGATGGCGTCGGCGTGGCGCAGCTCGGCCAGCAGGGAGGTGGTGGTGTTCATTGGGCACCTCGCACCAGTGCGGCCAGATCGCTGGCCAGTTCGTCAGCGAGGCGCGTCGTCGTGTCCAGCGTGGTTTGCTGTCCGGCGGCGGGCAGCAGGTGGACGGCAGACAACAGGTTGGCGACGGCCTTAGCCTGCCAGCGCAGATGCTTGATGGTATCGAGACGGATTTGTTCGGGCGTGAGGGTGCTACTGACCATGATGGCCTCCTTGTCGGTTTGAGAACCGCGCAACCCGCTGCAAAACGGGGTGAACGGCAAATGGCGGGATTTGCAGACCGGTGACAAAGGAAACCGGCAGGCCGAAGCCTTCCCACCACTGCCGCTCATAGGAGACGCAATGGTACGGACGAAAAAATACCGCCGGGTGGCGGATGTCCGCCTTTGCCTAGTCGAGCTGCAAAACTCGGTCGCTTCTTTTTTCGCGACCTTTTTAGGATAGGCGCACGTTTGCGATCCGTCAACCGGTTTGTGCAATTTATTGTGGATTGGAATGCCGGTAAAGCCGGGAATAAGCCGGTTTTGAGAGTGGCGGGCGGCCAGCGGCATCATGCTGCACCCCCGGCCTGCTTGGCGATGAAGGCATCCACTTGGTCGAGATCCCAAACGGTAACGCGAGCGCTAAGCTTGAATGGAGCGGGGAACTGCCCGTCGCGCACCCAGCGCCAGATAGTGTCGGGCGATACCGGCAGCTTGCCGGGTTTCCCCTTGGTGCTCGCCAGTTCAGCAAGCCGGATAATTCGTTGTGCCATGATACACCCCTTTCAAATACGCCGTAAGGCAATGGGGTGACTATCAGCGGTTAGGAGCGCTTCATGGCCGAATTCGGTTTTGGGGAAACCGAATTCGGTTAGTGGTTAGTCGACTGTTTCCTTTTCTTTGTTGCCCCAGACAAAATCGTATCTTTCGCCTCTTTCAAATATTTCCGCACGGTGTCAGGATCTATGCTCATTCCCTCGATTTTAGCAACAGCACTAACGATATCGCTAGCTGTCGTGCTTCTGGATGCATCGGGAGCATAGCCATACAAATCGATAGCCATCCCAATTATTATTTTTAGCAACGTCTCCCTCTCTCGAGTAGGAATGACATCAGTAGTCTGGGTCACCGGAGATACATACCCCTCCGCAGTAAAAATACAGTTGTCACCATTCGGGTCGTACGATTCACGACCGAACCTGTTCCCAATATAATCGGGTCGAAGGTAGCGCCGTGTAAGAAGCTCACTACCATCAATTTTTTCTTTGGCGTTAGGGAGAAATCCCCTTTCAAATGCATGTGCCAGCCAATTTATTTTGTAGTTTTTTTCAATTGCCCAATCAACCCATTCGGCCGGTTTTAGAAAATGATTTTCCCCGTCCTCAAATGACTGCCGCATTATTTCAACCTTTGTAAGGATGCTCCAATCGATACGTTGTAGCGCATCAAATTCCCGCCGTTCGATACTGAGGCCTGATTGAAGCTGCCCAACTTGAATAGTTATTGTTTCTACATGTGTGAGTTCGTCGGTTATAGCGTTATATTTTTCCGCGCCAGGCATAACATCGGACAATATTAGCGCCGCATCCTTACCTTGCCAAAAATCATATCTCAGCAGGTCATCCAAACCGCCCATGTATCCTACGTTTGATCTCGCCATAAAACACCGCCCTCAGTGCCCCTGATTTAAAAGGTGCCAGCCAGGTCCGTCAGGGAAACGGATTTTCGGTGATCAGCCTATGGCCGGCGTAAGGTTATCCTGCGACGCGCAGCGGCACGATTTCTGCGCCGGCTCGCAGTTTGTCCAGGTAGTCAGCCCACCGCTGCATCATCTCGCGGCGCGCCGGCAGGTGGCTGGTGCGGTTGTAGGCCCGGCCCAGCGCGTCGCGGACCGTGTGGGCCAGCTGGTGCTCGATCAGGTCGACGCGCTCGCCCAGCACCTCATCAAGGATAGTGCGCGCCATAGCGCGGAAGCCGTGGCCGGTCATCACCTCTTTGCTGTAGCCCATGCCGCGCAACGCCGCGTTGATGGTGTTCTCGCTCATGCAGGCCTTGCTGCGCAGGCTGGGGAACACATACCTCCCGTCGCCGGTGATCGGCTGCAGCGCGCGCAGTATGTCCACGGCCTGGGTTGCGAGGGGCACTAAGTGCTCTACCCGCATTTTCATCTTGCTCGCTGGTAGGCGCCATTCCGCCGCCTCGAGGTCAATCTCCGACCACTCGGCGGTGCGCAGCTCGCCAGGTCGAACGAACACGAGCGGCGCCAGCTTGAGGGCGGCCACTGCGGCGGGGAAGCCGTTGTAGTCGTGGATGGCGCGCATGAGTGCGCCGGCTTCTTTCGGTTCGGTGATGGCGGAAAAGTGCGATCGGGGCACGGCGGCCAACGCGCCCTTGAGGTCGGCCGTCACGTCGCGGTCGACCAGCCCGGTGGCGACGGCAAACCGGAACACCTGGCCGCAGATCTGTTTAACCCGATGCGCCGTATCGATTGCACCTCGCGCCTCCATTTTTTGGATGGTCGCCAGGATGGCCAGCGGTGTGATGGATGCGATGGGGTCTTTGCCCAAGAAGGGGAAAATGTTGTTCTCTAATGCAACGGTCACTTTTTTTTGCGTGTTTGCCGCCCTGTCCGCCGCTGTCTTGGTCAGCCATTGCCGCGCCACCACCTCGAATGTTTGCGCCGAGGCAGTCGCCCGGGTCAGCTTTTCCTCTCGCTTGGCCCGGCTCGGGTCGATAGGCGGTATGGCGGCCAGCAGCTTGCGCGCATCGTCGCGGCGCTCCCTGGCCTGCGCCAGAGATACGGCTGGGTAGATTCCCAGCGCCAGCGTTTTCTGCTTCCCGCCGAACCGGTAGTTCATGCGCCAGCACTTGGCCGTTGCCGTGACCAGCAGATACATGCCGCCGCCGTCGCTGAGCTTGTCTCCGGCCGGCGCGCCACTGTGTTTGAGCTGTCTAATGCCGGTGTCAGTCAGTGCCATGGGGCTGTCCTTTGTTGGTATCCATATTTCGGGTTCTGGCAGGTACCAACAAAAACACCACCAATTTGTTGGTATCTCATGCTACGTCGTAATACGGTATCACACAACAAAAAACCCGCGCCTCCTATGGGAAGGGCGGGTCTCGATACTTCTTAATACGACCTGCTACTTGTTCTTGGTGCCGACTGCCGGTTTCGAACTGGCCACCTGATGATTACAAATCAACTGCTCTACCAAATGAGCTAAGTCGGCGAAACTTGTACGCGGCAAATTATACGCTATTTGATCCGCGTGAGGGTGGGGCGCCCGCCCTTTTTGGGCGGGTCGTTATCGTCCTGCGGGGCGCTTGCCGCCTCGCTTTGCGACCCGCTTTTGGCCGCCGGCGCCGGCGTCGGCACGGCCGCCAGCGACGGTCCCGGCACGCTGGCCTCGTCGGCCGGCGGCGGTGCCTGCTCGAGCCCGGACTGCGGCTCGAACGCCATGCCCTGGCCGTTTTCGTTGGCGTAGATCGCCATCACGTTGGCCACCGGCACGTAGATTTCGCGCGAGACGCCGCCGAAGCGGGCGTGGAAGCGGATGCTGTCGTTGTCCATCTTCAGGCCCGAGGTGGCGCCGAAACTGATGTTGAGGACGATTTCGCCCTTCTTCACATACTCCATCGGCACGGTGGTCGAGGCGTCGACCTTGACCGCCAGGTACGGCGTGTAACCGCTGTCGGTGCACCACTCATAAATGGCGCGCAGCATGTAGGGCTTGGTAGAGATTTCGGACATGGTATTCCAGACTACGGTCAAACACGGCACGCCCCCGCTTCAAAACGGTGGGCGTGCCGATCATTTCAACTAAACATCGGCGTTTCCGCGATCGAACCGATCAGCGGCGCATGACCTTTTCCGACGGCGTCAGCGCTTCGATGTAGGCCGGACGCGAGAAGATGCGCTCGGCGTACTTCATCAGCGGCGCGGCCGTCTTCGACAGTTCGATGCCGTAGTGGTCCAGGCGCCACAGCAGCGGCGCGACGGCCACGTCGAGCATCGAGAACTCGTCGCCGAGCATGTACTTGTTCTTCAGGAACAGCGGCGCCAGGGTCGTCAAGCGGTCGCGGATTTCCGCGCGCGCCTTGTCGTGGCTCTTGTCGTTGCCCTTGGCGCGCTCGCTTTCGAGCACGTGCACGTGGACGAACAATTCCTTCTCGAAATTGAACAGCATCAGGCGCGCGCGCGCGCGCATCAGCGGGTCGGCCGGCATCAGCTGCGGATGCGGGAAGCGCTCGTCGATGTACTCGTTGATGATATTCGATTCGTACAGGATCAATTCACGCTCGACCAGGATCGGCACCTGGCCGTATGGATTCATCGTCGAGATGTCTTCCGGCTTGTTGAACAGGTCGACGTCGCGCACTTCGAAGTCCATGCCTTTTTCAAACAGGACCAGACGGCAGCGTTGCGAAAATGGGCAGGTCGTGCCCGAGTAGAGAACCATCATAATTTTGTAGTTCCTTAAAAACTAAGGGGGTGAACCCGCGAACGGATCACCCCGGATCGATCGCCCGCCAACGGCGGACATCGCAAAACAAGCGCCGGGCCAGCCGGCGCTCTCGATTATTTAACTTCTTTCCAGAACGACGCGTTCAGGCGCCACGCCAGCAAGACGAACAGGGACATGAACAATACCACCGCCACGCCCAGTTTCTTGCGCGTCTGCGCGGCCGGCTCGGCCATCCATTCCATGTAGCCGACCAGGTCGGCCACGGCCGTGTCGAACTCCAGCTTGTTCATGCTGCCGGCCTTGACCTGCTCGAACCCGGCGAACTGGTGCGTCATTTTGCCATGCTCGTGCGGATCCTCCACCTCGACCATCTTGATTTTCTGGATGCCCTGCAGTTCCCACAGCACGTGCGGCATGGCCACGTTTTCCAGCACCCGGTTGTTCCAGCCGGTCGGGCGCGTGTCGTCCTTGTAGAAATTACGCAGGTAAGTATACAGGTAGTCGCCGCCAGTGCCGGCGCCCGACGATTTGGCGCGCGAAATGACAGACAAATCCGGCGGCACCACGCCGAACCAGGCCTTGGCGTCGGCCGGGCGCATCGTCGTGGTCATCATCTCGCCGACCTTCTCGCCGGTAAACAACAGGTTGGCCTTGATCTGGTCGTCCGTCAACCCCAGGTCCTTGAGGCGGTTGTAGCGCATCGACGAGGCGTTGTGGCAGTTCAGGCAATAGTTGACGAACAGCTTGGCGCCGTGTTGCAGCGCGGCCATGTTGTTCGAACGGTCCGGCGCCTTGTCGAGGGCGACGCCGCCTTCGTTGGCGAACGCCAGCGCCGGCACCAGGGCCAGCGCGGCCAGCAGTTTCTTTGCAAAATTCATGTCATGTCCTTTATCGACTTTAGCCGGGGTGCGTTAGTGCGCGTGGAAGACGACGCGGTCGGGCACTTTCTTGAACGTGCCCATCGCGCTCCACCATGGCATGAACAGGAAGAAGCTAAAGTACAGCAGGGTGCACACTTGCGACACCAGCGTGCGGCCGTCGGTCGGCGCCAGCGTGCCGAGGTAGCCCAAGGTCAGGAACGACAGGAAGAACACGGCGTACACATACTTGTGCCAGCTCGGGCGGTAGCGGATCGACTTGACCGGCGACTTGTCGAGCCACGGCATGAAGGCCAGGATCACCACCGAGCCGCCGAAGAACACCACGCCCCAGAACTTGGCGTCGAGGATTTGCGGCAGCATGCCGATGATGGCCACCAGCGCGATGACGGCGATGGCGATCTTGACCAGTTGCGGCAGCTTCGACTTGAGCCAGACGAACACCACGTAGGCGGCCACGAAGAACATCAGCACCCACATGAAGTCGGCCGTGGTGGCGCGCAGCACCGAGTAGAACGCGGTGAAGTACCAGGTCGGGGCGATGTGCAGCGGGGTTTTCAGCGAGTCGCCCGGCAGGAAGTTGTTGTACTCGAGGAAGTAGCCGCCCATTTCCGGCGCGAAGAACACCACGGTGCTGAAGATCAGCAGGAACACCGACACGCCGAACAGGTCGTGCACCGTGTAGTACGGGTGCGACGGGATCGAGTCGAGCGGGTGGCCGTCCGGGCCCAGGTTTTCCTTGACCTCGATGCCGTCCGGGTTGCTCGAGCCGACTTCGTGCAGCGCGATCAGGTGCGCCGCGACCAGGCCCAGCAGCACGAGCGGGATGGCGATCACGTGGAAGGCGAAGAAGCGGTTCAGGGTGGCGTCGGAGACGACGTAGTCGCCGCGGATCCACAGCGACAGGTCCGGCCCGATCAGCGGGATGGCGCCGAACAGGTTGACGATCACCTGCGCGCCCCAGTACGACATCTGGCCCCACGGCAGCAGGTAGCCGAAGAAGGCCTCGGCCATCAGGCACAGGAAGATGGCGAAGCCGAACAGCCAGATCAGCTCGCGCGGCTTGCGGTACGAGCCGTACAGCAGCCCGCGCGTCATGTGCAGGTAGACGATGATGAAGAAGGCCGAGGCGCCCGTCGAGTGCATGTAGCGCACCAGCCAGCCCCACGGCACCTCGCGCATGATGTATTCGACCGAGCCGAAGGCCAGGTTGGCGTCCGGCTTGTAGTGCATGGTCAGGAAGATGCCGGTGACGATCTGCAGCACCAGCACCAGCATCGCCAGCGAGCCGAAGATGTACCAGAAGTTGAAGTTTTTCGGGGCGTAGTACTTGCCCCATTGGTCATTCCACAGCTTGGTCAGCGGGAAGCGGTCGTCGACCCAGCCGAGTGCTTTTTGTGCGGCCGGAGCATCGGCCGGGAATTTCGTCTCTTTGAAAGCCGCCATGATTTACGCCTCGCCTTTCTCGTCTTTACCAATGACCAGTCGGTTGTCGCCCAGGAACATATAGCGTGGCACCTGCAGATTGTCCGGCGCCGGCTTGTTCTTGAAGACGCGCCCGGCCATGTCGAAGGTCGAGCCGTGGCACGGGCACAGGAAGCCGCCCTCCCAGTCGTCCGGCAGCGAGGGCTGCGGACCGGGGGCGAACTTGGACGAGGGGGAACAGCCGAGGTGGGTACAGATGCCGACGGCGACGAGGATTTCCGGCTTGCGCGAGCGCCATTCGTTGCGGGCGTACTCGGGCGTGAATTCATCGGGATTGCGCTTGGAGTCGGCGTCGGCCACCTTGCCGTCGGTCTTTTTCAGCGAGGCCACCATTTCCGGCGTGCGCTTGATGATCCAGACCGGCTTGCCGCGCCATTCGACGGTTTTCATTTCCCCGGGATTGAGCGCCGAGATATCGACCTCGACCGGCGCGCCGGCGGCCTTCGCCCGTTCCGACGGCTGGAAGGTGCTCACCAGCGCCCCCGCGGTAGCCAGACCCACTACACCACCCGCCGCCCCTGTTGCGACGAGCAAACCGCGACGGCCGGAATCGACCTGCTTTTCGTTACTCATACAAACCCCAATCAGTCAAAGTGCGAACAAAATCTGGAAACCGCGAACCAACCTGAAAACGAAAACTTGGCGAAGCAGGAATGTAGCTTCTAGCAACCTTAAATTATAAGGTAACCGTGTAGCGAATTAAAGCAAAAACGTTGCCGTAACCCCAATTTGGGCGATTCGCGCACCATTTTGGGCATGGTATTTGGCGGCCCGTGCCCCATGGGGGGCGGGGCCGGCCGCGGGAATTGATGTAGGTCAAACTTATAACGTAAATCGTTGTCCAAATGCGCGAACCGCAAGCGTGTTTGGAATCTAATTGAAAAAATAGTATGATCGACGCGCAGTTTTGTTTACAAATGACCACACGTCGGGGATATAAATATGGCAATGATGCAGGAATTTAAAGAATTCGCGATGAAGGGCAACGTGGTCGACCTGGCGGTCGGCGTGATCATCGGCGGCGCCTTCGGCAAGATCGTCGACTCGCTCGTCACCGACATCATCATGCCGCCGATCGGCAAGCTGTTCGGCGGCCTCGATTTCGCCAACTACTATATCGGCCTCAACGGCCAGGCGGCCGGCCTGAGCCTGGCCGAGGCCAAGAAGCTGGGCGCCGTGTTCGCCTACGGCAACTTCTTCACGATCCTGCTCAATTTCATCATCCTGGCCTTCGTCATCTTCCAGATGGTGCGGCTGATGAACCGCGCGCGCCACCTCAAGGACCACCCGGTGGTCACGCCGCCGCCGGCGCCGCCGGCCGAGGACATCGTGCTGCTGCGCGAAATCCGCGACGCCCTCAAAAAATAATTTGCACCAACCAAGGACGCCGTCCGCCGGGCGGCAGTTTCAAGCTATGCGACGACTCTGGTTATTGTTTGCGCAAACGGTGACCGTCGTTTTGGCGCTGTACTTCGTCTACACGGCCGTCGGGCCGCAGCGGGCGGCGCCGGTGCGCCTGCAGCAGCTGGGCAGCCCCGAGCGGCCGGCCGTCATGCTCGAGGCCGGCCCTGGCAAGGCGCCGGCCTCGGCCACCGGCTCGTACCGGGCGGCGGCCGGGCGCGCGATGCCGGCCGTGGTCAACATCATCACCAGCAAAAAGCCCAAGCGCGGCAGGCACCCGCTGCTCAAGGACCCGTTCTTCAAGAAATTCTTCGGCGACCGCGACCGCGACGGCGAGGGCGACGACGACGAGGCCAGCCTCGGCTCGGGCGTGATCGTCTCGGCCGAGGGCTACATCCTGACCAACAACCACGTGGTCGAGGCGGCCGACCAGATCGAGGTGGTGCTGGCCGACGGCCGCAAGGCCGCCGCCAAGGTGGTCGGCACCGATCCGGAGACCGACCTGGCGGTCATCAAGATCACGCTCGAGAAGCTGCCGGTGATCGTGCTCGGCCAGGCCGAGCAGGCGCAGGTGGGCGACGTCGTGCTGGCCATCGGCAACCCGTTCGGCGTCGGCCAGACGGTCACGATGGGCATCATCTCGGCGCTCGGGCGCAACAACCTGCACATCAACCACTTCGAGAACTTCATCCAGACCGACGCGGCCATCAACTTCGGCAACTCCGGCGGCGCGCTGGTCGACGCCAACGGCAACCTGCTGGGCATCAACTCGGCGATCTACTCGCAAAGCGGCGGCTCGGTCGGGATCGGCTTCGCCATCCCGGTGTCGACCGCCAAGTCGGTGATGGAAGCGATCATCAAATCGGGCCAGGTGGTGCGCGGCTGGATCGGCGTCGAAACGCAGGAGATCACGCCGGAGATGGCCAGCAGCTTCGGCCTCAAGCGCCAGAGCGGCGCCATCATCGCCGGCGTGGTGCGCCACGGCCCGGCCGACAAGGGCGGCATCAAGCCGGGCGACATCCTGCTCACGGTCGACGGCAAGGCGGTCACCGACACCAACGGCATGCTCAATCTCATCGCGCAACTGACGCCGGGCGAAAAAGCTAAAATGACGGTCCTGCGCAAGAGCCGCGAAACGACCATCGACGTGACGGTCGGCAAACGCCCGGCCAGCGCCAAAATAAAGTAAATCGTAAAGTAAAACGAGCCCATGCATTTACGCGACCTGACGCAATTCCTCAAAGAACTGGCCGACAACAACAACCGTCCGTGGTTCATCATGAACAAGCCGCGCTACGACATCTTGCGCGAAGAATTCCTGCAGGTGGTCACGCAGATGATCGCCGAGGTCGGCAAGTTCGATCCGGCCGTCAAGTTCAGCAATCCGAAGAAGGCGATGTTCCGCATCAACCGCGACGTGCGTTTCGCGCATGACAAGAGCCCGTACAAGACGCGTTTTTCGGCGGCGGTGGCGCCCAACGACATGCGTCGGCCGAGCCAGACGGGCGGGCCGACCTACTACATGCAGATCGACGGCCACGGCAAGCTGTTGTTCGGCGCCGGCGAATACATGCCGCCGGCGGGGCGCCTCAAGGCCCTGCGCCAGCACATGGTCGACGACGCGGCCGGCTTCAAGAAGGTACTCAAGAACAAGAAGCTGCGCCTGACGTTCGGCGACATCCGCGACGAGGGCAAGCTGATGCGCCCGCCAAAGGGTTTCGACGCCGACCACGAGCACATCGAATACATCAAGCTCAAGAGTTTCTTCGTGTGGACCGAGATCGATGTGCCGATGAACAAGCCGGAGTTGCTGGTGCCGCTGATCGCCGGCGGCCTCAAGGACGCGTTCCCGCTGGTGCAATGGATGCGCGAAGCGAAAGAGGAACAGCCGGCCGAATAGGTCGGGGTCAAGTCTGTCATTTGGACACGGGCTGGACCTTGGGCTTGGTTTGCCGGGGCTTGCCGCGTTGGCGGTGCATAGATGGCGGATTACGGCGTTCCGCCTAATCCGCCCTACGTTGCTACGTTGCTACGTTGTCACACCGCTGTTGGGCGACGTGGCTTTGTGGTGTTTCTGGTTGTTCGGTCAGCGTTTGACTTTTTCGTCGCGCGGGTCGCGCGACAGCAGTCTCGTTACCATCGCCCGCGGCTGGTCGCCGTCGAACAGCACGCCGGCCACCGCGTTGGTGATCGGCATGTCGACGCCCATGCCGGCCGCCAGCTCGCGCACCGCCTTCGAACACGGCACGCCCTCGGCCACGTGGCCCAGCTCGTGCACGATGGCTTCGAGCGCTTTGCCCTTGGCCAATTCCAGCCCCACCCGCCGGTTGCGCGACAGGTCGCCCGTGCACGTCAAAATCAGGTCGCCCATGCCGGTCAGGCCCATGAAGGTCTCGGTCTGGCCGCCCAGGGCCGTGCCCAGCCGCGTGATTTCCGCCAGGCCGCGCGTGATCAGCGCGGCGCGCGCGTTCAGGCCCAGCCCCAGCCCGTCGGCCACGCCGGTGGCGATCGCCAGCACGTTCTTGACCGCGCCGCCGACCTCGACGCCGACCAGGTCTTCGCTCGAGTACACCCGGATATTGCCGCCGTGGACGGCCGCCACCACGCTCTCGCGCAGCGCCGCCGAGCCCGAGGCGATGGTCAGCGCGCACGGCAAGCCGCGCGCCACCTCCTGCGCGAACGACGGCCCCGACAGGGCGCCGCCGGCCACGCCCTCGCCCAGCACCTCGCGCACGATCTGGTGCGGCAGCAGGCCGGTGCCGTATTCGAAGCCCTTGCACAGCCACACCACGTGCGACACCGCGTGCGGCTTCAACTGCCCGAGCAAGGGCCGCAGCCCCGCCACCGGGCAGGCGGCGATCAGCAGGCCGTCGGCGCCGCCCGCGTGCGCCAGCGCGGCGTCGAAATCGGCCGCCACTTGCAGCCGGTCGGGGAAGGGGTGGCCGGGCAGGTATTCCGTGTTGTCGCGGGCCTGGCCCATCGCTTGCAGCGCGGCGGCGTTGCGCGCCCACAGCAGCACGTCGTGGCGCTGGGCCAGCGCGATGGCGACGGCCGTGCCCCAGGCGCCCGCGCCGAGCACGCTCACCTTGCGCGCGCCGGGCGCCGCTTGTTTGTTTTGATTGTCTGGCATGGGACCCCGTTCGGCGCGCAACTTCGCTCAAAGCGTCAGCGGCGCGCGGTTCTTCGGATGCTGGGCCGGAACGCCGGGACTACAGGCCCCAGACTTCCGCGTTCTTGACGTAGCCGGCCAGGCCGTCGCGGTGGCGCACCTTGACCCAGCCGCCGGCGGCCACTTCGGCCACTTCCAGCAGCACGCCCTTGTCGGCGGTAAACACCGGCGCGGCGGCGTCGTCCGGGGTGGCGCGCACCTTCAGGTTGGCGACCCGGGTGATGACGTTGCGCTTGGCGGTCAAGCCCTTGGCCTCGGTCCAGGCCATTTCGCCGTTGACGTCGCGCACCTTGAGCCATTCGCCGTAGGCCAGCACCACCTCGAGCGGCGCGCCGCGCGGCACGACGAACAGCTTGCCGCCCTTGGTCGACGGGGCGTCGTACAGCACCACGGGTGCCGCGCCCACCGTCTTGAAGTCGAACGCGTGGCTGCCGGCGGCGGCCAGCGACAGGCTCAGGGCGGCGATCAAACGGGGAAATGTCATGGTGTACCTTGCTGGTGGACAGCGCGCGGGGCGCGGCTAGTCGGATGAAACAGCCGCCGGACGAGCGTCCGGCGGCGTTGCTACAGTATAACGCTACTCGGCGACGGCGGACGTCGCCGCATGCGCCAATTAGTGCGTGGTGGCGCCGTCGGCGGCAGGCGCGGCGGCGGCGGCATCGGCCACCGCTTGCAGGCGCTGCTGGTAGAACACTTCGAAGTTGATCTCGGCCAGGTGCACTGGCGGGAAGCCGGCACGGGTGATCACGTCGGCGATGTTGGCGCGCAGGTAAGGGTAGACGATGTTCGGGCAGCCGATTCCCAGCAGCGGATCGAGCTGATCGGCCGGGATGTTGCGTGCCTCGAAGATGCCGGCTTGCTTGCCTTCAACCAGGAAAGCGACCTTGTCTTTGATTTTGGCGGTCACGGTGATGGTGACGGTCGATTCGAAGATGCCATCGGCCAGCGGCTCGGCGCCGACGTCCAGGGCCACTTCGATGGTCGGGGCTTCCTGCTCGAGGAAGATGCCCGGGGAGTTAGGTTGCTCCAGCGACATGTCTTTCAGGTAGACGCGTTGGATTTGGAAGACTGGTTGCAGGTTTTCGTCAGACATGGAACGCTTTCGTTATAGTGACAACGAGCGGCACGCGCCGCTCGGATGATGGTGGGCTTGGAATGGCCGCTGGGCAGCGCAAATCAAACGCGAGGGCAATTGTATCAAAACCCCTATGATTGCAAAGGATTTCCGCCCGCGCGTCGTATTTGGAGGCAGTTAGCCATTTAACAAGGGCGACAGGCCGCCGGCTTGATCGAGCGCATACAAATCATCGAAACCACCGACGTGCGTGTCGCCGATGTAGATCTGCGGCACGGTGCGGCGGCCGGTTTTTTGCATCATCAGCGTGCGCTGCTCCGGGTCGAGGTCGACGCGGATCTTCTTGAGCGTGGTCACGCCCTTCGCTTCGAGCAGGCGCTCGGCGCGGATGCAGTACGGGCACACGGCGGTGGTGTACATGATCACTTCGGTCGTCATGGTGCTTCCTTCCAGTTATTTTGCCAGCGAAGGCTTGGTGAACGTCGCCGCCGGTTTGGCCAGCGGGTAGCCGGCTTTTTGCCACGCGGCAATGCCGCCCTCGAGGCTGACCACGTCGGCGAAGCCGGCCTTGCCCAGTTTAGCCGCGGCCGACGAGGAACGCGTGCCGGCTTGGCAGACCACCACCACGCTTTTGCTCTTGAACTTGTCGAGTTCGCCGATGCGCTGGTCGAACTCGGCCAGCGGGATGTTCTTGGCGTCAGGCAAGGAACCGTTGGCGAATTCTTTCGCGTCGCGTACGTCTACAATGGTGGCCTTGCTACGGTTAATCAACATCGTCACGTCTTGCGGGGTGGCGCGTTTGCCGCGTTGGGTCAGCATCGGCCACAGCAGTGCGCCGCCGGACAACAACACGACGGCGATGATGAAAATATTGTCAATGAAGAATTTCACGGGGTTCCAATGGTTTAACTTAATCCGCGCATTATAAAATAGAAGCTGGAAGAGTTCTTAAAGCACCGGTAATCCCTCCGATCCACTCCTTTTTTGAAGATAGTCCACATGTACAAAATCGTATTCATGCGCCATGGCGAATCCACCTGGAACCTGTCGAACCGCTTCACCGGCTGGACCGATGTCGACCTGACCGAAAAAGGCGTGGCCGAGGCCAAGGCCGCCGGCAAGGTGCTCAAGGAATCGGGTTTCACCTTCGACCTGGCGTACACGTCGGTGCTCAAGCGCGCGATCCGCACGCTGTGGCTCTCGCTCGACGAAATGGACATGATGTACCTGCCGATCAAGAACGACTGGCGCTTGAACGAACGCCACTACGGCGCGCTGCAGGGCCTCGACAAGGGCGAGACGGCCGCCAAGTACGGCGACGAGCAGGTGCTGGTCTGGCGCCGCAGCTACGACACGCCGCCGCCGCCGCTGGAAGAGGGCGACGAGCGCGCCTCGTTCAACGATCCGCGCTACGCCGGCCTGGACAAGTCGCAGATTCCGCTCACCGAATGCCTGAAGGACACCGTGGCGCGCGTGATGCCGGCCTGGGACGAGGAAATCGCCCCGGCCATCCGCGCCGGCAAGAAGATCATCATCTCGGCCCACGGCAACAGCCTGCGCGCGCTGATCAAGATGCTCGACGGCATCAGCGACAACGACATCGTCGGCCTCAACATCCCCAACGGCCAGCCGCTGGTGTATGAGCTCGACGCCGACCTCAAGCCGATCCGCCACTACTACCTCGGCGACGCCGACGCCATCGCCGCGGCCCAGGCGGCCGTCGCCAACCAGGGCAAGGCCAAGTAGTTGTCTTATTCTTCATTGAGGGGGTGGCGCAGGGCCGCCGCCGCCGGCGCGGCCTTGTTGCTGATAACGTCCCTGGGCGCTTATGCCCAGTCCGCCCGTTCGGGCAAGCCCACCGAGCGCAGCAAGCAGAAGGCGCTGGCCGAGGCCGAGCGCGCCGGCCTGCAGCAAAAGCTGTCGGCGCTCAAAAAGGATATCAGCAAGACCGAGAGCGCCAAGGACGACGCCGCCGATACGCTGGCCGAGTCCGAGGCGGCGATCTCGGACGCCAACCGCGCCCTGCGCGACCTGCAGCAGGAGCAGGGCGACACCCACGGCAAGCTGCAACAGCTGTCCGCCGAGCGCGAACGGTTGACGGCCACGGTCGCGCTGCAAAAGCAGCAGCTGGCCAAGCTGCTGCGCGAACACTACGTCGCCGGCAATGAAGACCGTATCAAGCTATTGCTTTCCGGGGACAACCCGAACCGCATCAACCGCGACCTGCAGATGATGGCCTACGTGTCGCAGGCGCAGGCGCGCCTGCTCGAGGCGCTGCGCGCCAACCTCAAGGCGGTCGAGGACAACCAGGCCGAGGCGCAAAACGCCAACGACGAGCTGGCCGAGATCGCGCAGGAACAATTGCAGCAAAAAGCCAAGCTGGAACAGGAAAAGACGCGCCGCGCGGCCTTGCTGTCGACCTTGTCGCAAAAGCTGGTGGCGCAGCGCAAGGAGGCCGGCAACGTCGAGCGCGACGAGCAGCGCATCAGCGGGCTGGTCGACAAATTGACCAAGCTGATCGAGGAGCAGGCGATCGCCGCCGCCGCCGAGAAAAAACGCCAGGAACAACTGGCCGCCGCGCGCGCCGCCGCCAAGGCCAAGGCCGACGCCGAGAGGAAGGCCCAGCAGCTGGCCCAGGCCCAGGCGCGCGCCAAGGCCGCCGCCGCCGCCCAGGCCGAACGCGAGCGCCTGGCCAAGGCCAACGCCAGCAAGTCCGGCACCGTCAAGCCCGGCCAGCCGGCCAAGCCGCCGGAACCGGTCAAGCCCGACCCGATCGACGCCGACGAGCCAAAGGTGGCGGCCAAGCCGGCCCCGGTCGAGGAACCGGCCCGAGCGCCGGCGCGCGCGGCCGCACCGGCCGATATCGCGCTGGCGCCCGCCGCCCCGGCCGGCGCCTTCGCCGGCCTCAAAGGGCAGATGCGCTCGCCCGTCAGCGGCCAGGTGGCGGCCAAGTTCGGCACCAAGCGCGGCCAGGGCCCGGCCTGGAAGGGCGTGTTCATCCGCGCCGCCGAGGGCGCCGACGTGCGCGCCGTCGCCGGCGGCCGCGTGGTGTTCGCCGAGTGGCTGCGCGGCTTCGGCAACCTGATCATCGTCGACCACGGCGGCCAGTACATGAGTATTTACGGCAATAACCAAGCGCTGCTCAAGCGCGCCGGCGACATCGTCAAAGGGGGCGACCCGATAGCGAGCGCGGGCAACAGCGGCGGCAACGAGGAATCGGGGCTATACTTCGAGCTTCGCCATCAGGGCACGGCATTCGATCCGGCTGGCTGGGTCAAGTTTTAAGGTTCGCGGAGAAAATGGGCAACAAGTTTAAGAGCATCGCTTTGATTGGACTGGGCGCCATCGCCGGCGTCACCGCCTCGTTGCAATTCCCCGCCATCGCGCAGAAGGCCGGCGGCGCGCCGTTGCCGCTGGAGGAGTTGCGCCAGCTGTCGGACGTGTTCGGCCTGATCAAGACCGACTACGTCGAGGACGTCGACGACAAAAAGCTCGTCACCGACGCCATCTCCGGCATGGTGTCGTCGCTCGACCCGCATTCGGTCTACCTGGACAAGAAAGCCTTCCGCGAAATGAAGGAGACCGTCGCCGGCAAGTTCGTCGGCATCGGCGTCGAGGTCGGCATGGAGGACGGCTACATCAAGGTCGTCTCGCCGATCGAGGACACGCCCGCCTTCAAGGCCGGCATCAAGACGGGCGACCTGATCACCCGCATCGACGGCGTGCCGATCAAGAACATGTCGCTCGACGAGAGCGTCAAGAAGATGCGCGGCGAGCCCGGCTCCAAGGTGGCCGTCACCATCACCCGCAAGGACGAGGACAAGCCGATCGTCATGACCATCATGCGCGAGGAGATCCGCGTCCAGAGCGTCAAGGCCAAGATCGTCGAGCCGGGCTACGCCTGGGTGCGCATCTCGCAGTTCCAGGAGCCGACCCTCGACGACATGGCCAGGAAGATCGCCGAGCTGTACGCCCAGGACCCGAAAATCAAGGGCCTGGTGCTGGACCTGCGCAACGATCCGGGCGGCCTGGTGCCGGGCGCGATCGGCGTCTCGGCCGCCTTCCTGCCCAAGGATTCGGTGATCGTCTCGACCAACGGCCAGTTGATGTCGTCCAAGGAAACCTTCTACGGCCGCCCCGAGTTTTACGCGCCGCGCGCCAAGGCCGATCCGCTGGCCAAGCTGCCGGCCGGCCTGAAGGACGTGCCGATGGTGGTGCTGGTCAACGCCGGCTCGGCCTCGGCGTCGGAAATCGTCGCCGGCGCGTTGCAGGACTACAAGCGCGCCACCATCATGGGCACGCAAACGTTCGGCAAGGGCTCGGTGCAGACCCTGCGCCAGCTCACCGCCGACACCGCCGTCAAGCTGACCACGGCGCGCTATTACACGCCGCAGAACCGCTCGATCCAGGCGCGCGGCATCGTGCCCGACCTGATGGTCGACGAGACCGCCGATGGCGACGGCTTGAACAGCCTGCGCATGCGCGAGGCCGACCTGCAAAAGCACCTCGGCAACGACAAGGACCCGGAGGGCGAGAGCATCGCGCAAAAGGCCCTCAACGCGCAGCGCGACGGCCTCGAGGACCAGCAGCAGATGGTGGCGCTGGCGAAGAAATCGAAACCGGTCGAATTCGGCTCCAGGGACGACTTCCAGCTGGCGCAGGCGCTGAACCACTTCAAGGGTTTGCCGGTCAAACTGTCGAAGGCGGAGCCGACCACGGCCGCCGGCGGCGGCGTCGGCGAGATCAAATCCGACCTCAAGCCGGACGGCAAACCGGACATGCCGCCCGAGGTGGTGCCGGCGGCCAAGCCGGACGGCAAACCGGCCAAGCCGGACGGCAAGCCCGCCAGGCCGGCCGCCAAGCCCGAAGCCAAGCCCAAGGCCGGCGACGGCAAAACCAAGGCCGGCGACACCAAGCCGGCCGCGCAGCAACCGCTCACCCAGTAACAACGATCACCACGACCACACCGGAAGGCGGCGGCCCGGCCGCCGGTTGAGACCATGGACGATACGCAACTGCTGCGCTACTCGCGCCACATTTTGCTCGACGAAATCGGCATCGAGGGCCAGCAGGCGCTGCTGGCCGCGCGCGCGCTGGTCATCGGCGCCGGCGGCCTCGGCTCGCCGGCGGCCCTGTACCTGGCCTCGGCCGGCGTCGGCCACATCACGCTGGTCGACAACGACACGGTCGACCTGACCAACCTGCAACGCCAGATCGCCCACACCACCGCCCGCGTGGGCCGGCCCAAGGCCGCCTCGGCGCGCCAGGCGCTGCTGGAGATCAATCCCGGCGTGGTCGTGACCGCGCTCGAGGAGCGGGCCGGCGAAGCCCGCCTGGCCGAGCTGGTGGCCGGGGCCGACGTCGTGCTCGACTGCACCGACAACTTCGCCACCCGCCACGCCGTCAACCGCGCCTGCGTGGCGCTGGGCAAGCCGCTGGTGTCGGGCGCGGTGATCCGCTTCGACGGCCAGATCAGCGTGTTCGACCCGCGCCGGGCGGACAAGCCCTGTTACTCCTGCCTGTTTCCCGAGGACCAGCGCTTCGAGGATGCCGCCTGTTCCACCATGGGCGTGTTCGCGCCGCTGGTGGGCGTGGTCGGCGCCATGCAGGCGGCCGAGGCGCTCAAGCTGCTGATGGGCGTGGGCGCCTCGCTGGCCGGCCGCCTGCTGATGCTCGACGGCCTGAACATGGAGTGGACCAGCGTCGGCGTCGGCCGCGATGAGGCCTGCCCCGTGTGCGGCCACGGCAGCGCCAAGAACATAACAGCCTAAAACAACCCGCCAAAACCACCACCAGGAGAAGACCTTGCCGACCTTGCTGACCAAACTCGCCGTACTTCCGCTGGCGCTGGCCGCCGCCTTCAGCGCGCAGGCCGCCAGCACCACCAAGTACCTGATCTACACCGAAGCGGGCAAGCAGATGGGCGAGCAGGTCGTCGAGCAGCAGGACGACGGCCTGACCAAGGTGCGCTTCATCTACAAGAACAACGGCCGCGGCCCCGAACTGAGCGAGCAGTTCCGCGTCGGCGCCGACGGCACGATGACCGAGTACGCCGTCAAGGGCAACTCCACCTTCGGCGCCGTCGTCGACGAGCGCTTCGAGCGCAAGGGCGACCAGGCCGAATGGAAGTCCACCTCCGAGCAGGGCAGCAAGACCGTGGCCGGCCCGGCCGCCTACGTGCCGCTCAACAGCTCGTTCGAGGTGATCTCCACCGCCATCACCGCGCTGGCCGCCGCGCCGGACGGCAAGCTGCCGCTGCTGCCGTCGGGCACCTTGTCGCAGACCAAGCTCGACGCCGTCGACATCACCAGCGCCACCGGCCAGAAGCAAACCGTGCAGTTGCTGGCGCAGACCGGCATCGGCTTGTCGCCGTCGTTCATGTGGGCCACCACCGGGCCCAAGCCGCGGCTGTTCGCCGTCATCATCCCCGGCTTCATGAACGCGCTCGAAGCGGGCTGGGAGGGCGCCATCCCGGAACTGGCCAAGCGCCAGAAGGTCGCCGAGAGCAAGATGCTGGCCGACGTCGCCGCCAGGCTGCAGCATCCGCTGCCGGGCCTGACGCTGGTCAAGAACGCGCGCGTGTTCGACAGCGACAAGGCCACCGTGGCGGCGCCGTCGGCGCTGTCGGACATCTACATCCTGCGCGGACGCATCACCTCGGTGCAGCCGGCCGGCTCGCCGGCGCGCGAGGTCGCCAACACCATCGACGCCGGCGGGCGCATCGTGCTGCCGGGCCTGTTCGACATGCACGGCCACGTCGACCGCTGGTCCGGCGCGCTCAACATCTCGACCGGCGTGACCAGCGTGCGCGACATGGGCAACGACAACGCCCAGCTGCAGGCCATGCTCGACGAAACCACCGACGGCAAGCTGCTCGGCCCGCAGGTTGTGCCGGCCGGCTTCCTCGAGGGCGAGAGCCAGTACAGCGCCAGCGGCGGCTTCGTCGTCAAGGATTTGCCGGGCGCCAAGAACGCGATCGACTGGTACGCGCAGCGCGGCTACCCGCAACTGAAGATCTACAACTCCTTCCCGAAAGACATCCTCAAGGACACGGTCGCCTACGCCCACGCGCGCGGCATGCGCGTGTCCGGCCACGTGCCGGCCGGCCTGCGCGCGCAGCAGGCGCTCGACGCCGGCTACGACGAGATCCAGCACATCAACCAGGTGTTGCTGAACTTTTTCGTCAAGCCGGACACCGAAACGCGCAACCTGAACCGCTTCGTGCTGCCGGCCGAGAAGGTGGCCGACCTCGACTTCAACTCTAAGCCGGTCAAGGACTTCGTGGCCCAGCTGGCCAAAAAGCAGATCGCCATCGACCCGACGATGTCGGCGTTCGCCTTCCTCAAGCAGCGCGACGGCGACCTCAACGAACCCTATGTCGACTTCGCCGCCAACATGCCGCCGGACGTGGCGCGCGGCTTTGCCGTCGGCACCATGAAGATCGACGGCGACGCCCAGCTCAAGCGTTATGAAAAGTCCTACGCCAAGATGGTCGACTTCGTCGGCGTCATGTACCGCGCCGGCGTGCCGATCGTCGCCGGCACCGACGACGTGGCCGGCTTCACCCTGCATTCGGAGCTGGCGCTGCTGGTCAAGGCGGGCCTGACGCCGGCCCAGGCCTTGCAGGTGGCCACCCGCAACGGCGCCCGCTACACCCGCACCAGCAACGACCGCGGCAGCATTACGCCGGGCAAGCTGGCCGACCTGGTGCTGGTCGACGGCGACCCGACCCGCGACATCAAGGACTTGCGCAAGGTGGCGGCGGTGCTCACGCGCGGCTACGTGGTCTACCCGGGCGAGGTCGACGCGGCGCTCGGCATCGCCCCCTTCGTCAAGGACGCGCCGGCGCTGGCGCGCGCCGCCAACCCGGTGGCCGCCGCCGACGGCGGCGGCAACGACGGCGCCCGCAACCGCATCGAGGCGAGCGCGCGCAAGCACGATTGAACCGGCGCGGCCGGCAACGGCATCCACGGGGCGGGGCGGCGGATCGATGCCCGCCGCGCCCTTCCATGACAACCGCATGACCGTGGCATGACAGGCCGATGACAAGCCGGTAAAGCCGGGTAAAAACCGCCGATTATTAAGGGCTGTTTAAGCCCGGCGACGCAAAAATCACCCTTGCGCTTGCTCTGGCCCCGCCGATTCGGCCTTATACTCTGCACTCACTTTAATTTGGTCGTAAATTATGAAAAACGCAACACTTCAACGTCGCGCCGCGCGCGGTTTCACGCTGATCGAAATCATGGTCGTGGTCGTCATCATGGGCGTGCTGGCGGCGCTGGTCGTGCCCAAGCTGCTTAGCCGCACCGGCGAATCGAAGGTGGCGGCCGCCAAGGTCGACATCGCCACCGTCATGCAGGCGCTCAAGCTCTACAAGCTCGACAACCAGCGCTACCCGACCACCGAGCAGGGCCTGCAGGCGCTGTTGACCAAGCCGACCAGCGGCCCGGCCGCCAACGGCTGGAAGAGCGGCGGCTACCTGGAAAAGATGCCGAAGGACCCGTGGGGTGGCGCCTACCAGTACCTGTCGCCGGGCATCAAGGGCGAGATCGACGTCTACTCGCTGGGCGCCGACGGCGCCCCGGGCGGCACCGGCGACGACGCCGACATCGGCTCCTGGGACAATTAAGGAGCTGACGGCCATGCGCGCCGGGCGCCGTGTCGGCGGTGGCTTCACGCTGATCGAATTGCTGGTGGTGATGGTCATCCTGGGCATCACGCTGGGCATCGTCTCGCTTAGCGCCATGCCCGGGCAGAAGCAATCGCTGCTGCAGGACGCGCAACGCATCGCGCTGCTGCTGCAACTGGCGCGCGACGAGGCCATCGTGCGCAACCGCCAGATCGCCTTCGAGGCGGGCACCGACGGCTACCGCTTCCTGATCCGCAACGACAAGCGGTGGGACGTGGCGGTGCAGGACGACCTGCTGCGCGCGCGCGACTTCAAGCACGCGCCGGTGACGCTGCTGCTCGAGCCGGCGCCGACGGTGCAAAACGGCGACCTGCGCATCGTCTTCGGCCGCGAGCCGGTCGACAAGCCGTTCGTGCTGACCATGACCGGCGGCGGCGAGAGCGTGGCCATCCGCGCCGACGGCATCGGCCATTTCACCGTGGATTGACAGTGTTGACAACGCGCCACCGCCATCGCAACAACCAAGGCTTCACCCTGCTCGAGGTGCTGGTGGCGCTGGTCATCGTCGGCACGGCGCTGGGCGCGTCGCTGCGCGCGGTCGGCAGCCTGACCCAGAACAGCAACGGCTTGCGCGCCGCCATGATGGCGACCTGGTCGGCCGAGAACCGGCTGGTGCAGCTGCGCCTGTCCAAGACCTTCCCGGCCGTGGGCAAGCAAACCTATGAATGCCCGCAGGGCGACATGAAATTGATGTGCGAGGAAAACGTCATCGCCAGCCCGAACCCGCGCTTCCGCCGCGTCGAGGTCAGCGTCTACGACCAGGCCCAGCCGGAGCGGCGCATCATCAAGCTGGTGCAGCTGGTGCTCAACTCATGACGATCCCGCGCGCGCCGCGCCGCCGTGGCGGCTTCACCCTGATCGAGCTGCTGGTGGCCATTTCCATCCTGGCCATCGTCGCCGTGCTCGGCTGGCGCGGGCTCGACGGCATCATCCGCTCGCGCGCCACCCTGACCGCGCAGATGGAGCAGACGCGCGGCCTGCAACTGGCGTTCGCCCAGATGCAGAGCGATTGCGCCAACCTGGCGACGTCGGCGCTGGTGCGCAACCGCGCCTACCTGCAGGGCGAGCTCGACCGGCTGACCCTGGTGCGCGTGGTCATGGCCGAGAACGAGCCGACCCGCCTGCAGGTGGTGGCCTACCGCGTGCGCGACGGCGTGCTGACGCGGCGCGAATCGAACGCCACGCGCGACCTGCTCGAGCTCGACGCGCTGTGGCAGGCGGCCCTCAACGACACCGACACCGCCACCAGCGTGGCGCTGCAGGCGGACGTGCTGTCGATGGGCGAGCGCTACTGGATCAACAATGAATGGCGCATGGCGACCGGCCTGACGACGGCGACCCCGGCGGTGCCGGGCGGCCAGCAGGGCCAGCAAGTTCAGCAGGCCCAGCAGACAGCCGCGCCGACCGGGCTGGAGGTGTCGCTGGCGCTGCGCGGGCAGGACGTGCCGATGATTAAATCCTTCCTGCTGGGGGCGCTGTGACGGGGCCCCGTATTCAGCCGCAGCCGCGGCGGCGCCAGCGCGGCGTGGCCGTGATCACCGCGCTGCTGTTGACGACCTTGGCCGTGACCATCGTCGCCAGCCTGTTCTGGCAGCAGCAGGTGCAGGTGCGCTCGATGGAAAACCAGCGCCTGCAACTGCAAACGCGCTGGATCGTGCGCGGCGCGCTCGATTTGAGCCGGCTGATCCTGTTCCAGGATTCCATCGATTCGCCGGGCTATACGCGCCTGAACGGCATCTGGTCGACGCCGCTCGAGGAAACCCGGCTCGACGACTACGTCGAACGCGAGCGCCGCGAAGGGGAGGACTTCAACGCCACCCTGTCGGGCAAGCTGGTCGACGCGCAGTCGCGCTACAATCTTTCAAACCTGGCCAGCGCGCGGGTGCCGGATCCGTTGCAGGTCGGCGTGTTCCAGCGCCTATTGACAAATCTACAACTTGACCCCAATCTGGCGCGGGCCGTCGCGACCCAGGTGGCGCGCACGCAGACGGCGGCGCCGCCGGTCGCGGGCGCGGGCGGAGCGGGTCCGACAACGGCGCCGGCCACGGGCGTGGCCGGCGGCGGCGAGCCGATCGAGTTCGTGCGGATCGAGGATTTGCTGGCCGTGAGCGGCTTCACGCCGCAGGCGGTCGAGCGCCTGCGCGACTACGTCATCGTGCTGCCACCGCAGGTGGTGGTCAACGTCAACACCGCGCCGGCCGAGCTGATCTCGGCGCTGGTGCCGGGCCTGTCCCTCGGGGACGCGGCGGCCATGGTCAACACCCGCAAGGGCGCTTATTATCGGGACATGACGCAGTTTGTCGGCCAACCGCAGATGGGCGCGGCGCAACGCAGGGCGGCGGTCGACATCAGCGTCAAGAGCAATTATTTCCTGGCCTACAGCCAGGTCAAGCTGGACCGGGCCGCGCTCGACACGGTGTCGCTGCTGTCGCGCGCGTCGTCGGGCGTGACCACGGTGATGTGGATACGGGAAAATTAGAGCAGCGATCAACGAAAGCGAGACCCCTTGAGTACATTATTTATCCGCTATCCGGGCAAGGCCAGCGTCGACAGCGGCGCGGCCCAGACCTGTCCGTTCGCGCTGGTGGGCGATGGCGGCCATGTGGCGCAGCAGGGCACCTCGCCGCTGGGCAACCTGGGCGAGCTGATCGCCGCCTCGCGCCGCGTGGTGCTGATGCTGGCCGCCTCCGACGCGACCTTGCTGCGCGTGAAGGCGCCGCCGCTGTCGGCGTCGCGCCTGAAGGCGGCGCTGCCGGCGCTGGTCGAGGAACAAGTGCTGGGCGACACGGCCGACTGCGTGCTGGCCGCCGGCGCGCCCGACGCCGACGGCGTGCGCACCGTGGCCGTGGTGCAGCGCGCCTGGCTCGAGGTGCTGGTCAAGGCGCTGCTGGCGCAGGGCGCGCACAGCGTGTCGGTGCTGCCGATGCAGCTGTGCCTGCCATTCCAGCCGGGCTCGGTGTCGGCCGCGCTCAGCCTCAACGACGCCGGTTACGAACTGATACTGCGCCGCTCGCAGTACGACGGCATGGGCCTGGCGCTGCCGGCCGCGCCGCTGGCGGCCTTGCAGGCGCTGCGGGCGATGGCCGGCGACGAGCCCGTCACCCTGTACCTGTCGCCGGACCAGATGGCGCAGTTCGCGCCGCTGGTGGCCGACGCCGCCAACGCGCCGCACGGCATCAGCCTGGCCGAGGACCACTGGCAGCACTGGATCGCGGCCTCGCGCTCGGCCGGGCTGGACCTGGCGCCGGCGCTGGGCGCGGCCGGCGCCTCGGCGCGCGAGTGGCGGCGCTGGCGCTGGCCGCTGCGCATCGCCGCGCTGGCGCTGCTGGTCAACGTGGTCGGCCTCAACGTCGAGTGGATGCGCATGAAGCGCGAGGCGGCCGACCTGCGCCTGGCCATGATGCAGACCTTCAAGGCGGCCTATCCGAAGGAAACCGTGATCCTCGACCCGATCGCGCAGATGCGCAAGAAAATTTCGCTGGCCAAGGCCGACGACGGCCAGGCGGCGCCGGACGGCTTCATCGCCCTGAGCGCCAGCCTGGCCGAGGCGCTTGGCGTGTTGCCGCAGCGCGAAGTGATCGCCAGCCTCGATTACAGGGAACGCGCTCTGCAGGTCAAGGTCAAACCCAATACCGTCGACGCCGCCGCGATGGCGCAGATCCGCGCCGCGCTGCAGGCGCGCAAGCTGGAATTGTCCGAAGCCACGCCCGGCACCTGGCAAATCCGCGTCGCCACCGGCGCCGGTGGAGCCAAGCCATGAACCGGACCACCTATGCAATCCACACCACTTTTTGGGCAATGAGCGCGGCATGAGCAAACTCGATCAAACCATACAGGACTACCGCGCCCGCGCGGGCGCCTTCTGGCAGGCGCGCACCGAGCAGGAGCGCCGACTGCTGGCCATCGCCGGCGTGGTCGTCGCGCTCGGGCTGTTGTACGGCGTGCTGCTGTCGCCGGCGCTCGAGGGCCGCGACAAGCTGCGCCAGGAATTGCCGGTGCTGCGCCAGCAGGCCGCCGAGCTGCAGGCGATGGCGCAGGAGGCGGCCGCGCTGGTCGGCCAGAACACCATCGCGCCGACGCCGATGACGCGCGAGACCCTCACCGCCAGCCTGGCCGCGCGCGGCTTGACGGCGCAGTCGGTGTCCATCACCGGCGAGTACGCCAAGGTGCAGCTCAACAACGTGGCCTTCGCCGGCCTGGTGGTGTGGCTCGACGCCGTGCGCGGCGAGAGCCGCATCGCCGTGCAGGACGCCAGCATCACGGCCCAGGACGTGGCCGGCATGGTCAACGCCAGCGTCACTTTGCGCCAGGGCACGCAATGAGCGGTTCGCCGCCGCCGAAAGGCCGCGCATGAGGCGCGCCGTGCTATGGTTGCTGACGATCGCGTTGAGCGTGGTGCTGACCTTGGCCGCGTTTTTCCCGGCCACGTGGCTCGGCTCGCTCGTCGAACAGCGCACCGGCGGACGTTTGACCCTCGGCGACGCGCAGGGTACGCTGTGGCGCGGCTCGGCCTTCATCGGCGGCGCGGCCGGCGGCAACGGCCCGGTCACGCCGCTGTTGCCGGGGCGTTTCAGCTGGACGGTGTCGCCGCTGGCGCTGGTCGGCATGGTCGACCTGCGGTTGGAAAACACCGAGGCGCTGGCGCAGCCGGTGACCTTCCGCGGCAGCTGGTCGCGCTGGCAACTGAGCCCGTCGGCGCTGTTGTTGCCGGCGCAGGGGCTGGCCGGCCTGGGCGCGCCGCTCAACACGCTGGCGCCGAGCGGCATCCTGCGCCTGTCGTGGACCGGGCTCGAGCTGGCGCTGGCCAACCGCCAGGTCGCCGTCGACGGCCGCACCACGCTGGAGATGACGGACATGTCGTCGCGGCTGGCGCCGATCCGTCCGCTGGGCAGCTATACGCTGGCGCTCGACTGGCGCGGCCAGCAGGCGGCGTTGACGCTGGACTCGGTCAAGGGGCCGCTGCTGCTGAGCGGTCGCGGCAATTTGAACAACGGCCGCCTGCAGTTTTCCGGGCAGGCGGAGGCGGCCAAGGGTTACGAGGAAACGCTGGCCAACCTGCTCAACCTGCTGGGCCAGCGCAAACCCGGCAGCGAGCGCAACGTCATCGCGCTGGAGGTCCGTTAGCGATGGCGGCGCGGCCCGATGTGGTTTCGATAGTGGTTTCAATCTTGGTTTCAACACTCGATACAAAGTTCAGACAATGAAAAAACAGTCCGTGAGCAAGTCCAACCTTCCCGCGCTGCGCCGCCTGAGCGCGGGTGCGATGCTGTGCTGCGCCTTCGCCGCCGTGCCCGCCACCGGGCTGCTGTGGCCGGCCGTGGCGCTGGCCGCCGCCGATGACGCCGCGCTGAACTTTGTCGGCGCCGACATCGAGTCGGTGATCAAGGCCGTCGGCCACTACACCAACATCACCTTCGTCATCGATCCGCGCGTCAAGGGCACGCTGACCCTGGTGTCGGAAAAGCCGATCAGCAAGTCGCAGGCGTTCAGCCTGCTGACGTCGGCGCTGCGGCTGCAGGGCTACGCCGTCGTCAGCGGCGACGGCTACGCCAAGGTGGTGCCGGAGGCCGAGGCCAAGCTGCAGTCGGGGCCGACCCAGATCGGCTCGGCGCCGACCCAGATCAAGGGCGACCAGATCGTCAGCCAGATCTTCCACCTGAACTACGAGTCGGCCGCCAACGTCGTCACCGTGCTGCGTCCGCTGATCTCGCCCAACAACACCATCAACGCCAACCCGGGCAACAACACGGTGGTCATCACCGACTACGCGGACAACCTCAAGCGGCTGGCCAAGATCATCTCCGCGCTCGACGCGCCGGCCACGGCCGACCTCGACGTGATTCCGGTGCGCTACGCCATCGCCAGCGACCTGGCCTCGATGGTCAACAAGCTGATGGACGCCGGCGGCGGCGGCGCGGCCACCGGGGGCGGCGACGCCGGCCGGGTCAGCGTGCTGGCCGATCCGCGCACCAACTCGCTGGTGCTGCGGGCGCCGTCGGCGGCCCGCTCCAACCTGGCCAAGTCGCTCATCGCCAAGCTCGACCAGCCGACCCAGGAGCTGGGCAACGTGCACGTGGTGTACCTGAAGAACGCCGAGGCCACCAAGCTGGCGCAGACCCTGCGCTCGCTGGTGTCGGGCGACACCTCGTCGCCGAACCAGCAGGGCGGCACCGGCACCGGTACCGGCCAGAACAACCAGGGCATGGGCGGGCAGAGCAGCAACACCGGCGGCTTCGGCGGCCAGAGCAGCGGAAGCTCGGCCAGCGGCGGCAGCACCGGCCCGACCAACCCGCTGCTCACCGGCGGCGGCAACAACCAGCAGCAACAGGGCGGCGGCGGCCAGGCCGGCTACATCCAGGCCGACGCCACCACCAACACGCTGATCATCACGGCGCCTGAATCGGTGTATCGCAACCTGCGCGCCGTCATCGACCAGCTCGACGTGCGCCGGGCCCAGGTCTACATCGAATCGCTGATCGTCGAAGTGACGTCCGACAAGGCCTCCGAGTTCGGCGTGCAGTGGCTCGGCGCCACCGGCAATTCCGACAGCAAGTACCGCCTCGGCGGCCTGCAGCAATCGTCCATCGGCGGCAGCAACAACAACATCGGCAACGTCGCCCTGTCCCTGCTCAACGGCTCGACCTCGACCACCACGCCGACGCTGCCCGGCTCGGGCCTGACGGTGGGCCTGTTCAAGCAGGTCGCCGGCGGCCTGGGCCTGGGCCTGCTGGCCCGCTCGCTCGAGTCCGACGGCAACGCCAACGTGCTGTCGACGCCGAACATGATCACGCTCGACAACGAATTGGCGACCATCTCGGTGGGCCAGAACGTGCCGATCCTGACCGGCCAGTTCACCACCACGTCCGGCACCAACAGCAACCCGTTCCAGACCATCGACCGCAAGGAGGTGGGCTTGACCCTGAAGGTGCGCCCGCAGATCTCCGAGGGCGGCACCATCAAGCTGGCGATCTACCACGAGACCTCGAGCGTGGACAAGTCGACCTTGACGGCCACGGCCGGCATCACCATCAACAAGCGCGTGATCGAGAACAATGTGATCGCCGACGATGGCCAGATCATCGTGCTCGGCGGCCTGATCGAGGACACCGAGGGCGACAGCACCGACAAGACGCGCGGCCTGGGCGACATCCCCATCATCGGCAACCTGTTCAAGTACCAGACCCGCAGCCGCAAGAAGACCAACCTGATGGTGTTCCTGCGCCCGGTCGTGATCCGCAACCAGGAGCAGAGCACCAGCCTGGCCACCGACCGCTACGACTACATGCGCTCGTCGCAGGAGGCCATCAAGCCGCCGCAAAGCGTGCTGGTTGAGGACCTCGGCCAGCCGGTGCTGCCGGCGCTGCAAAACGGCGTGCTCAGCGGTGGCGGCGTGGTCGCCAAGCCGATCCCGCAGGCGCCGATTCCGCGCGTGCCGGGCCGCGCCGACAACGTTCAGCCGCAGCCACCGCAGCCGCAACAGCCACCCCAGCCGCAACCCCAGCAGTGAGTTGAGCCGACCAGATGAGTAATCTCCTACCCTACGCCTTCGCCCGCGACTTCGTCGTGCTGGCGCAGCACAGCGACGCGGCCGAGCAAACGGTCGAGGTCATGGTGTGCGGCGCCACGGCGCCGGCCGCCATCGCCGAGGTGTCGCGCCGCTTCGGCCGCATCGAGCTCAAAAGCATGACGCGCGCCGACCTGGAAACGGCCATCGCCACCGCCTACGCCAGCGCCGGCGGCAACGCCTCGATGGTGGCCGACGAGTTCGACGCCGAGCTCGACCTGACCAAGCTGCTGCAGGACGTGCCGGCCATCGAGGACTTGCTCGAATCGTCCGACGACGCGCCGGTGATCCGCATGATCAACGCGCTGCTCACGCAGGCGCTGCGCGACAGCGCCTCCGACATCCACATCGAGCCGTTCGAGCAAACCTCGGTGGTGCGCTTCCGCGTGGACGGCTCGCTGCGCGACATCGTGCGCCCGCGCAAGGCCATCCACGGCTCGCTGATCTCGCGCATCAAGATCATGGCCCAGCTCGACATCGCCGAAAAACGGCTGCCGCAGGACGGCCGCATCACCCTGCGCATCGGCGGCAAGCCGGTCGACGTGCGGGTGTCGACCCTGCCGACCGGGCATGGCGAGCGCGCCGTGCTGCGTCTGCTCGACAAGGAGGCCGGCCGCCTCGACCTCAACCACCTGGGCATGAGCGAGAAGATGCTGCCCAAGTTCGACGCCTTGATCAACCAGCCGCACGGCATCGTGCTGGTGACCGGGCCGACCGGCTCGGGCAAGACCACCACCCTGTACGCGGCGCTGTCGCTGCTCAACGCCGCCACCACCAACATCATGACGGTGGAAGACCCGATCGAGTACGACTTGAACGGCGTCGGCCAGACCCAGGTCAACCCGCGCATCGACATGACGTTCGCCAAGGCGCTGCGCGCCATCCTGCGCCAGGACCCGGACGTGATCATGATCGGCGAGATCCGCGACCTCGAAACGGCGCAGATCGCCGTGCAGGCGTCGCTGACGGGCCACCTGGTGCTCGCCACCCTGCACACCAACGACGCCGCCGCCGCCGTCACGCGCCTGCTCGACATGGGGATCGAACCGTTCCTGCTGTCGTCGTCGCTGCTGGGCGTGCTGGCGCAGCGGCTGGTGCGCAAGCTGTGCGGCCACTGCAAGACCTTCGACGGCCAGCTGTGGCACGCGGTCGGCTGCGAGCATTGCGGCCACACCGGCTACCAGGGCCGGGTCGGCGTCTACGAATTCCTCGAGACGACCGAGCAGATCCGCGCGCAGATCCACAACCGCGCCTCCGAGGCGGAGGTCAAGGCGGCCGCCATCGGCAGCGGCATGCAGACCATGCGCGACGACGGCGAACGCTGGCTTGCCGCCGGCATCACCACGCAGGCCGAGCTGCTGCGCGTGACCAAAGACTAGGCCGACCACGATGCCCGCATTCCGCTATGAAGCCGTCGATGCCGGCGGCGCCACCAAAAAGGGCGTGCTCAACTCCGACAGCGCCCGCTCGGCGCGCTCCGAGCTGCGCACCCTGGGGCTGGTGCCGCTCAAGGTCGACGCCATCGCCGCACAGGTCGACGCCGCCGGCGTGGCCAGGAGCCGCGGCTTCGGCGAACGGCTCTCGACCACCGAGCTGGCGCTGTTTACGCGCCAGCTGGCCAGCCTGCTCGAGGCCGGCCTGCCGCTCGAGCAAGCCTTCACCGCGCTGCTCGAGCAGGCCGAGCGCCCTTACATGCGCGACCTGATCGCCTCGATCCGCTCGGAGGTGATCGGCGGCGCCGCGCTGTCGGACGTGCTGGGCCGCCATCCGCGCGACTTCGCCGAGATCTACCGCGCGCTGGTGGCCTCGGGCGAGCAGATCGGCCAATTGTCGCGCGTGCTCTCGCGCCTGGCCGACTACATCGAGCGCCGCAACGCGCTGGTGCAAAAGGTGCGGCTGGCGTTCACCTATCCGGCCATCGTCACCGTGGTGGCGTTCTCGATCGTGATTTTCCTGCTGACCTATGTGGTGCCGCAGATCGTCTCCGTGTTCGCCAACACCAAGCAAAAGCTGCCGGTGCTGACGATCATCATGCTGGCCGTGTCCGACTTCGTGCGCAACTACGGCATCGTGGTGGCGATCCTGCTGGTGGGCGCGTGGTTCATGTGGCGCCGGGCGCTGCAAAACCCCGCGCTCAAGCGGCGCTGGCACACCTGGTTGCTGACGGCGCCGCTGTACGGCAAGTTCGAGCGCAGCCTCAACACGGCGCGCTTCGCCAGCACCTTGGCCATCACCACCGGCTCGGGCGTGCCGATCTTGCGCGCGCTGGAGACGAGCCGCGACACCTTGTCCAATGTCGCCATGAAGGAGCTGGTCGAGGAGGCCAGCGACGCCGTGCGCGAGGGCGTGAGCCTGGCGCGCTCACTGTCGGCGCAAAAGCACTTTCCGCCGATGTTGATCCACATGATCCGCGCCGGCGAGATCACCGGCGAGCTGCCGGCCATGCTCGACCGCGCGGCCGCCGCGCAGGAGGCCGACCTCGAGCGCCGCACCTTGACCATCGCCGGCCTGCTCGAGCCGGCGCTGATCCTGGCCATGGGCGTGGTGGTGTTGCTGATCGTGCTGGCGGTGTTGATGCCCATCATTGAAATTAATCAGCTGGTACGCTGACAAGGGAAGTTATGAATGAATCCATGAAACGGTTGCCATTGATCGGCAGCGTGCTGGCCGTGGTGCTGCTGTCGGTGTCGCTGGCGTATTGGGGCTTGCAGCTGTTCAAGCCGCAACAGCGCGCGATCGCCGCGCCGCCGCCGCCGCCGCCGGTGGCGCTCAACCTGGACGCGGCCAAGGGCCTGTTCGGCGGCCAGATCGCGGTCGCCGCCGCCAGCAACTACCAGCTCAAGGGCGTGGTGGCGTCGCAGGGCGCCGGCAGCGCCGCCATCCTCGCCGTCGACAACAAGCCGGCGCTGGCGCTGGGCATCGGCCGCGAGGTGGTGCCCGGCGTGACCGTCAAGGAAGTCCATCCGAAGTACGTGCTGCTGTCCGAGGGTGGCGCCATCAAGCGCATCGATTTGCCGAGCGACGCCGGGGCCTCCAGTTCGGGCGGGGTGGCCGGCGTCGCCGCCATGCCGATGCCGATGCCGCAGCAGATGTCGCAGCAACAGCAGGCGCAACAGCAGGCACAAAGCCAACTGCAGCAGTCGCAGCAACCCGCCATGCAACCGCAGCCGGCGATGCAGCCGACGCCGGCGCCGGCGCCGGCGTCGCCGAATCCGCCGCCGCAAAATCCGCCGCGCTCGAGCGCGTCACCGACCACCATCGCGCCCGTTCCCGGTTTCGACCGCCAATAAAAGTGAGGTATATGGTTATTGCCCGCTCCCTGGCCGCGGCTTTATGCTGCGGCTTTTTCTTGTCCGCCGCCTGCCCCGGCGCCTCGGCGCAGACGCCGGTCCATCCCAACGCCGCCTCGGTGGCGCCGGTCCTGCCGCCGCCGCCGGCCGACCCCAACGCCAAGCCGCGTCCCAAGATCGCGCTGGTGCTCTCGGGCGGCGGCGCGCGCGGCTTCGCCCACATCGGCGTGCTGCGCGCCTTGCAGGAATTGCGCATCCCGGTCGACTTCGTCGTCGGCACCAGCATGGGCAGCGTGGTGGGCGGCGCCTTCGCCGCCGGCAGCTCGGTCGAGCAGCTCGAGCAGCTGGTGCGCCGCACCGACTGGAACGCCGTCGTGGCCGACCGGCCGCCGCGCGACCAGCTGGTGTTCCGCCGGCGCGAGGAGGACTTGTTGCTGCCGTCGCGCATCGAGCTTGGCGCCAGCATGGAGGGGGTGACCTTGCCGCCGGCCGCCGCCGGCAACGAATCGCTGGAGCTGGCGCTGAGCCAGGTGCTGCCGCACGGCGCGCGCGACAAGCCGGTCGACCTGCTGCAGCTGCCGTTCCGCTCGGTGGCGTCGGACCTGGTCACCGGCGAACTGGTCGAGCTCAAGGACACGCCGCTGTTCCTGGCCATGCGCGCCTCGCTGGCGGTGCCGGGCGTGTTCGCGCCGGTGCGGGTCAACCAGCGGCTGCTGGTCGACGGCGGCCTGGTGCGCAACCTGCCGGTCGATGTGGCGCGCGAGATGGGCGCCGACGTCATCATCGCCGTCAACGTCGGCACGCCGCTGGCGCGGGAGAAGGAGCTGGTGAGCGCGGTGAGCGTCGCGCAGCAGATGCTGCAGATCCTCACCGAGCAGAACGTGCAGCGCTCGCTCAAGGAGTTGCGTGCCGGCGACGTGCTGTTGCAGCCGGACTTGGGCGGCATCGGCTTCCTCGACTTCGGCAGCCACGACCGCGCGATGAAGGAGGGCGAGGCGGCCGTGCGCGCGCAAAGCGAGCGGCTGGTGCGCCTGGCGCTGCCGGAGGCGCAATACGCGGCGTATGAAACGGGCCGGCTGTCGGCGCCGGTGCCGATCGACATGGCCGTCAAGCTGGCCAAGCTGGAGGTGGCGCCGAGCGGGCGCATCAACCCGGAGGCGCTGGCCGTGCAGTCGGGCTTGAGGGTGGGGCAGATGGTCACCGGCGAGCAGGCGCAAAAGGCCGGCAACCAGCTGTTCGGACGGGGCGACCTGGCGCGGGTGGAGACCGAGGTCCGCGACGACCAGGACGGCCGCGCCGTGCTGATCAAGCCGACCGAGGCCGACTGGGCGCGCAGCCGCCTGCGCGTCGGGCTGGAACTCAACAGCGACTTCACCGACAACAACGCGTTTGAACTGAAGGTCATGCACGTGCTGTCCTCGCTCAACGACTGGGGCGCGGAGTTGCGCACGGTCGCGCGCGTGGGCACCGAGCGCGTGATCGGCACCCAGTGGTGGCAACCGCTGGGGCCGGGGTCGCAATGGTATGTGGCGCCGGAACTGCAGTACGGCTCGTCGGCGTTCGACGTGTTCAACCCGTCCGGCTTCCGCCAGGCGCGCTACGGCTACAACGCCAAGACCGTCTCGCTGGCGCTGGGCCGGCAGCTGGGCAACTGGGGCGACCTGCGCTACACGGCCGTGCGGCAGACGGTGACGGCGCAGCAAACCATCCCGCACGACCCGGTGCGCACCACCGAAACGCAAAACGTCGGCGCGCTGTCGTTCAACGTGGACAGCCTCGACACGGTGGCCTTCCCCACCCGCGGCACCTTGTTTACCGTCGAGTTGCAGCGCAAGATGACGCGCGGGCGCGACGGCCCGGTGCCGACGCGCCAGCAGGTGCAGGCGCTCAAAGCGTTCAGCTTTGGCAGCTGGGCCGGCCATGTGTACGGCGAATGGGCGCGCAACCAGGGCGGCGCGGCGAACTCGAGCCTGGGCGGCTTCCTGCGCCTGTCCGGCACCACCACCGACTCGGTCATGGGCAGCCGCACGGTGCTGGGGCGGGTGGTCATGGCCAAGCGCATCGGCGTCATGCCGACCGCGCTGGGCGGCGACGTGCGGCTCGGCTTTTCGCTCGAGACCGGCGCCGCCTACGGGGCGGACAATCCATTGAAGGTAGGATTGCTCAAGCACGCCGCCAGCGGCTTCGTCTCGGTCGACACGCGTTTCGGCCCGCTGTACTTCGGCGCCGGCGCCACCAAGTCCGGCGACGGCAGCACCTACCTGTTCCTCGGCCCGATCTGGTGATTCCACATCGGGGTCAAGTCTGTCATTTGGACACGGGCACGACCGTAATTGCCGGTTTCTTTCGATTGCGCATCCCAGCGCCACTCGTTACAACGCGAGATTGATCAGCTCGTGTCCAAATGACAGACTTGACCCCGATGATGTTAGATTTTTTGCGGCGCCCGCCGCAGCGCCGTGAAGGCGGCGAATTCCCACGAGCGGAAACCGACCAGCAGGGTGAAGCCGTCGCGCTCCCGTGGCGCCAGCTTGCGGTCGCCCTGGTGCAGGCGCGCGAGCTCGCCGGCCAGCTGCTGGATGCGGCCCACCAGCTCTTGCGCGCTGGGCAGCGACAGCCGCGCGGGCAGGCATAGCAAGGTTTCGCCGGCGCCGTCGAAGCTGCCGCCGAAGTAGTCGGCCACCGCGTGCTCGCGGAAAAACCGCTGCACCGGGCCGTCCGGCAGCCAGCGGAACGCGTTCGAGACGCGCAGCCGGTAGCGGTTCATCGGCTTGAGTTCGATCACGCCCAGGCGGTCGAGCTCGGCCAGCAGCAGGATGCATTCCGGCTCGGTCAGCTCGTACGTTTCGAGCACCTGCTCGACCGTCCAGTGGCCCAGGCAGCAGATCGCCATCAGCAGCAGCTTGGGCTGGGCCAGCAGCGATTTTTCCTGGGTCAGGGTCAGCGCGTCGGCCTGCGGCGTGGCGTCGGCGGCGCCGCGCAGCACGTCCTCGAGCGCCACGCCGGCCGCCTTGCAGATCTGCGCCAGCCGCGACAGGGTCATGTCCTGCTGGCCGAACATGCGCTTGACGCTCGATTCGCTCATGGCGATGCGCTCGGCGAGGATTTTATAGGTGACGCCGGCGGCCCGCATCTGGATCCGTAACACTTGCAGCAACAATTCCGGTGAACTCATACATACCTTGACAAATCGGCTAGACAGCGCGCGTCAGGTATCGTAGCACGGTACTTGCCGTGCTGAAAAGTGGTTCTTGGAACATTCAATTAGTACATGGCGCCAAGGTGGGGGAGGATGGCGCATTGCCCGAGAACGGGCGCCACGACAGGCGCCCGTCGACGGTTCACAGATCTTCCGGGTCCGGCTTGAGTTTGGCCTTGGCCAGCAGGCGCTTGGCGGCCTGGCGCTCGGACGCGACCGGTTTGGCGTGGGGCCCGGCGCCGCCGGCGCGCGCCTTGGCCGCCAGCGCCACCGGGTTGCGCGGCGGCTTTTGCGACGGTTCGACGCGGATCGTCATTTTTTGCCGCGTCGCCAGGGCCTTGTTCGCCATCCCGCTCCCCCCTACAGCACGTAGCGCGACAGGTCTTCGTTGACGGCCAGCGCGTCGAGCCGCTCGTTGACGTAGGCCGCGTCGATGGTGATGACCTTGCCGCCGTCCTCGCTGGCCGTGTACGACAGTTCCTCCAGCAGCTTTTCCATCACCGTGTAGAGGCGCCGGGCGCCGATGTTCTCGGTGCGCTCGTTGACGGAATAGGCGATCTCGGCCAGGCGGGTGATGCCTTCCGGCGCGAATTCGATCTTGACGTTCTCGGTCGCCAGCAGCGCCTCGTACTGCTTGGTCAGGCAGGCGTCGGTGCTGGTGAGGATGCGCTCGAAGTCGGCGATCGACAAGGACTCGAGCTCGACCCGGATCGGGAAGCGCCCCTGCAGCTCCGGGATCAGGTCGGACGGCTTGGCCAGGTGGAAGGCGCCGGACGCGATGAACAGGATGTGGTCGGTGCGGATCATGCCGTACTTGGTGTTGACGGTGGTGCCCTCGACCAGCGGCAGCAGGTCGCGCTGCACGCCGGCGCGCGAGACGTCGGCCCCGCCCACTTCCGAGCGCGAGGCGATCTTGTCGATCTCGTCGAGGAACACGATGCCGTTCTGCTCGACGTTCTGGATCGCCTTCTGCTTCATCTCGTCGTCGTTGACCAGCTTGGCCGCCTCCTCGTCGATCAGGAACTTCATCGCCTCCTTGATCTTGACCTTGCGCGCCTTCTTGCGCGCGCCGCCGATGCCGGAGAACATCGACTTGATCTGCTCGGTCATTTCCTCCATGCCGGGCGGGGCCATGATTTCCATCTGCGGGCCGGCCTCGGCCAGTTCGAGCTCGATCTCTTTGTCGTCGAGCTCGCCCTGGCGCAGGCGCTTGCGGAAGGTCTGGCGCGTGGCCTCGCCGGCCGGCGGCGCGTCCGACGGCGTGGCCTGGTGGAAGCCGAAGTCGCGCGCCGGCGGCAGCAGGATGTCGATCACGCGGTCCTCGGCGGCGTCCTCGGCGCGCGCGCGCACCTTGGCCATCTCGGCCGAGCGGGTTTGCTTGACGCCGATGTCGATCAGGTCGCGGATGATGGTGTCGACGTCGCGCCCCACGTAGCCGACCTCGGTGAACTTGGTGGCCTCGATCTTGATGAACGGGGCGTCGGCCAGCTTGGCCAGGCGGCGCGCGATCTCGGTCTTGCCCACGCCCGTCGGGCCGATCATCAGGATGTTTTTCGGCGTGATCTCGTGGCGCAGCGGCTCCTCGACCTGCTGGCGGCGCCAGCGGTTGCGCAGCGCGATGGCGACCGCCTTCTTGGCCTTGCCCTGGCCGACCACGTGTTTGTCGAGCTCGCCGACGATTTCATGGGGAGTCATGTTCATGCTGGTTCCAGTGTTTCAACGATGTGGTTCAAGTTGGTGTAGATGCACAACTCGCCGGCGATGGTCAGTGACTTTTTGACGATTTCGGCGGGCGACAGTTCCGTGTTTTCCACCAGCGCCTTGGCGGCGGACTGGGCGTAGGTGCCGCCCGAGCCGATGGCGCCGATGCCGTCCTCGGGCTCGAGCACGTCGCCGTTGCCGGTGATGACCAGGGTCGATTCGTGGTCGGCCACCAGCAGCATCGCCTCGAGGCGGCGCAGCACGCGGTCGGTGCGCCAGTCCTTGGCCAGCTCGACCGAGGCGCGCAGCAGGTTGCCCTGGTGTTTTTCCAGCTTGCCCTCGAAGCGGTCGAGCAGGGTGAAGGCGTCGGCGGTGCCGCCGGCGAAGCCGACCAGCACCTTGCCCTGGTAGACCTTGCGCACCTTGCGGGCCGTGCCCTTCATGACGATGTTGCCCAGCGTGACCTGGCCGTCGCCGCCGAGGGCGACGTCCTTGCCGCGGCGCACGCACAGGATGGTGGTTCCGTGAAATTGTTCCATATTGACCTCAAAGTAATGACGCGAACTGCTTCAAGACTGAAAAGTGGGGCTGGAAACGGCAATTGCAAGTTGGTACCCGGGCGGGGCGGAGCGGACCCCGCCCGGCATTTGGCGATACGCGTGCCGCGCCACTTAAGGGACGTACCCAACGGGGTACGTCCCTGCATGGCCGTGCGGGGCAAAAAAAGGCCGTGCGGGGCAAAAAAAAAGCACGCGCCATCAAAACGCGTGCTTTCCGATGCGGGCTGGCCGGCTCAGTCCCCGTACAGTTTTTGTTTCAGCTCGCGGCGCTGCTGCGCCTCGAGCGACAGCGTGGCGGTCGGACGGGCGATCAGGCGCGGAATGCCGATCGGTTCGCCGGTCTCTTCGCACCAGCCATAGTCGCCGCCGTCGATGGCGACGATCGACTGCTGCACTTTTTTGAGCAGCTTGCGTTCGCGGTCGCGGGTGCGCAGTTCCAGCGCGTGTTCCTCTTCGATGGTGGCGCGGTCGGCCGGGTCCGGCACGAGCACGGTTTCGCGCAGGTGTTCGGTGGTTTCGCCGGCGTTTTTCAGCAGCTCCTTCTCAAGGGCTTGCAGCTTTGCTTTGAAAAATGCCATTTGCGCCGGATTCATGTAATCCTTTTCATCCATCTTCAGAATTTCTTCTTCGGTCAGGATGCGGTCGGCGGCGGCGGGGGTCGATTTATTAGTTTTGGTCATAACTTCGCTTACCTTCGATACGACAGAGTTTTCAAATTAATCAGCCCGGGTTCGTGGCCACTTCGTAGCATTTTAGCCACCCCCACAAAACCCGGATAGTTTATACCAGACATTGTTCTAATCCGCTAATAAAGATGTCTTTTGGCAGATTTTTACCGATAAACACCATTTTGCTGCCGCGAACGTCGTTTTCTCCCCATTTCGCGCCCAGATCGCTGCCCATGATCTGGTGCACGCCCTGGAACACCACCTTGCGGTCGGCGCCCTGCATCAACAATACCCCTTTGTAGCGCAGCATGCGAGGACCATAGACGTTTACCAGGCCGCCGAGGAACTCGTCGAGCTTGGCGGTGTCGAACGGGCGTGTGCTTTTGAACACAAACGCGGCGATGTCGTCGCTGTGGTGGCCGTGGTGGTGGTTGTGGTCGTGGCCGTCGTGGTCGTGCCCCGCATGGCCGTGATCGTGGCCGCAGTGCTCGTCGTGCACGTGGTCGTCGTCGTGGGCTTGCTCGGTGGCGAGGAAATCCGGGTCCAGCTCGAGCTTGTCGTTGAGGTTGAAGCCCTTGAGGTCGAGCACGTCGGTGAGCGGGGCGCGGCCGAAGTCGGCCTTGCCGATCGGCGCGCGCGGATTGATGCGCTTGAGGCGCGCCGTCAGCGTGGCCAGCTCGTCCTCGCTGACCAGGTCGGTCTTGGACAACAACAGCTTGTCGGCGAAGCCGACCTGGCGCTGCGCCTCCTCGTGCTGGTCCAGTTGTTCCATGGCGTGGCGCGCGTCGACCACCGTGACGACGGCGTCGAGCATGTAGTGGGTGCCCACTTCCTCGTCGACGAAGAAGGTTTGCGCGACCGGCCCCGGATTGGCCAGTCCGGTGGTCTCGATGACCACGCGGTCGAAGTGCAGTTCGCCGGCGGCGCGCTTTTGCGCCAGGCCCGTTAGCGCCACGATCAGGTCGCCGCGCACCGTGCAGCAGATGCAGCCGTTGTTCATTTCGACGATCTGCTCGCCGCTGTCCTGCACCAGGATTTCGTTGTCGATGTTTTCCTGACCAAACTCGTTCTCGATGACGGCGATGCGCATGCCGTGCTGTTCCTGCAGGATGCGGTTGAGCAGCGTGGTCTTGCCGGCGCCGAGGAAGCCGGTGAGGATGGTGGTCGGGATCAGTTCCATGTGCTTAGCAGCCTGAGTCTGTTGGTCGGGAACCCCAGATGGGGATCAACTGCGAAAATGCAATCGGCCGATTATGCCGGAATTTCAATTGTGCCAGCAATTGGCCCGATTGAGCGGCGTCAGCACGGCCCGTTCGGAGCCGTGCCCGGGTTTGCGCGCGGCCGCTATTTGGCCTTGGCGCGCGGGTGGGCCCGGTCGTAGACCTCGGCCAGATGCTGGAAATCGAGCGCCGTGTAGACCTGCGTCGAACTGATGCTGGCGTGGCCGAGCATCTCCTGCACCGCGCGCAGGTCGCCCGACGATTGCAGCACGTGCGAGGCGAACGAATGGCGCAGCATGTGCGGATGCACGCGCACCGGGGCGCCGCTGGCCACGCCGTGCGCCCGCAGCCGTTGCTGGATCACGCGCGGCGACACCCGGGTGCCGCGCGCGCTGACGAACAGGGCGTCGCTGCCGTCGCTGGGGGCCGGGCGCACCGCCAGCCAGGCCGCCAGCGCCGCCAGCGCGGCGGCGCCGACCGGCACCACGCGCCGCTTGTTGCCCTTGCCGGTGACGACCACCTCGCCGTTGCCGGCCTCGACCCAACCGAGCGCTTGCTTGCCGGGCGTGGCGTCGAGGCCGGCGAGCTCGGACACCCGCAGGCCGCTCGAATACAACAGTTCGAACATGGCGCGGTTGCACAGTTCGGCCGGCTCGGCGCCGGCGCGCGCCGTGGCCGGCGCCACCAGGCGCACGGCGTCGTCGACCGACAGCGCGCGCGGCAGCGTTTTGGCGCGCTTGGGCGCGCGCACGCCGTGGACCGGGTTGGCCGCGAGCGCGACGCGCTCCCCCAGCCAGCCGAAAAAGCCGCGCCAGCTCGACAATTTGCGCGCGATTGAGCGCGGATCGAGTTCTTTTGCGTGCAGTTTGGCGGCCAGCCGGCGGATCAGGAAGTGGTCGACCCGCTCCCACGCGGTGCCGTCGGAGAGCGCGGCGAGCTCGCGCAGGTCGCGCGCGTAGGCGGCCGTGGTGTGCGGCGAGAGTTGGCGCGCGCCGCGCAGATGGTCGAGGTAGGCGTCGATCCAGGCCAGCTTGCCGTCCGCTTCGGCGCCCATGGCGTCGCTCAGGCCAGCAGCCAGGCCAGCGCGGTGCTCGACGTTTCGCCGATGTGGACCAGGAAGTCGGTGGCCATCAGCGAGGTGAAGCGGGCCGGGTCGGCCGAGCCGAGGATCAGCAGGCCGAAGGCGGTCTTGTTGCCCGGCTTGCGCAGCGGGATGATGACGGTCGAGGTGATGCCGGTGGCGTCGTCGAGCCAGCGCACCGCCTCGAAATCCTTGTTGGTGCCGCAGTACGGCGCCATCAGGCTGTTGGCGAACAGGCGCGCGTCCTCGGTCACGCCGCTGACGTACCATTCGCCGTCGTACTGCGGCTCGGCGCCCCAGATGCGCAAGGTCGCCTGCGGCACGTCGAAGGCCGACTTCAGGCCGCTGACCACCGAGTGTGGCATCGAGCCCACATCCTCGGACTCGAGCAGCACCTTGGTCCAGCGGTGGAACTTGTTGGCGATGGCCTCGTTTTCGGACGCGAGGCGCATCAGGTTGCTCATGCGCAGTTCCAGCGCCTTGTATTTGTCGCGCATCACTTCCATCTGCCGCTCCTGCAGCGAGACGGCGCGGCCGGTGATCGGGCTGGCCAGCTTGATTTCACCGAGCAAGTCGGCGTGTTCTTCGAAGAAGTGCGGGTGCTCGGTCAGGTACTGCGCGACCAGCGTTGAATCCAGTGGGACGGTCATGGCTACTCTATCTGCAAGGTTGGGGCTAGGGGCACATTTTACCCGACGCGCGCGTTTGCACTAAACGAAATACTGCGGCGTGGATCGGCGCCCGCGCCGCGCGAAAAAAAACGGACAAGGTCGCCCTTGTCCGTATCCCCAACGCCGACCTTGCAGTTCTTGTCGACCGCGCGGTTTAGAAGTTGTGGTGGATGCCCAGGCTGTAGAAGTTGAACGTGGTGGCTGGCGTGATCTTCTTGCGGGCCGCGTCCACGTACAGATAGGTGCGCGCCGACAGGTTGTAGTCGTAGCCGACCGACACTTGCTTGGTCTTGGCGATGGTCGGACTGTTGGCCTGGTTGTCCGGTTTCTTCTGGCCGTAGCCGGCCCGTATCATGCCCGCGCCGATGGTGTAGTTGGCGCCGATCAGCCAGGCCTTGGTTTCAGGATTGATCAGGACGCTTTCCTCCTGGTCCTGCTTTTGGTACGAGCCCATCAGTTTGAGCGCGGCGATCGGCTTGAACGATGCGCCGACCGACCACAGCTTGGTGTCGACCGCGTTGCGCTCGTAGGCGCCATAGGCCGCGAACGGGCCCTGGGTGGCCGTCACGCTCAGCGAGTACGGCACCACCGGCGCCATGCTGTTGGCCGGGAACTGCGGCGCCAGCGTGGTGCCGCGGCCGACGATGACCGGGTTGTTGTTGGCCTCCTTGGAGGCCACGGTGGCGTTGAGCTGGAAGATGCCGCCGATCAGCGGTGTGTTGTAGAACACGGCGTTCGAGAAGCGGTTGGCCGAGTTGCCGGCCGCGCTCAGCGGATCGCTGGTGTAGCCGGCCACCTGCAGGTCGGTCTGGTAGCCGGCGGTGGCCGGCATGCCGGCCCACGGCTCGAAGGCGGTGCTCGTTTCCTGGAACGCGGTCAGGCCGCGGCCGATGCGCACGGTGCCGAAGTCGCCCTGCAGGCCGACCCGGCTCTGGCCCTGGAACAGCGGCCGCGTGGTGTTTTCGATCACGCCGGTGTCCGGCTCATAGCGGATCTCCAGCTGGAACAAGGCCTTCAGGCCGTTGCCGAGGTCTTCGACGCCGCGGAAGCCGAGCTTGTTGTTGTCGCGCTTGCCGACCATGGTCGTGGTGTTGCCGGAGTTGGTGCGCTTGGACAGGCCCGCGTCGAGCGTGCCGTAGATCGCCACGGACGACTGTGCCGACGCGGCGCCGAACGCGCCCATCAATGCCACAGCCAGTAAAGATTTCTTGATCATGTCAGTTATTCCTTTTTTGAGTGAATCGTACAAAGGTCTCGCTGTCAGGCCGCTACTTTGTCTCCTGAATGGGTTGAACCTTAAGGCCTGGCCGTGGCAAACGCGCCGGAATGGTCGATTATCGCGGCTTGTTTGTGTCAAAAGCGGTCGAATCGCGGCTTCTTGTTGTATTTCCGAAACGCTTGACGGTCGCGCCACCAATGCCGCCTTGGCCGTGGCCGATCCGGCGTCTAAGCTGCTGTTGGGGCATGATTTGTTTTCATGGATGCACTAAAACAGTTCCAGCGTACAGGGCGAGCAGGGGGAACGGGTTTGTGGCAGATCAAGCGGCCACGCATAATGTCTAGGGTGTGGCGTCGATCGCACGCTACACTTGGAGTCTCATGGTCATCCGGCCGGCCCGCAACGGCGACGGCGCCGATGCACCGCCCGCTTCGATGAGTCACATTAATAGTGATAGTGAGACGATGGCAAATCGCGAAGAGTTAGGCATCATAAGGGGCGCCCGCGCGGGAGACGCGGTCTGCCAGCTGGCGTTGGGCAAGCTCTACTTGTTCGGTGGCGCCAGCCTTCCGCTGAGTTTGCCCACGGCGCTGCACTGGCTCAACCGCGCCGCGCTGCAGGACCAGGACGAGGCCTGGATGCTGATCGGCAGCCACGTCCCCTTCGAGCACGCCCGGCATTGCCTGCCGGCCGTCTTGCCGTGGTACGACCGCGCCTACGACGCCGGCGTCGAGCAGGCCGGTGTGGTGCTGGCGCAACTGGTGCTGCACCGGCCCCCGCTGGCCGAGGCCGGCCAGCCCGGCGCCGATGCGCGGCTGCGCGACAAGGCCTTGCAGGCGCTCGACACCGCCGCCCGGTCCGGTTCGGCCGAGGCCCGCTGGCTGCTGGCGCAGCAGGGCGGCGCGGCGCCGAAGACGGCGCCGCCGCCCGGCCGCAGCCCGCGCGCGCCGGCC
>CAUPRW010000050.1:0-46989 GCA_963513825.1 uncultured Duganella sp.
ACATGGCGGTGATGGCCAGTTTCTTGAAGATGCCGTCGCGCACCTTGTAGCCCAATTGTTCGTTGACCACCTCGGCCCTGATGCCTTCGGGGCCCGGCGCCGACGCCGTCGGCACCGCCAGCGCTGCCGACGGCGGGCGGAATGCCGGGCCGGTCACACGCCGGGCGGCGCTTGTGGCCACGCCTGGTGCTGTCGCTGTCCGCCGCGCTGTGCGCCGGGCCGTCGCCGGCCGCGCCGGCGCAGGCGGCGCCGGCCAACCGCAGCTTCCAGTTCGGCGTGATCGGCCATCCGTTCAAGAACGGCAGCGACGAGTCGACGCTCAAGCGCGCCATCGCCGCCGCCGCGCAAGCCAATCCGGCCTTCATCGTCGCCACCGGCATCAAGGCCGGCAAGGAGCCTTGCAGCGACAAGCTGTACGCCGCGCGCCACGCGCTGCTCGACGAGGCGGCCGCGCCGGTGGTGGTGTCGCTGGCCGGCAGCGACTGGAGCGCCTGCCTCAATTCGGCCGGCCGCTCGAACGCGATCGAACGCCTCAACCGCCTGCGCGAACTATTCTACGGCGAGCCCGAATCGCTGGGCGCGCAGCGCATCGCGCTGGCGCGCTTGTCGAGCACCGCCAAGTTCCGCAGCTACGCCGAAAACTCGCACTGGGAGTACGGCAAGGTGCTGTTCGCCACGATCAATCTGCCGGCCAACAACAACCACTACCGGCCGGAGGCGGGCCGCAACAGCGAATACGAGGACCGGCTGGTGGCCAACCGTGCCTGGCTGCACCGGCTGTTTACGCTGGCGTCGCGCCAGAAGATGCAGGGGCTGGTGTTGTTCTCGGACGGCGCCGTCGGGGTGGAGGTGGAACAGGGCTTTTCGCTGCTGCCCCGGTTCGAATCGAAACAGGATGGCTTTGCCGAGCCGCGACGCCAGATCAAGACGCTGGCGGGCAAATTCAAGGGGAAGGTGCTGCTGGTCGATACCCAGCCGGGCGCGGAGCCGGCGGGCGCCCCGGCCGCGGCGAACGGCGCCGAACCGGCCATCAACTGGCACGGCAACGTGGGGCATTTGAGCGTGGTGGCCGAATCGGCGACCGTGCGCGTCAATCCCGACGCCGCCGCCCTGTTTACCGTCAAGGGCGGCGGCGCCGAGACGGCGCCGCCGGAAGAGCCGGGGCGCCGCTAGCGGCCGGAAAACCGGTCAGTGGATCGGGTGGATGGCGACGTGGTCGCCCTCTTCGCCTTCGTCGTCCTCGTCACCGTGGTGGTGGCCGTGGGCGCCGTGCACGTGGCCGTGGGCGATTTCCTCGTCCGACGCTTCGCGCACTTCGGCGACGTTGAGCGAGAAGCGCAGCGCCATGCCGGCCAGCGGGTGGTTGCCGTCGAGGACGACCTTGTCGTCGGCGATGTCGGTGACGGTGAAGATCATGGCCTCGTCGGCGTCGTCGCCGTCCGGCATGCCTTCGAACTGCATGCCCACTTCGAGCGGCTCCGGCAGGCGGTTGCGCGGCTCGACCTTGACCAGCGCGGCGTCGTAGTCGCCGAACGCGTCTTCCGGCTCGATCTGGATGATCGACGAATAGCCGACTTCCTTGCCATCGAGTTCTTCTTCGATTTTCGGCAGCGTGTTCTCGTAGCCGCCGTGCAGGTAGACCATCGGCTGGCGACCGTCTTCGATCAGATTGTCCTGGGCATCGGACAGTTTGTAATTCACAGTCACGACCGTGTTCTTGGCAATCTTCATTGGAATTCCTTTCTGTTATAAGCAGGCAGATTATACCCGCAATCACCAAGCGCCCCGCACGGCCAACCCGAAGGGGACGTGCCCACCGGGTGCGTCCCCGGTGTGCGGCGCGCGGGGTGCAAGGAAGCTTTGCGCATATGCTTAAGCGATTCAATTCTGTTCCCGGCGCCGCCCAGGCCCTACAATGCTAGCCATGCGACCCGCCACCTCCGACAAACTCGCCCAATGGCTGCTTGGCAGCATAGAGCTGGACGCCGCCGCGCTGCACGTGGGCCGCTACTGCGGGCCGTGGCGGGCCTCGACCGCCGGCCACGCGCTGGCCAGCTTCCACCTGGTGCTCGACGGCGAGTGCTACCTGCACATCGAAGGCCAGCCGGCGCTGCCGCTGCGCGCGCGCGACGGCGTATTCCTGATGAGCGACGTGGCGCACTTCCTCAGCCCCTCGCCCGATCCGGCCGCGCCGCTGGCGCCCCAGCCCATGCTGCCGCTGGCCGGCGCCGGCGCCGACCACCCGGCCGGCGGCGGCGCCGGCCTGGCCTGCGGCTTTTTCCGCTTCGGCGGCGCCCTCAGTCCGATGGTGATCGGCTCCTTCCCCGACTACCTGGTCTGCCGCAGCGGCGACCCGGCGCTCGGCCACAGCGCGGCGCTGTTCGACATGATCCAGGCCGAGGCCCGCCACAGCGCCGATCCCGAGCGCCCGTCGCCGCTGATCGTGCGCCTGGTCGAGCTGCTGTTTTTCTACCTGATCCGCCACGCCAGCGGGCGCGAGGCGCTCACCGCCGGCCTGCTGTCGCTGGCCCAGCGCGCCGAGTTCATGGCGCTGCTCGAACGCATGCTCGACGATCCCGGCGCCGACTGGAACATCGCCCGCATGGCCGACGCCGCGCACATGTCGCGCGCCGCCTTTTGCCGGCACTTCACCGGCGCCGGCGGCGTCACCCCGGCCCAGTTCCTGCTGCGCCTGCGCATGCGCCTGGCCACCCAGCGCCTCAACGCCGGCGACTCGGTCGAGCAGGCCGCCGCCCACGTCGGCTACCAGTCCAACGCCGCCTTCACGCGCGCGTTCAAGCGGGTCGTCGGCGAGCAGCCCGGCGCCTACCGCCGCCAGCTGCGCGCGGCCGCGTAAAAAGACGTTTGAACAAAAAAGCGCGACGTTCGGACATGGCCGCCGCCGCGCGCGCGCCTGATAATATGCTGTCATTATTTAGGAAAAAGCCACCATGTCCCGTCTGACCCTGCAAACGCTCGACACCGCGCCGGCCGACAGCCGCGCCTTCGTTGAAAAAGCCATCGCCAACAACGGCTACCTGCCCAACCTGATCGGCGTGCTGGCCAACGCGCCGGTGGCGCTGGAAACCTACCTGACCGTCTCCGGCATCAACGCGCGCGCCAGCCTGACGCTGGCCGAGCGCGAAGTGGTGCAAATCACCGCCGCGCGCATCCACGGCTGCGACTTCTGCATCGCCGGCCACAGCGCCATCGCGCTCAAAAAGGCCGGCCAGAGCGCCGCGACGGTGCGCGCGCTGCAAACGGGCGCCGCCACCGGCGAGGCCCGCCTCGACGCGGTGGCCGCCTTCGCCAGCGCCGTCATCGCCCACCGCGGCGCCGTCGGCGACGCCGGGCTGCAAGCGTTCCTCGACGCCGGCTACAACGAGCAGCAGGCGCTCGAGGTGGTGCTCGGCATCAGCCTGGCCACCTTGTGCAACTTCGCCAACAGCCTGGCCGGCACGCCGGTCAATCCGCAGCTGCAGCCCTACCTGCCCGGCGCGGTGTAAGGATGGCGGCCCTCCACGACTGGCTCGCGCTGCACGCCGACACCCTCGACCAATCCGAACACCTGGCCGACCAGGTCATGCCGGCGCTGGCGGCGCAGGGCTGCTTCCTGGCCGGGGTGCCGTCGCACCTGGGCGGCAGCGGCGGCGACGTGCGCGACGCCATCGAAGGCATCGCCGAGGTGGCGCGCCATTCGTTGACGGCGGCCTTCGTCTACTGGGGCCAGCGCAGCTTCATCGAATACCTGCTGCAAAGCCCGAACGCGGCGCTGCGCGAGCGGCTGCTGCCCGAACTGTTGGCCGGCACCCTGGCCGGCGCCACCGGCCTGTCGAACGCGATGAAATTTTTGTCCGGGATGGAGCCGCTGCAAATCGCCGCCCGCGCCGACGGCGACGGCTGGACCCTCGACGGCAAGCTGGCCTGGATCACCAACCTGCGGCCGGGCCGCTTCGTCGCCGCCGCCGCCGTGGCGCCGGTCGACGGCGCGCCGGCGGCGGTGGTGGCCTTCGCCAGCGACGCCGCCGGCGTCCAGCGCGGCGACAACCTCAAGCTGATCGCCATGCGCGGCAGTAACACGGCCGCCGTGCGGCTCGAGGGCGTGGCCATCGCCGCCGACGACATCATCAGCGCGCGGGCGCCGGACTGGCTGCCGCGCGTGCGGCCGGCCTTCCTCGGCATGCAGTGCGGGATGTCGATCGGCCTGGCGCGGGCCAGCCTGGAACACGCGGCGCGCACGCTCGACGGCGGCGCCAGGGGGCGCGGCAAACTGGGCGAGCGCATCGACGGCGCGCGCGACGCGCTGACCCTGCACACGCAGCACCTGCTCGACGGCGTGGCCGACGGCCGCTTCGTCGCCGACGCGCCGACCTTGTTCCGCCTGCGTATCGCGCTGGCCGACCTGGTGCAGCAGGCGCTCACGCTCGAGCTGCACGCCAAGGGCGGCCACGCCTACCTCGAGGACGAACAGGACGGCTATGCGCGGCGCCTGCGCGAATCGGCCTTCATCCCGGTGATCACGCCGAGCATCACGCAGTTGCAGGCGGCGCTGGACAAGCACGCGGCCGCGTCCACATGAGCGCCGTGCTCAATGACAGCGGCGCCGGCCTGGCGCTGCGGGCCGAGCGCCTGGGCTTTGCCTACCCCGGCGCCGGCGCCACCTTCGACGACATCACGCTCTCGGTGCGCCCGCGCGAGATCGTCTGCCTGCTCGGCGGCAGCGGCTGCGGCAAATCGACGCTGCTGCGCGTGCTCGCCGGCCTGCAAAGCCCTACGCGCGGCACCGTCAGCTTCCTCGGCGCGCCGCTGACGGCGCCCAGTCCGCGCAGCGCGCTGGTGTTCCAGCAAGCGAGCCTGCTGCCATGGCTCAACGTCAGCGCCAACGTCGGCTTCGGCCTCGATTTCACGCACCAGCCGAAAATCACGCGCGAGGCGCACGCGCGCCGCGTGCAGGACGCGATCGACGCCGTTGGCCTCTCCGGCAGCGAAAAGCGCTATCCGCACGCGCTCTCGGGCGGCATGGCGCAGCGCGTGGCGCTGGCGCGCGCGCTGGCGCGCCAGCCGGAGCTGCTGTTCGCCGACGAACCGTTTTCCGCGCTCGACGCCATCACCCGCGCCGAGATGCAAACGCTGCTGGTCGACGTCGTGCACCGCTGGCACAGCGCCGTGCTGCTCGTCACGCACGACATCGACGAGGCGATCCTGGTGGCCGACCGCATCGTGCTCATGGGCGGCCAGCCGGGCCGCATCGTCCACGAGTGGGAGGTCGACCTGCCCCATCCGCGCCTGGCCGACGCCGAGGCGACCGGCGCGCTGCGCCTGCGCATCCTGGCGGCGCTGCAGGATGTGCGCGCGCCGTCGACCCCGCGCTCCCCATAACAACCAACCATACAATCCGAAAGCTCCTCCAATGACTGCAAACCCCTACCACATCTGCGCCGCCTCCGACTGCGACTGCGGCATGACGCGGCGCGACTTCCTGCGCGTGTCCGCGCTCGGCGGCGCCGGCGTGGCCGCGCCGCTGCTGTTCGCCGGCGACGCCATGGCACAACAAGGCCCGAAGGGCGACGACCAGCCGGTAAAAATCGGCTACCTGCCGATCACCGACGCCACGCCGCTGCTGGTGGCGCACGGGCGCAAGCTGTTCGAGGCCGAGGGCCTGCAAGCGGAGACGCCGCGCCTGTTCCGCAGCTGGGCGCAGATCATCGAGGCCTTCGTCTCCGGCCAGGTCAACGTGATCCACCTGCTGTCGCCGGCCACCATGTCGGTGCGCTACGGCGCCAAGTTCCCGGCCAAGGTGGTGGCGTGGAACCACGTCAACGGCTCGGCGCTGACGGTGGCAAAGGAAATCAGCGGCGTCGCCGATCTGGGCGGACGCACGGTGGCCATTCCGTTCTGGTACTCGATCCACAACATCCTGCTGCAGCAGATCCTGGCCAAGGAAGGCTTGACGGTGGTGGCCAAGGGCCGCGAAGGCGCCATCGGGCCGAAGGAGGTCAACCTGGTGGTGCTGGCGCCGGCCGAGATGGTCTCGGCGCTGGCCAGCAAGTCGATCGCCGGCTTCATCGTCGCCGAGCCGTTCAACGCGCTGGCCGAGACCAACGGCGTGGGCAAGGTGCTGCGCTTTTCCGGCGACGTGTGGAAGAACCACGCCTGCTGCGTGACCTTCCTGTCCGAGCGCGACATCGCCGCCCGTCCGCAATGGGCCCAGCGCGTGACCAACGCCATCGTCAAGGCGCAGCTGTGGACCCGCTCCAACCAGATCGACACGGCGCGCCTGCTGTCGAACGGCGACGCCCACCGCTACACGCCGCACGCCCTGCAGGTGCTGTCGAAGGTGCTGACGGTGACCGACTACGCCGACTACGAAAAGCGCGGCGTGATCGTCCACAAGGACTGGAACCAGCGCCGCATCGACTTCCAGCCGTTCCCGTTCGCCTCGTACACCGAGCAGATGGTCAAGGCCCTCAAGGCCACGCGCCTGGAGGGCGACACCGGCTTCCTGCAAAAGCTCGAGCCGTCGTTCGTCGCGCGCGACCTGATCGACGACCGCTTCGTGCGCAAGGCGATCGCCGCCGTCGGCGGTCCGGGCGCGTTCGGCCTGCCGGCCAACCTGCTGCGCGGCGAAGTGCTGGCGGTCTGACCGATGGCGGACGGGGTTCAACGCAAGGTCCGGCACGGCATCGCCGGCGCCGGCCTGCCGCTGCTCGGCTTTGCCGTGGCGCTGCTGCTGTGGCAGGCCGGCGTCGGCGCGCTCGAACGCGATACGCCGATCGCCGCGTCGTTCGCGCCGCTCGAGGCCGGGCGCGCGCTGCTGCATCTGCTGCAAGGGCCGGACATCTGGCGCGACATCGGCCTGAGCCTGCGCCGGGTCGGCTATGGACTCGGCGCGGCGGTGGCCATCGGCGTGCCGCTGGGCGTGTTGGTGGGCAGTTCGCGGCGCTTCGCGGCGGCCGCCATGCCGCTGTTCCAGCTGCTGCGCATGGTCTCGCCGCTGTCGTGGATGCCGCTGGCGGTGATGACGCTCGGCGTGGGCGACGCGCCGGTGTATTTTTTGCTGGCGTTCGCCGCCGTCTGGCCGATTTTGCTCAACACGGCCACCGGCGTGGCGCGGCTCGATCCGAACTGGCTGCTGCTGGCGCGCAGCCTGTCGGCCACGCGCGCCGAAACGGTGCTGCGGGTGGTGTTGCCGGGGATCACGGCCGACATCCTGACCGGCGTGCGGCTGGCGATCGGCATCATCTGGATCGTGCTGGTGCCGGCCGAGATGCTGGGCGTGTCGGCGGGGCTGGGGTATTTCATCCTCGACGCGCGCGACCGGCTGGCCTACAACGAGTTGATGGCCGCGATCGTGCTGATCGGCGTGCTAGGTTTCGCGCTCGACTACGTGGCGCGCTGGCTGCAAGCGCGCTGGCTGCACGCGCGCTGATACCGTCGGCGCGCGCCCCACCCCGCACGGCGCACACCACCGGGGACGGACCCCTTGGGGTCCGTCCCCTCCGGTCGGGGTGCGGGGTAAAGGCCGCGGGAGCGCACGCGCCGAGCCGCGGCAGCGGCCCCTCCGACCGGGGTGCCGGTTTATAATGCGGTATGAAAAAATTACCGCTCCTCGGCGACATCACGCCGGCGCAGTTCCTGCGCGACTACTGGCACAAAAAGCCGCTCCTGATCCGCAACGCCATCCCCGGCTTCAAGCCGCTGCTAAGCCTGGACGCCCTGACCAAGCTGGCCGCCACCAACCACGCCGAATCGCGCCTGATCGCCGCCGTCGACGGCAATTGGTCGATGCAGCAAGGCCCCCTGGAGACGCTGCCGCCGCCGACGCAAAAGGAATGGACGCTGCTGGTCCAGGGCGTCAACCTGTTCGACGCCAAGGCCGACGCGCTGCTGCGCCAGTTCCGCTTCATCCCCGACGCCCGCCTCGACGACCTGATGGTCAGCTTCGCCACCGACGGCGGCGGCGTCGGTCCGCATTTCGATTCCTACGACGTGTTCCTGTTGCAGGCGCAGGGACAGCGCCGCTGGCGCATCGGCCCGCAGAAGGACTTGACGCTGGTCGACGGCCTGCCGCTCAAAATCCTGGCCAACTTCAAGCCGAACGAGGAGTTCATCCTCAACCCGGGCGACATGCTCTACCTGCCGCCCCACTACGCCCACGACGGCGTGGCCATCGGCGATTGCCAGACCTATTCGATCGGCTTCCGCGCGCCGTCCTACCAGGAGCTCGGCGAGGCCTTCCTGCAGTTCATGGCCGATTCGATCGACCTGCCGGGCCGCTACGCCGATCCGCAACTGGAGGCGACCGCCAAGCCGGCCGAGATCCCGCGCCACATGCTGAGCACGATCACCGGGGAGATCAACAAGGTCCGCTTCACCGAGGAGGACGTGACGATCTTCCTGGGCGAATACATGTCCGAGCCCAAGCACAACGTGTTCTTCACCGGCCCGGCCAAACCGCTGGCCGTGGGCAAGTTCAACGAGGCGGCCGCCAAGAAGGGCCTGTCGCTGTCGCGCAAGACGCAAATGCTGTATCGCGGCAAGCACGTGTTCATCAACGGCGAATCGTTCGGCGTCGGCCGCGCCGACAAGGCCACCCTGGAGGCGCTGGCCAACCACCGCGCGCTGACCGGCGCCGAGCTGGCCCAGGCCTCCGACGATGTGCTCGACGCGCTCTACACGTGGTACCAGGACGGCTGGCTCGAGCTGGGCTGACGGGGCCGCCGGCCGCCGAGGCGGCTGTCTAGACGTCTTTGCAACGTTCTCTTACAATTTGGCGCCGATTCGGGCGCCGATTGTATGCGATCTCAACAGAACGGAGGCGCGGATGGGGGTAGAATGCGGTGTCCGTCGCGAATGCCGGGCGCCGCCACTCCCCTTAAACCGGAGTCGAAAGCGAAATGTTGCGATACCGCAAAATAGTTGTGGAACGTCTCGTTGTCCTATTGCGACGCAGTAAAAATCGCTATAATATTCGGTTAGGAAGTTTCCGTTGTCTGGCAGGCACCATGTCAGGTACGAAAAGCCTTCGAAGACGACCTAATGAGCGATAATTACCGGTAATTATTATTCGCAACACTGTGTTCAATTTTGTATTAACTAAGGAAAATTCATGAAAAAATCCCTGCTGATCGTTTCCCTGCTGGCCGTTGCTGCTCTGACCGCTTGCTCGAAAAAAGAAGAAACCACCGTTACCCCAGCTCCAGTCGTCGCTCCAGAAGCCGCTCCAGCTGCTGCTCCAGCCGCTCCTGCCGCTGACGCTGCCGCTCCAGCCGCTCCAGCCGCTGACGCTGCCGCTCCAGCCGCTCCTGCTGCTGACGCTGCTGCTCCAGCCGCTTCGGCACCTGCTGCTTCGAAGTAATCAGTAAGGAAGAACCCGCCGGCGCTTTGAGCGCGGGCGGGTTTTTTTTCGCCCATTGCTTTTGCGGCGGAAATGAAATGCGCTATTGATTCGCAGATATAAAAAAACCGGCATGCGCCGGTTTTTTTATTGCTCCCGATATTCTCCCGATATTCGGCCGGCGGCGCCCACCGCGCGCCGCCGCCGAAGCCGGAACGATACCGGCTTATTTCAATTGCTCGTGCAGCAGCGTCAGAATCTTCTCGCCGACCGGGCCCGTTTCCGGCTTGCCGGCATTGGTCATGACGGTCACGGTGCTGCTGTTGCCGGCGCCGGCCTTGACCAGGATGCGATAGCGCTGCGCTTCCTTGTCCGCCTCGGACGGCGAGCCCCAGCTGAACAGCTTGCTGAAGAAGCCCTTGGTCTCGGTCGCGTCGTTGATGTAGCGCACGAAGTAGGTGCCGCTGGTGCGGTCGCGGTCCTCGACGGTGAAGCCGGCGCGGTCCAGCGCCAGGCCGACCCGGCGCCAGGCGCGGTCGAAGCCCTCGTCCACCTGCACGGCGCGCTCGGCGCCGCTGCCCACCAGCGAGGCGTGCTGCGGCTGCACGATGGCCGAGTCGACCGCCGTCTTGGCCGGCGAGGTGTCCTCGCCGCCGTTGCCCAGCTTGTTCATCAGGCGCGCCAGGAATTCGGCCTCGAGGCCCGGATCGTTCGGACGCGGGGTCCAGATGGTCGATTCCTTCTGGGCGCCGGTGACCACTTCCTGGGCGCCGCGGTGGCTGATGTAGATCTCGCTGGCGCCGTCGGCGCGGCGCTCGATACGGGTGCGGAACTTGTCGCGCTCGCCGCTCGAGTAGACCGAGTCGAACACCTTGCCGATGGTGTTGCGGATGAAATCCTGCGGGATCTTGGCGCGGTTCTCGTTCCACTCGGTTTCCATGATGCCGGCCGTCGGCATTTCCTGCGCCAGGGTGAAGCCCGAATCCTCCCAGAACTTCTTCAGTTGCGGCCACAGCTGCTCGGGGGTCTGCTTGATCACCAGCCAGCGCTGGTTGCCGTCGCGCTCGACCTTGATGTCGTTGACGGTGGTCGGCACCACGGTGCCGGCCGGCAGCTGGCCCGGCACCACCGCGCCGGGACCGACGCCGGCCGCCGCCGCCGCGCCCTTGGCGGCGTTGTAGCCGGAGGCGGTGGCCACGCCGTTGTTCGAGTCGGGCAGCGAATAGCGGTTGTCTTTCTGCAGTTGCGTCAGGTCGGGCGGCACGTCGAGCGTGCTGGCCTTCTTGGCCGACTTGTAGTCCACCTTGTCGTTGCCGACGACGGAGCTGATCATGCCGCAACCGGTCAAACTGGCCACCAACGTGCCCAGTACCAGGGCGCGTTGCGGGGAGATGGAAGCTGTCTTGCGAATAGTCATGTCGTTACTGTTTAAGAAGCTGAGATGCGGCGAAATATGATCCGATCGGGTCGGGGCTTGTTGCTTGGGGTGGAAAGGCGGGCGCCGGCGCTTACAGCACGCCGGCTTCGCGCAGCGCCGCGCGCACGGCGTCGTGGCAATCGGCGCCCAGCGGCACCAGCGGCAGGCGTATGCCGGCCGGCATCTTGCCCATTTCCGCCAGCGCCCACTTGACCGGCACCGGGTTGGGCTCGATGAACAGCTTCTGGTGCAGCGGGAACATCTGGTTGTTGAGCGCCACGGCCTTGGGGATGTCGCCGGCGATCGCCGCCGCGCACATCTCCGCCATCGCGCGCGGCATGACGTTGGCGGTCACCGAGATGTTGCCGGCGCCGCCGCCGAGCATCAAGGCCATCGCGGTCGGATCGTCGCCGGAATAGACGGCGAAGGACTTCGGGGCCAGGCGCAGCAGGTCGTAGCCGCGGCCGATGTTGCCGGTCGCGTCCTTGACGCCGACGATGCCGGGCACGCCCGCCAGGCGCAGGATGGTCTCGTTGCTCATGTCGGCCACGGTGCGGCCGGGCACGTTGTACAGGATCACCGGCAAGTCCACCGCCTCGGCGATGGCCTTGAAGTGCTGGAACATGCCTTCCTGGGTCGGGCGGTTGTAGTAGGGAACGACCTGCAGGGTGGCGTCGGCACCCGCTTCCTTGGCAAAACGGGTCAGCTTGATCGCCTCGGCGGTCGAGTTGGCGCCGGCGCCGGCGATGATGGGGATGCGGCCGGCGGCGTGGGCGACGGTCGCCTTGATCAAGGCGCAATGCTCTTCGACGCTGACGGTGGCCGATTCGCCGGTGGTGCCGGCGATGACGATGCTGTTGGTCCCCTCGGCGATGTGCCAGTCGATCAGCCGGTTCAGGCCGTCGAAGTCCAGACTGCCGTCCGCGTGCATCGGGGTGACGATTGCTACTATGCTGCCCTTAATCATAGGAAACCACTGCATGAAGTATTAAAACGACGATTGTAGACGATGAGTCGCGGTTATGGTGCATTCGGGCCCACAAATCAGGCCCGCGCGGGGCCCCGCGCGACTCAAAACGGCGGCAACAGGGCCGCCACGCGGGGAAACTCCGGCCGGACGGCGCAGATTCGTTGCACCATGGCAGTTTTCGGCGCGTCGACGACGCCATCCTCGAAGGCCACCACGCGCAGGCCGTGCGCCCCCGCCCACGCCAGCAGTTCGCCCGCCGCCAGCAGGAAGTCCGGATTCGACGGTTTGCCGAACTGGGCGTTGCCGTCGGCGAAGGTCTCGTAGATGAGCACGCCGTTCGGCGCCAGGCTGGCGATCATCGCGGCAGTTAGCGGACGATGGAGGTAGTTTGTGACCACGATGCCGGCGAATCGGTCCGGGCCGAACGGCCAGGCGGCGCCCGGCTGCTCCAGGTCGATGGCCGAGGTGGTGATGCCGGGGCCGGCGGCGGCGGCCAGGGCGTCGGCGTCGCGGTCGACCGCGACCACCGAATGGCCGAGCGCGACCAGGTGGCGCGCGTGGCGGCCGTTGCCGCAGGCCAGGTCCAGCACGTCGCCGCCGGGGATCAGGGGCGCGTAACGCTGCACCCAGGGTGAGATGTGATCGCTCATGATGTCTTTACTGAAATTTACGAGGGTGGGCGCCGCGCGCCCGGAACACGGTCAGGCGAACAGATAGAACAAGGGGCTCACCAAGAGGCCGAAGACGCTGCCGACGAGCCGGATGCCGCCGATCAGGAAGCCGGTCAGGAAACCGAACTGCATCAGCACGATCAGCCCGATGAAGACATAGACGCCGTAGCGCTCGATGCGGGCATACTTGCGCGCCAGCGCCAGCGGCAGCAGGCCGGTGACGATGCGCCCGCCGTCGAGCGGCGGCAGCGGGATCAGGTTGAACACCATCATCGCCGAGTTCACCAGAATGCCGGCCTCGACCATCTTGACGAAGAAGTCGGAGCGGTCCATGTGGAACACCATCGTCAGCACCACCCCCAGCACCGTCCACGCCAGGCCCATGGCGAAATTGGCGCCCGGGCCGGCGGCGGCGACAAAGGCCATCTGCTTGCGCGGGTTGCGCAGGCGGCTGTAGTCGACCGGCACCGGCTTGGCGTAGCCGAGCGCCGGCAGGTGCAGCAGGCTCAGGATCAAGGGCAGCAGGATGGTGCCGAACGGGTCGATGTGGCGCACCGGGTTGATGCTCAGGCGGCCCAGCTCGGCCGCCGTGGGGTCGCCGAAATAGCGGGCGACATAGCCGTGGGCCGCTTCATGCAGGGAAATCGCGAAAAGCACGGGAATGGCGTAGACCGTGATGGTCTGGACGATGCTGTCTATATCCATGATGGGGATTCTACCAGAGGCTGCTAAGTGATCTTGGGCGCCGTCGAAGGCCGGCGCGCTTGCCTGGTCGCGAGCCTGTCGCGGGGTTGTCGTCTAGTGTTGACGTGCGCTTGGAAGACCGCTCACAGGCCGAACAGGGCGGCGTCGCCGCGGCCCTGGCGCACCAGCTCGGCGTCCGGGCCGGTCAGGTCGATCACCGTGGTCGGCTCCATGCTGCAGGCGCCGCCGTCGATGACCAGCTCGATCTGCTTGCCGAGCCGCTCGCAGATGGTGTCGGCGTCGTTGAGCGCGTCCACCTCGCCCGGCATGATCAGGGTCGTGCCCAGCAGCGGCTGCTGCAACTGTTCCAGCAGCGCCAGCACGATGGGGTTTTCCGGCACGCGCAGGCCGATCGTCTTGCGCGACGGATGGCTGAGCCGGCGCGGCACGATCTTGGTCGCCTCGAGGATGAAGGTGTACGGCCCCGGCGTGGCCGTCTTGAGCAGGCGGAACTGGCGGTTGTCGACGCGCGCGTAGACGCCGATCTCGCTCAGGTCGCGGCACAGCAGGGTCAGGTGGTGCTTCTCGTCGATGCCGCGGATGCGGCGCAGGCGCTCGACGGCGCCCTTGTCGTCCAGGTGGCACACCAGCGCGTAGCACGAATCGGTCGGCACGGCGACGATGCCGCCGCCGTCGATGATCTGCGCCGCCTGCTTGATCAGGCGCGCTTGCGGGTTGACGGGATGGACCTGGAAGAATTGACTCATGGTTGGCTGGCGCGGCCTGGCCGTGACGGATCACGGCCGGCCCACGCCGCTATTGTTAACATTAAGATTGTACGCTACGCAAGGCGGCGATACGTTGCTCGAACGGCGGGTGGGTCGAGAACAGCGCGCCCCAGCCGCCACGGTTGGTGATGCCGGCCGCCGCGATCGATTGCGGCAGCGCGCCGGGCTCAAGGCCGTTCAGGCGCGCCAGCGCGTGCTGCATCGGCACGCTGCTGCCGAGCAGCCTGGCCGAGCCGGCGTCGGCGCGGAACTCGCGCTGGCGCGAGAACCAGGCCACGATCAGCGAGGCCACCAGGCCGAACACCAGTTCGCACACGAACACGGTGGCCATGTAGCCGATGCCGGTGCCCTGGCGGTCGTTCTTGAGCAGCACCTTGTCGACGAAGAAGCCGACCACGCGCGCCAGGAACACCACGAAGGTATTGACCACGCCCTGGATCAGGGTCATGGTGACCATGTCGCCGTTGGCGATGTGGGCCACCTCGTGGCCCAGCACGGCCTCGACCTCGTCGCGGTTCATGTTTTCCAGCAGGCCGGTGGAGACGGCCACCAGCGCCGAATTCTTGAACGCGCCGGTGGCGAAGGCGTTCGGTTCGCCCGGATAGACGGCCACCTCCGGCATGCCGATGCCGGCGCGCTCGGACAGCGCCTTGACGGTGTTGACCAGCCACAGCTCGCTCGACGACGACGGCGACTCGATCACCCGCGCGCCGGTCGACCATTTGGCCATCGGTTTGCTGATCAGCAGCGAAAAGATCGCGCCGGTGAAGCCGACCACCAGCGAAAACGCCAGCAGGCTGCCCAGCTCCAGGTTGCCGCCGGCGCCCGGACGGCCGATGCCCAGCAGCGACAGGACGATGGACAGCACCAGCATCACAGCGAGGTTGGTGGCGATAAACAGGACGATGCGTTTCATTGTTTGGTCTCCGGTAGGGACAAGTTGGCCCAGATCATAAGGTATGACCGCATTAAGCAAAATCAAGATGGCAATTATTAATTACCGCTGGCAATCACACGCCAACCCCGCGCGCCTTCCGCGAGACGCGTGCGCCACAGCTTAGGGGACGTACCCCAAGGGGTACGTCCCCGCTCGGGGGTGCGGGGTGGCAGCGAGCGCAAACCCCCGCCCCTAGAACCAGTCGTGCCAAACGGGCGTCACATTGGCCGGCAACGGCGGCAACAAGGCGAAATCGACCCGCGACTCGCCGGGCGCATGGAAATCGGTCCCGCGCGAAGCGAGGAAACCATAACTGTTGGCCAGCTGCGCATACACCGGATACTGGTCGGGCGTATGGCTGCCGGTGACGACCTCGATCGCCGCCCCGCCCAGCTGCTTGAACTCGTCGAACAACTGCCCCTGCGCCAGCTGGCTGAAGCGATAACGCCCCGGATGGGCGATGACGGCGATGCCCCCCGCCCCGCGTATCCAGCCGACGGTATCGGCCAGGCTGGCCCAGCAATGCGGCACGTAACCCGGCTTGCCCTCGGACAGATATTTCTTGAACACGTCGGCGATGCTGGCGCAGGCGCCGATCTCCACCAGATAGCGGGCGAAATGCGTGCGCGACATCAGGTCCGGATTGCCGACGTAGGTGAGCGCGCCCTCGTAGGCGCCGGCGATGCCGGCCGCCTCCAGCTGGCGGGCGATCTCGCGACCGCGGTTGTCGCGCCCCGAGCGCGTGCAGGCCAGCCCCTCGAGCAGCGCGGCGTTGGTCTCGTCGATCTGCAAGCCGACGATGTGCACGGTTTCATTGGCCCAGGTGATGGAAATTTCCACCCCGGTGACGAAACGCATGCCCTGCTCGGCGGCGGCGGCGCGGGCGGCCGGGATGCCGCCCACCTCGTCGTGGTCGGTCAGCGCCCAGACGTCGACGCCGGCCTTGCGGGCGTGGGCGGCCACGGCGGCCGGAGCGAGGACGCCGTCGGAGACGTTGGAATGGCAGTGCAGATCGACTTTTAACATAGCGTCATTGTATCCCGGATGCGCGCGCCCCTGCACAGCAGCTCGGCAAACCGCGCGGGGTCGATATTCGAGCCGCACACCAGCAAGGCCACGCGCTTGCCCTCGAGCCGCGCGCGCAGCGGCCCGAACAGCGCGGCGGTCGCCACCGCGGCCGCCGGCTCGGCCACCAGCTTGGCGTCGCGGAACAGATGCAGCATGGCCTCGCAGATCTGGTCGTCGTCGACCCGCACCACCTCGTCGACGAAACGGCGGCAGACGTTGAAGCTGTATTCCATCGCGTACGGCGCGCACAGGCTGTCGGCCACGGTATCGACCCGCGCCAAGGTCTGCGGCGCGCCGGCCGCGAAGCTGCGGTACAGCGCGTCGGCGCCGAACGGCTCGACCCCATACACGGCGCAATGCGGATTGAGCTGCTTGACGGCGGCGGCGATGCCCGCGCACAAGCCACCGCCGCCGACCGGCACCACCACCGCGTCGAGACCGGGCACCTGCGCCATCAATTCCAATCCGACCGTGGCGGTGCCCTGCGCGGTCAGCGGGCCGTCGTAGGGATGCAGCATGGTGCGGCCCTCGTCGCGCTCGATCCGGCGCCCGTGCGCGAACGCCTCGTGTATGTCGGCCATCAGCACCACTTCGGCGCCGAACTCCCGGCAGGCGGCAATGCGCGCCGGGCTCGCGTGCGCCGGCATGACGACCTTGGCGCTGCAACCGGCCAGCCGCGCGGTGTAGGCGGCCGCCATCGCGTGGTTGCCGGCGCTCACGGCCACCACGCCGCGCGCGCGCGCCGGCGCGTCCAGCGCCTCGACGCAGTTGAGCGCGCCGCGCAGCTTGAAGGTGCCGGTCTTTTGAAACAGTTCCAGCTTGAGCCAGACTTCGGTGGACGGAAATTGTTCTTCGATGGCGCCGGTTTGCCAGCGCCACACGGGCGTGTGCAGGATTTTGCCTTGCAGGCGGGCGGCCGTTGCGCGGATCTGGGCCAGCGACGGATACGGATGGGAAGTGCTCATGCGGATGCTCCATGGATTATTCAGGGGGACGCGGGGGTTGCCCGCGCGGGGGCGCGCAACGAAGCGCACGGGGCTGGGGCGCCGAGCACCGGCGCAGCCGCAGCTCAGCGACCCTGAATAATTCGAATAATGGAGACCAAGCGGGAAACGGATCGGGATCGACCGCAACCGGCGAACGCGGCCGCGCCAGCGTCTGCGGCGACGTGGCGGAGGTGCGTGGCGGTGGTGTTATGCGGACTCATGCATTCCATCATGCCAAAGAACCAAGGCGCTGGCAAGCACCGGAGCAACATCCCGACCTTACCGGCTCAGCGCGTCAAAAACTCCTCGATGTATTGCGCCAGCTCCACCGGCTGATCGTGATGCAGCATATGGCCGGCATCGTGCACCATCTTGCGCGTGACGTCGCGCAAATGACCGAGGCGCCGCTCGAGCTCGACTTGCCCGCCCGGCTTCGAACCGAGCCAGTCCCACATATTGGTCTGGTCGGCCTCGACCCACAGCACCGGGGCGGTGATCGCCTTCCAGCACGCCATCACCTCGTCGACGTTGTACGGCAGCGGTCCTTGCTGCTTGTGCACCGGATCGCCGAGGATTTCCCATTCGCCGTGCTCGTTTTGGGCCGACCAGTGCTGCGACAGGAAAGCGGCGCGCTCGTCGCTCAGGCGCGGATTGGTCTTCTGCAGGCGGGCCGCGACGGCCTGCCGGTTCGGGTAGGTGCGCAACTCCGGCTTTTCCAGCAAGCCATCCATCCATTTGGCGTAACGGCCAGGCGCCTGCTCGGGCTTGGCCGCGCGCAGGCCGGCGCCTTCGAGGTTGACCAGCCGGCGGATGCGCTCCGGGCGCGCGCCGGCGTACAGGCCGAGGATGTTGGCACCCATGCTGTGGCCGACGATGTCGACCGCCCTGTCCGGCGAATAATGGCGCAGGATGGCGTCCAGGTCGGCCAGGTAGTCGGGGAACCAGTAGGTGTCGTCGCCGCTGCGGTCGGATAGGCCGAAGCCGCGCCAATCGGGCGCGATCACGTGCCAATCGCCCTTCAACGCGTCGACCACGAACTGGAACGACGCGCCCACGTCCATCCAGCCGTGCAACATGAAAATCTTGGGCGCGCCCTGCCTGCCCCAGTGGTGCGTGTGGATGCGCAGGCCGCGGATGCTCAGGAATTCGGAGCGCGATGGTGTCAACGTCATGGTTCTTGTCCCTTGCATAAACTGAGATACGTGTCTTGAAAACCGCGCAGTCAGCGCAATATCGGTACATTGCTGGCCGCAAAGCAAAATAATAGCACGACCGTTCGCTCGTTGTGCAAGCGTAAAATAGCGCCATCCCGCCGTCCCGTCATTCAACCGAAGGTTTCCAATGTCTATTTATCAACTGGGCGAACACGCGCCCGAGATCGATGCATCGTCCTTTGTCGCCGACGGGGCCACGCTGGTGGGCAAGGTCACGCTGCACGCCAACACCTCGGTGTGGTTCGGCGCGACCTTGCGCGGCGATAACGAACGCATCACCATCGGCGAGAACAGCAATGTGCAGGAAGGCGCCGTCATGCACACGGACATGGGCTACCCGCTGACCGTGGGCAAGAACGTCACCATCGGCCACCAGGCCATGCTGCACGGCTGCACCATCGGCGATGGCGCGCTGGTCGGCATCCAGGCGGTGATATTAAATGGCGCCAAGATCGGCGCCGGTTGCTTGGTCGGCGCCGGCGCGCTGGTCACCGAGGGCAAGCAATTTCCGGACAACTCGCTGATCATCGGTTCGCCCGCCAAGGCCGTGCGCACCTTGACGCCCGAGGATACCGCGCGCCTGCGCGCCAGCGCCGACAGCTATGTGCAACGCGGCCAGCTGTTCAAGACGCAACTCAAAAAGATTGGATAAAACATGAGCATTACCCTGACCACGGACGTCCTGCAGAAGTTCATCTTCGAAAACGCCGCCGTGCGCGGCGAATTCGTCGACATCTCGGCCACCTGGCGCGAGGTGCTGTCGCGCCACAGCTACCCGCCGGCGGTCAAGAAGCTGCTGGGGCAGATGGTGGGCGCCGCCGCGCTGCTGTCGGCCAACCTCAAGTTCAATGGCTCGATCATCATGCAAATCCATGGCGACGGTCCGGTGCAGCTGCTGGTGGTCGAGTGCGACGCCGACCTGCGCCTGCGCGCCACCGCCAAGCTGGCCGACGGCGCCGTCGTCGCCGACGACGCCACCGTGCCATCGATGCTCAATGTGAACGGCAAGGGCCGCTTCATCATCACGCTCGACCCGGCCGACAAGGTGCCGGGCCAGCAGCCTTACCAGGGCATCGTGCCGCTCGACGGCGACGACGTGGCCACCGTCATCGAAAACTACATGCTGCGTTCGGAACAGCTCGACACCAAGCTGTGGCTGGCGGCGGACGACAACGTCGCGCGCGGCCTGCTGCTGCAAAAGCTGCCCGACCATGGCGGCAAGGCCGGCGTCGAGCCGCTGACGCCGGAGGACGCGCTCGAGACGTGGAACCGGGCCGTGATCCTCGGTTCGACGTTGAAGGAGAAAGAGTTGCTGGAGACGACCGTGGACGTGCTGATGCAGCGCCTGTTCTGGGAGGAGACGATCCGCGTGTTCGATCCGCTGAGCCCATCGTTCCACTGCACCTGCACGCGCGAAAAGGTCGGCAACATGCTCAAGATGCTGGGCCGCGAAGAGGTCGACAGCGTGCTCGAGGAGCAGGGCCATGTCGGCGTCAACTGCGATTTCTGCGGCCAGCACTACGACTACGACAAGGTCGATTGCGCGCAGCTGTTCGCCAGCGACGAGCCGGTCGCCGCCTTGATCCCGGCGAGCGACGTCAAGCACTGATACCCCGCACCCCGCCGGCCGGGGACGTACCCCGCGGGGTACGTCCCCATGGGGCCGCACCGCGGGGTGCGCCTCAAATCCGTCGCCGCCGCAGACCACCACCCGGGGACGGACCCCACGGGGTCCGTCCCCACGCCACGCCGTGCGGGGTAAAGCCTACCCGTCCCCCGAGCGCCTGGCATACCGCTGCGCCAACACCGCGCACACCATCAACTGCAACTGATGGAACAGCATCAGCGGCAACACCACCGCCCCCAGCGCCCCACCGGCGAACAACACCTTGGCCATCGGCACGCCGCTGGCCAAACTCTTTTTCGACCCGCAAAACACAATCGCGATCCGGTCCTCGCGGTTAAAGCCCAAACGCCGCGCCAACTGCGCGCTGATCAGCATCACCAATCCCAGCAACACCACATCGATCACCATCAAGCCACCCAGCGAAGCCCAAGACAGCTGGTGCCACAAGCCCTGCCCCACCGCCTCGCTGAACGCCGTATACACCACGAGCAAAATCGAACCCTGGTCGACCATGCGCGTGAGCGGCTTGTTGCGCTCGACCCAGGCCCCGATCCAGCGCCGCGCGACCTGCCCGGCGATAAACGGCAACAACAGCTGCAAGGCGATCTGCAACGCAGACTCCCACGGCGAACCACCCTGCATCCGCGCCGCCGTCAGCAAGCCCACCATCAACGGCGTGAGGAAAATCCCCAGCAAATTGGACGCCGACGCGCTGCAGATGGCGGCCGGCACATTGCCGCGCGCGGCCGCCGTGAAGGCGATCGACGACTGCACCGTCGACGGCAGCATGCACAGGAACAGGATGCCCAGGTACAGGTCGGGCGTGACCAAGGGCATCAGCAACGGCTTGAGCGCGAACCCCAGCAAGGGGAACAAGGCGAACGTGCACAGCAACACCAGCAAGTGCAAACGCCAGTGCGTGATGCCGGCCACCACCGCCTCGCGCGACAGCTTGGCGCCGTGCAGGAAGAACAGCAGACACACGGCCGCGTGGGTAACGCCGTTGAACACCACCGCGCCCTGGCCGCTGCATGGGAACAGGCTGGCCGCGACGACCGTCACGATCATCGCCAGCGTGAAATTATCTGGTAAGAACTTAGGTCGGGCCATTACTTTCTCGAGCACTTGATTTCAAGGATGTCTATCGTGCCGAGCAATTTGGCCGACGCGGAACTGCGCACCAGGTCGACACGCTCGACACAGGTGCCGCGCATCAGGCTTTGATGCGAGCGGGTGCAGACGGTCAACGTGCCGCCGCTGCTGGTGTCGCAGTAAAAATCCTCGACCCGCAGGCGCGCGATCGCCTGCTCCAGCGGCATGCCGGGCTGCACCGTGTCGGTGACGAGGTTGCCCAGCCGCGCCTGGTTGGCCGTGTAGCAGCCGGCGAGCGTCGCCGCCAGCGCCAGCGTCAGAAGTATGCGCATCGTGTTCTTCCCTCTTGTTTCCATGCGGCAGTGTAACGCATGGCGGTCATCACCCGGTAACACGGCGTCACTATCATGCGCAGCGTCGCTCCTCCCATTGTCACTAACCGGTTTTCAAGGCAGAACATGAACAAGAAATTATCCGCGGTGTGCTTCGCCGCGCTGAGCTTCCCGATGCTGGCGATCGCCGCCAACGTTGCCGCCGCCGTCGCCGAGATGGCCGCCGCGCCGGCCGGCGCCGTCGCCGCCGGCACCGCCAGCGTTGAAGCCGCCGCCGGAGCCGCCGCCCTGCCCGCCGCCGACGCCGGCGCCGCTTCCGGTGCCGCTTCCAGCGCCGGCGCGGCCGATTCCGCCGATTCCGCCAGCGCCGCCGCGGCCGCGGCCGCGCCGATGGCCACCGTCGAAATCGCCACCCGCAAGACCCGCTCCTCGGTCGCGATGACCAAGAGCGACATGCAAAAAATCCTGCCGGGCATCAATCCGCTCAAGGCTCTGCAAACCCTGCCGGGCGTGAGCTTCCAGACCGCCGACCCGTGGGGCAACAACGAACAAAACACCTCGCTCTTCATCCACGGCTTCAGCGGCCCGCAACTGGGCTACACGATGGACGGCGTGCCGCTGGGCGACCAGCAATACGGCAACTACAACGGCCTGTCGCCGCAGCGCGCCGTCATCAGCGAAAACGTCGGCAGCGTGATCCTGTCGTCGGGCGCCGGCGATTTGTCGACGGCCTCGACCAGCAACCTCGGCGGCACGATCGAAACCTTCTCCAGCGACCCGCTGCAAACCCGCAACCTGGCCGTGCAGCAGACGGTGGGCAGCTACAAGACCTCGCGCACCTTGCTGCGCTACGACACCGGCAACTTCGGCGACGGCAACAGCGCCTACATCTCCGGCGTGCACCACGAGCAACGCGCGTGGGACTTCAAGGGCCGCCAGGGCGGCGACCAGTTCAACGCCAAGTTCGTCAACCAGTCGGGCCTGGGCAAGCTGACCTTGTTCGTCAACTACTCCGACAAGATCGAGCCGAACGAGGACAGCACCGTGCGCTCGGCAACCGAGAAGTACCAGCCGTACACGCGTCCCTTCCTGTACCCGAACTTCCAGCAAGCGGTGGCCTACCTGTCGCCGACCGGCGCCACGCCGGCCGCCGAAGGCAACAACTACCGCAACTACTACAGCGACGCCCAGCGCACCGACTGGCTCACCTACGCCAAGTTCGACATGAACCTGGGCGAGTCGACCACCTGGTCGAACCAGGTGTACTACCACAACGACGACGGCGTCGGCGTGGTGGCCGGGCCGATCGGCGTGGCCGGCTTGCCGGGCTTGTTCGCCGTGTACTTCCCGGGCCAGAACCTCAAGCAAGTGTTCGGCAACTCGGGGTATGCCACGCGCACCACCGAATACGTGATCAACCGCAGCGGCTACCTGTCGAGCCTGACCACGGAGCTGGGCGAGCACAAGCTGCAGGCCAGCGTCTGGCTCGAGAGCAACCGCTCGTCGGCCTACCGCCGCTGGTACGCGCTCGACGTCAACAATCCGAGCTCGCCGTACGACCGTCCGAGCGATCCGCTGATCACGCAATACGGCAGCAAGATCGACAACAAGGTCGCGCAGTTCTCGTTGCAGGACGAATGGCGCGTGCGCGACGACCTGGCGCTGCAGGCCGGCTTCAAGTCCAGCCTGCAATGGGCGGACGGCCAGTTCCCCGTGCAACCGAAAGTCGGCGCCATCGCCAACGGCTCGACCGCGCTGCCGGTCGGTAAGATCACCACCAAGAAATGGCTGCTGCCGCAGGTCGGCGCGCGCTGGGACATGACGGCGCAGGACCAATTGTTCGTCAACGTGCAAAAGAACATGCGCCAGTTCGTCACCTACGGCGGCGGCGGCGCCTCGCCGTGGAGCCTGGCGAGCCAGCAGGCGTTCGACCTGTTCCGCGACACGGCGCGCCCGGAAACCTCGGTCACCTACGAGGCCGGCCTGCGCACCAGCCACCAGCTCGGCGCCGGCGCGCTGAGCGCCTTCGACGGCCAGGTCGCGGTCTACCACGTCAACTTCAAGGACCGCCTGCTGCAGATCAGCCCGACGCCGGTGATCTCCTCCATCATCGGCGGCAACCCGGTGCTGGCCAACGTCGGCAGCGTCAAGACCGACGGCATCGACCTGTCGGGCACCCTGCACTTCGGCCGCGCCTTCACCTTGTACAACGCGCTGTCGTACAACCGCTCGGAGTACCAGGACAACTACAGCACCGGCAAGGACATCGTGCGCACCGCCGACAAGGCCGTGCCGGGCAGCCCGGAGTGGATGAACAAGACGGTCGCCACATTGAGCATCGCCGACACCGAGTTCCAGCTGATCGGCGACTACGTCGGCAAGCGCTACGCGACCTACACCAACGACCTGTCGGTGCCGAGCTACTTCCTGATGAGCCTGGGCGTGTCGGGCAAGCTGCCCTTCCTCAACGGCGGCCTGATCAAGAACGCCCGCTACCGCGTCAACATCACCAACCTGGCCGACCGCGAGGGCAGCCTCAATGTGGTGGTCGGCGCGGCCAGCGGGACTTACAATACATTCCCGATCGCACCACGTCAGGGCTTCCTGACTTTGATGGCTGACTTCTGATGACCAGACTTTATTCGCAGCACCCGCCGCCGTCGCGCCTGTCGCGGCGCGGCTTCATCCACACGGCCGCGCTGGGCGCCGGCGCCGCGCTGCTGTTGCCGGCGTCGTTGGCGTCGGCGGCGGCGTCTGACGCCGTGGCGGCGGCCGGCGCGCTGGCCGACCGCTCGGGGCTGCCGGGCGTCGCGCCGGTGGGCGCCGGCGGCATCGGCGGCGGCGCCAAGCCGCTGGTGTTCGCCCACCGCGGCGCCAGCGCGCTGCGGCCCGAGCACACGCTGGCGTCGTACGCCAAGGCCATCGCCGACGGCGCCGACTACATCGAGCCGGACTTGTGCAGCACCAGGGACGGCGTGCTGGTGGCGCGCCATGAAGCGTTCTTGAGCGAGACGACGGACGTCGCCAGCCATCCCGGCTTCGCCAGCCGCAAAACGCGCAAGAGCATCGACGGCGAACCGCACGAAGGCTGGTTCGTCGACGACTTCACGCTTGCCGAGTTGAAGACCTTGCGCGCGGTCGAGCGCATCCCCGCCTACCGTCCCGGCAGCGCGCAATACAACGGCATGTTCCAGGTCGCCACGTTCGAGGAGATCATCGACTTCGTCGCGGCCGAGGCGGCGGCGCGCGGGCGCGTCATCGGCATCGTGCCCGAGCTCAAGCACTCGACCTACTTCGCCAGCGTCGGCCTGCCGCTCGAGGACCGGTTCCTGGCCATCCTCGGCGCGCACGACTACACGCGCCGCAACCCGGTGGAGATCCAATCGTTCGAGGTGGCCAATCTAAAATACCTGCGCGGCAAGCTGGGGCGGCGCGCCAACCTGCGCATCATGCAGCTCGTCATCGGCCAGGACGTGCGGCCGATGGACGTGGCGGCGGCCGGCGGCAAGCTCACCTTCGCGCAGATGTGCACGCCGGCGGGGTTGCGCGAGATCGCCCAATACGCTGACGTCGTCGCGCCGCCGACGCGCACGATCATCCCGTTAAAGAAGGACGGCAGCCTGGACGCGCCCAGTGCGTTCGTCGACGACGCGCACCGGGCCGGGCTGCGGGTCGAACCCTGGACCTTCCGGCCCGAAAACCAATTCCTCGCGGCGGACTTCCGCGACGGCGGCAGCCTGCAGGCGCGCAACGAAGCGGGCTCGATCGCCGAGATGAAGCGCTACATCGCGGCCGGCCTCGACGGCTTCTTCACCGACGACCCGGCCCTCGGCCGCGCCGCCGTCGCCTAACCCCGTCGGGGTCAAGTCTGACATTTGGACACGAGCTGATCCATAACCACGGGGGTCAGTGCCGACATTCGGACACGAGCCGTTCCGTAGAGGCTTTTACAGATCAGTTTGTGTCCGAATGTCGGCACTGACCCCGCCGTTTATTGACGAGGCCGTGTCCAAATGTCAGACTTGACCCCGATGTTTTTCTAGCGGCTCGCTTGGCGGACGGCGTCGTCGGCTTTGGGGAGTGCGGCGGTGAGGTCGATCCAGCTTGCCGGCTGCGGTTTCTTCGGTTCGCGCACGCCGAAGAAGCTGACCACTTGGTCGCTGTTGTGGTCGTAGAATTCGACCGAGGTGATGCCCGCGCGCTTGACCACCCAGCCGCTGGCGAAGGCGCTGTCACGCAGGTGCAAATTGAACTCCGGGTCGAGCACGTTGAACCAGCCCGGCGAGGCGGCCACCTTGCCGACCTTGCCGCTGAAGATTTGGATCGTCGAGCCGTTGCCGAGGAAGACCATGATGTCGATCTTTTGCTTGGCCGTTTCCTCGAGCAGTTGGCGCACCGCTTGCGGCGTGATGCGCACGGCCGCACCCGCCGGCGCGAGCCGCATCGCTTGCTGGCGCGTGACGCCGAATTCCGTCAGCAGGCGGTTGAATTGGTGGACGTCGTTGATTTCGTTCCACGCCAGCTGGAATTCCTTGACGTCGATCTCGCCGTCCGGCTTTTCCTTGCCCTTGGGCGGCTGCGCGGCCACCTTGAGGTCGGCGCTTTGCGCCGGGGCGCGGAAGTCGGCCACCAGTTGCTCGAACACCGGTACGCCGGCGTCGTTCTTGAGGTACAGCTTGTGCACGGCGTTGCCGCTGGCGTCGAAAAATTGCAGGCTGCGCGAGACCACGCCATCCTTGCCCGGCTGCGTCACCGCGAACGCGTATTTCCATTTGTCGAAGGTGAAGCGCAGGTCGATCTCGCCACCCAGATAACCGCCGGCGATGTTGCGCAGCCGCGCTTCGCGTTCCTTTTGCTTGTCCTCCTCGAGGCCGGCGATGTCGTCCTGCGACTTGAGCCTGCTGGCGACGCCGGTGCGCTCGAGCACGCCGTTTTCGTTGCGCGTGAGCGCCAGCACCTTGCCCAGGTCGAGCGCGCGGCGCATGATTTCGCGCGGCACCGTGTCGCCCTCCTTGAGCCGGACGACGGTCTTGCCGATGCCCGTCGCCAGCAGGTCCGCTTCCGAGACGCTCAGCGTTTTGGCGGCGTCGCGCGCGGCCAGCTTGGGTTGCTCGGCGCGCAGCGTGTCCCAGCGCTCGGCCAGGCTGGCGGCGCCGCCCGGCAAGGCGGTCAACAGCAGGGCGCCGGTCAGCGCCAGGGTGAATCGGTGGTGAGGTTTCATGGTGGCTCCGTGGGGGTTAGTAGATGACTTTGAGGTTGACGGCGACGTTGCGGCCCGGACGCGCCTGGCGTTCGATGTCGGCCACGGTGGCCGCCGTGGTGCCGGCCACCAGGCTGCGCGAGGAGGCGTAGTCCCAGTACTTGCGGTCGGCCAGGTTGTACAGGCCGCCGCTGACGGTGGCGTGCCTGGTGATGTGCCAGTAGGCCGTCAGGTCCATGACGGTGTAGCCGGGCACGGCGAACATGGCGGTCGTGGCGCCGCTGAAAACGTCGGCCGTGGCGCGCTTGCCACGCACCGTGCTGACGATGAAGGCGCCGCCGCCGCGCTTGGCCGGGTCGTCGTAGGCGAACGTGGCGTTGGCCTTGTATGGCTGCACCGAGGCCAGTTCGGCCTTGTTGCCGCTGTCCTTGTTCTCGGCCGTGCCGCGCGAGATGCCGCCGGCCAGCGCCAGGCTGTAGCCCCGCAGCGGCTGCCACCATTGGCCCAGCGCGAAGCGGCCGCCCGCTTCGCCGCCGCGGATCCTGGCCTTGCCGACGTTTTCCGGACGGAACAGGCCTTGCGTGATGGTGGGATAGTTGACCGGGTCGGCCGGCTGCGCGGCGTATTCGATGAAGTTGTCGTAGCTGGTGTGGAACAGCGAGAAGCTGAGCTCGACGCCGGGCGTCGGCGCGCCCTTCAGGCCGACCTCCAAGGCGTTGCTGGTTTCCTTTTTGAGGTCGGGGTTGCCCAGCACCGCGTAACCGTTGCCGGCGCCGGTGTAGCTGAACGAGTCGTAGGTGCCGGTGCGCTCGGCCGCGCTCGGCAGGCGGGTGCCGCGCGTGTATTGGGCGTAGGTGCTCAATCGCGGCGTCAGCTCGACCGAGAGGTTCAGGCTTGGCGTGACGAAGGTGTCCTTGTCCGCGCGGATTTCCCGGGCCGCGGCGGGCACGGCGATGACGTAGTTTTGCAGGTTTTGCGGCGTCAGCTTGCGGCGCTCGGCGCGCAGGCCCGGCGTCAACGTCGCCTGGCGCCCGCCCAGGTCGAAGCCGAACTCGCCGCGCAGGTAGGCGGCCAGCTTGTCGGTGTCCATGTCGGCCATGCGGTTTTTCATCGTGACCTGGTGGGCGCCGGTGCGCACCACCGTGCGGTCCTCGCGCCATGGACGGCGGCTTTCCAGTTCCTCGTAGAGCACGCCGTAGCCGAGCACCGTGGACGGGTTCAATTGTTTGACGGCGTCGAACGATATGCCTTGGCTGTCGTTGAAGTAGCCGGTGGTGATGTTGCGGATGTAGGGTTGGCCGCCGCTGACGTAGTCGGCGTTGGTGTCGTCCTCGACCGAGGCGGTTTGTTTGTAGAGTTTGGTTTCGAGCTTGTCGAACAGCAGGCCGTTGGCCGGCGTGTAGCGGTGCTCGACGCTGTAGCGGGTGCGCTCGGTGTGGGAGTTCTGCGTCGCGCCGGCCGGGTACAGGGTGCCGACCTTGTTGTTGTAGACGCGGTCGTGCTCGGCCTTGTAATGGTCGAGCGTGAGGCGCAGTTCCTGGTCGCGCGCCAGCTTCCAGTTGAGCTTGGCCAGCACGGCGTTCGAGGACCAGTCGTCCGGGTTGGGGGCGGCGTCGCCTTCGGTCTTGGTGGCGGCGCCGTCGCGGTGGACGGCGACGATCAGCGCTTGCAGGTGCTCGCCGAGCGCGCTGGCGGCGGTGGCGGCGTGCATGCGCGAGGCCTGTTCCGAGGCGTAGCCGAACTTGTAGTCGGCGTACACCTTGCGGGTGCCGTCGAGGTACATTTCAGGCGATTTGGTGACGAACGAGACCGCCCCGCCCAGGCCGGGCGTGCCGCCGCCGGCCGGGCTGGCGCCCGAGCCGATGCTGACGTAGTGGAAGGTTTCCGGGTCGGTGTAGTCGCGGCCGATGCCGAACGCGTTCATCGAGGTGCTTTCCGGGCGCGGCGCGGCGTCCGGCAGCGAGATGCCGTCCACTTCGAGGCTGACGCGGTTGCCTTCGACGCCGCGGATGTTGATGCCGGTGTTGCCGGCGCTGTCCCAGACGTTGGCGCCGCCGCTGGCCGCCGCCGGTACGCTGATCAGCGGCGCGTAGCGGGCGATCTTGGCCAGGTCGATGGCGTTGTTTTGTTCCAGCTGCTCGGCCTTGATGACGGTGGTGGTGCCGTTGCGGGTGGCGGCGGCGTCGTCGCGCCCGGCCTGGACGACGATTTCGCCGAGGGCCGGGGCGCTGGCGGCGCCCGCCGCCAGGGCTTGCTCCGCGCGGGCGGGGAGCGTGGCGGCGGCCATCAGGGCGATCAGCGCGCAGTGCACGGCGACGCCCATCAGGCGCGGGCGCGGCGGGTGGGTGGGCGCGGCCGGATGCCGGGCGCCCGTGGAGGTGGTGGCCATAGAGTTCCAAGAGAGAGTGGTGGACGGCTGGCTCTCGGAACGACGGCGATTGCTGGCAAAAACGCATACTAACAATAATGATTCTCATTTACAAGTGGTGAACATGTAAAGTTGATTATTGTCAAAGCGCTTATTGCTTTAGACCGGGGGAATTGTTGCGGTATGGGCGGAGCTGGGCGGATTTTATTCGGCGGTTCCGGCCTGGCTCCGCGCCGCTTGGGCTTCGCTGCCGATGTGGTTGTTTTTGACGCGGACGTAGTGCTCGGCCGAGTATTTCAGGTAGGCGATTTCCTCCGCGCTGAGCGCCCTGACCTTGCTCACCGGACGGCCGACGTACAAGTGGCCGCTTTCGAGCACCTTGCCCGGCGGGACCAGGCTGCCGGCGCCGACCATGACGCGCTCTTGCACCACGACGTCGTCCATGACGATGGAGCCCATGCCGATCAGGCATTCGTTGCCGATGGTGCAGCCGTGCAGCAGCACCGAGTGGCCGATGGTGACGTAATCGCCGATGATCAGCGGCGAGCCGTCCGGCTTGCCCGGGTGCTTGTGGGCCACGTGGCCCATGGCGAAGTCCTGGACGTTGCTGCATGCGCCGATGACGATGCGGTTGACGTCGCCACGCAGGACGGTGTTGCACCAGACCGAGCTGTCACGGCCGATGCGGACGTCGCCGATCACTTGCGCCGTGGCGTGCAGGTAGGTGTCGTCGCCAAGGACGGGGCGGGTGTCGAGGTAGGGGGATAAGGGCATGCGGTGTCCGGAAAAGTCAGTGGGGGATGACGTGCCGTCGCGGCGGCCAATGGCGGCAGCGCTTCGGCGCGGCGCGGCAGCTCGGCATGCCGAGCCGTTTCATGGGTTCTCCGTGGTGGCCCGTGGAACATCGCTTGGCAGGCCGAGCGCGAACTCGGCGGCCTTGCGGGCGTGGATGGCGGTGGTGTCGAACAGCGGCACGGCCGCGTCGGACGGGGCGATCAGCAGCGAGATCTCGGTGCAGCCGAGGATGATCGCTTGCGCGCCCCGCGCCACCAGCGCGGCGATGACGCGGCGGTAGTCGTCGCGCGAAGCGTCGACGACGTTGCCGAGGCAGAGTTCCTCGTAGATGACGCGGTGGACGAGGTCGCGTTCGGCCGGCTCGGGCACGATCACGTCCAGGCCGTGCAGCGCGCGCAGCCGCTCCTGGTAGAAGGCCTGCTCCATCGTGAAGCGCGTGCCGAGCAGGCCGATCCGGGTATGGCCGGCGGCCTTGATGGCGGCGGCCGTGGGGTCGGCGATGTGCAACAGCGGGATGCCGGCGGCCGCCTCGATGGCCGGCGCGACCTTGTGCATGGTGTTGGTGCACAGCACGATGAAGTCGGCGCCGGCCGCTTGCAGCGAGCGGGCGGCGTCGGCCAGCAGCGCGCCGGCCGCCGCCCAGTCGCCGGCGCGCTGCAACGTTTCCACGTCGTGGAAGTCGACGCTGACGAGCACCACCCTGGCCGAGTGCAGCCCGCCCAGGTGCGCCTTGACGGTTTGGTTGACCTGCCGGTAGTACGGCAGCGTCGATTCCCAGCTCATGCCGCCGATCAGGCCGATGGTCTTCATGCGATCCGTCCGGGAACGAAGCTGAGAAAGGCGAACCCGGCTTCGAAGCCGGCCTGCTTGGGACTGCAGGCGTACAGGCCGCAGTCGACGGCGTCGGCGCCGGCGCGCTGGTGCAGGTGGGCCATGCGCATTTGCGTCCATTGCGCGCCGTCGAGCGACGACTCGACGATGCAGTCGTTGTCCTCGGCGCGCACGCGCAGCCAGACGGTGTCGATGTCCTTGGCCAGCGGCTGGGTCGACCAGTCGGAATAATGGCCGTTGGTGACGACCACGCCGAGGCGGTTGTCGCCGTCGGGCTCGAACTCGACCGAGGTCTTGAGCCAGCAGCCGGGCGACAGCCGCACCATCAGCCCGGCCTGGTCGTACTGGTGCGCCGGGCGCGAGGTGACCTTGGTGGTGAGCACGAAGTCGCCCCCGGCCCGCAGGTGCAGGAAGTGGCCGTTGTCGACCTGGAAGCCGTAGTGGGTGCGCTGCCAGAAGTCGGTGCCGGCGTCGGGGTGGACGCGCAGGCACCCGGCCTCGCGGTCGATGCGCCAGCGGGCCGGTTCGCAGTGCCAGCCCAGCCGGGGGTCGAGCGTGGTGTCGAAGGTGTCGTGCAGCGCGGTGTCGCTCATCCGGGTTCCCCGTCCGTTTCCTCGTTGGTGGCGGCCGCCGGTGGACGCCGCCCGCCGCCATTGTAACGCGCGCGGCCCTACCCTTGCAGCAACACCACCGCGCCGCGCGCGATGGCGCGCGCGACCGTGCGCGCGTCCCAGTTCGTCAGGCGGATGCAGCCGTGCGACTGGGTCTTGCCGATCTTGCCCGGTTCCGGTGTGCCGTGGATGCCGTAGTGCGGTTTGCTCAGCTGGATCCAGACGGCGCCGACCGGGTTGTTGGGGCCGGCCGGGATGCGGGCGGCGCTGTCGCCGGCCCTGGCGTCCCAGAACAGCTTGGGGTTGTAGCGGTATTCCGGGTTGACGGCCACGCCCAGCACTTCCCAGCGCCCTTCCGGTAGCGGGTCGTGGGCGCTGCCGGTGCTGGCGGGAAATTGCGCGATCGGCATGCCGCCGGCGTCGAGCAGGGTCAGGGTGCCGTCGCCGGCGTCGACCAGGATCGAGGTCGCCTTGGGCAGCGGCGCGGCCGAGGCCACGTTCGGCACCAGCAGTTGCTCGCCGGCGCGGGCGAGCGATTTGCCGGGGTTGAGCCGGCGCAGCAGCGCCGGGCTGCAGTGGAATTTTTCGCCGAGCGCCTCGGCCAGGCTGGCGTAGCCGAGCGCCGGCAGCTTGGCCTTGTCGGCCATTGTCGCCGGCAGCGGCCGGTAGGGGCCGGCCGCGTCCGCGGCGGTGACGGTGTAGACGTCGAGCACGGGCGCGGTGTCGGCCGACAGCACGGCCCAGGTGGCCGGGTCGAGCACGCCGGTCAGCGGCAGCTGGTGCAGTTTCTGGAAACCGATCACGGCGCGGCGCAGGTTGCTGCCCTGGGCGCCGTCGATCTCGCCGGACGAGAAATGGGCGCGGTCGAGCAGCACCTGGGCGCGCAGCAGGTCGTGGCCGCCGGCGGCGGGGTTGGCCGGGGTCGCGGGCGCGGCAGGCTTGGCCGCGGCGGTGCCGGCCAGCGCCAGCGCGATGGTGACAAACAAGGTCTTCAACAAATCAGGCCTGGGGACGGTTGATGACCGCTTCGATGCGGTGGCCGTCGGGGTCGACGAGGCAGGCGGCGTGGAACAGGCCGGCGAGCGGGAGGTCGCGCACGCCGAAGCAGATGTGGTGGAGCATGGGGATCAATTGTGAGGGTGGCGGTCGGGGACCTGGATTCTACCAAATCGCGCCCGGATCGCGCACCCCTACTGCTTGCGGTATTTTTGCATGACGTAGCCGAGCTTGCCCCGGTGGGCGTCGAGCCAGGTCCATACCGCTTCGACCTGCGCCGGGTGGGCGCGGTAGTAGTTGTCGTTGAAGGCGAGCCAGACACGGGTGTGGATCAGCGGCTGCGGCAGTTGCACGATGGCGCCCTTGTAGCGCGCCAGCGTGGCCTTCAGGTGCGCCGGCGCGACGGCGCCGACGACCACGCCGTCGAGCCGGCCGAGCCGCAGCTTTTCAATGTTGCGCGGCAGGTCGCGCCCGCCGTCGTCGATGGTCAGCCCCGCTTCGCGCAGCCGCGCCGTGTAGCCTTGCCCCTGCGCCACCCCCAGCAGCTTGCCCTGGAAGTGGCGCAGCGGGTCGGTGTCGGCCGGCAGCTTGTCGCGCGCGCGCACCAGCACGACGAGGGTGTTGTGCAACGCGCGGTCGAGGTCGATGTTGCCGGCGTGGTCGCGTGGTAGCGCTATCTCCGGCGGGTAAGCGGGCAACTCGCCCAGCGGCGACATGTCGATGTCGCCGCCGGCCAGCGCCACGCGCAGGCGGGCGAGCGGCAGCCGCACCCAGGTCGGCGCGCAAAAGCCGGCGCCGAGCACGGCGTCGCGCAGCAGCTCGACCGAGGCGCCCGGCGGGTCGGGCACCTCCGGGCCGTCGCCCAGCCAGTACGGCGGGCGGTGCTGGTCCATGTAGCCGACCCGCACCGGGGTGCAGGGCGGCGCCGCGTGGGACGGGGCCGGGGCGGTCGACGGGGCCGGCGCGGCCGGCGCGGCCGCCGACGCCAGGCACGCCGACAGCGCCAGCCAGGCGGTGAACAGCCAGCGACGGCTGCGGAAGGGACGCGCGGGAGAACGGGTTGGGTGGGACATGGCCGATTTTCACGTGGATGACACTGTCGGTATCATACAGATTATTTCCAGACGGAAATCTAGCGAAATATCACGCGGGCCGGTGGGCGGCCGCCGGCGCGGCGGTGGCGGCGCGCGCTCGTCAGTGCGTGGGGGCCGGGGTCGGGGTCGGGGCCGGGGCCGGGGCCAGCGGCACCGGCGCGGCCGCCTGGCCCTTGCCGACGATCTGGATGAAGATTTCGTTTTGTTTGATCATGCTGAGCTCGTAGCGGGCGCGCTCTTCGACGGCGCCGGTGCCGTCCTTGAGGTCGCGCACCTCGGAGTCGAGCTTGGCGTTGCGCGCCAGCAGTTCGGCGTTCTTCTTGTGGGCGAGCGCCACTTGCGCTTCGAAATCGGCCACGCGCAGCCAGCCCCCCTTCCCCAGCCAGAGCGGGTACTGTATCAAGAGCAGCAACACTGCCAGGGCGAGGGTGATGAGGCGCATGGTCGATGCGGGCTGGCGGCCGCCGGCGGGCGGCGGCCGTCGGCCCCTTTACTTCAGGTTGTAGAACGCGTCGCGGCCCGGGTAGGAGGCGATGTCGCCCAGGTCTTCCTCGATGCGCAGCAGCTGGTTGTACTTGGCCATGCGGTCCGAACGCGACATCGAGCCGGTCTTGATCTGCAGCGCGTTGAGGCCGACGGCGATGTCGGCGATGGTCGAATCCTCGGTCTCGCCCGAACGGTGCGAGATGACGGCCGTGTAGCCGGCGCGCTTGGCCATTTCGATGGCGGCGAAGGTTTCGGTCAGGGTGCCGATCTGGTTGATCTTGATCAGGATCGAGTTGGCGATGCCCTTCGAAATGCCTTCCTTGAGGATCTTGGTGTTGGTGACGTACAGGTCGTCGCCGACGAGCTGGATTTTCTTGCCCAGTTCGCGGGTCAAAATCGCCCAGCCGTCCCAGTCGCCCTCGTGCATCGCGTCCTCGATCGAGATGATCGGGTATTTGTCGCACCAGGTCGCCAGCAGGTTGGTGAACTCGGTGGCCGTCAGCGACAGGCCCTCGCCTTCCAGTTCGTACTTGCCGTTCTTGTAGAACTCGGAGGCGGCGCAGTCCAGGCCCAGCGCGATCTGGGTGCCCGGCTCGTAACCGGCTTCCTCGATGGCCTGGATGATCAGCTTGATCGCTTCCTCATGGTTGGCCAGCGACGGGGCGAAGCCGCCCTCGTCGCCGACGGCCGTGCTCAAGCCCTTCTTGTGCAGGATTTTTTTCAGGGTGTGGAACACCTCGGCGCCGTAGCGCACCGCTTCCTTGAAGGACGGGGCGCCGACCGGGATGATCATGAATTCCTGGATGTCGAGGTTGTTGTCGGCGTGGGCGCCGCCGTTGATGACGTTCATCATCGGCACCGGCAACTGCATCGCGCCCGAGCCGCCGAAGTAGCGGTACAGGGGCAGGCCGGCTTCCTCGGCGGCGGCCTTGGCCACGGCCATCGACACGGCCAGCATGGCGTTGGCGCCCAGGCGGCCCTTGTTTTCGGTGCCGTCGAGGTCGATCAGGGTGCGGTCGAGGAAGGCTTGCTCATTGGCGTCGAGGCCCATGATCGCTTCCGAGATTTCGGTGTTGATATTTTCGCAGGCTTGCAACACGCCCTTGCCGAAGTAACGCTTCGGATCGCCGTCGCGCAGTTCGATCGCTTCGCGCGAGCCGGTCGAGGCGCCCGAGGGCACGGCGGCGCGGCCCATCACGCCGGACTCGAGCAGGACGTCGCATTCGACGGTCGGATTGCCGCGCGAATCGATGATTTCACGGCCGATAATATCAACAATAGCACTCATGTCATTCTCCAAAGTTAGACGAAAACGTGTTTGCCCATCGTGTGTTGCATGATGGACAATTTCAGGATAACGGGAATATAACCCGGCGCAGAGGTGTTTGCCAACGCGCGCCGGGCATTTTTGCCTGCGATTGCTTTAGATGAAGCTGCTTAGTTGAAACTGCTCTCCAGGAAGCCAGCCTTCTTGGTGATGCGGTCGAGCTCGATCAGGGTCGACAGCAATTCCTTCATGCGGCCCAGCGGCACGGCGTTGGGGCCGTCCGACAGGGCCTCGGCCGGGTTCGGGTGGGTTTCCATGAACAGGCCGGCCACGCCGACGGCGACGGCCGCGCGCGAGAGCACGGGCACCATCTCGCGCATGCCGCCCGACGAGGTGCCGTTGCCACCCGGCAATTGCACCGAGTGGGTGGCGTCGAACACCACCGGGCAGTTCGATTCGCGCATGATGGCCAAGGAGCGCATGTCGGAGACCAGGTTGTTGTAGCCGAACGAGGCGCCGCGCTCGCACGCCATGAACACGTCGTCCGGCAAGCCCTTGGCCTTGGCGGCCGCGCGCGCCTTGTCGATGACGTTTTTCATGTCGTGGGGCGCGAGGAACTGGCCCTTCTTGATGTTGACCGGCAGGCCGGACTGCGCGCAGGCCGTGATGAAATCGGTCTGGCGGCACAGGAAGGCCGGCGTTTGCAACACGTCGACGACGGCCGACACTTCGGCGATCTCGTCGATCGAGTGGACGTCGGTCAGCACCGGCACGCCCAGCTCGCGCTTGACGTCGCCGAGGATCTCGAGGCCCTTGTCGCGGCCGGGACCGCGGTAGGACGTGCCCGAGGAGCGGTTGGCCTTGTCGAACGAGGACTTGTAGATGAAGGGAATGCCCAGCGCGGCCGTCATTTCCTTGAGGGCGCCGGCGGTGTCGAACGCCATCTGGCGCGATTCGATCACGCAGGTGCCGGCGATCAGGAAGAACGGCTGGTCGAGGCCGGCTTCGAAGCCACAGAGTTTCATGCCGCATCTCCTTGCAACGCAGGGCTGTCAGCGACGGCGTGCGGGCGGTTGCCGCCCGCGGCCTTGTGGGCCAGTGCCGCCTTGATGTAGGACGTAAACAGCGGATGGCCGTCACGCGGGGTCGATTTGAATTCCGGGTGGTACTGCACGCCCATGTACCACGGGTGGGCGTTGTCGCCGCTGCGCGGCAGTTCCATGATCTCGCACAGGTCCTCGGTCGGCGTGCGCGCGGCCACCACCAGGCCGGCCGCTTCGACGCGCGGCAGGTAGTGGTTGTTGGCCTCGTAGCGGTGGCGGTGGCGCTCGGTCACGACCGGGCCGTAGATCTCGGCGGCCAGGGTGCCCGGCTTGATGGCGCAGGTTTGCGCGCCCAGGCGCATGGTGCCGCCCAGGTCGGAGTTCTCGTCGCGTTTTTCAACCTTGCCGTCCTGGCCCTGCCACTGGTCGATCAGGGCGACGACCGGTTGCGACGTTTCCAGGTCGAACTCGGTCGAGTTGGCGGCGGTCAGGCCGGCCATGTGGCGCGCGTATTCGATCAGCGCGACCTGCATGCCGAGGCAGATGCCGAGGTACGGGATCTTGTTTTCGCGGGCGAACTGGGCCGCCATGATCTTGCCTTCCACGCCGCGCTTGCCGAAGCCGCCCGGCACCAGGATGGCGTCGTACTTGGCCAGGGCGGCGCAGCCGGTGGTCTCGATCTCTTCCGAGTCGATGTACTCGATGTTGACCTTCGATTCGTTGTGGATGCCGGCGTGGCGCAGCGCCTCGGTGAGCGACTTGTACGACTCGGTGAGCTCGACGTATTTGCCGACCATGCCGATCGACACTTCGCTCTTCGGGTGCTCGAGCGTGTAGATCAGGCGGCTCCAGACGGACAGGTCGGCCGGCGCCGGGTTGAGGTCGAGCGCCTCGCAGATGATGGCGTCGAGGCCCTGGTCGTGCAGCATCTGCGGCACTTTGTAGATGGTGTCGACATCCCACACGGAGATGACGGCCTGCTCTTCGATGTTGGAGAACAGCGAGATCTTGGCGCGCTCGTCGTCCGGGATCGGGCGGTCGGCGCGGCACAGCAGCGCGTTGGGCGAGATGCCGATCTCGCGCAGCTTTTGCACCGAGTGCTGGGTGGGCTTGGTTTTCAGCTCGCCCGCCGAGGCGATGTAGGGCACCAGGGTCAGGTGGACGAAGGCGGTGTTCTTGCGGCCGGCGCGCAGGCTCAGCTGGCGGGCGGCCTCGAGGAACGGCAGCGACTCGATGTCGCCGACGGTGCCGCCGATTTCGCACAGGGCCACGTCGTAGCCCTCGGCGCCGCGGCGGATGTAGTCCTGGATCTCGTTGGTGATGTGCGGGATGACCTGCACGGTCTTGCCCAGGTATTCGCCGCGGCGCTCCTTGCGGATCACCGATTCGTAGATCTGGCCGGTGGTGAAGTTGTTCACCTTTTTCATGCGGGTCGAGATGAAGCGCTCGTAGTGGCCGAGGTCGAGGTCGGTCTCGGCGCCGTCGTCGGTGACGAACACTTCGCCGTGCTGCATGGGGCTCATCGTGCCGGGATCGACGTTGATGTACGGGTCGAGCTTGAGCATGGTGACTTTGAGGCCGCGCGATTCGAGGATCGCGGCGAGGGAGGCGGCGGCGATCCCTTTACCAAGGGAAGACACAACGCCACCGGTGACGAAGACAAATTTGGTCATTGCGGATAGTGCCGAACGGCACGTGCGGGAAATTGAAATTATACCCTAAAACCGTCGATTCTTCCGCATCGCCCCCGGAAAAATCGGTGACGGGGCGGCCGGCGGCGCTGGTCGAAACGGCCAACATGGCCGGTTTGGCAATCGGCGCCGACCGTGCCTCAGCGTACAGACCGGCGTTGGCGATGCAGTCAGAATGGCAACTCATTCTTAGAGGAGAACATCATGAGCTACACGGAACGCGATGCTTACGGTATGTATGTCGACAACGGCAACAAGGGTCCCGGCCCGGAACTGATGGGCGCGGACACGCTGATCGGCGACCACGTTCACAATCTGAAGAACGAGCACCTGGGCGAGATCAAGGAAATCATGCTCGACATGCGCACCGGCAAAATCGCCTACGCGGTCATGGCGTCCGGCGGCATCCTGACCATCGGCGAGAAACTGTTCGCCGTGCCGTGGGAGGCGCTGACCCTGGACACGGTCAACAAACGCTTCACCCTCAACATCGACAAGGAGCGCATCGACAACGCGCCCGGCTTCGACACCGACCACTGGCCCGACATGGCCAACCAGACGTGGGCCAGCCAGATCCACAGCTACTACGGCACCCGCCACGACAGCAGCGCCAACGGTCCGCTGTGATGGCGGCCCTGTCGGCGGCGCTGATGCTGGCCGGGGCGGCCGCGCTGACGGCCACCTTGATGGTGGGCGTGGCGCGCCGGCGCGTCGCCCAGGTGAAATCGAAGGCGCGGGCGCGCTCGGCCGGCGTGCCCGTCACGTTGGCGAGTTGGTCCGATGGCGCCGAGTATCAGCTGGCAGCCCATCTACAGCGCAAGAGGCGGTGAGAGTAGCGGTGAGCCGGCGTTGTGTAACCAGCCGCGCCATCCGCGTCATCGTTGCAGTACGGCTACGGCCACCCGCGCGGGTGGCCGTAGTCTTTTTTCCGTAGCCTTTTAGCTAGTGCACATCGTCAAACTCGTCGAATTCACGGCGGTGCCGTGGCAGACGGCGTTCCAGCGTGTTGCGCGATTGCACCTCGACGTGCTCGATCAGCACCAGCGCGGTGTGGAGGGCGTCGCTCATGGTTTTCGCGGCGTGCGCTATTGTTTCCGACGGCGTCAGCGGGGCGGTGGCGCCACGCTGTTGCAAGGCGGCGCGCAAGCGCGCGGCGTTGGCCCAGTTCTTTTCTCCGGGGAAGCGGATCCACAGGTCCCGCCACGCGTTGCGGCCGTCGCCGGCAATCGCCTGCGTCAGCTGGTGCGGCGAGACGGGGTTGCCGTGGTACAGCAGATCGTCGCCGACCACCTCGGCGCGGTGCCAGCTTTCGTCGTACTGCATGCGCACGAGCGTGCCTTCAGGCAAAAACAAGATTTTCCATTGGTAGCCGCGCAAAGGTAGCGCCGACGCGCGCTCGCGTTCGATCCACAAGTCGACCGCGGCCACCAGCGCTTCGGTGACCGAGCGCGCATCGCCCTTTTTGCGCAGAAATTTTTCAAGCCGGAGCTGGGTGGCGGGAGGTAGTAATCGAGCCTCTGCGGGATTCATACTCTTTCTCCTTGCGGTTTCTGTCGGTTTTTGTCTCTTCCTGTCTCTTAGACCGTGCGGCTGGGCCGGAGTTCAAATTAGACAAAAAGAGACAGAAACCGACAGCCGAAAGAGTAGCGTTCCCGCAGTGGGTGGCGGGGCCCCGCCCATCCCGCGCAGGTCCCTGGCCGCCCGGCAACCCCGCCGCGTGCCGCCGGCCACTCACCCTCGCCGCGCGCGCCCACACCGGTCCCGCGCCGCCCCTTACAGGGCTCCGGGCAGGCGCATCGGAATGTAGGCGATGCCGTCGTGCTCGGCACGCGGGGCCGTGTCGGCGAATCCCAGGTGCCGATACATTTCCAGCGCGAACACCGACGAATTGACGGTGAATGCGCCTTCGGGATTGCAAGCCGTGGCGCGCGCCTGCGCCGTGCGCCACAGCAGCCGGCCGAAGCCCCTGCCCTGCCACTTCGTGGCCACGAATAAATGGTACAAATGCGCGTGATCGCGCACCGCCACCGCGCCGGCCAGCTCGTCCCCGACGTAGCCCAAATGGTAATCGTAGCGCTCGTCGGCCAGCACGCGGGCGATGGCGGGCGGCCGCATGGTGTCGATGAATTTTTCGGCGCCGGCGCCGCCCGGCTCCAGCGTCAGCAAGGGCAGCAGCGGCGCGATCAGCGCGCTGATGGCGGGCGCATCCCCGGTCCGGGCCTGGCGTATGGTCAAGGTGTTCATCCGGCTATTTTGCCAGAACTTCCACCTCGGCAAAAATCGCGACTGATCGCCGGCACCCGCCGGGCCGCCGGATAGGCAAGGGCTTGCTAAGCCGCGTCCCGCACCGCCTGCTGTGCCCGCGCGTAGCTCTCGGCCACGGCGGCATAGTTCGGCGCGACCAGGCCATAGAGCTTGGCCAGCTCCGCCGCTTCCGGGCGCGCCCAGGTGCGGTGCAGTTCCGATAGCAAGGCGTTGGCCGAGGTCGGCTTGACGCCGCCCTGCACGAAGCGCGCGACGGAATCAACGGACCGTTGCTGCCGGCGGGCTCCGAGGCGGTGGCCGGACTGGTGGTCCAACAGCAGCACCAGGGTATCGGCGGGGTCGATCAGCGCGGCGCCGCCGCCCGTGGCCAGGGTGCTGGGTTTGGAATGGGGGGTGTCTTGCATGGTCGTTCTCCTTGGTTGGCAGTGTTGACGGGGATGGCGGGCGATCGGCAATGCGCCCCAATCAGCTTGCCTCAATTCGCGTCCGCGGTGGCGCCGCGGCGCAAATTCGCGCGCCGCGCTCCCCCCCGAAATGGGGGACGCCGGTGATTCCATCTCAGCAAAAATCGCGACTGATCGTCGGCAGGCGCCCCAGCAGGTGCGACATGTCGACCAGCCGCTTGGCCACCAGGTGGCGCACGATGCCGTCCTGTTGCCAAACGCCATACACGCCCAGCAGCGGCGCGCCCAGCACTTCGCGGCGCTGCGCCTCGACCAGCTTGGGCCAGACGATGACGTTGACGTTGCCGGTCTCGTCCTCGATGGTGAGGAACAGCACGCCCTTGGCCGTGCCGGGCCGCTGGCGCACCGTGACCATGCCGCAGGCGCGCGCCAGCATGCCGTTGGTGTAGGTGTTCAGGGTGGCCGCCGGCAGGAAGCGGTGTTCGAGCAACCTGGCGCGCAGCAGCGCCAGCGGATGGCGGCCCAGCGTCAGCCCGTGCGAGCGGTAGTCGCCGAGGATGTCCTCGCCCTCGCTCGGCGGCGCCAACACGGGCGCCTGCTCGTCCGGCGTGGTCGGGCGCAGCAGGTCCTTGTCCGGCATGGCGCCGACCGCCTGCCACAGCGCCTGGCGGCGGTTGCCGGCCAGTTGCACCAAGGAATTGCCGGCGGCCAGCACCTGCAGGTCGTGGCGGTCGAGGTCGGCGCGGCGCGCCAGGTCGGCGACGCTGGCGAACGGCGCCCGGGCGCGCGCCGCCTCGATGCGTTCGGCCGCGCCGTCGCGCATGCCCTTCAACATCGACAGGCCCAGCCGCACCGCCGGCTGGGCCAGCGCGCCCACCGGCTCCTCCAGCGACGACTCCCAGCCGCTGACGGTGACGTCGATCCCGCGCACCACCACGCCGTGGCGCCGGGCGTCCTGCACCAGTTGCGACGGGCTGTAGAAGCCCATCGGCTGGCTGTTGAGCAGCGCGCACAGGAAGGCGGCCGGCTCGTGGCATTTGAGCCAGGAGCTGGCGTAGGTCAGCAGCGCGAAGCTGGCCGCGTGCGACTCGGGAAAGCCGTATTCGCCGAAGCCCTGGATCTGGCTGCAAATGGCGGCGGCGAACGCTTCGTCGTAGCCACGCTCCTTCATGCCGTCCATGATGCGCTGCTGGTATTTATCGACGCCGCCCTTGCGCTTCCAGGCCGCCATCGCGCGCCGTAGCTGGTCGGCCTCGCCCTCGCTGAAGCCGGCGGCGATGACGGCGATCTGCATCACCTGTTCCTGGAAGATCGGCACGCCCAGGGTGCGCTTGAGCGCTTCATCGAGCCCCGGCGGGAAATCGATGAGCTTGGGGTTCATGCGCCGCTGCAAATATGGATGAACCATGCCGCCCTGGATCGGCCCCGGCCGCACCAGCGCCACCTCGATGACCAGGTCGTAGAACCGCTTGGGCCGCAGCCGCGGCAACATGCTCATCTGCGCGCGCGACTCGATCTGGAACACGCCGATGGTGTCGGCCTCGCACATCATGGCGTAGGTGGGCGGGTCCTCGGCCGGGATGTCCTGCAGGCGGAACGGCGCGCCGCGGCGCGCGGCCACCAGGTCGAGCGCGCGGCGCAGCGCCGACAGCATGCCCAGCGCCAGCACGTCGACCTTCATCAGGCCGAGCTCCTCGAGGTCGTCCTTGTCCCACTGGATCACGCGCCGCCCCTCCATCGTGGCCGCCTCGATCGGCACCAGCCGCGACAGCTTCTCGTGGGCGATGACGAAGCCGCCCGGGTGCTGCGACAGGTGGCGCGGAAAGCCGAGCAGCATGGTCGCCAGCGTGGCCCATTGCCGCGCCAGTTGCGAGTCCGGGTCGAGCCCGCACTCGGCCAGCCGTCCGACCAGGTCGTGCCGGCTGTCGAACCAGTGGTGCGACTTGGCCACCTTCTCGACGATGGCCAGGTCGACGCCGAGCGCCTTGCCGCTGTCGCGCAACGCGCTCTTGGGCCGGTAGCTGATGACGACGGCGGCCAGCGCGGCGCGGTCGGCGCCGTATTTTTGATAGATGTACTGGATCACCTCCTCGCGCCGCTGGTGCTCGAAGTCGACGTCGATGTCGGGCGGCTCGTCGCGCTCGCGCGAGATGAAGCGCCCGGTCAGCATGTTGCTGCGCTCGGGGTCGACCTCGGTCACGCCGAGGCAGTAGCACACCACCGAATTGGCCGCCGAGCCGCGCCCCTGGCACAGGATGCCTTGGTCGCGGGCGAAGCGCACGATGTCGTAGACGGTCAGGAAGTACGGCTCGTAGCGCAGCTCGGCGATGAGCGCGAGTTCCTTGTCGATCTGGGCGCGCACCTTGGCCGACACCCCGGCCGGGAAGCGCCGCGCCGCGCCGGCGTCGGTTTCCTGGCGCAGGTAGCTGGCCGGCGTGTGGCCGGCCGGCACCAGTTCGCGCGGATACTCGTAGCGCAGCTCGGTGAGCTGGAAGGTGCACGCCTGCAGGATGCGCAAGGTTTCGAACAGCGCCGCCGGCGGATACAGGTTGGCCAGGCGCAGGCGCGGGCGCAGGTGCTGCTCGGCGTTCTGCGCCAGCGCGTAGCCGCACTCGGGGACCGGCCTGCCCACCCGCACCGCCGTCAACGTGTCGTGCAGCGGCTTGCGCGAGCGCACGTGCATGCACACGTGGCCGAGCGCCACCACGGCCATGCCGTGCTGCAGCGCCACCTCGTCGACGCCGCGCCGGTGCGCCTCGTCGAAGGCGCGCTGCAACAGCGTGAGCCCCATCCACGCGCGCCCGGGAAAGGTCGCCGCCATCCACGCCGCCTGCGCGTGCAGCCGGTCGATGTCGCCGGGCTGGTGGGCCGGATAGTGCGGCAGCAATATCATCAGGCAGTCCGGCAAGCCCTGCAAATGCGCGTGGGCCGGCGCCGGCGCGGCCAGGTCGGCCGGCGTGAGCAGGTAATCACCCTTGGCCACGCGGTTGCGGGCCAGGGTGATGAGCTCGCACAAATTGCCGTAGCCGTCGCGGTTGCGGGCCAGCGCGAGCAGCGACAGCGCGGCGCCGCCGTCCGGGTGTTTGAGGTGGAAGTGGCTGCCGATGACCAGCGGCAGGCCGGCCTCCTTGGCCGCCGCGTGCGCGCGCACCACGCCGGCCAGCGAGCACTCGTCGGTGAGGGCCAAGCCCGCGTAATCGAGTTCGACCGCGCGCGCGACGAGCTCCTCGGGCCGCGACGCGCCCTGCAGGAAGGAGAAGTTGCTCATGCAGAACAGCTCGGCGTAGGCCGGCAAGCCCGGCGGCGGCGGTGGTGCTGGTGGTGGCGGTGGTGGCGGGGGTGGCAAGCTCATGATGGATACTGTGTTTATATACAGTATTCTACACCGGGCCGCCGCCGCGCCGCGTAACGATTTTAATCGGCGCCGCCGGCGCCCGCGCCGCCCCCGTCCCGGCATCCGTAGCATTACGTAGCCCGGGCGCCCGCCCGGCCCCGGTTGGCGCGGCAAAACAACACTAAATAGTGTTTAAACGCACAATTGGCAGAAAACCCATATCAATATAAATTATTTGAATAGAATCAAATTTTCCATGGGAGCCCACGTGCCAGCCAACACCACCTTACGCAACGCCGTCTTATACACCCTGTACGGCGCCGCCGCGCTGACGCTGAGCCCCGCCGTCCGCGCGCAGAGCGCCGCGGCCGAGCCGGCCGCCGCGCCGATGCAAACGGTCACCCTGGTCGGCTCGCGCCGCGCCACCTCGTCGGCCACCGACACCGTGGTGCCGGTCGATATCATCCCGATGAACAAGGTGTCCGAACAGGGCGGCCAGTTCGACCTGGCGCAGTCGCTGACCTACATCTCGCCCTCGTTCAACTCGACCCGCCAGAGCGGCTCGGACGGCGCCGACCTGGTCGACTCGGCCGCGCTGCGCGGCCTGGGCTCGGACCAGACGCTGGTGCTGGTCAACGGCAAGCGGCGCCACACCACCGCGCTGGTCAACCTGTTCGGCGCGCGCAACCGCGGCAACACCGGCACCGACCTCAACGCCATCCCCCTGCTGGCCATCAAGGACGTGCAAGTGCTGCGCGACGGCGCCGCCGCCCAGTACGGCTCGGACGCGATCGCCGGCGTCATGGACATCGGCCTCAAGAAGAGCCTCGGCTGCGAGGCCGTCGCCGGCTACAGCCAGTACTCGGCCGGCGACGGCGAGAACTGGCTCGGCTCGGCCTACTGCGGCTTTAGCATCGGCAACGGCGGCGTCGTCGGCGTCACCGGCGAATACCTCGACCGCGGCCGCTCCAACCGCGCCGAGGCCGACAACCCGCGCATCATCGGCGACACCAAGACCGAGAACCAGACCATCTATCTGAACGGCGAACTGCCGACCACCGGCACGGGCAAGCTGTACTTCACCGCCGGCGCCCAAAAGCGCGACGGCTCGTCGGCCGCGTTCGCGCGCGGCGGCGTCGGCTCGGACGACATCCCGAGCCGCAACTCGGCCGCCATGTACCCGAACGGCTTCGTGCCCTTCATCAACGCCAAGATCGACGACCGCTACGGCACCGTCGGCCACCGCGTCAAGCTGGGCGAATGGAACACCGACTTGTCGCAGACCTACGGCTACAACAAGATGATGTACAACATCAGCAACACGATCAACGCCTCGATCGCCAACGCCGACCTGCTCGGCGGCGGGCGCGGCGTGAGCGCCAGCGCCTTCGACGCCGGCGGCTTCTCGTTCCAGCAGCTGACCACCAACGTCGACCTGTCGCGCTACTACGACGGCGTGCTCGGGGGCGGCCTGAACGTCGCCTTCGGCGGCGAGTACCGCAGCGAGCAATTCAAGATCTTCGCCGGCGAGCGCGGCTCCTACATCGACGCCGACGGCGTCGGCAACGGCGGCAACGCCGGCAGCCAGGGCTTCCCCGGCTTCCAGCCGGGCGACGAGACCCGTGCCAAGCGCCACAGCAACGCCGCCTACCTCGACCTCGAGGCCGACCTGAGCGACGCCGTCAAGGCCCAGGCGGCGCTGCGCTATGAAAAGTTCAGCGACTTCGGCTCGACCGTCACCGGCAAGCTGGCCGGCTCGGTGCGCGTGGCGCCCACCACCCTGCTGCGCGGCTCGGCCAGCACGGGCTTCCGCGCGCCGTCGCTGCAGCAAAGCCACCTGTCGACCACCTTCACCGACTTCATCGGCGGCGTGCCGAAGGAAGTGGTGCTCGCCCCCAACGGCGGCGTGGTCGCCAACGCGGCCGGCATCCCGAAACTGAAAGAGGAAAAGTCGACCAGCTTCACCCTGGGCACGACCTGGACCCCGAGCGACGCCATCTCCGTCACGGCCGACCTGTACCGCATCAAGATCCGCGACCGCATCGTGCTGTCGGGCCGCTTCAACGCCGACAACTACCCCGACCTGGCCGACCGCCTGGCATCGCTGGGCGTGGGCGAGGCGCAGTTCTTCGTCAACTCGGTCGACACCAAGACGCAAGGCCTGGACCTGACCGCCTCGCACAAGGCCAACTTCGGCGCCAACCGCCTGACCACCTACCTGGCCTTCAACGCCAGCAAGACCGACGTCACCGGCATCCACGCGCCGGCCGCGCTGCAAGGCTTCGAGGACGTGCTGCTGTCGGAAAAGGAGCGCCTCTACATCGAGCAGGGCGCGCCGAAATCGAAGCTCACCCTGGGCTTCGACTTCGTCACCGGCGCGCTCGAGACGGACTTCAAGATCATCCACTTCGGCCCGCAAACGCTGGGCACCTTCGACGGCACCGCCAACGGCGTGCCGAACCAGCGCTACGCGGCCAAGACCTCGGCCGACCTGAGCTTCACCTACGCGCTGGGCAAGAACATCAAGCTCACCGTCGGCGGCAACAACGTCTTCAACGCCAAGCCGAGCACGCAGGATGCGGACCAGACCGACAACGGCTTCAAGTACGAGAGCGTGCAGTTCGGCCTGAACGGCGCGTCCTACTTCGGCCGCCTGTGGGTCAAGTTCTAAGCGGCGTGAATTTACGTTTGCTTACATCCCGCTAACGGCAGCCAACCCGGCGGCGCACTACACTGGCCTTCCCCTCAAGGCCAAGGAGTGCGCCATGCGCCAAGCGATCGCCCTCATGTTGTTGCTCACGCTGCTGCAGGGCGCGCTCGCCTGGGCCGCGCTGGGCGGCACGCCGTCCGACTTCACGGGCGGGCCGCCGCCGGCGCGCCGGGCGCCACCGGCGCCGGCGCCGGCCGACGCCGTCCACACGGTCACCCAGAGCCGGCTTGCCGGCGGCACCGTGCTGCGCGCCTACCGCGACGCGGCCGGCAACGTGTTTGCCGTCAGCTGGCGCGGCCCGGCGCCGGACCTGCGCCCGCTGCTCGGGCACACGTTCGCCCTCGCCGGCGCCCGCGCCTGGCTGCCGGCGGCGCTGCCGCCCGGCTTCGACGCCGCCACCATCGACTAACCCCCGACGGGGGTCAAGTCTGTCATTTGGACACGAGCCCGGCCGTAACCATGGGAGGGCGGTGCCGAATGCCGCTAAGGTCAGCGATTTCGTCGGGGGGAGTCGGCGCAACGCCGTCATCCGCCGGACATTGGGGTCAGTGCCGACATTCGGACACGGGCGCCGCCGCATAATGCATGGGCTCGTGTCCGAATGTCGGCACTGACCCCCGCCGTGGTCGAGGCCGTGTCCAAATGACAGACTTGACCCTGACCCTTCCCCGCAAATTTTTGTTGTAAACAGCTAGAGAAACTGTTAACTTTCAATCCCAAAAACGGCGCATGCATGGTTGTGCCAACCCTTTCATTCGTAGCGACCAAACT
>CAUPRW010000051.1:0-45380 GCA_963513825.1 uncultured Duganella sp.
CGCGGCGCCACGGCGCCGGTGTCGACCCCGCGCCCGGCGCCGCGCCCTGCCGCCGCGCCGGCCCGGCGCGCGGCGTTGCAAGCGCCCGCGCGCCCTGCCAAGGCCGCCGTCCAGCGCGACGCGCAGGAGTGGGAGCAGTTCTAGGCGGCGCCGGCCGGCGCTCCTTATCGCGCGCCGTGTGTGCTATAACTCGTTCCATTGCACACAACGCCGAAAAGGAAAGACATGGCCATCCGGGTCCACCACTTGAACAAAAGCCGCTCGCAGCGCATCGTCTGGCTGCTCGAAGAACTCGGCCTGCCGTATGACATCGTGCGCTACCAGCGCGACCTGAAAACCAACTTCGCGCCGCCGGAGCTGAAGAAAATCCATCCGCTGGGCAAGTCGCCGCTGCTCGAGGACGACGGCGAGTTGATCGAGGAGTCGGGCGCGATCGTGCAATACCTGTGCGACCGCTACGGGGACGGGCGGCTGCAGCCGGAACCGGGCTCGTCGGCCGCGCTCAAGCACCTGCAACTGATGCATTTCGCCGAAGGCTCGGCGATGCTGCCACTGCTGCTGCGCATTTACGTGTCGCGCCTGGGCGAGGGCGGCGCGCCGCTGCACGGCCGCATCGACGGCGAGGTGGTCAGCTATTTCGATTACCTGGAGGGCATTTTGCGCCCGTCCGGCCACTTCATCGGCGACGACTTGACGGCCGCCGACATCATGCTGTCGTTCCCCGTGATCCTGGCCACCCAGCAGCCGGAAGGGCCGCGCTGGCCCAAGCTCAAGGCGTTTGTCGACGCGATCAAGGCGCGCCCGGCGTGGCAGCGCGCCATGGCCGCCACCGAAGGCTAGCGGCGGTCCTTGGCCGCCGCCCTCCCGCCAGGGCTGCGCGGCGGGCATGATGGACAGGTCCTCCAAGTCGACATGGCCGGGCGCCCCGCGGGGCGGCGAGGATCGCCGCGCGCCAGGCTTAGCCCGATTCAACTGATTTTCTCCCCTTCATTTCCGCGCGTCTATCGCCTGCGGCCAAGCCCGCCGCCGCTTGAGCGACCACAAACGCGGCGCGCCCGCGTCGTTAAATAATCGTCAAGTCACCGTCGGCCATGTCGCTAAAAATGCGCGCGTATGGCCAGCGGAAACAATGGCGGCCGGCACCTTCTGGCCGGCGCGAAAGGTCGCATCGCATAGGAGATGGAAATCATGTCAATCGATAAGGAACGTTTCGCCGCGCACCTGCGCGCGCACGCGGCCACCATGAGCACGCGAAAATGCGCGGCCCATGTGCGCCGCGCGCTCGAGGCGGGCGGCGCGGACACCAGCGGCCATCCGGTCGACGCCAAGGATTACGGGCCGACCCTGGTGCGCAACGGCTTTCACGCGTACCGGCCGCTGTCGTTGGGCGCCTACCTGCCGGTCAAGGGCGACGTCGTCGTCATCGAGCCCGCCAGCACCGGCAACCGCTCCGGGCACATCCAGGGCTACGACGGCAAGCAGTGGATTTCGGATTTCGTCCAGTCGGGTTTCTGGCCCGGCCCCGCCTATCGCAAGGAGACGCCCAACTATGTTATCTACCGCCCGTAGTTGGCTCGTCGCCATGCTGGCGACGGCCTGCGCGGCCGCCGGCGCGCGGGCGGCCGAGGACGCCCCGCGCAGCCTGCGGGTGCCGGTCGTCGGCATGGTGTACGAGGTGGCCGCCGCCAGGTTCGATCCCTTGCCCGCCTCGGTGCTGCGCGCGTGCCCGACCCTGGCCGACAACGGCAGCATGCGCAGCGTGTTGTGGATCTACGCGGCGGCGCCGGCGGGAGGGCGCACCTACTATGTCGTCGGCGGCTATGGCGTGCGCGCGCGCCCGCGGCCGCCGGACTTTCCCCGCTACGAGCGGCTCGACGAGGGCACGGTGTTCGCCACCGACGGCGAGGCCTGCACCATTTTCGGCGAGGCGCGCGAGGTGTTCGCCACCCGCTATTTCGAGGAGACGCCGCAGCCGGTGCTGCGGCAACTGGCCGATGATTTAATGGCGCGCCTGTCGCTGGCGCTGGGCGGGCGCGACGCCGTGTGCGCGCGTTTGCGTCGCCAGCGGCCCGATCCGGCGGACGTGTCGCCGGAACTGCGCGCGGCGTTCGGTTCGGCATGCGGGCCGGCGCGCTAGCGCGCAGCGGCCGCCGGCGCGAAGCTGGCCGGGTCGGCCATTGAGGGGATGTCCGGATTCATGGCGCGCTGGCGGTGGCGATGATTGTGCGGATTTTCGTACAGCCCGTGCGGCTTTGCCCCCATTATCACGCGCGGTGCTTGTCGCTAAGATGGGTCCAGGCTGTTTTGCCACCACCCACCAAGGAGATCGACATGAGCACCGCACCGAACAAGGAACCGGGCAAGCAAGCGACCCGCTACGACCCATCGAGCGACCACTTCACCCCCGCCGGCAGCGCCATCCGTTTCAACCGCATGGGCTACGGCGCCATGCAACTGGCCGGCCCGCACGTGTGGGGACCGCCGAAGGACCGCGCCGCCGCCGTCGCCGTGCTGCGCGCGGCGGTCGAACTGGGCGTCAACCACATCGACACGGCCGACTTCTATGGCCCGCACGTGACCAACCAGATCATCCGCGAAGCGCTGCACCCGTACCGCGACGGCCTGACCATCGTCACCAAGATCGGTTTCATGCGCGGCGCCGACCAGTCCTGGCTGCCGGCGGCGTCGCCGGCGCAGCTGCGCGACGCGGTCCACGACAATCTGCGCCACCTGGGGCTCGACGCGCTCGACGTCGTCAACTACCGCGCGCCCGGCACCGAGGGCCCGGACGGCTCGTCGATCGCCGAGGCCATCGGCACGATGGCGCGCCTGAAGGAGCAGGGGCTGATACGCCACATCGGCCTGAGCAACGTGACCGCCGGCCAGGTGGCCGAGGCCCGGGCGCTCACCGCCATCGTCTGCGTGCAAAACCAGTACAACCTGGCCCGGCGCGGCGACGACGCGCTGATCGACACGCTCGCCGCGCAGGGCATCGCCTACGTGCCGTTCTTTCCGCTGGGCGGCTTCTCGCCCCTGCAGTCGGACGCGCTCACGGCCGTGGCGGCCGAGCTGGACGCGCTGCCGATACAGGTGGCGCTGGCGTGGCTGCTGCGGCGCGCGCCCAACGTGCTGGTCATCCCCGGCACCTCGTCGCTGGCGCACCTGCGCCAGAACATCGCCGCCGGCGCGCTGCGGCTCGACCCCGCCACCTTGGCGCGGCTGGACGCGATGTGACATCGACTGTGGGTAATTCGACACAAAAATTACTTTTAGGAAACTAGGTCTGCTATGATGCGGGACGAGGCGCCCAACCCGCCGCGTTTTGATGTTCGACATCGTCCAAGGGAACCATGCCGCACCCCGCCACCAGCAAGCCGGTCCAGCCCGACGCGCGCAGCGCGCGCCGGGTCGCGCCCGCCGCGCCGGTGGCGCCGCCCGCTGCGGCCGCGCCGACCGCCGACTCCAAGCTGCTCCAGCTCGAGGGCAAAAAACGCCCGATCCGCCGCGCCGCCTGGTTGTTCCTGGCCTTTATCCTGTGCGCCATCTGCGGCCTGCAGTTCGCCTACCGCAGCAACGCCCGCCAGACCCAGCTCGACGAGAGCGCCCGCGCCACCGTCAACATCGCCCGCGCCACCGCCGAACATGCCGAGCGCACGATCGACATCGTCGCCTCGGTGCTGTTCGGCGTGGTCGAGCGGGTCGAGGTCGACGGCACCGGCCCGGCCAACTTCGCGCGGCTGCACGCGCTGCTCAAGGCCCGGGTCGACCAGACCCGCGGCCTGCAGGGCATCTTCGTCTACGATGAAAAAGGGCGCTGGGTGATCACCTCGCTCGACAAGGTCGATCCCGCCGCCAACAACGCCGACCGGCCGTATTTCAAGTACCACCAGAGCCACCCGGACCGCGGCGTGTACCTCGGCGCTCCGGTGCGCAGCCGCTCGTCGGGCGACTGGATCCTGCCGGTGTCGCGCCGCATCGACCACGCCGACGGCTCGTTCGCCGGGGTGGTGCTGGCCACCATCCGCGTCGCCTATTTCCAGGAATACTACGACGGCTTCGACGTCGGCAAGGCCGGCGGCATCTTCATCGCGCTGGCCGACGGCACGCTGGTGGCGCGCCGCCCCATGCTCGACAACGTGATCGGCTCGAGCCTGGCCGGCGGCGCGGTGTTCACGCTGCTGGCCGAGGGCCACGACAGCGGCACGGCGATGCGGGTGGCGCTGGTCGACAAGGTCGAGCGGCTCTACAGCTACCGGCGCGTGCACGGCTATCCACTGGTGATCGCCGCCTCGCTGGCCAAGGAGGAGATCTTCGCCCAGTGGTGGACCGACACCTGGCGCCAGTGCGGCGCGCTGGCCGTGTTGCTCGCCACGCTGGCCTGGCTGGGCGCGCGCCTGGTGCGCCAGGTCAGCCTGCGCGACCACCTCGAGGTCGAGTTGCGCCAGTCGCAGGCGGCGCTGCAGCGCAGCGTCGAGCAGTTCGAACGGCTCGCCACCACCGACGCCCTGACCGGCCTGAAGAACCGGCGCTACCTCAACGAGCGTCTCGAGAGCGAGCTGGCGCGCGCCGCGCGCGAGGCCATGCCGGTGGCGCTGATCATGCTCGACGTCGATTTCTTCAAGCGCTACAACGACAGCTACGGCCACCTGGCCGGCGACGCCTGCCTCAAGCTCGTCAGCGACGTCATCGGGCGCGCCGCGCAGCGCTCGGCCGACATCGCCGCGCGCTTCGGCGGCGAGGAGTTCGTCGTGTTCCTGCCCAACACCGACCTCGACGGCGCGCGCGCCGTCGCCGAGGGCATCTGCGCCGCCGTGCGCGCGCTGGCGCAGCCGCACCGCGGCAGCGAGTTCGGCGTCGTCACCATCAGCGCCGGCGTGGCCGCCTGCGTGCCGCCGCGCGGCGGCAGCAGCGGCCCCTTGATCGGCGCGGCCGACGCCGCGCTGTACGACGCCAAGCGGGGCGGGCGCGACCGCGTGGCCGCCGCTGCGGCCCAGGCCGTGGCCGACGCGACGGCCGACCGCCAGGACCGCGTCGAAGCCTGACGCCGGCCACGCGGCGCCGGGCGGGGCGGCGTCCGATGCGCGCGCCATCCGGCGGGACCGCGTCGCGGCCTGACGCCGGCCGCGCAGCGCCGGTCCGCACCCAGCCGCACCCATCGCGTACCCGTCGCGCACCACCGCGCACCATCGCGCTCGCTTGGCGGCGGACGTGCGCCGTCGCTTAGACGGTTTTCGTCTTTGGGAAGTTGATTTTATTCGTTTTGTTTCACTTCGGCTAAACGTATATTTCACTTCGCAAGCCGTTGATGTCTATCGCCATCAACCGGCGCGCGCCGTTCCCATCATCCAAGCCATCAAAAGGTCCCTTATGTCTGTTGACGTCCTCTCGCCCCCCTTGCCGCCGGTGCTGGCATCGATCAAGGCCGCCGCCGCGTCGCAGCTGGCGTACGCCGGCGGCGTCGCGCCGGCCACCGCGTGGGAATTGTTCTCGTCGGGCGCCGCCCAGCTGGTCGACGTGCGCACCGCCGAGGAGCGCAAATTCGTTGGCCACGTGCCCGGCAGCGCGCACGTGCCGTGGGCCACCGGCACCGCGCTCACGCGCAACCCCCGCTTCGCGCGCGAACTCGAGAGCAAGATCGGCGGCAAGGACGCCGTGGTGCTGTTGCTGTGCCGCAGCGGCAAGCGCTCGGTCCTGGCGGCCGAGGCGGCGGCCAAGGCCGGCCTGGTCAACGTCTTCAACGTGCTGGAAGGCTTCGAGGGCGAGCTCGACGAGGGCCAGCAGCGCGGCAAGGCCGACGGCTGGCGCTTGCGCGGCCTGCCGTGGATCCAGGACTGAACTGCATACCCAATCATTGAGCGAGGACAGCGTGGCCACTTTCGACATCACCACCATCGTGCAGTCGCTGCATGACGCGCGCCACCGCTGGCGCCAGGAACAGAGCCGCACCAGCGAGCCGGGCGGGCGCGAATTCCCCTCGCGCGACGCGCTGGCGGCCATCATCGACAGCCTCAAGGGCGTGCTGTTCCCGATGCGCCTGGGGCCGCCCGACCTGCGCCAGGAAAGCGAGGACTTCCACGTCGCCCACGCGCTCGACGGCGTGCTGCACGCGCTGCTCAAGCAGGTGCGGCGCGAGCTCAAGTACAACGCCGGCCTGGCCGGCGAGGGCGCGGCGCCACGCCAGGGCCTGCGCGACGTCGCCCTCGATCGCGCCGGCGAGCGGGGCCATGAGCGCGAGCGCGACCAGCAGTCCGAGCGCGATCATGGACGCGGCCACGGCGGCCACAGCGGCCACGGCGGCCACGGCGGCGACGCCATCGACCAGCAGGCGCTCGACGCCGTGCGCCGCTTCGCCGCCGCGCTGCCGGCGATCCGCGCGCTGCTTGACAGCGACGTCATGGCCGCCTACCGGGGCGACCCGGCCGCGCGCAGCGTCGACGAGGTGCTGCTGTGCTACCCGGGCGTGCTGGCGATGATCCACTACCGCATCGCCCACCAGCTCTACGCGCTCGGGTTGACGCTGCTCGCGCGCATCGTCTCAGAACTCGCGCACGGCGCCACCGGCATCGACATCCACCCCGGCGCGCGCATCGGCGCCGGCTTTTTCATCGACCACGGCACCGGCGTGGTGATCGGCGAGACGGCCGTCATCGGCGCCCGGGTGCGGCTGTACCAGGCCGTCACGCTCGGCGCCAAGCGCTTCCCGACGGACGCCGACGGCAAGTTGCAAAAGGGCTTGCCGCGCCACCCGGTGGTCGAGGACGACGTCGTCATCTACGCCGGCGCCACGGTGCTCGGGCTCATCACGATCGGCAAGGGCGCCATCATCGGCGGCAACGTCTGGCTCACGCACGACGTGCCGGCCGGCGGGCGCATCGCCCAGGCCGAGTCGCGCGTGGGCGCGTTCGCCAACGGCATCGCGGCGGCATGAGCGGCGGGGCGCGGCGATGAACAGCCTGGTGCGTGGCTTCGGCCTCGGCGTGCGGCAACTGCGCGAAGCGCGCGGCTGGTCGCAGGAGCAGCTGGCCGAGAACTCCAACCTCAACCGCTCCTACGTGGGCGAGATCGAGCGCGGCCGCGTGATCGCCTCGCTGCTGACGGTGGAAAAGCTCGCGCTCGCGCTCAAGCTCACGCCGTCGGCGCTGCTGACGCGCTGCGAGAGCGCCACCGTTGGGGGTCAGTGCCGACATTCGGACACGAGCTCGGCGGTATAGCTGTCCAGTTCGTGTCCGAATGTCGGCACTGACCCTCCGGTGGATTGGTGGCGATAGCATGTTGAGCTGACTCATCAGTAACGCCATACTGGCTTGGTTGATTTACGCATAACCTTATTTGATTTTTCACCTTACTGAAATGGAGTTACGATGTCGGCAACTGTAGGCGGTACCACGGCGCTGGGCGATAACGCGGCACGGCAATTAGCGAACGCGACCAAAACGGTTCCACAGCTCGAGACCATCAGCCCGCGCTGGCTGACCCACCTGTTGCAGTGGGTGCCGGTCGAGGCGGGCATCTACCGGCTCAACAAGGTGAAGAATCCGGAGGCGATCAAGGTCACCTGCACCGCCCGCCAGGAAGAGAACCAGTTGCCGCGCACCTATGTCGATTACGAGGAGAACCCGCGCGAGTACTTCCTCAACGCCGTCTCGACGGTGCTTGACGTCCACACCCGCGTCTCCGACCTCTACAGCAGCCCGCACGACCAGATCAAGGAACAGCTGCGCCTGACGATCGAGACCATCAAGGAAAACCAGGAAAGCGAGCTGATCAACAATCCCGACTACGGCCTGCTGGCCCAGGTGACCGACGAGCAGCGCATTTTCCCGCTGACGGGCGCGCCCACGCCGGACGACCTCGACGAGCTGCTGACGAAAGTGTGGAAGGAGCCGGCCTTCTTCCTGACCCATCCGCTGGCGATCGCCGCCTTCGGCCGCGAGGCCACCCGCCGCGGCACGCCGCCGCCGACCGTGAGCCTGTTCGGCTCGCAGTTCATCACGTGGCGCGGCATTCCGTTGATTCCGTCGGACAAGGTGCCGGTGGCCGACGGCAAGAGCAAGATCCTGCTGCTGCGCGTGGGCGACAAGCGCCAGGGCGTGGTCGGGCTGTTCCAGCCGGGCCTGCCGGGCGAGCAAAGCCCGGGCCTGTCGGTGCGCTTCATGGGCATCAACAACCACGCGATCTCGTCGTACTTGATCTCCCTGTACTGCTCGCTCGCGGTGCTCACCAGCGACGCGCTGGCCGTGCTCGACGACGTCGAGATCAACAAGTACCACGACTATCCGGACACCTACAAGTAAGCGCCCCGTGAGCCTCCTTTCGCCCCCCCTCTCCGTGCCGGCCGACCGCGCCGCCGGCGTTGCCGAACCGTCCGGCGCGCCGTTCGACCCGGCCGCGCTGGCGCGCCTGGCCAACGAGTTCTTCTCGGCGCCGCCGTTCGCGCGCCAGCTCGGCGCGCCCGGCGTGCAGGCGCCGGCCAACATCGCGCCGCCCGGCTCGCCGCTGGTGAGCCCGGCCGGCTTCGGCCCCAGCGTGCCGGGCACGCCGATCCCGCAGGGCCAGATCCCCGGCACCAACCTGATTCCGGCCTCGCCGACCCAGGTGCTGTCGCTGGGCAACCGCGCGCCGGCCTTGCTGCCGGCCGCGCAGGCCGGCAACGGCGTGCCCGACAAAGCCTTCGGCGCCATTCCCGCCTACGAGCCACGCAACGGCGGCGCCTTGCTGGGCGCGCCGGAAGCGGGCGCCAACGCCGGTCCGCCGGCCGAGGCGTCGTCGTATTATTTCCTCGGCGAGCGCTACGGCCAGCCGGGCGCGGCGACGCAGGCACCGTCACGCCCGCAGCCCGATGCGTCATGGCTGGCGCCTTCCCCGCATGCGCCGCACGGATCGGGTCCGCAAGGATCGCCGCAGCAGGTCTCGGCGCTGCCGCCAGGCGCCGCGCCGTGGCAGGTCGCGGCGCCGGCGCCGCACGGGGCCGCGTCCGCGCCCGCCGGATCGGCGCCGTCGCCGCGACCACCCGCGAGCGCTTCGCCGTCGCCCGCCGCCACCGGCCTGCCCGGCGCGTCCGCCCCGGCCACGCCGTCGCCGTCGCCGTCGTCGGCGCCGCAATACTATTTCGTCGACGCCGTGGTGCTGCCGAGCGGCTACGTCACCCCGGCCAAGCCGGCGCCGCACGGCAGCGCGCCGCTGGCCGGCGGCGACCGCCATCCGCCGTTCGACGTGCACGCGGTACGGCGCGACTTCCCCATCCTGCAGGAAAAGGTCAACGGCCGCCAGCTGGTGTGGTTCGACAACGCCGCCACCACCCACAAGCCGCAGTCGGTGATCGACCGCATCGCCTATTTCTACGCGCATGAGAACTCGAACATCCACCGCGCCGCCCACGAGCTGGCCGCGCGCGCGACCGATGCCTACGAGGGCGCGCGCGAGCGCGTGCGGCGCTTCCTCAACGCTCCCGACGTCAATGAGGTCATCTTCGTGCGCGGCACCACCGAGGCCATCAACCTGGTGGCCAAGAGCTGGGGCGGGCAGCACGTGGGCGAGGGCGACGAGATCATCGTCTCGCACCTCGAGCACCACGCCAACATCGTGCCGTGGCAGCAGCTGGCCGCCGCCAAGGGCGCGCGCTTGCGCGTGATCCCGGTCGACGACAGCGGCCAGGTGCTGCTCGACGAGTACCGCAAACTGCTCAACGACCGCACCAAGATCGTCGCCGTCACCCAGGTATCGAACGCGCTGGGCACGGTCACGCCGGTCAAGGAAATCGTCGAGCTGGCCAAACGGGCGGGCGCGCGCACGCTGGTCGACGGCGCGCAGTCGGTTTCGCACATGCGCATCGACGTGCAGGAGCTCGGCGCCGACTTCTTCGTCTTCTCCGGCCACAAGCTGTTCGGCCCGACCGGCATCGGCGCCCTGTGGGGCAAGCGGGACGTGCTCGAGGACATGCCGCCGTGGCAGGGCGGCGGCAACATGATCGCCGACGTCACGTTCGAAAAAACCGTGTTCCAGCCCATCCCCAACAAGTTCGAGGCCGGCACCGGCAACATCGCCGACGCTGTCGGCCTGGGCGCGGCGATCGATTACGTCACGCGCATCGGCATCGAAAACATCGCCCGCTACGAGCATGATTTGCTGGTGTACGGCATGCGCGAGCTCGGCGCCATCGCCGGCGTGCGCTTGATCGGCACGGCCGCCGACAAGGCCAGCGTGATGTCGTTCGTGCTGGCCGGCTATACGACCGAGGAGGTCGGCCACGCGCTCAACGACGAGGGCATCGCCGTGCGCACCGGCCACCACTGCGCGCAACCGATCCTGCGCCGCTTCGGCGTTGAAACGACGGTGCGGCCGTCGCTGGCGTTCTACAACACCTTCGACGAGATCGACCGCCTGATCGCGGTGGTGCGGCGCCTGGCCGGCCAGCGCCGCTGAAGCGCCGGCCACCGCGCGCGCGCTCGGCGATACGCCCGCGCCGCCGCCCAGGGGACGTACCCGGCCGGGTACGTCCCCGTCCGGCCCCGCGGGTGGCAGCGGCGATCCCGCGCACGCCTGAAAAAACCTGCGCAACCGCGCCCGAAAATCCGGCAAAATAGTTGATCATTTTTTGTCGAGCCGCCCAAGCGGGCTCAGCATGCCATGCCGCCAGCCTCCGCCGTATCGATCCCGCCGCCGCACGAGGCGGCCGAGATGTTCCGCCTGATGGCGGAAGAGATCAGGGAATGCGCGATCTTCCTGATGGACCCGCACGGCGTGATCACCGTGTGGAACCGCGCGGCCGAGGTGATGAAGGGCTACCGCGCCGACGAGGCCGTCGGTCGGCACCTGTCGCTGCTGTACCGCGACGAGGACCGCGCGCGCGGCTGGCCCGAGCACAACCTGGCCGAGGCCGCCAAACACGGCTTCTACAGCGAGGAGGCGTGGCGCCGCAAGAAGGACGGTGGCCTGTTCTGGGCCCACATCGCGCTGACCGGCCTGCGCGACGCGCACGGCCGGCTGGTCGGCTTTTCCAAGGTGACGATGGACCTGACCCGCCACAAGCTGCTGGAACAATGCCTCGACGAGAAGGAGCAGAACCGGCGCATCATGGCGGCGGCCAACGCCGGCACCTGGACCTGGCGCGCCGGCAGTGGCCGGCTCGAGCTGTCGCCGGCGCTCAAGCAACTGCTCGGCTACGACGGCGCCGGCGACGGCCCCGACGTGAGCGACTGGCGCGTGCTGGTCGACCGGCGCGACCTGCCGGCCGTGTGCGAACGGTTGCGCACCGTGCTGGCCGTCACGCCGGCCCGGCCGGTGGCGCTCGAGGTGCGGCTGTGCCGCCAGGACGGCAACTGCCGCTGGTTCTTCGTGCGTGCCGACTGGTCGGGCCGGGACGGCGGCCAGGGCGAACTGAGCGGGGTGTGCGTCGACATCCACGACATGCGCGAGCTCGCCGATGAGCGCGAGCGCCTGCTCGGCGAGCTGCAGTTGATGCGGTTGCGCTTTCGCGCCATCATCGACCAGATGCCGTCGGGGGTGTTCGTGGCCGAGGCCCCGTCGGGCAAGTTGATCTATCAAAACCTCAAGGCCAGGCGCATCTTCGGCGCCAAGCCGGACGAGCTCACCTGCTACCAGGACTATGCCCGCGTCGACCTGCGCGAGCCGGACGGACGGCGCCTGCTGGCGCACGAGTATCCGCTGGCCCAGGCGATCCTGACCGGGCAGCCGGTGCCGCCGCGCGAGCTGGTGTTCCATCCGCCCGGCGCGGCGCCGCGCTACTTCCGCATCAGCGCCACGCCGGTGCGGGCCGACGGCGACGACCAGCGCCTGGCGGTGGCGGTGGCCAACGACGTCGACGACCTCAAGCGTACGCAGGAATCGCTGCGGGCCGAGAAGGAGCGCGCCGAGGTGACCTTGCGCGCGATTAGCAACGGCGTCATCACCACCGGCCTCGACGGTCGCGTCGACAGCATGAACACGGCGGCCGAACGGCTCACCGGCTGGAGCCAGCAACAGGCGCGCGGCCTGCCGCTCGACGAGGTATTGCGGCTCGACAGCGAGCCGGGAGCGCCGCTGGACCTGCCGTCGGCGCCGATGGCCGCGGCCGCCCCGCCGGAGCGGCCGCAACGGTCCGACCGGCCCGGCCGGCCGGAGCCGCCGGGCCCGGCCCGCCAGTCGGACCGAGCTGGCCCGCCAAACCGGTCCGCCCCGCCCGGCGTCGATCCGGTGTTGCGCTGCATGCGCGAGAATCGCCTGTTGACGTCGGACGCGCCGGCGGTGCTGATCGCGCGCGGCGGCCAGCGCCACACCATCGAGTACGCGGCCGCGCCGCTGCAACTGCCGGACAACCGCACCGGCGGCGCCGTGCTGGTGCTCAACGACGTCACCGAATCGCGCGGGCTGCTGCGCAACCTGAGCTACCAGGCCAGCCACGACGTGTTGACCGGGCTGGTGAACCGGCGCGAGTTCGGCGTGCGGCTGCAGCGCGCGCTCGACCGCAGCGGCCAGGCCGGCGCCAGCAACAGCGCGCTGCTCTACCTCGACCTCGACCAGTTCAAGATCGTCAACGACACCTGCGGCCACGCGGCCGGCGACGACCTGCTGCGCCAGCTGTCGGTGGCCTACGGCGCCCACGTGCGCGAGCGCGACACGCTGGCGCGCATCGGCGGCGACGAGTTCGCCCTGATCGTCGAGCACTGCACGGTGGAGGAGGCCACGGTGGTGGCCAACAAGCTGCTCGAGACGACGCGCAATTTCCGCTACATCTGCAACGGCCAGGTGTTCCGGCTCGGCGTGAGCATCGGCCTGACCCCGCTCGACGGCGGCACCACCACCATGGAGGAGGCGCTGCGGCGCGCCGACCACGCCTGCTACATCGCCAAGGAGGGCGGTCGCAACCGGGTGTTCCTGCAGCGCGCCGGCGGCGCCGAGATCGCCCAGCGGCGCAATGACATGTACTGGGTCAAGCGGCTCGGCGACGCCTTCCGCAACGACGATCTGCAGCTGTACCACCAGCCGATCCGCGCGCTCGGCGGCGCCGAGGCCGGCCTGCACTACGAAATTTTGCTGCGCATGAAGGATGGCAGCGCCGGGCCGGTCGGGCCGACCAGCTTCCTGCCGGCGGCCGAGCGCTACGACATCATGCAGGAGGTCGACCGCTGGGTGCTGGCGCGCAGCCTGGCTTGGCTCGAGAGCGAGCCGGCGCACGTGGCCGGCCTGGAGCTGTGCACCATCAACCTGTCGCAGCGGGCGCTGGCCGACCCCGGCTTCCAGCGCTACGCCGTCGAGCGCATCGGCGCCGTGTCGGTGCCGGCCCACAAGCTGTGCTTCGAGATCACCGAGACGGGTGCCTTCGCCAACTTGCAGAACACGCTCTCGTTCGTGCTGGCGCTCAAAAAGCTCGGCTGCCGCTTCGCGCTGGACGACTTCGGCACCGGCATGGCCTCGTTCGCCTACCTGAAGCAGCTGCCGGTGGACTACGTCAAGATCGACGGCTCCTTCATCCAGATGATGACGCGCAGCACGGTCGACTTCGAGATGGTGCGCTTCACCAACGAGATCAGCCACATCATGGGGCGCCGCACCATCGCCGAATTCGTCAACGACGGCGAAACCCTGGCCAAGCTGGCCGAGATCGGCGTCGACTACGCCCAGGGCTTCATGCTGGGCGAGCCGCGCCCGCTGGTGGCCTGACGGCGGGCGCGGCGCCGCCTCAGATCTGCTGCAGGCCGCCGTCGACGAACAGCTCGATGCCGTTGACGAAGCTGGCGTCGTCGGAGGCCAGGAACACGGCCGCCTTGGCGATTTCGTCCGGCTCGCCCACGCGCCCCATCGGGATCTGCGTGGCGAAGTAGTCGAGCAGGCCCTGCTGCTGGGCCGCGTCCGGGCCGGCCAGTTCCACCAGGCCGGGCGTCCTGATCGGGCCGGGGCTGATGGTGTTGACGCGGATCTCGCGCCCCTTGAGGTCGACGATCCAGTTGCGGGCGAAGGCGCGCACCGCCGCCTTGGACGCGGCGTAGACGCTGAAGGCCGCCGTGCCGCTGCTGGCCGCCGTCGAGCCGGTCAGGATCACCGACGACCCCTTGCCCAGCAGCGGCAGGGCGGTCTGCACCGTGAACAAGGTGCCCTTAACGTTGCGGTTGAAGGTGTCGTCGTACTGTTGCTCGGTGATCTCGCCGAGCGGCAGCATCGAGCCGCCGCCGGCGTTGGCCACCAGCACGTCGACGCGGCCGTGCTCGGCCTTGACGCGGTCGAACAGCGCCTGCAGCTGCGCCGCGTCGGCCGAGTCGACCCGCACGCCGCTGGCGGCGGCGCCGATGGCGTCGACCGCCGCGTCCAGTTCCGCCTGGCGGCGGCCGGTGATATAGACTTGCGCGCCCTCGTTGGCGAAACGTTTGGCGACGGCCAGGCCGATGCCGCTGGTGCCACCGGTGACGACGGCGATTTTTCCTGCGAGTTTCTGGGACATGATGTTTTCCTTTACGATTGATTTCGTTTAAAAGACCACGGAAACCAGTGTGCGCCCGCAAAGCGGCCGCGATAAGACAGGCGCGGCGCATATGATTTATGCTTTAATTGCATAAATTATTTCGTGCAGGTTTGAAAATGAATAAATTGCTGTGGATGCGCTGCTTTGTGCGGGTGGTCGAAACGGGCAGCTTTTCGGCCGTCGCGCGCGAGCTCGGCATCGGCCAGCCCAACGTCAGCCGCCACATCGCCTCGCTCGAGGCGGACCTGGGCGCGCTGCTGCTGCACCGCTCGACGCGCCAGCTGGTGCCCACGGTCGAGGGCCAGCGCTATTACGCCCAGGCGCGCCAGGCGCTCGACCTGATCACCCAGGCCGAGTCCGAGGTGCTGGGCCAGCACCATCCGCGCGGGTTGCTGCGGGTGGCGTGTTCGACGGCGCTCGGCACGGAGACCATCATCGGTACGCTGCCGGCGTTCCTGGAACGCTATCCCGATATCGAGCTGGAGCTGCGCATGGGCGACCACAACGTCGACCTGGTCGCCGAGGGTGTCGACGTGGCCGTGCGCGGCGGCGTGCTCAAGGACAGCGCGCTGCGCGCGCGCCTGGTCGGCCGGTCGCAGCGGGTGTACCTGGCCAGCCCGGCTTACGTGGCGCGGCACGGCGCGCCGGGCCGGCCGGCGGACCTGTCCGCGCACGAGTGCATCGTCTATACGCAGCTCGAAGGCGGCGGCGCCTGGCCGTTCCGGGGCGGCGAGGTGGCCGTGCGCGGACGGCTGCGCGTCAACGGCCTCGAAGGCGCGCGCCGCGCCGCGCTCGAGGGCCTGGGCATCGCCTACCTGCCGCTGTGGATGGTGGCCGCGCAGCTGGACGCCGGCGCGCTGGTGGAGGTGCTGGCCGAATACGCGCCGGCGCCGATGCCGGTCAACGCCGTCTATTCGGCCGCGCGCCTGCTGCCGCTGCGCGCGGCCGTCTTCATCGACCACGTCGCCGCCGTGTTCGCGGCCACGCGGGGGCTGGACGGCGGCGCGACGACGGCGCCGTAGCGGCGGTTGTGGCGCGCGTTTTTACCCCGCACGGCGGCATGCAGGGGTCGGACCCGACGGGGTCCGACCCCGACGGCTTGCGGCTTGCCGCGCCGCTCAATCGGCCCGCGCCGCCCCACCGGCGCCACGCCCCACCCGGCGCCACGCCCCACCCGGGGTCGGACCCCTCCGGGTCCGACCCCAGCTTCGCCGTGCGGGGTGGCGCCTGCCGCAAGCGCGCGCCCATGCGGTATGCTAAGCCGCGCAAATGACACATTTGTAATCCCAAGCACCCCGCAAACATCGGACAATACGCCCATGAAAATTCTGGTTGTCGAAGACGAGCCCAAAGCGGGCGATTACCTGGTCAAGGGCCTGCGGGAGTCCGGCTACGTGGCCGAGCTGGCGCGCAACGGCGTCGACGGCCTGGCGCTGGCGCTGGCGCACGACTACGACCTGATCGTGCTCGACGTGATGCTGCCGCAACTGGACGGCTGGGCGGTGCTGGCCAGGCTGCGCGAGCGCAAGCACACGCCGGTGCTGTTCCTGACCGCGCGCGACGACGTCGTCGACCGCGTCAAGGGCCTCGAATTGGGCGCCGACGACTACCTGGTCAAGCCGTTCGCCTTCGCCGAGCTGCTGGCCCGCATCAAGACGCTGATGCGGCGCGGCCCGGTGCGCGAGGCCGACGTGGTGCGCGTGGCCGACCTCGAGATCGACGTGCTGCGCCGGCGCGTGACGCGCCAGTCGCAGCGCATCGAGCTCACGGCCAAGGAGTTCGCGCTGCTGCACCTGCTGGCCAGGCGCCAGGGCGAGGTGCTCTCGCGCAGCCAGATCGCCTCCATGGTGTGGGACATGAACTTCGATTCGGACACCAACGTCGTCGACGTGGCGATCCGCCGCCTGCGCGCCAAGATCGACGATCCGTATCCGCTCAAACTGATCCAGACCGTGCGCGGCATGGGCTATCTGGTCGAGGAGCGGGCGTGACCGGCGAAGGAGGCGCAAGCGGGGCGCACGACGCGAACGGGGCGAACGACGCGCCCGGCGCCGCCGCCCGCCCCGCGCGCCGGCGCCGGCCGCTGTCGCTGACGGTGCGCGTGGCGCTGCTGCTGTCGGCGGTGGCGGTGACGACGTTTTTGGCCGTCGGCGCCTATCTGTACCAGACGCTGGCGCGGCAGATGGCCTACCGCGACGACGTCGAGCTGATCGGCAAGGTCGCGCAGATCCGCCGCATCCTGGCCGAGCTGCCGTCGCCGCAGGCGATCGCGCAAGACCACCGGCCGCTGGCGGACGCGCTGTTCGGCCACAATGACTTCATGCTCAGCGTCAAGGGCGCCGACGGCGCGCCGCTGTGGCGCACCTCGACCACGTCGCGGCCGTTGCCGCCGGTCGAGAGCGTGCCGGCGCTGCGCGAGCCGACGCTGGCCGACGTGCACGACTGGACGCCGGCCGTCGGCCGGGGGCGCATGGTCAGCGCCGTCGGCCTGGTCGGCGCCGAGGGGCGGCCGGTGCGCATCACGCTGGCGCGCGAGCGCTCGGACCGGCTGCAGATCATGCGCGGCTACGCGGTCGACCTGTTCGTCGCGCTGTGCGTGGGCGCGGCGCTGGCGACCCTGCTCGGCTACGCCATCGTGGGCCACAGCATGCGCCGGCTGCGCTCGGTCATCGGCAAGGCCAACGACATCAACACCAGCCGCCTCAACACCCGCCTCTCGCTCGACGACGCCCCGGTCGAGCTGCGCGAGCTGGGCCAGGCCTTCAACGCCATGCTCGACCGCCTCGAGGATGGCGTGCAGCGCCTGTCCGGCTTTGCCGCCGACCTCGCGCACGATCTGCGCACGCCGGTCAACACGCTGATGATGGAGACGCAGGTGGCGCTGGCGCGCCCGCGCACGGTGGCCGAGTACCAGAGCCTGCTGGCCTCCAACACCGAGGAGTACGAGCGGCTGGCGCGCATGATCGAGAACACGCTGTTCCTGGCGCGGGTCGACAACGCCCGGCTGGCGCTGCGGCGCGAGGCGGTCGACCTCGGCGCCGAGCTGGGCCGCATCCACGACTACTTCGAGATCCTGGCCGACGACGTCGGCGTGCGCCTGACGGTGGCGGCGCCGCCGCTGCGCGCCGAGCTCGATCCGGTGCTGTTGCAGCGCGCCGTCGGCAACCTGCTGTCGAACGCCATCGGCCACACGCCGGCCGGCGGCGCGGTGGCGCTGTCGGCGCGCGAGACGGCCGACGCGCTCGAGATCACCGTCGCCGACGACGGCCCCGGCATCGCCGCCGAACACTTGCCGCATATCTTCGACCGTTACTACCGCGCCGATCCGGCCCGCTCCGAGCGCACCCAGTCGGCCGGGCTGGGCCTGGCAATCGTGCGCGCCATCATGGATTTGCATGGAGGAAAAATCCAGGTCGACAGCGAACCGGGCCGGGGCACGGTTTTTTGCCTGTCGTTCAGAAAAACAAAAAATAGTTAAAAAAAGTGTCGATTGGCCTTGTGCTGCCTCGTCGTGGAGGTAGAGTGAAATGACTCGCTCTGTCCAACCACGCAGTTCAACCACGCAAGGAGACCATCATGACCGACCAGGTAGAAGCGATTCCCCGCGACATGCACACGATCACCCCGCACCTGGTGTGCGACGGCGCGGCCGCCGCCATCGATTTCTATAAAAAAGCCTTCAACGCCGTCGAGGCGGCCCGCATGCAGACGCCCGACGGCAAGATCATGCACGCCATGGTGCGCATCGGCGACTCGAACGTGATGCTGGTCGACGAATTTCCCGACTATGGCAGCGTCGGCCCCAAAAAGCTCAACGGCACGCCCGTCACGCTGCACATGTACGTCGCCGACGTCGACCAGTCGTTCGCGCAGGCGGTGGCCGCCGGCGCCACCGTCAAGATGCCGCTGGAAAACCAGTTCTGGGGCGACCGCTACGGCATCGTCACCGACCCGTTCGGCCACAGCTGGTCGCTGGCCACGCACGTCAAGGACATCTCGCCCGAGGAAATGAAGGCGGCGATGCAAAACATGAATCCGGAATGCGGAGCGCAGTCATGAGGTTCATGGTCATCGTGAAGGCGACCGCCGATTCGGAAGCGGGCAAGCTGCCGAGCGCCGAGCTGCTGGCGGCGATGGGCAAGTTCAACGAGGAGCTGGTCAACGCCGGCGTGCTGCTGGCCGGCGAGGGCCTGCAACCGAGCGCCAAGGGCGCGCGCATCCGCTACGAGGGCAGCAAGCGCACCGTCATCGACGGCCCGTTCGCCGAGACCAAGGAGCTCATCGCCGGATTCTGGCTGATCCAGGTCAAGTCCAGGCAGGAGGCGATCGAATGGATGAAGCGCTGTCCGAATCCATTCGACGGACCGTCCGAGATCGAGATCCGCCAGGTGTTCGAAATGGACGATTTTGGCGACGCGGCCACACCGGAGATCGTGGCGCAGGAAGAAGCCTTGCGCGCGAGGTTGTGAAGCTGCTACCTTAACGCTATGCGGGTGGCCGGCGTCGGCCACCCTGGCCACAACTTGCCGGGAGTGTTGAATGGAATTCATGGTACTGCGCCGCGCCAACCAGAGCACGGAACGCGGCGAGCAGCCGCCGGCGCTCGAGCCGGGCGTGTTTTTGCGGCCCAGCACCGAGGCGGTGCGCCTGACGCGCCGCGACGGCCAGTGGTCGCGCGACAGCGGGCCGTTCCCGCCCAAGCAGCTGATCGCCGGCTTCACGCTGGTGGAGGCGGCCTCGCGCGAGGACGTCATCGAGCAGGTGCGCTGGTGGCCGCTGTTCGACAGCGGCGCGGTCTATGAAATCCGCGATCCCGGCTGCGCCGGCGAGTGCCACAGCTTCGACCAGCGCGGAACGGTGCTGGGCAACGTGCCGCGGCGCGACGTCGCGCTCAAGCGCTTTGTCGTGTTCCTGCGCTCGGACGTCGAGGCCGAGGCCGACCTGGTTCCGCCGGCCGAGGTGATCGACCGCATGAACGAATCGAACGAGGGCGGCGTGCGCGCCGGCGTGCTGCTGGCCGGTTCCGGCCTGCGCGGCACGGCCACCGGCGCGCGCGTGCACTTCGCCAATTCCAAGACCACGGTGGTGGACGGTCCGTTCACCGAAGTCAAGGAGCTCATCGCCGGCTACTGGATGGTGCAGGCGGCCACGGTGGAGGAAGCCATCGCCTGGGCCGAGGCCTACCCGTATCCGCACCCGGGCGAGCTGACGCTGGAGATCCGCGAGGCCTGCGAGCGCCGCGAGCACCAGGAGTTCACGCCGGAGATGCGCGCGGCCGAGGAGCGCCTGCGCGCCGAGCTGCTGGAGGTCGGCCTGCGCGGCGCCTTCGCCAAGAAGCATCGTGGCCTCTGACGTCGCCCAGGTCGTCGAGGCGGTATGGCGGATGGAGTCCGGCAGGATCATCGCGGTGCTGGCGCGCATGCTGCGCGACGTCGGCCAGGCCGAGGAACTGGCCCAGGACGCGCTGGTGCTGGCGCTGGAGCGCTGGCCCGACAGCGGCGTGCCCGAGCAGCCGGCCGCGTGGCTGACCACCGTCGCCAAAAACCGCGCGCTCGACGTGCTGCGGCGGCGCCAGCTGCACCAGCAAAAGGAAGCGGCGCTCGGCCACGAGATCGAGGGCCTGCTGCGGGACGCCGCGCCCGACCTCGAGGCGGCCGTGGCGGCGGCGCTGGAGGACGACATCGGCGACGACCTGCTGCGGCTGGTGTTCATGGCTTGCCACCCGGTGCTGCCGACCGATGGCCGGGTGGCGCTGACGTTGCGCCTGCTGGGCGGCTTGAGCACGGAGCAGATCGCGCGCGCCTTCCTGGTGCCGGAGGCGACCGTGGCGCAGCGCATCGTGCGCGCCAAGCGCACGCTGGCCGAGGCCAGGGTGCCGTTCGAGGCGCCGCGCGCGCACGAGCTGGGCGAGCGGCTGGCGTCGGTGCTGCAGGTGGTGTACCTGATCTACAACGAAGGTTATTCGGCCAGCGCCGGCGCCGACTGGATGCGTCCGGCCTTGTGCGAGGAGGCGCTGCGGCTGGGGCGCATCCTGGCCGAGCTGGCGCCGCACGAGGCCGAGGTGCACGGGCTGGTGGCGCTGATGGAGATCCAGTCCTCGCGCGCCCGCGCGCGGCTGGGGCCGGGCGGCGAGCCGGTCCTGTTGCTGGAGCAGGACCGCTCGCGCTGGGACCAGTTGCTGATCCGCCGCGGGCTGGCGGCGCTGGCGCGGGCCGAGCGCACCGGCCGGGGGCTGGGGCCGTATGGGGTGCAGGCGGCCATCGCCGCCTGCCATGCGCGCGCCAGGGTCGCGGCGGACACGGACTGGGGACGCATCGCCGCGCTGTACGACGCGCTGGCGCAGCTGGCGCCGTCGCCGGTGGTCGAGCTCAACCGGGCCGTCGCCGTGGCGATGGCGTTCGGGCCCCAGGCGGGGCTGGAGGTGGTCGATGGCTTGCTCGACGCGCCGGCGTTGAAGAACTACCACCTGCTGCCGAGCGTGCGCGGCGATTTCCTGGCCAAGCTGGGCCGCGCCGACGAGGCGCGGGCGGAACTGGAGCGCGCCGCGCGGCTGACGCGCAATGACAGGGAACGGACCCTGCTGCTGGCCCGCGCGGCCCAGCTGGAGCGGCCAAGTCGCGAGGATCAAAGAAGCGGCCTACTTGGCCGGTAGGCCTTGAGAGCTGGTTGGTAGGCCTTTAGAGCGAAGCGTACGCCGCCATGTATGCGCCGACGGCGGCTTACGCTGATCCCGGAAAATACGGTGCTTGCGAAGATGTAGTCGATCGATTACTATGCAAACGTACAAGATCAAAGCACTTTCAGAGTTCACCTCTTGGCTTGATGGTTTGAGCGAGCCGTCCATTCGAGGTGTTGTGTTGGCGCGTATCAAGCGTTTGGAACTAGGTTTGATGGGCGACGTGGAGCCCGTAGGCGACGGCGTTTCAGAACTTCGTATTCATGTCGGTGCCGGTTGGCGCATCTACTTCACCAAGCGTGGCGAACAGATCGTGGTGCTTTTGGCCGGCGGTGCAAAAAAGACTCAAAGGCAGGACATCAAAAAGGCTAAGGCATTGGCGGCAGCATTAAAACAACCCGGAGCGGATGATGCCTAAATCGATGGACGTAAATACCCTACCTGATTTCGACGCAACGCAATACCTCGACGGTGAAGAAGCCATCGCCGCCTATCTGACCGACATCCTCGAAGCCAACGATGCGGGTTTGCTTGCCGCCGCGCTCGGCGATATCGCCCGGGCGCGCGGTATGACAGGCATCGCGGAAGCGGCGGGAATTACGCGCGAAGCACTCTACAAGGCGCTTCGTCCGGGTAGCTCTCCCCGTTTTGACACTGTCAGCCGAGTCTGTACCGCGCTTGGTGTTCGCTTGGTCGTGCAGCCGGTGGCGGTGTAAAGAGCGGAGAGACTCCACTGTTGGCGCGCAATCACAAAGGCTGATTGGCGTAGTGTAATCCGCCATATACACGCCGTCGGCGACTCAACCATGGCGGATGCGGCGCGGCGCTCAATCCCTCGATGCGGTCAAATAAGCAATTATTTACGCGAATGCGGCTTCCAACACCTTGACCAACGCTTCGATGCCATCGGCGTCCGTTTGGTCGAAACGGTTCGGCAACGGGCTGTCGAGGTCGAACACGCCGATGATCGCGCCGTCGGCGCCGCTCACCGGCACCACCAGCTCCGAGCGCGAGTTGACGTCGCAGGCGATGTGCCCCGGGAACGCGTGCACGTCCGGCACGACGATGGCCTTGCCCTCGACCACGGTGGTGCCGCACACGCCGCGTCCCTTTTTGATGCGGATGCACGCCGGCTTGCCCTGGAACGGCCCGAGCACCAGTTCATCGCCCTTGAGGAAGTAAAAACCGGCCCAGTTCAAGCCCGGCATGCTGTTGAATACCAGCGAGCTGAAGTTGGCGGTGTTGGCGATCAAGTCGGTTTCGCCGTGCACCAGGCCGGTCAGCTGCGAGCGCAGGTCGTCGAACATGGCCATCTTCGCATGCGGCGTGTCGGTGCCGTAGGCGGTGTCGCTGAGGGTAAAAGTCATAATATTTGAGTATCGAAAAATGTGGGGGCGCGGGGCGCCAAGCCGTTATGGTAGCCGATGCGGCCGGCGCCCGCCGAGCGTCTGGGTGGCCCTGTCCGCCCGCGCGCTCAGCCCAGCGTGGCCGCCGCCAGCCGCCGCAGCGCGTCGGCGGCAGGATGGCCGTCGGCCACGATCAGCCCCAGCCCGGCGGCCAGGCGATCGCCCTCGGCCAGCCGGCGGTAGGCCACGCCATGGCGGCGGATCGCCGCGAACGACGCCGGCAGCAGCGCCACGCCGTGGCCGGCGGCCACTTCGCTCAGCAGCACATGGTGGTCGCGCGGTTCGCGCACGAACGGCGGCGCGAAGCCGAGCTCGCGGAACACCGCGTGGCAGTGGTCGAAGAACGCCGGCTGGCGCGCGCGCTCGAACCAGTACACCGGCTCGTCGCGCAGGTCGGCCAGCGACAGGCGCCGCCGCCGCGCCAGCGCGTGCCGGCTCGACAGCGCCACCAGCATCGGCTGGCGGCCCAGCGCCTGCACGGCCAGCCCGAAGGTGCGGGTGGGCAGGGCGATGACGGCCGCGTCCAGCCGCCCTGCGCGCAGGTCTGCCACCAGCCGGGGCGAGTCGTCGAAGACGATGTCGGGCGCGGTCGTTGGCGCCGGCCGCTTCGCCGTGGCCGCCTTCATCGACGCCGCCGTCTCCGGCGCCGTCTCCGGCGCCGTCTCCGGCGCCGTGGCCGCCTTCATCGACGCCGCCGTCTCCGGCGCCGTCTCCGGCGCCGTGGCCGCCTCGATCGATGCCGCCAGCGCGTCGGTGAAGCGGCGGAACAGGTCCGACTCCATCGAGCGCGTCAGGCCCAGGCGCAGCGGCGCGGGCCGGTCCGCCCGCTGGTCCCGCAACGCCAGTTCGGCTTCATCCAACAGCGCGAGGATGCGCAGCGCGCGCGGCAGCAGGGTGGTGGCGGCCGGCGTCGGCGCCACACGCTGGGTGTCGCGCTCGAACAGTTTGACCCCGAGCCGCTCCTCGAGCTGGCGCACGGCGCGGCTGAGCGGCGGCTGCGTCATGTGCAGCTGTTCGGCGGCCTGGCGGAAGTTCAGGCATTGGGCGACGGCGACAAACATTTGCAAGGCGTGGGTGTCGAGTTTTCTCATGATACTGAAAAGGTATCACGATTTTGGACATTCCGCCGGCCGGCGCGGCGCGCCAGAATGCCAGCATCGACCATTTGAAGGGAGCACATCATGAAACAGGCAGCGGTCAATGTATCGGCCATGGGACTCGGTTGCATGGGCATGTCCGAATTTTACGGCGCCACCGACGAGCGCCAGTCGCGCGAGACGCTTGAAACGGCCTTCGCCGAGGGCGTGACCTTGTTCGACACGGCCGACAGCTATGGCATCGGCCACAACGAGGAGCTGCTGGGCCGCTTTCTGCGTGGCAAGCGCGAGCGCGTGGTGGTGGCCACCAAGTTCGGCCTGGTGCGCCAGCGCGGCAGCTACGAGCGGCGCGTCGACAATTCGCCGGAATACATCCGCGCCGCGTGCGAGGCGTCGCTGACCCGGCTCGGCGTCGAGCATATCGATTTATACTATATCCACCGCCTCAACCTCGAGCGCACGCCGCTGGAGGAATCGATGGCGGCGCTGGCGCGGCTGGTCGAGCAGGGCAAGATCGGCGCCATCGGCCTGTGCGAGGTGTCGCCGGCGACCTTGCGCCGCGCGGCGGCGATCCACCCGGTGGCCGCCGTGCAGAGCGAGTATTCGCTGTGGACGCGCGACCCCGAGGACGGCGTGCTGCGGGCATGCGCCGAGGTCGGCGCCATGTTCTGCGCCTACAGCCCGCTGGGCCGGGGCTTCCTCACCGGCAAAGTCGCCGAACTGGAGGACGGCGATTTCCGCAAATTAAGTCCGCGCTTTGCCGCCGAGAACCTGCCGGCGAACCAGCGCATCGCCGATATTGTGCGCCGCATCGCGCACGAAAAATCGTGCACGCCGGCCCAGCTGGCGCTGGCCTGGTTGTTGGCGCAGGGCGACGTCCACGGCTGCGCGGTGGTGCCGATCCCGGGCACCAAGCGCCGCGCCTATTTGCTGGAAAACCTCGGCGCCTTGCGGGTTCGGCTGGACGCGGCCGAGCTGCGCGCGATCGACGCCGCCTTGCCGGCCGGGATGGCGGCCGGCGCGCGCTATCCGCTGGAGGGAATGAAGGGCGTAAACGCCTGACGCGGGCCGCGAGCCTCCTACGATAAATGTAGGCAGTCTCCGATGGCGCGCCGGGGCTATGCAGGCTACTCTTGTCGCAGTGCGTCACGACTTTTAAGCGACGCGTTTCCTGCTAAATAAAACAAATGGAAAATTTATGTCAACCAGAAAAAAGAACGCTGATCTACCGCGTCGGGGTAAGGCAAAAAGCAACACGCAGGATGAAGCACCAGGCGGGCGCGCGCCGATCGGGCAAACGCCGCCCGCCAAACGGCTCGATCTCGCCGCCATGCTGATGGTCGGCGACGAAGCGGTCGTCGTCAACGCCGAGGACGACGACAACGTCGATTTCATGGCGGAGTTTATCGATCCGGTCTGACCGTGCGGACGGTGCGCTGCCTGACAGACGCGGGTATATGGGGACGGCACAATAGGCTATCGCGGCGTGAGCGCCGTCTTTGAAAGCAGCCTATGTCAGCTTCCGTGTCCGATCTGGTCGTGGTCCGCAAGGAAGGATTGTATTGCGTGCCCGGGGACTTTTATATCGACCCGTGGCGTCCGGTGGAGCGCGCCGTGATCACGCACGCCCATGGCGACCACGCGCGCGGCGGCCACCGGCACTATCTGACGGCGGCCACCGGGGTCAACGTCGTCAAGTCGCGGCTGGGCCCGATCAACATCGATGGCCTGGCCTACGGCGAGCGGGTGGTGCACAACGGCGTGGCCATTTCGCTACACCCGGCCGGCCATGTGCTCGGCTCGGCCCAGGTGCGCATGGAGTACCGGGGCGAGGTGTGGGTGGCCTCGGGTGACTACAAGGTCGAGCCCGACAGCACCTGCGCGCCGTTCGAGCCGGTGCGGTGCGACACGTTCATCACCGAGTCGACCTTCGGCCTGCCGATCTACCGCTGGCAGCCGCAGCAGGAAGTGTATGACGACATCAACGCGTGGTGGCGCGCCAACGCCGCGCAGGGGCGCGCCAGCGTCATGCAGTGCTACAGCTTCGGCAAGGCGCAGCGCATCCTGAGCGGACTGGACGCGGACATCGGACCGATCATCTGCCACGGCGCCGTGCAGACCTTGAACCGGGTCTACCGCGACGACGGCGTGTGGCTGCCGCCGACCGTCATGGTCGACGAGCTCGACAAGCGCGACATCGGCCGCGCGATCGTCATCGCGCCGCCGTCGGCGGCCGGTTCGCCGTGGGTCAAGCGATTCGGCGACTTCAGCGACGCCTTCGCCAGCGGCTGGATGCAGTTGCGCGGGGCGCGGCGGCGGCGCGGCGTCGACCGTGGCTTCGTGTTGTCCGACCACGCCGACTGGCCCGGATTGATGCAGGCGATCAGCGCCACCGGCGCCGAACGCGTGATCGTCACCCACGGCTCGATTCCGATCCTGGTGCGCTGGTTGCAACAGCAGGGCCTGCGGGCGAGTGGCTTCGACACCGAATACGGCGACGACGAGGCCGACGAGCAGGTCGCGGCCGCGCAGGCGGCCGGGGCTGGCGAGGCGGCCACGGCTGACGCCGGCGATGTGGACGGGGCCGGCGATGCGGCAAGCGCCGGCGATACGGCCGGGGCCAGCGGCGCGGCAAGTTCCGGCGCCGTCAACGGCGGCGCCGGGGCCGAAGGAGCGCGCCATGCGTGACTTCGCCCGCCTCTACGCCGAGCTCGACGAGACCACCTCCACCAGCCGCAAGCTGGCGGCGCTGCAGGCGTACTTCAGCAGCGCGGCCCCGCAGGACGCGGCCTGGGCGGTGTACTTCCTTGCCGGCGGCAAGCCGCGCCAGGCGGTGCCGACCAAGCTGCTGCGCCAGTTCGCCATCGAAGTCTCCGGCCTGGACGACTGGCTGTTCGACGAGTGCTACCACGCCGTCGGCGACCTGGCCGAGACCATCGCCCACATCCTGCCGCCGCCGAGCCAGCCGAGCGACATCGGCTTGGCCGACTGGATCGAACTGGGCATCGCGCCGTTGCGCGGAGCGGCGCCCGAGGCGGTGCGCGCGGCGCTGCTGCTGTACTGGGACCAGCTCGACACGCGCGAGCGCTTCCTGCTCACCAAGCTGATCGGCGGCGGCTTCCGGGTCGGCGTCTCGCGCCTGCTGGTGACGCGCGCGCTGAGCGCCATCGCCAACCTCGACAGCAAGCTGATCGCTCAGCGCCTGATGGGCTGGACCGACGGCAGCGTCAGCCCGACGGCGGCCGGCTTCCAGCAATTGATCGCCGCCCACACGGCCGAGGAACACGCGCAGCGCGGCGGCCAGCCGTATCCGTTCTTCCTGGCGCACGCGCTGCTCGAGCGCGCGCCGGCCTCGCTCGGCCCGCTGTCGGACTGGCTGGTCGAATGGAAGTATGACGGCATGCGCGCGCAGCTCGTCAGCCGCGAGGGCCAGAACTGGCTGTGGTCGCGCGGCGAGGATTTGATCACCGAGCGCTTTCCCGAACTGGCCGCGCTGCGCCTGCCCGACGGCGTCGTCATCGACGGCGAGATTTTGATTTGGCACGGCGGCAACGCGCCGGCGCCGTTCGCCGACCTGCAAAAGCGCATGGGCCGCAAGCAGGTGTCGGCGCGGTTGCTGGGCGAGCTGCCGGCCGTGCTGGTGGCCTACGACCTGCTCGAACTGGACGGGCGCGACCTGCGCGAGCTGCCGCAGTCGCAGCGCCGCGCGCTGCTCGAGGAACTGGTCGGCAGGTTGCGCGCGCAGCAGGCGGCGCCGCAGCTGCGCCTGTCGCCGCTGATCGCGGCCGACAGCTGGGAGCAGCTGGCGCAGATCCGCCAGCAGTCGCGCGAGCGCGGCGTCGAGGGCATGATGCTCAAGGCGGCCGCCGCCCGCTACGGCGTCGGCCGCACCAAGAACGACGGCACCTGGTGGAAGTGGAAGATCGATCCCTACAGCGTGGACGCGGTGCTGATCTACGCGCAGAGCGGCCACGGGCGGCGCGCCTCGCTCTACACCGACTATACCTTCGCCGTGTGGGAGGGCGACGCCGGCGGCGAGCGCAAGCTGGTGCCGTTCGCCAAGGCCTATTCGGGCTTGACGGACGCCGAGATCGCCAAGGTCGACCAGGCCATCCGCAAGACCACGGTGGAGAAGTTCGGGCCGGTGCGCAGCGTCACGCCGAGCATGGTGTTCGAGATCGGCTTCGAGGGCATCGCCAGCTCGCCGCGCCACAAGTCCGGCATCGCGGTGCGCTTCCCGCGCATCCTGCGCCAGCGCGACGATAAATCGATCGACGAGGCCGATACGCTCGACACGCTCAAAAGCCTGCTGGCGACGTCATGAACGGGCCCCCCGGCCCACTGCCGGCAAAGCTCAAGACCGCCGCCGCCGTCGCGCAAACGAAGGCCTGGTTCGCCACGCGCGGCTGGAAGGTGTTCCCGTTCCAGCGCGAGGTGTGGACGGCGGCCGCGCACGGCCACTCCGGGCTGCTGCACGCGAGCACCGGGGCCGGCAAAACCTATGCCGTGTGGTTCGCCGCCTTGCAGCGCGCCGCCACCGTCGCCAAGCCGAGGGTGGGGTTGAAGATATTGTGGATCACGCCGATGCGGGCGCTGGCCGCCGACACCTTGCGCGCGTTGCAGGAGTCGCTGGCGGCGCTGCCGGCGCTGGCCGGCGGCGGCAAAACGGCCTGGCAGATCGAGGCGCGCACCGGCGACACCAGTTCGGCCCAGCGCGCGCGGCAAAACAAGAAGCTGCCCGACACCTTGATCACCACGCCGGAGAGCCTGACGCTGCTGCTGAGCAAGCCGGAGGCGGCCGCGCAGTTCGCCCAGCTCGACATGATCATCATCGACGAATGGCACGAGTTGATGGGCAATAAGCGCGGCGTGCAGACGCAGCTGGCGCTGGCGCGGCTGCGGCGCTGGAACCCGGCGCTGCTGGTGTGGGGCCTGTCGGCCACGCTGGGCAACCTGGCGCAGGCCAGGCAAGCGCTGATGCCCGACGGCGTGACCGTCGAGGGCCACGTCGCCAAGGACATCGTGGTCGACACCTTGATTCCCGAGCATCCGTCGCGTTTTCCGTGGGGCGGCCACCTCGGCATCCAGATGCTCAAGCCGGTCATCGCCGAGATCGACAAACACGCCACCACGCTGGTGTTTACCAACACCCGTTCGCAGGCGGAGCTGTGGTACCAGCACATGCTCGAGGCGCGGCCCGACTGGGCCGGGCTGATCGCGCTGCACCACGGCTCGCTCGACAAGGAGGTGCGCGACTGGGTCGAGCAGGGGCTCAAGCAAGGCGCGCTCAAGGCCGTGGTGTGCACCTCCAGCCTGGACCTGGGCGTGGACTTCCTGCCGGTCGAGCGGGTGCTGCAGATCGGCAGCGCCAAGGGCATCGCGCGGCTGCTGCAGCGTGCCGGACGCAGCGGCCACGCGCCGGGCCGCGTCTCGCGCCTGACCCTGGTGCCGACGCAGAGCATGGAGCTGCTCGAGGCGGCCGGCGCGCGCCAGGCGGTGGCCGCGCGCGACATCGAAGCGCGCGCCGTGCCCGACAAGCCGCTCGACGTGCTGGTGCAGCACCTGGTGACGATGGCGCTGGGCGGCGGCTTCCGCTCGCAGGCGCTGTACGAGGAGGTGCGCACGGCCTGGTCCTACCGCGACCTGGGCCCCGGGGAGTGGCAGTGGGCGCTGGACTTCGTCGCGCGCGGCGGGCAGACCCTGGCCGTCTATCCCGAATACCGGCGCGTGCTGCCGGACGACGACGGCGTCTACCGCGTGCCCGACGCGGCGCTGGGACGGCGCCACCGCATGGGCATCGGCACCATCGTCTCGGACAGCTCGCTGCAAGTGAAGTACCTCAGCGGCGGGCGCATCGGCAGCGTCGAGGAATCGTTCATCTCGCGCCTGCGCAAGGGCGACCATTTCCTGTTCGGCGGGCGCATCCTCGAATTCGTGCGCCTGCACGAGATGACGGCCTACGTGCGGCGCGCCACCGGCGCCAAGAAGGGCGCGGTGCCGCGCTGGCAGGGCGGCAAGATGCCGATGTCGTCCGAGCTGGCGCACGCCGCGCTCGAACAGCTGCGCCTGGCCACCCTGGACCGCTACGACGGCCCCGAGATGGCCGCGCTCAAGCCGCTGCTGGAGATCCAGCGGCGCTGGTCGGCGCTGCCGACGCCGGAGACGACGGTCGTCGAGAGCATGCACAGCCGCGAGGGGCGGCACCTGTTCATGTTCCCGTTCGCCGGGCGCTCGGTGCACATCGGGTTGGCCTCGCTGCTGGCGTGGCGGGTCGGGCGGGTTACGCCGGCGACGTTTTCGATCGCCGTCAACGACTATGGTTTCGAACTGCTGTCGCCGCAGGAGATCGATTGGGCGGCGTTGATCGGCGCCGGCGATGGCGCGGCCGGCGGCGCTGGCTCCGGGGCCGCCGCCGGTGGCGAAGGTGGCGTCGCTGGTGGCGTGCTCCGCAGCGGCGCCGGCGTCGGCTTGTTCAGCACCGAGCATCTGCTCGAGGACGTGCTGGCGAGCCTGAACGCGACCGAGCTGTCGCAGCGGCGCTTCCGCGAGATCGCCCGCATCGCCGGGCTGGTGTTCCAGGGCTATCCGGGCCAGCCGAAAAGCGCGCGCCAGTTGCAGGCGTCGTCGTCGCTGTTTTTCGCCGTCTTCAGCCAGCACGACGCTGGCAATTTGCTACTGACCCAGGCGCAGCGCGAGGTACTCGAGCAAGAGCTGGAATTGAACCGCCTTCGCGTTACACTGGAGGCGTTGCAAGCGCGCCAAGTCAGTTATCATGGAACCAAGCGGGCGACGCCGTTCGGTTTCGCATTGATGGTCGAGCGCTTCCGCGAAAAGCTCAGCACCGAAAAACTGTCTGACCGCGTGGCCCGTTTGGTGCGCGAACTGGAAAAGGCGGCGGGACCATGACGATAGCGATCAACAATCCACCAGGGACCAAGCAGGCCGGCCCCGCCGGCGTGTGCGGCACGCTGACCATCGAGCTGGCCGGCGAGCCCGTGGTGCTGCTGCCGGAGAAGGCGCTGTACTGGCCGCGCGAGAAGATGCTCATCATCGCCGATATCCACTTCGGCAAGGCGGCGTCGTTCCGCGCGCTGGGCGTGCCGGTGCCGGGCGGGACCACGACGGCCAACCTGCGCGCGCTCGATGCGTTGTTGGCGCGCCACGCCGTGCGCGAAATTTTGTTCCTGGGCGACTTCCTGCACGCCAAGGCGGCGCACGCGGCGGCGACCATGACGGCGATCCACGGCTGGCGCCTGGCGTGGCCGTCGCTCAAGCTGACGGTGGTGCGTGGCAACCACGACGCGCATGCCGGCGATCCACCGGCGCGGCTGGGGATCGACATGGCCGACGAGCCGCTGCGGCACGCGCCGTTCGCGTTCTGCCATCATCCGGACCTGCTGGTGCCAGGGTATCTGATGGCCGGCCACGTCCATCCCGTGTACCGGCTGCGCGCCGGCTGGGAGTCGGTGATGCTGCCGTGCTTCCTGGTCGGCCAGGGCAGGGTGGTGTTGCCGGCGTTCGGCGCCTTCACCGGCGGCCATCCGGTGCTGCCGGAGCCGGGCGAGCGCTTGTTCGTCACCAGCGGCGAGGCGGTGGCCGAGGTGCCTGTCAAATCGCATGCGTCGGCCGCGCCGGCCGGTCTAGGTCAACAGCGCTAGGCGGTGCAGGAAGTGCTCCTACACGCGCTGCTGCGCGTGTCCTATATTGCGCCGCTGGGCTGTGCAATAGGATGGTCCTACCTGTGAGGCAAGCGGGAATGGCTACTATCCAAGGAGACGAACATGGCTACGAATGACAAGAGCGGCAATCAAAGCGGCAATCAAGGCGGCGCCCGCGGCGGCAAGCAGGGCGCCGGCGCAGGCAATCAGCAAAGCGAGTCCAGCGCGCCGAAAAAGCGCGGCTTCGCGTCGATGGATCCGGAGCAGCAGCGCCAGATCGCGGCCGAGGGCGGCCGCGCGGCGCATCAAAAAGGCACGGCGCACGAGTTCACGTCCGAGGAGGCGCGGCGCGCGGGCGCGATGAGTCATAAGAATGACGCGAATAGCCAGAGCGGTGCCGGCGCTTCGCGCGGCGAGGCCGGCGGCGGCAACAAGGGAGCGGCCGACGAGGCGGCCGGCGGCAGGGGCGCGCGCGGCGGTAGCCGGTCCTGATTGTTCGAACTGGCGGGTGGTCCCGCACGGCCCAAGCAAACCCGCACGGCCAGGCGGGGACGTACCCCTTGGGGTACGTCCCCTAAGCGACGGCGCTCGCATGTCGGGGACGGCACGCGGGGTTGCGCCTTTCTATTTGCGAACCTCCTTGAAGTCGGCGTCGACCACGTCCTCTTGCGGCTTGGCGTCGCCCGCGTCCGCCCCTTCTCCCACACCCGCATACATGCGCGCCGCCGTCGACAGCGCCGCCGCTTTGGCGTCGATGTCGGCCTGGTTGTCGCCCTTTGCCGCGCCCTCGAGCGCGGCGATGGCGGCGTCGATGCGTTCGCGCTCCGGCGCGCCGAGCTTGTCGCCATGCTCGCGCAGCGCCTTGCGCGTGGTGTGCAGCAGGGCGTCGGCGCCGTTGCGCGCCTCGGCCAGCGCCCTGGCGCGGCGGTCGTCCTCGGCGTGGGCGGCGGCGTCGTCGACCATCTTGCGGATCTCCGCCTCGGTCAGCCCCGAGTTGGCCTTGATGGTGATCTGGTTTTCCTTGCCGGTCGCCTTGTCCTTTGCGCCCACGTGCAGGATGCCGTTGGCGTCGATGTCGAAGCTGACCTCGATCTGCGGCGCGCCGCGCGGCGCCGGCGCGATGCCCACCAGGTTGAACTCGCCCAGCAGCTTGTTGCCGCTGACGATGTCGCGTTCACCCTGGTAGACCTTGACCGTGACCGCCGGCTGGTTGTCGTCGGCGGTCGTGTAGACCTGGCTCAAACGCGTCGGGATGGTGGTGTTTTTCGGGATCATCCTGGTCATCACGCCGCCCAAGGTCTCGATGCCGAGCGAGAGCGGGGTGACGTCCATCAGCAGCACGTCGCTGCGCTCGCCCGACAGCACCGACGCCTGGATCGCCGCGCCCACGGCCACCGCCTCGTCCGGGTTGACGTCCTTGCGCGCCTCCTTGCCGAACAGCTCGCGCACGGCCTGTTGCACGCGCGGCATGCGCGTCATGCCGCCGACCAGGATCACGTCGTCGATCTTGCCGACGTCGAGGCCGGCGTCCTGGAGCGCCGTGCGGCAGGGCCCGACCGTGCGCGCGACCAGGTCCTCGACCAGCGCTTCGAGCCTGGCGCGCGTGAGCTTGAGGCCGAGGTGGGCCGGCGAGCCGTTGGCCATGGCGATGTAGGGTTCGTTGATGTCGGTCTGCTGCGTCGACGATAGCTCGATCTTGGCGCGCTCGGCGGCGCTCTTGATCCGCTGCAGCGCGATCGGGTCGCGCCCCAGGTCGACGCCGCTGACCTGCTTGAACTCGCCGATGATATGGTCGACGATGCGCTGGTCGAAGTCCTCGCCGCCGAGGAAGGTGTCGCCGTTGGTCGAGAGCACCTCGAACTGCTTTTCGCCCTCGACGGTGGCGATCTCGATGATCGAGATGTCGAAGGTGCCGCCGCCGAGGTCGTAGACGGCGATCCTGCGGTCGCCCCGCGTGGTCTTGTCCAGGCCAAAGGCCAGGGCGGCGGCGGTCGGCTCGTTGATGATGCGCTTGACGTCGAGGCCGGCGATGCGGCCGGCGTCCTTGGTGGCCTGGCGCTGCGAGTCGTTGAAGTAGGCCGGCACGGTGATGACGGCCTCGCCGACCTTTTCGCCGAGGAAGGCCTCGGCGGTCTGCTTCATCTTGCGCAGCACCTCGGCCGATACTTGCTGGGGCGCCAGCTTGTTGCCGCGCGCCTCGATCCAGGCGTCGCCGTTGTCGGCCCGGATGATGGTGTAGGGCATCAGGTGTATGTCCTTTTGCACCTCGGCCTCGTCGAACTTGCGTCCGATCAGGCGCTTGACGGCGTACAGCGTGTTCTTCGGATTGGTCACGGCCTGCCGCTTGGCGGTGGCGCCGACCAGGATTTCGTTGTCCAGATAGGCCACCACCGAGGGCGTGGTGCGCGCCCCTTCGGCGTTTTCGATCACCTTGGCCTGGCCGCCCTCCATGACGGCGACGCAGGAATTGGTGGTGCCCAGATCGATACCTATGGTTTTGCCCATGATGTGTCCTCCCTATGTGTGACCGGGACGGCGCGGTCGCGCCGGTCCGGGTCAGACCGTGGGAGGCGGGCTTGGTTCCTGCTTTACAGGCAGATGGTGGTGTGGCGGGCGGCGGCCGATGGCGCGCGGCCGGTCAGGGCCGTCTTGGCGATTTGCACCAGCTGCTTCATCTTGGTCGAGCCGGCGTCCCAGTACTCGGCCGATTCGATGCGCACGCGGATGAGCGTCAGGTGCGGGTCGTCGACGCCCTTGGGGAACCAGCTGCGCGCGGCCGCGTTCCACAGTTCGCGCGCCTTGGCGCGGTCCTTGAGCACGTAGGCGCGGCCGGAGATCGACAGGTAGAGGTTGCGTGCCGGGTCGGAGTAGCTGATGTTGACGCCGTGGTGCTGCGGCAGCTCGTTCATGAAGGCCGCCTCGTCGGAGGCGAAAAACCACAGGTTGCCCTCGTTGTCGAGCTGTTGGGTGGTCAGCGGGCGGCTGGTGAGCACGTGGCCGCCGTCGGCGCTGGTGAACATGCCGAAGCGCACGTCCTTGATCTTGGCGGCGATGGTGTTGATCTGGTCTTGCGAATAGAGCGGCATGATGCGCCTCCATGTGAAAAAGTGCCCCCGCAAAACGGCCCGTCGCGGGGACGTACCCCGTGGGTACGTCCCCTGCAACGGGGTGCGGGTTAATATTTGCCAAGCATACGTGCCATTCGCGCCACAGTCTGTACGCCCCCACACGCACCCTACACGGGTAACTTTACACTGGCGTTACATTGGACAGGTTGACAAGGTAAATGATAATAATTATCATTTGTGTTTGTGCCTGCCTAGAGGCAACTATTTCACCGCGATCGGGATATGAATTGAAGGACAGCAATTGAGCGCTCAGCAAGCCAGCAATGCCAGCCGCGCGGTGTGGCTGAAGAACCTGCACCAGTGGCATTGGATCAGTTCGGCCCTGTGCCTGCTCGGCATGTTCTTGTTCAGCATTACCGGCATCACCCTGAACCACGCCGCCCAGATCGAGGCCAAGCCGGCCATCGTGCGCCAGCAGGCGACCATGCCGGCGCCGCTGACGGCGCGGCTACGCGCCTACGCCGCCGATCACGACGGCGCCAAGGAGCCGTTGCCGGCGGACGCCGAGCAATGGTTGAGCGACACCTGGAAGGTGCAGGCCGGCGGCCGCGCGGCCGAATGGGCCGCCGACGAAGTCTACCTGCCGATGCCCAAGGCCGGCGGCGACGCCTGGGTGCGCATCGCGCTCGAGGATGGCGCGGCCGAGTTCGAAAAGACCGACCGCGGCTGGATCTCCTGGCTCAACGACGTCCACAAGGGCCGCAACACGGGCGCGGCATGGAACTGGTTCATCGACATCTTCGCCGGCGCCTGCCTGGTGTTTTGCATCACCGGTTTATTGATACTGAAATTCCACGCGGCCAACCGGCCGTTCACCTGGCCGATGGTCGGCCTCGGTATTTTGATTCCGTTTGTTATCGCCTTGCTGTTCATACATTAACCTCCACCACGGGTATTCCATGAAATTACGTTACTCCATCGCCCTGAGCCTGCCACTGGCCAGCGCCTCGGCCATGGGCGCCGACCTGGCCCTCAAACTCGACGTGCCGCAATTGAACGTGGCCGAATACCACCGCCCCTACATCGCCGCGTGGCTGGAAAACGCCGACCAGAAAGTCGTCACCAACCTGGCCGTGCTTTACGACACCAAGAAGAAGGACAACGCCGGCACCAAGTGGCTCAAGGACATGCGCCAGTGGTGGCGCAAGAGCGGGCGCGACGTCGAGATGCCGCTGGACGGCGTCAGCGGCGCGACCAAGGCGCCGGGCGAAGTGTCGCTGACGTTCCCGGGCGCCAAGGCGGCGCTGGACAAGCTGCCGGCCGGTAACTACACCCTGCTGGTCGAGGCCGCGCGCGAAGCGGGCGGGCGCGAAGTGGTCAAGGTGCCGCTGCAGTGGCCGCCGAAAGCCAAGCAAGACCTCAAGGGCCAGGGCAAGGAAGAGCTGGGCGCCGTGGTCGTACAACTGAAACCATAAGAAAGCAGGGGACATGTCTACATTCAAAAAATCGCTGGTCGCGCTGGCGCTGGCCGGCATCGCGCTCAGCGCGCAGGCCCACAAGCCGTGGCTGCTGCCGTCGTCGACCATCGTCGAGGGCAAGGAAGCCTGGGTCACCATCGACGCCGCCATCTCCGAGGGCTTGTTCGACGTCGACCACCAGCCGCTCAAGACCGACGGCATCGTCATCACCGGGCCCGACGGCGCCAAGCTGGAAAAGCAGAACGTCGCCAACGGCAAGATGCGCAACAGCTTCGACCTCAAGCTGCCCAAGCCGGGCACCTACAAGATCGAGCTGGTGTCGAAGAACGTGTTCGGCAGCTACAAGAACGCGGCCGGCGAGATGAAACGCTTCCGCGGCACCGAGGAAACCCTGGCCAAGGACGTGCCGGCCGACGCCACCGACGTCAAGCTCACCCGCACCGACAGCCGCCTGGAAACCTTCGTCACCACGGGCGACCCGGACATGGCCGTGTTCAAGACCACCGGCGTCGGTATCGAGATGGTGCCCGTGACCCATCCGAACGACCTGCGCGCCGGCGAGAAGGCCACCTGGCGTTTCCTGCTGGACGGCAAACCGGCCGCCAACCAGGGCGTGAGCCTGATCCCGGGCGGCGTGCGCTATCGCGGCACCCTGGGCGAGATCCGCCAGAACACCGACGCCAAGGGCGAGCTGACCATCACCTTGCCGGCGGCCGGCATGTACATGGTCAGCAGCAGCTGGCCGGCCGCCGCGCCGCAAGTGCCGGGGCAGCCGCCGCAGATGGCGCCGCGCCGCGCCAGCTACGCGGCGACGGTGGAAATCCTGCCGGAGTAATCCGGCATTCGATCGCCACACGTCGACAAGGTCCGCATGCGCCGGGTTCTGCTGCCTCACTACATTTCCGACGACCCGGCGCCGGCGGGCGGCGCGCTCCGCGATTTCGCCGGCCGCAGCATGGGCACCAGCTGGTCGGTGCGGCTGGTGGCCGCGCCGGGGCAGGCGCTCGACCATCTGCAGTACGGCTTGCAACGGCAGCTCGACGCCGTCGTGGCCGAGATGAGCCACTGGGAACCTGACTCCGACCTCGGGCGCTTCAACCGCGCCGCCGCCGGCAGCTGGCAGGCGCTGCCGCCGGCATTTTTTGACGTGCTGTCGTTCGCGATGGAGGTGGCGCGCGATTCCGGCGGCGCCTACGATCCGTGCGCCGGCACGCTGGTCAACCTGTGGGGCTTCGGCCCCTACGGGCGTTTCGACCAGCCCGAATTCACCGCGCCCTCGGCCGACGAGATCGCCGTCGCCCGCACGCAGCTGGGCGCCGCCGGCGTGCGCCTCGAGCGCGACGGACGCAAGGCCTTGCAGCCGGGCGGCGTGCAACTGGACCTGTCGGCCGTGGCCAAGGGCTATAGTGTCGACCGCCTGGCCCACCACCTGAAGACCCAGGGTATCGAACATTATCTGGTCGAGGTCGGCGGCGAGCTGCGCGGCGCTGGCGTCAAGCCGGACGGCCAGCCGTGGTGGGTGGCGCTGGAGGAGGTCGGCGGCGCCCCCGCCGATGCCGATGTTGGCGCCGAGGCCGTCGCCGGCGCGCCGGCGCCGCTGGTGCTGGCGCTGCACGGCCTGGCGGTGGCCACCTCGGGCGACTACCGCCGCTATTTCGAGCTCGACGGGCGGCGTTATTCGCACACCGTCGATCCGCGCAGCGGCATGCCGATTGCCAACGACCTGGCCTCGGTCACCGTCGTGCACGGCCAGTGCATGGCGGCCGACGCCTGGTCGACCGCGCTGACGGTGCTCGGCGTCGAGCAGGGCCTGGCGCTGGCCGAGCGCCAGGGCTTGGCCGCGCGCTTTGTCGCGCGCGGCGCCGACGGCCGCTTCACCGAACACATGAGTACACATTTACGCGGCATGCTAGACCCATGATCTGGACCGACGACCCGACCCGACTAATGCTGGTGGCAGGCCTGGGCGCGAGCTACGGCCTGGTGTGCCTGCTGCCCTACCTGCGCCACCGCCGCAAGCGCTTGGCCGCGCTGCGCGCCAAGGCCGAGGCGGCCGCGTCGCCCGGCTGGATCGTCGCCTACGCCAGCCAGACCGGCAACGCCGAGGCGCTGGCGGCGCAAACGCTGGCGACCTTGCGGCTGGCCGGCATCGCCGCCCAGCTGAGCGAACTGTCCGAACTCGATGCCGACGACCTGCGGCGCGCCGAGCGCGTGCTGTTCCTGGTGAGCACCTACGGCGAGGGCGACGCGCCGGACGCCGCCGCCGCCTTCGCCGCGCGCCTGATGACGCGCGAGCTGCCGCTGTCGCATCTGCACTACGCGGTGCTGGCGCTGGGCGACAGCGCCTACGCGCAGTTTTGCGCCTTCGGCCGCGCGCTCGACGCCTGGCTGGGGCGGCAGGGCGCGCAAAGCTTGTTCCCGCGCATCGAGGTCGACCGCAGCGCCGACGCCGCCATCGGACAATGGCGCCAGCAATTGAGCCATGTGGCCGGCACCAGCGACGCGCCGGACTGGGGCGCGCCGGCGTTCGACGACTGGCGGCTCGACGCGCGCGTGGAACTCAATCCCGGCAGCGCCGGCGCGCCCGTCTACCATCTCGCGCTCACGCCCGTGGCCGGCGCCTTGCCGGCCTGGCAGTCGGGCGACCTGGTGCAGATCGCCGCGCCGGCCGAGCCGAGCCGGCCGCGCGAGTATTCGATCGCCTCGGTCCCGGCCGACGGCGCCGTGCACTTGCTGGTGCGCTTGCACAGCCACGCCGATGGCGGCCACGGCGTGGCGTCGGGCTGGCTGACGCGCGTGGCGCAGCCGGGGCAGACGGTGCGGTTGAGGGTGCGTCCGCACCGCCGGTTCCGGCTGGAGGAAAATGCGGCGCGGCCGCTGATTTTGATCGGTAACGGCAGTGGCATTGCCGGCTTGCGCGGACATCTCAGGGCGCGCGCGCTGGCGGGGCGGGAGCGCAATTGGCTGTTGTTTGGCGAGCGTAATGTCGCGCATGATTTTCATTACCGCGAGGAGCTGGAGGCGTTGCGGCGGGCCGGGCGGCTCGAGCTCGACCTGGCGTGGTCGCGCGATGGCGGCGCGGCGCGCTATGTGCAGGATTTGTTGCCGGCGCGCGCGGACCGCTTGCGCGCGTGGGTGGCCGATGGCGCCGCGATTTATGTCTGTGGCAGTTTGGAGGGCATGGCGGCCGGGGTCGACCGGGCGCTGGAGGAGATCTTGGGGCGGGCGTTGCTGGAGACGTTGGTGGCCGAGAAGCGCTATCAGCGCGATGTTTATTGAGGGGTTAGGGCGGGTTTGTTTCGCGCGGTCAAGCGTACCCCGCACTGCCAAGCGGGGACGTACCCCAAGGGGTACGTCCCCTAAGTGGTGACGCTGGCGCTGTGGTGCACGCGCGAGGGGGTAAGGCTGGCGCCGCCGAGACGGGCGCCGGGGCCTGCCCCCGCGCTAATCGGCGCCAGCCTGCTCCAACCCCCGCGCCAGGCTCGAAATGCTGGGATTGTCGATGAACACGCAACGCGTGCCCGTGCGCTTGCAATAATCCTTGACCCGCCAGTACGCGCTGTGGCTGATGCACCCGGTCTGGCAAATCACCAGGTCGGCCGCCGCCAGGGAGGCGTCGAGCCGGTTGGCGTTGTCCTCCAGGCCGCCATCATGGTGGGCGAACTGCGCCCCCTGCTGCTCGATCAACTCGCGGTAGGTGGCGACGTTGCCGGAGCGCCCGCCCACACACAGCACCGCCCGGTCGCTCAGGCGCAACGGCATCTTCATCACATGCTCGACCACTTGCCGCGTTTCCTCCTGGATCGGCGCCGGCGGCTCCACGACGCGCAGCGCCTCGGTCTTGAGTTCGGCGATCTGCTGGCGCAGCGCGCGCTCGCGCTCGTCCATCTGCGCCAGCCGCTCGGCCAGCTTGGCGCGCGTCTCCAGGCCCGGGATCGAGACGCGCAGCTGCTCGAGCTCGGTGCGCAGCGAGTCGACCATGCTGTCCTTGCCCACCAGTTGCGCGCGCAATTGCATCAACTGCGTGGCGTGGCGCTCGGCGTCGGCGCTTTTGTCGGCCAGCAGCGCGGCGGCGCGCTGTTGCGCCTTGGCCAGGTCGTGCGCCAGCCGGGCGTTTTCGGCCAGCGTGGCCTGGAACTTGGTGATGTCGGCGCGCACGCAGGCGCCGGCCTGGTGTTGCACCATGTGCAGGTCGCGGCACATCTGCTCCTCGAGCTCGCTGCTGCAGCGCGGATGCGTCAGTCCGGCCCAGAAGGCGCCGGCGACGTCGCCGTTGGCCACGGCGGTGCGCCACAGCTCGCCGACCTGCTCGGTGGTCTTGGCGCCGCGAAAGCGCAGCAGCACGGCCGCGTAGCGTCGTTCCAGCTCCTTTTGCAGCGCCTCGGACAGGCGGTTGCGGGTCGCGCATTCCGTCACCGCGCCGACGTGCACCTCGTAGTCGTCGGCGAGCACCTTGCCGCTGGTGACCTTATCGACCAGCTTGCGCAGCACGCCGAGCGGAAAACCAACGCCGACCAGCGGGCAGTGGCAGGCGTGTCCCAGCTCCCACAGGCGGCGCCGGCGCGAGGTTTGCCCCTCGGCCTGCTCGGCGAGGATGGCCGCGACGCTGTTGACGACCGGTTTGACGAGCTGGCGGCGCGGCGCCTCGGCGCCCTGGCGCGCGCCGATCTGGTCGGCACGGGTGGGCGCGGCGGGCGCGCCGGCATGGGCGGCGCCGGCCACCTGCGGCATGGCGGCGGCGATGATGGCCGCCAGCGGATCGTGTTTTTCGCACATCGTCGTCCCCTTCAGGCCGTGGCCGGCGTGTTGCGCGCGCGCGCCATGATGCGGCTGAGGAAATTGCTCTTTTCCTGCTCGTGCATGCTGCGTTCGACCACGGTGGCCCACTGCTCGGACAATTGCTGGCAGGTGGCGCTGAGCACGGGCGCCAGGTCCGGCAGGCTGGCGAGCGCCTTGAGGTGGCGTTCGATCACCGAGGCGAGCTTGACGCAGCCGCCGCTGGCGTCGCCGGCGGTGTAGTGCGACATCAGATGCAGCACGGCGGACAGCATCAGTTCTGGATTGTGTCCGCCCTGTCCTTGCGCGGGGGCGAGAAAAATCGGATTGCTACGGTCTATGGCCATCAAACGCTCCTAATGGGATTGGGAGTGCGGCTGGCGGCATGGCTGGCGACTCGGGGAGTGGGCGCGGCGGCGCCCGGGGCAAGCGGGGTGGTGCGATCAGGCGGTCAGGATCAGCTTGTTGAGCTGGGTGACGCGCAGGCGGTAGACGCGCCCGGCGTGCTCGATCTCGACTTCGCGGCCGCCCTCCATCAGGCCGGCGCTGCTGATGCGCTTGACGGGCGCGACGGCCGACGCGGCGGCGACCATGGCCGGGGATGGACGGGGGGCAAGCGCTGGTTGCGACAGGGGCAGGGTGGTGGGCATCGTCGTTTCTCCTTTAAATAAGAATGATTCGTATTTGCATTCATTATTGTGGAAGGCGGGACGGAATGCAAGCCTTATTTCAAATGAAAGTCACGATCGTGGGGGGGGCGAAAAAAAGCCCGGCGGGGAGCCGGGCCGAAGGCTGGGATTGCGCGGGGTGGCTACAGCGCCGCGAGCAGCTGGCCGGGCGTGACCGCCTCGCCCGCCTTGCTCTTGGCCGCGGCCAGTTGTTTGGCGCGGGTGCGCGACGGCGGCAGGCGCCGCAAGGTCTTGAGCGCCTCCGGGTCCTTGATGCCGATGGTGCGCTGGTCCACGCTGATGAGGCCGATCTCGTTGAAGGCCGACAGGGTGCGGCTGACGGTCTCGAGCGTCAGGCCCAGGTAGCTGCCGATCTCGTGGCGCGTCATGCGCAGGTTGAACAGCTTGCTCGAGTAGCCCATCTGCGCGAAGCGGTCCGCCAGCGACACCAGGAAGCGCGCCACGCGCGCCTCGGCGCTCAGGGCGCCAAGCATGCCGATCATGGCCTGCTCGCGCACCAGCTCGCGGCTCATGACGCCGTACATCATGTTCTCGAGCTCGAGGTGCACGCGACCGAGCGCGGTGAGCTTCTTGAACGGCAGCAGGATCAGGTCGCAATCGGACAGCGCCACCGCCTCCGACGAGTAGTGGCGGGTGTGGATGCCGTCGACGCCGAGCATGTCGCCCTTCATCGGGAAGCTGAGCACCTGCTCGTTGCCGAACTCGTCGATCAGCACGGTCTTGAGGAAGCCGGAGTTGACGATGTAGAGCGTATCGAAGGGCTGGCCGATGGTGTGGATGCGCTGGCCGGTCTTGAACTGCACGTGCTGGAACAGCAGTTCCTCGGTCGTGACCGAGACGGCGGCCGGGATGTGCAGCAGGTCGCAGACCTCCTTCAGGTTCGACCAGAGCCGTCCCTGACGCTGGCGGCCGGCTTCCATCGACGACGATTGCACCGTCGTGGTGGTGACTGGGCGAATTTCAGACGTTTGCGTTGACAGCATGGTGGTCTCCTGATCGGATGGTTCTGTGCGTTGGGCCGGGAACGGTCGGTCGCAGGGCGCTGGTGCGGTGGTTCCGCCGTGCGGCGTCGTGCTGCATCTGATGTAGCTTTGCAGCATCAATCGTGTGGTTTCAGTATGCCAACAGAGGGAGGAGATAGATATCAGCAATGGCTGAATATGGGAGTAGGCGTCAGCGCACGTCTGTAGGAAGACTCCTACTGACGCGGTCGCCGGTCAGGTCTTAAAGGGCGACAACAGGCGATGCGCCACGGCATATTGGACCATCTCCGAGAGCGAGTTCATGCCCATTTTCTGCATGATGCGCGTTTTGTGGGTGCTCACGGTCTTGACGCTCAGGTGCAGGCTGTTGGCGATCTCGGTGATCGATTTGCCGGCGACCAACAATGAAAAAACTTCGAATTCGCGGTCCGACAACTGTTTATGCAACAGGCTCTCGTTGGGCATCATGATGTTGAGCGCCAGTTGCTCTGCCACCTCGGTGCTGATGTAGGGGCGGCCGGAGGCGACCTTGCGGATCGCGCCGACCAGCTGGGTGCCGGCGCTCTCCTTGGTCAGGTAGCCCTGGGCGCCGGCGCGGATGGCGCGCACCGCGTACTGCTCCTCCTCGTGCATGGTGAGGATCAGGATGGCCAGCTTGGGCGCCTCGGCCTTGATCTGGCGGATCAGGTCGACGCCGCTGCGCCCCGGCATGGATAAATCGAGCAGCAGCAGGTCGAAGCCGCCCTGGCGCACGTGGCCGAGCACTTCGAAGCCATCGATGGCCTCGCCGACGATGTCGATGTCGGGCGCGCCATCGAGGATGCGCTTGAGGCCTTCGCGCATGATGGTGTGGTCGTCCGCGATGACAATTCGAATCATAGAGAGGCTATCTGAGTGACCTGAGGTAAGTAATGTTGCGTTTGAATCAAGCTTATGATCTTACTATAAACGGCGGCGGCACCGGGATTATTTTTGCTCCGGCTCCTTGATCAGGCGGTGGACCAGCACCGGGATGCGCGAATGCGACAACACCTTGTTGGTCACGCTGCCCAGCAGCAACTGCCCCCAACCGCTGCGCCCGTGCGAGCCCATGAAGATCAGGTCGCAGGCGTTGTTTTCCGCCACCTCGACGATTTTGAGGGCCGCGCCCTCGGCGAACACGGTCAGCGCCTGGCACGGCACGCCGCGCCGGGCGCACGAATCGACCACGTCGCGCGTGTGGTTGCCGCCGGCCTTGAGCATGGCGGCGCGGTACTCGTCCTCGCTCGGATAGCTGGGCGGGATGATTTCCACGTAAATCGGATACTGGTACTGCGGCGCGACGAACAGCACCAGCACCTCGGCGCCGAGCTGTTCGGCCAGCGCCACGCCGGCGCACGCGGTCTTGCTCGAGACGGCCGAGCCGTCGGTGGTGATCAGGATTTTGCGGTACATGGCGGTCTCCTTGTCGGCGCGGCCTACCTCTCATTGTAGTCCGGATTTGTATTCTTGCTGGGATGGAAAGACTTGATGTTTATCAAACAAATGCGACTTAGCCGGCCGGGTCGACTGTCGCGTTTAACACTAGTTCACACTTGCCCGGTGGCTTTTTTTGCACACAAGCATCACTTTTGTGCCCAGGGGCGTATTTTGTCGATCTATCCGGTGATAGTATCTCCAAATACAACGAAACCAGGCTTTCAGACGGGGAACAGGGCGGGCGACCGACGCCGGGATTGAATAATTCCGTATTGCCCTGCTACACTCGCATAAGTGCTTTTTATTGCCGAGCGTCATCACTGCGCAGGGTTCAGGGCAGCAATTTTACAAATTATGGAGAAGCAGGGATATGACCAACGCCGCTGATGATTTCGACGCATTATTTGAGGAAGTGTCCGCTCAGAGTAAGACCGCAGCGCCCGCTCCAGCGCCTGCCCCCGCCGCCGAGGACGACCTCGAGAGCCTGTTCGACGAGGTGTCGTCGGCCGCCGCCGTGCCGGCCCCGGCCCCCGCGCCGGCGCCGGCCCCGGTGGCGGCCGCGCCCGCCGACGGCGAGCCGGCCGAGGAGGGCGGCGACAAGCCGATGTTCGAGCGCCTGGGCGGCATCGTGCGCCTGCTGCACGACTCGCTGCGCGAGCTCGGCTACGACAAGGCGCTGACCGAGGCCTCGTCGCAGATCAACGACGCCCAGGACCGGCTCGAATACGTCGCCACCCTGACCGAGCAGGCCGCCAACAAGGTGCTCAACACGCTCGACGAGGGCATGCCCGAGCAGGACACGCTGTCGAAGAAATCCAAGGAAATGGAAACGCGCTGGGCCGACCTGTTCGCGGGCAAGCTCAGCCTGGACCAGTTCAAGCAGCTCGCCGGCGATTCGCAGGCGTTCGCGGTGGCGGTCTCGGCCGCCACCGAGGCCGAGAAGGCGCGCCTGCTCGAGATCATGATGGCGCAGGACTTCCAGGACATCACCGGCCAGCTGATCAAGAAAGTGGTGATCATCACCAAGACGGTGGAAAACGAACTGGCGCAGCTGTTGAAGGACAACGCGCCGCCGGCGGTGCGCGAAAAGATAGCGCAAAAAGAAGTGTCCCTGATGTCCGGCCCTTCGGCTCCGGCCGTGGCGTTGAACCAGGACAATGTCGACGACCTGCTTGCTGACCTGGGATTCTAATGGACGATATGCTCAAGGATTTCGTCGTCGAGGCGATGGATCTGGCGGTCAACGTTGAAGAGCATTTGCTGCGGCTCGAACGCGACCCCGACAACAAAGAGACGCTCAACGCGGTGTTCCGCTCCTTCCACACGATCAAGGGCGGGGCCGGCTTCATGGGCCTGCCGGCGATGGTGGCGGCCTGCCACCTGACCGAGAACCTGTTCGACGCGCTGCGCACCGGCGCCGCGCCGGTGACGCCGATCGCGATCGAGGCGGCGCTGCAGGCGTCCGGCTTCGTGGCCGACCAGTTGGCCGAACTGAACAACGGCGCCGAGCCGCACAGCCTGGCGCCGATGCCGCACGACCTGGAAGTGATCCTGACCGACGCCATCGAGGGCAAGACCAGTGCCGCGGCCCCGGCCGCCGCCCCGGCGCCGGCCGCCGCGCCGGCGCCGGCGGCCG
>CAUPRW010000052.1:0-45194 GCA_963513825.1 uncultured Duganella sp.
CGTCATGTACGTCGAAATCGGCGCCGACTTCAACCTCATGCCCAAGGGCTGGGACAATTCGATCGCCTGGCAGCTCGATTACATCCGCAGCGGCCTGCGCCAGGCGCTGTCGGCCAGCGACTGGATCGACGGCAACGGCAAGTCGGCCACGGCGGCCATCGCCGCCCAGAAGAACCTGAACCTGCTGTCGATGCGCGGCCCGTGGTACCGCCAGTCCGGCCCGACCGTGGCCACCTACAACACCGACAAGCAGCAGCTCGAGTTCGCCGCCACCAGCACCGCCCGCGCGGTCTACTCGAACACCTACAACACCACCATGACGAAGGTGATGTGGGCCATGCCGGCGGTCGGCACGCCGATGAAGTTCACGTCGGTGTCGACCGGCGGCGCGGCGGTGCGCCTGACGGTCATCACCAACGGCAAGCTGATGTTCGACAGCGGCCTGCTGCTGGCCGGCCAGTCGGCCCGCTTCAACTGGCCCGGCCCGTCGTCGGTGTCGGTGATCGGCGCCAGCGGCATTGGCGCCGCCTCGGCCAGCAAGGGCGAGCTGGTCGTCGAGAAGTAGGGGGCGCGGACCGGTGCTGATATACTGTACGTATGTACAGTAAAATTACTCAATTGCGCGTGTGCGGCGCCAGGCGGCCGGACCGCGACGTCAACAACGACCCCGGCGTTTTCGGCATGGTCGAACTGGTGCACGTCGGCGGCTACCTTCGCATGCAGGTGTGCGAGCACGGCAACCAGTTGCCCGATAGCGTGCTGCTGCCCGCGCTGTGGGAGGCAAAGTGCGGCGGCTGGGTCGGGGCCGGCATGGCCTGGCAGGGCTACCAGCAGCACCAGTTGCCCGAGCAGAAGGGGAACTCGGTGTACCTCCAGGAATGGCGCGTCGAGATCATCGGCGAGCGGCCGCCGGCGGACGAGATCAAGTCGGCGTTCGGCACCTACAATCAGCAGGCGGGATAGGGCGGCGGCGCGATGAAAGTCGCGCAGAAGTCGCGCAAGCCACAGTCACTCAATCCGCATTATGGGATTGTCTCAGTGGAAACATTCCAGACATTTACACACTGGGAAAATCGGGCTGCGCGACTTTTTGCGCAACCTTTAGCGATGCTCCCAAGTGCATTACGGATGATCTCGCGCAACGGGCGTTGCTAAGTCATTGTTTATAAAGGCTTCATAATTTTAAAACTTGGCTACGAACCAAGGGGTCGTGGGTTCGATTCCTGCCAGCCGCACCAAAATTCGTAAGACGAAGGGCCTGAAGAGAAATCTTCAGGCCTTTTTTCTTTGCGCGGCCGGTTTCCTTCGCTTGCCACGCCAACCGGAGTAGCCGGAATCAACTGCGTGATTATCGTGCGCGGCGCGCCGCCATAGCCCCATATGTCTATTGGCATTTGCGCGGAAATGGCCGATGATTTGTCGATCATCGTCCAAGGAGCGTGCATGACCATCATCACCAGTATCGAAGACCTGCGTATTTTGGCCAAGAAGCGTGTCCCGCGCATGTTTTACGATTACGCCGATGCCGGTTCCTGGACCGAGTCGACCTACCGCGCCAACAACGAGGACTTCGCCAAGATCAAGTTCCGCCAGCGCGTCGCCGTCAACCTGGAAGACCGCACCTTGGCCAGCACCATGGTCGGCCAGCCGGTGCGCATGCCGGTGGCCTTGGCGCCAACCGGCCTGACCGGCATGCAGCACGCCGACGGCGAGATCCTCGCGGCCAAGGCGGCTGAAAAATTCGGCGTGCCGTTTACGCTCTCGACGATGAGCATCTGCTCGATCGAGGACATCGCCGCCAACACCAGCAAGCCGTTCTGGTTCCAGCTGTACGTGATGAAGGACCGCGAATTCATCAACCGCCTGATCGACCGCGCCAAAGCCGCGCGCTGCTCGGCGCTGGTGCTAACACTGGACCTGCAGGTGCTCGGCCAGCGCCACAAGGACTTGCGCAACGGCCTGTCGGCGCCGCCCAAGCCGACCCTCGCCAACATGATCAACCTGGCGACCAAGCCGCGCTGGTGCTTCGGCATGCTCGGCACCAAGCGGCGCAGCTTCGGCAACATCGTCGGGCACGCGACGTCGGTGTCGGACATGTCGTCGCTGTCGTCGTGGACCTCGCAGCAGTTCGACCTCAGCCTGTCGTGGAAGGACGTCGAGTGGATCAAGCAGCGTTGGGGCGGCAAGTTGATCATCAAGGGCATCATGGACGCCGAGGACGCGCGCCTGGCCGTCGACAGCGGCGCCGACGCGCTGATCGTCTCCAACCACGGCGGCCGCCAACTCGATGGCGCGCAGTCGTCGATCGGCGCGCTGCCGGCCATCGTGGAAGCCGTCGGCCAGCAGATCGAGGTGCACATGGACGGCGGCATCCGCTCCGGCCAGGACGTGATCAAGGCGGTGGCGCTGGGCGCCAAAGGCGTTTATATTGGACGTCCGTTCCTGTATGGCCTCGGTGCGATGGGCGAGCAGGGCGTGAGCAAGTGCCTGGAGATCATCCGCAACGAGGCCGACTTGACGATGGCCTTCTGCGGCTTGCGCGATCTGCGGCACGTGGACCGCAACATCCTGCTACCCGGAACCTATTAGGAGGCCAGCCATGCACCCGAATCCGAAAGTCGACGCCTATCTCGAACGGCTCACGACTTGGACGGACGAGGTGCGCGAGTTGCGTTCCATCTGCCTCGGTAGCGGCCTGGTCGAGGACCTCAAGTGGGGCAAGCCGTGCTATACGCTCGACGGCGGTAACGTGGTGCTGATCCATTCCTTCAAAGCCTACTGCGCGCTGCTGTTCTTCAAGGGCGCGTTGCTGGACGACGCCGGTGGCTTGCTGATCCGGCAAACGGACAATGTGCAAGCGGCGCGGCAGATCCGCTTTACCGGCGTGGCCCAGATCCGCAAGCTCAAAAGCGTGGTGAAGGCGTATATCGCGCAGGCGGTGGCGCTGGAAAAATCCGACGCGAAGGTCGAGTACAAAAAAACCGAGGACTTCGCCGTGCCCGAGGAATTCCAGGCCAGGCTCGATGACACGCCGGCGTTGAAGGCGGCGTTCGAGGCGCTGACGCCGGGCCGGCGGCGTGCCTACCTGCTGCATTTCTCGTCGGCCAAGCAGTCGAAGACGCGCGCCGCGCGCGTGCTCAAAGCCACGCCCGACATCCTTGCCGGCAAGGGCATCGACGATTGAATTGATGGGGCCGTGTCCGAATGTCGGCACTGACCCTCATGCCGTGCCGTTGCGCCTCTTCCGCCAGATGAAAATCGCGTAAGTTAGCGGCATTTGGCACCACTCCCGATTGTACTGATGGCCCCGTGTCCAAATGTCAGACTTGACCCCCTCCGGAGGTTAGAGGGCGTTGCGCGGGGCGCCGGCTTGCCAGGCTTCGATGTTGTCGATCAGCTGGTCGGCCAGCACTTGCATCGCTTGCGCACTGGCCCACGCCGAGTGCGGCGTGAGGATGAAGTTCGGCAGCCGCAGCTTGAGCAGCACGTTGTCTTCCGGCGGCGGCTCCTTCACCAGCACGTCGAAGCCGGCGCCGCCGATCACGCCGGCGCGCAGCGCGTCGGCCAGCGCCACTTCGTCGACCAGCCCGCCGCGCGCGGTGTTGATCAGCAGCGCCGTGCGCTTCATGCGGATCAACTCCTTGGCGCAGATGATGTTGCGCGTCTGGTCGTTGAGCGGCAGGTGCAGGCTGAGCACGTCCGACGTTTCCAGCAGCTCGTCCCACGACACTTGCTTGACGCCCTCGTCGGTCACCGGCGAGCGGTTGTACACCACCACCTCCATGCCGAAGGCGCGGGCGATGTGCGCCACCGATTTGCCCAGCGCGCCATAGCCGGCCAGGCCGAGGCGGCTGCCGGCCAGGTCCGAGACCGGGTGGCCGAACAGGCAGAAACGCTCCGACTTTTGCCACAGGCCCGCCTCGATGTCCTGCCGGTACGCCACCAACTGGCGGCGCAGCGCCAGGATCAGCGCGAAGGTGTGTTCGGGCAGCGTGTGCACCGCGTAGTTGCGGATGTTGGCGACGACGATGCCGCGCTCGCGGCAGGCGCCCAGGTCGACGATGTCGGTGCCGGTGGCGGCCACCGCGATCATCCGCAAATCCGGCAGCCGCGCCAGGTCGTCGGCGCGCAACGGCACCTTGTTGGTGATGGCGATCGTGGCGCGCGCGTCGAGCAGGCGCCGGGCCGCGTCGGCGGCGCCGGTGGCCGGGTATTCGGTCCACGCGTGCGCGAACGCGGGCCTGCGCACGTTGGCGATGACGCTGTCGCGGTCGAGGAAGACGATGCGCTGTTCGGTGCTCGGTGTTGCGGTCATAGGACTACCTCATAAGATGCCGCGCGCGCCGCCGGCGGTGGCGCTTTCGGCAGGCGCATGCCTGGGTGGTTCGATAACAGTTCGGCGACCCATTCGACGAACACCCGCACCTTGGCCGACAGGTGGCGGTTTTGCGGGTAGACCACGTGGATCGGTACCGGGTCCGAGGTCCATTCGGCCAGCACCTGCTCGAAGCGGCCATCGGCAAGCAGCGGATCGAGCAGGAAGTTGGGCATCTGCACGATGCCCAGCCCCGCCTCGCCGGCCGCCACGTAGGCGTTGGTGTCGTTGAGGGCGATGTGGCCGGGCAGGGCGACCTGGACCCGCTCGGTGCCGCGCGAAAAGTCCCAGTCGATGATTTTACCGGTCTTCGCCGAAAAATAGTTGACGCACAGGTGGCGCGTCAATTCGTCCGGGTGCGCGGGGCGCCCGTAGCGGTCCAGGTACGACGGCGCCGCGCAGGTGGCGAAGTGCAGGATGCCGACCCGCCGCGCGATCAGGCTCGAGTCGACCAGCTGGCCGGCCCGCACCGCGCAGTCGACGCCTTCCTCGACCAGGTCGACGGCGCGGTCGCTGCAGCCCATCTCCATCTGGATGTCCGGGTAGCGCGTGAAAAAGTCCGGCAGCGCCGGCACCAGCACGCTGCCGGCCAGCCCGGTGGGCACGTCGATGCGCAGCCGCCCGCTCGGGCTGAGCCGGGTGCGCGAGAGCGATTCCTCGGCGTCGCGCACGTCCGACAGGATGCGCAGGCAGCGCTCGTAGTAGGCGGCGCCGTCGGCCGTCACGCTCACGTGGCGCGTGGTCCGGTGCAGCAGCTTGACCGCCAGCGACGCCTCGAGCGACTGGATCAGCGTCGACACGGTGGCCTTGGGCAGCTGCATGATCTCGGCCGCGCGCGTGAAGCCGCCGGCGTCGACGACGTTGACGAACACTTCCATCGCTTGCAGTTTATTCACGTTTTATCTCCATTGTTCGAAATTCTGAACAATCAATTCGACTTTGGGTTATTTATCGGATTGTAGAACAAGTTTATGATTGCTGTACTGCACCAAGGAAAGCATGGGCTGTTCCGGGGCAGAGGCAAGTTGTTACACCAGCACCAGGGGGAGTCATCATGAAATATCGGGACGGAATTTTTTCAACGGTGGCCATCGCGTTGACGGCGTTCGCGCTGGCGGGCGTGGTCTACACCGATGCCTATTCGCAGACGGCCAAGGCCGAGGCGCGCGGCATGCGCGCGCTCTCCGAGGTGGCCGCCGGCGACGCGCTGGCCTGCGCCGACGGCGCCGTGCTGGCGGCCGACGCCACGGTGCGACAGTGACCATCAAGCCACAGGACGCGGCGCTGCCGGCGCTGTCGGACCAGCTGCGCAGCCGCGCGCTTGAGGTGCGCGGCGCCGAAGGCCCGCTGCCGGCGCGCCTCTACACCAGCGGCGAGGCCGGCGCCAAGCGCGATACGCTGACCGTGTTCTTCCACGCCGGCGGCTTCACCGGCGGCGACCTGGACGACGCCGACGGCTTCCTGCGCCACCTGGCCGACGACCATCCCGGCATGGCCGTGCTGGCCACCGGCTACACGCTGGCCTGCGTGAGTCCGTTCCCGGCGGCGGTCGAGGATGCCCACGCGGTGCTGACCTGGGCCAAGAAGAACAAGGCCAAGCTGGGCTGGACCGGCAAAAAGCTGATGGTGGCCGGCATCGAGGCCGGCGCCAACCTGGCGGCCGTGTGCGCGCTGATGTCGCGCGACCGCGGCGGCCCGGCCCTGGCCGGCCAGATCCTGATCATGCCGATGCTCGATCCCGGCCTGACCACCTGCTCGATGCGCGACATGCAGCAGGCGCCGGAGCTGATGGACGTGGCCGACGCCTGCGCGGCGGCCTACCGCGGCTACCTGCCCAACGCCGCCGACCGCACCCACCCGTACGCGTCGCCGCTGCAATCGAGCCGCTTGAAGAACTTGCCGCCGGCGCTGATCCTGTCGACCGAGGACGATCCGCTGCGCGACGAGGCCGAACAATATGGCGCCAAACTGATCTCGTGCGGTGTCAAAACCACCGTGATCCGGATGGAGCCGCAACCCCTGCAGGACCCGGGGGCCCGCAACGAATGCGCGTGCCGGTGCGCCGCGCTGGGTGAAATCGCCAGCTTCATCACTGGCCTGGAACGGTCCGAGACGCCGCCAGCCTCATAGGGATAGCCCGACCCATTGCAGTATCAGCAGTCACGTCCCCACCGGCTTGCCGGCGGGGCGCTAGTACCGTGTTTTCTCGATTTCCGTCGGGGCAGCCGGTGCCGCCATTTCTATTAAATATTTTCATACAAAAGGGAATTAAAATGAAAAACATTAAACAATTGACCGCTGTAGCCCGGCCGCTGGCCGCCGCTATGGCGCTGGCGGGACTGGCCGCGTTCGGCCTCACCGGTTGCGACGACGCCACCGGCAAGACCGAAGCGCCGGCCGTCGCCGGCGGCGGCGGGCCACCGATTTCGGCGGCCACCGTGGTCGAGAAAACCATCACCGAGACGCAGGAGTTCTCGGGCCGCCTGGAGGCGGTCGAGCAGGTGCAGATCCGTCCCCGCGTGGGCGGCTTCATCACCGCGATCAACTTCAAGCCGGGCAGCCAGGTCAAGAAAGGCGACGTGTTGTTCGTCATCGACGCCCGTCCGTACCAGGCCGAGGCCAACCGCGCCGAGGCGGCCGCCGGTTCGGCGCGCGCCAAGGCCGAACTGGCCAAGCTGGAACTGACCCGCGCCGAAAAGCTGCTGGCCGATAAAGCCATCGCCCAGCGCGAATACGACGAACGCGCCTCGAGCCAGAAGCAGCTCGACGCCGACGCCCGCGCCGCCCAGGCCCAGTACGAGGCGGCCAAGCTCAATCTGGCCTACACCCGCGTCGAATCGCCGATCAACGGCCGCGTGTCGAAAGCGGAAATCACGCTCGGCAACCTGGTCGACGCCACGGCCGTGCTGACCTCCGTCGTCTCGCTCGACAACATCTACGCCTCCTTCGACGGCGACGAGGACACCTACCTGCGCGTTGGCGCCGCCGCCCACAAGGGCACGCCGGCCATCGTCAAGATCGGCCTGGCCAACGAGGTGGGCTTCCCGCACGAGGGCAAGCTCGAATTCGTCGACAACCAGCTCGATCCGCGCAGCGGCTCGGTGCGCATGCGCGCAACGCTGGCCAACAAGGACGGCACGCTGGTGCCCGGCCTGTTCGCCCGCGTGCAGCTGGCCGGCACCAGCGGCGCCAAGTCGACGTTGTTGATCAACGAACGCGCCGTGAGCACCGACCAGGCCCGCAAGTTCGTGTTCGTGGTCGGCGCCGGCAACAAGGCCGAGTACCGCGCCGTCACGCTCGGCCCGCAGGTCGACGGCCTGCGCGTGGTGCGCGAAGGCTTGAAACCGGGCGAGAAGATCGTCATCAACGGGCTGCAGCGCGTGCGTCCCGGTTCGCCGATCTCACCGACCGTGGTGCCGATGGATTCCGATCCGCTGGCGGCCAAGCCGGAAGCCAAAAAAGATGAAAAAGTAGCCGCCGCCGACACCAAGGCCGGCACCTCCAAGGAATAAGAATATGAACATCTCCCGATTTTTTGTCGACAAGCCGATTTTCGCGGCCGTACTGTCGATCATTATCTTCGTCGCCGGCCTGATATCGATCTTCAAGCTGCCGATCTCCGAGTACCCGGACGTGGTGCCGCCGTCGGTGGTGGTGCGCGCGCAGTATCCGGGCGCCAATCCGAAGATCATCGCCGAAACCGTGGCCGCGCCGCTTGAGGAACAGATCAACGGCGTCGAGAACATGCTCTACATGTCCTCGCAAAACACCTCGGACGGCGCGCTGGCGCTGACCGTCACCTTCAAGATCGGCACCAACGTCGAGCAGGCCGAAACGCAGGTGCAAAACCGCGTCCAGCGCGCTTTGCCGCGCCTGCCGGAAGAGGTGCGCCAGATCGGCGTGACGACCGTCAAGTCCTCGCCCAACCTGACCATGGTGGTCCACCTGCTGTCGCCGAACGGCCGTTACGACGACCTGTATCTGCGCAACTACGCGGTGTTGAACGTCAAGGACCAACTGGCCCGCCTGCCCGGCATGGGCGAGGTGCAGCTGTTCGGCGCCGGCGACTACGCCATGCGCGTCTGGCTCGATCCGCAAAAGGTCGCCCAGCGCGGCATGACCGCCGGCGACGTCGTCGATTCGATCCGCGAGCAGAACGTGCAAGTGGCGGCCGGCGTGATCGGCCAGGGCCCGACCAAGGGCGCCGACTTCCAGCTGACGGTCAATACCCACGGCCGCCTGCAAAGCGAGGAAGAGTTTGGCGACATCGTCGTCAAGACCAACACCGACGGCGCCGTGACGCGCCTGCGCGATGTGGCGCGCCTGGAAATGGGCTCGAACTCTTACGCGCTGCGCGCACTGCTGAACAACAAATCGGCGGCGGCGATTCCTATTTTCGAAGCACCCAACGCCAACGCCTTGCAGCTGTCGGCCGACGTGCGCGCGACGATGGAACGCCTGTCGAAAGATTTCCCGGAAGGCGTCGCGTACGACATCGTATACGACCCGACCCAATTCGTGCGGGAGTCGATCCGCTCCGTGATCCACACCTTGGTCGAAGCGATCATCCTGGTGGCGCTGGTGGTGATCATCTTCCTGCAAACCTGGCGCGCATCGGTCATTCCGCTGCTGGCCGTTCCCGTCTCGGTGGTCGGTACCTTCGCCGTGATGCTGGCCTTTGGCTTCTCGATCAACACCTTGTCGCTGTTCGGCCTCGTGCTGGCCATCGGTATCGTCGTCGATGACGCCATCGTGGTGGTGGAAAACGTCGAACGTAACATCCACGACGGCCTGGCGCCGCGCGAAGCGACCATCCAGGCGATGAAGGAGGTCAGTGGTCCGATCATCGCCATCGCGCTGGTGCTGTGCGCCGTGTTCGTGCCGATCGCCTTCGTCTCCGGCCTGTCCGGCCAGTTCTACAAGCAGTTCGCGCTGACCATCGCCATCTCGACCGTGATCTCGGCATTCAGCTCGCTCACGCTCGCCCCGGCCCTGGCCGCCGCGCTGCTCAAACCGCACGACGCGCCGAAAGACGCGCTCACCCGCGGCATGGACAAGGTTTTCGGCCGTTTCTTCGGCTGGTTCAACCGCTTCTTCAACCGCGCCTCCGACCGCTATGAAAAGGGCGTGACCGGCGTATTGAAGCGCAAGGGCGGTTCACTGGTCGTCTACGCGGTGCTGGCCGTCGCCGCCGGCTTCATGTTCAAGCTGGTGCCGCCGGGCTTCGTGCCGGCGCAGGACAAGCAGTACCTGATCGGCTTCGCCCAGTTGCCGGACGCCGCCTCGCTCGACCGCACCGACGCCGTCATCCGCAAGATGTCGGACATCGCCAAGGACATCCCGGGCATCGACAACTCGATCGCCTTCCCCGGCCTGTCGATCAACGGCTTCACCAATGCGCCGAACGCCGGTATCGTCTTCGTCGGCCTGAGCGCGTTTGAAAAACGTCACGGCAAAGAGCAGTCGGCCGAAGGCATCGCCGCTGAAATGAACAAGCGCATGGGTTCGATCGAAGGCGCGTTCGTGATGGTGCTGCCACCGCCGCCGGTCAACGGCCTCGGTACCACCGGCGGCTTCAAGCTGATGCTGCAGGACCGCGACAACCAGGGTTACGACGCGCTGTACAAGGCGGTTCAACTGGTGCAGGCCAAGGCCGCCACCAATCCGAAGCTGGCCGGCGTGTTCTCGGGCTACCAGATCAACGTGCCGCAGCTGTTCGCGGACGTCGACCGGGTCAAGGCCAAGCAGCTGGGCATTCCGCTGCAGACGATCTACCAGACCTTGCAGATCAATCTGGGCTCGCTGTACGTGAACGACTTCAATCAGTTCGGCCGTACCTACCAGGTGCGCGTGCAGGCCGACCAGCAGTTCCGCTCGCACGCCGAGGACATCGCCCAGCTGAAGGTGCGCAACGACAAGGGCGAGATGATTCCGCTGTCGTCGCTGATGCGCGTCAAGGACACCTATGGTCCGGACCGCGTGCAACGCTACAACGCCTACGTCGCCGCCGAGATCAACGGCGCGCCGGCTCCCGGCGTGTCGTCGGGCGAGGCGCAGGCCGAAATGACCAAGATCGTCGAAGAGGTCCTGCCCAAGGGTATCGGCTACGAATGGACGGAACTGGTGTACCAGGACATCCTGTCCGGTAACACGATGATTTATGTGTTCCCGCTGTGCGTGCTGCTGGTGTTCCTGGTGCTGGCCGCCCAATACGAAAGCTGGACCCTGCCGCTGGCCGTGATCCTGATCGTGCCGATGTCGATCCTGTGCGCGCTGATTGGCGTCAAGCTGACCGCCGGCGACAACAACGTCTTCACCCAGATCGCGCTGTTCGTGCTGGTGGGCTTGGCCTCGAAGAACGCGATTCTGATCGTCGAATTCGCCCGCGAGCTGGAGCACCATGGCCGTAGCGTGGTCGAAGCGGCGCTGGAAGCTTGCCGCCTGCGTTTGCGTCCGATCCTGATGACGTCGATCGCGTTCATCATGGGCGTGCTGCCGCTGGTGTTCTCGCATGGCGCCGGTTCGGAAATGCGTCATGCGATGGGTGTGGCGGTGTTCGCCGGCATGCTGGGCGTGACCTTCTTCGGCCTGTTCCTCACGCCGGTGTTCTACGTCCTGCTGCGCAACCTGGCGATCCGCCTGGAGAAGAAACCTGCCGTCGCCGGCGACACCGCGGCGGTCAAACTGGAAGGGACCCACTAATATGAACAAGCTGCAAATGATCGCAAAGGGCGTAGCGCCCGTGCTGGCGGCCTTGCTGATGACGGCGTGCGCCGCGCCGGAATTCAAGCAGCCGGCGGTGGAAGTGCCAACGGCCTTCAAGGAATCGCAAACGCCGTCGGCCGCCGACCTGGCGGTGCCGGTCAAGACCGCCGCCGACGGCAGCACCTGGAAACAGGCGCAGGCCGCCGAGGCGCAGCCGCGCGGCGAGTGGTGGCTGGCCTTCAACGATCCGGCCCTCAATGAGCTGATCGCCGAAGCCACTCGCGCCAACGCTAACCTGTCGGTGGCGGCGGCCCGCGTCAAGCAGGCGCGCGCCATCGCCGGCGTGGCCGAGGCGGACCGCATTCCGCAGGTCGGCGTCAACGCCGGCGCCCAGCGTCAGCGCCAGTCGGCCACTTCGCTTGGCCTGCCGCAGGGCACGGACGTCGCGCCGGGCAAGCTGTTTAGCGCCAACCTGACCGCCAGCTACGAGGTCGACCTGTTCGGCCGCGTATCGTCGAACGTCAGCGCCGCCCGCAGCGACGCCGCCTCGATCGAGGCGACCTACCGCTCGGTGCTGCTGTCGGTGCAGGCCGACGTGGCGCAGACCTACTTCCGTCTGCGCGCCACCGACGCCGAATTGGAAACGCTCAACCGCACGGTGCAAACGCGGGAAGAGGACGTCAAGGTCAACCAGCGTCGTTTCGACCTGGGCGACATCGGCGAATTCGACCTGTCGCGCGCCAAGACAGAACTGGCGACGACCCGCTCCGAATTCATCGGACTGCAGCGCCAGCGCGTGACGACCGAACATGCGTTGGCGGTCTTGCTGGGCAAACCGGCGGCCAGCTACACCGCCGGCGTCACGCCGCTGCTCGACACGGCGCTGCTGCCGGCCATCCCGGCCGGCATGCCATCGTCGCTGCTCGAGCGCCGTCCCGACATCGCCGCCGCGCAGCGCACGATGGAGGCGGCCAACGCCCGCATCGGCGTGGCCCGTTCGGCCATGTTCCCGGCGCTGACCTTGAGCGCCAGCGGTGGCGGCTCGTCGGCCGACACGGTGGCCGACGTGTTCAAGTGGAGCAGCCGCTCATGGGTGTTGGGCGCGCTGATGTCGATGCCGATCATCGACGGTGGCCGCAACAAGAACAACATCCTGCGCAGCGAAGCGGCGCTGGAAGAGTCGGTCGGAACCTATCGTCAGAGCGTGTTGGTGGCCTTCGCCGAGGTCGAGGACAACCTGGCGGGCCTGCGCATCCTGGCCGGACAGACGGCGCAGATGGAAGCGGCGCTGGTGTCGGCGCGGCGTTCGGCCGACCTGGCGCAAAAGCTGTACGCGGCTGGCCGGTCGAGCTACCTCGATTTGCTCGACGCGCAGCGCAACCTGGCGGCGGTCGAACGCACGGCCGTGCAACTGCGCGGCACGCGCGCCGTCACGACAGTGGCGCTGATCCGCGCGTTGGGCGGTGGTTGGGATAGTGCCGAAGGCGTGGCGGTGGCGCAGCAATAAGGCCAACCCCGCGTGCGGTTGGCGATACGCCAGCCGCACCACTTAGGGGACGTACGGCTAGCAGCAAGTAAAAAAAGCGGACCCGAATCAAATCGGGCCCGCTTTTTACATTTCAGACCAACGTGAATTACTTCACGACGGCCGGAGCGGCAACGCCGTCGGTGGCTTCGGTCTTGGCGGCCTTGGCATGTGCTTTGGCTTTGGTCTTGTTAGCCTTGGCATGCGCATCAGCCTTGTCGGCTTTCGCATCAGCGTGGGCGACGGCGACGTCTTTCTTCGCGTCCGCTTCCACCTTGGCGGCTTTGGCGTCGGCCTTGATTTCAGCCTTCGTCTCTTTCGCGTCGGCCTTCACGGCGGCTTTGGTTTCTTTAGCTTCCGCCTTGGCGGCTGCCGGAGTGGTGGTCGGGGTGGTGGCAGGAGTTTGTGCAAAGGCTGCGGTAGCAAACAGGCCGGCGATCAGGGTAGCGATAAGTTTGTTCATGATGAAATCCTCATTCAAGTTGATTTAGGGCCGGGACAATTCCCGTGTCACTGAGCAGAAAACGCGGGCCGGATCGCCAGCGTTGACGGGCTTTACAATCGCTTACATGTTCGCCATCGCACAGAGATCCGCGGCGCGCCGGTCTACGCTGGCGTCATGAGCGCATCCCTGAAAACCTACAAAGCCAAGCGTAACTTCGCGATCACCCCGGAACCTGCCGAAGGCGGCGAGGAGGGCGGCGAAGCGCTGACCTTCGTCATACAGAAGCACTGGGCCAGCCGGCTGCACTACGACTTCCGCCTCGAGCTCGATGGCGTCATGATGAGCTGGGCCGTTCCCAAGGGGCCGAGCTACGACACCCACGACAAGCGCATGGCGGTGCACGTCGAAGACCACCCGATTTCGTACAACGACTTCGAAGGCACGATACCGCCCAAGCAGTACGGCGCGGGCAAGGTGATCATCTGGGACAAGGGCTACTGGAAGCCGCTCGACGATCCTCGCAAGGCGCTCGCGGCAGGCAACCTCAAGTTCGAGCTGACCGGCCACAAAATGCATGGCAGATGGGTGTTGGTGCGGATGAAGGGCAAGGGCGGCAAGCAGGAACCCTGGCTGCTAATCAAAGAGAAGGACGACTACGCGCGGCCGGCCGAGGAGTTCAGCGTGGTCGACGAGATGCCGGACAGTGTGAAGGCGCTGCCGCTGCCCGGCGCCGCCGGCAAGGTGCCCGCAAAGGTGGCGGATACGGCGGGCAAGGCCACCACAGACACTGAAGCCACTAAAGCCACTAAAGCCACTAAAGCCACTAAAGCCACTAAAGCCACGACTGCCATCAAGGCCACCAAGGCTGCCAAGGCCACGAAGGTCGCTACGCCCAAGGCACCCGTGCAAGCGGATGCGCCGAAAGCGGCGCTGCCGGAGAGCCTCACGCCGCAACTGGCCACGCTGGTTGACGCGCCGCCATCGTCACCTGAAGACTGGCTCTTTGAAATCAAGTTCGACGGCTACCGCATCCTCACGCGCGTGGACGGCAAGGACATCCGCCTGATCACCCGCAACGGCAACGACTGGACGCATAAAATGCGTCCGCTGCGCGACGCCATCGCCAAAATGAAGCTGCCATCCGGCTGGTATGACGGCGAGATCGTCGTCCACAACGACGAAGGGCGGCCCGACTTCGGCCTGCTGCAAAACGCCTTCGACGAGGATCATCCGGGCGAGATGGTGTACTTCATCTTCGACATCCCATTCCACGACGGGCGCGACCTGCGCGACGTGCCGCTGGTCGAGCGTCGCGCCATCCTCGAACAACTGATGGCGACGAAGCCCAACGACACGGTGCGCTACAGCGCCGCGCTCGACGCCACGCCGCAGGACATGATCGCCGCCGCCTGCAGAATGGGGCTCGAAGGCATCATCGGCAAGCGGCGCGATTCGGTCTACACGTCGCGCCGCAGCGGCAGCTGGATCAAGCTCAAATGCGGCCAGCGTCAGGAGTTTGTCATCGGCGGCTACACCGACCCGCAAGGCTCGCGCAGCGGCTTCGGCTCCCTGCTGCTGGGCACTTACGACAAGGACGGCAAGCTGCAATACGCCGGCAACGTGGGCAGCGGCTTTAATGGCGCCGTGCTGGCGGACCTGAAATCGAAAATGGACAGCCTCGCCGCCGAGAAGAGTCCCTTCGTGCCGAACAAGGACATCGACCGGCACGCGCACTGGCTCAAGCCGACGCTGGTGGCGGAGGTGGCCTTCGGCGAATGGACGCGCTCTGGCTCGATCCGTCATTCCGTCTTCAAGGGACTGCGCAAGGATAAGAAGGCGAGCGCCATCACGCGCGAGCTGCCGGCGCACATGAAGGACAAGGAGAAGCCCGACATGGAAAAATCGACCGCGGTGCAGGGCAAGCTGCCCGCCTCGCTGAAAGTGACCAATCCCGATCGCGTGATCGATAAGCAAAGCGGCGCCACCAAGATCGCGCTGGTGCGCTACTACGCGCTGGTGGGCGCGCTGATGCTGCCGCACCTCAAAGGCCGGCCGGTCTCGCTGGTGCGGGCGCCGGCCGGCGTTGGCGGGGAGCTGTTCTTCCAGAAGCACGCCGAGACCAACAAGCTGCCCGGCGTGAAGACGCTCGATCCGGCGCTGGACCCGGACCATCCGCCGATGCTGGAAGTGTCGACGGAGCTGGGGCTATTGTCGGCGGCGCAGTGGAACGTGGTCGAGCTCCACACGCAGAACGCCAACGCCTCCAGCTACGAAAAGCCCAACCGCATGGTGTTCGATCTGGACCCGGGCAAGAACGTCAGCTGGAAGCAGGTGCAGGAGGCGGCGCAGCTGATGCGGGCCTTCCTCGACCATCTGGGATTGCCGGCGTTTTTGAAGACCAGCGGCGGCAAGGGACTGCACGTGGTGGTGCCGGTCAAGCCGGGCTATGGCTGGGATGACGTGAAGGCCTTCTCGCAGGCGGTGGTGGCGCACATGGCGCAGAATATCCCGGAGCGGTTTGTGCTCAAGAGTGGGCCGAGCAACCGGGTGGGGAAGATCTTTATCGATTATCTGCGCAATGGGCGCGGCGCCACGACGGCGTGCGCGTGGTCGGCGCGCGCGCGGCCGGGGTTGGGCATATCGGTGCCGGTCGCGTGGGAGGAGTTGGACAAGCTCGATGGCGGCGATCACTGGACCGTGGCGACGGTGCATACCAGGCTCGATGTCGGCAACGCACCGTGGGACGGTTACGCCAAGGCCGCCAAGGGGTTGGCGCCGGCGATGAAAAAGCTCGGCTTCAAGCCTGGCGGCGCTTGATCGGCCGACACCCTTGACGAAGCAGGGGACGGACCCCACGGGGTCCGTCCCCGGTTGGCAGTGCGGGTCTCTCGGGCCGCCGCTGGCGCCGCACGAACCAGATCCGCTACGCCGCCTTGCGCGACGCCGCCGGCTTGGCCGCGCTCTTCGCCCGCGCCGCAGCCGCGGGCGTCTTCTTGGCCGCAGTGGCCTTGCGGCGGGGCGCCGGCGCCTTCTCCTCGCTGTCACCGCCCTTGGCCTTGGCGCCAGCCTTGCCGGGCCGCTTGCCCAGGCTATCCTGCAGCAGCGCCACCAGGTCGACCACGTTGGATGCCTTGGCCGGCTTGTCCTCCGGCTCGGCGGCGGTGATGGTCTTGGTCTGCCCGGCCTTGACCTTCTTCTTCACCAGCGCCAACACGTCATCCTTGTAGGTATCGTGATACTGCTCCGGCTTCCACTGCTCGCTCATGCCCTCGACCAGCGACAGCGCCATCTGCAGCTCCTTGTCGCTGATGCCGGCCGCCTTGGCCGTCGCCGGCGGCAGCTTGAGGTCCTCGGCGTCGCGGATCTCGGCCGCGTAGCGCAGGGTGTTGAGGACGATCTTGTCGTCGATGCACACCAGCGCGCACAGGTGCTGCTTGGTGCGGATCACCACCGTGGCGATGCCGATCTTGCCGGCCTTGCGCAGGGTCTCGCGCAGCAGCGCGTAGACCTTGGCGCCGCCCTTGGCCGGCGCCAGGTAGTACGGATGCTCGTAATAGGTCAGCGGCACGTCGGCCGCGTCGACGAAGGCCTGGATGTCGATGGTGCCGGTGGCCTCGACGTTGGCCCGCTTGAGGTCCTCGTCCGACAGCACGACATACTCGTCCTCCTCGTACTCGTAACCCTTGACGATGTCGTCCCAGGTCACGTCCTTGCCGGTCTTCTTGTTGTAGCGTTTGTAGCCCACGGGCGAAAAGTCGCGCCGGTCGAGCATCGTCAAATCCAGCTCGTGCTCCTGCACCGCCGAATACAGCTCGACCGGGATGTGCACCAGCCCGAAGCTGATGGCGCCTTTCCACAACGCGCGGGCGGCCATCTCAGGACCCCACGGAGCCGGTCACCGGCAGCACGATGCCGCTGATGTAGCTCGAGCACGACGGCGCGGCCAGGAACACGTAGGCCGGCGAGAGCTCCTGCGGCTGCGCGGCGCGGCGCATGTCGGTGGCCTGGCCGAACTTGACGATCTTCTCCGGCGACTGGTCGGCCGGGTTGAGCGGGGTCCACACCGGCCCCGGCGCCACCGCGTTGACGCGGATGCCCTGGTCGAGCAGATTGGACGCCAGCGACATCGTGAACGCGTGGATGGCGCCCTTGGTGGTCGAGTAGTCGAGCAGCTGGCCGGAGCCTTCCAGGCCGACCACCGAGCCGGTGTTGATGATGGCCGCGCCGCGCTTGAGGTAGGGCACCACCGCCTTGGCCATGTGGAAGTAGCCATACACGTTGGTTTTCATCGTCATGTCGAAGCGCTCTTCGGTCAAGTCGGTGATTTTTTCGGCGTGCTCCTGGAACGCGGCGTTGTTGACCAGGATGTCGAGCCGGCCGAAGCGCTGGTGCGTTTGCTCGGCGGCGTCGCGGCAGAAGGCGGCGTCGCGCACGTCGCCGCGGATCAGCAGGCAGCTCTGGCCCTCGGCCTCGACGTAGCGCTTGGTGTCGTTCGCGTCCTGGTCCTCGTCCAGGTAGACGATGGCGACGTCGGCGCCTTCGCGCGCGTACAGCACCGCGACGGCGCGGCCGATGCCGGAGTCGCCGCCGGTGATCAAGGCCGCCATGCCGGCCAGCTTGCCGCTGCCGGCGTAGTCGGGCGCCAGGAACTCCGGCTTGAGCTGCATCTGCGCCTCCAGGCCCGGTTTTTCCAGGTGCTGCGAGGGCATCGTGCCGGGATACTCGTGCGCGGTCGTTTGCACCGGTCCCTGGCGCGCGCCGGACTGGCTGCCGGATTTTTCATTGTTGGCGCGCGCGTCGGCCTGGTCCTGCCGTTGCTGGATCTCGCGCTGCTCGCTCGCGGCGCCCGCGTCCGCCCTGTTTTCCGAATTTGCCATGATTTCCTCCTGATTGCATCGAGGGATCAGTATTGGTGTGGCGCGGCAGCCTGACAGTGCGCTCTTTCACACATGCGGGCAGTACGATTGTGCCCATTTTTGTGGCACACTTGCAGAAGGAAATCGTTTATAACAATAAGACATATCGAGAGATACCTAGGGGCAACATACATGAGCGATATTTCTTGGCGGTCTGGCGGGGTCTGCGTCTATTTCAACGCCGGTGCCGAGCGGCGCGCGCGTTTCCAGGCCGGCTGCGGTGAACTGTTTTCCCGGTTGACGATGGCCGACACCATCGATAACGCGGCCGACGCGCTGGCCGGCGCGGCCACCGACTTGCTGGTGCTCGATCTGAATGGCTACGCGCGTCCGGGCGCGGCGGCCGCCGTCGGCACCCTGATCGCCAACCGCGCCGGTGCGCCGGTGCTGCTGTTGTGCGGCTACGAGCAAAGCGCGTGGCTGCCGGAGCTGATGGCCTTCGGCTCGTTCGACTATCTGATTTGCCCGGTGCTCGATGACGAGGTGCGGCAGGCGATCCGGCAGGCGTTGGCCACGCCGGTCGATGCCGCCGCCGCCATGCGCCAGCGCCTGTTCGACAAGGAGGGAGAGCTGCGCGATCTGGTGTCCCTGCAGCGCGGCGTGCAGTACGCGCTGGGCAGCATCGACGACATCGGCGTCATGGCCGCCAACATCTGCATGGCGTGGTGTGGCTTTCCCGGCGTGTGCCACGCCTCGCTGCTGTATCTGAAGTCGCACGGCGACTTGCACCTGATCGCGCAGGAACCGCGCCAGGGTGTCAATCCCGGGCTGGATCTGGCCGGCCTGTTGGGGCACACCGACCACCTGTTGCAATCGCCGCTGCGCGAAGTGTTTCCGCCGCTGATGGCCGCGTCCACGGGGCGCCTGGTGCTGCTGGACGCGCCGGAAAAGACGGGCGACCCCGAACTGGCCATGCGCCTGCACGACCGCTATGTGCGCATGGTGCTGGCGCTGCCGCTGCGATCGGAGGCGGGGCAGGCCGACATGGGCGCGCTGTGCGTCATGTTCGACCGCCACCTCACGCTCTCGCGCGAGCAGTTCGCCAGCTTCGCCAACCTGGCGCAGTTCGTCAGCCTCGGCCTGGGCATGAGCGAATTGAAGCACCGCAACGATGAGCTCAGCGGCCAGCTGTCGCAACTGAGCACGGTCGACACGCTGACCGGCGCGGCCAACCGGCGCGCCGGCGAAGCGATGCTGGACAACGAGCTGCGCCGCGCGCGCCGATACGGGCTGCCGCTGGCGGTGATGTCGTTCGAGGTATGCAGCTTCCGTTCGCTCAACGACATCTACGGCCACCCCCTGGGCGACGCCGCGTTGCGGCTGGCGGCCGACACGGTGCTGCGGCGCCTGCGCGCGTCCGACCTGCTGGCGCGCATGCGCGGCCAGGAGTTCGTCATCATCGCCACGCACACCGGCGCCGCCGACGCGCTGCTGCTGGCCGAAAAACTACGGGTAGCCATCGCCGGCGCCGACCTGCCGGCGTGCGACAACGTCAGCATCAGCCTGGCCATCGCCGAAGCGGCGCCGGAGGAGGGCGTCGACACGCTGCTCGACCGCCTCGACGCCGCGCTGCAACGCGCCAAGCGCGCCGGCCCCAACCACATCGAGCTGGCGGACGGGGTCAAGTCTGTCATTTGGACACGGCCTGGACCGTAGCCGGCTTTCCAATGCCGAGGTCGTGTCCAAATGTCAGACTTGACCCCGATGTTGTTCTTTTTGGAGCGTGCCATGCCTGTGACTAGAAAACCGTCGGTTTCTTCCATCCTGATGCGGGCCGCGGGCGCTTTGGCCGCATTGATGTCGCTCGCCGTGAGCGTCCCCGCGCTGGCCCAGGCCACGTCGCGGCATTGCGCCGATGGCGCCGACAGCGAAGAGCGTGCCGGCCCCGCCTGCCTGCTTGCCCATCAGCGCCTGGGCGTGCTGGGCGTCGATTCCGTCTATTGGAGCCTGGACAAGTATCCCAGCGTTGAGGCGGCGCGGCGCGACATGGTCAGCGGCGCTTCGGTTGTCAAAGCGTTCGGTGGCATTTGGCTGTTTACCGTCGCGCCCTTGCCCTCGAACCCGGCCCACGGCGAACACGCGGGCCACGTCGGCCCGATCCCGGTCGACAAGAAGACCGCCTACGACGCGGAGTTCCTGAAGTCGACATTCAGCCCGGGCATGGTGGCGCCCATCCATGTGCATTCCGGGCCCGAGGCGTTTTTCGCCGTCAGCGGCGACTCCTGCCTCGAAACCCCGGACGGTGTCCAGGTGGGGCGGGGCGCGGGCAACAGCATGATCGTGCGTGGCGGTCCGCCGATGCTGCTCATGGCGCCCGGCCCCGAGCCGCGCAAGGGCTTTGCGCTGATCCTGCACGATCCGGCCCTGCCGCCGACGACGCTGGTGCACGACTGGACGCCGAAGGGCCTGTGCCGTGTCGCAGTGCCCTGAACGGGGCGGCGCCGGGCTACCCCAGCAGGCGGCTGAGCACCCGGACCAGATCGATTTGCCGCGCGAATCCGGTTTTCGATAACAGACTGCGTACCTGCGTGCGCACCGTGTGCAGCGAGACGCAATGCATGTCGGCGATCTTTTCCAGCGACGCGCCGCCAACCAGCGCTGCCGCCAGCCGTTTTTCCGCGCCGCTCAGACCGAACAGCTCGCCGGCGCGGGTGATGATCTCGTCGGTGTCGTCGCGCGGCAGGTCGATCAACAACAGGAAGTGCCGATCGGTTTGCCAGCCGGCGTGGCTGTCCTCGTCGACCGGTAGCGGCAACAGCACGCCGCGCACGATCGCGGCGGGGTCCGCCATCTGCGCCAGCAGGTGGACAGGGCGTCCGCTCGCCCGGCAGGCGGCCAGGGCGTCGTCGAACGCCGGCGCGGAACGCCGGCCGAGGCGGCGCACGCGATTGTTCATGCAGTGGAGCAGGCCATTGCCGGACCTGAGCGCGGCCTCCGCCAGCGCGTTGGTGTCGACAATGCGCCCGTCCGCATTCACCAGCACGGATGCGGTGCCGCCGTTGCGAACGCCCGCGTGTGCTTGCGCGTGTAGCGACCGCAATTTGTACTGGATCCTCAGCGCCGATTGGAAATGGGCGAGCAGCGCGCGCAACCGGTCTTTGTGGCGGGGCTCGAAATCCCCTTGGCCCGGCGGGCGGTACCAGCACAGATTGGTAAAGGGGATGTCGTCGCCTTCGTTGCCGTCGAACAGCACCGAACCGAGCATGCCATCCATGCCGTAGTGTTTGCCAAACTCGTTGTAATAATGGCTGCGGCGAAGCTGAACGTTGGGCACCAGCTCGCTACCGATCAGCACCACTCCGCGCTTCATTTGGCCGCGCCGGCGCGCCTCCGCGGCCCAGATGTCCTCATGGCACCAGTGGTCGCGGAATTTGTCGATCATCTCGGCCGAGGTATTCTGCCCCAGCAAAATCGCCTCCGGATCGGTGTCGGAGTGCGAAGTGAACATGAAGGAGGACTCGGCGCCGAACTGCCGTCCCAATTGGCCCATCACGCCGGTCCAGTGTCCCGGTTTGATCGCGGCGGCGTAGATGGCGTTGATATGGTTGGAGTGCATCGCGGGTGGGTCGAAGGCGAAAGTGCGCAGCTGTTAAAAACATGACAACCAGCTTGCTAGCCTACTTTAAAACCTTCCAATTGGCATCATTTTTTTCGACGGTGTTGTTTGGCCGCCAGCTCGCCAGGTTGCGCCGCCTACCGCCGCTCCTCTCAATCCGGCCCGGATTCCATGGCCTGCCATCCCGGTGCGTTGCGCCGGCCCTCCTGGCCAAGCGCGGATGGTATCGGGCAGCGCTCGATGAACCGTTTGGACCTGCGATAGCGTGCCGGAATCTGGGGCGGGCCGTGATGCGGCGATACACAGCCCCGGTTGTGTCGACGGCCGAACCGGCCCCCGGTCAGATTTTCTCCAGGACCGTGGCGATGCCTTGGCCGCCGCCGATGCATTGCGCGGCCAGCGCGTAGCGCCCGCCGGTGCGCGCCAGCAGGGACGCGGCCTTGCCGGTGATGCGCGCGCCCGTCGCCCCCAGCGGGTGGCCGATCGCCAGCCCGCCGCCGTCGATGTTGAGCGCCTCGCGCCGGATGCCCAGCTCGCGCACGCACGCCAGCGCCTGCGAGGCGAACGCCTCGTTGATCTCGGCCACGTCGATGTCGCCCGCTGCCAGGCCGGCCAGCTTGAGCGCCTTGCGCGCGGCCGGAATCGGGCCGATGCCCATCAGCGCCGGGTCGACGCCGACGGCCGCCATCGCGACGATGCGCGCGCTCGGCGCCAGCCCATGGCGGCGCGCGAAGTCCTCGCTGGTGACCAGCACCGCCGAGGCGCCGTCGGTCAGCGGCGAGGACGTGCCGGCCGTGACCGTGCCGTGCTCCGGGTCGAACACCGGCTTGAGGCCGGCCAGCGCCTCGAGCGTGGTGCCGGGCCGGATGCAGCCGTCTTCGGCCACCACCTCGCCGGCGCCGGTGGTGATCGGGACGATTTCGTCGGCCAGCAGGCCGGCGGCGCGCGCTGCGGCCGCCTTTTGGTGGGACGCCAGCGCCAGCGCCTCCTGGTCGGCGCGCGCCACCTCGTATTTGCGGGCGACGTTTTCGGCGGTGTCGCCCATGCTGATGTAGGCGTCGGTGTCGGCCAGCAGGGCCGGATTGGGCGAGAAGTTGAAGCCGCCCTGCGGCACCATCGTCATCGATTCGATGCCGACGCACAGATAGGCCTCGCCCAGCCCGGCCTCGATCTGCGCGGCGGCGATGTGGATGGCCGACATCGACGAGCCGCAGAAGCGGTTGATCGTCATGCCCGGCACCTCGTGCGGGAAGCCGGCCAGCAACGCGACGATGCGCGCCAGGTTGTTGCCCTGCGCCGCCTCGGGGTAGGCGCAGCCGAGGATGACGTCGTCGAGCAGGCGCGGGTCGAGGCCGGTGCGCGCGACCAGCCCGCGCAGCACCTGGGCGCCCAGTTCGTCCGGACGGACCTCGGCCAGCTTGCCCTTGCGGGCGAAATGGAACGGCGAGCGGGCGTAGGCGCTGATGACTGCTTTCATGGCGGCTTCCTTTTAAAGTATGATCATAATGAATGATATATTACGCTCGTACTGTATAATGTCAATTGAATTGACGGAGGATCAGCGATGAAAGTCAGCAGGGAGCAGGTGGCGCTCAACCGCGAGCGCATCGTCGAGACGGCGGCGCGGTTGTTCCGCCAAAAGGGTTACGACGGCATCGGCGTGGCCGATCTGATGAAAAGCGCGGGCATGACGCACGGCGGCTTTTATGGCCACTTCGCCTCCAAGGAGGACTTGCTGGCGACGGCCACCGCGCAATCGTTCGCGACGGCGGTGGAGCGCTGGCGCGCCAAGGCGGCCGAGGCGCCGGCCACGGCGCTCGCCAGCATCGGCGACAGCTATTTGTCGACGCGCCACCGCGACCACCCGGAGTTCGGGTGTTCGGTGACGTCGCTGGGGGCCGATATCGCGCGCCTGGGCCCCAAGGTGCGCGCCGCGCTGACCGAGGGCGCCAAGGGGCAGATCGATGTGCTCGAGGAGCTGGCGCCCGGCGAGGACGCGGCCGAGCGGCGCCGGCGCGCGCTGGCCACCTACGCGGCCATGGTGGGCGCGGTGGTGCTGGCGCGCGCCGTCGATGACGAGGCGCTGTCGCTGGAAATCCTCGAAGCGGCCCGGGCGTCGATGCCGGGCGGCTGATTCCGGTCCGCTTGCGCGCGGCGCCACGCGGGCCGCCACCCGTTTTCTCTTATGCGTTTTCCGCATTACGTAATGTAAAAAACGAGTTTGGCTCTGGACCGGCCGGATCCGATCGCGTAGGCTGGCGGTTTTCAAGTTCGCGGAACGACGATGCTGCATTGGCTCAAGCACTACCGGCGCGCGCTGCTGCCTGGCGATATCAGCGCCGGGCTGGTGGTGGCCATGATGATGATCCCGCAGGGCATGGCCTACGCGCTGGTGGCCGGCCTGCCGCCGGTGGTCGGCATCTATGCCAGCATCCTGCCGCCGGTGGTCTACGCGCTGTTCGGCAGCAGCATGACGCAGTCGGTCGGGCCGATGGCCATCGTCTCGCTGATGACGGCGGCGGCCATCGGGCCGCTGGCTCCGGCCGGCTCGGCGCTGGCCGCCGTGCTGGCGGCGCAGCTGGCGCTCGTTTCCGGCGCGGTGCTGCTGCTGTGCGGCCTGCTGCGCATGGGCTTTTTGGCCAACTTTTTCTCCCGCCCCGTCATGAGCGGTTTCACCGTCGGCTCGGCGCTCGTCATCGCCTTCGACCAGGTCCATACCTTGCTCGGCGCCGCGCCCAAGCTGCTCGATCTGCATGTCCACGTGCCCAGCGCGGCGCTCGGTATCGGCTCGTTGCTGCTGCTGGTGCTGTCGCGGGCCTATCTGGCCGGCCTGCTGCGCCGCTGCGGCGTGCCGCCGGCCGCCGCCGACGTCGCCGCCAAGCTGGCGCCGATGCTGGTGGTGGTGGGCGGCATCGCGCTGATGGCCTTCACCGGGCTCGGCGAAGCTGGCGTGCGCACCACCGGCGCGGTGCCGGCCGGCCTGCCGCGCCTGAACCTGGCCACCTCCAGCGCGCACTGGCCACGGCTGCTGCAGCCGGGATTGCTGATCGGCTTCGTGGTGTTCCTGATGTCGATGTCGGCGGCGCAGTCGCTCGCGCTCAAGCGCAACGAGAAACTGGTGAGCAACCACGAACTGCTCGGCCTGGGCGCGGCCAACGTCGCCAGCGCGCTGTCGGGCGGCTTTCCGGTCACCGGCAGCCTGTCGCGCTCGGCCGTGAACTTCGCCGCCGGCGCCAACACGCCGCTGGCGAGCCTGATCACGGCGGCGCTGCTGGCGTGCGCGCTGCTGGCGCCGACCGGCTGGCTGGCGCTGCTGCCGCTGCCGACGCTGGCGGCGACCATCATCGTCGCCGTGCTCGGCATGCTCGAGCTCGACATCCTGCGCACCGCCTGGCGCTACGACCGCGGCGACGCGCTGGCCTGGGGCGCGACCTGCGTGGGCGTGCTGGCGCTGGGCGTGGAGGCGGGCGTGGTGGTCGGCGTGGCGCTATCGATGGGCACCTTGATCTGGCGCGCCAGCCGGCCGCACATCGCCGTGCTCGGGCGCATCGCCGGCAGCGAGCACTTCCGCAATATCGAACGCTATCCGGCCGAGACCCGCCCCGAGCTGCTGGTGCTGCGCATCGACGCCAACCTGTTCTTCGGCAACGTCGAGGCCGTGGCCGAGCGCATCGAGTGCGAACTGGCGACCCACCCGAGCGCGCGCCACCTGGTGCTGGTGATGACGGCGGTCAGTTCGATCGACACCACGGCGCTGTTCGCGCTGTGCGGCCTGAATCAAAGCCTCAAGCGGCGCGGCATCGGCATGCACCTGGCCGAGGTCAAGGGGCCGGTGATGGACCGGCTGCGCCACAGCGACCTGCTGCGCGAGCTCAACGGCAAGCTGTTCCTGAGCACGGCGATGGCGTCCGACCACCTGCTCGCCGGCGGGCGCGACGGCTAAAACCGTTGCTCTAAACATCATTAACTATGTTATTTTTGCATTTAATGCTTTTGGGTAATAATACGCATGGACTTCGCGCCGGTTTGTAACTATGATCTAAGCCCTGGGGCGGGCCCGAGCCGCGTCGGCCCGACAGACTAACTATCGACTGGTTGCCGATGCTGTACCGACTTGCCCGCCGCGCAGGCAGAATCTCGATCGCCATGTTCGTCAGCGTCACGCTGACGGCCGTGGTGACGCTGGTATTGGCCACCTTCGCGCTGTATTTTTACCAGGTCGAGCGGGCCCACCGCTGGGAGCAGCTGCGCCAGACGCTGTCCAACAGCGCCGACGAGCTGGCCTCGGCGGTGGCGCTGCCGGCCTGGAACTTCGACGAAACCCAGATCACCACCATCATGCGCAGCGGCTTGAGCAACCGCGACCTGTACGCCAGCGCGGTGGCGCCGGCGGCCGGCAGCCGCCCCTTCATCCTCACGCGCGACGCCGCCGGCCACCTGGTCGAGGTCACGCGCGCGCCGGACAACCCGGAGCTGCTGTCGGAGCGGCGCCGCATCGTCGCCTCCGGGCGCGACATCGGCACCATCACCGTCTACGCCTCGCCGGCGCTGCTGCTCGAGCAGCTGCGCCAGCGCCTGTACTTCATCATCGGCATGATCTGCGTGCTCGACGTCACGCTCGTGTCGAGCCTGTACCTGTTGTTGTCGCGGCTGATCTTCAAGCCCATCACCACCATCGAGCGCTACGCCGCCAACGTCAAGGCCGGCCAGAACCCGGGGGCGATGCCGCCGCGCGACTGGTTCTTCGGCGAGCTCAAAACGCTCAATTCGTCGATCCGCGACATGGTGCGCCTGATGGACAGCCGCTACGTGGCCATGCACGCGAGCGAGGAGCGGCTGCAGATCGCCAGCAGCGCGGCCGAAATCGGCATCTGGGACTGGAACATCGGCGAGGACCGCCTGGTGTGGGACGAGCAGATGCTGCGCCTGTACGGCGAGGAGGGCGCCGGCGAGACCGGTTCGATCGAGCGCTGGATCGCCCGCGTGCACCCGGACGACGTCATTCCCGTGCGCGCGCTGCTGGACCGGGCCCTGGCCGGCGGCGGCGACTTCGACGCCGAGTTCCGCGTCAGCTGGCCGGACGGCTCGCTGCACTATCTCAAGGGCGAGGCGATGATTTTCCGCGACGCCGACGGCCATCCGGCGCGCGTGGTGGGGGTCAACTACGACATCACCGACCACAAGGTGGCCGAGCAGGAGCTGCGGCGCCACCGCATCCACCTCGAGGAGCTCGTTGCCGAGCGCACCAACGCGCTGTCGGTGGCGGTGCGCCAGGCGCAGGCGGCCAACCAGGCCAAGAGCATCTTCCTGGCCAATATGAGCCACGAGCTGCGCACGCCGCTCAACGCCGTCATTGGTTTTTCGCGCCTGATGGCCGATTCGAAGAACATGCTGCCGGAGGAAAAGCGCAACCTGGCCATCATCCACCGCTCCGGCGAGCACCTGCTCACCTTGATCAACGACATCCTCGAGCTGTCCAAGATCGAGGCCGGGCGCGCCGTGCTGCAGACGGCCGTCATGAGCATCGACGAAATCGTGCAGGAGGTGATGGACATGGTGAGCATGCGCGCCGGCCAGACCGGCGTGGCGCTCGAACTTGACAGCGACGGCGTGCCGCCCGGGGCGGAGGTCGACGGCACCAAGCTGCGCCAGGTGCTGCTCAACCTGATGTCGAACGCGGTCAAGTTCACCGGCGAGGGCAAGGTCACGCTGCGGGTGCGCGGCGCCATGCGCGGCGGACATGGTGAAGGGCTCCAGGACGGCCAGGGCGGCGCGGCGCACGCCAATGCGGGCCAGGCCGGCGGCCGCTGCCAGCTGGCCTTTGCCGTCATCGACGACGGCCCGGGCATCTCGCCGATCGACCAGACCCGCATCTTCGAGCCCTTCGTCCAGGCCGACGGCCCTGGCGCCAAGGAGGGCACGGGACTGGGGTTGGCGATCTCGCGCGAGTTCGTCCAGCTGATGGGCGGCATGCTGTCGGTGCAGTCGGTGCGCGGCGCCGGCGCCACCTTCAGCTTCACCATCGAGGTGCCGGTGGCGGCCGCGCCGGCCGAGGCGCGCGCCGATGCCCCGGCCGGCGCGCGCCGCGCGCGCGTGGCCGCCACCGGCGACGGCGCCGAGGGCGGGCCGCTGTCGGCCGCCGACCTGGCCCGGCTCGAGCCGGCGTTGCGGGCCGATCTCAAGGTGGCGCTGCAGGAGCTCAACCTGGCGCGGGTGGCGCGCCTGCTGCAGCCGGTGCCGGCGCCGCTGGCCGGCGTGGTCGAGCGCATCGAGCACATGCTGCGGCTGCACCAGTACCCGCAACTGTGCGCGTTGCTGGAGCAGGCCGATAGCGAACTGGAGGCCTAGGCCGGACAGGTATATCATTAGTAGTTAGTACGCGGTAGTACACGTTCGAGCACCACTATTAGACGCGCGCAGTCGCGGACCAAGGCGAGAGAGTTCTACATGCACCGGGATTTATCGGAACAACATACCAAGGGCGAAGTGCTGATCGTGGAGGACACGCCGGCCTCGCTCAAGCTGCTCAGCGACCTGCTGACGGAGGCCGGCTACTACGTGCGCCAGGCCCCCAACGGCGAGCTGGCGCTGTGGACGGCGCAGTCGCGGCCCCCCGAGTTGATCCTGCTCGACATCCGCATGCCCGGCATCGACGGCTTCGAGGTGTGCCGCCGGCTCAAGGAGTCGCCCGAGCTGTGCAACGTGCCGGTGATCTTCCTGTCGGCCCAGCACGACACCGACGACAAGGTGCGCGGCTTCGCGCTCGGCGCGGTCGACTTCATCGCCAAGCCGTTCCAGGCCGAGGAGATCCTGGCCCGCACCGACGCCCACGTGCGCCTGAGCCGCGCGCAGCACGCGCTGACGCTGGAGCGGGCCTTGCTCGAGCAGCGCGTTGCCGAGCGCACGGAGGAACTGGCGCGCGAGGTCGAGCAGCGCCGCGCCAACGAGGAGTTCCTGCGCCTGGCCAGCAAGGTCTACGAGGCCACCCAGGACGCCATCGTCGTCACCGACCGCGAGGCGCGCATCGTCGCCGCCAACCCGGCCTTCACGCAGATCTCCGGCTACGCCGCCGAGGAGGTGATCGGCAAGAACGTCGTCATGCTGCACGCGGGCGAGCAGGACGCCGCCGCCTTCGAGCAGATGCTGCAGTCGGTGATGAACACCGGCCTGTGGTCGGGCGAGATCATGGCGCGCCGCAAAAACGGCGAGACCTATCCCGGCCTGCTGAGCGCCTCGGTGGTGCGCGACGACGCCGGCCAGGTGGTCAACCACGTGGCCGTGTTCATGGACATCACCGAGCGCAAGGCCGAGCAGCACCTGATCAACTTCCTGTCCAACCACGACGCCCTCACGGGCCTGCCCAACCGGCTGCTGGCGCGCCAGCGCTTCGAGCAGACCTTGGCAAGCGCACGCCGCGAGGGCGGCTGCGTGGCCGTCATGTGCCTCGACATGGACCGCTTCAAGGGCATCAACGACTCCTACGGCCACGACGTCGGCGACAAGGCGCTGCAGGTGATCTCGCGCTTTTTGACCGACACCGTGCGCGAGGGCGACACCGTCACCCGCCAGGGCGGCGACGAGTTCCAGATCATCGTCGCCGACGACGCCCAGCTGGGCGCGACGATGGCGCTGGCGCAGCAGATCCTGGCCGGCCTGCGGCGCGAGCTGGTGATCGACGGCCAGCAGATCACCGTCACCGCCAGCATCGGCATCGCCGTGAGCCTGACCGACGGCGACAGCTTCGACGAATTGGTGCGCAACGCCGACACGGCGCTGTTCCGCGCCAAGGAGATCGGGCGCGACAACTACGCCTTCTTCACCGAGCGCATGGACGCCGAGGTGCGCGACAAGCTGGCCATCCAGGGCCAGCTGCGCGGCGCCATCGCGCGCGACGAGTTCGAGGTGCACTACCAGCCGCAGATGTGCCTCAAAACGGGCGTGATGGCCGGCGCCGAGGCGCTGCTGCGCTGGAACAGCGCGGTGCTCGGCCGGGTGCCGCCGAACCGCTTCATCCCCCTGGCCGAGGAATACGGCCTGGTCAACTCGATCGGCGAATGGGTGCTTGAGAGCGTGTGCGCGCAGATCAAGGTGTGGCAGGACCAGGGCCTGGGCCAGATCAAGGTCGCCGTCAACCTGGCCGCCGGCCAGTTCGCCAACGACGCCACCGTGCCGTACGTCGAGAGCACGCTGCGCAAGTTCGGCATCGCGCCGGCCTGCCTGGGACTGGAGATCACCGAGGGCACGGTGATGGGCGACCCGAACAAGGCGGTGGCGGCGCTGCGCAATCTCAAGGACATCGGCGTGAGCATCTCGCTCGACGACTTCGGCACCGGCTACTCGAGCCTGAGCTACCTCAAACGCTTCCCGATCGACGTGCTCAAGATCGACAAGTCCTTCGTCGACGACGTCACCACCAGCGCCAACGACGCCGCCATCGCGCTGTCGGTGATCTCGCTGGCGCACAACCTGAACATGCGGGTGATCGCCGAGGGCGTCGAGACGCGCGAGCAGATGCGCTTTTTGACCGAGCGCGGATGCGACGAGATGCAGGGATATTTTTTCAGCCCGCCGCTCAACAGCGCGGCCTTCACCGCGCTGCTGCGGGAACGACGTAATTTGCTCGACACCTAATCAACCCTTCCACCACTGGAGTTCTATGGAAAAGAAGTTCGGCGCCGTCATCGCTGGCGCATGCATGGTTTTATCGCTCAACGCCGTCGCCGCCGCGCCGGTTTCAAAATCCGGCCCGGCCGACGCCCGGTTCAAAACGATCTACACCCAGGAATGGAAATGGCGCCTGGGCCAAAAAATGGAGGAGGGCGAGGACGACGAGAAGGGCGGCACCACCACCTTGCCGCGCGTCGACCCGGCCACCCAGCAAAAGCGCCTGGCGTACTGGCAGGACGTGATGAAAAAGCTCGACGGCATCGACCAGAAAAAGCTGTCGGCCGATGAACTGATCAACTACCAGGTCTACAAGGCGCAGATCGCGGCGCTGGTCGACGCGCAGAAATTCCGCGAATACGAAAAGCCGCTCAACGCCGACACGGCCTTCTGGTCCAACATGGCTTCCGCCGGGCGCGCCACGCTGACCAAGGAAAAGGAATACACCGATTACATCAAGCAGATGTCGGACGTGCCGCGCTACTTCAACGACCAGATGGCCAATATGCGGGCCGGCATGGCGCGCGGCTTCACGCCGCCGAAGGTCACCCTGATCGGCCGCGACGGCTCGATCACCTCCGTGACCGAGGCCAAGACGGCGCAGGACACCGTGTTCTACATGCCGTTCAAGGCCATGCCGGCGACCATGCCGGCCGCCCGGCAGGAAGAACTGCGGGCCGAGGCGGTCAAGGCGATCGACACCTACGTGCTGCCTTCTTACCGCACGCTGCTCAAGTTCATGCGCGACGAGTACGCGCCGAAGGCGCGCGAGGACCTGGCGGCCGAGAACCTCCCGGACGGCAAGGCCTACTACCAGTCCAAGATCGTCGAATTCACCACCACGACCATGAGCGCCGACCAGATCCACCAGATCGGCGTGGACGAGATGGCCAAGATCCGCGCCGAGATGCTCGACGTGATCAAGCAGACCGGCTTCGAAGGGGACCTGCCGGCCTTCCTGCAGTTCCTGCGCACCGACTCGCGCTTCTACGCCAAGACGCCCGAGGAGCTGTTGATGCGCTCCGCGTGGGTGGCCAAGAAGTTCGACGCCAAGGTCGGCCAATACTTTGGCTACCTGCCGCGCCGCCGCTTCGCCGTCATCCCGGTGCCGGACGACCAGGCGCCGTTCTATACGTCGGGGCGCGGCGGTCCGGGCGTTTATCTGGTCAACACCTACAACCTGCCGTCGCGCGCGCTCTACAGCATGCCGGCGCTGACCCTGCACGAATCGGCGCCGGGCCACGCGTTCCAGATGCCGGTGGCGATGGAGCAGAAGGGCCGCCCGGCCTTCCGCAACGCCTATATTTCGGCCTATGGCGAGGGCTGGGCGTTGTACAGCGAACGGCTCGGGGTCGAGATGGGGATGTATGAAACGCCGTACGAGGTGTTCGGCATGCTCAGTTACCAGGCCTGGCGCGCGTCGCGGCTGGTGGTCGACACCGGCATCCACAGCAAGGGCTGGACGCGCAAGCAGGCGCAGGATTATTTGAAGGCCAACACGGCGCTGTCGGAGCACGAGATCGAGACCGAGGTGGATCGGTATATTTCGTGGCCGGGGCAGGCGCTGTCGTACTACCTGGGCGAGATGAGCATCATCAACGCGCGCAAGAAGGCCGAGGCGGCGCTGGGGGCGAAGTTCGATATCCGCGCCTTCCACGACACGGTGCTGCAACTGGGCTCGGTGCCGCTGCCGGTGCTCGAGGCGCGGATCGATTTGTTCATCAAGGAAGGGGGCAAGAGCCCTTATCCGGAACTAGATTGAGGCTTGGGGGGCTGCTAGCAACCCCGCACCCCAATGCGGGGACGTACCCCAAGGGGTACGTCCCCTAAGCGGCGAAGCATGCCAGTCGTTCAACGCACGCGGGGGGTGAAGTCAGCGCAGCATATCGTTGGTGATCCACTCGAGCACCGACGGCCGGTGCGGCGCCCACCCCAACTGCTCGCGTGCCCGCTTGCCGCGCACGCGGCTGTTGGACCCGAGCCCGTACGACGCCATCTCATACCCCCATTCCTCCTTGGCCTGTTCCAGCGGCCAGTCCTGCGCCTCGCCCATGCCGAGCGCGCGCGCCATCGCCGCCGTCATATCGCGGAACGACGCCTCGCCACTCTCGACGAAGTAAAACACGCCGGCCTCGGTCTTCTCCAACGCCAGCAGATACAGGTCGACCACGTCATCGATATGCACATTCGACCAGATATTCTCGCCGGGACCGACGTGGCGTACCACGCCGCTCTTGCGCGCCTGCTTGAGCAACCGTGGCAGCTGCACGCTGTCGCGCGGCAGCGCGCCATGGCCGTAGATCAGCGTATTGCACAGCACCGCCGAACGCACGCCCTTGCCGGCGGCGGCCAGCACCAGCTTGTCGATGGCGACGCGCGCCGCCTTGTCCGCCGTCGGCTCGGGGAGTTGGTCCTCGTAATAAATCCGGTCGGTTCCCAGGCCGCCGGAGGCGTCGCCAACGATGCTCGACCCGCTGGTGTGCAAAAACACCTTGCCCGAACCGGCCAGGCCTTCGATGATCGCCTCGACGGCGCCACGGTCGTCGCTGCTGGCGGCGTTGACGACTGCGTCGGCCGCGCGCGCCTGGGTGATCAGCAGATCGCGGTCGTCGAGTGAGCCGACCACGCCGGCCACGCCGATTTTTTTCAGTTCCGCGATTTGCTCCGGCTGGCGTACCAGGCCGACCACCTCATGCCCGGCCCTGGCCAGGCCCGCCGCGATCGAGCCGCCGATAAATCCTGCCGCGCCCGTGACGAATACTTTCATTTTGTGCTCCCGTTTAAACGTCGATGGAGACAGTATGGTGGTGCTTGCCTTGTGCACAAAGGCTTGGCCGGGCAAAGCATAGTTGATCCGGGGTCAATAAAGGGTGGCGTGGGGGCGGATTGGCGTCGCGTAATTTGCCGTGCTCCGTCGGCGGCTCAGCGATGGCGGATTACGGCTGCGCCTAATCCGCCCTACGGGAAGTGCGCCATATTGGTGCGTATGCGCCAAAATGGTGCGCATGATGGGGGTTGCACCGCCGTCTCTCCCGCTGGCGCTGGCACAGCCCTTGCATAGGACAATACATTATTTATAAAAGTACCAGTCATGCCCGATTGCACCGCACCGTCCGACCTTGCCGCCACCGCTGGCCATAGCGCTTGGCAGGCCAGTCTTACGCTCGGATTCGCGGACGACGCCGGCACCACGCGGCTGTTCAACAATCTCCACTATGGCCCGCTGCGCGTGCAAAAGGCCCTGTACCCGGAGGACGCCAGGGTGTGCCACGCCATCGTCGTCCATCCGCCCGGCGGCGTGGTCGGCGGCGACCAGCTATCGATCGACATCGGCGTCGGCGACCGCGCGCACGCCGTCATCACCACTCCGGGCGCGGCCAAGTGGTACAAGGCCAACGGCAAGCGCTCGCGCCAGGTGGTCCACCTGCACGTCAACGAGGACGCCGCGCTCGAATGGCTGCCGCAAGAAACCATCTTTTTTGATACCGCTAACGTGGCGCTCGACCAGCACGTGGAACTGGCCGCCGGCGCCACCTTCATCGGCTGCGAAATCCTGTGCATGGGCCGGCGCGGCTCCGGCGAGGTGTTCAACACCGGCACCGTGACCCAACGCAGCAGCATCCGCCGCGAGGGCAAATTGATCTGGTGGGAGCAGGGCGCGATGGTAGGCGGGCGGCTCGGCAGCCCGCTGGCGCTGAACGGCCATACCGTCTGCGCCACCCTGATCGCCGCCGGCAAGCCACTACCGGCCGCCGCGCTGAGCGAACTGCTGGCGCAGATCCGCGCCGACATCGCCGCCGACGGCGACCACGTTTTCGGCGTCACCCACACCAAGGGCGTGCTGGTGGCGCGCCATCTCGGCGACGACAGCGAAACCGCGCGCCGCCTGATGCTTACCGTGTGGCGCCGCGTGTGCCCGCATCTGCTGGCGCGCGAGGCCGTCACGCCGCGCATCTGGCAAACCTGAACCTGGAAAACCGAATATGGACCTGACCCCAAGAGAAAAAGACAAGCTGCTCATTTTCACCGCCGGCATCGTGGCCGAACGCCGCCTCGCGCGCGGGCTCAAACTGAACTACCCGGAGGCGATCGCTTTGATCACCTGCGCCATCATGGAGGGCGCGCGCGACGGCAAGTCGGTGGCCCAGCTGATGGCCGACGGCACCCAGATCCTGCGCCGCGACCAGGTCATGGAAGGGATACCGGAGATGATCCCGGACATCCAGGTGGAGGCGACCTTCCCCGACGGCAGCAAACTGGTCACCGTGCACAACCCGATTCCCTAAAGCGCATCATGAATACGTATCGACGACCGAACCACCCCAAGACACCTTTTACAAGGAGCTCACTATGATTCCCGGTGAATATCTGCTCACGGAGGGCGAGATCGGCCTCAATGAGGGCCGCGAAACGGAGACCGTCGTGGTGACCAACCAGGGCGACCGGCCGGTGCAGGTCGGCTCGCACTTCCATTTTTTCGAAGTGAACACAGAGCTCAAGTTCGAGCGCTGGAAGGCCTACGGCCGGCGCCTGAACATCGCCGCCGGCACCGCCGTGCGCTTCGAGCCGGGCCAGCAGCGCACGGTCGAACTGGTGAAGCTGGGCGGGGACCAGAAGGTCTACGGCTTCAACGGAAAAGTCATGGGCAAGCTCGATCCCAACCCACCTAAAAGCTAAAAAATAAAAGGCTAACATGGTCACAATCTCGCGCCGCGCCTATTCGGAGATGTTCGGCCCCACCAAAGGGGACCGCATCCGCCTGGCCGACACCGAACTGTTTATCGAAATCGAACACGATCACGCCATCTACGGCGAGGAAGTCAAATTTGGCGGCGGCAAAGTGATCCGCGACGGCATGGGGCAGTCGCAGCGCGTGCGCGCCGACCCGCTGGTGATGGACACGGTCATCACCAACGCCGTGATCGTCGACCACTGGGGCATCGTCAAGGCCGACATCGGCATCAAGGACGGCATGATCGCCGCCATCGGCAAGGCCGGCAACCCGGACATCCAGCCCGGCGTGACGATGATCATCGCCGCCGCCACCGAGATCATCGCCGGCGAGGGCAAGATCGTCACCGCCGGCGGCGTCGACACCCACATCCACTTCATCTGCCCGCAGCAGATCGAAGAGGCCTTGATGAGCGGCGTCACGACCATGATCGGCGGCGGCACCGGACCGTCGGCCGGCACCTCGGCCACCACCTGCACGCCGGGGCCGTGGCACCTGCACGCGATGCTGGGGGCGGCCGACGCCTTCCCCATGAACCTGGGCTTCCTCGGCAAGGGCAACGTCAGCCTGCCCGAGCCGCTCGAGGAGCAGGTGCGCGCCGGCGCCATCGGCCTCAAGTTGCACGAGGACTGGGGCAGCACGCCGGCCGCCATCGACAACTGCCTGAGCGTGGCCGACAGGATGGACGTGCAGGTGGCGATCCACAGCGACACCCTCAACGAGGGCGGCTACCTGGCCGACACGCTGGCCGCCTTCAAGGACCGCACCATCCACACCTTCCACACCGAGGGCGCCGGCGGCGGCCACGCGCCGGACATCATCGCCGCCGTCGGCGAGGGCAACGTGCTGCCGTCGTCGACCAATCCGACCCGGCCGTTCACCGTCAACACGCTCGACGAACACCTCGACATGCTCATGGTGTGCCACCACCTCGACGCGGCCATCGCCGAGGATGTGGCCTTCGCCGAATCGCGCATCCGCCGCGAGACCATCGCCGCCGAGGACATCCTGCACGACATCGGCGCCATCTCGATGATGTCGTCGGACTCGCAGGCCATGGGCCGCGTGGGCGAGGTGGTCATGCGCACCTGGCAGACGGCGCACAAGATGAAGGTGCAGCGCGGGCCGCTGGCGCCCGATTCGGCGCGCAACGACAACTTCCGCGTCAAGCGCTACATCGCCAAATACACGATCAACCCGGCCATCACGCACGGCATCGCCCACGCGGTCGGCTCGGTGGAGGTGGGCAAGATCGCCGACCTGGTGCTGTGGAAGCCGGCCTTCTTCGGCGTCAAGCCGTCGACGATCATCAAGGGCGGCATGATCGCGGCCGCGCAGATGGGCGACCCGAACGCGTCGATCCCGACGCCGCAGCCGGTGCACTACCGGATGATGTTCGGCGCCTTCGGCGGCGGACTGAAGAAATCGTTCACCTTCGTCTCGCAGTCGGCCTTCGACGACGGCATCGGCGACAAGCTCAAATTGAACAAGACGCTGATCGTGGCCAAGGACATGCGCGCGCTGCGCAAACACCACATGATCCACAACGGCGCCACGCCGAAGATGGAAGTCGATCCCGAAACCTACGAAGTGCGCGCCGACGGCGAGTTGCTCGTCTGCGAGGCGGCGTCCGTGCTGCCGATGGCGCAGCGCTACTTCCTGTTCTGATTTTTTCGGACACCATGCTTACCTTATGCTGACCTCATGCTGACATTACATACCAAAATCGCACCCTCCGACCACGCCGGCGCTGCCATCGCCGCGCAACTGGTGCTGCCCTACGAACTGCGCGAGAAATGCCGCCTGCGCGCCACCCTCGACAACGGCGAGGACGTCGCCGTCTTCACCGTGCGCGGCACCGTGCTGCGCGACGGCGACCTGCTGACCGGCGAGGACAAGCGCGTGGTCAAGGTGGTGGCCGCGCCGGAGCCGACCTACAAGGTCACCTGCGCCGATGCCCACACCTTGCTGCGCTGCGCCTTCCACCTCGGTAACCGCCACACGCAGGCGCAGGTCGGCGACGGCTTCCTGCGCATCCGCGCCGACGCCGTGCTCAAGGAAATGCTGGCCGGCCTGGGCGCGAAGGTGGAGCAGGAACTGGCCGCCTTCGAACCGGAATCGGGCGCCTACGGCGGCGGCCACGCGCACCATGACGACGGCGGCCACCATCCGCTGGCGCCGATCCCGCTGCGCCAGAAGATCCACCGTCCGAGCGACCCGAAATGAGCCGTTCCTGATGCAGGCGTCGGCCCTACTCAATCTGCTGCAATTGGCCAGTCCCGCGCTGCCGATCGGCGCATACAGCTATTCGCAAGGGCTGGAGGCGGCGCTGGAGAACGGCATGGTCGGCGACGCAGGGCAGGCGCGCGCATGGATCTTGCGCCACCTGCACGAGGTGGTGGCACAATGGGAGGCGCCCGTTTGCTGGCGCCTGATGCGGGCCTGGTCGCGCCGCGACTGGGCCGCCGTGGATGAATGGAGCGAGCGTTTCATCGCCTCGCGCGACAGCGCCGAATTCCGCGCCGAGACGATCCAGATGGGTTACTCGCTGACCAAGCTGGTGGCCGAGCTCGATATCGTCGACGCCGAAATGCTCTCGCGCCTGCAGCGGCAGCCGGAGGTGGCGCTGCCGACGGCCTTCGCCTGCGCGGTGGCCGCGCTGGAGATCCCGCACGAGGCCGCGCTGCTGGCGATGTTGTTCGCGTGGGCCGAGAACCAGGTGCTGGTGTGCGTCAAGTCGGTGCCGCTGGGGCAGGTGGCAGGGCAGCGCATGCTGCTGTCGCTGCGCGCTGATATCGAGGCGGCCGCGCGCCATGCGCAGAGCGTCGGCGACGACGATATGTCGAACTGGGCGCCGGGATTGTCGCTGCTGTCGATGCGGCACGAGGTCCAGTACAGCCGTCTTTACAGATCATAAACGGATAAACAATATAAAACATATGAATACTTCGAATCCTTTACGCGTCGGCATCGGTGGTCCTGTTGGCTCGGGAAAAACCGCGTTGTGCGAGATGCTTTGCAAGGGCATGCGCGACCAGTTCGACATGGCCGTCATCACCAACGACATCTACACCAAGGAGGATATGGAGATCCTGCTGCGCGCCGACGCCTTGCCGGCCGAGCGCCTGATGGGCGTGGAGACCGGCGGCTGCCCGCACACGGCGATCCGTGAGGATGCCTCGATCAACCTGGAGGCGATCGCGCGCATGCAGGCCGATTTTCCGAATCTCGACCTGATCCTGGTGGAGTCGGGCGGGGACAACCTGGCCGCGACGTTCAGCCCTGAGCTGTCGGATTTGACGATCTACGTGATCGACGTCGCCGGCGGCGAAAAGATTCCGCGCAAGGGCGGCCCGGGCATCACCCGCTCGGATCTGCTGATCATCAACAAGACCGACCTGGCGCCGCACGTCGGCGCCGATCTGGATGTGATGGCGCGCGACGCCAAGCAGCAGCGCGGCACGCGGCCGTTCATCTTCACCAATCTGCGCAGCGGCGATGGCGTGGCGGCGGTGATCGATTTCATCCGCGAGCAAGGTCTGCTGGGCCAGGCCGCGCATGCCGCCTGACCCATCGGGCACGTATCGTCGAATCTATACTTTTACTGGAGACCGAATGTTCAACCGATCCGCACTCGCACTGACGCTGGCGCTGGCCAGCACCGCCGCCGCCGCCCACCCGCAAGCCGGCGGCGCCCACGCGCATGATTTCATCAGCGGCTTCGCCCACCCCTTCACCGGCCTTGACCACCTGCTGGCGATGCTGGCCGTCGGTATCTGGAGCGCGCGCCAATCCAGCGCCAAATGGCTGCCGGCCACCTTCATCGGGATGGTGCTGGTCGGTGTGCTGACCGGCGTGGCCGGGCTTACCATTCCCGGGCTGGAAACGGGCATCGCTCTGACGGTGGCGACGATGGGATTGTTGATCGCGGTGGCGGCGCGCCTGCCGGCCGCCGTTGGCTTGACGATGGTCGCCGCCTTCGCCGTTTTGCACGGCAACGCCCACGGCCATGAATTGCCGGCGGCGGCGAGCGCCTTCGGCATGCTGCTCGCTAGCGCGGTGCTGGTGTACGGCGGCGCGGCGCTGGGCCGCGTCAGCCCGGCGCTGGCGGTCAAGCTCTCCGGCGCGGCCATCGCGGCCACCGGCGTGGTGCTGGCAACCGCTATTTAGTCCATTGGCGCGGGTTTATTCGCGCGTTTCGGCGCGGCGCTCGGACAGCACGATCGGCGCCGCGTTTTGGGGATACAGGCCCTGGTGGCCTTCGAAGCCCTTGCGGATGGCGGCCATGTCGACTTCCTGGTCGCCGGTCAGGACCACGTGGTCGACCATGCCCAGCGTTTTGCTCGCATAATCGAAATACACCAGTACCAGCGGCACTTTGGCTTCCAGCGCCAGATGGTAAAAACCGCTTTTCCAGTTGGGCCGATAGGCGCGCGTGCCCTCGGGCGTGATGCCCATCCAGTAAAAGTCGGCCGCGTTCATGCGCGCCGCCTGCGTCTTGATGGTGCCGCTCGGCGTGCCGCGTTCGACCGGCTCGCCGCCGATCGCGCGCAACCATTTACCGAGCGGTGGCTTGAAGAGCGTGTCCTTGGCCAGAAAGCGCAGCGGCAGGTTCAGCGCCCATTTGCACAGCAGGCCGATGGGGAAGTCCCAGTTCGATGTGTGCGGGTAGATGACCATGATGCCGCGCGGGCCGGGCAGGGGGCGGAACAGCACGCGCCAGCCGACCAGCTTCAGGGCGCGCAGCGACAGGCGCTGCGCCAAGGTCGGCAGCGTGGCCGGTTTCAATTCAAAATCGCTCATCCATCCCGTCCCGTCGTTGTTTTGTCTTCTTGTTACTCTTGACGGGTTGATAGCGGCCTCGTCAGTAAAGAGCGGACGCATTCTATATTGGGGCGCTTGACGGGGCAAGCGCCGGCGGCTCATGACACCCCACAGCCGCCCACCTGCTATAGCTTGTAGCTCAGTGTGACCGTGGCGGCGCGCGGCGTGCCGTAGGTGTTGCCGCCGGCCGTCCAGCCGATCTGCTGATACGTTTTGTCGAAGACGTTGTTGACGTTCAGGCGCACGCTCAGATGCTCGTCGAACCGGTACGCCGCATGCAGTCCGAACACCGCATAGCCGCCTTGCCGGATGTTGGGCTCATCGGACGAGTAGACAGCGTTTTGCGCCATCACCGACCCGCCCACGCGCCAGCGCTCCAGCGCCGCCGGCAGCCGATAGCTGGTCGACACCTTGAGCTGGTGGCGCGGCAGATCGGCGTCGAACAACTTGCCGACGTTGGATGCGTCCGAGTCGCTGATGAATTTGGCGGCGACGTAGGTGTAGCCGGCAGTTGCCTGCCAGCCTGGCGCCAGCTCGCCGCTCACCTCCATCTCAACACCCTTGCTTTCAACCTCGCCGGCGGCCCGCGAACAGTAGGTCGAACCGGTCCCGGGGCAGGGCGACGGGCCATTGAGGTCGGTCATCGAGCGGTTGCGCTGGCTGACCTGGAACACGGCCAGGCTGGCGTTGAGCAGGCCGCCGAAGTACTCGCCCTTGACGCCACCCTCGTAGTTGGTGCCGGTGACGGGCTTGAGCAGCGCGCCGCCGGCGTCGACCGCGCTTTGCGGCTGGAAGATCTCGGTCCAGCTGGCGTACAGCGAATGGTTGGCATCGACGTCGTAGACCAGCCCCGCGTACGGCGTGATCTCGCGCGCGACCTTGTAGCCGCTGCGGGCCACTTCGTTGGTCGATTCGTACCAGCTGGAGCGCGCGCCGGCGATCAGCGACAGCGGATCGGTAACACTGAACCGCGCCGCGCTGTACACGCCGGTCTCGCGCACCGTGCCGCGCACGCGCCAGCGATCGTAGTTGGCGTCCGGGCGGGCGTTGGCGTGCGGGTTCCAGTCGAACGGGTCGAGCGCCAGCGGCGTGGCGCGCACGCCCCAGTCGCCGAAGTTGTCGTTGTCGGCCTTGCGCCGGCTGACGCCGACGGACAGCTCGTGCTGGCGCCCCAGCAGCGCGAATGGTCCGCCGACGGTGGCGTCGACGCTACCCTGTTGGTTATCGAGCTTGTAGGCCTGGGTGTTTTGCGTGTGGCGCCCTTCGCGCCCGCCGAAGGACGAAAACATGGTGTCGACGTCCTGCCATTTGCGGATCGCCGAGATCTTGGCCTTCCAGCCCTTGCCGAAACGGTGCTCGACTTCGGCGAACGCGGTCTTGTCGGTCTGGTCCCAGAAGTCGTAGGCGTTGGCCAGGTTGGCCGTGCGCGGCAGGCCCAGTTGCGTGCCGTTGTCGCGGGTGGGCAACTCCTGGTAGCCACCGGTGTGCTCCAGCTTGCGGTAGTGGGCGCCCAGCGTGACGGTGGTGTCGCGCGCCACGTCGGCTTCGACGATGCCGTATAGCTGCCCGGTGCGGTCGTGCGCGACGTCGTAGAACATGTCCTTGTCCTGCAAGCTGGCGACGGCGCGCGCGCGCAGCGTGCCGGCCTCGTTGAGGGCGCTGGAAGCGTCGAGCTGCAGCTGATGGTCGTTCCAGCGGCCGGCGCCGGCCGTCAGCATCACCTGGGGTTCGGTGGTCGGACGCTTGCGCACCAGGTTGATGGCGGCCGACGGATTGCCGCTGCCGCTGGTCAGGCCGTTGGCGCCGCGCACGACCTCGACCCGGTCGTAGATCACCAGGTCCGCATTGTCGGCGTTGAAGGTGCCGTTGGCGCCCATGCTGGTCGGTACGCCGTCGAGCATCATGTTGGTGATCGGGAAGCCGCGCGCGCTGAAACTGCCCGAGTTACCCGCGTAATACCCCTTTTGCATCACCAGGCCGGTGATGCTGTTGACCGCGTCGTCCAGCGTGACCAGGCCCTGGTCTTCGATCTGCTGGCGTGTCAGCACGCTGACCGATTGCGGCGTTTCGCGCGGCGACAGTTCCAGTTTGGTGGCGGTGCCGGCGGCGGGCATGGTGTAGGAGCCGGTGTTCTCGCTGGACGGCGCGCGCGTCGAGCTGACCGTGACCGTCGGCAGGGCCGCGTCTTTGACGGGTGGCGCGCCGGCCGCGCGCAGCACGTAGCCGCCGTTGTCCATGCGTACCGCTTCGAGGCCGGTGCCGCCGAGCAGCGCGGCCAGCGCGTCAGGCGTGATGAACTGCCCGCGCACGCCGGCGGTGGTTTTTCGATCGGTTTGGTCGGCCGTGAAGGTCAGGGCGATGCCGGCCTTCAGGGCGACGGCGCGCAGCGCGGGGCCAAGGGCGCCGGCAGGAATATCGAATTGCTGCGTTTGATGCTGTGGCGCGCCGTTTTGCGCGTGTGCCGGGGACAGCGCGCCGCCCAGGACCAGCATCAGGGAGATGGCGCAGGCGATCGGCCGCCGCTTGAAATGGTTTTGCATGGTTGTTCCTCGGATTATCAAGTAAGGGAAAGTGTGGTGCCTACTTGATAGGTGCCGCGGCAACGCAAATCGGGCAGTAAAGAGGACAAATTTATTTATTTTTTTCGACGGTGACCCACCAAGCGGTGCGCGCACGCACCCGCACCGGCAGCGAGTTGGGTAGCATGGACAGGATCGCGTCGGTGTCGGCGAGCGGGAAAACGCCGGAAAAGCGCAGGTCGGCCAGCGCCGGATCGCAGCGCAGCACGCCGCTGCGATAGCGGCCCAGCTCCTCGAGGAAGTCGGCCAGGCGCATGTCGTCGGCGACGATGGCGCCCATCGTCCACGCGTCGTTCTCGGTGGAGGCGGGCGTCGGCGCGGCCACGGTGCTGGCCGAGAAGGTGGTGCGCTGGCCGGCCAGCAGGGTGCGGGCGGCGCGCGGCGCGCCGGACGGGGTGATGGCCACGGCGTCCTTTTGCACCGACAGCGCCGTGTGGCCGGCATGCTGGCGCACCGTGAAGACCGTGCCGAGCGCCTGAACGCGGCCTTCGGCCGTGCGCACCAGGAACGGGCTGGCGGCGCCGGTTTCGGGATGGCCGGTGACGACCATGATTTCGCCGGCGACCAGTTCGAGCAGGCGCCGCCTGCCGTCGAAGCGCACGTTGACGGCGCTGGCCGTGTTGAGCATCACGCGCGTGCCGTCGGCCAGGGTCCAGGTGCGCCGCTCGCCGACGCCCGTGTGCAGATCGGCCGCCAGGCGCTGGCCGGGCGCGGAGCGGGCCGCCAGCGCGCCGGCGGCGCCGGCCGCGCCGATGCCGAGCAGGATCGCGATCGCCTTGCGCCGGTCCTGCGCCGGCGGCGACAGCGCCTTGAACGCGGCCGCGCCGTGCAGCCCGCGCAGGCGCGCGGCGACGGCCTCGATGTGGCGCCACGCGCGTTCGTTGCCCGGATCGGCGACGCGCCACTGCTGCCAGCGCTGGCGCTCGGCCGCGCCGACATCGTCGGCCATCAGCACGGTGAGCCACTCGGCGGCCTGGTCGGCGGCCGCCTCGTCGAAGGCGGCCGGGTTCGATCCCGCGTTCGATGCCGCTTTCATGGCGCCAGCGCGAAGAAGACCTGGCGGTTGGCGCGCGTCAGGTATTGCTTCACCGAGCTGGTCGAGACCGCCAGGCGCGCGGCGATGCGCTCGTAGGTCAATCCCTCCAGCTGCGCCAGCAGGAAGGCCTCGCGCACCGCCAGGGGCAGGCCGTCGAGCGCGCGGTCGATTTCCTGCAGCGCTTCGAGGGCCATCAGGCGTTGTTCGGGCGGCGGCATGTGGAGCTCGGGCAGGGCGGCGAGCGCTTCGAGGTAAGCGCTCTCCAACTGGCGGCGGCGGTGGCGGTGGGCCAGCAGGCGGCGCGCGATGGTGGCCAGGAAGGGGCGCGGCGCGACGATGTCGGCGGCGTAACCGGTCGTGATGACGTTGACGAAAGTGTCCTGGGCCAGGTCGGAGGCCTCGCTGCTGTTGTCGAGCCGGCGTTGCAGCCATCCGCGCAGCCACGTGTGGTGGTCGAGGTAGAGCGTTTCGACGGGATGGGGGATAAGCTGATCGACGGACACCAGATGCGCACAAATGAGAATGATTATTATTCATCATAAGGGATGGGCGCGGGTTTGTCGATAGGGCGCGCGCCGCAATAGTGCCGTTTTGCCACGTCGCCGAACAAAGCCGTGGCATTTGAGGTATTGTAGCGGTCCTGATAATTTTCAAAAAATAAGGGGTGCCATGATCTCGACCAAATTGACCCGGGCCGCCGCAGTTGTTGCCGTCGCCATCGCCACCATGCCGGCCCAGGCCGCCGCGCCGATGGCCAAGTTCCAGGCGCCGGGTTTTTACCGCACGACGCTGGGCGACTTCGAAGTGACGGTGCTCAACGACGGCACGCTCGACCTGCCGGTCGACAAGCTGCTCAAGCAGCCGCCGGCCAAGACCAACGCCGCGCTGGCCAAGGTGTTCGAGAAAAGTCCGATCCAGACCTCGGTGAACGGATTCCTGATCAACACCGGCAGCAAGCTGGTGCTGATCGACGCCGGCGCCGCCAGCCTGTTCGGGCCGACCCTGGGGCAGCTGGTGGGCAATCTGAAGGCGGCCGGTTACAAGCCGGAGCAGGTTGACGAGATCTACATCACGCACATGCACAGCGACCACGTCGGTGGTTTGGCCAGCAACGAGCAGCGCGTGTTCCCGAACGCGATCGTCCGCGCGGGCAAGCTCGACGCCGACTACTACCTGAACCAGGCCAATCTGGACAAGGCGCCGCCGGAAGCCAAGGACGATTTCCAGGGGCCGATGGTCTCGATCAACCCGTACGTCAAGGCCGGCAAATTCCAGCCGATCGTCGCCAACACCGAGTTGGTACCGGGGATCAAATCGTACTTCAATGGCGGTCACACGGTCGGCCACATCACGTACGTCATCGAAAGCAAGGGCCAAAAGCTGGTATTGCTGGGCGATTTGCTGCACGTGCAAGGCGTGCAATTCGACGACCCGGGTGTCGGCATCCAATTCGACACGGACAGCACGGTCGCCATCGCCGAGCGCAAGGAAGCGTTCGCCGCCGCCGCCAAGGGAGGCTACCTGATCGGCGCCGCACACCTCTCGTTCCCCGCGCTGGGCCACGTCCGCGCGCAAGGCAAAAGCTACCAATACGTGCCCGTCAATTACACCCAACCCCGCTAACCCCCACGGGGGTGCAGTGTGTCCATTGGACACGAGAACCACAGTGGGGCGGGGGGGGGCGCCCACAACGGCCCGGGGGGGGGCCCCCAACCCCCGGGGGGGACTGGCCCAAACTGGCCACGGCCCCACTCCTCACCGGGGCTGGGTTGGGTGCACGACTTCGGGCACCCACCCCCGTGGTACGCTTGGTATTGCTGGGCTCGTGTCCAAATGA
>CAUPRW010000053.1:0-44211 GCA_963513825.1 uncultured Duganella sp.
TCCTCTAGCGTCAATCCCTGCGCCAGTACCAGTTTGACCGCCTCGGCCCGGAACTCCGGCGTGTATGTTGGTGATTTCATGTTTTCACTCCTTTTGACAAGTTTATCAAATGGAAGTGTCCATTAATGTCAGAGTACCTCAAACTGATGCCTGACAGATGCCAGCTGGTCGCGCATCATGGCGTAATTATCGGATCAGGTAACTCCAACTGATTGCCTTGTCGTACTTCCAATCGCTGTTGAAGAATCAAGGAGTTTGCCTTACTACATTACTGCAACTGAGTCCATGTCCCAAGATATTTCTTACATACTACATTGCTCTGCAAGAGATGAGTTTTTAAGTGCGAGTAGTGCAACCCTGTATCTTAGTGATGAAGAGCCTAACAATGTCATTCACCGGATAATATTGGCTCTCACCCGAATTATCCGTTGATGACTTGCGTTGACCTATGCCTGAACTGCTGCAACGGGGCGAAAACGGTCGGTCGGATGTGGCGCGGGCAAGGCCACTGGTCAGACTGCTCGAAGACACGGCAAAGCAGCCGGTGAGAGGATATGCGGTCGAGCACCGTCTTGTCCGGCCTTCATTCATGGCGGCTTCCAGCCACTCATACTTCGCCGCATACTATGTAATTTTTATCCAAATATTGCAGTTTTCTTGAAGGGATTTGCGGAAAACTGAACGAATTGGAACGAATTTGCTCTTTTCCAGCGGAACTATGTATTAAATCCTGGTGTAGATAACATCCTATCTGAATCAACAGGGCATTCCCGAAAGTCTCGAGGAGTTGCAAGGCCACCGCGCGGTTCACTACTTTTCCAGCACGACTCGGCGGACGGGCGAGCTGCATTTCGTGGAGGCCGGAGAAAGTGTTGCTGTGCAGGTTGCCGGCACGGTTGCCGTTAACGATACTGAGCTGTACATCAAACTGGGCATAGCCGGAGGCGGCCTGATTCAATTGGCTGAGATTTTGGTGGCAGACCATTTGCGCAGCGGAGACTTAGTCGAGGTACTGGCCAACATGCGACCGGAACCCGTGCCGGTGTCGCTGATCTACCCTCATCATCGCTTTCTCTCGCCGGCCATGCAAGCGTTCGCCGATTGGGCCGCCGAGCTTTTCAGCAATCTCAGCTAGCGCCCCAAAGCTGACCTTATGATAAACAGTTAAGCTGATGGCAGAGGCCGTTGCAAGTAGCTGAGCAGTGACTCCAGCGACAGGGGCGGCGCGAAATGGTAGCCTTGTAAGATATCGCACCCTAGTCGTCGCAAATCCGCCGCCTGGGCGGCGGTCTCAACACCCTCGGCGACGAGTTCGAGGCCGAGATCGCGCGCCATGCGAATTGTGTTGCGGCAAATGCTGAGTGCCTTCGGGTCGTCCGTCAAGTTGCGTATAAATGAGCGGTCGAGCTTGAGAGCATGGACCGGCAAGTGCTGCAGGTAACTGAGCGATGAATAGCCGGTGCCGAAGTCGTCGATCGACAGCCTGAACCCCAAGTTGCGCAAACGCTGCAGGTGGGAGATCACGACGTCAGGCATTTCCATGGCCACTGATTCGGTCACTTCCAGTTCGATCTCGCAGGCGGCCACCCCATAGCGCTGCAGGCAATCGGCGAGATGACGCTCCAGTTCACGCGACAGCAGTTGCTGGGGCGAGACATTGATTGCCAGCCGTAGCGCCAGACCACTTTGCCCCTGAATGACCCGTAGTTGGCGTATGCCTTGCTCGATCACCCATGCGCCGATCTGGTCGATGTGGCCCGATGCTTCCGCAAGCGGAATAAATTGCGCGGGTGGAATCATGCCATGTAGAGGATGTTGCCAGCGGACCAGCGCCTCGATTGCCAATGTGCTGCCGTCTTCGCACGCCACCTGCGGTTGAAAATGCAAGCGCAGCTCGTCGTTGCGTACTGCGCTGGCCAGCGCATCCTCATAGGCAATTTGCTGGCGCCAACTTTCCCCCAAGCCGGGATGGTAGAAATGTGGACTGGGGCAGATGTTGCGGTTCACGTGTCGCAAGGCCAATTCCGCCGCCTCCAACAATTGTTCTGGCTCAGTGTCGATTCGGCTGCGCAAGGCGATGCCAGCTACCAGCTGCACATTAGGGCTGCGCATCGGCAGTATCGCCGAGGTCTCGAAGGTACGGCATATACGTGCAAAGGCGGCGCTGGCGTCCGCCTTGCTTGCCACTCCGAGCAACAGAATGACATACAAGTTAGCCCCTGCACGCGCAATGCTTTCCGCAGCCACCAGCGAGTGGTGCAAGCTCTGTTCGATCGCGGCTTCAAGTTCATCGCGCTGGCGCATGCTGCGGAGCGCCGTCAAGCCCTCCCAGCCGTCCAACTTGATGGCCAGCACGGCACAAGGCTGGGTGGCATTAGCGTTCAACATAGCCAGCAGTACATCTTTCCGGATCAGGTCGGAGCGGGGTTCGGCTCGGCCGTGGCGGCCCACCGCGTCGCGATAACGTTGTAAAGATCTGCGCATGCGGCGGTAGGCGTTGTTGAACCGTGTGAATTCGGAGGCGCGAGTCTGTCGCATCTGGAACGCAAAGGTGCATGCAAGCAGTGTCAGACAAAACCCGCCCATGTAGGGAAAGTGAAAATAGCCCGCATCCGACAGCATACTCACAATCACACTCGGTAACACCAAAGTCGGTCCTGCCACCAGGCACCAGCGGGTTAACGTCGATTTTGGCTCGGGGCGAATCAGGCGAATGGCGATCATAGTTTTCAGCACCACCGCGAGGTAAAGCAGCATCACTAGCCATTGGCAAGCAGAGCGTCGGCCGGACGGGATGGACAGGGTCTCGCCCCAGACCATCTGGAAACGGTATTCTTGCGCCATGGCACTGAAACGGTAGCCATATGGCTGGGTGAAATTGAGTATGAGTGCCAGCAGCGCCCCGGCCGCCAGGCCATGAGATAGCCAGTCGTAGCGCCTGCGCGTTATCAGGTCGATGAACCAGCCGCACAGGCCGAGTATAGCCAACTGGCTTGCATTGACCCATTTGTGCGCAGCAATCAATTCGTGGACGCTTTGCGCTTCATGCTGGAGGGCGTTCGCGACTTGAAATACTAGAAAACACAAGCAAAGGAGGGCAAACATGCGGCATGGGCGCAAAAATACGCTTCGCTGGGCCAGGACCACAGCATAGCCCGACGCCACCAACAAACCACCTGCCGAGATGTAATAGAGCGTTATTAGAGGCGAATTCATTGAGTGTCATTCAGCAAGTTGAGAGACAGTCGCTGGCAACGGTGGCGGTACCCGTTTGGCGCGATGATGGCCTCCTGCATTGCTAGCTCATGGCCTCAGCAGGCTGTGGTGGTGGGCTTATGGCGCCAGCACGAAGCAATGGATATTACTACACATAAAATAGTCACACAATAAAAAATTCCAATAGGAACTTTTAATTTCTAAAATGCAATGATATTACTACTGCAAGTCCTGGACATATATCTGGAATTTTCCCGCTACATAAACCTCTGTGCGAAGCTCAAATAGCGCAACTAGATCAATGCGATGACGCTTCACGCTCAAGGTGGCCGAGAAGCTCGGGCGCAATCGCGCGCTGTACCTGATGCCGGTAAGGTGGGGAGGATTTCAATACGTCGGGCCGTGGGTTACGGTCGAGGGCGTGGGGCCTGCCATGGACCACATGTCTGAGGCTGGCGTGAAGCGTGGCACGGCGCTGAGAGTACTATCTGGGCCGGAGCATCACCGCCAGGTCACCGGCGAAACGGTGGTGAAAGTGTCGAAATTTCTAGGACTGCCGATGCGCCCCCCAAGGTGATGCCGTCATGGGTATCCGAGTTGAGGGGCGGTAAAAAGACTAGAGCTTTACCCTCTTGCAGGACCGTAGAGCAGCCACATCCGCCGCAGCCAGCTTCTTGCTGGTAGCGGCTAGTATTTGGCTGCACTTATTTTGCATTATCTTGGTAACCTCTCGAACGCCCAATCATCGCAATCCATTTCACGCTCCTGCCCCCAGTTATTTTCTAAATGCGCTAATTCATGTAAAAACAAGTGGGTAGCAAAGCGCTCGGGATTTTCGCGCAAGCCTCGCGCTTCATTGGCGTATCCTTGAAAATCCAGCAAACTAAGCACCCCCTCAATCTCATCTCTAGAAATTACGTCTCGCATCACTACACGACCAGGAAACAGGGGGGTAGCCGGAATCGACGTTGCCATCGGGTTGCCCTCCACCGAAACATTAGCTTCCTTTGCCCATGCCGCGACATCGGGCACAATCACAAGAGATAGAGGTGATGACGAATGTCGCAAACCCGTCTTTTCCAGAATTCGGCGGAATTCCTCGGGCATCAAATACTTCAACGGTTTTTGCAAAGGACAATCTCCGAAATTGAACGTCAGCTATTGGCCGGAGGACTAAACCGCTCGCGCGGTAGTTTGACTTCGACGTAGCCTGCGGTTCCTCCGCAGCCGGGTTTCTGCTGCAATATTGTAACTGTTTCCTATGTTGGTTAATGAGGCAATCGGCCTCATTCCAACAGGAGCAGCATCATGACCCAAGTCACCACCCCACTGCGTCAACGCATGATCGACGACATGCGCATGCGCAAGCTCGGACCCAAGACCCAATCCGCCTATCTGCTGCACGTCAGGCGGTTGGCCACCTTCCTGGGCCGTCCGCCGGACACCGCCACGAGCGAGGATCTGCGCTTGTTCCAATTGCATCTGATCGATCAAGGTTTCACCTCGACAACCTTGAACGTGACGATCACCGGACTGAAGTTTTTCTTTGAAGTCACTGTCCACCATCCCGAACTGATGGCCCGGATGCACCCCGTGCCGGTACCCCGCAAGCTTCCCCAAGTGCTTAGTCGAGAGGAGGCAGCGCGGCTGATCGCCTCGACATGTAGCCCCAAATATAAGGCGGCGCTGTCGGTCGCCTACGGCGCGGGGTTGCGCGCGAGTGAAGTGGTCGGGCTCAAGGTGACCGACGTCGACAGCGAGCGCATGGTATTGCGCGTGGAACAAGGCAAAGGACACAAGGACCGCTATGCCATGCTGTCGCCGGCGCTGCTCGACTGCCTGCGCGCTTGGTGGCGGACGGCACGCGCCGAAGGCAAGATCTTACATGGAGGATGGCTGTTTCCCGGACAGAATCCCATCGATCCGCTCAGCACACGGCAACTGAACCGCGCCATCCACTCGGCCGCCGACTTGGCGCGAATCGACAAGCGCGTGTCCATGCACATCCTGCGCCACAGCTTCGCCACCCATCTGCTTGAGCAAAAGGTCGACATCAGAGTGATCCAGACCTTGCTCGGCCACAAACGGCTCAATACGACCGCGCTGTACGCCCAGGTTGCCACCGATCTTCTGCGCGAAGTGATCAGTCCGCTTGACACCTTGCAACTGCCATAGGGACCGCTGTGGAACGCCCCTGTCTGGAGGTCGCGGACATCTTCCGCGCCCACGGCCCGGCTTGGCGGCACGCACAGCGTGGCCACCTGAGCCTAGGCCAGCTCAAGGTCATGTCTGCCATTGAGCAGTGCCGTAGCGCGGCGCTGGGAGGACACGCGCTGCGCTGCGACGCCTGCGAACACGTCGACATCGCCTACAACTCCTGCCGTAACCGGCACTGCCCAAAGTGTCAAGCCAACGCAGCGCGCCGCTGGCTTGAAGCCCGCCAGAATGAGTTGCTGCCGGTCGAGTACTACCACGTCGTTTTCACGCTGCCAGCACCGGTCGCCGCGCTCGCCTGGTACAACAAGGCGCTAATCTACCGTCTGCTATTCGAGACGGCGGCGCAGGCGCTGTGCGCCATCGCCGCCGATCCGCAGCACCTGGGGGCCCGCATCGGTGTCACGCTGGTGTTGCACACATGGGGATCGGCACTGACCCACCATCCGCATGTGCACGGGATCGTCCCTGGTGGTGGCCTGGCGCCCGACAGTACACGCTGGATCGCCTGCAAACGCGGATTCTTCCTGCCGGTGCGAGTGCTCTCGCGCTTGTTCCGGCATCGCTTTCTGGACGCGCTGGCCGCTGCCCATCGCGCCGGTCAAATGCGCTTGTTCGGGGAGTTTGCGGCGCTGGCGCAGCCAAGCGCCTTCGCGCGTTGGATGGCGCCGCTGCGGCGCTGTGAGTGGGTGGTCTACGCCAAGCGCCCGTTCGCTGGACCCGAGGCTGTGCTGGCCTACTTGTCGCGCTACACGCATCGGGTCGCCATCTCGAACCAGCGCCTGGTGGCCATGGACGAACGGGGCGTGACGTTTCGCTGGAAAGACTACCGCGCCAAGGACGCGATGCACAAGACGATGACGCTCGACGTTGGCGAGTTCATGCGCCGCTTCCTGCTGCATGTCCTGCCCACAGGTTTCCACCGGATCCGGCACTACGGGCTCTTTGCCAACGCCGGACGCAAGGCCAACCTGGCGCTGGCGCGCGCACTGCTGCATGTGCCAGCACCGGTCATCAAGGCACAAGCTGTCGAACAGATTGTGCCAACGTTCATTTGTCGGCATTGTGGTGCGCCGATGGCGATCACTGCCATCTTCTTGCCGATCCACCCGATTCATGCGCCAGCACGACACCAAGGTGCGCCGCCATGAACGACTTCGCCCCCACAATTTGTTCGCACGAGCTGCGTCCAGACCGTCGGTCACGGCCGATGCGGGGACGCGTTGCCTACCGCATCAAGAAGGCTCGATTGCAAGCGACCGACCGTGGCCGGCTGGCCAGCTCACAAACATTAAAAGCCACTTGGGGGCTATCGACACCTGATCGGACGCCTCGATCGGCACCTACCACAGCAACCGCGCCATTCAAATCGCCATAGCCGCTGGCACATGCTGACAACAACGATATGGCCCGCGGTTTCCTCCTTCGCGGCTTGTCCAACGCCGGCCGGAGACGCTTGCGCGCACCAGTTCGGGCTTGTGGCGACGGCCGGCATCGGACAACCCTTAACGGAAGCAGAAGTACGGCAGGAGGTCGGCGTTAAAATAACAGCCATGTTCGCAGCCGTACTGATGCCATGGCCCAAGCACGGCTACCAGCCCGCATGCCCGCGCCCGCAGTCCCCGCTGGCCTACTTCTTCGGCGTAAGCATCAGCAGCCGGCCGCGTGAGCCGTCTTCCAGCAGCCATAGCGCGCCATCAGGCCCGGTGCGCACGGCGCGGATGCGTTCGCCCATGTCCCAATGGTCTTTCTTGGTCGCATTCTCGCCGTCGAGGGCGATGCGGTCCAGCGACTTGCCCGAGAGACCGGTGATGAAGAGGGAATTTTTCCACTTCGGGAACAGGTCCGCATCGTAGTAGGCGAGGCCGCCTGGTGAAATGGCCGGATTCCAGGACACTTTCGGGGCCTCGAAGCCGTCGCCCGGCGCGTGGTCGGGGATGTCACGGCCGTCATAGTGGTCGCCATTCGATACCTTCGGCCAGCCATAGTTGAGGCCTGGCTTGATCAGGTTGATCTCGTCGCCATGACGCGGCCCCATCTCCATTTCCCACAGGCGCCCCTGCTTGTCGAAGGCGATGCCCAGCAGGTTGCGGTGGCCATACGACCAGACGGCTGCATGGAAGCCCTTGGCCGCGAGCGGGTTGCCGGCGGCCGGCGTGCCGTCCAGGTTCAGGCGCAGCATCTTGCCGAGTGTCGATTTTGGGTCCTGCGCCGGATCGAGAAGCTGGCGGTCGCCACTGGTGAAGAACAGATACTTGCCATCTGGCGAAAAGCCGATACGGCCCGAATAGTGCCCGCCAGGCGCAGCATCCTCGCCGCGGAAAATGGCTTTTGTATCCTTGAGCGTAGCGCCTGCCTGATCGAATGTCGCGGTGGCGAGCACGACCCGGCTGTTGGCGCCGGTACTCGCCTCGGAGTAGCTGAAGTAGAGCAGCTTGCTGGCCGCGAAATCGGGAGCGGGCACGATGTCCATGAGCGCGCCCTGGCCCTTGCTGCTGACGGCAGGTGTGCCGGACACTGTCCGCCTGGTACCGGTTGCTGGATCGAACAGGATCAGTGCTCCCTCCTTTTCCGTCACCAGCACGTTGCCGTTGGGCAGGAATGCCAGGGCCCATGGGCTCTTGAATGTGCCGAACGACTTGACCTCGAAAGGCAGGCCGCCGGTCGCGGATGCACTGGTCTGCGCGTTCGCGGCTGCCGGGGCGGCGGCAAGCGCGAACAGGGTGAGCGAGAAAGTGGTGGCAAGGCCGAGCGTGCTCAAATTCATGTTTTCCAGATCTCCATTCGCGGATTGATGCCAGGTTGTTGGGGTAAAAAGTATGCTGATTCGCATCGGTTAGGTATGCGGATTCCTCCAGCACGGTGGCTTCGGAAAGTATAGAGCAAAACTCTCATTGCAGATGCTCCGCTAGTCGCGGCCGGTGGTGGATGCGCTTCCCAGCTGGCGCAGTGGCGAGCGAATTTTCCTACGGCGTGGCAGCGCTGCTGGCAGAAAATTATCCGGGCGACAAAGTCGCAGACACCGAGCACGCCACCCTCAAGCTCAACCGCTTGCCGTAACTGCCGACGAGCCTTGTCTACAGCACCGCGGCTTGCACCAAAGGCGGATGCCGCAGCGCGTCGGCGATGCGTTGCAACGCCTGGCCGATCTCGTGCTGGCTGGCAATGCCGCCGATGCACACGCGAATAGCCTGCGGCGCTGCACCGTCCACCACAAACGCGTCGCTGGGAACCACACCGATGCCGGTGGCGCGCAGGTGGGCCGTGAGCGCCAGGCGGTCCCACTGCGGCGGTAGCTTGATCCACAGATGGAAGCCTTCGGGGTGGGCCAGGTAGCTCTCCGCTGGCAGGATGCGCGCCGCCAACCGTTGCCGGGCCATCGATTCCTTGCGGATCGCATTCAGGGCCAGGTCGGCAATCCCCTCGCGAATCCAGCGCGTGGCCAGAGCCGCCGTGAACGGCGCGGCCATCACGGCCGTGGCGCGCAGTGCGGCCGCTACGCGCGCGGCGCTCATGTCGTCCGGCGTGGCCACGTACGCCAGACGCAGGCCGGCGCCTACGCACTTGGCCAACCCCGCCACGTAATAAGTGATATCGGGGCCGCTGGCGGCCAGCGGCTGCGGCCCGTTGCGCGGCAGGAAGCCGTATGCGTCGTCCTCAATGATCGGCACGCTGTAATGACGGGCGACCTGCACCATCGCTTGCCGGCGCTGCGCTGACATGGTGGCCGTGGTGGGGTTGAGCAGCGTAGGGTTGCAATAGAGCGCGCGCGGGGCATATTGCGCGCAGGCTGCCGCAAACGCCAGCGCATCGATGCGTTCGCCATCCATCGGCAAGCCCACCAGTCGCAGGTTCAGCAAACCGGCCAGCGCGCGCAGGCCAGGGTAGGTGAGCGCCTCGCAGCACACCACCGACCCGGGCGGCGCAATGGTGCTCAATATCGCCAGCAGTGCAGCCTGGGAGCCGGGCACAACCAGCAGGCGCTCAGGCGCGATGGTGAGCCCGCGTCGACGCAACCACAGCGCGCCGGCCTCGCGGTCCGCCGTGGAGCCGCCAAAATCCTGGTACCGCAGCAGCCCCGGCATGTCGGCGCCAATATCGGCAAGGCTGGCACGCATCAGTGCCAGCAGGTCCGGGGAGAACGGCTCCGGCGGCATGTTCATCGACAGATCAACTTGCGGCCGCACTGCCACCGCGCGCGGGATCGCCAGTGCCCGCTTGCCGCACACAAATGTGCCGCGCCCGACCGTGGAATCGACCAGGCCGCGTTTGTGCGCCTCGGCATACGCGCGCGCCACCGTGGTGAAGTCGATCCCCAGCGCGCCGGCCAGGGCGCGCTGGGCGGGCAGGCGCTGTTCCGCCACCAGGCGGCCAATGGCAATGTCGGCGCCGATGGCGTCGGCAATTAGCAGGTAGACGGGGCCGTGCCCCTTTTTCAGCTTGGGCAGCCAGGCGGTGGAAGTCTTGGGCACATTCGATCCATTCAATGTATGGGCAGGTGACAAATTGTATGCAGATTTCATACCCGAAAAATCGCCTGCCTGGTTGCTGCGGTAGCGGGCCGGTGAGCCCCTGTGTCCATCCTCCGTGCACAGCCGCGCACCATGGTGACGCAGGTTCTGCACAGCACGCCCAATTTTTATGCGCCCTTATTGCAAAAGGGAAATCACGCAATAATCGATTGACTGCATGGTTTGAATGGAGCCGATTTTTCACGACAAAAAATGGCGTGGATCATGCAAGGAAATATCCCAGTGGCGCCATGCTTGAACCAGTCGATTGTATGGATTTTTATCCAGTCAAATGACGTCGCGATACATTCGCATGGCATGGCGCATGCATTCAATGGGCAGGGCAACGCGACGCCGCCGGCGCCGCGCCAGCCCCTTCCCCTTAATCCCTTACCTGCTCAAGCAACAGGGGCTGTCGCACCTGATCCTGGAAAAGAACCGGCTGGGCCACGCCTGGCGCAGCGAGCGCTGGGACAGTTTTTGTCTGGTCACGCCCAACTGGCAGTGCACGCTGCCCGGCTTCCCGTACCAAGGCGACGATCCCGACGGCTTCATGGTCAAGGACCAGATCGTCGAGTATATCGACGCCTACATCGCAGCGTTCGGGCCGCCGGCGGTCGAGGGCGTGACAGTCACCGGCGTGCGGCGCGATGCGGCCGGCGGCTGGTTGGTGGAGACCAACGCCGGCCGGTACCACGCGGCGCAGGTGGTGATTGCCGTGGGCGGCTACCATACCCCCATCGTGCCGGCCGATGCGGCGCAACTGCCAGCGAGCGTGATGCAGCTGCATTCGTCCGATTATCTTAATCCCGACCAGTTACCGCCGGGCGAGGTGCTGGTAGTGGGCACCGGCCAGTCGGGCTGCCAGATTGCCGAAGACCTGCACCTGGCCGGGCGCCGCGTGCACCTGTGCGTGGGCGATGCGCCGCGTGTAGCGCGCCGCTACCGTGGCAAAGACGTGGTCAGGTGGCTCGACGAAATGGCCTATTATGATTTGCCGGTGGACCAGCACCCGCTGGGCGCCGGCGTGCGCGACAAAACCAACCATTATGTGACCGGGCGCGATGGTGGCCGCGACATCGATTTGCGCAAGTTCGCGCTCGAGGGCATGCAGCTGTATGGCCGCTATCTGACGTCGGATGGCGGCGTGGCGCGCTTTGGCGAGGACCTGGCGCGCAACCTCGATGGCGCCGACGCCGTGTACCGCAAGATCAACGCCAGCATCGACCAGCACATTGCCGCCCACGGCATCGACGCGCCGGAGGAGGCACCGTATGCGCCGCTGTGGCAGCCGGCGACGGATGCTCCTGCCATGCTGGACATGAGCGCCGTCAGCGCCGTCGTGTGGTGCATCGGCTTCCGTACCGATTTCAACTGGGTGAATGCGCCGATCTTCGACCAGCGCGGCTATCCCGGCCACGCGCGCGGCGTCACGGCCGAATCCGGCCTGTATTTCCTCGGCCTGCCATGGCAGTACACGTGGGGCTCGGGTCGCTTCTCGGGCATTGCCCGCGATGCCGCCCACTTGCTCGAATACATCGTGCGCCACGCACAGTCGGCAAGTGCGCCGCCGTCTTGTGTGGATGTTGTTTCGCCATAGGATAGTCCCATCAATTAGCAGCGGCTGAAGCATGGCCCGTTTTGTTTGACTTTATCTCGATGGACTAAAGTGGACCCATCGGTCAAGACAGTTTTTCAGCGAGTTTAAGCTGTGTCCGTTTCCACCACTGCAGCTGGTCGGCGCTGCCCCGTGATTCTCCTATCGTGCTGCTGGAGGGCCTCATCCTCCAGTGGCCGCCCCCGGCAGGGCTTTCTATGCACACGTCGTTTCCACAACGACTACCTCGGCGTCGCCATACTTGTCGACGATCAGCGCTCCGCCGCCCATCCCGCTACGATAGACGCTGGCGGGCGTCTCGTAGCCAAGGGACTGGTGCGGCCGCTCCGTATTGTAGAAGGCAAAGTATTGCTCCAATCCCATCATCAGCTCGCCCATATTGGCATAGCCCTTCAAGTACACGTCTTCGTATGAGGTACTCTGACATTAATGGACACTTCCATTTGATAAACTTGTCAAAGGGAGTGAAAAACATGAAATCACCAACATACACGCCGGAGTTCCGGGCCGAGGCGGTCAAACTGGTACTGGCGCAGGGATTGACGATAGAAGAAGCGGCGCAGCGCATCGCGATGCCCAAAGGGACGTTGGCCAACTGGGCGAGCGCGGCCAAGCGCGGCACGGACCCTAAGGCGCCACCAGGGAGCCGCAGCGTCGCCGAGCTGGAGGCCGAGGTAGCCAAGCTGCGTAAGGAGCTTGCTGTCGAGCGGATGGAAAAGGACGTGTTAAAAAAGGCCACGGCAGATTCAACCGGTCATCGCAACGATTCTGTTTTAATGTCGTATTCAAGGAGAATCATATGCCACGAACTGGCCGGCCAGGACTATCTCCCCAAGAGAGGATAGAACTTTGGAACCGATGGAAAGATGGGTAATCATTGAGTGAGATTGGCCGCGCGCTTGGTAAGCACGCCGGGTCCGTTCACACCGTGCTGGCCGCCAATGGTGGAATAGTGCCGAGGGTACCCGCGCCAGAACGGCTTGGCGATCGCGCTGCGCGAGCTGGGCCGCATCGAGCGCACGCTGTTCATCTTGGACTGGTTGCAGAACGTAGAGCTGCGCCGGCGGGTGCACGCCGGGCTGAACAAGGGGGAGGCGCGGAATGCGCTGGCCAGGGCAGTCTTCATCCACAGGCTGGGCGAGATCCGCGACCGGACGTTTGAGCAGCATCGGTACCGCGCCAGCGGTCTGAACCTGGTGACGGCCGCCATCGTGCTGTGGAACACCGTGTATCTGGAGCGCTCAACGCGGGCCCTGCGCGAGGCCGGCAAGCTGGCCGACGACGACATGCTGCAATTCCTGTCGCCGTTGGGCTGGGAGCACATCAACCTGACAGGGGATTACGTCTGGCGCCAGAGCAGGAAGGTCGATGAGGGCAAATATCGGCCGCTACGCGGCTTCAAAGACGGGTCATAGGGCTTAGCGTCCGATTTTTTCCGTTTTCCCTATTCGCCCCTGCTTCAAGCTGCTCGGCGAGCGGGTGATGGCGCGCGACTTCGACCGCCAGGTGGCTGAGTTGCAGGTGCGCGCCGCCATCCTCAATCGCTTCACGCGTCTGGGCACCCCGACGACCGTGGTCATGCCGTAAATCCGTCCGGGGTCAGGGGCTTTACGCGCTCAGATTATTTGTGCAACAAAGGCCACCTCGAATAACTGGCTTTCGTAACGACGTGAAGGAAAAAGTACCTGTCAGCCGAAGTTGCGGGTAATAAAAAAGTGAGTCGCGCGGCTGAATAGAATAAGTGTCAATGAGCGCGCAAGCGGATCAAACGGTGGAAAAACGGTTCCTTCCGGCCGATCCCCTCTCGCTGTTTAGAACGGTGCCAGCCCTCGTTCTTTCAAAAAGACGAGCCGCTTCAGGTTGTAGCTCGCCACTTTGAGGTGCAACGCGAAAGTGGTGCGCAGGATGCCCAGGCATCGCACGAGTTTTCCGCCCATCTGCGCCAGCGCGCCGAACACATGCTAGACGCGGGCGCGCGGGGTGGCGATGCGGCGGTTGCGCCGTTTCTGCGCGGCCGAAATACCTTTGGTGGCGTGGCCCCGGCGCTGAATATGGACCTGCCAGCCGGCCTGTTTGAGAGCGCTTTCTCGCTCAGCGCTGGGGTAGCCCCAGTCGGCATACACCGCTTTGCTGGTGTTGCTCGGATCGAGCAGGGCCTCGAATACGGAGGTGTCGGCTACGGCGGCGTTGGTGACGGCGATCTTGCGGATGAGCTTGTAGCGCTTGTCCACGCTGGCGTGCAGTTTGTAGCCGAAGTGCGATTTGCCGTGCTTTTTGGTCCAGCGCGCGTCGACATCATTTTGCGCACGTTTGTGGGGTTTCCAAGTCAGGGGCATGGTGCCGTCTTTGACGGTGTCAGCCTCGTCCCGCTTGTTACGTTGTACTGGCGCCTGCACCAACGAGGCATCAACGATTTGACCGCAGCGGGCCATGTAGCCATGTTTTTGCAATTGCTGTTGGACCTGCTCGAACACCAGCGTGCCGGCGCCGGCCTAGGCCAGGCGGTCGCGGAACAGCCAGATCGTCTTGGCGTCGGGGATACTGCTGCTCTCGGTCAACTCCAGAGTCTTTCTGGCGTTCCGGGCTGTTGAAGAAGCAGTCAAGGAGGCTGGAGGCTTCCGACCGGAAGACATTGGTACCCGTCTCATGTTCAATGCGTTCAACCCCGCCAACGGTCCTTTGACCGACCAGAACCCGGACGCGCCTCCCGCCGAGAAGGAGGCGCTGGCCAGCTTGTTCGCCGGCGCCATCGGATCGTGCAAGAACCCGCACTCGCATCGTACCGTCGCGATCGTCGACCTGACAGCCCTGCACCAACTCAAGGAGAATGACCATGGACACTCCCATCCTGCACCTGATCGGGCCATGCCGGGACGGCAGCCCGGCAATGATCGCCGGCGATGTCGTCGCGCTAGCCCACCTGCGTGCCGCGATCGATGCCGCCATTGCCAACAGCATCGGCATGGAGTAGATGTTGGGGTTGCAGGATGCGCCGCGCGGCCAAGGGGTTGCGCAGCATCCCCATGTGGAGCGGGTGTTGCGAGAGAAGGACTGGAGGCGGCACAGCGTGCCGGTCCGGGAACGCAGTGGACGGACGGAGCGCAGCGCCCGGGAAGGAGGACGGGCCCGCAGGGCCTCGCCCCAATGCTGCACCGGTTACCCAACGCAATTGTCGTTTCAGTTGGACATGTCACTCAGGCGTCTTTGATCGCAAGCTTATCTGACGCGGGCCGAGCGAACAACTCAATCAGCAGCGCCCGCATCCAGATACTGGCCGGGTCGACTTCAAAGCGCTCGTGCCAAAAGACGCTCACCTCCAACTCAGGCATATCGATCGGCAACGACGTGACGACGAACGGTGCTGCGCGCGCCAGCTCCTTGGCCACGCGACGCGGCACCGTAGCAATCAGATCCGACCGTGCCAGGATCATCGGCACGGCGATGATGTTGGGCACCCGCGCCACGATGCGCGCCTTGCGCCGCAATAAGCTTTCCTCGATCGCTCGGTGGCCACCGCCCACCGAGCTGACCACGGCATGGGCGGCGCCAAGATAGGAAGCTTTACTCAACGGCGCCGCCGCTAGAGGATGCTCGGCGCGCATCAGGACGTCGTAGCGTTCATGCAGCAATTGCACCGAACGGATGCCGCGCCCGCCCAGCTTTGGCAAGTGCCCGACCGCGAAATGAATACGCCCCTCTTCCAATGCGACGCGGATCTGCTCAAGCTCCAGCGTTTCAGCCTCGACGCTCAGGCCTGGCGCATCCGTCCGCAGCCGTTCGATCAGCAACGGCAAAAAATTTATCTGGCCCATGTCGGTCATGTGGAAACGGAAGGTACTATCGCTGCTGGCCGGATCGAAGCCCTTGCGATGCGCCAGCACTTGCCCGATCAATTGCAATGCGCCCTGGACCGCGTCGGCGATCTCCAGAGCATACGGCGTTGGCTGCATGCAGTCGGCAGCGTGCACGAACAAGGGATCGTCCAACAATTCGCGCAACCGGGCCAAGGCGTTGCTCATGGCCGGCTGCGTGATTCCGAATCGCTGTGCCGCACTGGTCACACTGCGCGATTCCATTAACGCGTGAAACACACCCAGCAGGTTCAAGTCAATCCGATATATATTCATAGGATGAATTCACACAATAAACTAAATAAACTGGATCAATATATAACAGCGTCCTAGAATTGATCAACTTGGTCGCGACCGTACGCCGGCCAACGCTTTCCCGACCACAAAAAGAGACGCACATGCAACCTTCCTTCCCCGCGCCGGCGCAAGCCGGATTCACCGTCCGCGACGCCGTCATGGATTTACTGCGGCAATTCGACATGACCTCGATTTTCGGCAATCCTGGCTCCACCGAACTGCCGATGTTCCGGCACTTCCCTGCCGATTTCCGCTATGTCATGGGACTGCAGGAGGCGGTGGTGGTCGGCATGGCGGACGGATACGCCCAAGCCACACGCAACGCCGCACTAGTCAACCTTCATTCGGCGGCCGGCGTCGGCAACGCCATGGGTAACATCTTCACCGCTTTCAAGAACCGCACGCCCTTGGTTATCACCGCCGGCCAGCAGGCCCGCTCCATCATGCCGTTCGACCCCTTCCTGTTCGCCGCCCGCGCCACCGAACTTCCGCAGCCCTACGTCAAGTGGAGCTGCGAGCCCGCCCGCGCCGAAGACGTGCCCCTCGCGATCGCCCGCGCCTACTATATCGCCATGCAGGAGCCGTGCGGCCCGGTGTTCGTGTCCATCCCGGCCGACGACTGGGACCGCCCGGCCACGCCCGTGGTCGCGCGCCAGGTCAGCACGGAGTCGCGCCCCGAGCCACAATTGCTGGCGGCGCTGGGCGATAGCCTCGACGCTAGCATCCGTCCGGTGCTGGTAGTCGGCGCTGCGATCGACCGCAGTGGCGCCTGGGACGACGTGGTGGCGCTCGCCGAGCGACATAACGCCCGGGTCTGGACCGCCCCCATGGCAGGACGCGGCGCCTTCCCCGAAGACCATCGGCTGTTCGCCGGTTTCCTGCCGGCCATGCGCGAAAAAATTGTGGCCAACCTCGCCGGCCACGACCTGATTGTCGTCATCGGGGCGCCGGCGTTTTCCTACCACGTCGAGGGCGGCGGCCCGCACGTGCCTGACGGCGCGGCACTCTTCCAGCTGACCGACGACCCCGCCGCTGCGGCCTGGAGCCCGGTCGGCGGCGCCATCGTATCCAGTATCCGCCTGGCCGTGCGGGACCTGCTGGCGCGGCCGGCGCCGGCAAGGCGGCCGCTGCCTCCACCGCGCGCACCGAGGACGCGCGCGGAGCCACCGCGCGACGGCGAGCCGATGTCGGCGGCCTACGCGCTGCAAACGCTGGCCGAGGTGCGTCCGCCGGCCTCCATCGTGGTCGAGGAAGCACCGGGCTGCCGCGCCGTCATGCAAGGCTATCTGCCGTTCTTCCACAGCGACACCTTCTACACCATGGACAGCGGCGGCCTGGGCTACTGCATGCCGGCGGCGGTCGGCGTCGCGCTGGCCAGGCCGGACGCCAAGGTCATCGGCCTGCTGGGCGACGGCTCGGCGATGTACTCGATCCAGGCCCTGTACTCGGCGGCGCAGCAACGCCTGCCCATCACCTGGATCATCCTTAACAACCAGCGCTACGCGGCATTGCAGGATTTCGCGCCGGTGTTCGGCTTCGGGCCGGAGGAAACCGTGCAGGGCACCGATTTGCCGGGCCTGGACTTCGTCAAGTTGGCCCAGGGCCAAGGCTGCGCGGCGCTGCGCGTGACCCGGCATGAAGCGCTGCGCGACGTGCTGACCGAGGCGCTGGCCGCGCCGGTGCCGACCCTGGTCGAGATCATGATCGCCTGAACCATTCGCACTTCACCGACGGCGACCGCGCGCCAGACGCGTGCCGGCACATTTCGCAACAACCAAGGAGACCTGCCATGCAATCGATTTTCATGTTCATCAACGGCGAAGCGACGCCGGCCAAAAACGGCTCCACTTTCGAGCGCCGCAATCCGCTCGACGGCGCAGTGGCCACCCGTGCGCCAGCCGCCGGTGTCGAGGACGCGCTGGCGGCGGTGGCCGCCGCCCATGCCGCCTTCCCAGCCTGGGCCGCGCTCGGTCCCACCGAGCGCCGCGCCCTGCTGTCGCGCGCGGCCGAGGCGTTGCAGGCGCGCGCCGCCGACTTCGCCGCCAGCATGGCGGCCGAGACCGGCGCGTCGGCGATGTGGGCCGGCTTCAACGTACAGCTGGCGGCTAACGGCCTGCGCGAAGCGGCGGCGCTGGTCACGCAGATCGCCGGCGAGGTCATTCCATCGGATGTGCCGGGCAGCCTGGCGCTGGGTGTGCGGCAGCCGGCCGGCGTGGTGCTGGGCATGGCGCCGTGGAACGCGCCGGTGATCCTGGCGGTGCGCGCCATCGCCTTGCCGCTGGCCTGCGGCAACACGGTGGTGCTCAAAGGCTCGGAGATCTGCCCCGCCACCCATGGATTGATCATCGCCGCACTGCAGGAGGCCGGCCTGCCGGACGGTGTTGTCAACTTCATCACCAACGCGCCGGCCGATGCCGCCACCGTGGTGGAGGCGATGATAGCCCATCCGGCGGTGCGGCGCGTCAACTTCACTGGTTCCACCCGGGTCGGCAAGATCATCGCCGCCAGCTGCGCACGGCACCTGAAGCCGGCGGTGCTGGAATTGGGCGGCAAGGCGCCGCTGGTGGTGCTCGACGACGCCGACCTCGATGCGGCAGTGAACGCGGCCGCCTTCGGTGCGTTTGCCAACTCGGGGCAAATCTGCATGTCGACCGAGCGCATCATCGTCGACCAGTCCATCGCCGATGAATTCGTCGCGCGCCTGGCGCGCAAGGCCGCTGCCTTGCCGCTGGGCGATCCGCGGCGCGGCGCGGCGGTGCTCGGTTCGGTGGTCGACCTCGGCACGGTCGAGCGCTGCAACGCCCTGATCGACGACGCGCTGGCCAAGGGCGCCGTGCTGCTGTGCGGCGGCAAGGCCGATAGCACCTTGATGCCGGCCACGCTGCTCGACTGGGTCACGCCGGCGATGCGCATCTACGCCGAGGAGTCGTTCGGGCCGGTCAAGGGCATCGTCCGGGTCGACGGGGTCGAACAAGCGGTCGCCTGCGCCAACGACAATGAATACGGTCTGGCCGCCGCCGTGTTCGGCCGTGACATGGGGCGCGCGCTGAGCATCGCGCGCCGCATCCAATCGGGTATTTGCCACGTCAACGGCCCTACCGTGCACGACGAGGCGCAGATGCCCTTCGGCGGCGTCAAGGGGAGCGGCATGGGCCATTTTGGCGGCCAGGCCGGCATCGCTGCCTTTACCGACCTGCGCTGGATCACGCTGCAAACCACGCCACGCCACTATCCGTTCTAACCCGTCCCCACGCGGTCCATCATCATAAAAACCGGCCCGGCGAAAACCCGGCGCCGGCCAGCAGGAGACAGCAATGGGCAAGACAACCTTGGACGTGGGCCGCGCCATCGACAACGGTCCCTATACGTGGATGCAGAAGGTGGTGGTCGTGATGGCCGCGCTGTCGATCGTCATGGACGGCTTCGACGGCCAGTTGATCGGCTTCGCTATTCCATCGATCATGAAGGAATGGGACATCACCCGCGACAGCTTCGCCCCCGTGGTAGCCGCCGGCCTGGTCGGCATGGGCATCGGCAGCGCCTGCGCCGGCCTGTTCGCGGACCGCTACGGGCGCCGCATGGTGGTGATCGGCAGCGTGTTCCTGTTCGGCGCGGCCACCTGCGCGATCGGCCTGGCCAGCGACGTCACCGGCATCGCGATCCTGCGCCTGATCGCCGGTCTCGGCATCGGCGGAGCCCTGCCCAGTTCGACCACCATGACGGCCGAGTTCACCCCTGCACGCCGCCGCACGCTGGCGGTCACCGCCACCATCGTCTGCGTGCCGCTGGGCGGCATGCTGGCAGGACTGTTTGCCAGCGTGGTGCTGCCCGCCTACGGCTGGCGCGCGCTGTTCGTCATCGGCGGCGCCCTGCCGCTGGCTCTCGGAGTACTACTGTTGCTGGCGCTGCCCGAGTCGCCGCGCTTCCTGGTGCGCCGGCCACAGCAATGGCAAGAGCTGGGCAAGCTGATGGCGCGCATGGCACGCCCGGTGGCGGCCGACACCGTGTTCACCGACATCGGTGAGCAGAATTCCGAACAGCGCATCGGCTTTCCTGGCCTGTTCGCCCAAGGCAGGATGCGCGACACACTGGCCGTGTGGTGCGCGTTTTTCATGTGCCTGCTCACGGTGTACAGCGCCTTCAGCTGGCTGCCGGCGATGTTGGTGGCCGAAGGACTCAACGTCGCGGTGGCCGCTTCCGGCCTGACGGCCTACAACCTCGGCGGCGTGATTGGCGCGCTCGGCTGCGCACTGGCGATCGCCAGCTTCGGCTCGCGCTGGCCGCTGGCCGCTGGCGCTGTGTTGTGTCGGCGGCGCCGCCAGCGCCCTGCTGCTGCAGAGCCTGGACATCGCGCACAACACCAGCCTGCTCATCTTCGGCCTCGGAGTGCACGGCATGTTCGTCAACGCGGTACAGTCGACCATGTACGCGCTGTGCGCCTTTATCTATCCGACCAGCATGCGCGCCACCGGTACCGCCTCGGCGCCATTCTCAGTGCCTTCGCCGGGGCGGCCATCATCACCGCCGGCGGCGCGACCGCCTATTTGACCATGCTAGGATTGGCAATGGTCGGCGTGCTGCTGGCGTTGATGACCGTGCGCGGCCATATTCCGGGCATCGGCGCCCAGGCACGACACGGGGCCGAGGCAGCCTGAGGGTGCCCATCGCAACCATGACAGCATCAACTCCAACCACGCAGTGAACTATGCCCAAACATCCCCTCAATCTCGAAGACTACCGCCAACTCGCCAGACTACGCCTGCCCAGACTGGTCTTCGACTATGTCGACGGCGGCGCTGAAGATGAACTCACTCTGCGCCGCAACCGCGCCGCGTTCGAAGCGATCCGCCTGCGCCCGCGCTGCCTGGTCGACGTGTCGCGACGGCGCCAGGCCACCTCCTTGTTCGGCGTCGCGATGGACATGCCGCTGCTGGTGGCGCCAACGGGATTGAACGGCATGCTGTGGCCAGGCGGCGATCTCGCGCTGGCCAGGGCGGCGGCGCGCGCCAACGTACCGTTCGTCGTGTCGACGGCGGCTTCGGCCACCATCGAGGAGGTGGCCGAGGCCGGCGGTAACCTCTGGTTCCAGCTCTACATCGTCAGTCGCGCCATGGCCGACAGCCTGGTCGAGCGGGCGCTGCGCGCCGGCTACAAGACGCTGGTGCTCACCGTCGACGTACCCGTCAGCGGCAAGCGCGAACGCGATGCGCGCAACGGCTTCGTGCAACCATTCCGCATCACGCCGTCGACCGCGCTCGACGTGCTGGGCCACCCGCGCTGGGCCTGGCAAATCGCGCGCCATGGTGCGCCGCAGCTGAAAAACATGGCCAGCGCAGAGGCCAGCGACATCGATACCCAGAGCGCACTGCTGGCACGCCAAATGGACGCCAGCTTTTCCTGGGACGACTTGCGGCGCCTGCGGGACCGTTGGCCGCACCGGTTACTGGTCAAGGGCGTGTTGAACGCTGAGGACGCCGCGCGCATCGCCGCCTGCGGGGTGGACGGCATCATCATCTCCAACCACGGCGGCCGCCAGCTCGACGGCGCCAGCGCGCCGATAGAAGTACTACCGGCGATGACGCGGGCGGTGCAACTGCCGATCCTGCTCGACAGCGGCGTGCGCCGCGGCGCCGATGTCGTCAAGGCGCTGGCGCTCGGTGCCAGCGCGGTGCTGATCGGCCGCGCCACGCTCTATGGACTCGGCGCGCGGGGCGAGGACGGCGCCTACGAGGTGCTGCAGTTGTTTAAATCCGAGATTGACCGTGTGCAGGCGCTCATAGGCTGCCCCGATGTCGCCGGCCTCGATGCCACTTTCATCGACACCAGCCAGTAACGACGACGCCAGCAATCATGCTCATCGGCACCGATGCCTGCACGTGCGGCCGCCTGTTATCTGGCACTTTTATTGCTTGTAGATAGAGGATAGCCGAACTACGCTAGGGTTATGGCAAGGTATTGATCGTTGTCACGCGCGCCGTTGGTGCAAGGACGCCTCAGGATGCCTCAGTCCGATACATCACCACGCACAACGGTGAATTCAGCGTTGCCCAACCTCGCTAGAAAAGAGACCAGTATGAACGCCACCGAAGCCAGTCCCGCCGCCGTCGCCGTCATCAGGGCGAACACCGCCGATGTCCAGCGCAACGAGCGCTTCGATTTCTGGCAAGATATCGTTTGCAGCAACCTGATCGATCTGCAATACGCGGTCGACGATGACGACCAGTTCGACGCCCGCTTCTGCGGCCTGAAGATGGGTGGTCTGAACATCGCTACCATCGCGGCGACCGCGCACCGCGCCACACGTCCCAGCAGCCGCTGTGCGCGCGGCCCGAGCGCCGAACGGGCCTCGTTGATCTTCAACTTCGTCCTCGACGGCGAGGTCGCGGCGGAACAGGATGGCCGTCGCGTGATACTGGGCAACGGCGACGGCATCGTGTGCGACGCCGAGCGTCCGTACACGTTTAGCTTCACGCGGCCGGTGAAGGTGGCAGCGTTGCAACTGCCACGCGACGCCCTGCCCTACAGCATCGCCTGCGTCGAACGCATCACCGCCACCAGTTTCAACGCCGCCAGCGGCGTGACGCCGATCGTGTTCGGCTATCTGAACACGCTGGCGCACAGCACGCCGCAACTGATCGCCAACAACGCCGCCAGGATCGCCGGCAATTTCATGGAGTTGTTGAGCACCATGCTTGCCGACGTCATCCAGACCGCGCCGCTGCCGCTGTCGGAATATCGCGGCTCCACCCTGATCCGGGTAAAGGATTTCATCGAACGCCACTTGGCCGACATGGACCTGGACCCGGCCATGGTGGGGCACGGACTCAAACTGTCGCCACGCTATATCAACCAGTTGTTCGAAGCGGAGCAGACCTCGTTGTCACGCTATATCTGGCGCCGTCGCCTGGAGCGCAGCGCGGCCGCCCTGCGCGATCCGGCGCTGCGCTGCCGCAGCATTTCCACCATCGCCATGAACAACGGTTTCAACGACCTGAGCCATTTCAGCAAGACGTTCCGCCAGCGCTTCGACCTCTCGCCCCGCGAGTACCGCATCACCCACGCCTGAAGGTCCGGCGAAAATGGCCCGGACGCAAGCGGCCGGACCGTCGAGGTGCTTCATGCGAGGTCTGGAAAATCAGAACGGGATCAGCGCCTTGATCCGCAGGGCGGTGCCTTGGGGGCGGTTGCGCTGGTAGAGCTCGCGTTCGAGCTTGGCCATGACGAGCACGCCCTTGCCATCGCCATACTTGAGCGTCGGCCCCAGCGCGAAGCCCTTGCCCTTGCTCCCCTCGATCTCGCGCCCGGCCTGGCGGTCGGCGGTCAATTGCTGGTAGAAGTAGCCGCCCAGGCCCGCGATCCAGCCGTCGCCGACGGCGTGACCGGCGACGTAGTCGAGAATGAATTCGTTGCCCGACTTGTACTCGGTGGCGCTGTTGTGGCGATTGATGTTCAGGGTTGCCTTGAAATCGCCGTTGAAGCCGCTGGGATCGGTGTACGCCATTGTGTATAGCGGCTGGACCGACCAGTAATTGCGCCCGATGTTGACCAGGTCGGTTTGGACGTAACGGCCGGTCGGCGCCACGAAATCGACGCCCAGCACGCTGTGCAGCTTGTCCGAATAATGCCGCACGAAGCCTGGGCCGAAGGTGATGTCGGCCAGGCCGGTCTTGTGCTGGTGCATGCCGGCGGCGCTGAGGCTGATGTCGACCAGCGGCAGGATCACGTGCGCCACCAGGTTGCCGCCGGCGAAGGTGTACGGCGTCGACCAGACGATGCGGGTGGCCGCCACCGTGGCGTTCAACTTGAAGCCGGGCAACGGGGCGCGGTCGCCATTGTTGGCGAGTAGCCTGGTCGATTCGTAGCTGCCGGCGAAACCGAGCACATACAGGCCCGGCGGCGGCACCGCTCCCATCAGGAACATGTCAGCGCCGGGAAGATAGGTCGATCCGCCGCCTTCGGTCGCGGCAGCGGTGTTGTACAGCATGCACAGTCCCGCGCAGGCCAGTGTGGTCATATATTTGTTCATGTCTTACCCTTCCAGTGAGATGATTTAGCTTCAAGAAACAACGTGACGTCTTGGCGACGGTTTATTCAATCGAGCCGGCGCCTGACGCCGAGCGGATCGATGTGCCAGCGCCGCGCGACCAGGCTCCAGGCGCCGCCGGGCGCGACCAGCATGGTGGCCACCGCCAGCGCGCCGAGCCCGATGAAATACCAGGACCCGTAGCCGGCAAAATATTCGCGCAGCAGGAAGTACAGCAAGGTACCCAGGATCGGTCCCTCCAGCGTGCCGATGCCGCCCAGCACGGCGATGAAAATCGCCGTCGCCGTCCAGTTCAGCGAGAACGACGCGTCCGGCGTAACCTGCAACGTTCCCATGTAGGCCACCGCGCCGCCGGCGCCGGTCATCGCCGCAGCGATGGTCCACAGCGCCCGCTTGGCGCGGCGCACCGGCACGCCGCAGGCGCCGGCTGCCTGCTCGGCGTCGCGCACGCTCATCAACGCCAGCCCGAGCCGTCCGCGCAGCAGGGCGCGCGCCGCCAGCAGCGAGCCGACGCCCACCGCCAGCGCGGCCCAGTAAACGCCGGCGTTGCGGGTCCAGCGGTCGTGCTCGGCCATCGCCTCGAGCGGCATGCCGCCGCCGGCGCCGAGCCATTCGCTGTTTTGCGCGGCGATGCGCAGGATCTCGGCCAACACCCAACTGCCGACGGCAAAGTGGGCGCCGCTCAGGCGGAACATGGGCCAGGCGCACAGTAGGGCGAACAGCGCCGCACCGGCCGCCGCCATCGGCAACAGCAGCCAGGGATTGACGCCGCTGCGGTTCGACAGCGCGAACAGCACATAGGCGCCGACACCGACGAAAGCATGCTGGCCCACCGCGACCAGGCCGCCGTAGCCGGCCAACAGATTCCAGGCCAGCGCGATCGTAAAGACGGTCAGGATTTCCACCAGCAGGCGTTGCGTGGCGAAATCGGTGAACCAGGGCAGCGCCGCCATTGCGGCGGCGGCGGAGACGGAGACCAGCGCCAGCCAGGCGGACCGGTTGCGGCCGACGCGACGTGGCGGCACCATCGGAGATTGCGATATCGCGTTCATCAGGAGTTTCCTTTTGCGAATAGTCCATGCGGGCGCGCCAGCAGCGCGATGAAGAAGACCAGGTGGCCCACCAGCGGCCCCAGCCCTGATGAGAATTTGGCGCCCACCACCTGCGCCACGCCGATCACCAGTCCGCCGGCGAAGGTGCCCCAGATGTTACCCATCCCGCCCAGCACCACCGCCTCGAACGAGAACAGCAGCCGCTCCGGTCCGGCGGTCGGCGAAAACGGTGTACGCACGCCGTACAGCACGGCGGCCAGCGCGGTCACGGCCAGCACGAAGCCGGTCACCAGCGCGAAAAACATGCGGTCGTTGACGCCAAGCAGCCGGGCCGTGGCCGGATCGGTCGCCACCGCACGCGCCTGGCGCCCCAGGTGGCTATGCCCGATCAGCCAACTGGTGGCGCCGAACACCAGCACGCTGGCGGCGGCCGACAGCAGCGGCAGCACGCCGATCGAGATGTCGCCCACGGCCACGCCGGCCAGGCCGATCGGTCCGGCCTGCAGGCTGCGGGTGTCGGCACTGAAAATTTCCTGCAAGAGGTTCTGCAACACGATCGACAGGCCGAAGGTGAGCAGCAACGGCGACAACGGGCCGCCGCCGACGATCCGGTTGAGCAGCAAGAACTGCAGCAGCCAGCCAAACACGAACATCAGCGGCACCACCAGCAGCAGCGACATGAACGGCCCGAGGCCGCTGTACTGCACCACCACGCTGGCGAGATAGGCCCCGAGCACGATGAAGTCGCCGTGGGCGATGTTAATCATCCGCATCACGCCCAGGCTCAGGCTCAAGCCCAGTCCGAACAAACCGTACAAGGCGCCCAACAACAAACCGTTAAGCAATGTTTCAATCAGGGCAGACATCTCAACCTCCAAAATAAGCGTGTGCGATCCGGCCGTGGTCGGCGTCGGGGGAAGCCCCCTCCAGCACCACGCGGCCTTTCTGGATGCAGTAGTAGCGGTCCGACTCGGCGACCGCGCGCCGCACGTTCTGTTCCACCATGACGATGGCGGTGCCGTCGGCGCCCGCCTTGGCGAGCAACTGGTACACCTCGTCGACCGCGAACGGCGACAGGCCCAGCGATATCTCGTCGCACAGCAGGTAGCGCGGGTTGGCGGCTAGCGCGCGGCCGATCGCCACCAGTTGCTGCTGCCCGCCGGACAAGGCCGTCGCCGGCCGGTGCTGCACGCTTTCCAGCACCGGCAGCTCGGCGAACAGGCGCGCGATCGTCCACGGGCCGGCGCGGCCATTGGCTGCCGCCAGTTGCAGGTTTTCCTTGACCGTCAGGCTGGCGAACAGGCAGCGCCCTTCCGGCACCAGCGCAACCCCGCGCTGCAATTGCGCGCGTTCGCGGCTGCCGCCGACGGCCACGCCGTCGAGCGTCAGCATGTCGCGCTCGACCCCGATGGCGCCGGCCAGCGCGCGTAACAAGGTCGATTTGCCGGCGCCGTTGGCACCGATCAGCGCCACTTTCTCGCCGGGGGCGATGTGGAAGCTGACATCGAACAGCGCCTGGAACAGGCCGTAAAATGCGGCAAGGCTTTCAGTGCGCAGCATCGGCGGCCTCCGTATCGAGTTCGGCGCCAAGGTAGGTCTCGCGCACCTGGCGGTCGGCCATGACGGTGGCCGGCGCGCCATCGCACAGCACGCGGCCCTCGCTGAGCACCACCAGCCGCTGCGCCACCGACACCAGCGCATGGACCAGGTGCTCGATCCACAGCACCGTCACGCCGCTGGCATGGATCGCCGTGACCAGCACCAGCAACTGCGCCATCTCGGCGTCGGTCAGGCCGCCGGCGACTTCATCGAGCAGCAGCAGGCGCGGCCGCGTGGCCAGCGCACGGGCCAGCTCGAGGCGCTTGCGCTGCAACAGCGACAGCGCCGCCGCCGGCCGGTTGGCCAACGCCAGCAGGCCGCACAGTTCGAGTACCTCACGCGCGCCGTCGGCGGCGACGGCCCCGCGCAGCCCGGCGCCGAAGGTCGCCGCCACCAGCACGTTCTCAAACACCGTCATCGCTTGGAACGGCTGCGGAATCTGGAAGGTGCGGCCAATGCCGGCCCGGCAGCGGGCGTCGGCGCCCAGGCCGGTGACGTCGACGCCGTCGAGCCGCACCGCGCCGCCGTCGCACCGCAAGCCGCCGCCGACCAGGCCGAACAGCGTACTCTTGCCGGCGCCGTTGGGGCCGATGACACCGACGAACTCGCCCTGCGCGACCCCGAGGTCGAGTCCCGGAATGACAACGGTGTCCTGGTAGCACTTTCGCACTTGTTGTAGTTGCAATAGCATCGACGGCCTCAGCTGTTCTTCAGCAGCGCGAACGGGCGCTCGACCGGAATTTCCTGCGCGCTGCGGTTGTGGGTGATAAACAGCGCGGGCTTGCCCTCCACCAGCCGCCACTGTCCGCCAACCACGCGCATCCTGGAAACGTTGGCAATCCCGCTAGCGCCGAAATCGAGCTGCCCGATCACCGTCTTGTGCTTGAGCGTGCGCAGGGCCGCGCTGACCTTGGCCGGATTTTTCGGTGCGCCGCTCGCTTGCAGTGCGGCAATCCCCACCTCGAACAAGGCGTGCGCTACACCCAGCGGCTGGGTCCATGCGCGCTTGGTCGCCAAGGTGTAGGCGTCCGCCAGCTGGCGCGCGCTCTGGCCGGTGAGGCTGGACGTGAACGGATATGCGGGGGTCCACCAGATTTCGGTCGACAGCCCGTCGGCGGCGGCGCCGAGCGCCGCCACCCCACCGGGGAATAGCAGCGCCTTGGCCACCGTTGCCACCTTGGGCTTGTAACCCATCTGCGCCGACTGCTTCATGAAGGTTGCCCACTCCGGCGGGCTGAACAGGCCGGTGACGATCTCCACCTTGTCGCGTTTGAAGGCCTGGATGTACGACGAAAAATCGTCGGCGCCCACCGGGAAGCGGCCGATGTCGACTACGGTGTAACCGGCCTTGGCGAACGCTGCCGGCATGCCCAGCTTGCCATCTCCCATCGCGTTGCCCGGCACGTCGTTGCTGAACACCGCGCCCAGCTTCTTATTGGACGGCACACCGCCCCAGATGTCGAGGTACACGGCGGCGATGTCCTCGATGCCCCAGAAGAAGTGAAAGATGTGCTTGAAGCCCTTGGCCGGATCGCCCTTGAGCGGGAACATCCAGGCCTGCCACGGACCCATCGTGGAGATGCAGGGCACGCCGTTCAGTTCGCACTGCTGGGCGACGGCGGCGCTGACCGAGACCTGGGCCAGCATCAGATCGATATTTTCTTTGTTGATCAGCTCGGCCGCTTGGTTCGATTGCCGGTCGGGGTTGCTCTGGTCATCGCGCGCCAGGATCTCCACCGCGTAGTGTTTGCCGCCGATGGTCAGTCCACCGGCCAGACTTTTACGCACCTGCGCCAAGATGAAGTCATCGGCTTCGGCGAACGGCGCGAACGGCCCGGTGCGCGGGCTGATATAGCCGATGCGGATGGTGTCCTTGCCGGCGGCCCAGGCCCGGCCCATGCCGGCCAGGGCGCCGCCCACGGCCAGTCCGGCGGCGGCCTTGAGCACGCGGCGCCGGCCGTCTGTGGGCGACGGCTGGGCGGTGTCTGCGGGGATCGGTTCGGGGGTCGTTTTCATTAATGTTCTCCAAGGTTTCCGGCATGACCGGCATGGAGACACTGTAGCGGTGCGGGACGGGCCGAACTTGGCTGCAATGGAAAGCAAACTTGGTCCTGCCGGAGCCGCGCGGCGCGGCCCCATGCGGGTTTCAGGGCGTTTGCAACCAGTCGGCCACAAGGTCGAAACCGGCGCTCAAAGCGATGTTGTCGGAGGCGCCGCCGAGCATCACCTCGAAGCGGCCACGCTCGGCCCACCACGCGTTGCGGTCGACGTCAAACGCCGCGAGATCGCGCATGTCGAGCGAAAAATGCACGCGCTGGGCCGCCCCCGCCTCCAGCCAGACCTTGGCGAAGGCTTTGAGCTCCCGTTCCGGCCGCTCCAGGGTGGACGCCGGGTCGCGCACGTACAATTGCACCACCTCGACGCCGGCGCGCGGGCCGGTGTTGCGCAACTCGAGCGAGACGCCCAACCGTTCGCCCGGCGCCAGCTGCGGGCGGTCCAGGCGCAAATCGGTGTAGGCAAAGCGCGTGTAGGACAAGCCGTGGCCGAAGGCGAACAGGGGCGCGATACCGGCGCGCTGGTGGTGGCGATAGCCGGAGAAGATACCTTCGGCATACTGCACCGACCCCGCCACGCCCGGGTATGCCACCGCGCCTGCCCCGGCCTGGTGCGGCGCCGCGTGCTCGAGCAGGCGGGGGAAGGACTGCGGCAGGCGCCCGCCCGGTTCGGCCAGTCCGAACAGCACATCGGCCAGCGCGTGGCCGCACTCCTGACCCGGGTACCAGGCCTGCAGCACCGTATCGACCGCGTCGATCCACGGCATGGCCACCGGGCCGCCGCTTTGAAGCAGCACGATGGTGCGCGGGTTGGCGGCGGCCACCCGCGCCACCAGTTCGTCCTGCCGCCCGGGCAGCGCCAGGTCGGGCCGGTCCCGGCCTTCGGTATCCCACTCGCTGTTGAGGCCGACGCAGACGATGGCGACGTCGCAGCGGCGCGCCACCTCTTCCGCGTGCGCCAGGTCCGCCGCGCCGAGCGGCAACGCCAAGCCCAGTCGCAAGGCTTTGATCACCAGCGGCCGGCCCACCGCCGACGAATACTCGAGCCGGATGCGGTAGCGGCGACTGGTATCGAGGTGCAACGTTTGCCGCGCCTCGTCGTTGCCGAAACCGAAAAACGGCGCCCCGGCGCGCCAACCGTCCCACTGGTCGGCCACCAGCGCGTCGTCGATGTACAGGCGGCTGCGGCCGGCACTGACCAGCGACAACGCGTAGTCGCCATCACGCTCGGGCGTGTAAGACAATTCCGCCACGGCGGAAAAGCAATCGGGATCGACACCGTCGGCGATCGCGCCAAACCACACTGCTTCGCTGCCGGCGTAGGTGCGCTCGGCCACCACCGGCCCGCCTGGGTCGGCGCTATTGTGAAAACGCACCCGCAGCGCGGTGTCGAGCACCGGCACCATGCGCTCGTTGCCGCAGCCGGGCGCCACCTCCACGCTGTGCGGCGCCAGCCCGTGCGCCAGCAGGCCCTCGTAGAGCGACACCTGGCGGTGGGCGTTGACCTGCGCGCTGCCGCCGCCCATCACCCTGGCCGTGGCCGCGTTCGGCCCGATCAGCGCGATAGTGCGGGGCATGGCCGGATCGAGCGGCAAGAGGTAGGCCGCGTTCTTGAGCAGGACGCAGCCTTCGGCCCCGGCCCGCCGAATAAGCGCGCGGTGGTCGGCGTGTTCCTCGCCGCGCTCCGGGAGGTTGGCGTCGGCGGTGCTGGCGCCCACCCGGTTCAGCAACGTCAGCACGCGGCCGGCGGCCTGGCGCACTTGCGCCGCCGTCACCTCGCCGCGCGCGAGCGCCGCCAGCAGCAACGCGCCACGGTGCACGCTCGGTCCTGGCATTTCCAGGTCCAGGCCGGCTTCCAGCGCGGGCGCCGTGCTATGGGTGGCGAACCAGTCCGACATCAGCACGCCGTCGAATCGCCATTCGTCGCGCAGGATGCCAGTCAGCAGCCGGCGGTGCTCGCTGGTATGGACGCCGCCCAGGCGGTTGTAGGAGCACATCATGGCCCAGACGCCCGCCGCGCACGCGTGCTCGAACGGCCGCAGATAGACTTCGCGCAGCGTGCGCTCGTCGATTTCCGAACTGATGGTCATGCGCTCGATTTCCGACTCGTTGCCCACGAAGTGCTTGATGGTGGCGGCCACGCCGGCACCTTGCACGCCGCCGATGAACCCGGCGGCCAGCGCGGCGGTAAGCCAGGGGTCTTCCGAATAGCATTCGAAATTGCGGCCGTTGAGCGGCGATCGCGGTAGATTGACCGTCGGCGCCAGTAGCACGCGCGCGCCCTTGTCCAGCGTCTCGCGCGCCAGCGCGCGCCCCACTTCGGCCAGCAGCGCGACGTTCCAGGTGGCGCCGAGCGCGATCCCGGCTGGAAAACAGGCCGTCAGCGCGCCACCCTGGATGCTGTCGCCGCGCGCGCCGTTGGGGCCGTCGCTGAGCTTGACGGCGGGCACGCCCAGGCGCGGCACCGCCGCCGTATGCCAGGTGTCGACGCCGGCCAGCAGGGTGACCTGCTCGTTGATGGTCATGGCGTCAAGCAAGGCGTCGATGGCCGCCGGGGTGACGAACGGATTGGTGGTGGATGCTGTCATTGCTTGGTCTCCGGTGAGAGGCGGCGCTTCAACGCACGCCGCGTATTTTCAGGATCGCCAGGCCGGCCAGGATGGCGGCCAACGCGCCGCCGACCAGCAGCGCGGGATAGCCGCCGAGCCCCGTGACGATCTGGGCGCCGATGAACGGCGCGATGATTTGCGGCCCGGCCGTGGCGATATTGAGGATGCCGAGATCGCGCGCGATGTGCTGCGGGTCGGGCAGCACCTGCGTGATCAGCGCCGTATCGACCGCCAGGTAGGCGCCGAACGACAGGCCGTTGAGCACCGCGAAGACCAGCACGCCGGTCGGGTCGGGGTTCAGCAGCAGCGCCACCAGCGCCACGCCCATGCCCAGCGCCGACCACAGGACGAACACCTTGCGCCGCCCGCCGCAATAGTCCGACAGCGGTCCGCCCAAGAGCGTGGCCAGGACCATGCAGGGCATTTGCACGGCGTTCAGTTGCACCAGCATGTCGGCGGCGCCGCGCCCCGGCGGCAGGGCGATGAAGTCCTGCAGCAGGTAGAGCTGGAATCCGCTCACCAGCGCAAACGTCAGCATGGTGAAGAAGCGGCTCAGGAAGGTCCAGCGGAAGTCGTGCGCGGCCAGCGCGGAGAAGAAGTCCGACAGCATTTGCAACGGCGCCACCAGCATCGGCGCCGACGCCGCCGGCAACGGCGTGCGGTCGGGATTGGCCCACACGAACAGTAGCGCCGCTGCCAGCAGCAGAGTGCCGAGCAGCCAGTACGCATGCGCCACCGGTGCGAGGTAACGCGACACCAGCGCCGTGCCGAGGATGATTCCCAGCGGAAAGCACAGGCCGACGGCAGACGAGGCCAGGCCACGCCGCGCCACTGGCACGCGCTCGGGCATGACGGCGGTGATTACCGCCTGGAAGCCGTTGGCCAGCATCTGAAGCAGGCAGAACGCCACCGCCAGCGCGACGATGGTGTCGGCCCGCGCCATCAGGGCCAGGCACAGGGCGGCGCCCGCAGCGCAGCCGATCAGCCAAGGGGTGCGCCGCCCGAAGCGGCTGCGGGTGCGGTCGGACAGCGCCCCGGCGACAGGGTTGGCGAACGTGGCGAACAGCGCGCCCACGCCGGTGACAAAGCCCAGGCTTTCGATCTTGTTGGCCGGATCGATCAGCGCGATGTGCGACGGCAGAAGCACTTGCAGCAAGCCCATATAGACCGTGAACAGCGCCGCGTTGGGCACCACCAGCCAGGCGATGATTTTCAACGCGCTGCGATCAGAAGAAGACATCGAGACGTAATCCCGTGGTCAGTGGCGCGGCGATATTGGCCAGTACCCCGTGCGCGGCGCCATTGGTGACGAAAAAGTCGGTCATGACGACCTTGTTCTCCAGGTTGCGCGCATACGCCATCAGCTTCCAGCGGGCGTCCGCCGGCGCATAGGTCAGCACCACGTCGCTGCGGGTGTAGGCCCGCTGGCGGCTGCTGGCGATATTAGAATAGTCCATGTACTTGGCCGCTTCGTAATGGGTTTGCGCGCGCGCGGTCAGGGTGCCGGTGCCCACTGTGAACACGTGCTGGTAGCCGAGGTTGACGGTGACCGGGGGCGCCTTCGCCAGGCGGTTGCCGCTGTAGTCGCGCACATCGGCCGCAGTGTTGCCGGCCACCTCGACGAAGTCGGAATACCTGGCGCGCATCGCCCCCACGCTGAAATCGAACTGGTCGTCGGCCGTAGGGCGATAGCTGCCCTCCAGTTCGATACCCCGGCTGTATGCCTTGCCCGCATTGAGCGTAACCACCGTGCCCACCATGTAACGCTGCAGTTGCAGGGCACTGTAGTCGTAGTTGAAGACATCGAGGTTGAGTGTCAGGCGGTTGTCGAGGAAGCGGTTTTTCCACCCGAGTTCCCAGGCTTTGATGCTTTCCGGATCGTAGACGGTAGAGTTGTCGTTGGCGCCGCCGGCCTTATAGCCGGTCGACAGATTGGCGAACAACATCGAGTTATTGCCCACGTCAAACTCCACGCCAACCTTGTAGTTGGTGCGCCGCCAGTCGCCGAAGCTGTCGCTCGGCGAGATCGAACCACCGATATTGAAATCGCCATCGAGGGCGAACCCGCCCCCGGTGCGCGACTTTTTGTCGTGCGTGCGGCGCAGGCCGAGCGTGGTGCGCAGTCGGTCCGTGAGCCGATAGGTGCCCTGGCCGTACAGCGCAAACGACTTGTTGTCGACCTGGTTTTCATAGGCGCAGCAACCGCCGAAATTGGCGCGGAAATCGACTGTGTTTTCCTCCTTGAAGTAGAACAGACCGGTCACGAAATTGAACTTGCCGAGGTCGCCCACGTACCGCAGTTCCTGCTGGTCGGTGACGTCGGTGGACTTGGAGCGCAGCGGTATATCGTAGGCCACCAACTGGGTCAACTGATCGGTCGCGGTGCGCCGGCGTGCGCCCACATAGGTCAGGTTGCCCGGTCCCAGCAGCCAGTTCATTTCCAGCGATGCGCCGTTGTAGCGTCCGTCATTCCATGCTGGCAAGATGGCAGCACTGGCACGCAGGGCCTTGCCATCGGCCGCAACTGGCACCGTGCCGTACTGGTAGCTGTTGCCGGTATCGCGCGTGCTATCGATGCGCACCAGCGCCGACCAATCCCGGCTTGGCTTGTACAACAGGCTGACGCGCGCTGACGCCGTGTCCGCGCTGTCGGTGGCCGGCGTCCGAATATTTCCCGAAGCGATATAGCCGCTATGGCTGTTCGTCTGGGCGGCCACGCGCAACGCCAGCACATCGGACAATGCTACGTTTGCCATGCCGGATAGCAGCTTCAGGTCGTAGTTGCCAAATTCCGTCGCCAGCGAACCTTCCGTGGCGAACTCGGGCTGGCGCGTGATGATGTTCATGCTGCCGGCGGTGGCGTTGCGCCCGTAGAGCGTGCCTTGCGGGCCGCGCAGCACTTCGACCCGCTCGACATCGAACAAGCCCGCGCCCAGCATGGCGACCGGCCGCGCGATATAGATGCCGTCGACGTGCGGCGCGACGGTTGGATCGGCATTTTCGGACGTGCTCGGAGTGCCTACCCCGCGCAGGGCGATCTGGCCGGTCTGCGATATCTGAAGCGAAGGTACCATGGCGGCGACATCGACCACGCTTCTGGCGCCCTGCTGGATCAGTTGCCCTTCGCCGACAGCGGTCACCGCCACCGCCGCTTTTTGCAGCGACTGTTTGCGCCGCTGGGCGGTCACGACCACCTCGGCGATCGCGGCGGCCGGCGCCGCCTGCCCACCGGCTTGCGCGCCGGTCAGGGAGTCTGACGGCGTAGGCTGCTGTTGCAGTGCTTCCTGTGCCGTAACGCCCTGCGCGGATAGCGACTCGCTTCCGTCAGCGCCGTGCGCGGCAAAGGCAGCGCCCAACAGGCCGCAGGAAATCAGTGTTGCGCCTAAGCGTGGCGATCGTTGTTTCATTAAGGTTCTCCAGTGAGGTTGTTCGAGCAGTTATTCTAAAAATTGGCCTTCTGACTTCACGCCGGGTCGTCCTTGAACTCCAGGACGTCGAGGGCCTCGCCAAAACTCATGGTCGGCTTGCGGGGTTTGCGGTTGATCATCAAGCGCACGACATCGCCGCGCGCGTAGTGGCCGGTGGGGTCGAATGCCGCTTTGGCCAGGGCAATCTGGTCCAGATCGATGTCGGCATAGAGGATGCCTTCCTGGTCGTGCGGCAAATGCGGCACCAGCGGGCGCCCATCCGGCCCGAAGATCATCGAATAGCCGCCACCGGGCGTGCCGCCGTCGGCGTTCAGCAGGTCGCGCCGCTCCTGGGTGTCGCACAGCGTGTCGAACATGTCTTGCCCGGTCAGCGCGGTCGCATGCAGCACGAAACAGCCGCCTTCGAGCGCGTAGACCTGGCTGGCCGCCAAGTTGGGCGGTGCGCTGAGGGCATAGGCATCTTTGTAGAGCGTGAACGATGGCCACGACGCCACGTGGACCTGTTCGTGCATCGAATACATCGCATACTTCGACAGCGGTTGAATGTGCTCGGCGCAGCACAGCGCACCGATGCGCCCTACGCTGCTGTCGACCACCTGGAAATCCGAGCCGTCCCCCTCGCCGAACACCGTGCGCTCGACGTGGGTCGGCTTAAGTTTGCGGCGTTTGAACAACACCGCGCCCTGATCGCTCACCAATACCTGGCTCAGATACAGCGAGCCGCCCTCGCGCTCGGAAAAGCCCATCAGCACGTTGATGTTGTATTGCGCGGCCGCAGCGCATAGGCGGGCCATTTCCGGGCCATCGGCTCGCATCGAGTTGGCGTGGTAGCGCGCCAGAAATTGCATGCCCCAGGCGGGCGTTCCGAGCCATACCCACCATGGATAGCCCGGCAGCCAAATTTCCGGGAAGGCAATCAATTTCGCCCCCTGGCCGCCCGCCTCGGCGATCAGGCCGATGGCCTTGTCCAGGCCCGCTTGCAAATCCAGAAATACCGGCGCGGCTTGAACCACTGAAACCTTGAATGTTGATGTCGCCATATCGATCGTCCCCCTGCTTTCATGAATAGTGTGTTCTGACGAAATGGCTCCCCCGTTACCGCCATCGCGACGGGGAAGTCAGGGTTAAACTATGCCGAATGGCGGGCTGACGGGCTTGGTCGATGCGGACATATTAGTTGGCTGGCCGGGAACCGGTGCGCAGGCCGGTTCCGCGCGGGATGACGGGACGTGGACAGGTCGCACGCTGAAAGCTACCAAAAAGATGAAACTCGTACAGAAAATGCGCAGATGCCTCCCTCACCGGTCCTCCTCGCTTGACACCAGTGGGGATGCGGCCAGCTTCATAGTGCAAGTGGCGGCTCACAGGACATGCCAGCGGGTTGTTCGCTGGCATGTCCTTTGAAAGCATCCTCCACTCACGTCGGCGTAATCGGGGGAACTCGCTCGCCAATCGATCTGCTCGAACATGCGCTCGACGCCCGACAAGCCAGCGGTGACCTGAGCGGTTGGGTGACGACCTTTCTGGAAGCGGACTGGATTCAGAATAAACACTTGACGCATCCCGACGATGGCGCCGATGCCGAAGCCATCCGGTCTCTGCTACGCAACGCAAAATCGTGGGAAGACTTGGTTGTGCCGGCGTCGAGGAGCCCGCCTGTTGATTTGCAGCGAAATCTGACCCACTTTGCCGCTTAATTTGCAAACGGAACTGACCCACGTTTAAGGTAAGCGTCTGCCCAGTGACGTCTTGAGTGGTTTGATAATTTGATCGATGATGGCATCACACCGCTGGGAGGCGGCGTCATCTCAGAGGGCTGCTGGCAGGTTGCAGTTCCAAGGCAAGAAATCATCAACCCGGTTGACGGGATGATCGGCAATATGCGTCAGCACGTGACGCAACCACGCTTCGGGGTCAACACCGTTCAGCTTGGCCGTGCCGATCAACGAGTAGATCGCGGCGGCCCGTTCGCCGCCGCTGTCGGCGCCGGCGAACAGATAGTTGCGCCGACCGATGGCGACACCACGCAAGGCGCGTTCGGCCGCCGAGTTATCAATCTCGATGGCGCCGTCGTCGCAGTAGCGCAGCAGCGCCGGCCAGAGCTTGAGCGCGTACAGGATCGCCGCCGCCGTGTCGGACTTGCGCGATAGCGTTTCGAGCGTGGAGCGCAGCCAGCGTTCCAGGTCCTCGAGCAGCGGGCGCGAGCGGGCTTGCCGGACTTGTCGTCGTTCGTCGGGCGGCTTGCCCCGGATCTCGGCCTCGATCACATAGAGCTCGGCGAACCGGCGCAGCGCCTCGGTGGTCAGCGGCGTCGCGCGCGCCGCGTGCAGGTCGTGGAATTTGCGCCGCACGTGCGCCCAGCAAGCCGCTTCCTGGATCGTGCCGTCCTCGAACAACGCGTTGAAGCCAGCGTAGGCATCGGCTTGCAGTACGCCCTCGAAATTGGCCAGGTGTGTTTGCGGATGAATGCCCTTGCGGTCGGGCGTGTAGGCAAACCAAACCGCCGCTGGCGTGGTGTCGCCGGCGGGCCGGTCATCGCGCACGTAAGTCCACAGACGGGCCGTCTTGGTTTTGCCATTGCCGGGTGCCAGCACCGGGATCGGCGTGTCGTCGGCATGCAGCTTCGACGCCGTCAGCACGTGGCGGCGAATGGCATCGACCAACGGACGCAGCAATGCGCTGGCGGCGCCGACCCAGCCCGCCAGCAGCGCACGATCGAGGTCGACGCATTCGCGGGCGTAAATGACAGCCTGGCGGTACAGCGGCAGATGATCGGCGAACTTCGCCACCAGCACATGCGCCAGCAGGCCGGGGCCGGCGATGCCGCGCTCAATCGGCCGGCTTGGCGCCGGCGCCTGAACGATGGCGTCGCAGCAGGAGCACGCCAGTTTCGGACGAACATGGCGGATCACGCGGAAGCTGGCCGGCACGAACTCCAGTTGCTCGGCGACGTCCTCGCCCAGCGGCCGCAGGCCGCCGCCACAAGCCGGGCAAGCATCGGCCGGCGGCGCATACACCTTTTCGTCTCGCGGCAAATGATCGGGCAACGGACGGCGCACGGACTTCTTTCGCGGCGCCTAGTCGGCCGCCGGCATCTCGCGCGCCGCCTCGGCCTCGTCGGCTTGCAGGTCTTCCAGCTGCAGCTCCAGCTGCTCGATTTGATGATCCAGCTTTTCGGACTTGCGGCCGAACTGCATGCGCCGCAATTTGGCGATCTGCAGCTTGAGGTGCTCGATCTCGACGGCGCGCGTGTTCAGTTGTTCGCGCAGCCCTTCAACCTCCTCGTCTTGAGCGAGCAGCAGCGCCTTCAAGGCGGCGATGTCGTTGGGCAGGTCGGCTGGGCTGAGCATGTGCCAAGTTTACGCGAGCCTTGTGCTTGTGATTACCCACAATTTCTCTTGTTAACTTCACCCTGTTCTGTTAACTTTTCCACATGGAGATTCCGACGAAGATCCAATGACGAAACATGTTGCGCCAAGCGATTTTGCGCCGCATCGCCTGCCGTCATTGGAAGGCGAGCGGACATGGCTCGATGAGGAGAATTCAGCCTGCGAGTTTCGAGACGAACGGCTCAAGAAACGCTTTCGACTGCTACTTCAACAGTTCTGGCATAGCATGGGACAGACGATACCGCTCGCCTGTCAGGACTGGGCTAATACCAAGGCCGCTTATCGTTTTATGGACAATGATCGCGTCAGTGAACAAGATATTCTGGGTGGGCATTTCCAGTCAACCGCGCAGCGCTTTGCCGCCACGGAAGGACCGGTTCTTGTACTTCATGACACCAGCACGTTTTCGTACGAAAGGGAGCATCCAGAACTCATCGGTTACGCAGGTACCGCAATAACTTTCGCCCAGCGGCGCGGCCGGGAAAAACCGAGCTCGCTATGCGGCGTGCTGATGCATTCAAGTCTCGCGGTGACAACGCAGGGGCTGCCGCTCGGACTGGCCGCTATCAAATTCTGGAGTCGTCAAGAATTCAAGGACACGAACACTAAGCGCGGCAAGGTCAATTTCACACGCATACCGATCGAGGAGAAGGAGAGCTTTCGCTGGATTGAAAATCTGCGGCAGTCAACAACTCGACTTGGCGACGCTGATCGGTGTGTGCACATCGGTGACAGGGAAAGCGACATCTTTGAACTGTTTTGCGCTGCCCACGACCTCGGAACGCATTTTTTGGTGAGGACCTGCACTAACAGACTAGCCGGCTGTTGGCGCCGACCCAATACTGACCCACTGGTCAATCGATATGACTCTGTACTATGCCAGCGACCCGCTCTTCGACGACAGCCTGCTGGAGACGACGCTCACGACCAGGGACGAGCTACAGGCCACCGTCCTGAGCGACTGGCTCACAGGTGAGAAACCGCTCACCGGCGGACGCAGCGGGCACATATTACAGTTCCGGCAGCGAGACAAGCCAAAGACCGTGAAGGGACCAACTGAAGTCGCCAAATCACTTGGTGACGGCGTTTTCATTCGAGGGACAGGGCACAGTTGGTGTTTGGCTACGACCGCCGGCTGTGGCGGGGAAGGCCTGTATGACGCCATCCGATGCGTGAACTGCCGGGAAAGCGTCATCGATCAAAGCCACATCGGTATCTGGAGAGAAATCCGCCGTCAGCAAATCGAAACGCTGTCCTGGCCTGAACTTGGGCAGCCGGTCGTCAAACGCGCGCTCGATCACATCCAGGCTGCCGAACAGGTATTGGCCGATCTGGGCGAGCGCGTTGAGCCGTATCAAAGTGAAGGGGCCAGTGATGCGGGCAAAGACTGAACGCGAAATCAAACTGGCGATCGCACGTATCCGCCATGGCCGGCAGAAGCGCATAGCGAAGGAGCGCAAATTTAGCATCGCCGCCGTAGCAGAAGAGGCTGGTGTTAGCAATGCGACCCTCCATAACCGTTACCCCGCCCTGGTCGAGCATATTCGCCAATTGCAACAGGAGGATGGCCAGGCTAAGACTGATCGGCAGAGGTCGGAACTTGCCGATCTGAAGCGGCAAAACAAAGAATTGCAGTCGGCGCTGGCCGAGCGAACTGAGGAGCTCAAGAAGATCGCGATCATCAATCTTCGCCTTTCGCTCGAACTCAAGGATTTGCGAAGTACAAGGACGGCGACCGTTACTTCGATTTCAAAATCGAAGAAGGGCTAGTGAGTATTCTCATCAATCCGGACAGCGATTCTCACGGCCAGCCGGACAGCGAATGGCATATCAAGCCGGACACCTGTTCTACTATCCGGACATCAAATTGCACCAGGGAGTACGCGACGCGAAGGCCCGCTTACGCCCCAAAGCGGTCATCAGCCTCCGTTACTAAAAACTTTAAAAGTTTCTATGAGTCGGATGAGCTTGCTTCACCCTCATACAAAATTACATACCTCATCAACATAAGGATTTCTTGCGCCCATGAACCACGGGCCTTCTTGATACGAAGCAAAAAATACAAGTTTTTTACGTAAAGACCTAGTTTTTTTACAACATATTTACATCATAAAATTTAATATATCCCTTTGTATCCTTGCAGTTCAAATAAATGAAACTAAATTAATGAGGACATATGTTGAAATTTTTAAGGCCAGCAGTCGTAATTTTTTCTATACTCACCCTCATATGCGGCGTTATTTATCCGTTCGTTACAACCCTGATAGGTATGGCAGCCTTCTCAAATCAGGTCACTGGGAGCTTGGTAGAATATAAAGGAAAAATAATAGGTTCCTCGCTTATTGGGCAATCATTCACGTCATCAAAGTATTTTTGGGGAAGGCCATCGGCGACGTCTCCGATGCCCAATAACGCTAGTGGCTCAACCGGCTCCATGCAAGCTCCAACAAACCCGGCACTCATAGACGCCGTTAAGGGCCGTATTGCTGCCTTACGCGCTGTAGACAGAGAAAACAATATGCCAATTCCCGTTGACCTGGTTACTGCCTCTGCCAGTGGCCTAGACCCCGAAATCAGTATTGCTGCAATTGAGTACCAACTGAATAGGGTTGCAAGAAACCGGCATATCGCGCCGGCTGCACTGAAAGAAATCGTAACAAAATTGCAGAACCACCAATGGTTAGGGTTTTTCGGCGAGCCGTCAGTTAACGTACTTGCACTCAATCTTGCTCTGGACCAAAAGTATCCGGCTCAGTAATTGTAAAACTGCAATGTTGGAGGGGGTATTATGAATCCATCAATGCTTCGGTATGAAATTAGTGTTCATCCCTAAACGTCAATCACAACCAGGGCAGCAAACTAGATTTACAAACCTTGATTGCTATCAGCATCTACTCTCCAAGTTTCACAGCTAATTGGCTCTGTCTGCTTCAGGCCGATATCAGCCGAGGACTACAATGTAATAGACGGCGAATTTACGGTAGAAACCCTAGAGACTTCCTATCAGCAGCATGGAAGACGGCTTTAATGAATCCGTGAGGAATTTTGAATTCCATCTCAAGAACAGTACCTTCTGGGGTCGTGTTTTCGAGGACCATATGAAAATATGGCCCATTGGGGTCTATCTTTTTCGCGTAAAGATAGCTTCCCATATCATTGCGCTTGAGCCATAGCGCAACAAGGCTTCCAAGCTCTTCGGCAGCAGCCTCGAATAGGACTACAGCGTAAACTTTTGAATTACTCATGACCACTCCTTCAACAACTCAACTGCCGCTCCTGGCCGGTTGCCGTCTATGCGAAATTCCGTCCTTAGCCGCCGGTTTCTTCTCTCTCTGAATCGCGGTCAGCCCGTTAAAGGCTCTTGGTCATGAATACGCGACTGATACCGGGCCGGGTGGCAATTTCGCCAAAATTCACCCACCCGTTTTTTTCATAAAAACCAGGGGCCTGAAAACTGATTGTGTAAAGTACCGCCGCGCTGCATCCCCGGTTTCTAGCTTCGTCTTCGAACGCCCTAAGGATTTTTGTTCCGAGTCCAGAACCACGCAGCGAATTCGGCAAATGGAAGAGGTCGAGAAAAGCCAGTCCCAGGGAGGTTCTTCCAACAGCGCCCCCCACCACTTCGTTGCTCGTGGGGTCTCTTACAATTACATTGAGTGCGCGTCGGTCATTCAGCCCAGCAGCGTGCTCGTTAAATTCGTCCAAACCTCTACCAAGAAGCAATTCAAATCCCGGGTCTGCACTCTCGGTGACCACGATTATCTTATCCTCCAAAGCTTCCCCTTCTTATTACATTAGCTTAATCATCAACATTGTTTGTGACTGCTCCTTGCGGGATGCGTCTCCGCACCAGTGCAGTAGATTCCGGCCAGTTACAACATCCTTCTCAATCAGGAACTTTAACACCTTGCTTGCGCGCTTCGGCTAGAACATTCATCAGTTCTAGTGTTGGAAGTTCACTGCCGCCAATGAGCGTCAGCGCTTCTTTGCGATTCGTATCGCTTGGAACCGTTAAAACCCGGAGAGTTTTCGGGTTAACTACGCCCCAATTGTCTCGGTCCTTGCAGCCCGAGCCACCGCAAAATGCTTGAAAAATGACCAGTGGCTGCGCCCCGGCTTTAACAACGCACTGACCGCCGATAAAGTCAATATTCAGATAGCGCAATACCGTGATGGCCGCGTCACGCCGTACTGTAACCACAGCCTCCGCACGTTCTTCCCAAATAGGGCTTTCGCGGGCAACTACGTCGATGCGAACCTCTGCGCTATCACAAGAGAAGACTTGCGCGGCATGGGAACGGGCCATAACCAACGAGGCAAAAACATATAACGCTGCTACAGCTAAACGCATCGCATTTCCTAAGTCTGGGTTATTTCGGTTCTACACTACGCTTATCCGGTGAAGGGCCGCTAATGGCCGCATGGAGTCATCTACACAAGTGCCCGCCAAGCGGCGAGCTCCTGATTTGTAAGCGGCGGTCCCCACCCACCATGAATTTCAGGTTGAGGCTGAATATATCGTTGAAGCTCAGGAGTCACGACCCCGTGCGCCTTGCAAATTTCCAAGACGTTTTGTAATTGTCGCTTTGTCGCTGGCAGGTCGTTACCATACCAAGTGACGGCGCTCGTTTCCACTACATGCTCAACCAGCTTACTCAGCGGTAGAAGAAGCCTTGTCGGCATCGAGTTCCGTATTTCCTGCGACCACTCATCTCCAAGGCCGGAAATAGGTAACGAAGCAAAACCAGATTCCCATGCAACGAAATTCGCCGGTTCGACCTGAGCCACTTTCCAGATATGTTCCACTAATGCGAATAATGCAGGATGCTTAATTTGGAACTGCTGACAGAACCGCTCCAGACACGTAACTGCAACGCACTGCCTAGCAACCACAGAGAGGGCATCAATCGAAATATCTGTCATAAAATCTCATGCTATGTGCAACGTCTGGTTTTGGCCGCAAGGCGACGGCCTACATTATTTTAGGCATTCTATTGAAGCGAAAAAGCCTCGTTGCGAACAATTACTTTTCCTACATCGTTTAGTAAAGTCCCGCCGAAGTGTCTTACCATTTCCATATCCGCATTTAGCATTGCACAAGCGCGGATAAAAGCGACTCTAGGGTCAACAATTTGTTCATGTTCGATACACTTGAGTGCAAAACATTTGTCTTTGACTTCGGAAATACTAAAAGAGAGCTTTCGGCTGCTATTTTTGTGAGTAATGTTATGCGCAAATAGATTCCTGATCTCTCGCAGCCTATGCATATCAGATCTGATGAGTTCGCTTGTAAGCCCGAGCAAGTTCAGGAGATCAATTTTCGCAGAGAATGAAGACAACGGCCCATCTACTTTAAAAAGTCTTTCCCAACTTTTTGTCTTTTGTGGCAAAACAGATGCCAACGACTCTGATATTGCCTCTTCAACCCAAGTTGCTCCGACAATCGCCACACCTCGATCTGTTTGCTCATTGAGCTCATCTATCAAGGTCTGCATTCGCTCCAACGCTTCAGGAGAATATGTTTTTTTTCCGAACGTCATTTTCGTTTAACTCACGATATAAACTATTTTGCAACTTTTCGAGCATGTGCAACGGCTGCTAATGGCCGATAACGGAATCATCCAAACGGACGTAGTTCCTCAGCCTTAGGCAAAGTCTGAAGCGCATCACCGCCTAGACTGTAGAACTCTATTCCGCTCAGCAATCCACCGCTCTCAAATACAAATGCCCCACTTACATCGTTGCCTTCACCAATGACATAATCGCCCAGAATATTAACCCCAGGCGGAGGTAAAGGCTGCCCTTGCATTTGGAAGTTGATGCTCGCGCAGCCACATGGACATTTCCACGAAGTGACTTCCGCAAGGTCAAGCTGCGGCAGAAACGCGGAAGCTTCATCAGTGCCGTGTTCAAGCATCCAGCGGACCAAGCGTAGCTCTTCTGAGGTAAGCGCACGATTCCCAGTAGGGTTGTCCATAAAATCCATTTTGCTAATTATTGACTGCAATGCTCGGCATCTCGATTGTCGTGCGTGACCGGCAGCTATTGGCCGAACTCGGCCTGTGCCCGTGAGGATAGCATCTTGCGTAGCTGAAAAATACGCGAAATCTCTCTACTTCGAATGGCGATGCCGACAATTCCATGAATACAGCCGAGCTTCAAGCTATGGGCTATTGGACTGCGTATTCGTAAGTGTCAGCGAATCCCCGCCTATGCATGACCTGCCCGATCTGCGAACGTACGTCACATCGATGACAACGCAGGGAGCGGGCAATGGGAAAGCAGTTAGTCCAGCACGGCGCGGTACGCTACTACCGGCACGGCGACGA
>CAUPRW010000054.1:0-40473 GCA_963513825.1 uncultured Duganella sp.
CGTCGAATAATGCCTAGTAATGCCACGTCGATCACTCCAATTCCCCGCTCAATGTCATGAGCAGGATTGTGTCCTATACGTGGGTCAGATTCGTTTGCAAATTATGCGGCAAAGTGGGTCAGATTTCGCTGCAAATCAACAGCCCGTTTACAGCTATTGTCGAGTGATGAGATTTGCATAGTTAGCGTCGAAGGAAAACGAAAACTCGATGCTCTCACGCACAAGATCCAGCGCCTTGACTAAAGGCAACACTTCAATCCGGCCTAGCTACGCATGCCCCATCCCCCCGCTTGCCTTAAAATAGCCGCATGAAAGCCGACGCCGCCCTCGCCACCAACCGCCGCCTGCGCCAGCAACCGCTGTGGCGGCTCTTGGCCGCGCCGAGCGGCCCGACCACGCTGGCCCTGCTGCAAACCCACCTCCACGACGGCGAGCGCAGCCTGCCGGCGTCGATCTTCCACGAGCGCATCGCACGCGACCTCGAACACCTGCGCAGCCTCGGCGAGGACTGGCCGCAGACCGCCCAAGCCTACGTCGCCGGCTGGCTGTCCGAAGGCCACCTCGAACGCCGCTTCCCGCCCGGCGCCACCGAGGAGGAATACGAACTGGCCACCTCCACCATCGAGGCGATCCGCTTCGTCGCCGGCCAGGTCAAGCCGCACTCGGCCGCGACAGAAAGCCGCCTCGGCCTGGTGATCGACGCGCTCGCGCGCCTGGCCGAGGACACCGACGCCGACAAGACCCGCCGCATCGAGCGCCTGCGCGCCGAGCAGCAGCGCATCGAGCGCGACATCGCCGCCATCGAACAAGGCGTGCTGCACATCCTGCCCGAGAATACCGCGCTCGAACGCACGCGCGAGATCATCACCCTGGCCGACGGCCTGGCGGGCGACTTCCGCCGCGTGCGCGACCAGTTCGAGCAACTGAACCGCGACCTGCGCGCGCGCATCATGGAAAACGACGGCAACCGCGGCGAGGTGCTCGATTCGCTGTTCGCCGGCATCGACCTGATCACCGACAGCGAGGCCGGCCGCACCTTCAACGCCTTCTGGCGCCTGCTCACCGACCCCGAGCAGTCGGCCACGCTGGAACAGGCGCTCGACCAACTGCTGTCGCGCGACTTCATCGCCAGCCTCGACACGCAGGAGCGCAAATTCCTGCTGCGCCTGACACGCACCCTGCTCGAACAGGGTGGCATGGTGCACGACGTGCTGCAATCGTTCGCGCGCAGCCTGAAAAACTTCGTGCAGAGCCGCGAGTTCCTCGAACAGCGCCGCCTCAACACGCTGCTGCGCGAAGCCCAGCTGGCCGCGCTCGCGCTCAAGGACGCGGTCAAGGCCACCGACACCCTCCACTACACGCTGCCGCTCACCAGCAGCAAGCTGGCATCGCTGTCGCAGTGGGTGCTGCACGATCCGGCGTTGCAGGCGCTGCCCGGCGCCATGCTCGACGGCGAGGCGGCGCCGATCCGCCTCGAATCGGTGAGCGAGCTGGTGGCGCAGTCGGAGATCGATTTCCGCAGCCTCAAGCGCCACGTGCTGGCCGTGCTCGACCTGCAATCGCAGGCCTCGGTGGCCGACGTGCTGCGCGCCTACCCGGCCGCGCAGGGCCTGGGCAGCGTGCTGGGCCTGCTGGCCCTGGGCAGCCGCCACGGCTTGCTCGCCGGGCACAGCGAAACGGTCAGCTGGACCGGCGGCGACGCGCAACAACGCAGCGCCCACATCCCCGTCATCTATTTCGTGAAAGAACGTGCCAATGAGCTTGCCTGAAGCCGCCCCGACCCGCGCCTTCGCCGGCAACGACCACGGCCACCGCGACAACGCGGGCGGCCGCGATGGCGCCGTCAACCGCGACGACAGCGCCGACGACCTGGCCCCGCCGATGGACGCCATCGCCGGCGCCGACGGCGCGCCGGCCGCCACCGCGCTGTTCTCCGGCGACAGCGGCGAACTCCCGCTCGACACCCGCCGCGCGCTGGTGCAACTGCTGTCCGGCCCGGCCCTCGACGGCCGCCGCCATGCCAAGCTGTGGCCGATCCTGCTGCGCGACGAGCTGGCCGTGCGCCGCCACCTGGCCGAGCTGTTCCTCGAGCTGGTGATCGACCGCGACATGCAGGTCGCCTTCACCCGCCAGGCCGACACCGGCGACCTCGAAGTGCCGCAACTGCTACGCCGCGCCCAGCTGACCTTCATCGACTCCGTGCTGGTGCTCTACCTGCGCCAGCGCCTGACCCACGCCGACGCCCACGGCGAGCGCGCCGTCGTCTCGCTCGACGAAATGGTCGACAACCTCACCCTGTACGAGCGCGCCGTCAGCACCGACCGCGCCGGCTTCGCCAAGCGCGTGCACGCGTCGGTGGAGAAGGTCAAAAAGCACAACATCCTGCAAAAGATCCGCGCCAGCGAGGACCGCTACGAAATCTCGCCCACGCTCAAGCTGCTGTTCTCGGCCGAGGAGATCCAGACCCTGACCGCGCTCTACCTGCGCATGGCCGCCGGCGAAACGCCGAAACAACAGCCGCTGTCCGCCGACGACGACGAGGACGACGCATGAACGCCGAGCTGCCCGCCGCCGCGCTGCCCGGCCGCGAACAATTCCGCATGCACAAGCTCCAGGTCTACAACTGGGGCACCTTCAGCGGCCTGCACGAGGTGCCGATCAGCGAGCGCGGCTTCCTGATCGTCGGCCGCTCCGGCGCCGGCAAGTCGACGCTGCTCGACGCCATCTCGGCGCTGCTGGTGCCGCCGCGCTGGACCGACTTCAACGCCGCCGCGCGCGAGGCCCACCGCGCCGGTCGCGACCGCAACCTGGTGAGCTACGTGCGCGGCGCCTGGGCCGCCCAGAGCGACGCCTCCTCCGGCGAATACGCCACCCGCTACCTGCGCGAGGGCACCACCTGGTCGGCGCTGGCCCTGCACTACCGCAACGGCCTCGGCCGCGACGTGGTGCTGGTCCAGCTGTTCTGGCTGCGCGGCAACGCCAACGGCAACAGCGACGTCAAGCGCTACTTCCTGGTCCTCGAGCGGCCGTTCGACCTGCGCGACCTGGCCGATTTCGGCAGCAACAACTTCGACGTGCGCAAGCTCAAAGCCGCCTTCCCGGACGCCCACGCGCGCGACGAGTTCCGCCCCTACGCCGAACGCTTTTGCCGCCTGCTCGGCATCGACAGCGACATGGCGCTGCGCCTGCTGCACAAGACGCAATCGGCCAAGAACCTCGGCGACCTGAACGCCTTCCTGCGCGACTTCATGCTCGACAAGCCGGAAACGTTCGCCGTGGCCGACCGGCTGGTCAGCGAGTTCGGCGAGCTCAACGCCGCGCACCAGGCCGTCGTCATCGCCCGCAAGCAGGTGCAGACGCTGGCGCCGGCGCGCGCCCGTCACGACGATCTGCGGCGCCTGCGCGGCGAGCGCGGTGATCAGGAGGAGCTGCGCGCCGGCATGCACAGCTACCGCGAGCGCCTGCGCATCGGCCTGCTCGCCGATTACGTCGCCGCGCTGGAAGTCGAAGCCGAAGGCTACGCCGGCCAGCTGCAACGCCAGCAGGACACGCTCGACAACCGCACGGCCGCGCTGCGCGACCTGGAAAGCCGGCGCCGCGCGGCCGGCGGCGACCAGATCGAACATCTGGAAAGCGAGCGCGCCACGCTCGACACGCAACGGATGGAACGCATGCGCCGCCGCAAGCAGGCCAAGGAGGCGTGCGACAAGCTCGGCTGGGTGCTGCCGGCCACGCCGCAAGGCTTCGCCGAGCTGCTCGGCCAGGCCCGCCAGGAGATCGCCGACTGGCAAGCCGGCGGCGCCGACCAGGAACCGCTGATGGTGCTCGACCGCGAACGCACCGCCGCCGCCGCCACGCTGGCCGGCGTGCTGCAGGAAATCATGTCGCTGCGGCGCCAGCCGTCCAACATCCCGGCGCCGATGCTCGAGCTGCGCCGTTCGATCGCGCAGGCGATCGGCGTGGCCGAGGCGGCGCTGCCCTTCGTCGGCGAACTGGTCGAGGTCAAGCCGGACGAATCGGACTGGCGCGGCGCCGCCGAGCGCGTGCTGCACGGCTTCGCGCTGGCTATCCTGGTCGACAACGAGCACTACAACGGCCTGACCCAGCATCTGAACGACGTCAACCTCGGCCGCCGCCTGGTCTACTACCGCACCGTCGCGGCCGAGGGCGCGGCGGCGAAGATGCTCAAGGCGGGCTCGCTGGCGCTCAAGCTCAACGTCAAGGACGGCGGCCACGCGGCCTGGCTCAAGGCCGAGCTGCGCCAGCGCTACGACTACGATTGCGTCGACTCGGTGCGGGCCTTGCGCGCCGCGCCGGAGCGGGCCATGACGCGCGAAGGCCAGATCAAGCACAGCCGCACGCGCCACGAAAAGGACGACCGCAGCGGCGTCGACGACCGCCGCCACTGGGTGCTCGGCTTCGACAACCGCGACAAGCTGGCCCTGTACGAGCAGCAGCAGCGCGAGCTCCAGGACCGCATCACCGGGCTCGACGCCGAGCTGGCCAGCCTGCGCAAGCAGATGCAGAGCCGCGCCGAGCGCCTGATGCCGTGCAACACGCTGGTCAACCTGACGTGGCAGGAGATCGACGGCCTGCCGCCGGCCGAGCGCATCGCCGCCATCGACCGCCAGCTGCGCGCTCTGCGCGAAGGCAATACGCAGTTGCAGGAGCTCGACGACCGCCTGCGCGAGCAGGCCGGCCTGGTGCGCGCGGCCGAGACCACCCTGCGCGACACCGACGTCAACCTGCGCACCTGCCGCGGCAAGATCGGCGAGCAACAGCTGCTGCTGGAGAACCTGCGCAACGATCCGTCCATCGTCGCCCTCACGCCGCATCAACAGCAAGGGCTCGACCTGCTTTACGCGGGCCTGCCGGACAAGATGACCTTGAGCCGGGTCGACCAGGCCGACCGCGCCGTCGGCAAGCTCATCGGCGCCAAGGTCGAGGCGCTCGAGCGCGACATCATGCAGTGCGAGCGCGACATCGAAGGCCGCTTCGCCGACTTCATCCGCGAATGGAAGGCCGACTCGGACGGCCTCGACGCCACGCTGGCGGCGGCCTCGGACTTCTTCGCCAAGCTGGCGCGGCTCGAGACGGACGGCCTGCCGGCGCACGAGCAGCGCTTCTTCGAACTGCTGCACAACCAGAGCAACCAGAACCTGGCGGCGCTGTCGACCTACCTGAACGACTCGCGCAAGGCCATCCTCGAACGCATGGAACTGGTCAACGCCAGCCTCCGCCAGGTGCCGTTCAACCAGACGGCCGACGCCAGCACGTATCTGCACATCCAGCCGAGCGACCGCCAGCTGCCCGAGGTGCGCGAGTTCAGGCAGGACATCCAGCGCGCGCTGAGCAACGCCTGGAGCGAGGACCGCGAATCGGCCGAGGCGCGCTTCATCGCGCTGCGCCGGCTGGTCGACGACCTGGCCAGCCAGGAGCCGGACAAGCGGCGCTGGCGCGAGGCGGTGCTCGACGTGCGCCTGCACGTGGAATTCATCGGCAGGGAGATCGACACCAACGGCATCGAGGTCGAGGTCTATCAAAGCGGCGCCGGCAAGTCCGGCGGCCAGCGCCAGAAGCTGGCCACCACCTGCCTGGCGGCGGCGCTGCGCTATCAACTGGGCGGCAGCGACCACGCGCTGCCCATCTACGCGCCGGTGGTGCTGGACGAAGCCTTCGACAAGGCCGACAACGAATTCACCGCGCTGGCGATGAACATCTTCGCCAACTTCGGCTTCCAGATGATCGTCGCCACGCCGTTGAAATCGGTGATGACGCTGGAACCGTTCATCGGCGGCGCCTGTTTTGTCGACATCCGCGACCGCAAGGTCTCGGGCGTGCTGATGATCGAGTACGACGACCAGCGCCAGCGGCTCAAGCTGCCGGAACAGGCGCAACTGGAGGCGGCGCTTGAAGCACCCCGATAGCGTGCGCACGTGGCTGGCGCGCCGCCACGCCGGCTGGCACCGCGACTGGCTCGGCGCCGAACCGCAGCGGCACTGGCCGCTGACCATCGCGCTGGGCCTGCCCACCGAGGCCGAGGCGCTGCGCCAGCCGGACGCGGTGCGCGCTTGGGCCGCGAGCTGGCGCGCCTGGCGCGGCGAGGGCGAGTTGCGCTGGGTCGAGCGGCGCTGGCGCGTGCTGGGCGTGCAAACGCTGCCCGAGGCGCTGGTGCTGCACGGCCCCGAGCAGGCGACCGCGTGGATCGGGGAACGCGAGCGGTGGCGCCGCGCCGCGGCGCGTTTCGCCGCCACCACCGCGCGCTGGCCGGCGTTGGCGCGGGCGCTGGCCCGCCATTACGACGTGCTGGCCGATTATGCCGATAGCGATTTCCAGCGGCTGCTCGATCTGCTGGCATGGCTGCGCGCGCATCCCGCTTCCGGCCTGTATCCGCGCCAAATCCCGCTGGCCGGCATGGATAGCAAGTGGCTTGAGCCGCGCAAGGGTGTGGTGGCGGACCTGGTCGCGGCGGCGGCGGCCGATGGCAACGGCGGCGGCGATGCCGAAGGCGATGGCGGCGGTTTCGCCAGCGGCAAGGACTTTCACCAGTTGTGCGGCTTGAAGCGCGCGCCATCGCTGGTACGGATGCGGGTGCTCGATCCGGCCTTGCGCGCGGTGGTCGGCGGCGTTGGCGACATCAGCGCGCCGGTGGAGGCGCTGGCCGCCATATCATGGCAACCTGCGAAGGTGGTCATCGTGGAGAATCTGCAAACCGGGCTGGCGCTGGAGGATATGCCGGGCACGGTGGCTTTCATGGCGCTGGGGTACGCGGTCGATGCGCTCGGTGCGGTGCCGTGGATAGACCGCGCGGCTTGCCTGTACTGGGGAGATATCGATACACATGGGTACGCGATCCTGCATCAGGCGCGTTGCCGGTTTCCGCATCTGGTATCGGTGATGATGGACGAAGCGACAATGTTGCGCTTCGCCGCGTTGTGGACGGAAGAGCGCTCGCAGCATAGCGCCCAGGACTTCGCCGGGCTGACGCCGGCAGAGCGGGCGGTCTATGCCGCGCTGCGCAACAACACTTGGGGACAACGCTTGAGGCTGGAGCAAGAGCGCATCGCTTGGGACGTCGCCTGGCCAGCGCTTTCCGGCGGCGCGGCGTAATTCGCCAAGGCTTGTGCCGTCTGGACGCATGCAATGGCGGATTTCGCTGCGCTAATCCGCCCTACGCGGCACTTTAGCGAGTTACGCGCTCCCAACCGGCGCGCACGGCGTCCTTGAACTTTTCCCAGCTCGACTGCGGATGCGTGCTCTCCCAGGTGGTGCGCAACTCCGGCTCGGCATGCTCCCACGGCTTGTCCTGGTACGCGGGGCTGCCGGCCATCGATTCGCCATACAAATACGCCGGGTTGTACTCCTGATAGGTGCCGCCCGTGTAAGTCTTCTCCCAGTGCGAGCGGAAGTACTCCTCGCCGCCGGTCTCGCCGCGCAGAATATTCAGGCTATCCTGATTGGCCCCGCCATCGGGCCCCTCGGCGCGCTCGCCGCGCAGGATGTTGACGCTATCGTCGTTGGCGCCGGCCACGTCGCGCGGATAAATCCGCATGCCGCTGCGCGGCACCGTGCGCTGCCCCTCGGCCAGCGGGTCGCCGGCGAACGGGCCGTCCGGCGAGATCACCTCGCCGCGCTGCAGCGAGCCTTGGGTCAGCATGCCCTGCTCCGAGCGGACGAACTCGACCGCCTCCTCGCGCGGGCGGATGCCGTGCGGCTCGGGCGCGCTCTGCAGCGCCGGCTCGGGCGCGCTTTGCAACGCGCCGATCGTGCTCTGCTGCATGCCGGTGCCGCTGCGCAGGATCTCCGCGCCGGTCCAGCCGCTGGCGCGCCACATGGTTTCGTGCTCGTCGATGTCGATCGGGTTGAAATCCTCGACGATGTCGGCGGCCAGGTCGGCGCGCGCCATGTCCTCGGTCTCGACGGTGAGCACCGTGTGGCCGCGGTTGAGCGCCTCGGCGTAGACGTGGCGGTCGGCGTGCTCCCTGCCGATGAGCTCGCTGAACATTTGCTTGATGTTGCCCAGGATCGACGCGTCGTCGTCGATGCGCGCCCGGCCGGCGGCGCTGCCGGAGTCGGTGATCCGGATGGCGGCGCTGTCGAAGCTGTTGGCGATCAGTTCGTCCCGGGCGTGGGTGGCCTCGGCGCGGGTTTCAAATACGGCTGCCAGTGTGTGGGTCATGATGGGCTCCTCGGTTAAACGCATGGGGTCGACTACAAACCCAGTCTACGTCCTAACCGGTGAACTCAGCGCCCGCTTGCCTTCAGGAAAAAAGGAGCGGCGGGCGCCGTCCGGCCGCCGCTCTAACTCAACCGTAGGGCGTGTAGGCGAAGCCGTCGCCGATGAGCGTGGCCAGCGCTGCCGTGTTCTCGGCGCTCTCGCTGAAGTCGACCAGCACCTGGGCGCGCGAGACGCCGTGGTCGAGGGCGTCGGTCCAGAACGCCTGCCCGGCCGGCAGCGGGTCGCGGTGCAGCACGTTGTTGTAGAGCAGCTTGACGAAGGCGGCGTCGGACGGCGCGCTGCCGTACAGCCGGGTGAATTCGGCGCTGCGGATGAAGTCGCTGGCCACCGAGACCAGGCTGGTGCCGCCATCCATCGCCGCCATCCAGAAGCCCAGCCCGCTTTGCGCCGGCGCCCGGTTGAACGCGCCCTGGTACAGGCGGAACACCTGGCCGCCGGTGCCGTCGATGTCGAGCGCATAGGCGCTGTCGCTAAACAACAAGCGCTCGACGCCGCTCAGCGTGTCGACGCCGCGGCTGCCGTTCTCGGCATGCGACACCGAGGCCGTGCCGTCGGCGTGGCGGGTGATGTCGAGGTTGTAGCGCCCGCCGCCGTAATAGACGGTGTCGACGCCGGCGCCGCCATCGAGGGCGACGCCGACGCCGTTGGCGCCACCCAGCAGATAGTCGTTGCCGCCGGTGCCGACGGCCACCGGCGGCTTGACGGTGAAGCTGTAGCTGCGCCCGACGTCGGCCTGGTTGCCGGCCAGGTCGAGCAAACTACCGGCCGGCAAGTTCAGCGTGTAGGTGGCGCCGGGCTTGAGGTTCACGCCCGGGTTGATCACCACGTTGCTGCCGATCGCCGTCGCCAGCGTGCCGGAAGGGGTGGCCACGGCGGCGCCGGCGGCGTCGGTCAGGCTGATGCCGCTTCCCAGCATCATGATCTCGTCGAACGACAGCACGAACACGGGTTTGGTGGCGACGTGGTCCACGTCCCCCGTCAACGACGACGCCAACAGGCGCGGCGCGGTGGTGTCGCCGCTGGTGACGGTCTCGACCAGGGTGTAGCCGCCGGTGCGGTCGCCGCCGGCGGTGACGTTGATGAAAAACTCGCCGGTCTTGTTGGCGATGAACGACATGCGCGGCTCGACGCCATAGTTGTTGCTGGAAAAGCCGGTCGAGTAGCCGTCGCTCGTCAGCAGCGTCATGCTGGCGTAGCCGAACGGGGCCGTGTCGAGCGTGCCGTGGCCGCTGACCGCGCCCTGCAGGTCGAACGCGTAGCTGCGCCCCGCCTCCAGGCTCACCTTGATCCAGTCGTTGTCGCCGGCGATGCCGATCGCGCCCTGCGCCGGCGCGCCCGGCGCCACGTGGCCGGTGCTCCGGGCGCTGGCCGCGTAGTCGTCCGTGCCGAGCGACTTGACCGTCAGCGCGTAGGCGCCGGTGCCGCTGTTGTTGTAGCCGTAGGACGAGCCCAGCGTCACGGTGTAGTCGCCGGCGTTGACCGTTTCGAACACCTTGTAGATCTTGCCGCTGACGTTGACGTCGCGCACGCTGACGTAATTGCCGCCGGTGCCGCCGACGTAGACGTTGGCGCTGGACAGCCAGTCGCTGGCCGAGCCGGCCCCGGGCGTCACTTCCACGGCGAAGGTCTGGCCCCGCGTGGCCGTGAACTTGAAGACGTCCTGGTCGGTCGTCAGCTCGATCTTGCCGTTGACGACCGTGTCGACCGCGATGGCGCGGGCGTGCTCCGTGTCGTTGCCGTAGTCGTCCCGTTCGCCCAGCTGGGCCTTGACGGTATAGGTGCCGGTGCCCGGCGAGGCCACCTCGACGTAATAGGTGCCGGACGTGGCGACCGTGGCCGGCAGCAAGCCTATTTTGCCGTCATAGCTCGGGCGGTTGGTGGCGACCACGTTGCCGCCGGCGTCGAGCAGGCGCAGCGGGGAGCTGCCCCAGGGCGGCGCGAGCGTGCCGCCACCGTCGTGCGCGCCGGTGAGCGTGAACCAGTAATAGCCGTCGGCCTTGAGCGAGACGGCGTACCAGTCGACGTCGCCGCCGCCGGCCTCGAGCTCGCCCTTGGCCGTGCCGCCGACCGCCAGTTTGCCGGCCAGCGCCGCGCTGGCGCCGTGGTCGTCGGCAACGGTGGCGACCTTGACGCTGTAGTTGATGTCCGCATCGCCGGGGCTGCCGCGGCCGGCCTGCGCCAGGTAGTACGTGCCATCCCGGGTCGCCGTGAAGGTGAAGCTTTTTTCGACCGGGGAACCCGAGTAGCTCGGGTAGCGCAACACGACGCCGTTGGCGTCGCTGAGCGTGGCGCCATAATACGAGGCCGTGTCCGCGTCCGTGGACGGCAGGTCGAAGCCGTACGTCACGCCGGCTTTGAGCGTCACCTTGAACATGTCGATGTCGCTGTCGGACTGTAGGCGGCCGCGGGTGGTGGCGCCAAGCTCGATCGCGGTGGCGGCGGCGCGGGTGTCGCCGAAATCATCGGCCTCGGGCAACGACATCTTGATGGTGTAGGACAGGTTGTCGCCGCCGTTCGGGCTGGTGATGTCGAGCGCGTAGGTGCCGGTGCGCGCGACGAGGAACTTGACGGTCAGCACGCCGGTCGAATAACTGCTGTCGAGCACCGAGCCGTCCCCGCTACTATCGCGCAGGAAGACGTAAACCGAATTATTCAGCGGCAAGGTACCGCCGGGCGTCACGGTGACCGTGTAGAACTGGCCGGCCTGCATCGTCGTCAGGAAGCGGTCGGAGTCGCCGGAATACTGCAGCGCCCCGGCGGACTGGCCACCGGCGGCGACCGCGCCGGCACCGTCGTTGATGGACGTGTAGTCGTCCGCGATCACCTGCTCGCGCACCGTGTAGGCGCCATAGTGGATGGAGGCGTCGACGGACAGGAAATAGTCGCCGGTGGTGGTGGCGATGAAGGGTTGGCCGTACAGGCCGCTGGTCCAGCTGCCATTGCTGTCATACACGGCGCGCCCCATGGCGCTGCCGTCGGCGGCGGTGGCGGTGAAGTCGATCACCTGGCCGGCCTCGGCATGGAAACGGAACCAGTCAACGTCCGCCGGCACCTCGGCGACGGCCGTCACGGTGACGCCATCGGCGATCGTGCCGGTAGTGCCGATATTGGCGGCGAAGTCATCGGCGGCCGGCACCGACGACTTGAGCGTGTAGGTGCCGGTCTGATAGTTGCTGGCGGCCGACAGGTAGTAGGTGCCCGATGTGTTGACCGTGTAATACAGCACCGGCGGCAGCCCGGCGTCGTAGCTGCCGGACGTGTAGACGAGCGAACCGCCGGCGCTGTTCAGCAACTGGAGCGAGGCGGTCCAGACGACGCCCAGCGTGCCGCCCCCCTGCGGCGCGCCGGCCAGCGCAAACAGGTAAGTGGTGCCGGCCGTGAGCGTCACCTTGAACCAGTCCTGGTCGTTGGGTAGCTCGAAGTTGCCGGTGGCCTGGCCATTGATGGCCAGGCGGCCGGTGGTGGTGGAGTCGCTGCGGTAGTCGTCGGCCATGGGAGTCGGAAAGGGTAAAAAGAGGTAAAGTTGCGCAAAAGCGTGTTTATAACATTGTATCATTATTGCAACTGAGAAAACTCTCCAATCCTCACGGCCGCATGTTTTTTCTAGCTGGCAAACGGGCGCTGGCCCGCCCGGCGCTGGCGTAAGCTGGTGTCTCCATCGTCCCCGCCGCACCACTGCCAATGGCCACCGACACCACGCCGCCCCGCCCGCCCGCGCCCGCTACCGGCCATGCCGACGCCGACGCGCTCACCGTGCCCGTTCACCAGGAGCGGCTGCACGTGGGCACGCGGCTGGTCGACACCGGCGCCGGCGTGCGCGTGCACAAGCGCGTGCGCAGCCTTCCCAGGCAAGTCGAGCGGACGCTGTGGCACGACGAGCTCGAGGTCCGCCGCGTGCCGGTCGACCGCCTGGTCGACGCGCCGCCCGCCGCGCGCCGCGAGGGCGACACCTTCATCATCCCAGTGCTCGAGGAAGAACTGGTGGTGCACAAGCGCTACCGGCTCAAGGAGGAGTTGCACATCACGCGCCAGCGCCGCGCCAGCGCGCACCGGCAGACGGTGCCGCTGCGCGCCGAGCACGTGACGGTGGAGCGCTTCAGCGACGGCGGCGACGGCGGCGGGCACTCCCCAACCACGCCGATGCAGGGCACCGCCGCCACGATGCAAGGGGAACAAGCGGCCGGCGCCGGCTCGATGCAACGCGCCGCCACCGAGCGGCAGGCCATCCCCGTGGTCCGGGAAGAACTCAAGGTCGGCAAGCGCACCGTGCAGCGCGGCGGCGTGCACGTCTACCAGCGCGTGGTCGAAACCCCGGTGCGCGAGGACGTCACCCTGCGCGAGGAGCACGTGACCGTCGAGCGCCGTCCGCTCGACCAGGCCATCGATCCGGACCAGGTGCCCGCGTTCCAGGACAAAACCTTCGAGCTGCGCGCAAACGCCGAGGAGGCGGTGGTGCAAAAGAGCGCGCGCGTGGTCGAGGAGGTCGTGGTCGGCAAGGAGGTGTCGCAGCGCGAGCAGCAGGTCAGCGACACCGTGCGCGGCACCGAGGTCGAGGTCGAACAGCTCGCGCCCGACATCGACAGCCATTTCCGCACGCATTGGCAAGGCAACTACGCCGCCAGCGGCGGCCGCTACGAGGACTACGACCCGGCCTACCGCTACGGCTCGTAGATGGCGTCGAGCGACGCCTATCGCGGCAGGCCGTGGCACGACGTCGAACCGGATCTGCGCCGCGGCTGGGAAAGCGCCCATCCGCAGTCGGCATGGGACAAATTCAAGGCGGCCATCCGCGAAGGCTGGGATCGGATGACGGCCTGACGGCGCGCGCGTCCGCCTATAATTGGGGTTTGCTCCCCATGGATAGCCGGACATGCTGAACACCGCCACGCGCACAGCGGCCACGTTGCTGACGATTTTGCCGCTGTGCGCCACGACCGCCGCGCGCGCCGCGCCGGGGGACTTCATCATGATCGCGCCGCTGGACCAGACGATGCCGATCGTCCGGTTCGACAACGCGCTGCTCACCGGCGGCATCCTCAAGGACCTCGGCGATGCCCTGGCCAAGCGCCTCGGGCGGCGCGCCGTCTACCTCAGCGTCGACGTCCCCGGCGTCAAGCACACGCTCACCAGCGGGCGCGCCGACGCCATGTGCTACGTGATGCCATACTGGATCGACGGCGACTACCGCTGGAGCACGCCGCTGCTGCCGGACACCGAGATGGTGGTCGCGCGCGGCGACGCCGCGCCGATCGGCTCCCTGCGCGGCTTGCGCGGCAAACCCGTTGGCACGGTGGGCGGCTACCGCTACCCGCGCATCGAACAGGTGCTCGGCAAGCGCTTCGTGCGCAGCGACGCGCCCACCATGGAACAGAACATCCGGCAGATCCTCGACGGCAAGGCGCAGTACGCCGTGATCGGCGAGACCACGATGGCCTACCTGCAGCGGCAATATCCGGCCTTGCATTTGCGCCCGGAGCTGGTGTTCGTCAACTTCAAGGCGCAGTGCGCGTTCTCGCGCAAATCGCAGGTGCCGTTCGAGCAGGTCAACAGCGTCATCGAAGCGATGCTCAACGACGGCAGCATCGACCAGATCCTGGCCCGCTACCGATAAATTCCGTAGGGCGGATTAGCGCAGCGTAATCCGCCAAGCGCCGTCGGCGGCTCATGGCGGATCACGCGCCCGCGAAACGCCAGCCTCACACGCCGAGCGTATCAGCCCAAATATTGCGCGCCCAGTTGAACGCATACCCGCCCTCGAGCGCGCTCGGCCCGGCCGACACGCCGCCCGAGCCGGACACCACCATCAACGTCTTCTTCTCCGCGCTGTAGGCGTGCACCGAAGCGACATGGATCACGTCCGCATCCGACACGAAGCTGTAGCAGGTATTGGTGAGCATCGGCCGCGGATCCGGCGCCCGCCCCTCGAGCAGATCGACCACGGCGGCGGCGCACACCTTCGCATGCTGGTTGGCCATGTGAGCCGACTTGGGCATCAGCGGCGCGGCCATGATCGCATCGCCGAGCACATGGACATGCGCGGCCTGGGTCGACTCGAAGCTGAGGAAATCCACCGCGCACCAGCGCCCGTTGGCGTTGGCCAGTCCGCTGCGCACGGCGATCGCCCCGGCGCGTTGTGGCGCAATCACGTTGAGCACATCGGCGCGCACCCGGTCGCCCAGCTCCGACACCGCCGTGCGCGTGGCCGCGTCGATGTCGGCGGTGCGGAACGACGGCCGGTACTCGATGATGCCGGCATAGCGCTCGCGCCACACCTTCTTGAACAACGGTCCCTTGGAGACGATGTCGTCGTTGGCGTCGAGGATCAGCACTTTCGACTTCGGCTTGAAGCGGCTAAAGTAGAAAGCGATCTGCGACGCCCGCTCGTAAGGGCCTGGCGGGCAGCGGTAAGGCGCCGGCGGAATCGTCAGCGCGAACACGCCGCCGTCGGGCATCGCCTCGAGCTGCGCGCGCAGCGCCACGGTCTGGGCGCCGGCCTTCCACGCATGGAGGACGGCGTCCTGCGCGCCGGGTTTGAGCATGCCGGGCAGCTGGTCCCACATCAGCTCCACGCCGGGCGAGACGATCAGGCGGTCGTAGGACAGCGCCTGCCCACCGGCCAGCGCCAGCGTGCGTTTGGCGGTGTCGATGGCGGTGACGGTATCGCGCACGATGCGCACGCCGTGCTTGCCGGCCAGCGCGTCGTAGGACAGCGACAGGTCGGCGATCCGGCGCGAGCCGCCCAGCACCAGGTTGGACAACGGGCAGGAGATGAAGGCGGCATCGGGCTCGATCAGCGTGACGTCGATCGTCCCTTCGCTCCACATGCGAATATAGCGGGCGGCGGTGGCGCCGCCGTAGCCGCCGCCGACCACCACCACCTGCGGACGGGCCTTGCCGGATATGGCCGCGCAGCCGGCGGTCGAGGCCAGCACGGCGCCGGCGCCGGCGGCTTGGATGAATTGACGGCGATGCATGGCGGCTCCTATTTCTTCTGCGCGGCGAAGTAAGCCGCCAGCAGTTCGAGTTGTTCGTCGGTGTAGCCTTTGGCGATCTGCGTCATGATGGTCGACGGGCGGGTGCCGGATTTGAAGGCGCGCAGGCTGGCGGCCAGATTTTCGCGGGGCTGCCCGGACAGGGCGGGCAGGGTTGCGAAATTTGGCGCGTTTTTGGTGGCGCCGTCGGTACCGTGGCATGCCGCGCAGTTGGCGGCGAGGCGGGCGCCGGGGGAGATGGGGGCGGCGCTGGCGGCCAAGGCGGCCAGTGACAGTGCTGCCGAAGTCAAAATTTTGAATAACATGGGTCTCCTTTTGGAATCCGCTGATGCATGCGCCGTCGGCTGATCGTACATGGCGGATTACGCTCCGCTAATCCGCCCTACGTGTTTATGTTGGTTACGGTCTGACGCCTGGTGTCTCCAGTTTCATTCCCTCGTCACGTACCGCTAAAAATGCTTCCAGATCCACCAGCTCGCGGGCGCCGAACGCCGGTACTTCCGCGCGCACGCCGCTCATGCAGTTGCGCAGGCGGCGCTGCAACGATCCCACCGCTTGCCATTCAAGGCGATAAATCGGATACGCCGCCGCATGCGCCTGCGGTATCGTGCTGCCGGCCAGACGTCCGCCCGCGCGCTCGTCGTGGCACTGCGCGCACGACAAATTCAACTGGCCGATGCGCCGCACGTACAGCTCCTTGCCGCGCGCTGCCGCCGCCCGCGTGCCCGCATCCCGCGGCGGCGCCACCGGCATGCCTCGCGACTGCATCGCCACGTACGCTTCCAGCCCAAGCAGCTCCTCGCTTTCGGCCCGCAGCGGCGCCGCCTGCTGCTTGTCTTCGCGGCACATATTGATGCGCCGGGATAGATTGACGGTCGTCCCGGCGCCGGCGTGGAAGGCCGGATAGCGCGCCGCCACGCCGCGCATGCTCTGCTTCGCCTCGCCGTGGCAGCTGGCGCAGGACTTGCCGCTTTTGCCGGCGACGGCGCTCCACTGCGCCTCGCCGCCGCTGATCCACAACATCGCCGGATTGAGCGTGTCGTCGCGCTGCATCGCCTGCGTGGACGCGCCCATGAATTGAGTGCCGGAACGGCGCGCATCACCGGGGGCCGAGGCGCCAGGTGCCGGTACCGTTGCGGAAACGGCGGCAGCGGTAGCACCGGCGACGGCGGCTGCACCGGCGGCAGCGGCAGCGGCCAGCATCAGCGCACCAGCAAGGCGGCGCCACGCGCCGGCCGGCCGCCTGCTCATGCCGGCACCACGGTCAAAGTCACCTTCTCGCCCTGCGCGAAGCCGTTATCGCCTTCCCACGTGAATTCCAGCGTCCCGGTTTCGGTCGCGACGGTGAAGAAGCTAATGTACGGATTGGCCGATACCGCCTGATGCAACTCCGCGCCGAAAACCTGCTCGCCGTTGTAATGACACGCGAACTTGCGGATGATGTCGCGCGGGATCAGCTTGCCGTCGGCGCCTGGCCGGTAGCCGGTTTCCATCGGATGCCCGATCAAGGCGCGGATCTCGATCACCTCGCCGCGCCTGGCCGTCGCCGGCATGTGGATCAAGGCGCGCGCCATCAGGGAGCCTCGCCTTCGATGCAGGCGGCCAGCGCCACGATCACGCTCACCGTGCGCGAGCGGTAACTGCCGTCGCCCATGCGCGCCACCGCCGTCAGCTTTTGCGAGGTCGCCAGCCGGATGCGGGTCGACACCTGCGCCTTGCCGGCGCGCGGGCCAAGCGCGAACACCGCCACGTCGGTCTGCGGATTGCGCTCGTTGAACATGGCGATCGCGCTGACATGGTCGGCCGCCGTCATGGCGCTGTCGACGGCGATGGTCACCGGCACCGCGTTGCCGTTGTCGATCAACTGGGCGATGTCGAACGTTACCCCGCCTTCGGTCGGCTTGACGCCGCCGGTGAATTTGCTGATGGCGGCGGCCATTTCCTCGGTGGTGGCGCAGGCAGGGCGCACCAGCGCCAGCAAGGCCAGTCCGGCGCCGGCGGCCAGTACATCACGACGCTTCATGGGGTTGGCTCCTTGAGGGTGAGCAGCCAGGCTACCACGTCCTCGATCTGCTGCGCGTCGAGGATCGTTTTGTTTTGGAAGGCGGGGGCGACGCGGTTCAGGCCATCGGTCTTGTAGTAGGAGGGCATGATCGTCTCCGGGTTGAAATGGCTGGCGTCGACGATGCGCAGCCGCAGCTGCGCGGCGCTCCAGCGTTGGCCGGCGCCTTGCAGGTCGGGGGCCAGGTTGCCCTGGAAGCGTTCCTCGGGGATCGGGCCGGTGTGGCATAGCAGGCAAAGGCTGGCTTGGCGGTTGGCGACCAGGGCGCGGCCGCGTGCGGGGTCGCCGGGGGTGGCGTCCGCCAGCGGGGCGGCGATGCCGTCGGCGCTGACGATGTACGCGGGTTCGGCGGCGGCCGGTAGCGCCAACGACAGAAGCAACGACAAGGTGGTTTGGTTAAGTTTCATTTGTCACGCCGTCGGATTGGCGCCACGGGCCGCCGACTTGCGCCGTCGGCGGCTCGTGGCGGATTACGCGCTGCGCGCTAATCCGCCCTACGTTTTCAGGTTATGGTTCTTTAGCGGCAGGTCGCGGATCCTCTTGCCGGTGGCGGCGAAGATCGCGTTGAGCACCGCCGGCGCGGCCACCGCGATCGTCGGCTCGCCAACGCCGCCCCAGAAGCCGCCCGACGGCATGATGATCGACTCCACCTTCGGCATCTCGTCGAGCTTGAGCACTTGGTAGGTGTCGAAGTTGGTCTGCTCCATCTGTCCGTCCTTGAGCGTGCATTCGCCGTACAACGCCGCCGACAAGCCATAGACGAACGAACCTTCGATCTGCGCTTCGATCTGCTGCGGATTGACGGCATACCCCGGATCGGTCGCCGCGACGATGCGCAACACCTTGACCTTGCCGGTCTTCTTGTCGACCGATACCTCGGCGCAGGCGGCCACGTAGCTGCCGAAGCCCATCGTCTGCGCCAGGCCGCGATAGACGCCCTTCTTGGCCGGCTTGCCCCAGCCGGCCTTTTCGGCGACGGCGTTGAGCACCGCCAGGTGCTTCGGATGCTCGGCCATCAACTTGCGGCGCAGCGCCAGCGGGTCCTGCTTGGTGGCGAACGCGATCTCGTCGAGGAAGCACTCCAGGTAGATAGTATTCTGGTTCAGGTTCACGCCGCGCCAGAAGCCGGCCGGCACCGGCGGATTGCGCATCGCGTGGTCGATCAGCAGGTTCGGGAACGAGTAGCCGATCGACGCTTCCGGCCCCGGCGCGTTAAGACCCTGGAACACAACAGGGTCCTTGCCATCCTTGATGGCCATGCCGAGCGAGGCCAGGATCGATTGCCCGGCGATGCGCATGTGCAGGCCGGTGATGTTGCCCTTGGCGTCCAGGCCGGCGGTCAGCTTGCATTGCGTGATCGGGTGGTAGCGGCCGTGCAGCATGTCCTCCTCGCGCGTCCAGATCAATTTGACCGGAACGCCCGGCATCTCCCTGGCGATCCGCACCGCCTGCGTGACCCAGTCGTGCGAGGCGCCGCGACGCCCGAAGCCGCCGCCCAGGTGCATCTTGTAGACGTCGCACTTGGCCGCCGGTAGGCCGGCCGCCTCGGACGCGGCGGCCAGCGCCGCCTCGCCGTTTTGCGTCGGCGTCCAGACCTCGCAGCGCTCCGGGGTCCAGATCACCGTCGCGTTCATGGTCTCCATGGTCGCGTGGTTCAGCCACGGGAACGAGTACACCGCTTCGACGGTGCGCGCGGCCGACTTGATGGCCGCCCTGGCGTCGCCGTTGGCGTTGCCGACCACCGCATCGGTGGCGGTGAGCGCCTCCTTGAGCGTGGCCGCCACGTCCTTGCTCGACAGGTTGGCGTTCGGCCCCTTGTCCCATTCGATCGGCAGCGCGTCGAGCGCCGACTTGGCGCGCCACCACGTGTCGGCCACCACCGCCACCGCGCTGTCGCCGACCTTGAACACCTTCTTCACGCCCGGGCGCTTTTCGATCGCCGTGGCGTCGAAGCTCTTGACGGTGCCGCCGAACACCGGGCAATCCTTGATCGCCGCGTTCAGCAGACCGGGCATCTTGATGTCCATGCCGTAGACCTGCGCGCCGGTGGTCTTGTCGACCGTGTCGAGCCGCGCCAGGCGCTTGCCGACGATCTTCCAGTCCTTCGGGTCCTTGAGCATGACGTCGACCGGCGGTGACAGCTTCGACGCCGCCTCGGCCACCTTGCCGTAGCTGATGGTGCGCCCGCTCGCTTCGTGCCGGATCACGCCGACCGAGGCCGCGCATTCGGACGAAGGCACCTTCCACGCGTCGGCCGCCGCCTGCACCAGCAAAATGCGCGCGGTGGCGCCGCCCTTGCGCACCAAATCGTGCGACTCGCGGATGCCGCGGCTGCCGCCGGTGGAAAAACTGCCCCACACGCGCTTGCGCGCCAGGTTCTGGCCCGGCGTCGGATATTCGGTGGTCACTTTGCTCCAGTCGGCGTCGAGCTCCTCGGCCACCAGCTGCGCCAGGCCGGTCAGGGTGCCCTGGCCCATTTCCGAGCGGGCGATGCGGATCACGACGGTGTCGTCCGGCTTGACGACGACCCAGGCGTTGACCTCCGGCGTGCCCTTGGAGCCCGGCGCGCCCTGCGCCGCCGCCTCGAACGGAATGTGGAAGGCGACCACCAGCGAGCCGGCCGCCGCCCCTTTCAAAAAGCCGCGGCGCGAGGCCGACAGCACGATCGGCGCGGCGCTCATGCCTTGCTCCCTTCTTCGACGTGCTGGATATTGAAGCCGGCGCTGGCCGCGTCGCCGCCCTTGACCACCACGTGGATCGCCGCGCGCACCCGGTTGTAGGTGCCGCATCGGCAGATGTTGGACATGGCCATGTCGATGTCGGCGTCGGTGGCCTTGGGCTTTTCGCGGATCAGCGCGGCGGCGGCCATGATCATGCCGGACTGGCAGAAGCCGCACTGCGGCACGTCGAGCGCCGCCCAGGCCTTCTGGATCGCGTGCGAGCCGTCCTTGGACAAGCCCTCGATGGTGGTGATTTTTTGTTCGGCGGTGACGGTCGACACCGGCCGCACGCAGCTGCGCGTCGGCTCGCCGTCGATGTGGACGGTGCAGGCGCCGCATTGGGCCACGCCGCAGCCGTATTTGGTGCCGGTCAAACCCAGTTGTTCGCGTATGACCCACAACAGCGGCGTGTCGTCCTCCGCCTCGAATTCCCGTACCACGCCGTTGACGTTCAGCTTAGCCATGCACTTCTCCCTGGATTTTTTTAGTTGGCCCAATACACCGCTGGTGATACTACACCCGACGACTTAACTCTGCATGAAGCACGAAATATTTCCGTTTTTGACTTGGATCAAAGATTTTCATGCTTCGGATCAATAGACTTTGTCCTGTTACTTAACGACGACATCAAAGAGGAAGTGAAATGAGCAAGTCCATCACCGCAGCAGTACTGGCAGCCCTGAGCCTGACGGGCATCGCAATGAACAGCGCAGTGGCGCAAGAAACCCCATGGCTGGTGCGCGTGCGCGCCGTCAATCTGGACACGGCCGACAAGTCGGACCCCGTCGGCGGCAAGGGCGCCTCCGACCGCCTCACCATCAGCGACAAGACCATCCCCGAATTCGACGTCTCCTATTTCTTCACGCCGAACCTGGCGGCCGAGCTGGTGCTGACCTATCCGCAAAAACACAAGGTGTACCTGGACGGCGCCAACATCGGCACCTTCAAGCACCTGCCGCCGTCGCTGCTGGTGCAGTACCACTTCACGCCGGACGCGCCGTTCAAACCCTACGTCGGCGCCGGCATCAACTACACCACCATCTCCAAGGTCCACCTGCTGGGCGGCCAGGGCAGCCTGGAACACGACAGCGTCGGCCTGGTGCTGCAAGCGGGCGTCGACTACGCGCTCGATAAAAAATGGTCGCTCAACTTCGACATCAAAAAAGCGCAGCTGCGCAGCGACGTGATGATCGGCGGCGCCAAGGCCAGCCGCGTCAAGGTCGATCCTTTGATGATCGGCGCCGGCGTCGGCTACCGCTTCTAACAGCGGCTAGATCGCCGAATAGCGCTGCGCCATCCGCTGCTCGCGGAACGCGCCGGCGACGAAATCGACAAATGCCCGCGTCTTCGCGGGCATCAGTTTTTGGCTGGTGAAGTACAGCGAAATCACGCCCACATCGACATACCAGTCGGGCAGCACGCGTCGCAGCGCGCCGCTTTCCATGTGCGGCCCCAAATCCGTCATCGTCAACAGCGCCACGCCCATGCCCATCAGCGCCGCCGCGCGGATCGCGTCCGGGTCGTTGACGAACACGCGCGGGCGCAGCGCGGCGGCCATCGCCTCGCCGGCGCGGTTGCGCATCTCCCACGGCTTGGCCCTGCCGGTCTGCGGCGAGCGCATGACGATGGCGTCGAGCGCGCCCAGGTCGGCCGGCGTCGCCGGCGCCGCGCGACCTTCCAGATAGGCCGGCGAGGCCACCGCCACCGCGTGCGCCGGCATCAGCTCGCGCGCCACCACGCCGGGCGCCAGCTCGAAGCCGCCGCCGATGGCCGCGTCGAAGCCGCCGGCCACCAGGTCGACGCGGCGGTTTTCCACATGCAGGTCCAGCGTTAGCGCCGGATAGCGCGCCATGAATGCCGGCAGCAGCGGCAGCACGTGGCGGCGGCCAAAGCCCGGCGCCATGCTCAGTTTGAGCACGCCGGCCGGCTCGCCCGCCTTGGCCGTGACCTCGGCGATGGCGCCCTGGATGCCGTCGAGGCCCGCGCCGACGTCCCGCAGGAAGCGCTCGCCGGCCTCGGTGAGCGTCAGCCCGCGCGTGGTGCGCTGGAACAGCCGCACGCCGAGGTTGCGCTCGAGCTGGGCGACGTTGCGGCTGACGGCGGCGGGCGTCAACGCCAGGCGCCGCGCGGCGGCGGAAAAACTGGCCGACTCCGCGCTGCGGACGAAGGATTCGAGATTGGACAGGGTTTCCATGGCATGCCTTCAACGTTTGCTTGAAGCTGATACTAACAAGCCACCACTACCGCTTGCAAGCGCCGGCGACCATACTGGACTCATCGCAACCACACATCGAAAGGAAACATCATGAACATCTCCATCATCGGCGCCGGCGCCATCGGTTCGGCCATCGCCCGCAGCCTGTCGCGCGTCGGCATCGCCGCCACCATCGCCAACAGCCGCGGCCCGCAATCGCTGGCGGCGCTGCACGCCGAGCTGCCCGGCATCCGCCCGGTCGCCATCGAAGAGGCCGCCAAGGCCGACGTGGTGTTTCTGGCCGTGCAGTGGAGCCGCATTGCCGACGCCGTGCGCGATCTGCCGGCCTGGAACGGCCGCATCGTGGTCGACGCCAACAACGCCATCGAGGCGCCGTCGTTCAAGGCCGTCGACCTGGGCGGGCGCGCCTCGAGCCTGGTGCTGGCCGAGCTGCTGCCCGGCGCGCGCGTGGTCAAGGGCTTCAACCACCTGCAGGCGGCGCTGCTGCAAAGCGATCCACAGGCCGAGGGCGGGCGCCGCGTGCTGTTCTATTCGGGCGACGACGCCGACGCCAGGCACACCGTCGGCCAATTGATCGAGCGGCTCGGCTTTGCCGGCGTCGACCTCGGCACGCTCGACGGCGGCGGACGGTTGGCGCAGTTCCCGGGCGGCCCGCTGCCGGTGCTCAATCTCGTCAAATTCGGCTGACGCGGACTATAATGTTGCATACCAGATAGCGACCGGATCCGCCCATGCGCAAAGTACTCATAGTAGTGATGTCCCTGATGTTGACGGCGTGCGCGGACGATACGGCTTCGTATTATCCGGACAAGGGCAATGCGGAGCACGTGCTGACGGTGCACCGGTCGCAGAAGTTTTTCTGGAGTAGCGACAGCACGGTCGAGCTGATCATGCAGCATTTGCCGCAGTGCCTGCGGCGCATTGCGCTGGCGGACACGCCGGCCGATGACGTCGAGGTCGAGCTGTATTCGGGCGGGGATAATGTGTGGACCTTGCGCTCCGGCGGCGAGGCCTGGCAGGTCGAGACGCAAACCTGCACGCAGTATCCGGATGTTAAAGGCAACGGCGGCGAGTTGATCGGCGTGTTCCGCGTCGATGGCGGCAAGATGGTGTTCGAGGAGGCGGTGCTCGAGCCGGTGAAGTAGCGGTTCGCCGCGGGCGTCGTCGGGCGTTGTTGGGCCGACGACGGCGCTGGCTTGGCGGATTACGCTGCGCTAATCCGCCCTACGGGGTCATCCGTGGCCATGCGTGGCCATGCGTGATCATCGCGACAGGGCGACCCTTCTTGGCGCGGGACGGGCCGGACGGCTTGGCGCCGCGGCCGGCTGTTCGCCGCCGAGCTTGAAGCGGCTCACCAGCTCGGCCAGGTTGCCGGCCTGCTCCTGCATGCTGCCGGCGGCGGCCGCCGCCTGCTCGACCAGCGCGGCGTTCTGCTGCGTGACCGAATCCATTTCCGTGATGGCCGTGTTGACGTGGCCGATACCCGTGCTCTGCTCGCTCGAGGCGGCCGTGATGGCCGACATGATCTGCGTCACGCGCGAGACGCTGGCCACCACCTGGTCCATCGTCGTGCCGGCCTCGGCCACCAGCGCGCTGCCGGCGCCGATGCTCTCGACCGAGGCGTTGATCAACTCCTTGATCTCCTTGGCGGCGCCGGCCGAGCGCTGCGCCAGGTTGCGCACCTCGGAGGCGACCACCGCGAAGCCGCGGCCCTGCTCGCCCGCGCGGGCCGCCTCCACCGCCGCGTTCAGGGCCAGGATGTTGGTCTGGAAGGCGATGCCGTCGATCACCGAAATAATGTCGACGATGCGGGTGGCCGAGGCGTTGATCGTCTCCATCGTTTGCACCACCTGCGAGACCACCTTGCCGCCCTTGGCCGCCACCGACGAGGCGGTCATCACCAGCTCGTTGGCCTGCACCGCGTTGTCGGCGTTCTGCGTCACCGTCGAGGTCAACTCCTCCATCGACGCGGCCGTCTCCTCCAGCGAGCTGGCCTGCGATTCGGTGCGGGCCGACAAGTCCATATTGCCGGAGGCGATCTCGCTCGAAGCCGTGGCGATGGTGTCGGCGCTGCGGCGGATCTCGCCGATGGTGTCGGCCAGACGCTCCTGCATCGACTTCATCGCGTACAGGATGCTGGCGGTGTCGCTGGCGTGGACCTTGATCGGCTCGCTCAAGTCGCCGCCGGCGATGCGCAGCGCGGCCGCGCTGACATGGTCGGGGTCGCCGCCGATGGTGTGGCGCAGGCTCTTGTTGACCATGCCGACGATGCCCCACAGCAGCAGGCACACGGCCGCCAGCAGGCCGGCCGACTTGAGCAGCGTGGCGTGGAAGGCGTCGTCGATGTCATCCATGTAGACGCCGGTGGTCAAGTCCCAGTTCCACGGCCCGTAGTGCTGCACGCGGCTGAGCTTGGGCACCGGCACGGTCGTGTTCGGCCGTATCCACCAGTAGCGCACGAAGCCGGCGCCGTCCGGCGAGGCGCCGGCGGCCTGGATGTCGCGGTACAAATAAGTGCCGTTGGGGTCCTTGAAGTCGACCATGTCCTTGCCGTCGTTGGCCGCCTTGAACGGATTCATCAGCGAGACGGTGCCGCTGGTGATGGTGATATAGCCGTCCTTGCCGTAGCGCAGGCCCTTGATCAGCGCGATCGCCTGCTTTTGCGCCTCTTCCTTGGTCAGGGTGCCGGCGGCGGCCTTGTCGCCGAATTGTTTGACGATGCTCAGGCCGGCGTCGTCGATGTGGCGCAGGTCGCTCATGCGCTCCTCGACGTGCAGGGTGCGCGTCTCGAACGCCTGGTACAGGAAGATCGCCGTGATGCACAGCAGGCTGCAAATGAGCGGCACCCACAGTTTCTGGTGGAAGGAAAGTTTATTCATGGAAGTCTCCTGTTTTCTGCAGGAAACTATACCGAATAATGTTAAACGCCGGGGGTAGATAGCGCTAACCTTGTTGTTTATCGGTGAATGATGCCGCGACGAACGAAAAACGGGCCGGCGATCTTCTCGCCGAGCCCGCTTGCCCTTGCTTGACGCGCACGCCGGCGCGCGCCATTGCCCCTAACTTACCGCGCGCTGCCCTCCTTGACGGCCTTGGCGGCCAGTTGCGCCTTGACGGTGGCGGTTTTGGCGCGCGGCGTCTGGTAGGACGGGTCGTCGTAGGCTTCGTTGCGGTCCAGTTCGCCGGCGTTGCGGGCGGCGACGGTCTCGGCGACCACCTCGGCGCGGGTGCGGGTCGAGGTCGTGGTGGCCAGGAACGCGTCGTTGATGGTCGCGTCGTTGCGATCGAGCTCGCCGGCGTTGCGGGCGGCGACCGTTTCGGCGATCACTTGCTCACGGGTCAGCTGGGCGGCGGGGCCCTGGGCGAACGCGGCGCCGGCGGCGACCAGCAGGGAAACCGAGGCGATGATGGATTTGATGTTCATGGTAATGCTCCTTATCTGATTAGCGTCAATGCTCCGGAGAGCGCTTATCGGCTGTACTGCTTGTGTTCCGTCGATGAAACCATCTTAGTATTAAAAATTCAGATAAAAAAGCGCAATTTTCCGGTCAAACCCATCCGATTATCCGATCCGACCCGGGGATCAGCGCTTTTCGCTGTCGAGCGAGGCGGTGGCGTGGGCGTTGTAGCGCTCGCCCGCGGCCGCGCCGGGCGGCACCGCTTGCGCCAGCCGCGCCAGGTCGGCCGCCGACAGCACCACCGCGTTCGCGCCCAGCGCCTCCGTCAGGCGGGCGCGGGTGCGGGCGCCGACCAGCGGCACGATGTCGGCGCCGGGAGCGGCGCCGTCCGGCCCGCCCTGCGCCGCCACCCAGGCGATCGCCACCTGGGCCACCGTCACGCCGAGCTCGTCGGCGATGGCGCGCAGCTTGTCCACCAGCGCCAGGTTGTGCTCCAGGTTGTCGCCCTGGAAGCGCGGGCTGGCGCGGCCGCGGAAATCGGCCTCGCCGGCGCGCTGGCGGCTCCAGTGGCCGCTGATCAGGCCGCGCGAGAGCACGCCGTAGGCCGTCACGCCGATGCCCAGCTCGCGGCAGGTTTGCAGGATGCCGTCCTCGATGCCGCGCGAGATCATCGAATATTCGATCTGCAAATCGCTGATCGGATGGACCGCGTGGGCGCGCCGCAAGGTTTCGCTGCCCACCTCGGACAAGCCGATGTGGCGCACGCGGCCGGCCTTGACCAGCTCGGCGATGGCGCCGACCGTGTCCTCGATCGGCACGGCCGGGTCCAGCCGCGCCGGGCGGTAGATGTCGATGTGCTCGACGCCGAGCCGCTTGAGGCTGTAGGCGGCGAAGTTTTTCACGGCCGCCGGACGGGCGTCGTAGCCGATCCAGTTGCCATCCGGGTCGCGCATGGCGCCGAACTTGACGCTGATGGTCACACCGTCGCGCCCGCCCGCCTGCAAGGCTTCGCGCAGCAGCAATTCGTTGTGGCCCATGCCGTAGAAGTCGCCCGTGTCGAGCAGGGTGACGCCGGCGTCGAGCGCGGCGCCGATGGTGGCCAGGCTTTCGGCGCGGTCGGCCGGGCCGTACAGGTCGGACATGCCCATCAGGCCCAGGCCCAGTTGTGACACTTGCGGGCCGGTGCGGCCAAGATTGCGTTTTTGCATGATGTGCTCCTCAGGTGGATAAGCGAGGAAACCATTATGCTATTATCGATCGACGTAATAAATACACGCAAAACCATAACTTAATTCGAAAAACCATAACAATCATGGACCAGTTCAAGGCGCTGCAGATCTTCCGGGCCGTGGCCGACTGCAAGAGCTTCACGCAGGCGGCCGAACGGCTCAACCTGCCCAAGCCGAGCGTGACCAACGCCGTGCAGGCGATCGAGCAGCAGCTTGGCGTGCGTTTGCTCCAGCGCACCACGCGCAAGGTCAGCCTCACGGCCGAGGGCGCGCAATACCTCGAGCGATGCAGCGCGCTGCTCAACGACCTCGAGGACATGAACGGCCTGTTCGCCGGCGACGGCCGCCTGCCCGGCGGCGCGGTGCGGGTCGAGCTGCCGGAGCGGCTGGCGCACCTGATCGTGATCCCGGCGCTGCCCGCCTTTCTCGCGCGCCACCCGCAGATCCAGGTGCGGCTCGGTTCGGGCGACCGCTACGCCGACCTGGTCGGCGAGGGCATCGACTGCGCCGTGCGCGGCGGCACCCTGCGCGACTCGACCCTGGTGGCGCGCCGCATCGGCGTGCTCGAGCAGGTCAACCTGGCGGCGCCCTCGTATCTGGCGCGCCACGGCCGGCCGCGCACGCTGGACGATTTACAACACCATTTCGCCGTCAATTTCTTCTCCAGCCAGACCGGGCGCGACATGGACTGGGAGTACGTCGACGCCGACGGCGCGCCGCGCACGCTGGCCATGCGCAGCCAGCTGTCGGTCGGCGGCACCGAGGCCTACATCGCCGGCTGCGTGGCCGGGCTGGGGCTGATCCAGGTGCCGCGCCAGACCATCGTGCCGCTGCTGGACGGCGGCGTGCTCGAGGAGGTGCTGCCCGACCGGCGGCCGGCGCCGATGCCCTTGCATGTGGTCTATTCGCACAACCGCCACCTGTCGCCACGGGTGCGGGTGTTTGTGGACTGGTTAATTAGTGTCATTGGGCAACAAAATGTGTCAGAATGAGGACATCCTCCCTTAACAAAAGTCTTTTCCCATGAAACTGCTCCTGTCGACGGCGCTGCTGGCCTTGTTTTCCGGCGCCGGCCTGGCGGCCGCGCAAGCGCCCGCCGGCGCCAAGGCCGCCAAGCCCGCGCCGACGCCGGCGCAGCAGCTGCTGGCCGCGCAACAGCGGATCGACGGCGCCAGCTGGCTCGAGCACGTCACCACGCTCTCCTCGGACGAGTTCGAAGGCCGCGCGCCGGGCACGGCCGGCGAAACGCTGACCATCGAGTATCTGCAGCAGCAATTCAAAAAGCTTGGCCTGGAGCCGGGCAATCCTGACGGCACCTATCTGCAGCGGGTGCCGACGGTGGGCATCTCCAGCCACCCGACGATGAGCTACAGCAAGGACGGCCGCAGCACGCAGCTCGCCTTTGGCGACGACTACGTCGCCTGGTCGGCGCGGGCCGAGCGGCAGATCGACCTGGTCGATTCGGAACTGGTGTTCGTCGGCTACGGCGTGCAGGCGCCGCAGTACCGCTGGGACGACTACAAGGGCGCCGACCTCAAGGGAAAAACCCTGCTCATGCTGATCAACGACCCGCCGCTGGCCGACCCCAAGCGGCCGCACCAGCTCGACCCGGCCGCGTTCGGCGGCGCGGCGATGACCTACTACGGGCGCTGGGCGTACAAATTCGAAACGGCGGCCCGGCTCGGCGCGGCCGGCGCGCTGATCGTGCACGAGGCCAAGCCGGCCGCCTATCCGTACGAGACGGTGCGCAACAGCTGGAGCCGCGAAAACTTCGCCATCGCCGACAAGGCTCCGGACCCGGACTATCCGGCCGTGCCCGGCTGGTTGCAGAACGACCGCGCGCGCGAGCTGGTCAAGGCCGGCGGGTACGACTTCGACCAGCTCAAGCAGCAAGCGTTGTCGCGCGAGTTCAAGCCGGTGCCGCTCGGGGTCAAGCTCACCGTCAACGAGCTCAACGCGTGGCGCGAGATCGACTCGCACAATGTCGTCGGCAAGATCGCCGGCGCCGATCCGCTGTTGAAGGACGAGGTGGTGGTCTACAGCGCCCACTGGGACCACTTTGGCATCGACGACACGCTGGCCGGCCCGCGCACGCAGCAAATCTTCCACGGCGCGCGCGACAACGCCAGCGGCGTCGCCGCGCTGCTCGAGATCGCCAAAGCCTACAAGGCGCTGCCGCAAGCGCCCAAGCGCACCATCGTCTTCCTGGCGACGACGGGGCAGGAGCGCGGCCAGCTCGGCGCGAAGTATTACGCGCGCAACCCGCTGTATCCGCTCGACAAAACGCTGGCGGCCATCACGCTGCAGCGGATGAACGTCTGGGGGCGCACGCGCACGGTCGAGCTGCGCGGCATGGGGCAATCGACGGCCGACGAGGTGGTGGCCAAAGTCGCGCGCGGGCAGGGGCGCGTGGTGCGTGCCGACCGCAACGGCGAGTCCGGCAACTTCTATCGTGGCGACCAGCTCGAATTCGCCCGCGCCGGCGTGCCGGTGGTCCACCTGGGCGAAAGCATCGACTACGTCGGCAAGCCGCCCGCGTTCGGCCGCGAAAAGCAGCTGCGCTACGCCGCCCAGCACTACCACACGGTCAACGACATCGTCGACCCGAAATGGGACACGCGCGGCACGGTGGAAGACATCGCGCTGCTGTTCCTGACCGGCTACCACATCGCCCAAGGCAAGGACGCCCCGCAATGGCACCCCAGCGCCGAGTTCAAGCGCAAACCCTAGCGGAGCGCCAGCCTACCGGAGGGTCAGTGCCGACATTCGGACAAATCAAATTAAGCGGGAACTTTTAAGGCCGCAGGAAGTTCCACAATGTCCGAATGTCGGCACTGACCCTCATGGTTTGGGGCGGTGGGCGTTGAGGAGCTTGGCGGCGATCGAGACCGTCACCGGCAGCTCCGGCCAGTCGTCGCCCGGCCCGAACCAGCGCGCGTCGGCGATCTCGGCCTGGTCGACGCGGATCTCGCCGTCCAGGTAGTCGGCCGTGTAGGCGATCATCAACGAGTGCGGGAACGGCCACGATTGGCTGCCGAAGTAACGCAGGTTGTGCACCCGCAGCCCGACCTCTTCATACACTTCGCGGTGGATCGCTTCTTCGATCGATTCGCCCGCTTCGAGGAATCCGGCCAGCGCCGTGTAGCGCTTGTACGGCGAGTTGGTGTGCATGGCCAGCAGCACCGAGTCGCCCTTGCGGATCAGGACCATCATCGCCGGCGAGATGCGCGGATAGGCGCTCATGCCGCAATGCGGACATTGGTAGCAGCGCTCGCCCGCCAGCCGCGCCGTCGGCGTGCCGCAGGCGCCGCAGTAACGGTGCGTGCGCGCCCATTCGGCCAGCTGCACCGCCCTGCCCGCCACGCCGAGGAAACCGTCGTCGACCACCCCGAACAACGAGCGCAGCCCGTGGTAGCCGTGCCCGTCCTCCACCGGCAACGGTTCGTCGAGCCACGCCATCTGGTAATAGCGCCCCTCCCACGTGCCGAGCGCGTGCACCCGTTCGACCGGCAAGCCGAGCGCGGCGACCACGGCCGCATCCGGCAAACCCAGGGTGGCGTTGTTTAATAGCAACTCGCCGCGGTGGACCACGAAGGTCAGCGCACGGCCGTGCTGTTCCGGCGCGCCGGCATGGATCTGGGGGATGAATGTGGCGGGCGTGAGCAGCATAGGGATGACGGGGGGTAGTGGCGCGCGAAACCTTATCTTACAGTGTTTCTTGTTTGCTTCTTTTGCCGCCGCATCATTATTGAACGGCCGACAGCGCCCCCCGCGCTAAGCCTTTGTTTTTAGAGCAAGATGTGCGCGCCTTTTCGCCTTCTTTTCACGCAATGGAGGAAATTGCCGGTAAGATATATTTCCGTAAGGAGATTTTAACCATGCCATCGATAATACCTGGATTGACCACCGACCAAATCGTCAGCCTGACGCCATCCCAGGTCGCGCTGCTGACGACGGCCGACATCGCCTTGCTGACGACGACACAGATGGCCGCGTGGTCGACCACGCAACTGGCCGCCTTCAGCACCGGCCAGTTGCGGACCTTGTCGATCCAGAACCTGCAGGCGCTGAGCACCGGGCAGCTCGGCCTGGGACTGTCGACCCGGCAAATCCAGGCGCTGAGCACGGCGCAAATGGTCGGCCTGACCAACGACCAGCTGGTCCACGGCCTCACGAGCGCGCAGTTCGCCGCGCTGGCCACGGCCCAGGTGGCGGCGCTGACGACCGCCCAGATCGCGCTGCTCGAGACGGACGACATCGCCGCGCTGCAAACGCGCCAGATCGCCGCGCTGGCCACGGCCCAGCTGCGCGCGCTCGGCACCGACCAGATCGCCGCGCTCACCACCGCCCAGGTCGCCTCGCTGCAAACCCGCCAGGTGGCCGCGCTCGCCAGCGGCCAGCTGGCCAACGTCGGCACCGACGACATCGCCGCGCTGACCACGCAACAACTGGCCGCGCTGGGCACCGGCTTGCTCGCCGCCCTCACCGACGCCCAGATGGCCGCGCTGCGCACCGCCCAGAGCAGCAGCCTGTCGACCGCCCAGACGGCCGCCCTCGGCACGGCCCAACTGGCCGCGCTGGGCACGGCCGGCCTGGCCGCGCTGCGCACCGCGCAGATCGCCGCGCTCACCACCCGTCAATTCGCCGCCCTCGACACCGACCAGATCGTCGCGCTGACGACCGCCCAAACGGCCGCGCTGACCACCGCGCAACTGGCCCTGATGAGCGGCGAGCAACTGGCCGCGATGGAGACGCGCGATTTCGCCGCCCTGCGCAGCCAGCAATTGAACGCGCTCGGCACCGCCGCCACCGCCGTGCTCGGCACCGACCAGATCGCCGCCCTCACCACCGCCCAGGTCGCCGCGCTGCGCAGCACCCAGCTGCGCGGCCTGAGCACCGACCAGATCGCCGCGCTGGGCAGCGCGCAAGTGGCGGCCCTGACCACCGCGCAAGTGGCCGTGCTGACCACCGACCAGGTCGCCGCGCTCGAAACGCGCGACCTGGCGGCGATGAGAACGGCGCAGATCGCCGCCTTCACGACGGCCCAGCTCAACGCGCTCGGCGGCGCCCAGATGGCCGCCCTCACCACCGCCCAGGCCGCCGCGCTGACGACCGCCCAACTGGCCGCGCTCGACACCGCGCTGCTGGCCGCGCTGCCGACCCGGGACGTCGCCGCGCTGCGCACGGTCCAGATCGCCGCGCTCGCCACCGCCGGCATCGCCGCGCTCGGCACGGCCCAGGTGGCGGCGCTCACCACCGCCCAGATCGGCGCGCTCAAGACGGCCCAACTGGCCGCCCTCGGCGAAGACCACATCGGCGCGCTCGGCAGCGCCCAGGCCGCCGCCCTGGGCACGGCCAACATCGCCGCGCTGTCGAGCGCGCAATTGGCCGCGCTCGGCAACGCCAACCTGGCCGCGCTGCGCACGCAGCAGATCGCCGCCCTCGGCTCGGCGTTGATCGCCGCGCTCGGCACCGGCCAGGTCGCCGCGCTGACCACCGCCCAGGCGGGCGCGCTCGGCTCGCTGCAACTGGCGGCGCTCTCGAGCGACCAGCTCAACGCCATGGAGAGCCAGGACCTGGCCGCGCTGCGCACCCAGCAACTGGCCGGCCTGGCCAGCGCCAACGTCGCCGCGCTCGGCCACGCGCTGCTGGCCGCGCTCACCACCGCCCAGGTGGCCGCGCTGTCGACGCAACAGATCGCCGCGCTGGGCACCGCCCAGATCGCCGCGCTGGGCAGCGCGCAAAACGCCGCCCTCACCACGCGCCAGATCGGCGCGCTCGACAACGACCAGGTGGCCGCCATCGAAACGGCCGACCTCGCCGCGTGGCGCACCGTCCAGATCGCCGCGCTCGGCACCGGCCAGGTCGGCGCGCTGGGCACGGCCCAGATCGTCGCGCTGACGTCGCAGCAAGTCGCCGCGCTGGGCACCCGCCAGGTGGCCGCGCTCGGCGCCGACCAGCTGGCCGCGATGCAAACCGAGGACCTGGTGGCGCTGCGCTCGCAGCAGGCGGCGGCGCTGGCGTCCGACGCCGTCGCCGCGCTGACCACGCGCCAGATCGCCGCGCTGGCCAGCACCCAGCTCAACGGGCTGACCAACGGCCAGCTCGCCGCGCTCACGACCGACCAGATCGTCGCGCTGACGACGGCCCAAAGCGCCGCGCTGGGCACGCGCGCCATCGCCGCGCTGTCGAGCGACCAGCTCAACGCGCTCGAGACGGCCGACTTCGCCGCGCTCAGGAGCGCGCAGATCGCCGCGCTCACGCCGGCCCAGGTGGCCGCGCTGGGCACCGGCCTGATCGTCGCGCTGACGACGCTGCAGGCCGGCGCGCTGACGCCGGCGCAGCTCAACGCGCTCACCAGCGGCCAACTCAACGCCATGGAGACGCAGGACTTCGCCGCCCTCAAGACCAGCCAGCTGCTCGGCCTGGGCACCAACGCCATCGTCGCCCTGACGGTCGGCCAGGTGGCCGCGCTCAAGACGGCCCAGATCGCCCAGCTCGGCTCGGACCAGATCCAGGCGCTCAGCGCGCTGCAACTGGCGGCGCTGACGAGCGCCCAGGTGGCCGCCTTGAGCACGGCGCAGGTCGGCTATTTGCTGACCGAACAGATCGCCGCGCTCACCACGGCCGACTGGGCCGCGCTCAAATCGTCCCAGCTCAACGCGCTCGGCGCCGACCAGCTCGGCGCCGTCACCACCGACCAGATCGCCGCGCTGACGTCGGCCCAGGCCGGCGCGCTGGCGACCCGGCAACTGGCGCTGCTGTCGACCGACCAGCTGGTGGCGATGGAAACGGCGGACCTGGCCGCCCTCAAATCGCAGCACATCGCCAGCCTCGGCACGGCGGCCGTGGCGGCCTTGACCAGCGCGCAGCTGCAGGCGCTCAAGACCCAGCACATCGCCGCGCTCACCGGCGCGCAACTGGCGGCGCTGGGCACCGGGCAGATCGCCGCGTTGACGACGCTGCAGGTCGGCGGCCTGGGCACGGCGCAGATCGCCGCGCTGTCGGGCGCGCAACTGCTCGCCGTCGGGACGGCCGACCTGGCCGCGCTGCGCACGGCGCAACTGGCGGCGCTGGGCAGCGACGGCATCGCGCTGCTGAGCACGGACCAGATCGTCGCGCTGACCACGCTGCAAGTCTCGACCCTGGGCACGGCCCTGTTGCGCGCGCTCGGCAGCGACCAGATCGCCGCGCTCGAAACGCGCGACCTGGCCGCGCTCAAGACCGCGCAAATGGCCGCCCTCGGCAGCGAGCACCTCAACGCCCTCGCCAGCGACCAGGTCAGGGCGCTGACGAGCGCCCAGTTGAACGCGCTCGGCAGCGCCCAGCTGCAGGCGCTCGACAGCGCGCAGATCGCCCGGCTCGCCAGCGCCCAGGTGGCCGGCCTGGCCACGGCGCAAGTGGCGCTGCTCACCAGCGGCCAATTGCTGGCGCTGGGCACGGACGGCCTGGCGCTGCTGCGCACGGCGCAAATCGCCGCCATCCAGAGCGCCCAGATCGCCGCCCTCGACAACGCCCAGATCGCCGCGCTGACCACCGCGCAAGTGGCCAGCCTGGCGACGCGCCAAATCGCCGCGCTCGGCAGCGACCAGCTCAACGCGCTCGAAAGCGAGGACCTGGCCGCCCTGCGGACGGCGCAGATCGCCGCGCTCGAGCCCGACCTCATCGCCGCCCTCGGCACGGCCCAGGCGGCCGCGCTCACCAGCGTCCAGATCGCCAGCCTGGGCACGCGCCAGCTCGCCGCGCTCGGCACCGCCCAGCTGCAGGTGTTCGCCACCGGCGACATCGCCGCGCTGCGCACGGCGCAAATCGGCGCGCTCACGACCGACCAGATCGCCGCGCTGACCAGCGCCCAGTTCCGCGCCCTGGGCGCGGCGCAGCTGGCGGCGTTCGGCAGCGACCAGTTCGCCTCGGTGGGCACCGCCCAGATCGCCGCCCTCGGCACGCTGCAGGCGGCCAACCTGGGCACGGCCCAGGTGCGCGCGCTCGTCGCCGCCCAGCTCGCCGCGCTGGAAACCGCGGACCTGGCCGCGTTCAAGACCCAGCAACTGGCCGCGCTCACCACCGACCAGTTCATCCTGCTCGGCAGCGACCAGATCGCCGGCCTCGGCGCCGCCCAGGTCGCCGGCCTGACCACGCTGCACATCGCCGCGCTGCGCACCGACCAGCTGCGCGCGCTCGAAACGCGCGACCTGGCCGCGCTACGCACGGCGCAACTGCGCGCGCTCAGCAACGACCAGCTCGGCGCCATCACGACCGACCAGTTGCAAGCGCTCACCGCCGCCCAGCTGGCGTCGCTGGCGACGTCGCAATTCCAGGGCTTGCAAACGGCCCAGATCGCCGCGCTGACGACGCTGCAGGTGGCCGCCCTGGCCACCGGCCAGATCGCCAGCCTGACGGCCGGCCAGCTCGGCGCGCTCGGCGTCGACGAGGTGCAGGCGCTGCGGGCGGCGCAGATCGCCGCGTTCAACACCGACCAGGTCGTGCTGCTGAGCACGGACCAGGTGGCGGCGCTGACCTCGGGCCAGGTGGCGTCGATGTCGACCGCGCAACTGTCGTCGCTGACGTCCGACCAGGTCCACGCGCTCGGCTCGGAGGATTTCATCGCCTTGAGCGCGGCCCAGCTGACCGCGCTCGGCGCGCTGAGCAACCTGAGCGCCGACCAGATCGCCGCGCTGACGCCGGCCCAGATCGCCGGCCTGACCAGCGACCAGATCGCCGCCTTCACCACCGGCCAGCTCGTCGCGCTGACGACCCGCCAGATCGGCAGCCTCGCCACGGCCGGCATCGCCGCGCTCGGCAGCGACCAGGTGCGCGCCATCGAGCTCGACGACATCGCCGCCTTGCGCGCCGCGCAATTGAACGCGCTGAGCACCGACAACTTCGCCCGGCTGACGGCCGACCAGGTGCTCGCGCTCACCAGCGCCCAGGTCGGCGGCCTGGCCACGGCGCTGATCGCCGCGCTCACCACCGCCCAGGTGCAGGTGCTCACCACCGAGGGCTTGCTGGCGATGAAGACGGCGCAGATCGCCGCGCTGCGCGCCGAGCAAATCGCCGCGCTGCTGGCCGACCAGCTGCAAAGCCTGGGGGCCGCCCAGTTGAACGCCTTCTCCAGCGCGCAGGTGCAGGCGCTGGGCGCCGACCAGATCATCGCGCTCACCAGCGAGCAATACCAACTGCTGGGCACGGCGCAAGTGGCCGCGCTGAGCACGCAGCAACTGGCCGCCATCGCGCTCGAAGACCTGGCCGCGCTGCGGGCCGCGCAGATCGCCGCGCTCGGCACCGGGCAGGTGCGCGCGCTGACGGACGACCGCGTCGCCGCGCTCGGCAGCGCGCAAATACAGGCGCTCTCGAGCAACCAGTTGCTGGCGCTGGCGTCGACGCAAATCCAGGCGCTCACCACCGACCAATTGTTCGCGCTCAAATCGGCCCAGTTCGCCGCGCTCGGCAGCGACCAGATCAACGCGCTGCTGGCCGACCAGCTGCAAAGCCTGGGCTCGGCGCAAATCGGCGCGCTGACGACGGCGCAGTTCGCCGCATTCAGCAGCGACCAGATCATCGTGCTGACCACGCAACAATTCGCGCAACTGGCGACGGCCCACATCGCCTCGCTCAGCGGCGTGCAATTGGCCGCGATGGAACTCGACGACCTGGCCGCGCTGACCCCGGGCCAGATCCTGGCGCTGGGCACCTCGCAGATCAGCGCGCTGGGCCTGGCGCAGATCGACAACCTGACCACGGCCCAGGCGGCCGCGCTGGGCAGCGACCAGCTCGCCGCGCTGGGCAGCGACCAGCTGCGCGCGCTCGCCACCGACGACCTGCAAGCGCTGCGCACGGCGCAAATCCAGGCGCTCGCGACCGCGCAGCTGGCGGCGCTGACGCTCGACCAGCTGCAAAGCCTCACCACCGCCCAGCTCGACGCGCTGACCTCGGCCCAGGCGGCGTCGCTGACGACCGAGCAAATCGCCGCGCTGACGACCGTGCAGATGGACAACCTGGCCACGCGCCAGCTGCACGCGCTCGGCGCCGGCCAGATCGCCGCCATCGGCACCGCCAACTTCGCCACCCTGAGCAGCGTGCAGATCGGCGCGCTCGACGCCACCCAGTTCGGCGCGATCACGACCGACCAGATCGTCGCGCTGAGCGGGGCGCAGGCGGCCGCGCTGACGACGGCCCAGGTCGCCGCGTTCAGCAGCGACCAGTTCAACGCGCTCGAGACGGCCGACTTCGCGCTGCTGACGTCGGCGCAGATCGGCGCCATCGCCAGCGCCAACATCGGCGCCCTCACCACCGATCTGGCCGCCGCGCTGCGCACGGCGCAGATCGGCGGCCTGACCACCGCCCAGATCGCCGCGCTGGGCACCGACCACATCGCCGCGCTCGGCTCGGCCCAGGTCGGCGCGCTCACCACGCTCCAGATCGGCGCGCTCAGCGGCGACCAGGTCGCCGCGCTGGGCACGGGCGACTTCGTCGCGCTGCGCAGCGCCCAGCTGGCCGCCTTCAACAGCGACCAGTTCGGCGCGATCACCAGCGACCAGCTCAACGCGCTCTCGAGCGCCGCCTTCACGGGCCTGACGACGCACATGCTGGGCGCGCTCACGACCATGCAGATGAGCCTGCTGGCCACGGCCCAGGTGGCGGCGCTGACGGCGGCGCAGGCGGCGTCGCTGGCGAGCGCCCAGCTGGCCGCGCTGAACACCGACCAGTTCGCCGCGCTGGCGACCGCCGCGCTGCGCGGCCTGGTCGCGGCCCAGTTCGCCACATTGAACACCGACCAGCTCGTCGCGTTGACGACCGCCCAGGCGCGCGCGCTCACCAGCGCCCAGCTCGGCGCGCTCGCCAGCGACCAGGTGGCGGCGCTCGAGACGGCCGACCTGGTGGCGCTGTCGACGGCCCAGGTGGCCGCGCTCGGCAGCGACCAGTTGCTGGCGCTGCTGACCGACCAGCTCGCCGCGTTGGGCACGGCCCAGATCGCCGCGCTGGGCACCGACCAGCTCAGCGCCGGCCTCAACACGGACCACATCGCCGCGCTCACGACCGCCCAGGCGGCCGCGCTGGGCACGCGCCAGCTGGCGGCGCTGACCACCGACCAGATCGCCGCGCTCGAGACGGCCGACGTCGCCAGCCTGGCCACGCGCCAGGTGGTGGCGCTCACCAGCGACCAGATCGGCGTGTTCGGCAGCGACCAGCTCAACGCCCTGGCGACGGCCGCGCTGGCCGCGCTGACCACGGGCCAGCTCAGCGCCGGCCTGACGACGGCCCAGCTGGCCGCGCTCGACGCCGACCACGTCGCCGCCTTGACCAGCGCGCAACTGGTGTACGGCCTCGGCGCGAACGTCGCCGCCCTCACGACCGACCAGGTCGGCGCGCTGCGCACGGCGCAAACGTCCGTGCTCGCCAGCGGCCAGCTGCGGGCGCTCACCACCGACCAGATCGTCGCGCTCACCACGGCGCAGGCGTCGGGCCTGACCACGCAGCAGGTGGCCGCGCTCACGACCGACCAGGTCGGCGCGCTGGAGACGGACGACCTGGTGGTGCTGGCCACGCGCCAGATCGCCGCCCTCGGCGGCGACCAGCTCGGCGCGCTGGGCGCCGGCCAGCTCAACGCGCTGACGCTGGCGCAACTGGCCGCGCTCGGCACGGGCGCGCTGCTGGCCGGCCTGCAAACGGCGCAGGTGGCCGCGCTCGACACGGCCCACGTCGCCGCGCTGGGCACGGCCCAGCTGGCGCGCGGCTTTAGCATCGACAACCTGCTGGCGCTGACCACCGAGCAAATCGGCGCGCTGCTCACGGCCCAGATCGCCGCGCTGACGAGCGCCCAGGCCGCCAGCCTGGCCACCGCGCAGCTCGCCGCGCTGGCCACCGCGCAACTGACCGGCCTGTCGACGGCGCAGATGCCGGCGCTGAGCGCCGAGCAACTGGCCGCGTTCAGCACCGACCAGGTCGCCGCGCTCGACACCCAGGACCTCGCCGCGCTGACGGCCGGCCAGTTCGCCGGCCTGACCGGCGGCCAGACGGCCGCGCTGACCACCGGCCAGGTGCGCGCGCTCCGGACGGCGCAGATCGCCGCCATCGACGGCGTCCAGATCGCCGCCTTCGGCACCGGCCAGATCGGCGTGCTCACCACCGCGCAGGCGGCCGCGCTGAGCGTGGCGGCCGTGGCGTCGCTGTCGACCGACCAGCTCGGCGCGCTCGCGACGGCCGATGTCGCCGCGCTGGGGACGCTGCAGATCGCCAGCCTCGACGCCGGCCAGCTGGGCGGCCTGAACACGGCCCAGGTGCAGGCGCTCACCAGCGCCCAGCTCGGCGCGCTGACGGCCGACCAACTGTTCGCGCTCGGCACGGCCCAGATCAGCGCGCTGCGCACGGCGCAGATCGGCTACCTGGCGACGGCCCAGCTGGCGGCGCTGTCGGACGCCCAGGTCCAGTCGCTCACGACCGCCCAGGTCGCCAGCATCAAACTGAGCCAGGTGACCGCGCTGACGGTCGACCAGATCGCCGCGCTCGGCGGCGCCCAGTTGCAGGCGCTGACCACGGCCCAGGTGCAGGCGCTGACGACGACCCAGCTCAACGCGCTGACCGGCACCCAGGCGGGCGCGCTGACGACCACGCAGATGGCGGCGTTGAAGAACGCCCAGATCGCCGCGCTGTCGATCGACCAGATCGGCGTCTTCACGCCGGCCCAGCTGGCGGCGTGGAGCACCAGCCAGCTCGGCGCGCTCACGGCCGCGCAGATCGGCTACCTGTCGGGCACGCAGATCGCCGGCCTGACCAACGCGCAGGTGGCCGGGCTCAAGGCGAGCCAGCTGCAAGCGTTCGGCACCGACCAGGTGGCCGCCTTCACGGCCGCGCAAATCCCGGCGCTGGCCACGGCCGGCCTGGGCGCGCTCAGCGTCACCCAGGCCGACGCCTTCACCGGCGCCCAGGTGGCGGCGATGTCGGTGGCGCAAACGATGGCGCTCAACGGGGCCTCGGTCAACTACGCCACGCCGCTGGCGCTCGACCTCGACGGCGACGGCGTGCGCACGCTCGGCATCGGCGCCGGCGTGCGCTTCGACATCCGCGGCGACGGCGCCCGGGTCGCCACCGGCTGGGTCGACGCGCGCGACGGCCTGCTGGCGCTGGACCGCGACGGCGACGGCGTGATCAACGATGGCGGCGAGCTGTTCGGTGGCGCCACCCGGCTCGCCGACGGCACCCTGGCCGCCGACGGCTACGCCGCGCTGGCCGCGCTCGACGGCAACGGCGACGGCAGCGTCGACGCCGCCGACGACGCCTTCGGCGCGCTGCGCGTGTGGGTCGACGCCGATTCGGACGGCGTCAGCCAGGCCGGCGAGCTCAAGACGCTGGCGCAGCTGGGCATCGCCGCGCTCGCCACGGGCGCGCAAGCCGCGCTGACGCAGCAAAACGGCAACATGATCGGTTTGACATCGACCTACACCGGCACCGACGGCGCCGTCCATGCCAGCGCCGACGTCTGGTTCCTGGCGCAAAAACCGGCCGCCGCCGGCGCTCCTGTGGCCTCGTTACAACAGCAGGTGAGCGGCCTGAGCGAGGCCCTGTCGGGCTACGCCGCGGCGGCCCCGGCCGGCGTCGGCGGCGCCGCCGGCGCGCCGGC
>CAUPRW010000055.1:0-40050 GCA_963513825.1 uncultured Duganella sp.
GCAGTTTGGTCGCTACGAATGAAAGGGTTGGCACAACCATGCATGCGCCGTTTTTGGGATTGAAAGTTAACAGTTTCTCTAGCTGTTTACAACAAAAATTTGCGGGGAAGGGTCAGGGTCAAGTCTGTCATTTGGACACGGACTGGGCCATTACGGGCGCCGTCCGGCATCTTTTTTCTTCGGAGACATTCGCATGACACATCACACGCGCAGAGACGCGTTCAAGACCCTGCTGGCAGGCGCCGGCCTCGGCCTCGCGCCCGCGCTGGCGCCGGCGGCCGAATGCGCCGCCGGCCCAGCCGCCCCCACCGCGCGCCAGTGGCGCCGCGGCATCGAGGGCCAGCGCCAGGCCGACCAGGGCGACGGCACCTACCTCAATCCGATCATCGCCGGCGACCATCCCGATCCGACCGTCCTCAAGGACGGCAGCGATTACTATCTGACCTATTCGTCGTTCTACTCCTATCCGGGACTGGTGATCTGGCATTCGACCGACCTGGTCAACTGGCGGCCGCTCGGCCCGGCGCTCCACAAGCCGCTCGGCACCATCTGGGCCGTGGACCTGTGCAAGCACGACGGCAAATACTTCATCTACATCCCCGCCGCGCCGGACGGCAACGCCTGGTCGATCTACGCCATCTGGGCCGACCGCATCGACGGCCCGTGGAGCGAGCCGGTCGACCTGAGGATCAGCGGCTGCATCGACCCCGGCCACATCGTCGGCGAGGACGGCAAGCGCTACCTGTTCGTCAACGGCATCCGCAAGATCGGCCTGCGCGACGACGGCCTGGCCACCGACGGCCCGCTCGAGCAGGCCTACCAGCCATGGCGCTATCCGGACGATTGGGTGGTGGAAAATTTCGCGCCCGAAGGCCCCAAGCTGCTACGGCGCGGCAAGTGGTTCTACCTGGTGACGGCGGTCGGCGGCACCTCCGGCCCGGTGACCGGGCACATGGTCATCGCCGCGCGCTCGGCCTCGGTCCACGGGCCGTGGGAACATTGTCCGCACAACCCGCTGGTGCGCACGCTCGGCACGGCCGAGCCGTGGTGGTCGCGCGGCCACGCCACGCTGGTCGAGGGGCCGGCCGGCGACTGGTGGATGGTCTACCACGGCTATGAAAACGGCCACCGCACGCTGGGCCGCCAGACCCTGCTCGAACCGATCGAGTGGACCGACGACGGCTGGTTCCGCGCGCGCGGCGGCGACCTGTCCAAGCCGCTCGCCAAGCCCAAGGGCGGCAAGTCCGGGCCGGCCGGGCAGGCGTTGTCGGACGATTTCAAGCGCGACCGCTTCGGCGTGCAGTGGGCCTTCCACGACCCGGCGCCCGACGAGATGGCGCGCGTGCGCTACGGCGCGCGGGGCTTGCGCATCGCCGGGCGCGGCGCCTCGCCGGCCGACAGCCATCCGCTGACCTGCGGCGTGGGCGACCGCAACTACGAAGTGGAGCTGGCCATGGAGCTGGAAGGCCAGGCCGAGGCCGGCCTGCTGCTGTTCTACAACCACAAGGCGTTTGTCGGGCTGGGCTTCACGCCAGAGCTGGTCAAGACGTTCGAGTACGCGGAGGAGCAATCGTGGATGCGCGCCAAACGGGCCACCACGTCGGTGCGGGTGCGCCTGACCAACGACGAGCACGTCGTCACCTTCCGCTATTCCCACGACAACGGCAGGACATGGGTGCTGCACGGCCTGCGCATGGAGGTGTCCGGCATCCACCACAACGTATTCGGCGGCTTCCTGAGCTTGAAGGTGGGGATCTATAGCGCGGGAAGTGGCGCCGTGGTGCTGCGCGATTTCACGTATCGGGCGCTGGCGTAACGGGGCGCCGCCGGTCCGGCTGGCCGGGCCGGCGGCGCGAACCGAATACGGCGCGGGTCTCAAGCGGGTTGCTTGTCGGCGAAAATTTGCCGCACCGATTTGGCGTCGAACAGACGATCGGACCACCGGTCGAGATCGTCCATTTCCGCGTAGGTGATGCGCTTGTTAATCCGTACCGACAAAGGACCAAAGCGCTTCACCAGCAGTTTTTTCAGCCGTTCACGGTGGCCATCAAGCAGCGCCTCGTACCGCAGCGCGTCATCGAGACTGTAAAAAATTGGAACACTCATCGCTTCGACCTCCCTACCAGCGTCAGTGCACTCCATGATACGCTGCAGCCCCCGGCGCCGCAAACGGTTCGCAGCCCAACGCGTGATCCCTTGTTGCAGTGTCGATGTTGATGCCAACGGCGTCATCCGTCGCCATTTGTCGAGTTCCTCGGATATTTCCTGCGCACTCTCCAGTCTATCGACCCTGAAGGCGATCGCCGCGTAATTGTCGAAGCGCGCCAACACATCGCCCTTCAATCGCCGTTGATCGACAAGGACGTAACGCTGTGCTGCTTGCAGCGCAAGCAGATCCCGTGGCAACGGTGCGATCAGATCAGACAGGCTGGTGCGGGCTGACCACGGCGCCTGTCCGTTATATAGCACGACAGGAAATACCGGAGGCAATTGATACGGCTGCGGGAGTTCGCGGCGTCTAACCAAGTCCTGATAGAGCAGGCCGACATAGACCTGCATGCGCAACGCCATCCACGGATCGCTGCGCGATTGGAACTCCAACAGCAAATAAACGTAAATCCATTCTCCGGACAGGCGCACCTTCCACACCATGTCGCTGTGGCGCTGCTGGCCGCCGTCGCCGACATAGCTGCCGCTGACACGCTCGAAACTGGCCAGGTCCAACTGCCGCACCCACGTGCCGGGAACAAAGCCCAGCAGCAGGTCGCGCACCATTTCCGGATGCGCGAACAGTTGCTTATACGCGGTATCGTCGTCGCTCGCCATCCGGCGATTGTAGTGGCGGGCGCCTAACGCGCCTTGGGCGGCCGCAAGCGGCAAGCGGCGAGGCGCCGCGCCGGCCAAGCGCTCAGGCCGCGCGCGCCGCCTTGGTGCGCGCCCAGTAGACGCGCATCAACAGCAGCACGGCGAGGACCGTGCCGTAGATGATGGGCTCGGTGAAGTTGTGCTTGCCGGCCTTCATCCACCAGAAATGCAGGATGGCCAGCGGCGCGATCACATAGATCACCCGGTGCAGCCACTGCCAGCGCTTGCCGCCGAGCCGCTTGACCATGGCATTGGTGCTGGTCACCGCCAGCGGGATCAGCAGAACGAAGGCGATGAAGCCGACCGTGATGAACGGCCGCTTGAGCACGTCCTTCCACATCTCCGCGAAGTCGAAGAAATGGTCGAACCACAGGAAGGTCATGAAATGCAGGAACGCATAGAAGAACATGTACAAGCCCAGCATCCTGCGCAGCTTGATCAGCCAGTTCCACTTGCCCAGGCGCCGCAGCGGCGTCACCGCCAGCGTGAAGCACAGGAAGTACAAGGTCCAGTCGCCGGTGCCGCGGGTGATGAATTCGAGCGGTTCGACCAGTTGCCCCGTCACCGTCAGGTAGACCATGCGCAGCAAGGGCACCAGCGCCAGCACGAACACGGCCGCCTTGATCAGGCCGGCCTGGCGCGCGGTCGGATTGAACGCCATGCTTAGAAAAACTTCTTCAAGTCCATGCCGGCGTACAGCGGCGCGACGTCGTTGTAGCCGTTGAACATCAAGGTCTTGCGCTTGCGGGCCAGGAAGCCGTCCTCGCCGATGCGGCGCTCGGACGCCTGCGACCAGCGCGGGTGGTCCACTTCCGGATTGACGTTGGAATAGAAACCATATTCGCGCGGCGCCGACAGGTTCCACGACGTGCGCGGCTGGTCCTTGACGAAGCGGATCTTGACGATCGACTTGCCCGACTTGAAGCCGTACTTCCACGGCAGCACCATGCGCACCGGCGCGCCGTTCTGGTTGGTCAGGTTTTCGCCGTACATGCCCAGGGTCAGCAGCGCCAGCGGATGGTTGGCCTCGTCGATGCGCAGCCCTTCCGTGTACGGCCAGTCGAGCACGCGGCTACCCACGCCCGGCATTTGCTTCTTGTCGGCCAGCGTGATGAATTCGACGTACTTGGCGTTGCCGGTCGGCTCGACCTTCTTGATAATCTCGGAGAACGAATAGCCGATCCACGGAATCACCATCGACCAGCCCTCGACGCAGCGCAGCCGGTAGACGCGCTCCTCGAGCGGGGCCAATTTCAGCAGGGCGTCGATGTCGAGCGTCATCGGTTTCTTGACCTCGCCTTCGATGGTCACGGTCCAGGGCCGGGTTTTCAGGGTGCCGGCGTTTTGCGCGGGGTCGCTCTTGTCGGTGCCGAACTCGTAGAAGTTGTTGTAGGTGGTGGCGTCCTTGTACGGCGTCTGCTTGTCGAGCGCCGAGTAGGCCGGATTGAGCTTGGCGGCCAGCTTGGGATTGGCGCCCTGCGCGAACGCCTCGCGGTTGGCCATCTCCAGCAGCGCGGCGCCGCCGACGGCGCCCAGCGCGATCTGCTTCATGAAGCCGCGGCGCGATTCGTACAGCGCGCGCGGCGTGATTTCCGACGAGAACGGCAACTCGATGCCGTTGGGGCTACGCTTGATCAACATGGGGACTCCAGAAAAGTGCGGGGTTGAGGCTTTGTCGTACCAATAGCCTGAACATTACACCAATCGCGGCACCCCGCTGATTACATTGCGATTACATTTTGCTGCCAAAACGGCAACCCAAGGCAACCCCGCAAGGCGTTGCGCCGCCGGGGTGCGGGTTAGAGCTTGCCGTAGGAGTGCAGGCCCGACAGGAACATGTTCACGCCGAGGAAGGCGAACGTGGTCACCAGCAGCCCCACCAGCGCCCACCACGCCGCCGGACGGCCGCGCAGGCCCGTCATCAGGCGCATGTGCAGCCAGGCCGCGTAGTTGAGCCAGACGATCAGCGCCCAGGTCTCCTTCGGATCCCACGACCAGTAGCCGCCCCAGGCCTCGGCCGCCCACAGCGCGCCCAAAATGGTGGCGATGGTGAAGAAGGCGAAGCCGGCCGAGATGGCCTTGTACATGACGTCGTCGAGCACCTCCTCGGACGGCAGGCGGTCCTTCAGGTAGCCGGACGTCCTGAGCAAATAGGCGGCCGCGACCATCGCCGCCAGCGCGAAGTTGCCGTAGCCGATGAAGTTGGCCGGCACGTGGATCTTCATCCACCAGCTTTGCAGCGCCGGCAGCAGCGGCTGGATCTCGGCGGCGTCGCGCGAGGTGGTGTACCAGAACAGGAAGCCGATGGCGGCGCTGATGACCAGCAGCACGAACGGGCCCATCTGGCGGGTGGCGTAGCGCTGCTCGAAGTACAGGTAGAACATCGCCGTGATCAGCGAGAACAGGATGAACACCTCGTACAGGTTCGACACCGGAATGTGGCCGACGTCGGCGCCGATCAGGTAGGACTCGTACCAGCGCACCATCATCCCGGTCCAGCCGAGCACCACCGCCGCCCAGCTCAGTTTGGAGCCGAGGCTGGAGATGGCGTCCGAGCGGCCGGCGAAGCCGATCCAGTAGAACAAGGTCGACAGGCAGAACATCACGCTCATCCACAGGATCGCCGACTGGCTCGACAGCATGTAGCGCAGCCAGAACTTGGTCGTTCCCATGTCGAGCTGGCCGTCGTACATGGAAATGGCCCACAGCGACAGCAGCGCCACCAGCGGCATGAGCCAGCGCACCGGCTTCCAGTGCCAGCCGAGCGCGGCGAAGGTGGGCGCGGCCAGCAGCAGGATCGCCTTCTCGTAGACGTCCATGAAATGGCCGTAGCGGTTGAGCCCGAACAACGAGCCGGCCAGCAGCGCCGCCGCGAAGATCCAGTCAACGCCGGACAACCGCTTGAAGTAGCCTGGCGCCTGAATATAGGTTTGCTGAGATTTAGTGAGTTCCATTGTGTTCTCCGGTACCGCTTGGTTTGCCGCTAGTCTACTCCGATCGGCCGATTGTTTCGGCGGTGGCGCGCGGCGGGTCATACGCTTGGGCCGCCGACGGCGCTTGGCGCATTACGCTGCGCTAATCCGCCCTACGCATTCACGCCGATTGGGGCAGCTTTTCCTTTAGTGTTTCAAATTCGCGTTCGAAGTCCAGGGTCTTGCGTTGCGTGCTCATCGCCATCAGCGCTTCGGCGCCGCCGTCGCCCTGGTCCTTGATCCATACCCACAGCCGGCGCTCGCGGATGTAGAACATCGAAAACACGCCCAGCACCAGCAGCGCGCAACCGAGGTAGACCACACTCTTGCCCGGCGAGCGCGTCACCTGGAACACCGAGGCCTTGACCTCGACGAACTCGTCGAGCTGCAAATACACGGGCGCGCCGTAGAAGAACGCGTCCGACAGCGCGTTGGTGGCCAGCAGCAGCCAGCGGCCGTGGTTCTCGTCGGCGGCCACGTCGGCCAGGCCGGCCTTGGCGCGCGCGGCCTGCCACAATTCCCACAGGCTGCCGTTGAGGATCTTCATGAACACCTCGGCGGTCTTCTCGCGGCCCTCGGCCGGCACTTTTTCCAGGAATTGCGAGATGGCCAGGAAGCCGGCCGCCCTGCTGTCGCCGGCGAACAGCGCCAGGCTTTTGAGCGCCGACGCCTCGATCTGCGCGCGCACCGTCTGCGCGTTGGGCCCCTTGGGCGCGGCGCGCTCGGCGTAGCGGCGCGCGGCCGCCTCGCGCAGCGCCGGGTCGGTCAGCGCCCCGCGCAGGCGCATCCATTCGTTGACCGTGTGCGCGTCGTCCGCCGGAATGCGCAGGAAGCTGAAGGCGTCCGCTGGATTGGCGCGCACGCCGGCCAGGAACACCGTGGCGCCGTCGACCGTGACCGGCTGCATGTAGTTCTGGTATTCGCGCGCCTGGCCGGTCTTGTCGCGCAGCTTGTACTGCACGCTGGGGCCGACGTTCTTCAAATCCTTGTTGTTGGCGTTGCGCCCGGCCGAGCCGGTGTGCTTGTCGAGGCCCTGGGCGAACTGCTCCTGCAGGCTCTTGCCCTGGGTGACGGCGCGCGCGTCCTGGCTGGCCAGGTTCTCGACGTTGAACGGGCGGAAGCCCGACCACTCGACCGTGTACTCCTTGCCCAGCGCGGTGTCGCCGCCGACCTCGCCCGCGATCGGGAAGGTCGCCGTGTCGCCGCCGGTCATCGGGAAGCCGGTCAACTTGAGCTTGCTGCCGCCGTCCTCAAAGCTGGACTGGTAGATCGCCAGTCCCTTGTACAGCAACGGTTTGTTGACCTCGATGACGGCCTTGACCACCTCGCCGCTGGCGTGGTCCTTGACCTCGACCTCGCTGGCGAACAGCTTGGGCATGCCGGTGCTGTAGAAGTCGATGGTGAATTTCTTGAGCTTGATCGTCACCGGCAGCTCCTGGATCAGCACGCCGTCGGCGCGCTGCAGCAGCGCGCTGTCGCTCGAGGCGCCCTCGGGGATCAGGGTGTTGCCGCGGAAGGTGGGGTTGGCCGTGCTCAAACGGTGCTGTTGGGGCACGGCGGAAATCAACCCGCTGCCGCTGAACGGCGTCTTGCCGAGGAACCATTCCTGGAAGCGGATCGGCATGTCCGAATCGAACAGCGCGCCGACGCAGATGATGACGATGGCCGAGTGCGCGAAGATGTAGCCGAACTTGTTGGCCGCGCCCTGCTTGGCCGCCAGCAAGGTGCCGTGGCCCTTGTCGACCAGCTTGACCTTGTAGCCGGCGTCGGCCAGACGGGCGGCCGTTTGCGCGGCCAGCGCCGCGCGGCCCAACGGCGCGCGCCACTGGGTTTTGTGGTGGAAGTTGAGCAGCGACTGCTCGCGCACGTTCTCGCGCCAGCTGCGCATGTCCTTGATCATCTTGGGCGCGTTGCGCGCGATGCACAGCGAGGTCGACGTCACCAGCATGGCCATCAGCAGCAGGAACCACCACGCCGAATACACCGCGTACAACCCGGTCTTGTCGAACACCTCGTACCAGAACGGCCCGAACTGGTTGATGTAGTTCGGCGTGGCTTCGTTCTGCTTCATGACGGTGCCGATGACGGCGGCGATGGCGATCATCGCCAGCAGCGCGATGGCGAAACGCATGGAGGAAATCAGTTCAACGATCTCGCCGACGAGGGGGCGGCGTGTCTTCAGTTCGATACCGGTGGTGCTGGGGCTGCTCATGCGTGGGACGTCTCGATAAAGGTACTGCCGCCGAGTGTATCACCCGGCATCAACAAAAAGGGCAGCCCGCTTGCGCTGCTGCCCTTGGTGTGCCCGCGCCGCCGCCCCTTGCGGGCGCGGCAGGGATGGACTTACTTCAAGCCGGCGACGTAATCGGCGACGGCCTTCATTTCCTCGTCGGACATGCGCTGCGCGATCGTGGTCATCTGCGCGCTGTTCTTGCGCCCGCCCGACTTGAACAGGCCCAGCTGCGCGACCGTGTAATCCTGGTGCTGGCCGGCGATGCGCGGGTACTGCACCGGAATGCCGGCGCCGCTGGCGCCGTGACAGCTGGCGCAGGCCGGCACGCTCTTGTCGGCGATGCCGCCGCGGTAGATCTTCTTGCCCAGGTCGATGGTGTCCTTGTTCTTGGCCGCGCCCGGCTTGGAGGCCTGGGCGCCCAGCCAGGCGGCGACGTTGTGCTTTTCCTCGTCCGTGAGCATCTTGGCGTAGGTCGTCATCACCGGTTGATTCCGCTCCGGCGTCGTAAAGTTCACCAACTGCTTGTAAAGATAGCCCTCGTGCTGGGCCGACAATTTGGGGTTGACCGCGATGGTCGAGTTGCCGTTGGCGCCGTGGCAGGAGACGCAGGCCGGCAGGCCGCGCGCGTTGTCGCCATCGGTGTACAGGGCGCCGCCCTTGGCCGCGTCGATCTTCGGCGCCGGCGGGGCGCCGGCGGCCGGCTTTTTCTCCTCGGCCGAAGCGGAGGCGGAAACGGCCAGCAGAGCGATGAGCAAGGATTTTACAAATGGTGAAAACACACGATTCATTCAGGCACCCTGAGACGAGTCTAAAAAGTTTGTCCGAAGACTGTCGCCCACGCCAGCACGAACTGCATGGCAACACTTCGTAACCACTCATTGTACAATAGCTTTCCAGCATATTTGCTCCCTTTTGTTGCATTTTCCCCCATCCCATGTCCAAACTCTGGCAAGCCCGCTTCTTTACGACCGTCAACCAATTGCGCGACCTGCCCGACACCACGGTGCCGGAAATCGCCTTTGCGGGGCGCTCCAACGCCGGCAAATCGACCGCCATCAACATCCTGTGCAACCAGAAGGGGCTGGCCTTCGCCTCCAAGACCCCCGGCCGCACCCAGCACATCAACTACTTCTCGATCGGCGGCGCCCACGTCGCCCAGCACCGCAAGGACCCGACCATCGTCGACGAGATCGAATGCCTGCTGGTCGACCTGCCCGGCTACGGCTACGCGGAAGTGTCCGGCACGGCCAAGCTGCACTGGCAGCGCCTGCTGGGCGACTACGTGCAGCGCCGCGAGCAACTGGCCGCGCTGATCCTGATCATGGACTCGCGCCGCCCGTTCACCGAACTGGACATCCAGATGCTCGAATGGTTCGCCCCGACGGGCAAGCCGATCCATTGCATTCTGACCAAGGTTGACAAGTTGAACCGCAACGAATCGGTCAACGTGCTGCGCCAGGCCAAGGCCAAGCTCGACAGCTATGTCGACGAGGACGGCGAAGGCTTCCCGTTCACCGTGCAGCTGTTCTCCGCGCTCAAGCGCATCGGCATCGACGAGGCCAACGACAAGATCCTCGAGCTGGCCGGCGTCACCGACGACGAGGCCGCCGCCCAGGTGGCGCTGATCGAGATGGAGGACGATGTCGAGTCCGACGAACCGGACGCGCCGCCACCGAAGGCCGAGTAAGCCGGCCGGGTCCCGCCCCACTTTTTAGGAAAGTTTTCACGATGCACACGCCCCACGCCCCCGCCCAATTCCCCGGCCTGCGCATGCGCCGCATGCGCCGCGACCCGTTCTCGCGCGCGCTCATGCGCGAGCACGCCGTCACCGCCTCGGACCTGATCTACCCGGTGTTCATCCTCGAAGGCACGCACCAGCGCGAGCCGGTGGCCTCGATGCCGGGCGTGGAGCGGGTGTCGGTCGACCTGCTGCTCAAGGTGGCCGAGGAATGCGTGAGCCTGGGCGTGCCGGTGCTGGCGCTGTTCCCGGTGATCGACGTCGCCAAGAAGACGCCGGACGGCGTCGAGGCGGCCAATCCGGAGGGGCTGGTGCCGCGCGCGGTGCGCGCGCTCAAGCAGGCGTTCCCGCAGCTGGGCATCCTGACCGACATCGCGCTCGACCCGTACACCAGCCACGGCCAGGACGGCCTGATCGACGACAACGGCTACGTCATCAACGACGTCACCACCGCCATGCTGATCCGCCAGGCGCTGTGCCACGCCGACGCCGGCGTCGACGTGGTGGCGCCGTCGGACATGATGGACGGGCGCATCGGCGCCATCCGCGCCGCGCTCGAGGCGCACGGCCACATCCACACGCGCATCATGGCCTACTCGGCCAAGTACGCCTCGGCCTTCTACGGCCCGTTCCGCGACGCGGTCGGCTCGGCCGCCAACCTCGGCAAGGGCGACAAGAACACCTACCAGATGGACCCGGCCAATTCCGACGAGGCGCTGCGCGAGGTGGGCCTGGACCTGGCCGAGGGCGCCGACATGGTGATGGTCAAGCCGGGCATGCCGTACCTGGACATCGTGCGGCGCGTCAAGGACGAGTTCAAGGTGCCGACCTTCGCCTACCAGGTCAGCGGCGAGTACGCGATGCTCAAGGCGGCCGCGCAAAACGGCTGGCTCGACCACGACAAGGTGATGATGGAGTCGATGCTGGCGTTCAAGCGCGCCGGCGCCGACGCCGTGCTGACCTATTTCGCGCTGGACGTGGCGCGCCTGCTCCAGGCGGCGAAGTAAGCGGCGAAGCAAGGCGGCGCGCGCGGGACGGACGGCCGGGAGCGATCCCGGCCGTTTTCGTTGAGGCGAAATGCCTTGACCGCCAACCTACCAGAAGGTAGGATTGTCGCATGTCCACGCCATCCAACACCGCCGAAGCCATCCTGACCTGCGCGCGAACCTTGATCATCGCGGGCGGCTACAACGGTTTCAGCTACGCCGACATCGCCGACGTGGTCGGTATCCGCAAAGCCAGCATCCACCACCACTTCCCCAGCAAGGTCGATCTGGTCAAGGCGCTGGTGGTCCGGCACCGCGCGGCGACCGAGGAAGGCATGGCCGGCCTGCAGCAGGCCATCGCCGATCCCGTGGCGCGGCTGCGCGCCTATGTCGGCTACTGGTCCGCGTGCATCGAAGACTTGAGCGCGCCGTTTTGCGTGTGCGCGCTGCTCGCCGGCGAGCTGCCCGTGTTGCCGGACGAGGTGGCGGCGGAGGTGCGTTCCTACTTCCGTTTCCTGTCCGCCTGGATGGCGTCGCTGCTGGAGCAAGGCGTGGCGCAGCAAGCGATCGTCTCGCCCCATCCGCCGCGTGTGGAGGCGGAAATTTTCATGGCCACCGTGCATGGCGCCATGTTGTCGGCGCGGGCGTATGGCGACGTGTCGATGTTCGGCACCATCGTCAACGGCCAGCTGGCGCGTTATTTAACCAAGTTATCGTCTTAGCCTGTCGCCGGATGGCCAAGCTGCGGCTTGCGGACCGGCGATTTTTTTAACCACGACACCTACCAACTAGTAGGTAGCAACAGGAGAATATGATGTCCGATCACACGCAACACGACCATGCGGCCCAGCGGGGCTGGCTCACGCGTTATTACTTCGTCCGGGCGCTGGTCGCCGCCGCCTGGATGATTGCCGCGCTAACCATCGGCAAGCACTCGGCGGGCGCCAGCGCCGTGCTGCTGATCGCCTATCCGGCCTGGGACGGGCTGGCCAACCTCATCGATAGCAAGCGCAGCGGTGGCTTGGCGCGCAATCGCACGCAACTATTGAACGTCATCGTCAGTATCGCCGTGGCGCTGGCGATCGCCGCCGCCCTGCCGGACATGCACCGGGTGCTGGCGGTGTTCGGCGCCTGGGCGATTCTGTCCGGCCTGCTACAACTGGGCACGGCGCTGCGGCGCTGGAAGGCGCTCGGCGCGCAATGGGCGATGGTGCTCAGCGGCGCGCAATCGGCGCTCGCTGGCGCCTTTTTCCTCTCGCAAGCGCAAATGCCGGCCGTGCCGTCGATCGCCGCGGTGGCCGGCTATGCCGGCTTCGGCGGATTCTATTTCCTCGTTTCGGCGCTATCGCTGGGCATAGCCGCGCGGCGCGCGTAACGCCAAGTGACCAAATCGGGGTCAAGTCTGTCATTTGGACACGAGCCCAAGCGTGCCAGCGCGGATACTGCTCAGGCCGTGTCCAAATGTCAGACTTGACCCCGACGTTTATTCTTGCGGCGTGAGCGCTAGCGCCGCGCTGAAGTCGCCCATCGGCTTGGCGCCGTTGGCCGCCAGCGCCTGGTCGCGCACCGTCAGGCCGTCGAGCACCGGCAGGTTGAAGCGGTGCGTGATGGCGCGCAGGATCGAGGCCGAGTCGTACTGCGTATGGTCGACCGTCCCCTTCTTGACGAACGGCGAGACGATGATCGCCGGCACCCGCGTGCCCGGCCCCCAGCGGTCGCCCTTCGGCGGCGCGGCGTGGTCGTAGAAGCCGCCGTTTTCATCGTAGGTGACGATGACGAGCATGTTCTTCCACTGCGGACTTTGCTTGAGCTTGGCGATGACGTCGGCGATGTGGGCGTCGCCGTCGGCCACCGAGGCGTAGCCGGCGTGCTGGTTCAGGTTGCCCTGGGGCTTGTAGAAGGCCACCGGCGGCAAGGTGCCGGCGGCAACGTCGGCCACGAACTGGGTGTCGTAATCCTTCAGGTGGGCGGCGCGGTAGGCCGGGTTGGCCACCGGATCCATCTCGGCGTAATAGTTGAACGGCTGGTGGTGGAACTGGAAATTGGGCGGGTTGGCAAAGCCGCCGCGCGTGGCCGCGGTGGCGTTGGCGGTGGTGCCGTTCCAGGCGCCGGCGTACCAGGCCCAGTCGATGCTCTTGCTGGTCAGCATGTCGCCGATGTTTTTCTGCGTCTGCGGCGGCAGGGTGTTGGCCTTGGCCGGGTCGGCGTACAGATGGGTGGCGTCGGCGCCGGCCGGGGCGTTGCTGCTCGGCTGGAACGGCGGCTGCATGGTGTTGACCGCGTAGAACATGCCGCCGGCATCGGCCGGCGTCAGGGTGCTGTCGTTGGCGTAGGTCTGGGCGCCGTTGAGCACGCTGGCGGGCGAGGTCGCCGACGGCGTCAGGCGCACGAAGTTGCCCTTGGCGTCGACGTCGATCTTCGAGATCGACGCGGCCGCCACCGATTTGTCGGCGTTCGGGTATTGCGGCGCGCATGCGCAGATCAGGTACTGGTGGGTCAGGAACGAGCCGCCGAAGGCGCCGATGAACAGGTTGTCGGCCAGCGCGTACTGTTTGGCGATGTCCCACATCTTCATCTTGCTGCCGTCGTAGTAGCCCATGGTGAGGCCGCCGGCGTCCGAGTACAGCGCGAACTTGTCGTTGGCGCCGCCGTTGATCTGCATCTGGTTGTTGTAGAAGCGGTGCACCAGGTCGCGCGTGATGATCGACTGCGGCAGCCCGATCGGGCTGTTGGCGTCGTCGATCTGGAACGGCTTGTTGGGCAGGTTGGCCGACTGCGCCTGCGTCACCACCACGCTCTGGCCGGCGGCCGTCATGCCGCCCCAGGTCGGCGGCAGCACCGGCAGCGTGCTGTTGTCGACATCCTTCTGCGGCGCGTAGCCGCCGGTCGAGCTCGGATTGACGCCCGGCACGCCGTTCGCGCCCGGGAACAGGCCGTACAGATTGTCGAAGCCGCGGTTCTCGGCGTAGATGACGACGATGTTCTTGATGTTGCCCAGCGCGGCGCCGGCGCTGATGGCGCCGGCCACGTCGGCGCTGGCGCCCCGGGTGGCGGCGGCGGCGATGACGGCGGTGAAGTTGTCGTTCTCGGCCTTCAGTCTGGCCTGGTCGTCGCCGCCGACCTTGTTGACGTCGGCCAGCAGATTGCTCTCGGCCACGCCGATGCGCGCCGCCAGTTGGGCGCTGGCCTTGGCGAAGTCGCCGCCGTTGGCGTCCATGATCGCGCTCAGCTCGGTGCTGATGGCGTCGACGATGCCAGTGTGGCCGTTGGGCGCGCGAAACACCAGCTTTTGCGCGACCTTGGTGCCGGCGTCGCCGGGCGCGTCGTGGCGGATGGCGTCGGTGCCAACGGTGACCAGCAGCGCGCCGCTATTGGTGCCGGTCACCTTGAAGCTGCCGTCGGCGCCGGTGCGCACGCTGCCCGAATTGGCGTCGCAGGTCAGCCTGGCGCTGGCGCTTTCGACGCAGACCGAAGCGTTCTCGTAGTAGCTGCCCACCACCTGGCCGGACAGGGTCGGCACGTCGCCGTCGGACGAACTGCCGCAGGCGATCAAGCCGGCGCCGATGCCGGCCGCCAACAGCATCAGCGGCAACGGCCGCAGGACGGTTTTCAGTGTGGATGTCATGTTCTTGCCTTGTGGGTGGGATGAATGCGGCTCATGCTAGGCGGCGAATATGTCAGGACGATGAAATAGCTGGGCCGGAAACGTATCGTTTTGTATCGTTTTATAACGGTCATGTAGCCGTCATGTCATATTGCTAGGATGGGCGCATGAAAATTATTTATGCACTGTTGCTGACCGCGTTGCTGGGCGCCTGCCAGCGCGCCACGCCCACGGCGGCCAGCGCGCCCGCCGCGCCCGCCACTTCCGCCACGCGACCGGCCTCGGGCCCCGCCGTCGACACGCCCCGGGCCGCCTACGCGCCGGCGGCCGGCCGGCGGCCGACGGTGCCCGAGTTGACCGAGCTCGGCCGCGCCATGTTCAACGACGCCAGCCTGTCGGCATCGGGCAAACTGGCGTGCGCCAGCTGCCACAGCCCCGACAACGCCTACGGCCCCACCAACAATCTGGCGGCGCAGCTGGGCGGCGCCGACGGCAAGACCGAGGGCACGCGGGCGACGCCGTCGCTGCGCTACCTCCAGAACGCGCCCGCCTTCAGCGAGCACTACCACGATGACGACGGCGACGACAGCCTCGACGCCGGCCCCACGGGCGGCCACGACTGGGACGGCCGCGCGCGCTCGGCGCACGAGCAGGCGCTGGGGCCGTTGTTGTCGGCACGCGAGATGGGCAACCAGGACGAGGCGGCGGTGCTGGCGCGACTGCAGGCCAGCCCGCTGGCGGCGAAATTCCGTGCGGTGTACGGCGCCGACATCTTCGCGCGGCCGAACGCCGCGTTGCAGGGGGCGCTGATGGCGCTCGAAGTGTTCCAGGAAAGCCCGGCCGACTTCTATCCGTACACCAGCAAATATGACGCCTACCTGCGCAAGCAAGCGACGCTGTCGGCGGCGGAGCTACGCGGGCTGCGGCTGTTCAACGACGAAACCAAGGGCAACTGCGCGTCGTGCCACATCAGCCGCATTTCGCCGGGCGGCGTGTTCCCGCAGTTCACCGACTACGGGCTGATCAACATCGGCGTGCCGCGCAACCGCAAGTTGCTGGTCAACGCCGACCCGCGCCACTACGACCTCGGCCTGTGCGGCCCGGACCGGACCGACCTCAAGGACCACAAAGAATACTGCGGGCGCTTCAAGACGCCGTCGCTGCGCAACGTCGCGCTGCGCAAGGTCTACTTCCACAACGGCGGCTTCAAGCGATTGGAAGACGTGGTGCGCTTCTACGCCACGCGCGACACGACGCCGATGAAGTGGTACCGGGATCGCAAGTTCGACGACCAGCCGGCCGGGCTGGAGGCCAACGTCAACATGGACGCCCCGTTCGGCGGCAAACAAGCCCTGACCGAGCGCGACATCGCCGACCTGGTGGCCTTCCTCAACACCCTCACCGACGGCTACCGCTAACGCGGGAGGGGATCGAAAGATCAGTGTTCGGCGGCGAACTTCTCGCGCACCAACCCCAGGAAACGCTCGGCGACAAACCACCGCGTGTATCCACAGGCGCCACAGACGACAACGCGGTACTTGGCGCCATGGAGGCTACCGAGCGGCAGCAGTTCGCCCGTCGCGCCGGGCGCCACTTCCGTCGAAAAATGCTCATTGCCACCGCATTCCGTACATGTTTTATTCAGAGTCATACCTATCTCCGTCGTTAGAAACTTATGGTTGCGGCCACACCGGGGTCAGTGCCGACATTCGGACATTCAGGAACTTTTCGCCGACTGAAAAGTTCCCGATTTTCTCGATTTGTCCGAATGTCGGCACTGACCCTCGTGGTTTTTTAGCCGTCGCTGCGCAGGGCGGCGATCGGGTCGAGGGCGGCGGCTTGGCGCGCCGGGAAGACGCCGAACGCCAACCCGACCGCCACGCACGCCAGTACCGCGGCGATCAGACTGAGCGGCGACCAGGCCACCGACCAGCCGGCCAACGCGGCGATGCTGTACGCGGCCATCGCGCCCAGCGCCACCCCCAGCAACGCGCCGCTGACGGCGATCACCAGCGCTTCGGCCAGGAATTGCTCGACGACGTCGCGCCGGCGCGCGCCCAGCGCCCGCTTCAGGCCCACCTCCCGCCGCCGCTCCAGCACGTTGGCCAACATGATGTTCATGATGCCGATGCCGCCCACCAGCAACGAGACCGCCGCGATCGAACTCATGACGATGGCGAAAATCCGCTGCGTCTGCTGATTCTGGCGATACAGCCCCATCGGCACGATCAGGTTGGTGTCGTCGGCGCCGCCGTGGCGCCGCGCGATGAGCGCCTGCAACACGCCGGCCGCCTGGTCCGGCGCGACCCGGCCGTCGAGCCGCACGCTGATGCCGTCGACCTCGTCCTCGATGCGCTTGAAGTTGAAGCGCGCCCGGCCCGTCTCCCACGCCACGAACAGCCGCTCGTCGTCGAGCCCGAGCTTGACGCCCTCGAACTCGGCCTTGCTTTGCCCGCGGTCGGCCAGCACGCCGACCACCTCCAGCCATACATGGTTGAGCTTGATGCGGCGCCCCAGCGCCGGCGCCTCGCCGAACAGGGTGCGCGCCAGCCGCGCGCCGAGCACGCACACCGGCGCCAACGTGGCGCTGTCGGCCGCCGACAGCCAGCGCCCGGCCGACAGCCGCAACCCGCCATGCGCGGCGTACGCCGGCGAGACCGCGTAGGCGCGCGCCGCCACCACGCGCTGGCCCAGCACCAGCTGGTCGATCTTGATTTCCTTTTTCATCGCCACCGACAGCGCGCCCGGCACCACCGACAGGGCCGCCGCGCCGTCGGCGGCCGACAGCCCCAGCGAACGGGCGCGGATGTCCTTGAGTTGCTCGGGATTGATGGCCTTGCTTTCGATGAGCACGTTGTCGAGCCCCAGCTCGGCCACCAGCCGCAGCGCCTCGCGCTTGCTGCCCTCGCCCACGGCCAGCATGGCGACGATGGCGGCCACGCCGAACACCATGCCGAGCAAGGTCAGCCCGGTGCGCAGCTTGCGCCGTTGCAGCTCCGTTACCGCTTCGCGGATCAACGCCAATGTCATGATTTCTCCACCGGCGCCGGTGGCAGCAGCACGACGCGCGCGCCGGCGGCGACGCCGCTTTTGAGCTCGCTGCGCACCGGGCCGCGCCGGCCCAGCTCGACCTTGTGGCGCGCCGGCTTGCCCCGCTCCTCGGTGTAGACGGCATAGCCGGCGCCGTCCTGCACCAGCGCGATGTTGGGCACCGTCAGCGCCGCCGCCTGCGCCACCAGCTCGACCGTGCCGCGCAACGCCTGGCCGGGCTTGAGGCCGAGCTTGCGCGCGGTGGCGTCGTCGATCGCCGCGTCGAAGTCGCTGTACTTGACGGGCGACTCCTGCGACGTGGTGCTGGCGCTGTTGCCCACCCGCGTGACCTTGAGCGCGAGCTCGGTGCCGGTGCCGGCCAGCCGCACCCGCACCGGCAGCCCGGCCTTCAGGCCGAACACCTGGCCCTCGGGCACGTTGAAGTGCGCCACCAACTGGTTCAGGTCGGGCAGCGCGCCGAACTCCTGGCCCGCCACCTGCGTCGAGCCGATCTCGGCCTTGGTGCCGTCCCAGCGCGCCGCCAGCAGGAACACGCCGTCGTGCGGCGCCACCAGTTCCAGCGCCGCGAGGCTGTCGCGCTGCCGGGCGGCGGCGCGCGCCACGCTGTCGCGCTGCGAGTGCAGCACCGCGTCCTGCGCGGCCGTGCGCGCCTGCGCCTGGCCGCCCTTCCATTCCAGGTAGCCACGCTTGGTGGTCAGGAAGCCGACGTCGGCCAGCGCGTCGAGGATCTCGTTGCGCGGGAAGATGCTCAGGTCGACGTCGGCGTAGCGCCGGCTCAGGCCCAGGTCGTCCTCGACCTTGGCGCGGTCGCCGGCCAGCTTGTCGCGCTCGACGCTGGCCGCGCTCGCGCTGGTCTGCTCGGCCAGCGTCTTGCGCAGCAGCTCGAGCCCGGCCTGCGACAATTCCATGCGCGATTGCGGCGAGTCGAAGCGCGCCACCACTTGGCCCTTGCGCACGCTGCTGCCGTCGGCCACCATGTCGACCAGCACGCGCTGGCTCCAGTTGTCGCCCGGCACGTTGAGCGCCGTGCTGGCGGCGGCCTTGATTTCGCCGTCGACGGCCAGCGTTTCGCGCCAGTCGCGTGGCGCCAGCGTCTCGGCGGCGCCACCGGCGAACGGGGCGTCGCCGCACGCGGCCAACAACGCGGCCAGCGACAGGCCGGCCAGCAGCAGGCGCGACGATTGCGCCCATGCGCGCCCCAGCGGCGGCGCCCGGCCCGTCGCGCGGGTCATCGTTTTTTCCCCGCCGCCGGCGCGGCGTCGGGGACCAGCTCGGCCCGCACCGCCGCGCCCGGTTTGAGCCCGCTGGTGCCGCCGTCGAACTGAAATTCGACGTCGCGCACGATGCTCGGCTGGGCGGTCGATTTGCCGTGGAAGGCGCGGCCGAGCGCGACCACGCGCGCGCTCAACGTCTGGTTGCCGCCCGGGACCGTCACGCGCGCGGCCTGGCCCACGCGCACCAGCGACGACTGCGCCTCGGGCACGCTGGCGGCGATGTAGAGGCGTTCCGGGTCGGCCAGGGTGGCCACCGTCAAGCCCATCCACACCTGGCTGCCGGCCGTGAATTTTTCGCCGTTGAAGCCGACCCGGTAGACCACCAGCCCCCGGCGCGGCGCCACCACCGTCAGCGCCGCCTGGCCCTTGACGAGCGCGGCGATCTGCGATTGCTGCTGCGCGATCTCGGCCTCCAGGCCGTTGCGCTCGGCGCGGCGGGCGCGCATCTGCGCCTGGTGCTGCGTCGCCGCCAGCTGGGCCAACTGGTTTTTCTCGGCGCGGTCGATCACCAGCTTGTCGTAGTCGACGCGCCGTATCAATTCCTTCGGCATGGTCGCCTTGCGGTCGGCCTTGTCGGCGTTGCTGCGCGCCTCGGCCACGGCCAGCTCGCCGGCACGGTCGGCCTCGGTCTGATCGAGCTTGAGCTTGTCGAGCGCACGCAGCTTTTCGTTGAGCGCGCCCTGCTGCTGCTGCAGCCGGCTGGTGACATCGCTCGATTCGAACTGGGCGATCTGCTGGCCGGCCTCGAGCATGCTGCCCTCCGGGGCGATTTGCGCCAGCTTGTATTGCCAGATGTCGGGAATGCTCGGCGGCGACACCGGCAGCGCGCCGCGCGAGGCGATCTCGCCCTCGACGGTGGGCGCCTCGGCCGGCGGCGCCGGCGGCGGCGCGGAAGCCGTGGCCGCGCGCGGTTCGACCAGCACGCTCATGCCGGCCACCAGCGCCAGCCCGTGTCCGTCCGGCAGCGCGATCTTGACGCGGAAGTAGCGCCCCAGCCCCCAGCTGGCGCGCGCCTCCGGCGCGCTGGTGATGCTCTTGATCGTGCCGACGACGGCGGTGGCGGCGGTGGCCGGCAAGGCGTCGAAGCGCAGGCCCACCGGCTGGCCCTCGGACAGGTAGGGCCGGTCCGCCTCCAGCGCCCAGGCCGTGACGGCCATCTCGCCGCGGCCCAGCACCACGCCGGCGGCGTTGCCCGGCCACGCCGACGAGCCCTCCTCGAAGCGCTGGCCCATCCACGGGCTGTAGCCGTGCACGACCACGCCGTCGCGCTTGGCCCGCACTTCCGATTGCGCCAGCTGGGCGATCTGGAAAGCCAGGTTGATCTGCAGCTTCTTGACCTCGAGCATGCCGTCCTCGCGCCGCCGGACGACCGCCTCGCGCGCGCTGGCGTCGGCATCGCGCTTGATGGCGAGGTCGCGGGTGGCGCGGCCGAGCTCGGCCTGATGGCGGTCGTAATCGAGCGCCGAGATCTGCATCTTCGGCAGCGCCGCGTCGACCTTGGCCTTGGCCAGCGCGGCGTGGGCGGTGGCCAGCGCCTTCTCGGCCTCGACGGCGGCCACTTCCAGCGTCGCGGTCTCCTTGGCGGCGCGCGCGCGGGCCTGTTCCAGTTCGGTCTCGAGCCGGTTGATGTTGGCGGCCCCGCCGGTCTCGATGCGCAGCACCACGTCGCCCGCCTTGACGTGGCTGCCCTCGGCGACGAAGGTGCGCAAGGTCAGCGGCGACGAGTTCGACGGCGGCACGGTGATGGTTTGCGAGTCGAGCGCCTCGACCTCGCCGGTCAGCAGCACCGGCCGCGCCGGCGTCCCGGCGGCGGCCGAGCTGCCGGCCGCGGTGCCGATTTCCGTGATAGCGCCGGCACTCGCGCCGGTCCCGGCCGGTTCGGCCCGGCTGGCGCCCGCACCGGCCGGGCCGACGCCCAGGCCGAACGCGGCGGCGACGGCCAGCGCCAGCAGCCCCGCGCCCGACAGCGCCAGCGTGGCGCGCCTCACGCGTGCTCGGCGGCGATACGGCCGTCACGCAGATGGATGGTGCGCTGCGCGCCGGCGGCGATGACGGGGTCGTGGGTGACCAGCACCAGCGTCTGGCCGCCGGCGTGCAATTCGCGCAGCAGGTCGAGCACGTCGGCCGCGCTGCGCGAGTCGAGGTTGCCGGTGGGCTCGTCGGCCAGCAGCAGCGCCGGCTGGTTGAGCAGGGCGCGGGCGATGGCGGCGCGCTGCAACTGGCCGCCGGACAGCTGGCCCGGCAAATGGCCGATACGCTGGCCCAGGCCAATGCGCTCGAGCAGCGCGACGGCCCGTCCGGCGGCGTCCGGATCGGCGTGGCGCGCGTAGCGTTGCGGCAGCAGCACGTTCTCGAGCACCGTCAGGCGCGGCAACAGATGGAAGGATTGGAACACGAAGCCGATGCGGCGGTTGCGCACATCGGAGGCGGCGTCGTCGTCGAGCGCGCTGATCTCGTCGTCGGCGAGGCGGTAGCGGCCGGCGTCCGGACGGTCGAGCGCGCCGAGCACGTTGAGCAAGGTCGACTTGCCGGACCCGGACGGCCCCATGATGGCGACGAACTCGCCGGGCGCGACCCGCAAGTCGATGCCGTCGAGGGCGCGGATCTCGTTGCCGCCTTGGCGGTAGGTCTTGCGGATATCGCTCAGTTCGATCATGCGGGGAAGTATCCCGGTGCCGCCGTTTTTTGTCAATTGCTTAACTTGCCGTATTTTGTAAGCGCCGGGGCCGGGCGCGGACGCGACCACGCCATCGGCGCCGCCTGGCCGATGACGCGGCGCCGGCGCCTCGTCAGAGGCCCTCGCGCGTCACCAGCACGCGGTCGATCACGCCATACCCGGCCCCCTCGGCGGCCGACATGAAATGGTCGCGGTCCGAGTCCCGCTCGATGCGCGCCAGCGTTTGACCGGTGCGCTCGGCGTAGATGCTGTTGAGGCGATGACGCAAATACAGCACTTCGCGCGCCTGAATCTCGATGTCCGAAGCGACACCCTGCGCGCCGCCGTGCGGCTGGTGGATCATGATGCGGGCATTGGGCAAGGCATAACGCTTGCCGATGGCGCCGGCCGCCAGCAGGAACGAACCCATGCTGGCGGCAAAGCCGGTGCACAGCGTCGACACGTCGGGCTTGATGAATTGCATCGTGTCGTAGACGGCCAGGCCGGCGTACACCGAGCCGCCCGGCGAATTGATGTACAGCGAAATATCCTTGTGCGGGTCCTCCGATTCGAGGAACAGCAACTGCGCCACGATCAGGTTGGCCGATTGCTCGGTCACCTCGCCGACCAGGAACACCACCCGCTCCTTGAGCAGGCGCGAGTAAATATCGAAGGCGCGTTCCCCGCGCCCGGTTTGTTCGATGACGGTGGGAACGAGTCCCAGCCCCGTCGGAATCTGTGTGCTCATCGGCGTCCTTTCAGATTGGAGATAATCACGAAGTTGATTACCACCCGCATGACGCCCGCGCCCGGCCCCGCGTGACAGAAAAAAAATATATAGTCGGGGTGTCACATCCGGACGGCGCCAAGCGTCAACAAGCACCCGCCCCACCACAGGAGAATGCCGATGCCCAGCACCACCACCGACGCCGACGGCGCCTTGTTCGAACAACTGCGTCCACGCCTGAAGGCGATCAGCCGCCGCATCGTCGGGAACGAGGCGGAGGCCGAGGACGTGGTGCAAGACTGTTATTTCAAATGGCAAGCCGCCAGCCAGGCGGCGCTGGCGACGCCGGCCGCGTGGCTGACCACCGTCGTGCAACACCAGTCGCTCGACCGCCTGCGCAAACGGGCGCGCGATGCCGTCGCCGCGCGCGCCGCGCTCGAACTGGTGCCCGAAGCGCCGTGCGCGCCGCCGGACGGGGGCTTGCTGCGGCGCGCCGAACTGGAGGCGGGGCTGGTCCGCCTGCTGACCTGCCTGTCGCCCTCGGAGCGGCTGGCCCTGGTGCTGCACGAGGTGCTCGAATGCGAACATGCCGACATCGCCGCCGCGCTCGGCACCTCGAGCGCGAACGCGCGCCAGCATCTGGCACGCGCGCGCCGACGGCTGCGGCGGAGCATGGAGGACGGCCAAGAGACGCCGGCCGGCGAAAAGCTCAGCCGCGAACTGGTGCGCCGTTTCCAGGCCGCGATCAACGGCGCCGACGTGCCGGCGGTGGTGACGCTGCTCGGCGACGGCCAGCCGGTGTCGGTGCGCCCGCCGCGCATGCGGGCCGGCGGCTGCGCCAACGACGCTTGCTATTCCCAGTTGCTGGCGGCTTAGACATTGCCGCAGGGCGGCTTAGCGCAGCCTAATCCGCCCTGCGCCGTCGGCGGCTCATGGCCGATTACGCGCTGCGCGCTAATCCGCCCTACGAACGTCGCCTGGGATTTTCGCGATAACTTTTATCTCGAACTGGAAGCCGTACAACCACGTCACCCCCACAGCGGTGATGTTCGGATACGGCGCCCGGCCCCAGAACTGCTGCGCCGTGGCCCAGATCCGTTCGAACTTCGCTTCCGGGTCGACGATGAACACCGTCACGTCCACCACGTCGTCGAAGCTGCAGCCGGCCGCGCCCAGCACGGCGTTGAGGTTCTGGAACGCCAGCCGGACCTGCTCGTCCAGGTCCGGTTCCGGCGAGCCGTCCTCGCGGCTGCCCACCTGCCCGGACACGAACAACCATCCATCCGAGCGGACCGCCGGCGAATAGTGGTTTTTTTCATAAAGGGCCTGGCGGCCCGGTGGAAAGACTACGTCCCGTACTGTCATCGCATTGCTCCTTGAGGTTGCGCGCCCGGATCGGGCTTGCCATGGGTGAACTGTAGCGCCGCGCGGCCCACGGATAAACGGGCAACTCCGCCCTGCACTGTTTGTATAATCCAAACAATGACAAGGGAGGTGGATGTGGACAAGTTCGATGCCATGCGGGCGTTCGTACGGATCGTCGAAGCGGGCAGCTTCACCAAGGCGGCCCAAACGCTGGGCATGAACCGGGCCAGCATCACGCAACTGGTGCAGCAGCTCGAGGCGCGGCTGCGCGTCAAATTGCTCAACCGCACGACGCGCCAAGTCAACGTCACCGAGGACGGCGCCGTCTACTACGAGCGCGTGGTGCGCCTGCTCAGCGAGTTGGAGGATGTCGAAACGAGCCTGCCCGGGGCGTCGGCGGCGCCGCGTGGGCAGTTGCGCGTCGACGTGCCCAGTCCGTTCGCCACGCTGATCCTGGTGCCGGCGCTGCCGCGCTTCCACGAGCAGTATCCGGACATCCAGTTCGACCTGGGCGCGAGCGACCGCAAGGTCGACCTGATCGGCGAGAACGTCGATTGCGTGGTGCGCGGCGGCGCCGTCACCGACCAGTCGCTGGTGGCCCGGCGCGTGGGCGAACTGGGCATGCGGGTGTACGCGGCGCCGGCGTATCTGGCCCGCGCGGGCACGCCGTCGCATCCGGCGCAGCTGGAGGACTCGCATCACCGTTTGATCCGGTTCCGGGGCGCGCGCAGCGGCGAGGGCTTGCCTTATGCGCTCGGCAAGGATGGCGAGGACGTTGCGCTGCGCGGGCGGCACATCGTGGCGATCGACGATGGCAATGCCTACCTGGCGGCGGGCCTGGCCGGACTGGGGGTGCTGTGGCTGCCCGATTACATGGCCAAGGCGCACCTGGCCGACGGCGCGCTGGTGCCGTTGTTCGACGGCTGGCATATCGAGCCGATGCCGTTGTTTATAGCGTATCCGCCCAATCGGCATGTCAGCAAGAAGCTGCGCGTGTTTATCGATTGGATCGTGGAGTTGATGGCGGAGCATGCGCCGGTGACGCGCCCCGGATGAATTCGGGCCGCGGGGGCGCCTGGCCGATCACGCGGGCGCCGCCCGCCGATCCGCCCAGCATGACGCGATTTATTCGATCGCGACTTCCTTGCGGTTGTCGCGCGAGACGCGGTCGATCATTTTATTGTACGGGTCGACGCCGACGTCGAAAGGTCGCTCCTTGACCGTGACCGTAACCACCGGCTCGCTACCCACCAACAGCCGCTTTTCCGTGAACAGCACGCGCTCGTCGCTTTCCTTGGCGCCGGGCGCGCGGGCGAAGACGGCGATCTCGACCGGCTCGCCGTAGGCGCGCGGCGTTTCCTTGCCCTTGCCGTCCGCTTCCATCTTGGCCAGGTGCAAGGTCATCGTCACGTCCCATTGGCCGTCGGCGCGTTTTTTCGCCTTGGCGTCGGTCACGCGGTTGTCGTAGAAGACGATCTTCTCGAACAGGTCGGTGATCAGGGCTTGCTTGTCGGCCGGCGCCTCGGCGCGCAGGTAGGCGAGCAGCTCGCGGCTGGTGGTGTACGGCGCGCCCTGGTAGGCCTTGTCCGTCAGGAAGCGCTTGAGCGCGCGGTTGACGGCCGCCTCGCCGATCTCGTCGCGCAGGCGGTAGAACACCAGGCTGCCCTTGCGGTAGTGGATGTATTGCTGGTTCTCGACGCGGAACAGCGGCAACTCTTCGACCAGCTCGCCGCCACGTTCGCGCAGATAGCCGTCGAGTTCGAAGCGCAGGAAGCGCCGCAGCTTGTCGCGCCCGTATTCCTTCTCCATCACCATCAGCGCCGAGTATTGCGCCAGCGATTCGATCAGCATGGTCGAGCCCTGGATGTCGGCGCCGACCACCTGGTGGCCCCACCACTGGTGCGCCATCTCGTGCGCGGTGACGTAGTACACGTAGTCGATGTCGTCCTTGTCGCGCAGGTCGGCGATGAAGCCGATCGATTCCGAATACGGGATCGTGTTGGCGAACGATTGCGCGAAGCCCTGGTAGTTCGGGAACTCGAGGATGCGCACCTGCTTGTGCTGGTAGGGCGTGTAGTTGGCGTCGAAATAGTCGAGCGACTTTTGCGTCGAGGCGATCATGCGCTCGACGTTGTAGGCGTGCTTGCCGTCGTAGTAGACCTCGATCGGCAGGCCGCGCCACTCGCCCTTCTTGACGGTCCAGCGCGCCGACAGGTAGGCGAAGAAGTTCACCATCGGCCGGTCCATCTTGTAATGGAAGTAGCGCCGTCCGCCCTCCTCCCAGCGCTTTTGCAGGTAGCCGGGCGCGATGGCGATCTGGTCGGCGCTGGTCGAGACGGTGGTCTCGAAATTGATCAAGTCCGCCTCGCCGCCGAAGACGTAGTTGGCGCGCGCCTGCTCGTCCTCGAGCTTGGCCATGCGCCGCGGTTCGCCCAGGCCGCGCTTGCGCCGCTCGTTGCGGTCGGTCAGCTCGAGCCGGCTCTGGTAGCCGAAGTGCGGGAAGAAGTCGCTGTTGTTGAAAAAGGTGCCGTTCAGGTTGACGCTGTCGGCCGCGCCGGAATTGGTGAAGCCTGGATGGCGCACGTCGACCGTGAAGGCCAGGTCGAGGCGCGCGCCGGCCGCCAGCGGCTGGTCGAAGGTGATCACGCGAAAGCCGGTGATTTTGTCGTCGAGGACCACCTTGTGCGGCGGCAGGTTCTCGAAGCGGGTCTCGATGTCCGGGTTGAGCTGGATGCGCAACTGGCCCAGCGGCTGGGCGGTCTTGTTCTCCAGCAGGTAGTGGCCGCGGATGGCCACCCGGCGCTGCTCAGGATAAATGTCGACGTCGGCGCGCACGTCGGTGATGCGCGGCTGCGGCAAGTCCTTGTACTTGCGGTAGTTCTTTTCGTAGTCGGCCTGGCGGTCCATCGCCACGTCGGACGGCACGTATTTGTTGAGCACGTTGGTGTTGTAGAAGATCCAGGCGCCGCTGGCGATGAAGCCGGCCACGCCCAGCGCCAGCGCGACACCGGCGCCGCCCTTCAGGCGCGCCAGCGCCAAGCGCGCGCGGCCGCGCCACGGCCGCGCCAGGCCGCGCACCCAGAACGCCTGCGCCAGGATCAGCGCCGACAACGTGAACAGGCCCCAGTACAGCGCGAACCACGACCAGCCCTTGAGGAAGTGGCCGTAACCGTTCATGTCCGAATAGCGCAGGCCCGGCAGCGAGGCGAAGTTGTACAGGTTGTGGTTGAAGTGCATCACGCCGAGCACGATCTGCGACACCATCAGCAGGATCACCAGCAGGTAGCCGATGAACTTGTTATTGGTGAGCACCTGCAAGGCCAGCGCGAACAGGCCCATCAGCACGAAGAAGGCCGATTCGAGCAGCACGCCCTTGACGTACAGGCCGACCTCGACCGGCGCGCCGCCCTTGAACAGCTGGAAGCAGGCGCCCGCCAGCGCGCCGGTGAACAGGAAGCCGAAGATGACGCCGACCAGCGCCACGCTTTTGGCCGCCAGCGGCGCCCAGTCCGGCACCGGCATGGCGTCGGCGACGTCGGCGATCCTGGCCTGGCGCTCCTTGAAGATCAGCTCCCCGGCGTAGAAGGTCAGCACGATGATGAGCATGAAGTTGAACGAGCCGCTCAGGGTTTGCAGCATCAGGTGCGTGACCGGGTAGACGGCGGTGCCGAACATGTCGTTGGCCTGGCTGGCCGCGCCGATGAAGTTGAGCACGCCGAACAGCAGCATCACCAGGAAGGGCACGCTCTTGAACACGGCGCGGGCGTCGAAGGCCAGGATGTGCCAGCACTGCAGCCAGCCGGTGGCGGCGGCAAAGCGCGGCACGCTGCGCGGCAGCGCCGCCGCCGGCGGCGCGGCGGCGGCCGCGGGCGCCGCCTTGGCCTTGCCGAACAGGCGGCGGCCGGTGCCGACCCGTTGCGGCTTGAACAGCACCAAGGTGGCGATGAAGCACAGCGCCGCCATGGACAGCCACAGCGCGCGGTTGGCCAGCAGGTAGCCGGTGAACGGCGGCAGGCCGGCGTTCGATTCGGCGGCCGAGAAGTAGCGGGTGGCGCGGCCGAAGGCGCGCACGCCGAACGGATCGACCAGCACGGCGATCCATTCGTTGTTGATGTCGCGCGTGAAGGCGCCGGCCACGGCCCACAGCACGAAAAAGCCCAGCACGCCGACGTAGACCAGCATCATCGAGCGGGTGGTGGCCGCCAGCAGCATCAGCAGCGCGCCGACGAACAGCAGGTTGGGGATGACGAAAAAGGCGAAGCTCCACAGGAAGGCCGCGCCCGGCAGCGGGCCGACGCGGGCTTCGTCCACCCACGGCATCAGCGGGCCGAGCAGCATGCCGACGGCGATCAGCACGAAGATCGCCAGGCAGGCCACCAGGCCGGCGGCGAAGCGCCCGAGCAGGTACTGGTACTTGCGCATCGGCGTGGCGAACAGCATGTCGGAGATGCCGACCTCGCTGTCGCGCAGCACCGTGCCGGCGATGAAAATGGTGACGATGAACATCGAGATGACGGTGAACGTGCCCAGGATCTGCGCCACCACGGTGGGCGCGTTGCGGTGCACGTTGCCGATGGCGCCGCCGACCTGGATGGCGTCGCTGGTGGTGGCGCCGAACGCCATCAGGCCGAGGATCAGGCCGCTGACCCACAGCAGCGGTTGGCGCAACTGGTAGCGCAGGTCGAATGTGAAAAATTCAAGCAACATGGCCGCTCCTTATGCCGCGACCGGCGCGGCCGAGCGGGCGGCGTTGCGCACGTGCAGGAAGTAGACGTCCTCCAGGTCCGGCTCGACGGCGATGAAGCCGTCGTCCGGCTGGCCGTCGGCGTAGACGTGGATCTGCGGCTTGCCGCCGACCAGGCGCGTGTGCAGCACGTTGAAGCGCTGCTGGTAGTCCGGCAGCGCCTCGGCGCTGACGCTGCGGCGCCAGACCTTGCTCTTGATGGTGTCGATCGCGGCCAGCGGCTCGCCCTGGCTGAGCACCTCGCCCTTGACGATGATGGCCATGCGCGGGCACAGGTCGGTGACGTCGGCCACGATGTGGGTCGACAGGATCACCACCACCTGTTCGCCGATCTTGGCCAGCAGGTTGAGGAAGCGGTTGCGCTCGTCCGGGTCGAGGCCGGCCGTCGGTTCGTCGACGATCACCAGCCGGGGCGCGCCCAGCAGCGCCTGGGCGATGCCGAAGCGCTGGCGCATGCCGCCCGAATAGGTGCCGAGGTTGCGCTTGCGCGCCTCCCACAGGTTGGTTTGCTGCAGCAGCGCCTCGACCGCCTCCTTGCGCTCGCCGCGCCCGGTCAAGCCCTTGAGGACGGCGAAGTGGTTGAGCAAGGTTTCGGCGCTGACCTTGGGGTAGACGCCGAAGTCCTGCGGCAGGTAGCCGAGCTGGCGGCGCAGCGCCTCCGGCTGGGCCAGCACGTCGAGGCCGTGGAAGTCGATGCTGCCGCTATCGGGATCCTGCAAGGTGGCGATGGTGCGCATCAGCGAGGACTTGCCGGCGCCGTTCGGGCCGAGCAGGCCGAACATGCCGTTGGGGATGTCGAGGCTGACGTCGTTGATCGCTTTGACGCCGTTGGCGTAGGTCTTGCTCAGGTGTTTGATCGATAGCATGGATCGCATTCTCCGGGGATGGGACGGACAGGGCCGTGGCAACCTTACTATAAAGTAAAGCTGCGCGGTTGGCGGGGGATTGCGACGGGCGGCGGATCGGAGCGATGGGCGGCAAGTTCGGCAGGCTGGGCGGCGGGAGCCGCGTGGGGCGCGGCGGCCCACCCCGCACGGCCGGGCGGGGACGTACCCCGCGGGTACGTCCCCTAAGTGGCGACGGATGCCCGGTGGTGCAAGGTGGCGGGGGTGGTCCGCGCGGCGCCGCTTATGGGCGGTATTCGGGGAACATCTCTTTCAACAGGAAGGCCATCAATTCCTTCTCGTCTTCCTTGCGCGCGCTCATGTGCACGGTCTTGCCCAGGCGACGCGATTCCCATTCGAAATCACCGGGCTTTTCCTTGCGGATGATCTTGATCATTTCCTTGACCACCGCCGTTTCGATGTCTTTTTCACCGCCCTGGTCGACGTGGATCTGCTGCAGCCAGTTGCGCTTGAAGTTGGTGTTCCAGCCGCGGAACTTGACGTCGGCGCTGTTGGAGCGCTTGTCGACCGAGAACACGCCGCCCGTGTCGTCGCGGTCGGCCCCGCTCGAGCGGCCCTGGGCGCCGGCGATGTTGGCCTTGGCGATGCGCAGCGCGCGCTCGTTGGCGCTCTCCTCCGGCGCCGGCGGCGCCGGCTGCGGATTGTTGGCCTCGCGCGCGGCGCGGCGCTTGGCGATCATTTCCGACATGTCGGCCTCGGGCGGCGGCGTCATCGTCGCCTGCACCGGCGGCACGTAGGTTTCCAGCTTGGGCTTGACGGCGGCCGGCGTCTCGCGCGACGTGGTCTGCTTGCGCGGCGGCGGCGGCTTGCTGGCCTTGGCCACCTCGGTCTTGGGCGTCGGCTTGGTCGGCGTGATCGGCATCGGCTTGATGTAGACCATCTGGCCGCCCTTGGGCGGCGCCGCCATCTTGGTCTTCTCCGGCGCCGGCGCGATGAAGTAATACAACACGGCCAGCAAGTGCAGGGCGATCGAAATGCCGATGCCGATGCGGTTGCTCTTGGCCTTGCGGTCCCACGTGGCGAGCGGCTCCCCGGCCTGCGGCAAGGGCTGGCCGCAGGTCTCGCAGTATCCGGTAGTTGCCGAAAGAATATGGGAATCGTGGTGCAAGATCCAAACCTTGTACGTGAAAATGCGGCCATAGTGCCAGAGTCCCGTGGGTTTGGGAACATCTGTTCAGGACCATCATACCGCGACCGTCAAATCGGTGCGCGTATCCCAAGGTGCCACTTTACAATTTTCACGTCTTGACGGGTGTTACCGTATGTATCCACCCCGCTACAGGGCGGCGTGCGGCACGCCGGCGGCCTCGGCGGACGGCGCCGCCACGGCGCTGTCGCCCGGGGCGGGACGGGGCGGGCCGGCCAGTTGCGCCAGCATGGCCGCCACGCAACGGTCGGCGTCGAGCACCTGGCGCGAGCGCATCAGCGGGCGCGGCAACGCGTGCGTGTAGTAATGGCAGCCCTCGACGGGATAGCCCAGCGCCCAGATGTTGCGCGACGGCTCGCCGGCCGTGTCGAGCGGCCGGCAATCGGCGTCGATCTCGATGCCGCCCGGGTGGAACAGACCGTTGTAATACGGCCGCACCAGGCCGCGTTTTAACACATTACGAATTAGTAAGGATTCGTCCGTTTCCGGGAAAAAGGCGTCCAAGCGGGCGACGACGAGCACGTCGACGGGGCGCCGCTCGGTGCCGTCGGTGAACTTGGTGCCCAGCACAAAGGTCGAGTCGTCCTCGTCGATCTCGACCGTGCTGTGGGGGCCGGAGACGATGTCGAGCACGCCGGCGTCGAGCAGCGCCAGCAGCTCCTCGTTGCGGCGCAGCGGCGGTCCGAAGGCGGCGCGGTTGAAGGCCGGATGGTAGACGTTGAGGAATTTGCGGTGCGAGGCCGGCGTCAGGCCGCCGTGCTCGACGGCCGCCTGCAGGGTGGCGCGCACGTCGCGCAGCACGTCGGTGGCGGCCTTGGCCGCGCTGTCGACATTGCCCAGCCGCGCCTCGCGCAGGTCGGCGCGCAGCCAGTCGGTGAAAAAGCCGCGGAACTCGTCGAGGTTGGCGAAGCGGCGCCCCTGCAACGGAAACAGCAGCGCGTCGATCAAGGCCTCGTCCTCGGCGTCCGGCACGAAGGTGCGCGGGTCGGGCACCAGCGCGGCGCGGGCGGCCATGGCGCCGCGTGGCGCGCCGCCGGGCTGGCCTGGTAGATGGCCGGATGGCAGTCCGTCGGGCTGGCCGGATGGCCGTCCGCCGCGCTTGCCCGGTAGCTGTCCGCCGGCGGCGCCATACCCGGCGCCGGCGCCCTGCCCGTCCGCCAGCGCCGCGGCCGGCAGCGCGGCGGTGCGCGCCAGCGTGTTGCGATAAACCCAGGCCATTTCGCGCTTGAGCAGCGGCAGCAGTTCGCGGTCGAAGTCGAGCTGGCGGCTGCCGCGCGAGACCAGCGCCATGCGCCGCAGCGCGTCGACCGCGTCCGGCGTGAAGTAGTGCGGCTGGTGGCGCCCGTCGAGGCCCTTCTGGTTGATGCCGCGCGCCGCGTACGGCAGGCAGTTGCGCGAACACAGCGTCATGCTCGGCTCGCGCCCGGAGGGCTGGTAGCGCAGCGCCGGCGCCCCGCGCCGCCCGTGGCCGGCGGCCGCCACGAAGGCGCCGCCGCGCCCGACCGTCAGTTCGGCGATGACGTCGTGCGCGCTCAGGCCCAGGCCCTGGATCGCCACGCGCGCCTCGGGGCCGACGGCGACGAGCTGGTCGAGCGGATAGACCTGGCGCACGAACGCGAGCCGGCTGTTGTAGCGCGCGTGGTCGCGGGCGAACTTGCCCAGCCACGCGTCGAGGTCGCTGGGCAGGTTGCGGCCGTGGCCGGTGGTCAGGAACAGGAAGTCGCTGTGGACGACGAAGCCGTTGTCGAGCTCGATCGCCACGCGGCCGTCGCGCTGGCGCCACAGGTCGGCGGCGCGCAGCCGGTGGTGGGTGAGCGTGACGCCGGGCGGCAGGGCGGCGGCGATGCGCTGGTAGGTCCAGGCCAGGTATTCGCCCAGCAGCGCGCGCGGCAGGTAGTCGGCCTCGGTGATCTCGTCGCCGGCGCCGATGCCGTCCAGGCGCACGAAGCGCTCGCCGACGCGGCGGTAGCCGCTCTGGCGCGCCCAGTCCGTCAACGTGGGCGTGGCGCACACGGGCGGGTGGCGCACCGCGCCGGGCGCCGGGAACAGGGTGACCTGGCTGGCGACGGTGTTGATCAAGAGATGGTGCGGCTGGCGCGCGGCGTGCACGCCGGGACCGCATTCGCCGGGCTCGACGACGACGATGTCGAGCGGCGGCGCGCCGCCGGAGGACGCGGCGGCGGCGGCGACGGCCGCCGCCAGCCGCTCAAAGACGCTGAGCCCGCGCGGGCCCATGCCGAGGATGGTGACACTGTAGCGCTTCATGGCGATCGCCTTTCGTCATAGACAACTTGCCCATGATAAATAACGACCTTCGCGTCAATTTGTCACCGCTCAATGCTTGACGATGTTGACCGCCTTCAGTGGTACGGCGTGCACACTTTCCACCCCGGCCGGCTCGCCCGCCAGTTCGGCGTCGCTCATCGGGCCGGTGCCGCTGTACTTGTCGAGGAACAGGTAAATGACCGGCGTGATGTAGAGCGTGATCACTTGCGAGAAGATCAAGCCGCCCACCACGGCCAGGCCCAGCGGCTGGCGCAGCTCGGCGCCGGCGCCCAGGCCCAGCGCGATCGGCAGCGCGCCCATCAGCGCCGCCAGGGTGGTCATCATGATCGGCCGGAAGCGCAGGATGCAGGCTTCGCGGATCGCCTCGGCCGGCGTGCGGCCCTCGTTGCGCTGCACGTGCAGCGCGAAGTCGATCATCATGATGGCGTTCTTCTTGACGATGCCGATCAGCATCAGGATGCCGATGATGGCGATCATCGTCAGGTCGAGGTTGAACAGGCGCAAGGTCAGCAAGGCGCCCACGGCCGCCGACGGCAGGCCGGCCAGGATGGTGAGCGGATGGATATAGCTTTCATACAGCACCCCGAGCAGCACGTAGATGACGCCGAGCGCGGCCAGGATCAGGATCAGCTGGCTGCCCTGCGAGTTCTGGAACACGGCCGCGTCGCCGCCGTAGTTGGTGATGATCGACGGCGGCAGGTTCATGTCCTGGCCCATGCGGTCGATCTTGGCCGTGGCCGTACCCAGCGGCACGTCCGGCGCCAGGTTGAACGACACCGTGATGGCCTGCAACTGGCCCTGGTGGTTGACGGCGGTCGGGCCGATGGTGCGCTCGACGCTGGCAAAGCTCGACAGCTTGACCAGCTGGCCGGCCTTGTTGCGCACCGAAATCCTGGTCAGCGCGCTGTCGAACTGGCGGTCGGCGTCGGCCGCCTCGAGGATCACGTAGTAGCTGGCCGCCGGCGAGTAGATGGTCGACACCTGGCGTTCGCCGAAGGCCAGGTACAGCGCGGTGCGCACGTCGCCGATGGCCACGCCGAGGTTGTTGGCCTTGTCGCGGTCGATCTTGAGCGACGCTTGCAAGCCCTTGTTCTGCGAATCGCTGGTGACGTCGCGGAAGTCGGGGTCGGCGCGCATGCGGTCGAGGTATTTCTGGGCCCAGTCGTTGAGCGCGCCGGGGCTGACCGACTGCAAGGTGTACTGGTAGCGGCTCTTGGACTGGCGCCCGCCCAACTGCAGGTTCTGCACCGGGCTCAGGTAGACGGCGATGCCGGGCACGGCCTTGGTGGCCTTGCGCAGGCTGTCGAGCACCTGCGGCATCTTTTGCCGCTCGCCGCGCGGCTTGAGCACCAGGAACATGCGCCCGCTGTTGCCGCCGCTGACGAACGACGTCACGTCCTGCACGTTGGGGTCGGCGCGGATCACCGCCACCACGCGGTCCTGCAGCGCCATCAGCGCGGCCGACGAGATGTCCTCGGAGGCCTCGGTGTTGACGCGGATCTGGCCCAGGTCCTCTTCCGGGAAGAAACCCTTGGGGATGGTCACGTACAGCACGGCCGTGAGCGCGAACGTGCCCAGCGCTGCCAGCAGCACCACCGGCCGGTGCCGCAGCGCCAGGTCGAGCGTGCTGGCGTAGCCGTTGCGCAGCCGGGTGAAGCCGGCCTCGAACCAGCGGCCGAGGAAGTTGCCCTGGTCGTGCTCGGGGTCGATGGTGTCGGCCGGCAGCAGGCGGCTGGCCAGCATCGGCACCAGCATCAGCGACACGGCCGCCGACACCAGCACCGACAGCGCGACGACGACGGCAAATTCGTGGAACATCAGTCCGATCACGCCCGGCATGAAGAAGATCGGGATGAACACGGCCACCAGCGAGACCGAGATCGAGATGATGGTAAAACCCATCTCCTTGGCGCCGACGAGCGAGGCTTGCAGGGGCTTTTTGCCCATCTCGATGTGGCGCACGATGTTTTCCAGCACCACGATGGCGTCGTCGACCACCAGGCCGACGGCGAGCGTGATGCCAAGGAGCGAAACATTGTCGAGGCTATAACCGAAGGCGTACAGCAGCGCCAGCGCGCCCAGCAGCGAGATCGGCATCGTGATGGCCGGAATGAAGGTGGCGGCCGCGCGGCGCAGGAACAGGAAGATCACCATGACGACCAGGAAGATCGTCAGCAGCAGGGTCAGGTTGACGTCGTGGATGGCCTCGCGGATCGACACCGAGCGGTCGTTGACGAGGTTGATGCTGATCGACTCCGGCAACTGGGTCTTGAAGCGCGGCAACAGCGCGCGCACGCCGTCGACCACCTGCACGGTGTTGGCGTCGGGCTGGCGCTGCACCAGCAGCACGATCGAACGCTCGCCGTTGTAGCTGCCGGCCGTCTTGACCGACTGGAAGCTGTCCTCGACGGTGGCGACGTCCTTGAGGCGCACCGGCTCGCCGTTGCGGCGCGCCACGATCAGCTCGGAAAACTCGGACGCCTTCATCAGCTGGGCGTTGCCCTGGATCGTCAAGGTCTGGCTGGGGCCGTCGAGGATGCCGAGCGGCGTGTTGGCGTTGGCCGACTTGATCGCCTGCTGCAACTCGTCCAAGGTGAGGTCGCGCGCGTTCATCAGGTCCGACTTGGCGCGCACCCGCACGGCGAAGCGTTTTTGGCCGTTGACGGTGACCTGCGCCACGCCCGGCAGGGTCGACAGGCTGGGCGCGACCAGGTTCTCGGCGTAGTCGTTCAGTTCGGCCAGGGTCATCGACGGCGACGTCATCGTCATGAACAGCACCGGCGCGTCGGCCGGGTTGACCTTGCGGTACGACGGCAGGTCGGTCATTTCGATCGGCAACTGGCGCTGGGCGCGCAGCAGCGCCGCCTGCACGTCGACGGCGGCCTCGTTGACGTTGATGCTGGTGTCGAACTCCAGGGTCAGCGAGGAGTTGCCCAGGGTGTTGGTCGAGGTGATCAGCGACAGCCCGGCGATGGTGGAGAACTGCTTTTCCAGCGGCAGCGCCACCGACGAGGCCATGGTGTCGGGCGAGGCGCCCGGCAGGTCGGCCGAGACGTTGATGACCGGCGTGTTATAGCTCGGCAGCGCGGCGACCGGGATGTAGAAGTACGACAGCACCCCCGCCAGCACCAGGCTGAGCGACAGCAGCACCACCATCACCGGACGCCGGATGCACAACTCGGAAAGGTTCATCGCTTAGCCCTTCTGTTTGGCCGCATCGACCGTATCGCCCCGCCGCTCGACCGGCTTGTCGGCGCCGGCGATGCGCACCTTGCCGCCCGGGCGCAGGTTTTGCTTGCCGTCGACGATGATTTGTTCGTTGCCGCTCAAGCCCGAGACGGCGGCGTTGTCGCCGAAAGAGTGCAGCCGCTTGATGTTGACCACCTTGGCCGACTGGTCGCTGTCGACCGCGTAGACGAAGGTGCCGCGGGTGTTGCTGATGATAGCGTTTTGCGGGATCACCGTCGCGCCTTTTATGACGTGCGAGGTCATTTGCGTGTTGACGTACTGTCCCGGCCACAGGCTGGCGGCCTTGTTGTCGAACTGCGCCTTGACGCGGATGACGCCGGCGATCGGGTCGACCGTGTTGTCGATGAAGCTGAGCGCGCCGTTGATTTCCTTGTCCGAGCCGCCCAGGGTGACCTTGACCGGCACCGCGCCGCGCCGCTTGGCCTCGAGCAGCGCGGCCAGCGCCGACTCCGGCAGCGTGAAGGCGACGTTGATCGGATCGAGCTGGGTGACGGTGGCCAGCAGCGTCTCGAGCTGCACCAGGCTGCCCGGATAGACGTTGATGGCGCCGACCCGGCCCGTCATCGGCGCGCGGATGGTCGTGTAGCTGGCGTCGACGCCGACCGCGCGGGCGGCGGCGATGTCGGCCTCGAGCACCGCGCGGGCCGAATCGACCTGGCTTTTGAGGGTGTCGACGGCGCCCTGGGCGACGAACTTTTGATCGAGCAGGTCGAGCGAGCGCTGGTACTGGCGCTCGACGTCGGCCAGGGCGGCGCGGTCGCGGGCGACCTGGGCTTGCGCCTTTTGCACGTTGGCGCGCTGGCTGCGGTCGTCGAGCGAAAACATCAGCTCGCCCGATTTGACGAACTGGCCTTCCTTGATGTGGACCTTGGCGATGGTGCTGGTCGTTTGCGGATGCAGGTCGACCGAGCTGACCGGCGTGACCGTGCCGTTCGCCTGCAGCACGACCGCCACGTCCTGGCGGGTCGGCGCCACCACGCTCACCGTGGTCGGCCCCTGCGGGCCGTTGCCGCCCTTCGACGGGCCGCCGGCCTGGTCGCCGGCGTGGCCCGGCGCGCCGTGCGTGGCGTACCAGACGCCGCCGCCAAGCACCACGATGGCGCCCACCACATATGCTAACGAGGATTTTTTCATTTTTTTAGCCAGGGTTTTACCGCTGAAGATTTTGCTGAAATGTAGCGCTGAATTATTGCCTGCGTGCACGAAAGCGAAGCATTGTCGCACGCTTTCCCGCGAAAAACCGCGCCGTCGTGGCCGTCTGTGGCGCCCAATCAACGCCCGGCATAGTATTCCGGCACCACCAGGGTCACCTCCAGGCCGCCGTCGGCGTGGTTCGACAACACCACGTTGGCGCCGTGCTGCTCGGCGATGTTGCGCGCGATCGTCAAGCCCAGGCCGGTGCCGCCGGACTCGCGCGAGCGCGACGTCTCGATGCGGTAGAACGGCTCGAACACGCGCGCCATCTGGTCCGGGTCGATGCCGGGGCCGCCGTCGCGGATGCGGATGCGCGCCGCGCCCACCAGGCGCTCGACGGAAACGTGGGCGTGGTGGCCGTACTTGACGGCGTTGTCGATCAGGTTGACGAGGCAGCGGCGGATCGCCAGCGGCCGGCCCATCAGCGCCATGCCGGTCTTGCCGCTCAGCTCGACGGGCTGGCCGCCGTCGGTGGCGTCGCTGCACACGCTGTCGAGCAGCGAGTCGAGGTCGAGCGCCTGCATGGTTTCGGTGGTGTCCATGCTGCGCGCCAGGTCCAGGCCCTCCCTGACCATTTGCTGCATGGCCGACAGGTCGTCGATGAGGCGCTGCTGCAGGTCGGCGTTGTCGACCTTTTCGAGCCGCAGGCGCAGGCGCGTGAGCGGCGTTTGCAGGTCGTGGGTGATGGCCGCGAGCATCTGCGTGCGCTGCATGATGTGCTGGCGGATGCGCGCCTGCATGGCGTTGAAGGCGGCGCTGGCCTGGCGGATCTCGGCCGCGCCGCTGAGCACGACGGGCGGGTGGTTGATGTCGTTGCCCAGGTCCTTGGCGGCCTGCGCCAGCAGCTTGAGCGGGCGCATCGTCATGCGCGTGACCAGGTAGGCCAGCACCGCGATGCTGAACAGGAACGGCAGCAGCGCCAGCATCTCGCTGTACTCGGTGGCCGGTTTCTCGGGCGGCGGCAGGATCGACAGCTTGAGCAGCTCGCCGTCGCGCAGGCGCACGCGCATCGCCTCGCAGGCGCCGCCCCACTGCGACGGCGCGAAGATGTAGCTCTGGCGCGGCTGGTAGCATTCGGCCGGGCGCTCGCGCAGCGGCATGAGCACGATGCCCTGGCCGAGGCGGGCCTGCAGCCGGGTGGAAAACTCGGTCGGGCCGGCGGTGTCGGCCAGCGGCTGGTCGGGGCGCTGCAGCAGGATGGTGCCGCGGGTGGCCATGCGCAGGTAGGTCGCGCGCGACGGCTCCGGCAGCGCCTCGGCGGTGGTGATCAGTTGCTCGGCGCGCTCCATGGCGTGGAAGTCGCGGTAGCGCTCGAAGGCGCGGGTGCGCTCGCCGACGGCCAGCCACTGGGTCAGCGCGGCCGAGGCGATGATGCCGAGCAGCAGGACGGCAAACACGCGCCCGGTCATCGAGCCGAGGAAGGCTTTCACGCCTGCGGCTCCACGGTCACCTGGCCGGCCAGCACGTAGCCGCCGTTGCGCACGGTCTTGATGATTTGCGGCACGCGCGCGTCCTCGCCCAGCTTTTGCCGCAGGCGGCTGATCTGGATGTCGATCGAGCGGTCGAAGGGGTCGGCGTCGCGGCCCTGCGTGAGGTTGAGCAGCTGGTCGCGGTTGAGCACGCGGTTCGGATGCTCGAGGAAAACCTTGAGCAGGCGGAACTCGGCGCCCGAGAGCATGATGACCAAGCCTTCGGGATTGAGCAGGTGGCGCGCCGTCAGGTCCAGCGTCCAGTTGGCAAAGCGCATCTGCTGGGCCTTGTCGGCGCTGCCGCCGCTGGGCATGGCGTTGCTGCGGCGCAGGACGCTGCGGATGCGGGCGAGCAGCTCGCGCGGCTCGAACGGCTTGGGCAGGTAATCGTCGGCGCCCATCTCGAGGCCGAGGATGCGGTCGAGCGGCTCGCCGCGCGCGGTGAGCATGATCACCGGCAGGGTCGACTGCGCGCGCAGCTTGCGGCACAGGGTCAGGCCGTCGTCGCCAGGCAGGTTGAGGTCGAGCACGACCAGGTCGGGTTTGGCTTCGTCGAGCATCTTCCACATGGCCACGCCGTCGGCGGCGCACAGCGCGCGATAGCTGTTCGATTCGAGGTAGTCGGCCAGCAGGGTGCGGATGTCGCGGTCGTCGTCGACGATCAGAATAGTAGATGTGGGTTCCATGGCCTAATTATCCTTAGTTCGGCCGCGCCTGACCAATCACCAATTGTATCGTCTTGTATAAGGCGGCCAAGTTGTGACAACGCGGTGACATCGCGAAACATCTGGATACAAACCCGGTGGCGCGGGAAACGTCGTGGCAATCTTCCGCTGCGAAGATGGCATCAAGCGCGGCAACCAAGCGCCGCGACCAGGGTGTAACACTGAACTACTCATCGATAAAGGAAACGACCATGAACATCTTTCGCAAAAGCATACTGATCGGTTTTACCGTGCTGGGCATGGCCGCCGCGCACGCCCAGGACGCGGCGCCGGCCGCAGGTCCCGACCGGGCCGCCAACATGGAGCAGCGCCGCGCCAAGATGTCGGAAATGTACGCCAAGCGCCAGGCCCGGCTGCACGACCAACTGAAGCTCACGGCGCAGCAGGAATCGGCGTGGGCCAGCTACCAGGCCGCCATCAAGCCGACGGCGCCGGCCGGGCCGCGTCCGCAGCGCGGCGAGTTCGCCAAGCTGACGGCGCCTGAGCGTTTAAGCAAGATGATTGAAATGACCAAGCAGCGCGAAGCGAAGATGGAAACGCATCTGACGGCGCTAACGGCGTTCTACGGCCAACTCACGCCGGAGCAAAAGGCCGTGTTCGACCAGCGCGGCATGGGCGGCAAGCGCGGAGGCTGGCGCCACCACGGCTAAACCCGTCGGGGTCAAGTCTGACATTTGGACACGAGCCCATCCCTACGGCACGCCAACCGAGCGCCAAGCGAGGGTCAGTGCCTGACCCTTCCCCGCAAATTTTTGTTGTAAACAGCTAGGGAAACTGTTAACTTTCAATCCCAAAAACGGCGCATGCATGGTTGTGCCAACCCTTTCATTCGTAGCGACCAAACTGCGATGAAAGGAACA
>CAUPRW010000056.1:0-39885 GCA_963513825.1 uncultured Duganella sp.
CGGCCGCGCGCGCCGGCGGCCGCACCAGCCACCCCGGCCGCGCGCGCCGCCGCCCGGCCGGCCGCCGCCGGCCTGCAATACCTGCCGACGGCGCCGCTGACGATCACCGTCGGCGAGATCATGGTGCTGCCGATCGAGGGCAAGATCGTGCGCCTGGCGCTCGGCAGCGGCAGCCTGCTGAGCACCACCACGGTCGACCGCAACCTGCTGCTCATCGCCGAGCAGGTCGGCACCACCAGCCTGCTGGTATGGACCGGCACCACCGTCCATTCCTACCGCGTGCAGGTCGTGCCCAAGGGCATGGAGGAGTTGCGCGCCCGCGTCAAGGTGCTCACCGAGGGCCTCGACGGCGTCACCGTGACCACGCTCGGCACCGAACTCGTGCTCGGCGGCGTGGCCCACAAGGACGCGCTGCAACGGCTGGCGGCGGCGCTGCAGGGCACGCCCAACCTGATCTTCAACGTGCGCGAGGACCAGGGCAGCGCCTACACCCAATCGGTGCTGTTCAAGCTGCACTTCGTCGAGGTCAAGCGCTCGCTGCTCGAGCAGATCGGCGTCGACTGGGCCAACAACGCCACCGGCCCGGTGTTCGGCTTCACCGGCGTGGCGCGCGCCAAGGGCATCTACAACAACATCCCGCAGGGCACGTCCGGCGACAACCTGCTCGACCCGACGCCGCCGTTCATCCGCAGCGGCACCACCCGCAGCGGCAGCTTCTTCGGCCTGGCCACGACCATCACCTCGCGCCTGAACCTGGGCATCACCAACGGCGACGTGCGCCTGCTGGCCTCGCCCGAGCTGACGGCCAAGAGCGGCGGCAAGGCGCGCCTGCAGGTCGGCGGCGAGGTGCCGATCCCGCTGGCCAACACCTTCGGCTCGACCACGGTCGAGTTCAAGCCGTACGGCATCATCCTGTCGATCGAGCCGCAGATCGACGCCAACAACGTCGTCACGGCCAAGATCTCCACCGAGCTGTCGCAGATCGACCCGGCCGTGACGGTGTCGGGCATCCCCGGCTTCCTCACGCGCAGCACCGCCACCGAGGTCAGCCTCAAGCAGGGCGAGATGATCGCGCTCTCGGGCCTGGTCAACAGCGAGATGTCGAGCGCCATCGACCGCGTGCCCGCGCTCAGCCGCATCCCCATCCTGGGGCGGCTGTTCCGCTCGGACGACTTCCGCAACAACCGCACCGAGCTGGTGGTGCTGCTCGAGCCGGAGATCATCAAGCCCGGCGACGGCCTGGCGCGGCAGCTGCGCGAGCGCGGCGCCGCCAACAAGCAGGAGTTCGAACACAAGATCGAACAGCTGCAACGCGACACCATCCCCTTCCCCACCCCGGACATGCCGGCCACCACCGCGCCCCAGGAGCAACCATGATACGCGTCCAGGTATTCCGCCGCGAGCAGCTCGTCGGCGAGGCCACCAGCACCGCCCCGCACTGCTTCGTCGGCAAGGACGAGGGCAGCCTGGTGCCGTTGACGGGCTGGCGCATCGGCCGCCGCCAGCTCGAGTTCTCGTTCCGCGAGGAGGGCCTGTTCCTGCGCGACGGCGGCGGCATGGCGCCGGTCAAGGTCAATGGCAAGGAGGTCAACGAGTACGGCCCGCTGGCCAGCAACGACACGGTCGAGCTGGGCGACTACCGGGTGCGCGCCCACCCGACCCAGGAGGCCTACGACCTGCTGGCGCGCGAACGCGGCGCCGCGCCGGTGGCGGCGCTGGCGCGCCCCGCCGCCACCGCCGGCGCCGAGCGCGGCGCGGCGGCCGACGGCGCGCCCGTGCCGGCCAACCCGCTCGAGAACGAGGAGGGCATGGCGGTGCGCGCCACGCTGCACCGCAAGCTGATCGCGGCGATGGACCTGCGCCGGGTCAACGTCTCGCGCATGGCCGACGCCGAGCTGCGCGCGGCGGTGCAAAAGCTGATCGAGGAGCTGATCGACACCGACGGCGCGTTCGCCTCGATGCGCCCGCAGCGCGAGGCCTTGCGCGACGTCGTGCTCAACGAGATCGTCGGGCTCGGCCCGCTCGAATCGCTGCTGGCCGACGAGCTCGTGAGCGAGATCATGGTCAACCGCCACAACGACATCTTCATCGAGCGCCAGGGCGTGCTGACGCGCTCGGAGATCTCGTTCTCCAACGACGCGGCCGTGCTGGCGGCGATCGAGCGCATCGTCTCGCCGCTGGGCCGGCGCATCGACGAGAGCTCGCCGATGGTCGACGCCCGCCTCAAGGACGGCTCGCGCGTGAACGCGGTGATCCCGCCGCTGGCGATCAAGGGCCCGAGCATCACGATCCGGAAATTCTCGCGCAAAAAACTCATCGACGAGGACTTGATGCGCTTTGGCGCCATCAACGCCGAGATGGTCGCCTTCCTGCGCGTGGCGGTGCGCCTGCGCGCCAACATCGTCGTCTCCGGCGGCACCGGCTCGGGCAAGACCACGCTGCTCAACGTGCTGTCGAACTTCATCCCCGACAACGAGCGCATCGTCACCGTCGAGGACGCGGCCGAGCTGCAGCTCAACCAGCCCAACCTGGTCTCGCTCGAGGCGCGCCCGCCCAACATCGAGGGTCGCGGCGCCGTCACCATCCGCGACCTGGTCAAGAATTGCCTGCGGATGCGCCCGGACCGCATCATCGTCGGCGAGTGCCGCGGCGGCGAGGCGCTCGACATGCTGCAGGCGATGAACACCGGCCACGACGGCTCGCTGACGACGGCCCACGCCAACAGTCCGCGCGACTGCCTGTCGCGCCTGGAGGTGATGACCCTGATGAGCGGGCTGGAGATCCCGATGCAGGCCATCCGCGAGCAGATCGCCTCGGCCGTGAACCTGATCGTCCAGCAGACCCGCTTTTCGTGCGGCACGCGCAAGGTCACCTACATCAGCGAGATCACCGGCATCGAGGGCAACCTGATCCAGCTGCAGGACATCTTCCGCTACGAGCAGGAGGGCTTCGACGCCGAGGGCAAGGTGCGCGGGCACTTCGCGCCGACCGGGCACATCCCCGACTTCTACCAGGAGCTCATCAAGCGCGGCATGCCGGTCGACGTCTCGATCTTTTCGCGCGCGGCGCCGATCAAGCGGGTGCAGTGATGAGCGCGACCGTCATCATCCTGGCCGTGTTCGCCACCGTGCTGTTGCTGCTGTGGCTGGTGCTGTACTTCGGCAGCCGCGCCTTCTCGCGCCGCCAGGGCATGGCTGCGGCCGCCGCCAAGAGCGACCTCGAGAACATGTTCATCTTCACCGACGCCAACCGCCTGCTGGCCATCAACGTGGCCGTGCTGATCGTGCTGCCGGTGCTGGCGTGGGTACTCACCGGCAATCTGGTGCTGGTGGCCGGCTTCGTCGTGCTGGCGTTCGTCGCGCCGCGCCACGTGCTGCGCCACATCGCCCGGCGCCGCCTGTTGCGCTTCGAGCAGCAACTGCCGGACGCGCTGATGATGATGTCGGGCTCGCTGCGCGCCGGCGCCAGCCTGACCATGGCGCTCGACGGCGTGGCCACCGAGGCCAAGCCGCCGATCTCGCAGGAGTTCGAGCTGCTGCAGCGCGAGCTGCGCCTGGGCGTGGACTTCGCCGTCGCGCTCGAGGCGATGGAGCGGCGCGTGCCGCTGCAGGACCTGTCGCTGGTGACGGCCGGCATGGCGCTCTCGCGCGAGGTCGGCGCCAACCTGGCCGAGACGCTCGAGGCGCTGGCCAAGACCATCCGCGCCAAGCTGCAGATGGAGGGCAAGATCCGCAGCCTGACGGCCCAGGGCAAGATGCAGGGCCTGGTCATGAGCGCGCTGCCGCTGCTGCTCATCGTCGTGCTCAACGTCATGGAGCCGGAGGCGATGGCGCCGCTGTTCCACGCCTGGTACGGCTGGGCGACGATGGGCGTGATCGTCTGCACCGTCGGCGTCGGCTACCACTTCATCCGCAAGATCACCACCATCGACGTGTAAATCATGGAAAAACTGCTCATCGCCGTGCTGATCGGCGCCGCCTTCGTCCTGTTCGCCGCCGCCGTCGTCTACGGCGCCGTGCGCCTGCGCAACGACGTCCCGACCGAGGACCGCGCCTACCTCGATCCGCTGCCGCGCCCGCTGCGCCTGGTGTGGCCGCTGATACGGCTGTTCGACTACCACCTGTGCCGCTTCATCCCGCGCGCCGCGCTGGCCGGCCCGGCCGAGGCGCTGCGCCTGTCGGGCATGCTCTACCTGATGAGCGCGACGCAGTTCCTCGCGCTGTGCGTGGTCAGCCTGTTGTTGTTTACGACCATCGCCGCGCTGGTGCTGTCGGCGGCCAACCTGTTCAACTGGACGCTGGTGCTGCTGGTGGCCGCGCTCGGCTACCTGTATCCGCGCATGTGGCTCAAGGACACGCTCAAGAAGCGCCAAAAGCTCATCGTCAAGGCGCTGCCGACCTACCTCGACTTCCTGACCATGTCGGTCGAGGCCGGCCTGAACATGGCCGGCGCAATCAGCCAGGCCGTCGCCAAGGGGCCGGTCGGGCCGCTCAAGAACGAGTTCGCCTTCGTGCTGCGCGACCTGCGCGCCGGCCTCACGCGCGCCGAGGCGCTGCGCCGCATGGACGAGCGCCTGCGCATCCCGCAGATCACCAGCTTCGTCAGCGCCGTGATCCAGGCCGAGCGCATGGGCGCGAGCCTGGGGCCGACCTTCCGCGCCCAGGCCGAGCAGCGCCGCGTCGAACGCTTCCAGATCGCCGAGAAGCTGGCGATGGAGGCGCCCGTCAAGCTGATCTTTCCGCTGGTGGCCTTCATCTTCCCGGTCACCTTTCTGGTGTTGATGTTCCCGATCGCGATGAAGTTCATGCAATCGGGCGTGAAGTTCTAGGGGGAGCGATGCCAGCGATGCTCTTAGACGCCGGCGCCGGCGCGCGCGCCCTCGACGTGCAAGTGGCCGCCACCACGCTGGCGCGCATGCGCGGCCTGCTGGGGCGTCCCCCGCTCGGGCCCGGCCAGGCCATGCTGATCCGGCCGTGCAACCTGGTGCACACGGTGGGCATGGGCTACGCCATCGACGTGGTGTTCCTGCGCCGCGACGGCCTGGTGCTCAAGGTGGCGGCGGCGCTGGCGCCGCGCCGGGCCAGCGGCCACTGGCGCGCCCACTGCGTGCTCGAGCTGGCCGCCGGCGAGGCCGCGCGCCACGCCATCGCGCCCGGCCTGGTGCTGCCGCTGGGGGCGCTGGCATGAGGCGCCCGGCCTGGCGGCGGCGCCAGCGCGGCCAGTCCGCCACCGAGTTCGTCGTCATCTTCCCGGCGCTGGTGCTGCTGGTGTTCGGCATCCTGCAGATGGGCTTTGTGTACCAGGGCCGCTCCACGCTCAACTACGCCACCATGCTGGCCGCGCGCGCCGGTGCGCTGCACAACGGCGACGTCGGCGAGATGCGCAACGCCCTCGCGCGCGGGCTCGCGCCGCTGTTCGCCGGCGAGGCCACCACCGCCGGCTACAGCGCCGCGCTGGCCAAGGCGGCGGCCGAGACGGCCGGCCCGGCGGCGCTGACGAGCATCGAGATCCTCAACCCGCGCGCCACCGCCTTCACCGACTTCGGCCGCACGCGCCTCGACGGCACCAAGGGCAAGGAGTTGCCCAACGACACGCTGGCCTACCGCAACAGCGGCGCCGGGGCCGCCTCCAAGCAGTCGGTGCAGGACGCCAACCTGCTGCACGTGCGCGTGACGTACTGCTTCCGCCTGATCGTGCCGGTGATCGACCGCGTGGTGCAGGCCGCCTTCAACGGCAACGACCCCGGTCCCGGTGGCATGGGCGATCCGTTCGGCCTGGGCGGCGCTTCCGCGCCGACGCTGTGCAACGCCGCCACCGCCGGGCGCCGCATCTACATCCAGAGCGAGGCCATTGTGCGCATGCAGTCGCCATTTTTTGAAAGCAACCTGGCCGGCGCCAACACGCCCGGCACGCCGGGACCGTCCACGCCGGGCGACCCCGGCGCGCCGAGCGAGCCCGGCACCCCCGCCGACCCAGGCGACCCCATTCCCCAACCCGATCCGGGAGACCCCCCATGTTTCTAGACTCATCCCCGCGCCGCGTGCCCGGCCGCCCCCGGCGTCCGTTGTGGACGCGGATGTTGCTGCTGTGGCTGATGCTGGCCATCGGCTGCGGCCCGGCCGCGCGCGCGTGGGCGGCCGACCCCGTGACCGGCCCCGGCAGCGGTCCGATCAGCAGCCCCCCCGGCAGCAGCCCGGGCGGCGGCATCGTCTGGAAGATCTGCGATCCGCCGCCGCAATGCTTCGGCAGCAAGGAAGCCAAGGAGAAGTGGGCCAAGGATAACAATTGCCGCTTCATCGAGGAGGTGTGCGACCAGACCACGCCGGACAAGGACAACAAGGGCGCCAAGGCCGAGGACCAGGGCTTCTGGGGCAGCCTGTGGAGCAGCGTCAAGGGCGGCGTCACCTACGGCTACGAGTTCGTCAAGGGCCTGTATGCCGGCCTGAAGGACCAGGTGACCGACCTGGTGAAAATGATCACCAACGCTGGCGACGTCGTCAGCGGACTTGTCCAACTGGGCAAATCGTTTTACGACGATCCGAAAGGCACGTTGGCGATGTTGGCCGATATGTTAGGGCAGGAGGCGGTCGACACCATCACCAAGGCCACCCAGTGCGGCGCCTACGACTTGGGCAAGGTCATCGGCACCTATGTCAGTCCCGCTTTCGCACTTAAGCTGGCGCAGCGCTTGACCAAGTATTCGGGCAAATTGGCGGACGTCTCCAAGGCGCTGAAGCACGAATACGGCTGCGCCAGCTTCGCGGCAGGGACGATGGTACTCACGCCGCAGGGCATGATGCCGATCGAACGCATCGTCGCCGGCCAGCAGGTGCTATCGCGCAACGAGAACAATTTCGCCGACCGGCCACAGGCCGTCCTGCAAACCATGGGGCGGATGGCGCCGACGCATAGGCTGCTAACGACCGACGGCGGCGCCCTGCGCCTGACGGATGAGCACCCACTGTGGGTACAAGGCAAGGGCTGGACCGAAGCGGCGAACGTCGTCGAGGACGATGTCATTGCCGGCGAACATGGCGACAGCCTCGTGCAAAGCAATCGAGCGGTGCCCGAGCCGCTGCGTGTCTATAATTTCAGCGTCGCCACCACCACGAACTATTTCGTCGGCGACGCCGGTCTGTGGGTGCACAACGCCGGAGCGTGCAGCATCGAGATCTACTCGAAAGCGTGGGACAAGTTAAGCCCGAAGGAAAAGGGCTTTCGTGGCGAGAGGCAAGTGTTCGTCGAGCTCGATGCGAAGAAATATAAACCTGTGGGCAATTCTTTGGACCTCACTGGCAAATCCCCCACCGAGGCGTTCGCCGCGTGGGACGGACAAACCGGTATCGATGGCATCTACAAAGATGTAAACGGAAAATATGTCATCGTCGAATCGAAGGCCACTGGCGGAACCAGTATGTCCGACCCGGAGGGATGTGTGGCCAAGCTGTGCACCATGAAAACCGGCGAACGCCAAATGAGCAGGAAATGGATAGAGGACCGCTTGGAGAAAATGGTTCCCGATAACGACGAACGTCAAAAAATCATTGACGGACTCGACGATGGCTCAGTGACCAGGGTCTACGCGCAAACGGACGCCGACGGCACGATCTATAATGTGATCAACGAGAATAAAGCAGACAAAACGGTGACGATCGGAGGAACATGGACGCCATAAAGAACTACGCAAACATGCGCGATTCGTCGGGCAACGCCGCCAGGTATGATGAGTTCTTTCGCATGGCGGCGGACAAGGAGGCCCGGTGGGCAGATTATTTCGCCGGCTTGGACACGACGGCGCGTGTCAATGTCCTTTATAGCCGATACGAACGGGACCAGGAGTATCTTCGACGGCAATACTGCTCCGGCGCCAGCCTTGACGACATTGTCTTGACACTGCGCCAGCGCACCACGCGTATGCTGGCCGATGCCGGGTATGTACGCGAACACGGCGGGGATGAATGTGTCAACTGCCGGCCACTCGATGGCAACCAACGTCCCTCGTTTGCCTACCTGGCGCTGGCCATGCTATTGGTACCGGAAGCGGACATCTTCGCCCAGGTGGAGCCGATGGTATCGACCGTTAAGGAACAGCAAAGTTACCTGTTCGACCTGCTGTTGCATGCCTTTGATCGGCAACATCCTGTGGCCAAAAAATACAAGCCGAACAAATACATGGCGCCGTGGATGGATCCGCTGCTGCGCGTGCTGGCGCTGCCGCCGCAGCAGCAAGCGGCCGCGCTGGCAAAGCACATGAACAACTGGCCGCGCATCATGCGCCCTTGGGGTTGGAAGCCCGACCTCAACACCGCGCCGGGCCATGACAACCTATTCTGCGACTTCGCCTTCGAGGTGGCGCTGGCCGTGTGCGCCTACGACATCGACGACAGCGCCTTCAGCGGTCACCCCTACTACCCGGCCGACCTGGTGCGCCACTACCGCGCCCATGTGCGCGGCACGCGCGACGCCTGGCGCGCCGAGGGCGTCGGCGCCGGCGTGGCGATCACCGCCCCGGCGCCCCCACCAAAAGCGGACCTGGCCAAAAGCAAGCGCAAAAGCCTGGCGCGCTGGGTCGAACTGGTGGCAGACGGCGACAACGACGCCACCGAGGCGGTGCTCGAGGCCACCGGCAAGGTACGCAAGGTCAAGGACCTCGACGAATTGTTGTGCGCGCTCTCGGACAATAACCTGGCCGTGCACGCCGACATCAAGGACGACCAGACGCTGGAAATCCAGGCCTCCGATCTGGGCGAGGCGCGCGGCCTCGGCCCGTTCGACGGCCCGGCCACGCCGCCGAAGGGGCCGGCGCGCTGCGAGGCGATCCTGCAAGCTTGGCGCGACTGGACCGCCGCGCGCGGCTATGTGCAGGTCGGCATCGATCTGCAGGACGACGCCTGGCACGCCGTGCTGGTGCGCGACGCGTACCGCGACGAACTACTGCAATTGTCAAGCGAGCTGGCGATCCCGCTACTGCCCGCAACCTGACCTTCCGGAGGCCCACCATGTTCGGATTCAAGAAGAAAAGCAGTCCACCGGCGCTGACCGCCAGCCAGCTGCAACCGCGCATCAAACACCTGAACTTCCTGCGCGCGCTGCGCGAGGCGGGCGTGCCGGCCGACGAAGTGCCCTACCACACGCCGCTGTGCGGCGAGCTGCTGGTGACGTACGCGTTCGACCTGCCCGACAGCCTGGTCATGGCCACCACCGGCCTGCTCGAGGCCGCCGACGTCGGCTTCAACGACTTGCCGTCGCTGGCGCACGCCAACCTGCGGCGCGCATTGCCGCAACCGCAGTTCTTCGCCAAGGACGGCTGCGGCCTGGCCCACACCGGCGGCGGCATGGAGGCCACGCTGCTGCTGGTCGACGACGTATGGGAGCAGATGCAACCGAACTTTCGTGGCCAGATCCTGGTCACCGCGCCACGCCGCGACCGCATCCTGATGTGCGATAGCGCCGATGCCGCCGCCACCGCCGCGCTGCGCGTGCAAACGCGCGAAGCCTTCGACGAAATCGACGATCCGCACCGCCTGTCGACCCAGATCATGGTCCGCCAGGGATCGGGCTGGGCGCTGTACGGCGACCAATAGGAACCGCCATGGCACTGAGCTATTTACTGGGGAATTTCATCGGACGGCTGCTCATCAGCTTCCTGCTGGTGTGGATCGTCTGCCTGCTGACCAGCAAGTTGAACTGGCGCGAGGCCTTCGTCCGCAGCAAGCGCTGGTACAGCATCGTGGCCGTGGTGGTGCTCGCTTTGCTGGGCATGGGTTCGGCGATCGTCACCGCCGGGGGCCTGCGATGAACCGCCGGCGGCATTTAGGCTTCCTGGCCGCGCTGGCGGTGTCGACCGGAAGGGCACAGGCGGCGCAGCCGGCGCTGCGCGAGATGCAGGTGTACAAGGTTTCCGAACTAAAACTCGAGGTCTGGGTCGAAAATCAGCCGCCGTGGCGCACCGAGCTGTCGTCGGAAACGGGGCATCCGACCTTTGTCGCGCAAAGCCCCGACAGCTACCACCCGCCGACGGTGATGACCTACGCCAGCTGGCCAGAGGCCAACAGTCCGGACAGCGCCCTGCAAAACATGGCCACGACCGCGATCCGCCGCGCCAGCCAGAACTTCGGCCTCAACGCGGGCCAAGCGCGCGGCATCAACCCCTTGGGCGCCCAATACGGCGTGTTGCGCGGCTACGAGGCGACGTTCGACGGCGTCGTCGATGGCACGCCGATGGACATCGTTGTGTTCGTCGGTCAGGCGCGCGGCAACTTCCCGGTCGCCCTGACCGTCTACACATTGCGCGGCAAGTCCGGCGCCTTGACGGAACAGCGCCGGCGCAGCTGGAGCAAGCTCAAATATCTGTGAACCATCCCGCCATGAACCCATTCCGATTTTTCCTTGCCGCCGCGCTGGCGACATTGTCGCCGCTGCCGGCCTGCGCGCAAACGAGCGAGGCCGCGCGCTACACCAACCAGCAAGGCATCGAGATCATTCAAAACCGAGCTGCCGAGCCGCCGGTCAGCGGCGGCAAGCCGCCCGTCGAAGCGGCCAAGCCACGCGCGCCGGAGGCGGCCACCGTCAAGGATGCGCGCTTCCAGGTGTCGGCCAAGGACCAGGCCGAGCGCGACCGGGATAGGCTGGCGATCCTGCGCCAGGAACTGCTCAAGGAAATGGAGGAATATCAGGCCAAGAACAAAATCCTGCACAGTCCCGGCATGCAGGCCAGCCTGACCGACGACCAGCTGAAACGGGTGCGCGACACCGCGCACACGCACGAGCAAAACATTCGCGACCTGAACTCCGAGATCAACCGCGCGCTGCGCAGCAGCAAGAACTAGCCCAACGGTGCTCATACCTGGTGTCGATACAGCGCCAATCTTCATCATTGACATTTCGCGGAGCGAATCGAAATCATGACAACCGACTTCAACATGCGCGATCCGGCCGGCAACGACAGAGCTTATGATGAGTACTTCCAGATTGCCACCTATCTCGAGACCAATTTTGTCGAAACATTTCCGAAGCTTGACCTTGACTCGAAGCTTCACCAGCTAGAATATCGCCAGCGTGACGATCAGGATTATCTTCGTCACCAATACTGCGTTGGTACCAGCCTGAAGGAAATATCCGCGATGCTCCGCACGCGCACAGCGCGGATGCTCGACGACGCGGCTTTCATGATCGCCAACGGCAGCAAACAAGTGCAGCCGCTATCAGGCTTTAAAAGGCTGAGTTTTGGCTATCTCGCATTGGCCGTGTTGTTGAGCAAGGAGGACGTATCGACAAGCATCGGCCAGTTGGTGTCGACCGATCAGAAAAGCCGAAGCTACTTGTTCGACCTGCTCGTGCGCGCCTTCGTCCCACAGCACCCGGTGGAAAAGAAATACAAGGCTGACAAATTCGTATCGCCTTGGCTAGATCCGGTGGTGCGCGCGCTAGCGCGGCCGCCACAACAACGTGCGGCCGCGCTCGGCCAGCACATGCAGAACTGGACGCGTCTGATGCGCGGCTTGGGCTGGAAGCCCAACCTCAACACCGAGCCAGGCAACGACAAATTATTCTGCGACTTCGCCTTCGAGGTGGCGCTGGCCGTGTGCGCCTACGACATCGACGACAGCGCCTTCAGCGACCACCCCTACTACCCGGCCGACCTGGTGCGCCACTACCGCGCCCATGTGCGCGGCACGCGCGACGCCTGGCGCGCCGAGGGCGTCGGCGCCGGCGTGGCGATCACCGCCCCGGCGCCCCCACCAAAGGCGGACCTGGCCAAAAGCAAGCGCAAAAGCCTGGCGCGCTGGATCGAACTGGTGGCCGACGGCGACAACGACGCCACCGAGGCGGTGCTCGAGGCCACCGGCAAGGTACGCAAGGTCAAGGACCTCGACGAATTGCTGTGCGCGCTCTCGGACAACAACCTAGCCGTGCACGCCGACATCAAGGACGACCAGACGCTGGAAATCCAGGCCTCCGATCTGGGCGAGGCGCGCGGCCTCGGCCCGTTCGACGGCCCGTCCACACCGCCGCAGGGGCCGGCGCGCTGCGAGGCGATCCTGCACGCATGGCGCGACTGGACCGCCGCGCGCGGCTATGTGCAGGTCGGCATCGATCTGCAGGACGACGCCTGGCACGCCGTGCTGGTGCGCCAAGCGTTCCACGACGAACTGCTGCAATTGTCCAGCGAGCTGGCGATCCCGCCGCTGCCCGCACACTAACCTTCCGGAGCCCCCCATGTTCGGATTCAAGAAAAAAGCCAAGGCGCCCGCCCTGACCGCCAGCCAGCTGCAACCGCGCATCAAACACCTGAACTTCCTGCGCGCGCTGCGCGAGGCCGGTGTGCCGGCCGAGGAGGTACCGTACAACACGCCGCTGTGCGGCGAGCTGCTGGTGACGTACGCGTTCGACCTGCCCGACAGCCTGGTCATGGCCACCACCGGCCTGCTCGAGGCCGCCGGCGTCGGCTTCAACGACCTGCCGGCGCTGGCGCACGCCAACCTGCGGCGCGCATTGCCGCAACCGCAGTTCTTCGCCAAGGACGGCTGCGGCCTGGCCCAAACTGGCGGCGGCATGAAGGCCACGCTGCTGCTGGTCGACGACGTCTGGGACCAGATGCGACCGAACTTCCGTGGCCCGATCCTGGCCACCGCGCCACGCCGCGACCGCAGTGGGCAATTCCTTCGACCCAACCGGCAAGTCGCCTGCTGAAGCGATCGCGGCGTGGGATGGCCAAACCGGCATCGACGGGCTGTACAAGGATGCCAAGGGCAATTACGTCATCGTCGAGTCCAAAGCCACGCGCGGGAAAAGTAATAAGGACCCGTCGGAGTGCGTCGCCAAGCTGTGCACGATGAAGGCCGGCGAACGCCAGATGAGCGACAAATGGATCAAGGACCGTCTCGATTAAATGGTTGCAGACCCGGTGGAGCGGCAAAGGTTCTGTACGCCTTGAACGATGATAAGGTGACTAAGGTCTATGCCCAAGCCGACGGGCAAAGCGAAACCAGCGGCACATCTACAACGTGATCAACAAAAAAGGAAACACTGACGTGGTAATAGGGGACCCATGGACACCATGACGCACAATCAGCCAATGCGCGATCCAACTGGCAATACCGCCCGCTACGAAGAGTATTTCACCATGACTGCCAGTTCCGAGGCAAGCTGGCCCGGACGTTGGGCCGGGCTGGAGTTAGGTGGCCGGGTGAATTCGCGGTATTGCCGCCTGGTCGACGATCAGGAATTTGTCCGGCGCCAGTATGCCGCTGGAGCCAGCTTGGATCAGATCAGGGAGACGCTGCTGCAACGCACCAGCCGCATGCTGGACGATGCAGCTTATGTACGGTCCAACGGCACGAAAGATTTTTTCCAAGAGGCCTACCCGCTCCACGGGATCGACCGGGAGAGCTTTGCCTATCTCGCATTGGCCACGCTGCTGCTGCCGGATGCGTCGCTCTTCGATCACATCAGACCGCTGGTGTCGGCCGTCAAGGAGCACCAGAGTTACCTGTTCGACCTGCTGTTGCACGCCTTCGATCGGCAGCATCCCGTGGCCAAAAAATACAAGCCGAACAAATACATGGCGCCGTGGATGGATCCGCTGCTGCGCGCGCTGGCGCTGCCGCCGCAGCAGCAAGCGGCCGCGCTGGCAAAGCACATGAACAACTGGCCGCGCATCATGCGCCCTTGGGGTTGGAAGCCCAAGCTCAACACCGCGCCGGGCCATGACAACCTATTCTGCGACTTCGCCTTCGAGGTGGCGCTGGCCGTGTGCGCCTACGACATCGACGACAGCGCCTTCAACGGCCACCCCTACTACCCGGCCGACCTGGTGCGCCACTACCGCGCCCATGTGCGCGGCACGCGCGACGCCTGGCGCGCCGAGGGCGTCGGCGCCGGCGTGGCGATCACCGCCCCGGCGCCGCCACTAAAGGCGGACCTGGCCAAAAGCAAGCGCAAGGGCCTGGCGCGCTGGGTCGAACTGGTGGCCGACGGCGACAACGACGCCACCGAGGCGGTGCTCGAGGCCACCGGCAAGGTACGCAAGGTCAAAGACCTCGACGAATTGCTGTGTGCGCTCTCGGACAACAACCTGGCTGTCCACGCGGACATCAAGGACGACCAGACGCTGGAAATCCAGGCCTCCGACTTGAGCGAGGCACGCGGCCTTGGTCCGTTCGACGGTCCGCCAGTACCGCCGCAGGGGCCGGCGCGCTGCGAGGCGATCCTGCGCGCGTGGCGCGACTGGACCGCCGCGCGCGGCTATGTGCAGGTAGGCATCGATCTGCAGGACGACGCCTGGCACACCGTGCTGGTGCGCGACGCCTACCGTGACGAACTACTGCAATTGTCCAGCGAGCTGGCGATCCCGCCGCTGGCCGCATAGCGTGGGCTATACGCCGTTTGAGGGCCAAATCGACGAGGCCCCGCCATGTCTCTGAGCTATCTCATGGACAATCTATTGGGCCGCGCTGTCGTCGGCTCCCGCGAACGTGGATTCAAGGTTGAGAGTCTCAATATCAAGGTCTTTTTTACACCGGACATCGTGAATTAACCATGGAAAAACAAAAACACATCATGTGGGTCAATAGTGCACCACGTATGCAAACATTCGGCGAAGCCACGGCGCTGGCCGCCGAATACCTACGGTGCCTGCAATCGCTGCATCCGGATTTTTCATACTGGGAGACCGTGACCCACAAAGGCTTTGTACCGATCGCCGCCGACCTGTCAGACTTTAGTGCGTGGATGCGTGTCACCGAACGGCCGGACAAGGGCCGCCGTCAAGCGTATTCGCATTTAGATGCCGAATTCAACCTAACCGATGCGAGCGAAGCGCGGTTCGGCTTCCACTTCTCGCTCCAGACGTCCACCAAGGATTTTTCAGGCGGTGACAACCCTGGTCGCGCAGACCACATCGAACTAAGGATAAATATCGACCCCCTCAACTGCGGTGTCGTTTTAAAATTCCCCGCCGGACGGCCTGACTTGGCCACCTACGATAATTTGAAAAACATCATGGTGGCATCCATCGACTTGTGGGCAGCGGACAAGGCACAAGTGTTTACGTCAGCGTTTGCGAACGCCCTCGAAGAACGACATGGCAGGCGTATCGGCTTCCTGCGCGCCGTCTGGATGTGTTATCTGCGGCATATGCCACTCGCCGCCTGCATTCGTAGCGATCTGCCTGGCGGGTTTCTGGAACGACTTGGTGAGGACGCCCTGTTATTTACGCTGGGCAGGCACTCGCCGGATCCGGAAAACGAACACGACATGGCGCAAGCGGAGACATTGCAGGCGCTGTTCGACAGCTTCCATTTCGATGACGAGGTCACCCTGTATGGCTGGCCCTACGATCCCGACGAGCCGCGCTACACCAGCCAGGTCACCGGCGCACCGGCGGACCGCGCTTATGTGGTCGGCTTCTGCGCTTTCGACGGCTACGACGCCGAACGCGGCGTGCTGCTGTTCGCGCGCCTGTTCCGCCTGCCTTCAAACTGCGGTACCGACCTGCTGCCTTACTACCTTGAAAATCAGGAGCGGCTCGAAAGCCTGCCCTACGTGGTGCAGGCCCGCCAGCACATCGCCGCCGTGCGCTACGTCGGCGCCGACACGCCGATCGAATGGCACGTCGGCATCGAAGAGACCGCCACCGCACTGAAGACGCTGCTCAACGACTGGGCCGCGATCCCGGTCGAGCAACTGCGCGTGGTCTATACGCCATTCGCGGGCCACATCGATGACAGCGCACCAGGCCTCTGAGGCGCTCCTCCTCAAACGCGTCACTTCTCGGTCAGGCCCCGGCGCTCCAGCAGCGGCTCGATCCTGGCGTCGCGGCCGCGGAAGGCGCGGAACATCTCCATCGCGTCCATCGTGCCGCCCTTCGACAGCAGCATCTTGCGGAAGTAGTCGCCGTTCTTGCGCAGCATGCCGCCGTTTTCGTTGAACCATTCGACGGTGTCGGCGTCGAGCTTTTCCGACCACAGGTAGCCGTAGTAGCCGGCCGAGTAGCCGCCCGAGAACACGTGCGAGAAGTACGTGGTGCGGTAGCGCGGCGGCACCGGCGCGTAGTCGACGCCGGCCGCCTTGAGCGAGGCCGCCTCGAAGCCGAGCACGTCGGTCGGGATCTGCGCGGCGCCCAGCTGGTGCCATTTCTGGTCGAGGATGGACGCGGCCAGGTACTCGGTGGTGCGGAAGCCTTCGTTGAATTTCTTCGAGGCGATCACCTTGTCGAGCAATTCCTGCGGCATGGCCGCACCGGTCTGGTAGTGCCTGGCGTAGTTGGCCAGCACTTCCGGCTGGGTCGACCACATCTCGTTGACCTGCGACGGGAACTCGACGAAGTCGCGCGGCACGCGGGTGCCGGCGAAGCGCGGGTACTTCACGTTCGAGAACATGCCGTGCAGCGCGTGGCCGAACTCGTGGAACAGGGTGCGCGTCTCGTCGTAGGTCAGCAGGGTAGGCTCGCCGTCGTTCGGCTTGGGAATGTTGAGGTGGTTGGCCACCACCGGCTGCGTGCCCATCAGCGACGATTGCGACACGTAGGCGTTCATCCAGGCGCCGCCGCGCTTGTTGCTGCGGGCGTAGAAGTCGGCGATGAAGATGGCCAGCTGCTTGCCGTCGGCGTCGAACACGTCGAACACGCGCACGTCCGGGTTGTACACCGGCAGGTCCTTGCGCTCCTTGAACGACAGGCCGTAGACCTTGCCGGCGGCGAAGAACACGCCGTTGACCAGCACGCTGTTGAGTTCAAAATACGGCTTGAGCTGGTTCTGGTCGAAGGCGAAGCGCTCGGCGCGCACCTTGTCGCTGTAGAACGACCAGTCGTGCGCGGCCAGCTGGAAGCCACCCTTTTCCTTGTCGATCACTTGCTGGATCTCGGCGCCTTCTTTTTTCGCGTTGGCGACGGCCGGGCGGGCGAACTCGGACAGCATCTTGTTGACCGCTTCCGGATCGTGCGCGGTCTGGTCTTCCAGCGCGTAGGCGGCAAAGCTCGGGTAGCCCAGCAGCGCGGCCTTGTCGGCGCGCAGCTTGGCCAGTTGCAGCACCACTTGCGTGTTGTCGAACTTGCCGCCGTGGCTGCCGCGCGTGAGCGAGGCGGCCATCAGCCGTTCGCGCGTGGCGCGGTTGGTCAGCACGGCCAGGTTGGCCTGGCCGGTGGTGTTGACCACCGGGATGGCGAACTTGCCCTCGAGGCCGCGCGTCCTGGCGACGGCGGCGGCGGCGTCGATCGCCTTGTCGCTCATGCCGGCCAGCTCGTCGCGGGCGTCGACCACCAGCGCCGAGGCGTTCGCTTCCTCCAGCACGTTTTGCGCGAACGTCGTTTGCAGCTTGGCCAGCTCGGCGTTCATGGCCTTGAGCTTGTCCTTGTCGGCGGCCGACAGCTTGGCGCCGGCGCGCACGAAGTCGGTGTTGTAGCGCTCCAGCAGGTATTTCGATTCGGCGTCGAGGTGCAGCTTGTCGCGCTTGTCGTAGAGCGACTTGATGCGCGCGTACAGCTTGCCGTTGAGGCGGATGGCGTCGCTGTGGGCGGCCAGCTTGGGCGAGAGCTCGCGCTCGAGCGCCTTGAAGGTGTCGTTGGTGTTGGCGCCGGACAGGTTGCCGAACACGCTGGAGACGCGCGTGAGCAGCTGGCCCGATTTTTCCAGCGCGACGATGGTGTTGTCGAAGGTGGCCGGCTTTTTGTTGTTGGCGATGGCGTCGACCTCGACGGCCTGCTGGCGCATGCCTTCGGCGAAGGCCGGCGCGTAGTCGTCGTTGCCGATCTTGTCGAATTGCGGGTAGCCGTATTGCAGCGGACTGGCCTTGGCGAACGGGTTGCTGGCCGAAAGCAGCGAGGCAGGTTGCGCGGCGTGGGCGGTGGCGCACAGCGCGGTGACGGCGGCGGCGATGAGCAGATTGGTGCGATGCATGGTTGTCCTTGCTTTGAAAGTTGGCTTTTACCCCGCACGGCGGTCCGCTGCGGGGACGTACCCCGAGGGGTACGTCCCCTCATGTGGGATGCGGGGTTGGGCTGCGGGCTTACTTGCCGGTCAGGCCGCGGCGCTCGAGCAGTGGCTCGATGACGGGATCACGGCCACGGAAGTTGCGGAACAAATTCATCGCCTCGTCCGTGCCGCCGCGCGAGAGCAGCTTGGCGCGGAACCAGTCGCCGTTCTCGCGCTTTAAGCCGCCCTTTTCCTTGAACCACTCGACGGTATCGGCATCGAGCTTTTCCGACCACAGATAGGCGTAATACCCGGCCGAATACCCGCCCGAGAAACTATGCGAGAAATACGTGGTGCGATAACGCGGCGGCACCGGCGCGAAGTCGACGCCCATGTCCTTGAGCGATTGCGCCTCGAACGCCAGCACGTCGGTCGGCACTTGCGCGGGCGTGAGCTGGTGCCAGCGCTGGTCCAGCAGCGACGCGGCCAGATACTCGGTCGTCATGAAGCCCTGGTTGAACTTTTTCGACGCGATCACCTTGTCGAGCAATTCCTTCGGCATCGGCGCGCCGGTCTTGTAGTGCTTGGCGTAGTTGGCCAGCACTTCCGGCCACACGGCCCACATTTCGTTGACCTGCGACGGATACTCGACAAAGTCGCGCGGCACGCTGGTGCCGGAGAAGCGCGGATACTTCACGTTGGAGAACATGCCGTGCAGCGCGTGGCCGAACTCGTGGAACGCGGTCTTGACCTCGTCGTAGGTCAGCAGGGTCGGCTCGCCGGCCGGCGGCTTGGGAATGTTGAGGTGGTTGGCCACCACCGATTTCGTGCCCAGCAGCGACGATTGCGAGATGTACTCGTTCATCCACGCCCCGCCCTGCTTGTTGCCGCGCGCGTACATGTCGGCCAGGAAGATGGCCAGCTGCTTGCCGTCGGCGTCGAACACGTCGAACACGCGCACGTCCGGGTTGTACACCGGCAGGTCCTTGCGCTCCTTGAAGGTGATGCCGTAGAGCTTGGTCGCGGCGAAGAAGACGCCGTTGACCAGCACGTTGTCCAGCTCGAAGTATGGCTTGAGCTGGCTTTCGTCGAAGGCGAAGCGCTGCGCGCGCACCTTGTCGGTGTAGTAGGCCCAGTCGCCGGCGCCGATCTTGAAGCCGCCCTTGTCGGCGTCGACCACGGCCTGCAGGTCGGCCGCCTCTTTTTTGGCGTTGGTGACGGCCGGCGGCGCCAGCTCGCCGAGCAGCTTGTTGACGGCGGCCGTGTCGTGCGCGGTCTGGTCTTCGAGCGAGTAGGCGGCGTAGTTCTCGTAGCCCAGCAGCACGGCCTTCTCGGCGCGCGCCTTGGCGATCTTGAGCACCACCTGGCGGTTGTCGAACTCGCCGCCGTTGGCGCCGCGCGCCAGCGACACGGCCATCAGCTTGTCGCGCACGGCGCGGCTCTTGAGCACGGCCAGCGGCGGCTGGCCGCTGGTGTTGACCAGCGCGATGAGGAACTTGCCGTCCTTGCCCTTGGCCTTGGCGGCGGCGGCGGCCGCGTCGATTTCGGCGTCGCCCATGCCGGCCAGTTCCTCGCGGGTGTCGACCAGCAGCGCCGAGGCGTTCGTTTCCTTCAGCACGTTCTGGGTGAAGGTGGTTTGCAGGGTGGCGATGACGCCGTTGATGGCTTTGAGCTTTTCCTTGTCGGCGGCCGACAGCTTGGCGCCGGCGCGCACGAAGTCGGTGTGGTAGCGCTCCAGCAGGTGCTTCGATTCGGCGTCGAGCTTGAGGCTGTCGCGCTGGTCGTACAGCGCCTTGACGCGCGCGTACAGTTTCGGATTGAGGTAGATGGCGTCGCCATGGGCGGCCAGCTTGGGCGACATCTCGCTGTCGATGGCGTCGAGCTTGTCGTTGGTGTTGGCGCCTTGCAGGTTGCCGAAGATGGTTTGCACGCGCGTGAGCAGCGCGCCGGACTTCTCCATCGCCACGATGGTGTTGTCGAACGTGGCCGGCTTCTTGTTGTTGGCGATCGCGTCGATCTCCTTCAACTGCACGCGCATGCCTTCGGCGTAGGCGGGCAGGAAATGCTCGTCCTTGATCTTGTCGAACGCCGGATAGTGGAACGGCAGGGTGCTGGCGCTGGCCAGTGGATTGCCGGCCAGCGCGGCGGCCGGGGCGGCCAGCACTGTCTGGGAAAAGGCCAGGCCGAGGGCGGCGGCGACAACAAGCATCTGAGGACGGGACATGATCTGGATCTTTCAGTGAACGCCAAGGAAAATGCCGGCGCGGCAAAAGCGCGGCATGCAAGCGCAAGATCATATCAGGGGCGCGGGCAGGCAGTCACTGGCAAAAAATGCTGCACCGCACTAAGGCGGAAATCGGCCGCTTTTGCCGAATAATGCTTCGCGATGGCAGGATTTTCAGCGCAAAACCGGGTTTTGACGCGAAGGCGGCCGTACAAACGCCAGCGCCCGTTTCGACCGCCCGGCGGGCCGCCGGCGCCGTGCCGCGCGCTCAAAAACGGTGGCGCAGCCCGACCGTGAACTGCCGCTCGCCGATGCCCGGCTCCTCGCTGTTGCCCTCCGTGTAGCCGGCGCCGTTGTGGTTGCGGATCAGCGCGTACGACGTGTAAACATCGGTGCGTTTGGAGAAGGCGTACATATAGGCCAGCGCGTATTGCTGCGCGTCCTGGTTGAAGCGGGTGCGGTCGTCCTTGCGGATATAGGTCGCCACGACGGTGCTGGCGCCGAACGGCGCCGTCACGCCCAGCAACAGGTCGGTGCTGTCGGTGGACGCGGTCGGCGCCGGGCCGGCGAAGTTGAGCGCGGTGCTGTTGAGCGGCGCGCTGTTCAAGCCCTGGTCGACGCCATAGCCGAACCAGAGCTTGGCCGGGCCGAAATCGTAGTTGGCTCCGAGCAGCGTGTTGCGCGCCGAACCGGTGCCCTTGAGCGTGGCCGTGTCGTTGTCCTTGTTGTGGTAGGCCAGGCGCACGTTGAGCGGACCGTTGCTGTAGCCCACCGAGCCGCCCAGTTGGCGTGCGGCGCCCTGGTCGCCCGCCACCTCGCCGGCGACCACCATGGCGTCGGCGCTGAAGCCGCCGATGGTCGGCGTGCGGTACAACACGGAATTGCTGGCGCGAAAACCGGTCGACGGCATCAGGTTGTTCGAGCGGGCGATGCCGTTGCGCAGCGGGTCGACCACCGTGTTTAGCGTGGTAAACAGCGGCGTGTCCTGCAGGCCGATCGAGACGGCGCCGTAGCGCGTGCCCAGGCCGACGATGCTGGTGCGGCCGAACAGCGTGCCGTTCTGGGTCGGCACGCCGGTGTCCGCGTGGATGCCGCCCTCGAGCACGAAGAAGGCGGCCATGCCGTCGCCCAGCTCTTCCCTGCCACGGAAGCCCCAGCGGCTTTGGGTGGCCATGCCGCTGGTGACGCGGGTCGCGTTGCCGGCGATGCCGCCGCGGTCATGGGAAATACCCAGGTCCATCACGCCGTAAAAGGTGACATTGCTTTGCGCGGTCGCGGCGCCGGCGCAAGCGGCCAGGGCGAGCGCGCCCAGCGCGGGGATGCGTTTGTTCATTGCAAAACTCCAGAAGGGAATGTGGACGCCGCCCGGCCAGGTGTGGCCGGTCGGTGCGCGACGCCCGGGACGGCGGGATCAGGCCGGCTTGGCGACGGCGCGCGGCGCCGGATCGGGGATCGGCTCGATGCGGCCGAGTCCGAAGACGAAGGCGACGATGCCGATGATCAAAATCACGCCGGCCACGGCGAACGCGTTGGCAAACGAGTTGGTGGCGCCGACGATCATGCCAGTGACGATGGGGGCGGCTGCGCCCATCAGGTTGTTGGCGAAGTTCATGATGCCGCCGATGGTGCCGGCGCCGCCCTTGGGCGCGATCAGCGACGGCAGCGACCAGCCCACCGGCGCGGCCGAGGCCAGGCCGCCGAGCGCGATCGAAATCCAGAAGATGGCCCACGCCGGGTCGGTGGTCTGGGTGGCGCCGAACACGGCCAGGCCCAGCACCATGCCGCACACCAGCACGGCCTTGCGCACGGTCGACTCGTCCTTGCCGCGCGAGACCAGGTGGTCGATCAGCCAGCCGCCGACGAACAGGTCGGCCACGGTGGCCACCAGCCACGGGATGGCGGCGAAGCCGGCCGACTTCAATATGCTCATGTGCATGGTCTGCACCAGATAGCCGGGCAGCCAGGTCAGGAACAGGTAGAAGGTGTAGCCGTAGGCGGCAAAGCCGATGGTCAGGCCCCAGACCTTCGATTTGGTCAGCAGGTAGCCGAGCATGTTGAGCGCGCCGCCGTCGGCCGGGCCTTCCGGCGCGGCGCCGCCGTCCTGGATGTAGCGCAATTCTTCCTTGCTTAGCTTGGGGTGGGCGCTGGGATCGCGGTACAGCAGGAAGAACGCGATGAAGTAGCTAAAGCTGAGCACGGCGGTCAGGGCGAAGCCCCAGCGCCAGCCGAAGGTGACGATGGTCAGCGCCAGCAGCGGCACGCCGATGACGTTGGAGAACTTGGCGGCGGCGTCGAAGATGGCGGTGGCCATGCCGCGTTCGTTGCGCGGGAACCAGTAGCCGGTGGCCTTGGCGCTGACCGGGAAGGCCGGCGCCTCGGCCACGCCGAGGATCAGGCGGGCGATGAAGATGCCTGCGAAGCCGCTGGAAAACGCGGTGATGGTGGCGGCCAGGCCCCACAGGAAGGCGCCCCAGCGGCCGACGGTGGTCGGGCCGAAGCGGTCGATGACCATGCCGACCGGAATTTGCATCAGCGAGTAGGACCACGCGAAGGCACTGAACAGCAAGCCCATTTCGACCGGCGTGAGCTTGAACAGCTCCTGGATTTGCGGCGCGGCCACGGACAGGCCGATGCGGTCGATGTAGTTGATCAGCACGCCCATGCCGAGCAGGGCGCCGATGCCCCAGCGCCGGCGCGGCACTTTGGTGGTGGTTGGTGTGTTCATGTGGTCTCCGTGTCTGTGAGGGGAGCTGGACGCTATTGCTGCGTTTCCAGGTACTGCGCAATGTGGCTGACCAGTGCATCGGGTGGCAGGGTCAGGTCGAGGCGCAGGCCGGCTTCGTCGGCCTGCAACGGTTCGAGGTCGCGCAACTGGCTGTCGAGCAGGCAGGTGGGCATGTAGTGGTCGCTGCGCGCGGCCATGCGCGCTGCGATGACGGCGCGCTCGCCGGCCAGGTGGGCGAAGCGCAGCGCCGGGTCGCCCTGGCGCAGCAGGTCGCGGTAGCGCCGCTTGAGGGACGAGCACGACAGCACCAGGCCCTCGCCGCGCCCGGCGGCGGCGCCGATCTCGCCTTGCAGGGTCAGCAGCCAGCCGGCGCGGTCGGCGTCGTCCAGCGGCGTGCCGGCCGACATCTTGGCGACGTTGGCGGCCGGGTGGAAGGTGTCGCCCTCGAGGAACGGCACGCCCAGCGCGGCCGCCAGGCGCGCGCCGATCTCGCTCTTTCCACAACCGCTAACGCCCATGACGACCCAGCGGATGCTTGCATTGTTTTTCATATCGACTCCAGATTCGCTGCGCTTTGTTAGCGCTATCAGTATCGGAAGTGTAGTCTCAAATACGATTTTGTAAAGAGTATTTCATGGTGCGTCGCACAATAATTGAGCAGATTGGCCGTAAAAACCCCTATTCAATGGGCTTCCAGCAGGAATCGCGTCACTCTTGTGAAACCGATTGCACGCTGAGCGGAACGGCTGGCATCCATCACATCAAAAATATTTTTACCTAAAAATGGTAGCGATAACATTCATGGATGATAAACCACGGGGCTCGGGCGGGCGTGCCACGGGCGGGGGTAAGGGTCAGGAACGCATCGCCGCTTCGATGCGGCGGTCCGGCAGGAACCAGAGGATGGCGACCATCACCAGCAGCGCGAACGACGCCCACACCGCGGCGAACGCCAGCGGAACGGCCAGCAGGTACAGCACCATCGACGCCATCCCCTTGCGGTCCTTGCCGATGGCCTTGGCCAGCACCCGGTCCTTGGGATTGCAGGAGATGAGCATGTGCTCGAGGATGAAGTACGCCACCGACGACAGGAACAGCGTGGCCGCGTACAGGGCGACGGGCAGCGGCGCGAAATGGTTCTCGCCCATCCAGCCGGTGGCGAACGGCACCAGCGAGAGCCAGAACATCAAATGCAGATTGGCCCACAGCACCGTGCCGTTGACAACGGTCGAGGCGTGCAGCATGTGGTGGTGGTTGTTCCAGTAGATGCCGACGTAGACGAAGCTGAGCACATAGCTGAGGAACACCGGCACCAGCGGCTCGAGCGCGGCCAGGTCGGCGCCATGCGGCACCTTCAGTTCCAGCACCATGATGGTGATGATGATCGCGATGACGCCATCGCTGAATGCTTCCAACCTGCCTTTGCCCATGTGATTCCCCCATGTTTATGGGCTCGATTTTACAGGACGGCGGGCGGCGCGCCGTCGGCGAACCCTCTCCCATTTGGCCACTTGCGAGTCGCCGTCCCGACCTGGGCGGCAATGCCCGGAACTGCATCAATTGTGCGTCCTATGCCGCGTGAACCTGGCGGGGTACAGTATCGGTCAGCGCGGAGGAGCCTACCATGAATAGCAATCAACAATCGCAGCAGGGCCACATCGCCGAGCGGGTCGCCCGCCTGGAAACGGCGATCGATTACCAAGGCGGAGCCATCTCGGGACTGCGCGACGAAGTGCGGGCCGGATTCGGCCGCACCGACGCCGAGTTCGTTCGCATCCACGAGCAATTGCTCAAGATTCGCACCACCGACTTCCGCATCCTGCTCAGCATTTGCCTCTCCACCGCGCTCGGCACGGCGGGCTTGATCATCAAGGTTTTCGGCCTGCTTCCGGTGTCTTGAAATGAGCATATCGCAGCGCCACTGCCCCGCAGCGGACTATTGACGTATCTCGGGTTCCACCAATTGGGCCAGCAGCACCAGCGACTCCTGCCAGCCGAGATAGCAGGCCTCGGCCGGAATCACCGCCGGAATGCCCTCCTGCACCACCGTGAGCTCGACGCCGCAAAACACGGCGCGCAAGGTCACCGTCGTCTGCATCCGGCCCGGCAGGTTGGGATCGTCGAACGCGGCCGTGTAGCGCAGGCGCTCGTTCGGCACCAGCTCGAGGTATTCGCCGCCGAAGGAATGGCTGTCGCCGGTGGTGAAGTTGGTGAACGACATGCGGTAGGTGCCGCCGACCCTGGCGTCCATCTCGTGGACCTTGGCGGTGAAGCCGAACGGCGGCAGCCATTTGGCCATGGCGTCGGGATGCAGAAAGGCGCGGTACACGCGGTCCGGCGTGGCCTTGAGCACGCGGTGCAATTGCACGGTAGTGGTGGTCATATCGATTCTCCTGGAGTGGTAGAGGACGGCCCTCGATGATACGACGAAGGGCGACCGGCCGATTCGACATCGGCCCGCATTTTTTATTTCTCCAGCCAGCCCAGGCTGCCGGCGTCGGCGTTGTGGATGTAGAGGCGATCGGCGGTCTCCGTCACGCCGGTGGTCAGCGGCGAGGCGCCGCCGGGGTCCTGCCAGTCACCCTGCACCTTGCCATCCTCGCCGAGCGCGATCACGTGGCCGTACGGTTTGGGCATGGCCCACAAAAAGCGCGGGATGCGCAGCGCCAGCTCGCGCAGGTAGGGCCGCCCGGCCATCGCGTCGAGGTCGTTGCGCTGGCCGGCCAGGCCCAGCCACAGCTTGCCGCCCGATCCGCGCGTCAGGTTGTCGGGGTAGCCGGGCAGGTTGTCGATCAGGATGGCCGCCTGCGGCGACGGCCGCGCGAGGTCGAGCCGGTCGGCGTCGCGCGCGATTTTCCACACGCGGTAGCGGCCGCTCTCGGCGACGAACAGGTGCCGCTGGTCGGCGCTCAGCACCAGGCCGTTGGCGAAGCTCAGGCCCCGCGCCACCACGCGCGTGGCGGCCGTGGCCGGATCGTATTCGAGCACGCGGCCGGTGGCCGACTGCTCCATGACGTCGAGCATCGCCGCCTCGACCGTACCGCCGGGGCGGGCGGCGCCGAAGCGCGCGGAGGCGTCGCTGATGTAGATCTTGCCGTCGGCGGCCACCGCCACCGCGTCGGCAAAGCCGATCGGCTTGCCGTCGACGGCGGCCGTCAACGGCGTGACCGTGCCGTCCGGCGCGACCGACAGCACGCCCTTGATGGCGTCGGCGACGACCAGGTTGCCGCGCGCGTCGAAGTCGAGCCCGAGCGGCCGGCCGCCGGTGGCGGCGAACACCGCCAGCCCGCCGCCGTCGGCGCCCATGCGCAGGATGCGGCCGCTGGCCACGCCGGTGTAGAGCATGCCGTCGGGACCGACCGCCACGTGCTCGGGGCCTTGTTCGGCGCCGAGCGGGATCTGGCGCGCGGCCGCCAGCTTGCTGTTGACCGCGTACGCGCCCCGGTAGCGCGGCGCGGCCGGCGCTTGCCAGGCGACGGCGTCGATCGGCACGGGCCACCACGCCAGGTAGGCGGCGATGACGAGAAGGCTTAACATGATGACCCGCAAGCGTATGCGCACATGACGTCCAAATACGTGGATTAAACCACGGCCGACGCTTCATGCCGGCGATTTTCGTCGGGACGATTGGCGCGCGGGACAGCATCCGCATGGGCCGCCGGCGGCGCTTGGCGGATTACGCTGCGCTAATCCGCCCTACGGAACTAATCCACCCGACGGAACGTTTGACTTTGCCGATCAGCTGGGCAGGGTGCAGGCGCGTCCGCGCGCCTTGGCCAGGTAGAGCCCGGTGTCGGCGCGGCGCAGCATCGCTTCGATGGTGTCGGACGCCGACAAGCGCATGGCGATGCCGGCGCTGTAGGACAGGTCGAAATCGAGCGCCGGCGCGACGTACTCGGCCAGCCACCCGCGCAGGCGCTGGTCGTAGGCCTCGACGGCGGCCAGGTCGGCGTCGTTGAGCAATACGCAGAACTCTTCGCCGCCATAGCGGCAGAACAGGTCGCCGGTGCGGCTGACCGCCCGCAGCGCGGCGGCGAAGCGTTGCAGCGCCAGGTCGCCGGTGGCGTGGCCGCGGGTGTCGTTGAGCTGCTTGAAATGGTCGAGGTCGAGCATCAGCACACCCACCGGCCGTTGGTAGCGCACGCTCATGGCCAGATCCGTGTCGGCCAGCGCCAGCCAGGCGCGGCGGTTAAGCGCGCCGGTCAGGCCGTCGATCGTGGCCAGCCGCTCGAGCTCGCGCGCGGCCTCGTCGCGGTGGGCCAGCAGGATGGCCGCCAGCGACAACACCACGGTGATGTTGGCCACCAGCGCGAACGCCAGGTTGACCGCATGCGGGGCGAAGAAGTCGGGCAAGTCGGCCGTGTAGAACGCGCCGAGCACGCCGCGCCAGGCCGTCACCACCATTTGCGCCAGCAGCGAGATCACCAGCAACCAGCGCCAGCGGCCGACCGGTGCCCGCGGCCGGCGGCACAACGCCGCCACCAGCGTCGCCATTTGCACGGCCAGCAGGCCGTTGGCCCAGCCGACCCGGAACGCGTAGTTCGAAAAACCGGCGCCGTAGCCGACCGTCAGCAGCACGGCGATGACGGCCGGCGCGCGCGCGGTCGCCTGGCGGCCGCACCACAGGTCGAAGGCGACCGCGTTGAACGCCATGCCGCCGGCGATGCAGCCCATCGACAAGGTCGACAGCAGACGGTCGTTCCAGCCGCCCGGCACGGCCAGGCTCGACAGCAGCAGCAACACCCAGCCGGCCGCCTGCAGCGCGATGCCGGCCTGCGCCCGCCGCGCCGGGCGGTTCACATGCCCCATGAAATACGGCAGCGCGATCGCCATCGTCAACATGTTGAACGTCATGGCGATGAACAGGGTGGCGACGTCGATGTGCATTGAAACCCGCAGGGGGCGTGGCTGGGAGAAGGCCATAGTATAGCGCACAACGATCTATGCCATTCGACAACTATTTAAGCGGGATGTCAACGTTTCCGCGCCGACAGGCGACGCCACGGCAAGGCCGGGCTCGGCTAAACTGCTGTCTTCGCCGACACCACTAAAGGATGATCAATGGAAAATTACGCGGAGATGCTCGAGACGCTGACGCAGCAGGAACAGCAATTGCAATTTACGACCTTCGGCGGTGATACCGCGCTGGCGCTGGGCTTGAAGGTGATCGAGCTGACGCGCGCGCGGCACAAGAGCGTGACGGTCAACATCACCGTCAACGGCCAGGTGCTGTTCCACCACGCGATGCAGGGCGCCTCGGCCGACCAGGCCGACTGGATACGCCGCAAGAACAACGTCGTCACGCGCTTCGGCCGCTGCTCGTTCTACATCGGCATCGACCACAAGCATCGCGGCGTGGCGTTCGAAGAGATTGCGTACCTCGACCCGGTCGACTATGCGGCGCACGGCGGCGCGTTTCCGATCACGATCAAAAACGTCGGCATGATCGGCACGGTGACGGTGTCGGGGCTGCGCCAGGCCGAGGACCACGCGATCGCCGTCGAGGCGCTGCGCGCGGTGCTGGTGTAGAAAGCGGCAGCCAGCCACCCCGCAACCCGCCAGCCGGGGGACGTACCCCAAGGGGTACGTCCCCTGCCGACCGGGGTGGGGGTTGAGCGTTCAGTAATGCGGCGGCGGCTCGTGCGCCAGCGCGCCGCCGTTGTTGCCCTGCGCCTGGTCGCGCACATGCTGGACCAGCGCCGCGCACATCTGCTCGAGCTTGTCGATCTGCTGTTGCTGCTCGTACACGCGCTGGTTCAGCGACTCGACGGTGTGCTCCTGGTGCGCCAGTTTGATTTCAATCTCGATGAAGCGGTCTTCGGTGTTGCCCACGGCATGCCCCCTGCTGGAAAGCCTGCATTCTAACCGCCCCGGCGCCTATTTCAGGTAGACGCCGCCACAGAGCACCATATCGTCTTCGGGCACGCAGAACATGCTCTTGGGCTCGATCTTGCCGTTGGTCGGATTGGTGAACTTGTAATCCTGCCAGAACGGCTTTTTCTTCTTGGCCAGCTCGATGCGTTCCTTGATGAAGAATTTGCCGTCGATGTCGCGGATTTCCATCAGGTTCTTGCCGATCATCTTGGGATTGGCGCCGTGCGCGCGCACCGTGCCGTCCAGGCCGTAAATCACCACGTACAGGTCGCGGTCGACGAACTGGCCGTCCTTCTTGCCGATCTCGGCGTAGGTCTTGTCGTTGCCGTGGGCCTTCCAATACTTCAGGGCCTTGGCCACCATCGCCTCGGCCTGCGGCTTGGTGGCGAACTCCTCGGCGCGGGCGGCGGGCAGCAGCGCGCAGGACAACAGCAGTGCAGCGATCAATCGGGTACGCAAGATGACACCTCCGGAAGCGTTGGGGCCGAATCGGCCAAAAGCCGATGCTAGCACATTGCCCGTAGACAACGCGCGCCGAACCGCGATCAGGGCTTCGATTCCGGCTTCGGTGTGGCTAAAAGTTCCTTCATCCGTGCCAGCCGCTCCTTGGGCGTGATGATTTCCGATTCGACCGGCGCGGCCGTGCCGACGTCGAGCTGCATTTCCTTGATGAAGCGCGACGGGTCGCAATGGACCTGCTCGCCGGCGCGCTTGCGCTTTTTGCACCACGTGATCTGCAAGGTGCGCTGGGCGCGCGTGATGCCCACATACATCAACCGCCGCTCCTCCTGCACGCGCGCGGCGATGGTCTCGGCCGGCGCGTCCGGGTCGCCCTTGTGCGGCAGGATGCCCTCCTCGACGCCGACCAGGAACACGTGCGGATACTCGAGCCCCTTGGACGCGTGCAGGGTCGACATGCGCACCGCGTCCGGGTCCTCGTCCTGGCCCTCGAGCATCGACATCAGCGCCACCATTTGCGTCAGTTCCAGCACGTTTTTTTCGTCGCCGTCGCGGTCCTTGCCGCCACGGCCGCGCTCCTTGAGCCAGTTGGTGAACTCGAGCACGTTCTGCCACTTGCCCTGGGCGGCGCGCTCGTCGAACATGTCGTACAGATAGGACTCGTAGTTGATCGCCTCGAGCAGGTCGTCGAGCACCTGGGCGGCGTTGTCGCCGCTGCCGCTGGGCCCCGGCCGGCTGGCGCGCGACTCCAGGTTGTTGATGAAGTTGCAGAAGTCGCGCAGCGGCCCCAGTTGCCGGTCGTTGAGCAAGCCCTCGATGCCGCCCTTGAACACGGCCTCGAACAGCGAGCATTGCCACTGGCCCGAGAAGGTGCCCAGCGTTTCCATGGTCGACTGGCCCACGCCGCGCCGCGGGGTGGTCACGGCGCGGATGAAGGCCGGGTCGTCGTCGGTGTTGGCCAGCAGGCGCAGGTAGCTGATGATGTCCTTGATCTCGGCCTTGTCGAAAAAGCTCTGGCCGCCGGAGATCGTGTACGGGATGCGCTCCTTGCGCAGGCTCTGCTCGATGATGCGGGCCTGGTGGTTGCCCCGGTACAGGATGGCGTAGTCGGACCACTTGTTCTTGCGCTGGAAATGGTCGGCCGAGATCATGATGGCCACCTGCTCGGCCTCCTGGTCGTCGTTGGCCATGCCCAGCACGTTGATCGGCTCGCCCAGGCCGTGCTCGGACCACAGCGATTTTTCAAACAGCTTGGGGTTGTTGCCGATGACCGCGTTGGCCGCCTGCAGGATGCGCGTGGTCGAGCGGTAATTCTGCTCGAGCTTGATCACCTGCAGGTCGGGGAAGTCGGTCTGCAAGGTCTTGAGGTTTTCCACCGACGCCCCGCGCCAGGCGTAGATGGCCTGGTCGTCGTCGCCGACGGCGGTAAACATCGGCTTTTTGCCCACGCCGGTCACCAGCAGCTTGACCAGCTCGTACTGGCAGGTGTTGGTGTCCTGGTACTCGTCCATGAGCAGGTAGCGCAGGCGGCGCTGCCACTTGTCGCGCACCGGCTCGTTGCTGCGGAACAGCTCCACCGGCAGGCGGATCAGGTCGTCGAAGTCGACCGCCTGGTAGGCCGACAGGGTCGCCACGTAGCTGGCGTAGATGCGCGCCGACTGCGCCTCGTCCTCGTCCTTGGCCTGGGCCAGCGCGACGGCCGGCTCGAGCAGGCCGTTCTTCCACAGCGAGATGTCGGTCTGGATGCGGCGCACCACCTGCTTGTCGGTGGTGATGGCCAGGTCCTGGATCAGCGAGCCGCAGTCGTCGCTGTCCATGATCGAAAAGCGGTCCTTGAGGCCGACGCCGTTGGCCTCCTGGCGCAGGATCTTGACGCCGAGCGAGTGGAAGGTCGACACCGTCAGCTGCTTGGCCTGTTTCGGCTGCTTGAGCAGCTTGGCGATGCGCTCCTGCATCTCGAGTGCGGCCTTGTTGGTGAAGGTCAGCGCGGCGATGGTGCGCGGATCGTAGCCGCGGTCCTCGATCAGGTGGGCGATCTTTTGCGTGATCACGCGCGTCTTGCCCGAGCCGGCGCCGGCCAGCACCAGGCACGGGCCGTCCAGATAGGTCACGGCCTCGCTTTGCGGGACGTTGAGGCCGAATTGTGGGGCTTTGGACATCGGGGAACGATCTGACGAGGGAATAGCCAGCCATTGTAGCAGCGCGGAAGCCTGGCGGCATTTGCGTTACCATGTCGCCTTGGAGGCGCGAGCGCGCCCGCTACTAGACGACAGAGCCATGAAATTCGAACATTTAATTGAAATTAACGACCCGCTCAACCCGCTGATCGACGCGCTCACCGTCGAGCAATTGTGGGCCGGCCTGGTGCTCAGCGCCGAGTCGCCCAAGCTGTTCGTGCCGCACCTCGACGAGTGCGTCATCGACGAGCGCGGCGAGAACGGTTTCCGCCGCCGCCGCCGCTTCGGCGAGCTGGTGGTCGAGGACCGCGTGGTGCTCGAGCCGATGCGCCAGTTGCGCTACGAGGTCGCGCCGCAGCCGGAGATCAGCCGCCAGAGCCTGACGGTGACGATCGAGGCGCCCACCGGCGACACCTTGTACGTGCGTTTCCAGTATCAAGACGACCACGACGCCGACACCGACGCGGCCAACGCCATGTACGACGAGTTCCGCAAATCGGCCTACCAGGAGTCCGACATCGACATGATCCGCGTGGTGCGCGAGCTGGCCGCGCAGGGCCGCCTGGGCGCCACGCTGAACTAGCCGGCCGCCCTGGCCCCACCCCGCACGGCGGCCGGCGGGGGACGTACCCCGGAGGGTACGTCCCCGGGTGGCCCTGCGGGGTAAGGCCTGCGCCCGCTCACCACACCTGCTCCATGCGCAGCGCCGGCACGCCCAGCGCGGCCACCTGCGCGTTGCCGAGCACTTCGCGGATCGCGTACGGCGGCAGGCGCGTGTCGCGCTCGACCAACGCCTCCAGCGCCGCGCCGCGCGGCCCCGGCCCCACCACCGCCACCTGCGGCGTGGTCGACTGCAGGCCGCGGCGCGCCACCACGCCCACCTCGCCGTTGATCAAGCGCACGTAGCTGCCGATCGGATAAATGCCCAGTTCGCGTATCAACAACGCCGCCAGATTGGTGTGCAAGGTGGTGCGCGCCTCGAGCAGGATCTCGCGCAGCGCCGCGTTGGCCGCCAGCGGCGCGCGGTAGCCGCGTTCGGACACGCGCGCGCAATAGCGGTCGGCCAGCGCCACCAGCTTGGCCAGCGGCGGAATCTGCGCGCCGGCCTTGCCAAACGGATAACCGGTGCCGTCCTCGTTCTCATGGTGGTGCAGCACGCAATCGAGCCATAACGGCTCGTTGATGCCGGCCTGCCGCAACAACCGCACGCCCAGCTCGGGGTGGGCCAGCATGGCGGCGCGGTCGGCCGCGTCGAAGGCGCCGCCGTCGTGCCAGCGCTGGTGGTGCGCCAGCATGCCCATATTCATCGTCAGCGCGGCCAGGGTGACGGCCATGACCTCGTGCGGCGGCCGCTCGCGCGCACGCGCCAGCACCTGGGCGACGATGGCGCTGTCGATTCCGTGGCGCACCGGATACGGCGCCTGCCGCTGGTGGTGCAGGATGCTGGCGGTGGCGACATCGACGTTGAGCGAGACCGCGTCGGCCACCATGGCCGCGATCCCTTCAAGCTTTCGGCCCAGGCCCGGGTCCGGGCGGGCGGGGAAGGAAAACCCGGCGCCGCGCCCGACGATCGCTTGCTGCACGGCCGCCAGCGCCACGCCGGCGGCGTCGAGCCGGCGCAGCACCGCGCCGGGCCGCTCGGCGCCGACTTCCCGCCCGCTGTGATCCTCGAAATTGCCCACTTCGATCAGATAGGCGATCTGATTGGCGCTGGCGAGCATGTGCCCCTTGCGTGCCAGCAACGCCCCGCTGTCGCTGTAGACATTCCACGGAACTAGCATTCCCAACTGTAAATCCGCCGCCGTGACCTTACGTATCTTCATCTAATACAACAACTGCGCAGTGACCAAAATGCGCAGCATACGGCTTCCCACAGGAAAAGTGTGACTTTTTTTGTATCGCTAAGTGACAATTCGCGCTTATGGGGCCGGGGTGCAGTCGACGCAGGGATCGTCGTGCTTGGGCTCGTTCGCCAACTGGTGCGCCAGGTCGCGCAGCGCGGTGCGCACGCCCTCCTCGACCACCGGATGGTAAAACGGCATGTCGAGCATGGCCGCCACGCTCAGGCCGGCCTGCGCGGCCCACGCCAGCAGGTGGCCGACGTGCTCGGCGCGCGGGCCGATCATCTCGGCGCCGAGGAAGCGGCCGCTGCGGAACTCGCCGTAGACGCGCAGCATGCCCTTGTTTTGCAGCATCACGCGGCTGCGGCCCTGGTTCTCGAACGACACCTGGCCGACCGCGAAACGGCCCTTGTGCGAGGCGCTGAGCTCCTCGTGGCTGGCGCCGGCCGTGGCGATCTGCGGCTCGGTGAAGGCGATCGTCAGCGGCGTGCGGCGCAGGCCCGGCTTGACGTCCGGGTAGCGCGCGGCGTTGTCGCCGGCGATGCGGCCCTGGTCGGCCGCCTCCGGCAGTTGCGGGCGCTCGTTGTCGGCGTCGCCGGCGATGAAGATCGCGCTGTCCTGGCATTGCATGGTGTATTTGTCGTACAGGGGAATGCCGTGGTGGTCGCGCTTGAGGCCGGTATGCTCGAGGCCAAGTTCGTGCACGTTCGGGCGCCGCCCCACGGCCGACAGCAGGTGGGCGTAGCGCTCGGTGCGCTGCTCGCCGTCGACGCGGGTGCTGGTGACGACCAGTTCCTCGCCGTCGAGCGCGACCTGCGTGACCTTGGTGTTGTAGCGCACGTCGAGCTCGTCGCTGATGGCGCGCCGCGCCACGGCCAGCACGTCCGGGTCGCTCAACTGGGCGATGCTCTCGCCGCGCGCGAAGACGGTCACGCGCACGCCCAGCCGGTGCAGCGCCTGGCCCAGCTCGAGCCCGATGATGCCGGTGCCGGCGATGGCGATCGACGCCGGCAGGTCGCGCCAGTCGAACACGGCGTCGCTGCTGATGACGCGCGGCCCGGCCGCCGCCCATTCCTCGGGCACGATGGCGGTCGAGCCGGTGGCGATGACGAAGCGCTCGGCCTCGATGACGGTGTGGTCGTCGACCTGCAGGGTGTGTTCGCCCGTGAAGCGGGCGTAGCCGTGGATTTTGTCGGCGGCCGGGTAGCCGTCGACGGCCTCGACCACGAAGCCGACAAAGCGGTCGCGCTCGGCCCGCACGCGCGCCATGACGGCCTTGCCGTCGATGCGCAGCGGCCCCGGGTGGACGCCGAAGGCCGGCGCCGCCGCCGCCATGTGGGCCGCCTCGGCCGCCGCGATCAGCAGCTTGCTGGGCATGCAGCCGACCCGCGCGCAGGTGGTGCCGTAGGGGCCGCCCTCGATCAGCAGCGCCTGCTTGCCGGCGGCCGTGGCCGCGCGGTAGGCCGTCATGCCGGCGGTGCCGGCGCCGATCACCGCTACTTCAGTCTTGATAGTCTTCATGGCGTGTTCCGATTGGTTTTGTAATTTTACTTTGGAGCAAAAGAGCATTAGTATTACTTATTGTATTTCAATTTTATAAGTAGCACTTATGGCATCACTCGACTATCGTGCGCTGGCCGTGCTGGACGCCGTCGCCAGCCAGGGCAGCTTTGAAAAGGCCGCCACCGCGCTCGGCATCAGCCAGTCGGCCGTCTCGCAGCGCATCAAGGCGCTCGAGGACGCGGCCGGCCGCCTGCTGATCGTGCGCGGCCAGCCGGCCGTGCCGACCGGCCTGGGCCAGCGGCTGGTGTCGCACCACCGCAGCGTCAAGCTGATGGAGGCCGCGCTCGATATCGATCTCGGCAACAAGGTTAGCATGCCGGAGATTTCGCTGGCGGTGGACGCGGCCAGCCTGGCGACGTGGTTGCCGCTGGCCCTGCAACCGCTGCTGTCGCCGCCGCGCTGCCAGCTCAACATCGTGCAGGCGACGCGCGAGACGGCCCTGCATCTGGTGCGCGAGGGTAGCGTGTTTGCCAGCGTCGCCGCCGCCCAGGCGCCCGGCGAGCCGCCGCTGCACGGCCCCGACGTCACGCCGCTGGGCAAGCTGCGCTATGTCTGCGTGGCCACGCCGGGCTTCGCCGGCCACTGGTTCGGCGACGGTTTTTCGGTCGACGCGGCGCGCCTGGCGCCGGCCGTGGTCAACGACCGCGACCTGATGGCCGGCTTCCTGCGCGAGGCGCTGGGCATGGACGGCCCGTATCCGCAGCACACGATGCCGCTGTCGCCGGCCAGCGCCGAGTGCCTGCACGGCGGCCTGGCCTACGGGCTCATGCCGCTGTCGCAGGCGAGCCGGCCGCTGGCCGACGGCCGCCTGGTCGACCTGGCGCCCGGCCGCCACGCCGACGTCGCGCTGAACTGGCATGCCTGGAATCTTGACACCCCGTTTACCCGTGCGCTGAGCGAACAGATCGTCGCCACCGCGCGGCGCGCTCTGGTGCAACCCGCACCCCCAAGCGGGGACGTACCCCGTGCGGGGTACGTCCCCTAAGTGGCGGCGCCGGCGCGGTGGTTGTTCTAGATATCGAGCGGATCGACTTCCAGCGACCATTTCACCCGGCTTTTCATCTCGCGCAGGGTGAGCAGCCATTCCTTTAAAAACGCCTGCAGCATCGGCCGCGACGCCGATTCGACCAGCAATTGCGCGCGGTCGACGTTGTGCACGCGCGTCATGCTCATCGGAATCGGGTCGTTGATGGTGATGCCCGGATGCGCGACGCAATCGCGCGCGATGGTCAAAAACTCGATCGCCGTCGCCAGCTCGGGCGCCTCGGCCCGCAGCAGCGCCTGGAACAGGTACGGCGGCAGCGCCGCCTGCTCGCGCTCCTCGAGCAGCGCCGAGGCGAAGTGGTCGTAATCGTGGTGCACCACCGCGCCGTACAGCGGATGCTGCGGATAGCGGGTCTGGATCAGCACTTCGCTGGCGCTGCCGCCCTCGGCCCGGGCGGCGCGTCCGGCGCGCCCGGCCACCTGCATCAGCTGCGCGAACAGCCGCTCGCTGGCGCGGTAATCCTGCGAGAACAGCGCGGTGTCCGGATTGAGGATGCCCACCAGGGTGAGCTTCTTGAAGTCGTGGCCCTTGGCGACCATCTGCGTGCCGATCAGGATATCGACCTCGCCGCGGTGGACGGTGTCGAATGCCGCCTGCGCGCTGCCCTTCTTGCGGGTCGAATCGGCGTCGATGCGCAGCACGCGCGCCTGCGGGAACAGCGCCTGCAAGCCCTCCTCGACGCGCTGGGTGCCGCGTCCGAGCGGTTGCAGGTCGACGTTGCCGCAAGTCGGACAGTGGCGCGGGATGCGCAGCTCCAGGCTGCAGTGGTGGCAGCGCAGCCGATGCTCGGGACGGTGCAGCACCATGAACGAGGTGCAGCGCGTGCATTCGCTGATCCAGCCGCACGATTCGCAGCAGATCACCGGCGCGTAGCCGCGGCGGTTGAGGAACAACAGCGATTGCTCGCCGCGCTCCATGCGCTGCTTGATGGCGGCGATCAGCCCCGCCGTCAGGCCGTCCTTCGGCTTGTCGCGCTCCATGTCGAGCAGTTGCACCTTCGGCAGCACGGCGTTCTTGACGGCGCGCTCGCGCAGCTCGAGCTTGCGGTAGCGGCCCGAGCGCGCGTGGTGCCAGCTCTCGAGCGACGGCGTGGCCGATCCCAGCACGATCGGAATGGCCAGCTGCCAGGCGCGCCACACGGCCAGGTCGCGCGCCGAATAGCGCAGGCCCTCCTGCTGCTTGTACGACGGGTCGTGCTCCTCGTCGATGACGATCAGCTTGAGGTTGGGCAGCGAGGCCAGGATCGCCAGGCGGGTGCCGAGCACGATGCGCGCCCTGCCCTGGTGCGCGGCCAGCCAGTGCAGCATGCGCTCGCCCTCGGACAGGCTGCTGTGCAAGGTGGCCAGCATCACGCCGGGGAAGCGCGCGCGGATATTGCCCTCGAGCTGGGGCGTGAGGTTGATCTCGGGCACCAGGATCAGGATTTGCGCGTGCTCCTCGCGCGCCAGCACCTGCGCGCAGGCCTGCAGGTAGACCTCGGTCTTGCCGCTGCCGGTCACGCCGTACAGCAAAATCGGGGTGAAGCCGGCCGCGCCGCCGATGGCGTCGGCCGCCTCCTGCTGCGCGGGATTGAGCGCCGGCATATCGAGCGGCGTGCCGTCGTGCGCGGCGTCGAGCTTGGCGAGCTTTTTCAGCGCCTTGTCGAGGGTCAGCGGGGTCGGCGCGCGCAGGTTCTTGGGCAAGCCCGGCAGCGCCACCTCGCCCAGCGGGCGCTGATAGTAATCGGCGGCGAAGGCGGCCAGCGCCAGCCATTGCGCCGACAGCGGCGCCAGCTGGCCGCGCACGGCCAGCGCGTCCTTGAGCTTGCCGTCGGGGACATCGGTCTCGGCGGCGACGCCGACGATCAGCCCCATCACCTCGCGCGCGCCGAACGGCACGAACGCCAACTGGCCCACGCGCGGCTGCTCCGCCGCGTCGCAATACCAGCGGTAATCGAATATGGCATTCAACGGCGTGTCGAGCGCCACCTGCAGAATGCAATGGTGAAAGAGGCCCTGCATAGTTCCAATCACATGAAAATGGCTGCCGCGCAGGACGCCGTAATTATTGTGGATAACTTTGTGGACAAGAGAATCTTAATTTGCGGAAACCATTCACTTAACAGTTGGTAGTAGCGCGCGCCCGGCAAATACACAAAAATATTTCCCTTTAAATTCAATCACTTGGAAAAACCCTCCTAGGAGGGCGAGAAAACCGTTTTTTTCCGCGCAGCTGTGCATAAGTGAAGTATTTCAACGAGATTTTTAACGATTTTCAACACTTTCCGGGACTCTTTAATAGCCACTGGAAAGTACAACGTTCGGGCCCTCATAACGAATTTTATACAGCAGGCCGGCGCATGGCTTGCGCGGCGTTTGCTTCGTTATCAGGCAGACCACGCTGCTTAAAAATAGTGCAGCGCAACATGAACCTCATGCGAAACAACAACATTATGGCTAAGTCACGGTTTACTAAGTACTTTTATTTTTTATCCACAGTTTTTGTGGATAACTTTGTGGACAATGAAGAAATAAACGTAAGTAAGCCCGACTTACGGGTTTACGACCTGACAAGACGCCCCTCGCACCCGATACAAAATTCACTTATAAATCAATGACTTGGCGTTTATCCCGGGGCGGGGAAATTGGCGCTGCCTGTTATTGTTGCACCAAAAAAAATTGTGCATAAGTCGGTTTGCTTTCCTTCGCGCACCAATGAAAAAGGGCACGCCCCCATGGGAACGTGCCCTTGGCGCTTGCGACAGATCAAGACGCGCGCTGGGCCTTGCTATAGGCGTGCACCGCGTCCACCATGGCCGCCACATGCTCCGGCGGCGTGAATTGCGAGATGCCGTGGCCCAAATTAAATACGTGTCCATGGCCGTTTTGCGGCTTGCCGAAGGCGTCGAGCACCTTGTGCACCTCCGCCTTGATCTGTTCGGGGCTGGCGAACAGGATGGCCGGGTCCAGGTTGCCCTGCAGGCCGACCTTGTGGCCGACCAGTTCGCGCGCCCGGGTCAGGTTCACGGTCCAGTCCAGGCCGACCGCGTCGGCGCCGATGTCGGCGATCTGCTCGATCCACTGGCCACCGCCCTTGGTGAAGACGATGGCCGGGATCTTGACGCCGTCGTGGTCCCGCTTGAGCAGCGACACCACCTGGCGCATATAGTCGAGCGAGAAGGCCTGGTAGGCGCCGTCGGCCAGCGCGCCGCCCCACGAGTCGAAGATCATCACCGCCTGGGCGCCGGCGTCGATTTGCGCGTTCAGGTACCCGGCCACCGCCTTGGCGTTGATGGACAGGATGTGGTGCATCAGGTCCGGACGGTTGTACAGCATCTTTTTAATGGTGTGGAACTCGCGCGAGCCCTGGCCTTCGACCATGTAGCAGGCCAGCGTCCAGGGGCTGCCGGAAAAACCGATCAGCGGCACGCGGCCGTTGAGCTCGGTGCGGATCTGCGTGACGGCCTTGAACACGTAGTCGAGCGAACCGGGCTCCGGCGCGCGCAACGCCAGCACGTCGGCCTCGGTTTTGAGCGGGCGTTCGAATTTCGGCCCCTCGCCTTCGACGAAATACAGGCCCAGGCCCATGGCGTCGGGCACGGTCAGGATGTCGGAGAACAGGATGGCCGCGTCCAGCGGGAAGCGGTCGAGCGGCTGCAGCGTGACTTCGGTGGCGTAGTCGGGATTGGTGGCCAGGCCCATGAAGGAGCCGGCCTTCTGGCGCGTGGCGCGGTATTCCGGCAGGTAGCGCCCCGCCTGACGCATCAGCCATACCGGGGTATGTTCGGTCGGCTGGCGCAACAACGCACGCAAAAAGGTGTCATTCTGAAGCGGAGCAAATTGTGGCATGGAAGGCAATCAAAAAGCGGGGAAAGGACTATTATCGCACTCCGCGCCGGTTTTTTTATCCGAACGCTGGAACAATGCCCTCCCTTTCTCTATCATCCTAGTGTCCTGAATTGCTAGTTCGTTGAATAATAAATGTGGCGAAATCGGCCTGAGACAAGGAGCTAAGCACAGCAAGGCCGGGGCCTTGCGCGCATTGGCGACGCCGTATCAGGCCGATTCTCGCCATATTTATTCAACG
>CAUPRW010000057.1:0-39573 GCA_963513825.1 uncultured Duganella sp.
AAGCTGACGGTGATCGAGCACGTGCGCATCAAGTACGCGTGCAAGAAAGACGGCGAGTCGACCGTGCGCACGGCGGCGGCGCAGCCGTCGCCACTGCCGAAGTCTAACGCCAGCGCCGGGCTGCTGGCGCAGGTGTTGGTAGCCGCCTGAGCTGAAAGCAGGCAGCAACCAAAACTTAGCGAGTAACCACCCAAGAGGCAGCATCACCAACGGAGCAAACGCCACAAACACGGCATTCCAAACGTTGAGATTTCGGAACCCAACCGATCCGAGTATCCACATTTTTCCCTGGCGCTTGGGCCACAGGGAAATTGATACAGGCTTGGCATTCAGAAGAAGTCCAATTAGCAAATGGCAAGCTTCATGCAATGCAGTAGAACAAAGGCTCAGAAGAGCAATGCCATACCCCGAACAACGAGCCGAACGCATAAATCCAAGCCACGCCACAACGAGCAGCAGCGAAGCGAAGATATCGAGCGAGAGATCAGAGTCGGGCATTGGCAGACGGATAGCAAGTATTCAGCATTACGTCAGTATATGTCCATTTTTACTCAACTTGCAATTGTTGTTCTGTAGTGTTTACTTGTACTTACCAGTTCATGACAGATCGTCCCGGCCAGCCGGAACAGCAAAAAGAACGGGTGCCTGGCAGAGAGCGCGCGTATGAGCAGCGCCAGCAGCACGGATGGCACAAGGTAAATCAAGATATCGCGATGGTGGCAAAACCACGGCGGCGCCACCACGCTGCATTCGAACAAACTTCTCATGCCGCATCCTCGCACGGCGTCACCGGCGCGTCAATTTCGTCCCGGGCGCCCGGCCCTCGCGCGTACCGGGGCCTAAGGCATAGACCGAACCACACATTTGTAGGGGGGTGTCGCCCCGGTCGATTTTCTACAATGGGGCATCCTCCACTCCCACGGGAACACATCGTGCAAGACCTACTCACTCCCCAAAACTGCGCCCTGGTGCTGCTCGACCAGCAGGCCGGATTGCAATTCGGCGTCCAGTCGATGGAACGCCAGACGCTGCTCAACAATTCCGTCGCGCTGCTCGAAGCGGCGCTGGCGTTCTCGCTGCCGATGGTGGTCAGCACCTCGGCCAGCAAGGTCTACAGCGGACCGCTGCTGCCGGACCTGAAGGCGCTGATCCCCGACCAGCCGGTGCTCGAACGCAGGAACATGAACGCGTGGGAAGATGCGGCCGTCAAGGCCGCGATCGAGGCCACCGGACGCAAGAAATTGATCTTCTCGGGCATGCTGTCGGAAGCGTGCATCAGCTTTGCCGTGCTCAGCGCGCTCGCCGACGGCTACGAATGCTATGTCGTCGGCGACGCCTGCGGGGGCCTGACCCTGGCCGGCCACGAGCTGGCGCTGGCGCGCATGGGCGCCAAGGGCGCGCAAATGACCAGCTGGCTCCAGGTGCTGCTCGAACTGCAGCGCGACTGGACCCGCCACGAGACCTACGACGCCGCCCGCGCCGTGGTCGAAAAGAACGGCGGCGGCTACGGCGTCGGCCTGCGCTACGCGCGCCAGATGCTGCCCGGCTAATCTGCTTAATGGCCGGCGGCAAGACCGTCGGCCGTCCTCCGCCGCTTTCCGCCGGCATCTCCCCAAGTAACCATGACCCCGCCTCATGGTCATTTAACATCCCCCCACCACCGCAGCCGCCAACGTGCGCGCGCCCCGTCCTGCAAAGCACGAAGATCAGCCAGGAAAACCCAAGTCATCATACAACTCCGAGCCAATAGTCAAGCGAGGGAAAACGTTTAACCTGTTGATTTGACTAAACTTATTTCATTTCGCACAAAACGCGATTTCCCCAAAAATATTCCCAGATATCCTGTTGTATGATGTCTGATATGTAGGCTATGATTGCCGGCACAATACTTGTTAGGAGATAGCATGTCACTGCAGCAAGAAAAGGCGACGAAAGTTCGCTGGCTCATTCTGGCGATCCTGTTCGCCGTCACCACCATCAACTATGCCGACCGGGCCACCATCGCCATCGCCGGTCCGGAAATCAAAAAACTGCTCGGCCTGTCGCCGGTGCAGATGGGATTTGTGTTCTCGGCGTTCGCCTGGTCCTACGTGCTGGCACAGTTGCCGGGCGGCTGGCTGCTCGACCGCTTCGGCACCAAGATCACCTACTTCTTCAGCATTTTCCTGTGGTCGCTGTTTACCATGTTGATGGGCACGGTCGGCTTCCTGACCGGCGCCGCCGCCCTCACCGCCCTGTTCTGCCTGCGGCTGGCCGTCGGCGCCGCCGAGGCGCCCTCGTTCCCGGGCAACAGCCGCCTCGCTTCGTCATGGTTCCCGACCGCCGAGCGCGGCACGGCCGCCGCCATCTTCAACTCGGCCCAATACTTCGCCACCGTGCTGTTCGGACCGCTGATGGGCTGGCTGGTGCATACCTACGGCTGGCAAAGCGTGTTCTACGTCATGGGCGGCCTGGGGATCCTGATGTCGCTCATCTGGCTCAAGATGGTGTACGGTCCGAAGGACCACCCGCGCATCAATGCCGCCGAACTGGCCTACATCGAGGCGGGCGGCGCGCTGGTCGACCTCGAAAGCAAGGACAAGGCAGCCGCCACGACCAAGCTGGACACCGGTTCGGCCATCCGCCAACTGCTGGGCAACCGCATGCTGCTGGGCGTCTACATCGGCCAGTACTGCATCAACACGCTGACCTACTTCTTCCTGACCTGGTTCCCGGTGTACCTCGTCACCGAACGTCACATGACGATCCTGAAGGCCGGCTTCGTCGCCGCGCTGCCGGCGGTGGCCGGCTTCCTTGGCGGCGTGCTGGGCGGGGTGATCTCGGACCGGCTGATCAAACGCGGCTTCTCGCTGTCGGTGGCGCGCAAGACGCCGATCGTCTGCGGCCTGCTGCTGGCGATGTCGATGATTGTTTGTAACTATGTGGAAGCGGATTGGCTGGTCATCACGGTGATGTCGCTGGCCTTCTTCGGCAAGGGTGTCGGCGCGCTGGGTTGGGCTGTGGTGGCGGACACGTCGCCGAAAGAGGCCGGCGGTTTGAGCGGCGCGCTGTTCAACACCTTCGGCAACACGGCCGGCATCACCACGCCGATCGTCATCGGCTACATCCTGCAGGAGACCGGATCGTTCGCCGGCGCGCTGGTGTTCGTAGGCGCCAACGCCGCCGTCGCCATCCTGAGCTATGTGCTGATGGTCGGCGAGATCAAGCGTTTCGAGTTCAAGACGCCGGTCGTGACCAAGCTGCCGGTGGCCGCTTAAGCGCAGAGGTAGCCGCCGACGCCGTCGGCGGCTCGTGGCGGATTACGCTGCGCTAATCCGCCCTACGTCTTCTGTGCGGCCCTTAGAAGTACTTTACCCATCCCATCGTCGTGCGGCGCTTGAATTGGCCGAACTTCTTGCACGGCCAATACATCAGCGGCAGCATCAGCGCCGACATCAGCCATACCATCCAATAGCTGTCGAACTCGTAGCGCCCGCCGTGGTTGGCGCCCAACAGCGCCAGCGCCGCTTCCTGCAATAGCAGCAGCGTGAACAGGTGCAGCAGATAATAGAACATCGGCACGCCGCCAAATACCCCGGCCACGCGCAGCAAGGCGTTGTTGCGCCCCTCCAGCCACGCCAGCACCAGGCAGCCGCCGCCGACGGTGATCAGCAAGAACGCCAGCGACGGCGGATATTTGGTCACGTTCAGGAACGACATCACCGACAACATCGCCGTCTCGCCGGCCACCCAGGGCAGCGTTTCGCCGTAGATGTTCAAACCGCGCAGCACCAGCAGCAGCGCCATCGACACGCCACCGGCGATCAGCAAGGCGCGACGGCGGCTCGCCGGCGGCTCCGACCTCGCATACCACGGCCCGACCGCGTAGCCGAGCAAAATCACGCCGATCCACGGCAGCAGCGGATAACTGACCTTGACCTTGAGCGCGCCCTCCGCCACCAGGTAGCCACGGTCGTGCAAAATCGTCCACGGGATGAACTGCCAGTCACCGGGCAGGTACCAGATCGGCGTCAACAGGTTGTGCCCGAACACGATCAATAGTCCCAGCGCCACCAGCAGCTTGCGCGGCAAATGGTGCAACAGCGCCAGCGCGATCATCGACAGCCCGATCGCCCAGATCACCTGCAGGTAAATGGTCGGCGGCGGAAAGCGTCCGCTCCACGACACGTTGACGACGAAAACCTCCAGCGCCACCAGGAACAGGCCGCGCTTGAGCAGGAACAGCGTGGCCGAACGCGGACCGCTCGCTGGATGCGCGTACAGCCACGCCGACAGGCCGGTCAGGAAAACGAAGATCGGCGCGCAGAAGTGCGCGGCGAAGCGGCCGAAGAACTGCGCCGGTTCGATCGTCGCGATATCCATCGGATCGGGCACCGGCCAGCGCAGGAAAAAGCGCTCGCGCACGTGATCGAGCATCATCACCATCATCACCAGCCCGCGCATGACATCGATCGACGCCACGCGCGTGCCGTGGGCGGGCCCCACAGCCTTCAGCGGCGCCGCGTGCACCGCCGCCGTTCCATTCACATTCGCACTCACATTCATATCGCCCACAAAAATTTAGAATTTATATTGCGCTTTCAACGTGACCCGCCGTTCCTCGCCGGGCGCCACCCAGGTTTGCTGGTAGGAGCTGGGGTAATAGGTCTTGTCGAACAAATTGTCGATATCGAGCGACAGCCGCAGCCTGACGGTCGGCGAATAGGAAGATACCAGCTTTGCCGTCGTATAGGATGGCAGTTTGAAGGTGCTGGTGATGGCGACGTCGCCATTGCGCTCGCCGACGTGATTCAGGCCGCCGCCCAGCGAGGCGCGCGCGCCGCCGACCCGCAACTCGCGCACCAGCAGCAGGTTGGCGCTTTGCTTGGGCACGTTGGGCAGCGCGCCGCCGACGGCGAGCACGTTGTCCCGTTTGACCTCAGCGTCCGTGTAGGCATAGGAGAACGACAGCCGCAGCCCGCGCGCCAGCTCGCCGGCGACATCGACCTCCGCGCCCTTGCTGCCCACCTCCCCCGCGGCCAGCGAAAAGTCGGTGTTGAGCGGATTGAGGGTCAGCACGTTCTTCTTCCTGATCGAGTAGAGCGCAAGCGTGCCGCTCAACTTGCCGTCGGCGGTGTCGAACTTGACGCCGGTTTCATAGGCGCGGCTGGTCTCGGCGGGGAACGATTCGTTGTTGATGCCGATGCCGCTGTTGGGCCGGAACGACTTTCCGGCCGACGCGTACAGCGACAGCTGCCGGTCCGGCTGGTACACCAGGCCGACGCGCGGGCTGGTGGCGTCGAGCGATTGGTGGTTTTGCAGGCCGTTGCGGTTGGCGTTGGTGATGGTCTGGCGATAGGCGTCGCGCCGCACGCCCAGCAGCGCTTTCCACTGCGCGCTCAAATCGATCTGGTCTTGCGCGTAGAAGGCGGTCGACCATTGCTGCTCGCGCGTGTTGATCGACGGCGCCAGCGTGGGCGGCACCGCGCCATACACCGGCTGATAGATGTCGATGGCGTTGGGGGCGGCCGCGCTGGGATTGCGGCGCAGCTGCAGCCGGTCGTCCACGAAGCGGTAGCCATCGACGCCAAACAGCACATGGTGCCGCAACGCGCCGGTGCTGACAGTGCCCAGCAACTCGACCCGGCCAGACCAGTCCTGCGCCGAAAAATCGCGGAAGCGGCGCTGGCGCCAGAGCGTGCGCCCGTCCGGCCGCAGCGAGGACGCCTCGGTGGAAAATCCCTTCATCGAACTGCTGCGGTAGGACAGCCCGCTTTGCAGCGACCAGCCGCTGCCGACATCATGCTGAACGAAGACCTGGTGGCCGGTCGATTTGACGGTGATCGGGCCATCGGCGGCCTCGCCGAGAAATCGCGAGTTGGGGATCAGTCCCAGCACGCCCTTGACGGCGACCACGCCGCGATCGAAGTAGGCCTGCTGCTCGAACTGCTCCAATTCATACGACACGGTGGTATCGTCCGTCACGCGCCAGATCACCGACGGCGACACCATATGGCGCTTCGACGACAGCGTGTCGCGGAAGCTGTCGCCCTTTTCGTAGGCCGCGTTCAAGCGGTAGGCAACGCTCTCGCCCAAGGGGCCGGTCAGGTCGGCGGCGCCGCGGTAGGTGTCATGGCTGCCGATCGACTGCTCGAGCGTGTACGACGGCTGGAACAGTGGCTTCTTGGTGGCGACGTTGACGATACCGCCCGGCTCCCCGCGCCCGTACAAGGCGGCCGCCGGGCCCTTGAGGATCTCGATGCCCTGGACGTTGGCGCTGTCGCGCAGGCCGTTGTAGCCACGGCTGGAACTAAAGCCGTTGACGAGGAAGTCGGAGCCGTAGTTAGGGTCGCCGGTGAAGCCGCGCACCGCGTAGCTGTCCCACACGCCGCCGAAATTACTCTGCCGGGAAATGCCGCTGCCCAGATCGAGCGCGTCGGCGAAGCGGCTCACGCCGGCGTCGCGCAGCATGTCGGCGGTGAGCACGCGGGCGCTTTGCGGCAGGTCTTTCAGGTCCGTCTCGGTTTTGGTGGCGCCGGTGGCCGACAGGCTGCGGTACGGTTGGCGCACGCCGGTGACCTCGACGACATCGGGTTCGTCGGCGGCGGCCGACGCGAACAGGGGGAAAGCGGCCGCCAGACAAACGGCCAGGCGGGTTTGACGCACCATCGACATAAACGCTCCGGAATTAACGCAACAGACTTGCATTATACATGCTGATGCAACCGTATTGCGTTAAAGTCATTGGCGTCTTGCGGCCCGCACCCCGCACGGCCGGGCGGGGACGTACCCCAAGGGGTACGTCCCCTAAGTGGTGCGGCAAGCGTATCGCTTACAGCACAAGGGGTGGCTAGCGGATTAGGCCGCTACTCCGCGTAAAAACACCGCCCGCAAGCCTGCCGGTAGCTCTCGTTGCCGCCGATACTGATCTGCTCGCCTTCCTTCATGCGCTTGCCATCCTGGTCGACGCGGATGTTCATGGTCGCCTTCTTGCCGCAGGTGCAGATATTCTTGAGTTCCTCGATGTCGTCGGCCAGCGCCAACAGATAGGCCGATCCCGGGAATGGCTCGCCACGAAAATCCGTGCGCAGCCCGTAGGTAATCACGGGAATGCCGCGCACCTGCGCCAGCTGGTGCAACTGCTGCACCTGCGCCGTCGACAGGAACTGCGCCTCGTCGATCAGCAGGCAGGCGATCTTGCGGTCGATCTGGACCAGGAAATCGGTGTCGGCGTCGAACACCTCGGTCTCGCGCTGCGGACCAAGCCGGGACGTGACCCGCCCCACGCCATAGCGGCTGTCGATCGCGGCCGTAAACAGGCGCACCTGCTGCCCCTGCTCTTCATAATTGTGCGCCACTTGCAACATGGCCGTGGATTTGCCCGCGTTCATCGCGGAGTATCGGAAATAGAGTTTTGCCACCGCAACCTTCAAAATGGTACCGTTTGAAGTGCGGGATTATAAACCCTGCCAGGGCATCGACGGCCGAAACCGGCAACCGGCCGCGCGCTTGCGCCGCCGCAGACGGCCACCCCGTCCAAAGCGCCCACAGCCACGAAAAAGGCGCATACTCGCCTCTCCACGCAGCAAGGAGACGACGATGCGCACCCCCGCACTATTCACGTTGATCGGCAACACGCCACTGGTCGAGGTTACCCGCCTCGACACCGGCCCCTGCCAACTGTTCCTCAAACTGGAATCGCAAAACCCCGGCGGCTCGATCAAGGACCGCATCGGCATGTCGATGATCGAGGCGGCCGAGGCCGACGGCAGCCTGCCACCCGGCGGCACCATCATCGAGGCGACCGCCGGCAACACCGGCCTCGGCCTGGCGCTGGTCGGACGCCTCAAGGGCTACCGCGTGCTGCTGGTGGTGCCGGACAAGATGTCGACCGAAAAAGTGCTGCACCTCAAAGCGCTCGGCGCCGAGGTGCGCACCACCCGCTCCGACGTCGGCAAGGGCCATCCCGAGTACTACCAGGACTTCGCCGCGCGGCTGGCCGCCGAAACGCCGGGCGCCTGGTTCGCCGACCAGTTCAACAACCCGGCCAACCCGCTGGCGCACGAAACGACCACCGGTCCGGAAATCTGGGAACAGAGCGGCCATGACGTCGACGCCATCGTCGTCGGCGTCGGCTCGTCCGGCACGCTGACGGGACTGACGCGCTACTTCCGCCGCGTCGCCCCGCACGTGGAGTTCGTGCTGGCCGACCCGCAAGGCTCCATCCTGGCCGAGTACATCGCCACCGGCCGCGTGTCCGACACGCCCGGCTCGTGGGCGGTCGAAGGAATCGGCGAGGACTTCATCCCCGCCATCGCCGACCTGACCGGCGTGCGCAAGGCCTACACCATCACCGACCAGCAAAGCTTCGACGGCGCCCGCACGCTGCTGCGCGAGGAAGGCATCCCGGGCGGCTCGTCGACCGGCACGCTGCTGGCCGCCGCGCTGCAGTACTGCCGCGAACAGAGCGCGCCCAAGCGCGTGGTCAGCTTCGTGTGCGACACCGGCACCCGCTACCTGTCGAAGGTCTACAACGACGGCTGGATGCAGGACCAGGGCCTGCTGCGCCATCCGCCGCAACGCGACCTGCGCGACCTGATCGGCCGCCGCTACGACGCCGGCCAGGTCGTCAGCGTATCGCCCGAGGACTCGCTGCTGATCGCCTTCAACCGCATGCGCGCGGCCGACCTGGCGCAGCTGCCGGTGATCTCGGCCGGGCGGCTGGTCGGCATCATCGACGAATCTGACCTGCTGCTGACGGTCGACACGCAACCGCAGCGCTTCGCCAACCCGGTCGGCGCGACCATGACGCGCCGCCTCGAAACGCTGCAGCCGTCGGCCGACCTGCACGCGCTGCGCGCCGTGCTCGATCGCGGCCTGACCGCCGTGGTGGCCGACGGCGACGTCTTTTATGGCCTCATCACCCGCTTCGACCTGCTCAACCATCTGCGAAGGACGCTATCTTGAACCAGGCACCAGAGAAAAAAGCCGCGCTGTCGACGCGCGTGATCCACGCCGGCCAGTCGCCCGACCCGTCGACCGGCGCCATCATGCCGCCGATTTACGCCACCTCCACCTACGTGCAGCAGAGCCCCGGCGTGCACCAGGGCCTCGACTACGGCCGCTCCCACAATCCGACCCGCTGGGCGCTCGAGCGCTGCGTGGCCGACCTCGAAGGCGGCGCCCAGGCCTTCGCCTTCGCCTCCGGGCTGGCGGCGATATCGACGGTGCTGGAACTGGCCGACGCCGGCGCCCATATCGTCGCCGGCGACGACATGTACGGCGGCACCTACCGCCTGTTCGAGCGGGTGCGCCGCCGCAGCGCCGGCCACGACTTCACCTACGTCGACCTGACCAAGCCGGAAAACCTGCTGGCCGCGATCAGGCCGGAGACCAAAATGGTGTGGGTCGAAACGCCGACCAACCCGATGCTCAAACTGGCCGACCTGGCGGCCATCGCCGCCATCTGCCGCGAGCGCGGCATCATCGCCGTGGCCGACAATACCTTCGCCAGCCCGATGGTGCAACGCCCGCTCGAACACGGCTTCGACATCGTCGTCCACTCGGCCACCAAATACCTCAACGGCCATTCGGACGTCATCGGCGGCATCGCCGTCGTCGGCGCCGAGGCGCACCAGCAGGGCTGGCGCGAGCAGCTGGGATTCCTGCAAAACTCGGTCGGCGCCATCGCCGGCCCGTTCGACAGCTTCCTGATCCTGCGCGGCGTCAAAACGCTGGCGATCCGCATGGAGCGCCACTGCGCCAGCGCGCTCGAGCTGGCGCAGTGGATAGAGCGGCAGCCGGAAATCCGCCGCGTCTATTATCCCGGCCTCGCATCGCACCCGCAGCACGCGCTGGCGCGGCGCCAGATGGCAGGCTTCGGCGGCATCATCTCGATCGATCTGAACACCGACCTGGCGGGCGCGCGCCGCTTCCTCGAACATTGCGGGGTGTTCGCGCTGGCCGAAAGCCTGGGCGGCGTCGAAAGCCTGATCGAGCATCCGGCGCTGATGACCCACGCCACGATCCCGCCGGCGCAGCGCGCGCTGTTGGGAATTGGCGACGGTCTGATACGGCTGTCGGTGGGAATCGAGGATATAGAGGATTTAAGGGCCGATATTCGCGGTTCGCTCGACGCCATTTAGATGCTAGTATCGCCGACGTGAACAACCATGCACCCTATTAGATCCTGACCACGATGGAATTTGTCATCATCATTATCGGCATCGTCATCGTCGGATGCGTCTATTCGATCGGCGTCGCCAGCGCCAGGCCCATCGCGGGCAGCGGCTTTTACAAAGTCTCGCGGGACGGCCGCGTGCTGGTCGCCGGCGGCACCAAGGTCAACGTGCTGCGTCCAACGATCTACCCCGAGGGCTTGAAGGTCAAGCTGCGCGGCGGCGCCCGCGTCGGCGAGTTCTGGGTCCACGAACTGGTGGCCGAGGCCTACGTGCCGAACCCGGAGCGGCTCACGGCCGTGCGCCACAAGGACGGCAACGTGCGCAACAACACCATCGCCAACCTGGAGTGGGTGCGCCAGGAACAAGCCGTCGCCGGTTAATCGGCGCCGAAATCGATCACCGCGCCGTCGAGCGGAAACTCGCGCGTGCGCGCCTCCCAACGGCCGTCGGGCAGGCGCATGCGGAACGCGTCGATCAGGTAAGGCAGGCCCTCGCCGTCGAGGATGTCCGTTCCTGTGGCCACCTGAAAATGCAGGTGCGGCACCCGTGCATCGCCGGAGTTGCCGACGCGGCCCACCACCTGCCCCTTGCGCACCATCTGGCCCGCCTTCACGCGCACGCTCCCCGGCTGCATGTGCGCGTACTGCGCGTACTGTCCGCGTCCGAGTTCAATGATGACGAAGTTGCCGGCCAGGTTATCCATCGTCATCGGCACGGCCGGCGTGAAACCGTCCTTGGTGCGCGGGATGTTATCGGGCATATCGTTGCGCGCGCCGGTCACCCGCCCGTCGGCAACGGCGACAACCTCCTTGCCGTAAGCGTAGTAATTCTTCACATCGCGGGCGTCGCCGCTGTAGATCGCGCCGTCCCGGTATATCTTCCAGTCGATGGCGTAGCGCCGGGCGTTTTGCGCCAGGCCGCCGGCGACGAACACCCCGGCGCGGTGATGTGAATGAACGCCCGGGCCGTTGTCGGCGGTCCAACCGGTACCGACCAGCGGGCGCCCCAGGGTGTGAAGTTGGGCAGCGCGGGCACCGACCGCCGGGCCATCGGCGAAGGCGCCATCGAGCAGCACGCGGTGGCGCAATGTGGCCGGCGCGGCCGCCCCGTGGAAGGCCAGGCACAGCGACAGGATCGCGCCCTGGCCGGCGCCGATAAGCATCGGGTCCACGCCGTCCGCGGCACCGACCACGCGCAGGCGCTCCTTCAGTTGCGGCGCTTTGAGCGCGGACACGACACGCAGCTTGTCATCGTCGGCGTTCAAGACCTCCACGCCGCGCACCGACATCGGCTGATCGGAATAGTTGGTGAGGAAAAGCTCGTACACCAGATAATCGCGCCCGGCAGCGGCAAACGGCGTCGGCGCCACCGGGGTGCGCACTTCGAGCTGCGTCGGCGGAAACACCGGAGCCCGGGCCGCCGAAGCAGCCTGGCTGGCCACGGCGGCGGCGTCGATGACATCGCATCCCTGCGGCGACGGCAGGCCGGCCGCCCCTTGCGCCTGGACCGGCGAGGCAACGGCGCCCAGCGCCGCGCAGACCATCATTGTGCGAATTAACATGCTTGCCTTAAAGATCATATATTGCACTGTAGACCAATGCCGGGGTATTCGCAATTGATATCCTGCCTGCCGCCGACGCCAACCAACTGTCACAGATATTGACCGACTTGTCATGGCATTGTCATAAAGGCTAGCTATTATGCGCATGCCTTTTAAACCATGCCCACTACAGGACAACCGCCCCCATGAACAAGCCAAACGATCTGGTCCGCAACGCCATCGCCGCGGATGATATCGACAGCAACGTCGCGCCGACCGAACATTTCAACACGATCCTGGCCGCCCGCCTGAGCCGCCGCAACATGCTGCGCGGCGGCGCCGTCACGGCCGCCACGGCGATCATGGGATCGATGGGCCTGAGCGCCTGCGGCGGCGGCAACGACGATATCGCCCCGGTCGTGCCGACCACGCCGCCGGCGCCGGCCGAAAAGCTGCTGGCCTTCACGGCCGTGCCGAAAAGCCTGGCCGACCAGGTGTCCGTGCCGGCCGGCTACACCGCCAGCGCCATCTACGCGCTGGGCGACTCGCTGCGCGCGGCCACGCCGGCCTACAAGAACGACGGCACCGACACCGACTTCGACAACCGCGCCGGCGACCACCACGACGGCATGGAGTACTTCGGCCTGTCGGCCGCCGGCGCGCCGCTGGCCTCCGGCGTCGAGCGCGGCCTGCTGGCCATGAACCACGAAGCGACCACCGACGAAAAACTGTCGTCGCACTTCCTGCACGCCAACGGCGGCACCACCACCCTGCCGCGCCCGGCCGCCGAAGTGGACAAGGAAGTGGCCGTCCACGGCCTGAGCGTGGTCGAAGTCAAGAAGAGCGGCTCCAGCTGGGCCACCGTCAACGACTCGGCCTTCAACCGCCGCGTCACGCCGCTGAGCGACATCGAAATCTCCGGCCCGGTGCGCGGCAACGCGCTGGTCGTCTCCAAATATTCGCCGACCGGCACCAAGGCGCGCGGCACCCTGAACAACTGCGGCACCGGCAAATCGCCGTGGGGCAGCTACCTGAGCGGAGAGGAAAACTGGTCCGGCTACTTCGCCCGCTCCGCCACCGACGACGCCGCGCGCGGCGACAAATCGGTGGTCTCGCTGCGCCGCTACGGCCGCAACCAGGGCTCGACCTCGCGCCACGGCTGGGAGACCGGCGGCGCCGACGACAAGTACGCGCGCTGGGACATCAGCAAAAAAGGCGCCTCGGCCGACGGCAGCGACGACTACCGCAATGAACTGAACACCTTCGGCTACATCGTCGAGATGGACGCCTACGACAAAACCAAGCCGCTGCGCAAGCGCACGGCGCTGGGCCGCTACGCGCACGAAAGCGCCGCCTTCAGCGTGCCGGTGGTCGGCCAGCAGCTGGCCGTCTACATGGGCGACGACTCGCGCAACGAATACATCTACAAGTTCGTCTCGGCCGCCACCTGGCTGGCGGCCGACGCCAACCCGGCCGACCGCGTCGCCACCGGCGACAAATACCTCGACTCGGGCAAGCTGTATGTGGCCAAGCTGGCCGCCGACGGCAGCGGCCAGTGGATCGAGCTGTCGATGGCCAATCCGCTCATCGCCGCCTACAGCACCTACAAGTTCGCCGACCTGGCCGACGTGCTGGCCAACGCCCGGCTGGCGGCCGACGCCGTCGGCGCGACGCGCATGGACCGTCCGGAATGGTGCTCGGTGAACCCGGCCAACGGCGAGATTTACTACACGCTGACGAACAACTCGAACCGCACGGTCAACCCGAGCGGCTCGTCGCAGCTGGCGCCGGACGGCCCCAACCCGCGCGCCTACACCGACATGAAGGGCACGACGGCGCAAAACGGCAACCCGAACGGCCACATCATCCGGTTCAAGGAAGGCACCGGCGCGGCGGCGGCCACCAGCTTCACGTGGGACGTCTACCTGTTCGGCGCCGAGAGCGGCGCCGACAGCAGCAAGATCAACCTGTCGAGCCTGACGGCCGACCAGGACTTCTCCAGCCCGGACGGCCTGGCCTTCAGCCCCTACACCGGCATTTGCTGGATCCAGACCGACGACGGCGCCTACACCGACGTCACCAACTGCATGATGCTGGCGGCGATTCCCGGCAAGGTCGGCGACGGCGCCAAGACCACGCTGAACTACACCACCACGGCCGGCGGCACCTTTGCGGTCGACACCTTCATCGGCAAGAAGCCGACGGCCGACACGCTCAAGCGCTTCCTGGTCGGCCCGGTCGGTTCGGAGATCACCGGCATCACGGAGACGCCCGACGGCAAGGCGATGTTCATCAACATCCAGCACCCGGGCGAGACGACGTCGGTGGCCAACATCGCCGACCCGTCGAAGTACACCAGCCAATGGCCGTCGAACGCCGGCTACGGCGCCGGCAAGCGGCCGCGCTCGGCGACGATCGTCATCACCAAGAACGACGGCGGCCGCATCGGCAGCTAATCCCCCGGGGGTCAAGTCTGTCTTTTGGACACGAGGTCAGCCGTAACGGAGTGCCACGGCTGAGCACGTGTCCGAATGACAGACTTGACCCCGATGTAATAGCGGTTAATCGCCGGGATGGTAGCGGCGCTCGAGATTTTTCTCGACGTCGGCTTTATAAAAGAATACGTCCTTGAGCTGCCCGCGCACGTACATGTCGGCCTGGTCGGCGAAGTGCGGCGAGGCCGGGTCACCACTCTGGCCTCCGGCCAGCACGCTGCGCGCCGTGATGCGCGGGCCGAACTCCACCGCCGCGACGAAGCTGTTACCGCGCTCGCCGTAGATGCGCTTGGTGGTCTGCTTGCTCGTCATGCCGTAGGCCGCCAGCGATCCCCAGTTGGCCGACGCGAACGCCACCGGCAAACTCGGTTTAGCGTCGTCAAACGGCTGCACGATATCGCCCGTCAAGCGCTGGAAGCGATTGATCTCGCCCCACGGCGTTTGCCAGGTGCCGAAATCGGCCACCAGCTTGGCCGATGCGCGTGACAGCGCTTCGAGCCGCTGGCGCGGCGTCAGCGCGGCCTGGATGTAGTCGAGCACCAGCACCTCCTTCGTCTTGGCGACCGGCCCATACGTGGCCGCGAGGTCCTGCGCCCAGTAGATCGCCAGCGACGTCCGCGTCGACGCCAGCGCGTAGCGCATGTCCCAGCCGCGCAAGGCGGCGATCTGCGGCGCCAGCTCCGATTTGAGCGCATCGTCGGCGCGCAGCTCGTCGTAGGCCGCGAACAGCTGCGGCAGCAACGGCTCAAAGGCCGGCAGCTGCGTGTCGTACGCGGCGTCGAGCAGGCTGGCGATGGTGAAGTCCTTTTTATTTTCCAGCACCCGCACCGCGTGGATGCCGCGCGGGTTCTCGGGATTCATCGACATATAGGCCGGATAGTCGCGCGCTTTCGGACTGTAGGCGCCGGCCGCCGTGTAGGGCCAGTTGTTGGTGTTCTGGATCCAGCCGTTCTTCGGATTGAACAGCGAGATCGTCTCGTCGACCGTGTGCAGCCCCTGCCACTCGGTGGCCGGATCGCTGCCGTCGACCGGATGCTTCCAGTCGAATTTCGGATCGCGCTTGGGAATGAAGTTCCCGTGGAAGTAGGCGATATTGCCGTCTGCGTCCGCGTAGACGGTGTTGTTGGACGAATTGGTGCGCAGCTCCATCGACTTGCGGAACTGCCTGTAATTGCGCGCCTTGGTGCGGATGAACGATTGCGTGAGCGCCTTGAGCGGCTCGTTCATCAGCCGCACCGAAATCCACTTTCCATCCTTGGCGCGCACGATCGGGCCATGGTGGCTGTAGTAGACCTTGACCACCTTGCTGGCCATGCCGTCGCCGCTCTTGTAAGGCAGCGTGATGTCGACCGCCCTGAGCGCGCGCAGCCCGGTGCCGTAGCGGTAGAAGAAGGCGCCGTCCTGTTCGACGATGGTCTCCATGTATTCGTCGATCACGTCGCCGCCGCCGGAGGTGTGCATCCAGCCCAAGCGGTCGTTGAAGCCCTGGTAGACGAAGAACTGGCCCCACGTGACGGCGCCGTAGGCGTTCAGTCCCTGCCCGCTTTGCACCTGCACCTCGGGACGGAAGTAGAACGAGGTGTGCGGATTAATCAGCAACAGCGCGCGGCCGTTTTTGGTCAGCGCCGGGGCGATGGCGAAGCCGTTCGATCCGCCGGGCTCCTTATCCAGGTCGCGGCCCGGCTCCGGCGCCGTCGACAGCAGCACCGGCGGCGCCAGCGGATATTGGGCGCCGCCCGCGTACAGGGCTTCGAGTTGTTTGAGGTCGATGGTTTCGATGTCGCCGCCGATGCTGCCCTCGCTGAAGCTGAGCGCCATCCACGGCTCGAAGCGCGTGATCAGCGCCGGCTTCACCGCCGGATGCGTGGCCAGGTAGTAGTTCAAGCCGTCGGCGAAGGCGACCATCAGCTTTTTCAGCCACGCCGGGCTTTGCCGGTACTGCGCTTGCAGGTCGATCGGATCGATGAAGAGTTTCATGCGCAGGTCGCGATACAGCTCGGCCTCGCCCTCGACCTCGGCCAGCCGGCCCAAGGCGTTGATGTAATTGCGCTCGACGCGGCGGAAGTCGTCCTCCGCCTGCGCGTACATCAAGCCGAACACCGCGTCGGCGTCGGTTTTGCCGTAGACATGGGGGATGCCCCATTTGTCGCGCAGGATCGTCACGCGCTGGGCCAGCGCCTTGAGCCGCCTGGCCTCGGACGCCGCCGGGGCGGGCACCGGCGCCTGCGCCTGCGCCTGCGCCGCCCCCATCGAAACAACACACATCAAGGGCAACAACGAACGCATGGCTGGCATGAACGGGGCTCCGGGCGGTAAAGGAAAAAAGTCAGCTGGCGTCGACCAGCTCCGAGATGCGCAATTGCAGCGCGGTGATCTCCGCCCGCAGCGCCGCGTTCTTTTCCTTGAGCGACGCGTTCTCGGCGCGCAGCTCCTCGACCTCGGTCAGCGGACGACCGTAGTCGCCACCTTCCTTGCCCTCCTTCGGCTCCTTGGCGGGACGCGAGGCCGCGCGCAGCTCGCGCACTTCCTTGGCCGCCTTCTGCAGCTCCTTCTTGCCGCCGGCGACGGCGGCCACCTGGTCGGCCTCCGGCAGCGAGGCGACGGTGGCGGCCGCGTTGATCGAAATCGTGCCCGAGCGGACCGCCTCGACCAGTTCCGGCGTGGCAGTCTTCTGGATCTTTTCGATCTGGCTGATGGTGGCGCTGCTCAAACGGGCCGCGCGGGCGATATCCTCGCGCGAGGTCAGCGGCATCGCCGCCGGCCGGGCCTTGCCGGCGGCGTCGCCCTCGGGCGGGGCGATCAGCGCGTCCTCGGCGGCCGCTTCGGCCATCAGGTCGGCCACGCGCGCGGCGACGATCTCCTTCTTGCGCAGCGCCAGCACGCCGCGCTGGTAGTCCGAAATGCTGCGGCGGCCCAGATTATTATCGATCATCCACAGCTTGACGTCGTCCAGGCTTTGGAAGCTGGTGTTCTCGGTGACCTTGAAGGGGATGCCGTGCTGCTGGCAAATTTGATAACGATTGTGGCCGTCGACCAGCACCTCGCCCCACAGCACCAGCGCGTCGCGGCAGCCCTCGACCAGCAGGCTGCGTTCCAATGCCGCGTACTCGCTCTCGGTGAGCGGTTCGATATAAGCGCGCAGCACTTCATTAATTTTGATTTGCATATCTATCCTCGAAATACCGGCGGGCGGGGGCCGATGCACCCCGCAAAATCGCCGTCCGACATGCTACACCATCCGGCCACGCCGCCAAAGTCCCGGCTTTCGACATGAAACTAAGTTAATTTTAAGTTTACTTCACTATGATCGATGCCAGTCAAATGCTTTCTCCGGTAATTGACCAAAAGCCCCGACAAGTTTGCTGCTTGCTCGGGGCTTTGCTTTGTCCGGAAGGTGGCAAGAAAGTGGGCACAGAAGCGCGAAACTGCCGTTTTTTATGCCATGATTCGCCACCAATTTTAAGGATAAGACATGATCAACTACATTATTCGCGTCGCCTTCGACGATCCGGAGAGCCAAACCCACCACCTGCTGGCGGTTGAACTGGCCAAATACAATATCGCCAACGCCATCAAGGCCGACGACGGCAAGGGCTATTACCTGCCGCCGGGCGAGTTTTGCTACAGCGGCGTCGAGCCGATCAACGAAGTGCGCGACGCCATCCACCGCTTCGCCCAAACCATCAACCCCGGCGCCTCGGTACTGGTGACGGAAGCGACAACGGTCTCCTGGGCCGGCCTCAAAGAGGTCACGTAATCCGCCGGGCGCCGCCAGCGGCCCAAAGCGGATCACGCGAGGCGGCGGGCCGTTACTTGGCCGCGATCTCCGGCATCGCCGACGAATGATGGTTCAGGATCTTCCACTCGCCGCCGACCTTCTGATACACATAGGTGTAGCGCGCCTGGATCTCCTGCACCTTGCCGTCCTGCTTGACGCGGAAGGTATACACACCGGTATCCAACGCCGAATCGGCGCCCAGCATATGGATGTACCGATAGTTAATCGTCCCCTGCGGCTGCAGCTTCAAGAACTTGTCGAAGTAATCCTTGATCGCCGCCGGGTTGGAGCGCACCGTGTTCGACACCGTCGGCTCGAGCACCGCGTTCGGCGCGTACAGGCTGGTGACCTTGGCCGAGTCGCCGGTCGCCAGCGCCGCGTTCCACTTGACAAACAGGTTGGCGATCTCCGCTTCCTGCGCGTTGGTCGGCACGGCCGCCACCTCGCGGTACACCTTCGGCGCGCCATCGGCGTAAGCCATCGTGCTTGCAGCTGCCAGGGCCAGGGAAATCAGAATCTTTTTCATCGTATGCTCCATTCGTTGTTTAGGAAGTTGGCGGGCCGCTGCCTGCCAATGAAGCCAGTATCGGCGCCGCGAGCGATTCAAAAATCTGCTGGTCGGCAGTATTGGCATATGCCGGGTGGCATATAATCGGCGTTTAGTCGACTATGCCGCACGCCAAATGACCAACATCACCCACCTTCCACCGTCCGGCGACACCGCCCGCGCCGTGCGCAACCGCTATCGCCAGAACGAGAGCAGCGCCGCGCGCTGGCGCCTGCTGACCGACGCCGCCGGCGCGCTCGCCGGCGAAGGACCATGCGCGTCGGCCTTGTCGACGGCCCTGTCGAAGGCGCTGGCCTTCCTGTCGCTCGAGGACGGCGCCGTGATGGTGCTCAAGGACGATGCGCTGCAGGTGGTCGCCAGCGAAGGACAGGCGCCACCGGTCGGCGCGCGGCTGGCCTACGCGACGGCGCTGCAGGCCGTGCTGCAACCGGGGCCGCGCGCGCCGCTGGTGCGCCAGCAGGTCGCCAGCGCGCTGCGCATCGGCCGCGACCAGCAGGTCGGCCTCGAAGTGCTGGTGCCGCTATGCCTGGACGGGAAACACCGCGGCATGCTCGCGCTGCTCGGCGCCCAGCCGGCGCCGCTGCCCAACGCCGACGATCTACTGACGTTGCAGGCGCTGGCGACGATGCTCGCCGCCGTGCTGGCGGCGCCGCAGAACGCGCCGCGCGTGGCCGCGCCGGCGGCGGCCGAAATGCTCAAGGTGTTGACGCCGCGCGAGCTGCAGGTGTTCGCGCTGCTGCCCAGCGGCTGGACCAACGCCGCCATGGGCGAGCACCTGGGTATCGCCGCCGGCACCGTCAAGGTCCACGTCGAGCGCATCCTGCACAAGCTCGATCTGAACGACCGCACGCAGGCGGCGGTGCGCGCGGCCGACCTCGGACTGGGCACGTGATGGGCTTCCTGTTAGAGCGCGACAGCGCGTTCCATCCCAGCCACTGGTCGCTCGGCTTCAAGGGCGGCGTCATCATCGCCGCCTCGCTGGCGCTGCTGCTTGGCTCGGCCGCCACCAGCTACACGCTCGAGCGCAAAACCGCCGCCGCCACCGCCGACATGCTGCGCGCGATGCAGGCGCAGGCCGACATCCAGCGCCTGCACACGCAGATCGCCGAGGCGGCCACCGGCGTGCGCGGTTACCTGCTGACCGGCCGCGACGACTTCCTCACGCCCTATGGCGTGGCGGCGCGGCAGCTGCCCGTCACGCTGGCCAGCCTGCAGGCCAAGGTGGTCGACGACGAGCAGCGCGCCAGCCTGCAACGCATCGCGCCGCTGCTGCAAAAAAAACTCGCCAGCCTGGAGATCATGCGCGGCCAGCGCAACGCCAGCACGGTCGAACTGCAAACCCATCTGCTGAGCAGCAAGCAGATCCTCGACCGCCTGCGCGCCGAGATCGGCGTCATGAGCCTGCGCGAATCGGCGCTGGTCGAACAGCGCGCGGTGGCGCTGCAGCAGGCCTCCAACCGCAACATGTGGATGACCATCGCCGTCGCCGCCGCCGGCCTGGCCGGGGCCATGGCCACGCTGACCTTCACCGTCGGGCTGGTGCGGCGGGTGCGGCTGGCGGCCGAAAACGCCGAACGCTTGAACAGCGACCTGCCGCTGATCCCGGCGCCGGCCACCCGCGATGAACTGGGCCAACTGGCCGAGCGGCTGCACCAGGCCAGCGTGCTGCTGGCCGGGCGCGCCTCGGCGGCGCAGGCGGCCAGCAAGGCCAAGACCGAATTCCTGGCCCGCACCAGCCACGAGCTGCGCACGCCGCTCAACGCCATCCTCGGCTACGCCCAGCTGCTCGAGGCGGGCCTGAAGGCGCCGCGCGAGCGCGAACACGCCGAACATATCCGCCAGGCCGGCCAGCACCTGCTCTCGCTGATCGACGAGGTGCTCGACATCGGCCGCATCGAGGCCGGCAAGCTCACGCTCGAATGCGAGCCGGTGGCGCTGGCGCCCTTGGTCGACGAAGCGGCCATGCTGATGGCGCCGATGGCGCAACAGCGCGCGGTGCTGCTCCGGCACGACGGCGCGACCATGCTCGGCGCCGTCATGGCCGACCGCCAGCGGCTGTTGCAGGTGATGCTCAACCTGCTGTCGAACGCCATCAAGTACGGCGCCGAAGGCGGCAAGGTCGATATCGGCTTCGACGTCGATCCGGCCACCGGCGTCGTCTCGATCCACATCGACGACACCGGCCCTGGCATCACGCCGGCGCTGCAAACGCGCTTGTTCGCGCCGTTCGACCGCCTTGGCGCCGAGCGCGGCAAGACCGAGGGCGCCGGCCTCGGGCTGGCCGTGTCGAAGGCGCTGATGCAGGCCATGCACGGCGACCTCCACTTCGAGGACAAGTCCGGCCAGGGCAGCCGTTTCACGCTGACGCTGCCGGCCGCCGACGCCGCCGACGTGGCCGATCCGCGCGCCGACATCGCCGACGCCGGCGCGCCGCCCGCCGCCGCCCCGGCGCCGGCCGCCACCACCCACCACCTGATCTGCATCGACGCCGACGCCGGCACCCGCGCGCTGATCGCCACGCTGATGCAGCGCCGGCCCGCCTGGCGCATCACGGCCGCCGCCGACCGGGCCAGCGGCATCGCGCTGGCCCGGCAAGCGGCGCCCGACCTGCTGCTGGTCGCCTGCGAACTGGCCGACCACGCGCTGCAGGCGCTGCCCGGTGAACTGGTGCTGCTCGGCGGCGCCCCCGCCGGGGCCGCGGCCGGCACCGAAGCGTCGGCGCGAACGCCGCGCCATTTGAGCAAACCGCTCAAGATCCCCGAATTTTTCGCCCTACTCGACACCACGGAGCAACAACGATGATGGAAAACGAAGTGCTGGCCTCCCGCATCCTGATCATCGACGACCAGCCGGCCAACCTGCGCCTGCTCGAAGACATGTTCATCGGCGAGGGCCTGACCCACGTCGTCGGCACCACCGACGCCAAGACCGCGCTCGAACTCTACACCGCCTTCGACCCGGACCTGATCGTGCTCGATCTGATGATGCCGGACCTGGACGGCTACGCGGTGCTCGAGCGCCTGAAACGGCGCGGCGATCCGTACGACTTCCGTCCGGTCCTGGTGATCACGGCCGACGCCACCGCCGAGGCCAAGCGCCGCTCGCTCTCGCTCGGCGCCAAGGACTTCCTCACCAAGCCGTTCGACACGCTCGAGGCGATGCTGCGCGTGTGGAACCTGCTCGAAACGCGCGTGCTCTACAAGCGCCTGCAGGCGCTCGCGCCGAAAGAGGACCTGGCCCCGCAAAGCTACCGCAGCCGGGCGTCCTGACCCCGTTCCGCTTGCGGCGCCGGGGTTTTCCGGTTGATGCCTTCGAGCTCATGCGCCACCAGATCGCCGTAGGCTTCGCGCCGGCGGATGAGGCGCTGCGCGCTGCCGTCGACCATCACCTCGGCCGGCCGGCCGCGCGAATTGTACTGGCTGGCCATGCTCATGCCGTAGGCGCCGCACGAAAACACCGCCAGCACGTCGCCGCCGGCAAGCACCGGCATGGCCCGGCCGAGCGCGAAGTAGTCGCCGGTTTCGCAAATCGGTCCGACCACGTCGACCACCTCGCACTGCGCGCCGCCGGCCGGCAGCGCGCTCCAGTGGCCGTCGAAGTGCCCGTGCTGCGCCGGCCAGATGGCGTGGCTGGCGCCATACAGCGTGGGGCGCACCAGCACATTCATTCCGGCGTCGACGATCGCGATCTTGCGCTCCCAGCCCTGCTTGATGTATTCGACGCTGGTGAGCAGGATGCCGGCGTTGGCGCTGATCGAGCGCCCCGGTTCGATCACGAAGCGCTTGCCGCGCCGGCGCAGCCCCTGCAAGCGCGCGCAGATGGCCGCGCCCATGTGCGCCAACGGGTCCGAGGCCGGCTCCTCGCCGCTATGGTACGGCGACGGGTAGCCGCCGCCAAGGTTGATGAATTCGATCACCGTGCCGGCGCCCTCGATGTCGTCGGCCAGTCGCTCGACCTTGTCGATCGCCTGCAAATAGGTCGCGGTGGCGGCGATCGGCGAGCCCAGATGCACATGGATGCCCACTACTTCGACGTTGCGGTACAGGCCACGCGCGAACAACGCCACCGCCCTGGTGATCGGCACGCCGAACTTGGTCTGGCGCCCGCCGGTGGAGGTTTTCTCGTGGGTGTCGGCGTCGGCGACGTCGGGATTGACGCGCACCGCCACCTTGACGCGCTTGCCGGCCGCCCGCGCCACCTCGTCGATGCGCAGCAGCTCGGCCTCCGACTCCACATTGAACAGCAGCACGCCGACATCGATGGCGTAGGCCAGCTCCTCGCGCGACTTGCCCACGCCGGCGAAAACGATCTTGTCGGCGCTGGCGCCGGCCAGCGTGGCGCGGTATAACTCGCCGCCGCTGACCACATCGAGCCCGCTGCCCTGCTCCACCAGCAGTTGCAGCACCGCGAGGTTGGCGCAGCTCTTGACCGAAAAGCAGATCAAGGGCTCGACGCCGGCGAAGGCATCGCGCATGGCCGCGTACTGCTCCTGGAAGGTGCGCGCGCTATAGACGTACACCGGGCTGCCGTGCGCCTCGACGATGGCGCTGGCCGGCAACCCCTCGACGTGCAGCACGCCGTCCACGTAACGAAAATGGTCCATCTGCTTCCTTGTATGAGTCGATTCGATGGCGCAAGCATGCCGGTTTCGCGGCGAAAAACCCAATACCAATGCATGCGCACCCTATTCAATGCTGATATAGTCTGCCAAACCGAATTCACACAGGGCATGCCATGGGCTTTACCTTTCGCCACGTCGAAGTGTTTTGGGCGGTGATGACGTCCGGCAGCACGACCGCCGCCGCCGCCATGCTGCACACGTCGCAGCCGACCATCAGCCGCGAACTGGCCCGCTTCGAAAAACTGTCGCAGCTCACGCTGTTCAAGCGCGGCGGCGGCAAGCTGGTGCCCACCGAGCAGGGATTGATGTTGTTCGACGAGGTGCGGCGCAGCTATCTCGGGCTGGAACGGATCGGCAACGCCATCGAGGCGCTGCGCGATTTCCGCCAGGGGCAGATCGCCGTCGCCTGCCTGCCGGCGTTTTCCAGCACGCTGCTGCCGCGCGCGAGCCGGCATTTTTGCGCCCGCTTTCCCGGCATGAGCCTGAACGTGACGCCGCTCGAAGGCCCGCCGCTGCAGGAGGCGCTCACCAGCCAGCGCTACCATCTCGGCCTGACCGAGGACGCCGGGGCGCCGCCGGGGACGACGATGGCGACGCTGCTGACGATGGACGTGGTGTGCGTGCTGCCACGCGGGCACCGGCTGTGCAAGAAGGGCGTGCTGGCGCCGCGCGACTTCGCCGGCATCGATTTCGTCTACCTCGCGGCGGGCGACCCGTATCGCAAACTGGTCGACAACACCTTTCGCGAGCATGGCGTCGAGCGGCGCATGGTGGTCGAGACGCACAGCGCGGCGGCGGTGTGCGCGACGGTGAACCTGGGCGTGGGCGTGGCCATCGTCAACCCGCTCACCGCGCTCGAGTACGCGGGCAACGGGCTGCGGATCCGGCGCTTTTCGCACCCGGTGCCCTACTCGGTCAACCTGGTCACGCCGCTGTTCCGGCCGGAGGCGCCGGGGGTCGAGCGCTTCATCGACGCGCTGCGGGCAAGCTGCCGGCAGATCGACGAGGAGCTCGCAGCGATCGTCGGCGCCTGAGGCGCGGGCGTCAGCCGACGGTGCCGATGATGCTCACTTCGCGGTTTTCGGGGATCTCGTTATAGGACAGCACGTGCAGGCCGGGGGCGAACAGGCGGGCGTAGCGCGCCAGCAGCGGCCGGATCTGCGGCAGCACCAGCAGCAGCGGCGGCGTGGCCTGCTGCTTCATCTGTTCGCGCGCGACCGGCATGTTTACTTGCAGCTGCGCCAGCAGGTGCGGGTCGATCGGGTAGTTGTCGAGCACCACCTTGCCGCTCTGGCGCGCCTGGTTCAATGAACCGAGCAACATGTTCTCCAGGTCGCCGCCGAGGTTGAAGGCGAGCATCTCGGTCTTTTGCCCGAACAAGCCGCTGACGATCTGGCGCCGCAGCGCGCAGCGCACCTCGGCCGCCAGCAGGATCGGGTCCTTGGTGGTCTCGGAACTGTCGACCAGCGTGGTGGCGATCGGCACGATGTCCTTGAGCGAGACGTTTTCGGCCAGCAGCACGCGGAACACGCGCAACATCTGCGTGTGCGTGAGCGCCTTGTCGAGCGAGGCGGCCAATTTCGGCGACATGGCCGCCAGCCGGTCCATCAGCGCCGGCACGTCCTCGTGGCGGAACAGCTCGGGCAGGTATTCGCGGATCAGCTTGGACAGGTGGGTGGCGATCGCGCTCGGCGCCTCGACCACCTGGTAGCCCAGTCCGAGCGCGTTGGCCTTCTCGCTCGTTTCGATCCACGTCACCGGCATGCCGTAGGCCGGCTCGATGCCGGGAATGCCGTCGATCTGGCCGTAGATATTGGGCGACGGGATCGCCATCAGGCGGTCGGCGAACACCTCGGCCTGCGCCACCACGCTGCCCGAGAGCATCACCGAGTACTGCGACGGCTTGAGCCCGAGGTCGTCGCGCACGACGATCGGCGGCAGCAGCAAGCCCATCGACTCGGACAGGCTCTGGCGCACGCCGCGCACGCGCTTGGTCAGCGGCTCGCCGTGGGTCTTGTCGATCAGGCCGACGAGCTTGTAGCCGAGGGCGATCTGCATCTGCTGCACCGCCGGCAGGCTGTGCCAGTCGAGCTCGGGCGCGCGCTCGTCGCGCAGCGCCGCCTCGATCGCCTCGATGCCGGAGGTGTCGGGCGCCTTGACCTGCTGCCCCAGCTTCCAGCCGACGTAGGCCAGCACCAGCGCGAACGGGGTAAACATCTGCCACGGCATGCCCGGCACGGCCGCCAGGATCACCATCATGCCGGCGGCGCTGAACATCACCTGCGGCGAGGTCAGCACCTGGTCGCCGACCTGCTTCTCGAAGTCGCCCGAGTCCGAGATGCGGGTCACCAGGATGGCCGAGGCGGCCGACAGCAGCAGCGCCGGGATCTGCGCCACCAGGCCGTCGCCGATGGTCAGCAGCGCGTATTGCTTGAAGGCGTCGCCGAACGACATGTCCTGCATGATGGCGCCGATGGCCACGCCGCCGACCATGTTGATGATCAAAATCAGGATGCTGGCGACGGCGTCGCCGCGCACGAACTTGGAGGCGCCGTCCATGGCGCCGTAGAAGTCGGCCTCGGCGGCGACGTCCTTGCGCCGCGCCTGCGCCTTCTCCTGGTTGATCAGGCCGGCGTTGAGGTCGGCGTCGATGGCCATCTGCTTGCCCGGCAGGGCGTCGAGCGTGAAGCGCGCCGACACTTCCGAGATGCGCTCGGCGCCCTTGGTCACCACCATGAAGTTGATGATCATCAGGATCACGAACACGACGATACCGACCACGTAGTTGCCGCCGATGACGACCTCGCCGAAGGCCTCGATCACCCTACCGGCCGCGCCGGTGCCCTCGTGGCCGTGCAGCAGCACCACCCGGGTCGAGGCCACGTTCAAGGTCAGCCGCAGCATGGTGGTGGCCAGGATCACCGTCGGGAACACCGAGAAGTCCAGCGGCCGCTTGGCCGAGACGGCCACCATGATGACGATCAGCGCCAGGACGATGTTGAACGTGAACATCACGTCCAGCAGCACCGGCGGCAGCGGCAGGATGATCATCGCCAGGATCACCAGCAGGAATACCGGTGTGGCGAACTTGTGGCGACGCGCTTCGGCGATCAACCGCTGGAAAAAATTCATGACTGCTTAACCTCGCTCATGGATGTGGGGACGACGACTTCGGTCGGGAACGCGGGCTCGGCGGCGCGCCGCCCGACCCGGAATGCTTTCAGCTGCAGCACGTAATTGAGCACCTGCGAGACGGCCTGGTACAGCTGCACCGGGATCTGCTGGTTGACCTGGCTGGTGTTGTAGATGGCGCGCGCCAGCGGCGCCAGCGGCAGCACCTCGATCTTGTGCTCGGCGGCGAGCTGGCGGATGTAGAGCGCCATCTCGTCGACGCCCTTGGCCACCACATAGGGCGCCTCGGCGCGGTCGTGGTCGTACTTGAGGGCGACCGCGTAATGCTCCGGGTTGACGATGACGACGTCGGCGCCGGGCACGGTCTTGCGCGCGCTGTTTCTCGCCAGCGCCCGCTGCAGCTGGCGGATCCGCCCCTTGACCTCCGGCCGGCCCTCGCTCGACTTGTGCTCCTCCTTCTGGTCCTGCTTGCTCATGCGCTGCTGCTTGGCGAAGAAGAAGGCCTGGGCCGGCACGTCGATCAGCGCGAACATGATGAACACCGAGATCAGCGACATCAGGCCGTCGAGCATCAAATTCGAGCCGCTCACCATCGCCTGCCCCATCGGCATGTGCTGCAGCTGGGTGTAGTCGCGCACGGTCGAGCGGGCCACGTGGATCAGCACGGCGATCAGCACGCCGGCCTTGGCGATCGACACCAGCAGCTCGAAGCCGTGCTTGGCGCCGAACAGCCGGCCCAGGTTGGCCGCCGGACTCAAGCGGCTCATCTTCGGCGCCCAGTGCTTGGTGCTCACGACCCAGCCGCCCGGCACCATGGCCCCGAGCACGATGAACAGCGGCACCACGAACAGCGGCAGCACCATCTTGATGAACAGCCACATGGCGCTGCCGAACACGGTCGACATGGCGTTGTCGATGGCGCCGGTGCTGTCGAACGGCGCAAAGCTCTGGTGGAAGATCTCGTTGAACTCCGCCATGTAGGTCGGCAGCAGGTAGACGAACAGCTTGAGGCTCACCAGGATGCCGATGGCGGTCGACAGGTCGCGCGAGCGCACCACCTGCCCTTCGTCGCGCGACTTCTTGAGCTTCTGCTGGGAAGCCTTTTCTGTCTTGTCGCCGGTGCTGTTGTCAGCCATGGGCCGCCACCTGCATCTGCTGGCGGATCAGCTCCAGCACCTGGTTGGTCATGCGCACGTAGTGGTCGGGGATGAAGCGCACCACCTCGGCGAGCATGAGCAGGCCGAAGATGGTGATCACCGAAAAGCCGAGCGCGAACAAATTGAGGCTGGGGGCGACCCGGTTGAGGAAGCCGAAGCCGAGCTGCACCACCAGGGTCGAGAACACGATCGGGATCGCCAGCAGCATCGCCGCCGAAAAGATCCAGGCCACGTTGTAGGCCACCGCGTTGAGCAGCGCCGGCGCGTAGCCCTGCCCCAGCGGCCAGGCGCGAAAGCTCTGGCCGATGATGTTGGCGATGACCAGGTGGCCGTCGATGGCGAAGAACACGATGATCGACAGCACCGACAGCAGCGCCGAGACCACGTCCGACGATTGGCCGTTCATCGGGTCGTTCATGACCGCCATCGAAAAGCCCATCTGCGACGACACCATGAAGCCGAGCACGCCGATGACCGACATGGCGAAGTGGAACGCCAGCCCCAGCACGAAACCGATCAGCGCCTGCTCGATGGTGGCCACCACGCCGTGCATCGAGAACGGGTCGATGGCGTAGTTGCCCACGCCGCCGACCGCGCCGGTGACCGGCAGCATCAAGATCGCCAGCACCAGGGCGATCAGGATGCGCACCGTCACCGGCGTGACCGCCTCGCCGAGCACCGGGGCGCCGATGAACATGGCCAGGATGCGGCAGAACGGCCACCAGATGGCGGTGAGCATCGGCAGCAGCTGGGCCAGGACCGGTTCCATGTCGGGGCGGGACGGCCGGCGCTAGCCGACCAGCGTGGCGGCGCGGGTGAAGATGGAGACGCAAAAGTCCATCAGGTAGCCGGCCATCCAGCGGCCCATCAGGATGATGGCCAGCAGGGTGACGAGCAACCTGGGCAGGAAGCTGAGCGTCTGTTCGTTGATCTGCGTGGCCGCCTGCACCAGCGCCACGAGCAAGCCGGTGATCAGGCCGGGCACCACCAGCAGCACCACCAGCAGCATGACGATGTGCAGCGATTCGACCACCAGGTCGACGGCAACTTCGGGAGTGAGCATGCGGTCCCCTCTCTCTAATACGCCTGCACGCTGGTGACGAGCGTGTTGACGGTCAGGGTCCAGCCGTCGACCAGCACGAACAGCAGCAGCTTGAACGGTAGCGAAATGACCAGCGGCGAGAGCATCATCATCCCCATCGCCATCAGCACCGACGACACCACCAGGTCGATCACCAGGAAGGGGATGAAGAGCATGCAGCCGATCTGGAACGCCGTTTTCAGTTCCGACAGCACGAACGCGGCCAGCTTGACGGTGAACGCGTGCTCGGACGGCACGGTGATCTTGTCCTCGCCGGCCAGGTGGGCGATCTGGCGCAGCGCCGCCTTGCTCGTTTGCGCCAGCATGAAGCGCGAGACCGGCTTTTCGGCGATCTGCAGCGCCGTCTCCAGGCCGATCTTGTCCTGGTCGTAGGGCACGAAGGCCTCGGTCCAGATCTGGTCGCCGATCGGGCGCATCACCAGCAAGGTCAAAATCAGGGCGACGCCGGTGATCACCCGGTTGGGCAGGCCCTGCTGCAGGCCCAGCGCCTGGCGCAGCAGCGAGAGCACGATCACGAAGCGGGTGAAGCTGGTCATCATCATGACCATCACCGGGAGCAAGCCCAGCAAGGTCATGATGATCAGGATTTGCATCTTGACCGTCAGTTCGGTCTTGGCGCCGGGCACCACGTTGGCCAGCAGGTCGACCGCGTGGGCCGGGGCCGGGGCCAGCGCCAGCGCGGCCAGCGCCAGCGCCGCGGCCGGCGCCAGCCAGGCGGCCGCGGCGGTCAGCGACCGCCGCCACCGCAAGTTCACCGGAACGGTCATGGAGCCATCATGTCGAGGTTCAGGCCGTCCAGGTCGATGACTTTGAGGCCGTAGTTCTCGCCCGCCACCACCACCTCGGCGCGGCCGATGGCGGTGCCGTTGACCTTGATGACGAGCGGCTCGCCGGCCAGCACGTCGAGTTCGACGACGCTGTCCGGGCCGATCGCCATCAGTTCCTGCAGCGAGATGCGGGCCGAGCCGACCTCCAGCGTCAACGTGACGGGGATCTTGCGCATCATCGCCGGCAGGTCGCGCCGCGGGGCGCTGGCCGGCACGTCGGTCACCTCCGTGCCGACCTGGTCGATGATCATCTCTTCGGACAGGTCGTCGAGCAGGGCGTCACTGGGGTTGGCTACGTTCATGTTCATCATATTTATTCGACATCTTCAAAAGAGGTTAGACACAGTTTGCCCTTGTGCTCGGTCACCGCCGCGGTAAACAGGCGCGAATCCTCCAGCAGCACGTCGGCCCGGTTCAGGCTGATGGGAATGACGTCGCCGACCTGCAGGTCGTACAGCGCGCCGAGCATGACCTCCTTGCTGGCCAGGCGCCCGGTCAGGCCCACCTGCAGGCGCTGCGCCAGCGGCGGCGCCGGCTGCGGCTTCTTGGCGCCGTCGCGGTCGCGCAACAGGCCGCGCAGCACGCTGGCCATGAGCGCCTTGTCGAGCGCGAACCAGAACTGGCCGGCGGCCGCGCCGGCCGTGTCGGCCAGCGTGACGGTGATGGTCCAGTTGCCCTTGGGCGGCGGCGCGCCCGGCGCCGGCTTGAAGCCGGTCTCGGCGTCGCCGTCGGCGGCCGGCGCCTTGTCGACGGCCGATAGGTTCAATTCGATGCGGCCGGCCAGGGTGCCGGTCAACTGTTGCCCCAAAACCACAGCGAGGCGCTCCTCGGTGGCGGTCACCCGCACCGCGTCCTCGTCGAGCGCGGCGGCATTGTTGTCGGCCTTGCCACTGCTGCCGTAGCGGAAATTGAGCACGCTCAGCAGCACCTTGCGCTCGAGCGAAAAGCCGATGTGTCCGGCCGGGGCCGAAAAACTCAACCAGCGGCTGCGCATCTCGCCGCCGTCGAAGCGGGTGAAGCGCACGTCCTCGACCCGGAACCCGCCCCAGTAGCGGCGGTTCATGTTCAGGCGCATCGCCTGCGTCAAATCGTCGCGCAACTGGTCGGCGAAGATGTGCAGCAGGTGGACGGGGCGCCCCAGCAAGCATGGATCCAGAACCTGAGGCGGCGCAGTCTGTTTTGTGGTTGTCATGTTAGGGCCGGGTCGGGTAAATCTTCATACGCCTCCATCATCGCACCATCCAGCTAAAAACTGGTTACTTACAGCGCAAAATTTGGCTCATTGCAACAGCATAGCTGAAACTCGTACGACATCGCTAGTGCAGCATACAGGATAATTCACATTATTGCCACAGAACAAGATTTGTCGCAGGATGTTTACGCAGGGCAAATAAACCTTTACAAGAATATTGCTAGTCGGTAAGCTAAACGCAGCCTGATCAAGGTATCGCTCCTATGAAACAGGGCTTAAACAACAACCCTTAATAAATGATTTATAACGGTATTTTCCTCAGGAAAACATTTTCCACGGGATCCGAAATTCGCGGTAAAACCATTTAACCAGGGTAGGTTCGAACGTGACATTTTCCCGATTCATAACACCGCGCGACACAATTTCCCAATCGCAATTGCGCGCCGCGACAGCGGCGCCGGCCGGGCGTTTATCGCGCGCCGGCGGCGCCCGGGACGCCGCTTGCATGGCGCATGTGTCGCGCCGATGAGATAGCGGCGACGGCCGCGCGCGGGGCGCGCGGCGGCGGCACGGCAATCGGGCAACGGAGCGCTTGCTGCTTCGAAGCAATCTAGATATGGTAGACACGTGGGACCGGCGCCAACCGTAAGCGGGCACGGACGACACGCAACAGGAGGTAGCAAGCATGAGCAACGGATTCTCCAGCCTGATCCAGGCCGACCTGGCCTCGCTGACCAGCGCCGCGCAAACGCTGGGCAACAGCGCCGCGATCGCCCCGGCCGCCCAGTTCGGCGGCGAGGCCGCGCACACGGCCGGCGCCTTCGGCGGCAACAGCGCCTTTTCGTTCGCGCAATCGATGAAGGACGCGGTCGGCAAGGTCAACGACGGCGACGTCGCCGCCGGCCAGAAGATGGCCGACGTCGACGCCGGCAAGAGCGACGACCTGGTCGGCGCCATGCTGGCCAGCCAGGAGGCCAGCCTGTCGTTCTCGATGCTGATGCAAGTGCGCAACAAAGTGATGGGCGCCGTCGACGAGCTCATCAAGCTGCCCCTGTAACCGCCCGCCCCACCGCGCCCCCACTTCGCGAAAGCATTTAACGTGATCAACACCCTCAAGACCGCCTTCGGTCGCTGGCGCACCAGCCCGGCCGCCATGACGCTGCCGCCCAACCTGCTCAAGAACCTCTATCCGCTGCTGCTGCTGGCGATCGGCGTGACGGCGCTGGTGCTGATGTACCTGTGGAACGACCAGTCCGGCTACAAGCCGGTGTTCGGCGCGCGCGAGAAGGTCTCGGCGGCCGACATGATGACCGTGCTCGACACCGACCACATCCCCTACCGCCTCCATCCGGAGAGCGGCCAGGTGCTGGTGCCGGCGTCGATGCTGGGCAAGGTGCGCATGCTGCTGGCGGCCAAGGGCGTGACGGCCCAGCTGCCGGCCGGCCTCGAGCTGATGGACAAGAACGATCCGCTGGGCGTGTCGCAGTTCGTCCAGGACGTGCGCTTCCGCCGCGGCCTCGAGGGCGAGCTGGCGCAGTCGATCATGACCATGGACGCCATCGCCCACGCCCGCGTGCACCTGTCGATCGCCAAGTCGACCTCGTTCGTCTCGTCCGACGGCGACAAGTCGTCGGCGTCGGTGGTGGTGGCGCTCAAGCCGGGCCGCACCCTGCAGCCGGAGGCCATCGCCGCCGTCGTCAACATGGTCTCGGGCAGCGTCGCCAGCCTCAGCCCGCAGCGGGTGAGCCTGGTCGACCAGAGCGGCAACCTGCTCTCCTCGCACGTCGACCTGAGCGAGGGCTTCGACGCCGGCAGCGCCAGCAACGAGAACGGCAAGCGCATCCAGGACGAGGTCAAGGCCAACGTCAAGAACCTGCTGGGGCCGGTGATCGGCGACGACAACTTCCGCCTGAGCGTCATGGCCGCCGTCGACAACGACAAGATCGAGGAGACGGTGGAGAAATTCGGCGCCGATCCGAAGGTCACGAGCGAGGCCATGCGCGAGGAGCAGGACCGCAACCGCGTGGCCATGGGCGTGCCGGGCACGCTGTCGAACCGGCCGCCGCCGGCCAACCCCAACCCGGCCGACGCCGCCAAGCCGGCCACCGATCCGGCCAGCCCCGGCGACGGCACGGCGCGCAAGAACGCCACCACCCGCCAGTACGCCTACGACCGCAGCATCGTCCAGACCAAGCGCAGCCGCGGGCGCCTGCAAAAGCTCAGCGTGGCCGTGGTGCTGGCGCAGGCGGCCGCGCCGACGCCGAAGACCGGCTGGAGCGCCACCGAGATCGCCAACATCGACAAGATCCTGCGCAACGGCCTGGGCATCGACGCCGCCCGCGGCGACCAACTGGTGGTGTCGGCCATGAACTTCCCGCCGAAGGCGCCCGTGACCCAGTGGTGGGAAGAGCGCGACAACATCGTCGACATCAGCTCCTACGTGATCTACGGCGTCGGCCTGCTGCTGGGCTACCTGTTGATCCTGCGTCCGCTGCTGCGCCTGGTGACGGTGCGCTTCACGCCCGATCCGCAGGAATTGCAGCGCGTGGCCACCGAGCGCCGCGCCGCCGAGGCCGCCGCCGTGGCGGCCGCCAAGGAGGCCAAGGAGGCCCGCGACGGCGTGCTGCCGGCCCTGCCGGGCGCGGCCGCGCCGGGCACGCCGGGCGCCGCCGCCGCGCTGCCGGGCGCCGCCGGCCAGCCGGGCATGCCGGTGGTGCCGTTGCTGGAAAATTACGACCTGCCGCCTCCGGGCTCGGCCGTCGATGTCATGGTCGACCACCTCAAGGTGCTCGCCGCCAAGGAGCCGGAACGGGTCGCCGAAGTCGTCAAACAATGGATGCAGAAAAATGGCCGAACTCAATAACACGCAGGACTCCGACGAGTCCGAATACGGCAACGGCGCGCCCGCCAAGCTGACCCCGGTCGAACAGGCCGCGATCGTGCTCTTGAGCATAGGCGAGGAGCCGGCCGCCGCCGTGCTGCGCTGCCTCACGCGCGAGGAGCTGCTCGAGGTCACGCAGGTGATGAGCCGCATGAGCGGCATCAAGGTCGAGTCGGTCAAGACGGCGATGCAAACCTTCTTCGACGATTACCGCGAGCAGTCCGGCGTGCACGGCGCCTCGCGCAGCTACCTCAAGCGCTCGCTCGACCTGGCGCTCGGCGGCGACCTCGCCAACACCGTGCTCAACAACATCTACGGCGACGAGCTGCGCCCGAAGATGGCGCGCCTGCAGTGGGCCTCGCCCAAGTGGCTGGCCGAGTACATCTCCAACGAGCACGTGCAGATGCAATCGGTGTTCCTGGCCTTCCTGCCGGCCGCGCTGGCCGGCCAGATCATCGACGCCCTGCCCCAGGACGGCCGCGACCTGGTGCTGCTGAACCTGGCGCGCCTCGACGAGATCGACCGCGACCTGCTGCAGGAGCTCGACGAGCTGGTGGTGCGCTGCCTCAGTTCGTTCGACTCGCAAAGCACCAGCGTCGAGGGCATCCGCCAGGCCGCCGAGATCCTCAACCGACTGCCGAGCAACCGCGCGCAGATGGTCGAGCTGCTGCGCGCGCACGACCCCGAGGTGGTGGCGCAGATCGAGCTGTCGATGTACGACTTCTTCATCCTCGGCAACCAGTCCGAGGTGGCCATCACCCGCATCATCGAGGAAGTGCCGCTCGAGCAGTGGGCCATCGCCCTCAAGGGCGCCGAAGTGTCGATCCGCGACGCCGTGCTCAAGACCATGCCGAAACGCCAGGCGCAGGCGTTCGAGGACATGATGCGGCGCGCCGGGCCGATGCCGATGTCGCGCATCGAGCAGACCCGCCAGGAAATCATGGCCACCGTCAAGGCGCTCGCCGACGGCGGCGAGATCGAGATCCAGCTGTTCGCCGAACAGGTGGTCGAATGAAGCAGTTCCGCGCCTACCGCTTCCCGCCGCTGGCCCAGTTCACCAACCTGGCGCACCAGCGCGCCGTGGCGCAGAGCCACGGCCAGGGCGCCGACGGCGGCGCCCAGTGGGCGGCCTCGGTCAGCGAGGGCTTCGAACAGGGCCAGCGCGACGGTTACGAGATCGGCCTGGCGCGCGGCCAGGAGGACGGCTTCGAGGCCGGCCGCGCCTCCGGCCAGGAACAGGGCCGCGAGGAAGGCCGGCATGAAACGCTGGTCGCCTACGACCAGATGGCGCGCCCGGTCGACGCCATGCTCAAGAGCCTCAAAAAGCTGCGCTCGGACTACCGCGCCGCCCAGCGCAAGGAAGTGGTCGACCTGGTGGCCAAGGTGGCGCGCCAGGTGATCCGCGCCGAGCTGGCGCTGCAACCGGTGCAGCTGATGGCCCTGGTCGAGGAAACGTTGGCATCGATGCCACCGACGCGCGAGGAGATCGACGTCTTCCTCAACCCGGAGGAATTGAAACGCATCGCCGAGCTCGATCCGAAACGCTCCAAGCGCTGGAACCTGATCCCCGACGCCCGCCTGGAAGTGGGCGAGTGCCGCATCAAGGCTGGCGATAACGAAGTCGATGCCGGATGTCATCAACGCCTTGCCGCTGTCATGGAACAGGTCGATAATCAATTGCAGGCGGCCGATGGCGGCGACGAGACGGAGAACGAAGAGTGATCGCTGACGCGCTACGCAATCTCGAACTGGGCTCGGTGCCCATGGCCACGCCGACGGGCCGGCTGGTGGGCGCCTCCGGCCTGCTGCTCGAGGCGGCCGGCTGCCCGCTGCACACGGGCCAGCGTTGCCAAATCGAGACAGTCGGCGGCGAGTGGCTCGACGCCCAGGTGGTCGGCTTTCGCGACAAGCTATCGTTTTTGATGCCGTTCAAAAAAGCGGTCGGCCTGACCACCGGCGCGCGCGTGCTGCCCTCCCCCGAAAAAGTGAGCCTGCAGATCGGCTCGGGCTGGCTCGGACGGATGGTCAACGGCCTGGGCGAGCCGATCGACGGCCTGGGCAAGCTCGGCGGCGACTTCCCGCTCGACCCGCAGCCGCCGCGGGTCCACCCGCTCAAGAAAAAACCGGTCACCGAGCCGCTCGACGTCGGCGTGCGCGCCATCAACGCCATGCTGACCCTGGGCAAGGGCCAGCGGGTCGGCCTGATGGCCGGCTCCGGCGTCGGCAAGTCCGTGCTGCTGGGCCTGATGACGCGCCAGACCGTGGCCGACGTGGTGGTGGTCGGCCTGATCGGCGAGCGCTCGCGCGAGGTGCGCGAGTTTGTCGACATGTCGCTCGGCAAGGACGGCCTGGCCAAGGCGGTGCTGGTGATCGCCCCGGCCGACGAGAGCCCGCTGATGCGCATCATGGCCACCGAGCTGTGCCACTCGATCGCGGCCCACTTCCGCGACCAGGGCAAGAACGTGCTGCTGCTGGTCGACTCGCTCACCCGCTACGCCATGGCCATGCGCGAGGTGGCGCTGGCGCTCGGCGAGCCGCCGGCCACCAAGGGTTATCCGCCGTCGGTGTTCTCGGCGCTGCCGCAACTGGTCGAATCGGCCGGCAACGGCGAAAACCAGACCGGCTCGATGAGCGCGATCTACACCGTGCTGGCCGAGGGCGACGACCAGCAGGACCCGGTGGTCGACACCGCCCGCGCCGTGCTCGACGGCCACATCGTGCTCACCCGCGAGCTGGCCGAACGGGGCCACTATCCGGCGATCGACATCGGCGCCTCGATCAGCCGCTGCATGAGCCAGGTCATCTCGCAGGAACACATGCTGGCCGCGCGCGCGCTCAAGTCGAGCATGGCGCGCCACAACCGGGTGCGCGACCTGATCCCGCTGGGCGCCTACGTGCCCGGCGCCGATCCGATCACCGACAAGGCCGTCATGCTGCACCCGAAGGTCGAGGATTTTCTGTGCCAGGGCACCAAGGAAGAGGCGCCGTTCGCGCCGTGTATCAAAGAACTTGAAAAGCTGATGACATGAGCCAACACAACATCCGCAACCTGACCACCCTGGTGGCGCTGCGCAACACCGAGGTCGAGAAGCTGCAGACCGAGATGGCGGAAAAGCAAAACCTGCGCGACCGCTACCAGAAAAACCTCGAGCGCCTCACCGGCCTGTACACCAACAGCGGCGCCAGCGGCAACCTGCATCCGGCGCTGGCGGGCAACTGCGGCAACTACAAGCAGGCCGTGATGCAGATGGTCGACAGCCACCGGCTCGACCTGCACATGCACGAGGCCGACATGGCCGTGTCGCAGCAGGCGCTCAACGCCGCCTGGGCCAAGCGCGAGGTGCTGGGCAAGGTGCTGGTGACGCAGCAAAAAGTGGTGTTGAAGGAACAAAATGTCAAGGAGGCCAAGCGCCATGACGACCTGGCCACCCAGGCCTGGCTGCGCAACCAGAAGTCGCCGGCGTAGCGCGGTGGCAGCGGCGGCGCGCATGGCCGCGCTGTCACGGTTAGCGCTTCGACCATGACGAAACGACACATTTGCCGCCCATCCGCGACACATTAGCAACACCTGAAAAAAAGTTAGAAATATTTTCATACGGAAACGATTAGGGTCGCCTTGTATCAAGGTACACTTCATTCATCCTTTCCAGGAGCAACACCATGGCCATCACCAGTCCGAAGTACGACCCCATCACCACGGCAACCAACCTGGCCAACGCCTACGTCGCGCCAACCAAGGCGCTGCTGGACGCCCAGGCGGCCAAGGCCAAGGCCACCAGCGGCGCGCTGTCGACGCTGGGCTCGGCGCTGAGCGCGTTCCAGAGCGCGCTGTCGACGCTCACCGGGGGCACCAAGACGGTCAGCGCCAACGCCGCCACGATGAGCAACACGGCGGTGGCCACCGCCAGCGCCAGCGCGAAGGCCGTGGCGGGCACGTATTCGTTCTACGTCGAGCAGCTCGCCACCGCCGGCCAGGTTTCCTACAACGTCGCCGACAGCGTGGCCACCAACGCCGGCTCGCTCAACATCGCGCTGGCCGACGGCTCGACCTTCCAGGTCGCGCTCACCAACGCCGACAGCGACATGGACGGCAAGCTCACGGCCAAGGAGATCGCCGCCGCCGTCAACGTCGCCGCCACCAACAATTCGCGCGTGACCGCCTCGACCATGACGGTCAACGGCCAGCCCAAGCTGGTGCTGACCTCGACCCAGACCGGCGCCGCCAACGCGGTCGCCTCGATCGACGTCAGCGGCCTGGGCGACCCGGCGCTCCAGACCGCGCTGACGGCCAAGACGGTCCTGAACGCCGCCAGCAACGCCATCGTCTGGATCGGCGGCCAGAACGGCACCAAGGTCGAGCAGGCGTCCAACACCATCACCGCCATCGACGACGTCAGCTTCACCGTCACCCAGGCGCAGGCGGCCAACGCGGCGCCGGTGACGCTGACGGTGGGGCCCGACAGCGCCGGCACGGCCGCCAACGTTCAATCGTTCCTGACCGCCTACAACACCTTGCTGGGTACGATCAACGCGGTCTCGGCCGCTGGCGACCATACGCCGACGTCGGGCTCGGACACGTCGCCGACGTCGGCCGACGCGGCCCTGTACGGCGACGCCGGGGTGGCCGCGCTGCGCGACCGCCTGGGCGCGGCGCTGCGCACCGTCAGCGGCGGCCAATCGCTGATCAGCTTTGGCATCTCGGCCGGCCGCGACGGCATGCTCACGCTCGATTCGGCACGCCTGAACAAAACCATCGCCGCCAAGCCGGCCGCGCTCGACGCGCTGTTTGGCCGCGCCAGCAGCGCCGATCCAAGCGGCGTGCTCGGCACGATGAACAAGCTCGTCACGACGTGGACCAACGCCTCCACCGGCGTGCTGGGCGGCCGCAAGGAAGCGGCGACGCGCCTGCAAAGCGACATCGCCGAGCGCCTGGTGACGGTTGAAAACCAGTTCAACAACGCCTACAAGCGGTATTTGACGCAATTTACGGCCCTGCAGCAATTGCAATCGTCGATGTCGGGCACCTCGGACTTGTTTACCGCGCTGTTCTCGTCCAACAGCGACAGTTGAGCGCGGCGTGGCAAGTTTTAGCAAGTTTAGTAAGCGATCGCCGGATGCGGCGATCGGCGGCACCCCGCGGCAATCGTGCCGCGGCCTTTGACACAGTACGGTGAATCCTATGTTGAACCATGAAGCCTATAGCAGTTACCACTCCACCAATCTGGACGCCCAGGTCGCACGGGCCTCGCCGATCGAGCTGGTGCTGGTGCTGACCGACGGCCTGCTCGAGGAGCTGGCGCGCGCGCGCGGCCACATCGCCGGCAAGCGCTACGAGCTCAAGGCGAAAAGCCTCAACAAGTGCACCGACATCATCAATGGCCTGTCGAGCTCGCTGGACTTCGACCACGGCGGCGAGGTCGTCGAAAACCTCGGCCGCCTGTACGACTATTGCGCCGGGCGCCTGTACACGGCCGGCGTGAGCCTCGACCCGAGCATCATCGACGAGGTCACCACCTTGCTCACCACCATCAAGAAAGGCTGGCTGGGCGTGCAGGCGAAAAATGGATAGACAGGCGACGCTGCTGCAGATGGCCAAGAAAATCAACGCCGCCGTCGCCGCCGAGGACTGGACGCTGCTGGCGGCGGTCAACACGCTGGTGGCGGCGACGTTGCCGCAGATGGCCGCGCTGGGCGACTGGAGCGTGGCCGAACGGGCCGCCCTGGCGGCGCTGCGGCAGGTGCACCAGGAGGCGGCGCGCCGCTGCGACCTGGCCACCGAGGACCTGGGACGTCGTCTGCACGAAATGCAGGCCAACAAGGAGGGCTGGCTCGCCTACGCCCTCGACAGCGAACACGCAGAAAACGGAATTTAAGCATGAGCATCACGATAAACAGCGTTCACAACGCCAACGCCGCCAAGGCCGACAAGACCGACTTCATCCCGGTCGCCGCCAACCGCGGCCAGCAAGACCTGCAAGCGCGCGCCGCGCAAGCGGCGGCCGACGTGCGCCAGGGCGCCGCCCGCCAAGCCGCCGCGCGCGCCGGCCAGGTCCCGGCCAAGCCGGCGCCGTCCGGCGCCAACGCCCAGGGCGCCAAGGCCAACGCGGCCCAGGGCGCCAA